>CBDAQV010000012.1:0-289202 GCA_965199265.1 Alphaproteobacteria bacterium | reverse complement strand
AATTTCGGTCCGGATTGTCCGGAGCGGATGTGCAAGTGGTCGCAAGACCCATGAGAGAAAACTTCAACAGGAGAACAAACACATGTGTGTCGATACGAAAAACCATGACTGGGAACGCCCCGCCCGGAAATCCGACTGCGCCATTCTGGCGCTCCACTTTTCCGCTGTGGACTTCGATGGGCTGCTGGACGCGATGTCGCGAGATGATGCCCGCCCGCTGACAGCCGACCTTGCCCTTGTCGGTGGCGCACTGAGCCTGGCACCCGACGAACACGGCATGCGTTTCCTTCCGTTCTCGGGGATGGAAGACAACGGATCCACCAACATCGTCAAGCTGCCGGTGATGGACCAGATCGTCGAATGGTTCGAGAACTCCGCGCTGGGTACCGACATGTGGAAGAACGCTTCCGATTTCCTGGAAGAACAGAGCGAGCTTCGCGTCCACTTTGCCATGAACTGCGGCTGCAAGGTCGTACCCGTTTCCGCCTACGCGGACGGCAAGTGCACCGCATGGAAAAGACACTTCAATCGGAGCCGTTCCCATCTTTTCGGACGTACGACGGTCGTACGCAGGGAGACGAACTCCCTGGCTGGCCTCGACATCACGAAGGCTCAGCTGATGATGTGGCACCGTATCCGCAAATGCCTGGAAGCACTCCCCGCGGCGACCGTGGCTGAAACGCAGCTGGCGGCGTGACGTGTTGCGGCCCGCTCACAAGTGGCGGGCCGCGCTGATGCAACGGAAAAAGGATCCATGGTTTTTTTGAACTCCGACACGGTACGCTGCGGACTTCGAGCCTGCCTGTCGGGCGCGTTTGTGCTGCTGCTCCCCTTGGCCGCGCACGCCCACGGCATCGCCGGCGACCGCGTGTTCCCCGCGACCATCGCCACCGACGACCCGGCGGCGGCCAGCGAAGCCTCGCTGCCGACGGTCGACTGGTTTCCGAACCCGCGCGACAGCGCCGGCAACGTGCCGAGCGAGACGGACGGAGGGGCCGAGCTGGACGTGCTGGTCGCGCCGAACTTCGCCGTCGGCGTATCCGATGCCTGGACCTCGCAGACCGCCAGGCGCGAGCCGGGTAATTACGGCTTCCAGAACCTGGAAGTGTCGGGGAAGTACCAGTTCTACGAGAACGACGAGCATGAGCTCCTGATGTCCGCCGGACTTGTGGCTGAGGTCGGCGGCACGGGCTCCGCCCGCGTCGGCTCGGACAACTCCAGCACGGTCACACCCACCTTCTACTTCGGCAAGGGCATGGGCGACCTGCCCGACAGCGTCGCGCTGCTGAAGCCCTTCGCGATCACCGGAACGATCGGCTTCGCCGTCCCGCAGAGCCGCACCGACTCCGACGTGTTCCAGCCTGGGATCGCGGTCGAGTACAGCCTGCAATACCTTAAATCCTCGGTGAAGGATTACGGCCTGCCCGAGTTCGTCAACCACCTGATCCCGCTGGTGGAGTTCCCGCTGACGCTCAGCGTCGACCACAACAGCGGAAACAGTTTCGGCGGCAGCGCCAATCCGGGACTCATCTACCTCGGCGACACATGGCAGTTCGGGATCGAGGCGATGGTGCCGCTCAGCTCGGGAACGCAGCACGGCACCGGGGTGATCGCGCAGTATCACGTCTTCCTGGACGACCTTCTGCCGGCCCTGTTCAGCAAGCCGCTCTTCGGAGGAAACGACCTGTGAGCCGGTTCATAGTCCCCGCGATCGCCCTGATGGCGGCCGCGAGTACGCCCGTCATGGCGCACGCCTTCCTGGACAACGCCACGCCGAAAGTCGGCTCCGCCGTGCAGGCCGCGCCGAGGGAAATCCGCATCCAGTTCACGCAGCCGGTCGAGGCGGCGTTCTCGCACATCCACCTGTTCAGCGCGGACGGGACGGAAATGGCCGTGGGCGCCGGGACCACCGACCCCGCGGACAAGACGCAGCTGAGCGCGCCGGTGACCGGCGTGCTGCCTCCGGGCCTGTACGAGGTGCGATGGGACGTCGTCTCGGTCGATACGCACCGGACGAACGGCCACTTCCCCTTCACCTACCAGCCATAGGCGAGCTGAGTGGAAACGCTTCTGATCGGCCTGCGCTTTGTCCAGTTCGTGGCGGTGATGACGCTGTTCGGCTCGTCGCTGTTCCCCTACTACGCTTTGCGGCGCGGCGGCGAAGACAAGGATTGCCTTACGGCTGTCGCGGCGTTCGTGCAGAATGTCGCCCTGTGCGCCTCGTTGGCGGCGCTGCTATCGGCGGTCGGATGGCTGGGCTGCGAGGCGGTGCTGATGAGCGGAGACCCGAATGGGTACAAGTCCGGTGGTACGATCCTGACTGTGCTGGACAGCACGGAGTTCGGCAGGATCTGGCGCTGGCGGCTGGTGCTGCTGGTTATGCTGCCGCTCTTCCTTGCATGGCGGACCGTTCGCCGCCGCCGCCCGCTGCTCTGGCCGGTGCTCGCGTCCGCTATCCTGCTCGTCGCCAGCCTTGCCGGAATCGGTCATGGCGCGATGGGAACCGGCTTCCATGCGTCGATCCATCTCGGCAACCAGGCGATCCATCTGCTCGCGGCATCGGTCTGGGTCGGCGGGTTGCTTTCGCTGTTCCATACGGTCCGGTGGGCGCCCAGCTCAAAGGCCGGATTCGGAGTGCTGACGAACGTCCTGAAACGCTTCTCGGCCGCCGGATTCGGCGCCGTGCTGTTGATTGTCTTCAGCGGCGGGCTTAACTCATGGTTTCTGGTCGGCTCGCTAGGCGCCCTGCTGCACACGGTTTACGGCCATGTGCTGATGATCAAACTGTCCTTCTTCTTTGCCATGATCCTGCTGGCGCTCTTCAACCGGCTGGTCGTCATGCCTCGTTTTGCCGACAGCCTAAACCGCGATCAGGCGCTGCGCCTGCTTTTCCATTCGGTCGTGGCCGAGCAGGCCCTCGCCGTTATCGTCGTTGCCAGCATCAGCGTTCTTGGCACCTTGACGCCGGCGGTCGACGTGTACGGGATGACGATGTAGACATGCCGGAGAGAGGACACATGCTTCAGGAAACCTACACGGTCGGCGGCATGCATTGCCAGGCTTGCGCGCGCAGGATAGAGACGGCGCTGCGCCCGTACGGCGAGCAGGTCGAGGTCGATTTCCCTTCCGCCACGCTGCGGGTCGTCAAGCCCAGTGTAACGCTGGACCAGCTGAACAGCCGCGTCACCGAAGCGGGGGCCTATACGCTGTCCCGGCCGCGTCCGCCGCTCGCGATCGGGATCGAGCCTCAGCCTGCCGTCCTAACCAAACCGGCGGGCATCGCGCGCTATTACCCGCTGGCCCTGATCGCGCTCTATCTTGCCGTCGGCTCGTTTGCAGGGGCGGACGGAGCGGTCGTCTGGATGCGGCATTTCATGGCCGGTTTCTTCCTCGTGTTCTCGTTCTTCAAGCTGCTGAATATCCAGGCGTTCGCCGCTTCCTACGCGATGTACGACGTCGTCGCCGGCAAAGTCCCTCGTTACGGGCTGGTCTATCCGTTCATCGAACTGGCGCTGGGCCTCGCCTACCTGTTCGCGTGGCATATGCGCCCCGTCCTGTGGGCGACGCTGGCGTTCAGCCTTATCGGCGGCGTGGGCGTCGTTCGCTCGATGACGCGCAAGGAAACGATCCGCTGCGCCTGCCTCGGCGCTGTCCTCGACGTACCCGTCTCGACCGTCACGCTGATCGAGGATTTAGGCATGGCCGCCATGTCGGCGCTCATGCTGGCAATCTGAGCATCAAGCCTATCCCGTGTTCAACCAAGGAGACCCAATGCGTTTCAGGCTCTTGACCATCGCCGCCGTCCTCGCTTCGCTAGCGCCCGCCAGCGCGGCGTTCGCGCACGCGCATCTGGCAAGCGCCAGCCCGCAGCCGGATGGCACCCTGGCCTCCTCGCCCGCGCGGGTCTCAATCGAGTACACCGAGGAGCTGGAACCGCGACTGAGTTCGATCCGAGTGGAGGATCCGAGCGGCAGGGCAGTCGACACCGGCGACAGCCAAGTCGACGCGCATGACGCCAGGCACATGAGCGTGGGCCTGAAATCGCTGGAGCCGGGTGTATATAAGGTGACATGGACGGCAACCGCGACGGACACGCACAAAACGCATGGGACCTATACGTTCACAGTCACCAGGTAGCCTGCCGCACTCAACCAAAGGAAGCTCATATGAAATATCCTGCACTCGCCGGCCTTCTCCTGCTCGCGGCCACCGCAACCGTGGGCGCGCAAACGGAGCTGGGGAACATAACGATCAGCAAGGCATGGGCTCGGGCAATCCCCTCGGCAGACGCGACCGCGGCGGTTTACTTCACTGTCACCGATACAGGGGCTCCTGACCGGCTGGTTGCCGTCGACACGCCGCTGGCGAAGAGAGCGCAGCTGCACCAGAGCAAGGTGGTGAACGGGATCATGCAGATGCGCCCGGTCGACAGCCTCGCCATCGACAAGGATCACCCGATCACGCTGACGCCGGACGGCTACCACCTGATGCTGACCGGCATGAGGGAAAAGCTGGTTCCGGACGAGAACTTTCCCGTGAACCTGACCTTCGCGCATGCCGGCAAGGTCCAGGGTGTCGTCACAGTGCAGAAAGCGGGATCGGATGGAGACGATATGGGATCGATGCCTGGCATGGGGACCAAGGGAATCAACACGGGCCAGATGTCGCACTGAGCGGATCGAACGGCCTTGCTGAACGGCAGCCTGCCGGCGTTCGAGTTGGAGGTCGGCGAATTCTGGGTCGCCCTCCTTCGCGGGCTGTTCGTCGTCGCGCTGTTCTCCTCCTATGGGGCGCTGCTTTACCGCGTACGGCTCGCGGGCGCCGTTCTCACCCTCGTTCGCGGGCCGAGCGCTGCGGCGCTGGAAAAGCGATACGGGCAGATCGCGCTCGGCAGCCTGGCGGCGGCGCTGGTTGCGGCGTGCCTGTGGTTAATCGGGGAAGCAGGCATCCTGTTCACGGCGAAAACCGGCGCAGAATGGCTGTACGCGATCGGCAGCACTCTCGCATCCACCAGTTTCGGCCACGTCCTGTCGCTTCAAATGGCGCTGGTCGCCGCGGCACTGGGGCTGGTCCTTGCGGCGCGCAAGGATCAGATCTGCCGCGACCTGGCGATGGGCGGAATCGGCCTTGCCGTCGTGCTTCAGGTCGGGCACGACCACGCGGCCTCGATGTACGACGGGATCAGCGTGCTGATGCTGTCCGAGATCGCGCACCTGCTGGCCGGCGCCGCGTGGCTGGGAAGCCTGCTTCCTCTGCTTGTCACCATTCGCCAGGCGCCCGCCCCGGCGGCGCAGGCGGCGGCGGCGCGCTTTTCTCCTTTCGGAGTCGCCTGCGTCCGGGTCCTGGTGGTGACCGCGCTGATCCAGGGATGGCAGCTGATCGGCAGCGTACCCGGCCTGATCGGCACAGCCTACGGGCTGATGGCGGTGGCCAAGATCGTCCTGTTCTCCACACTGCTGCTTCTCGCCGCCAGCAATCGCTACCGCCTGACCCCGCGCCTGATCCAGGGAGAGACTGCAAAAGCCGACATTGTCCGCAGCATCACGGTCGAGACGGGTTTCGGCTTTGCCCTCCTGATCGCTGCCGGCCTGCTCGTGACCTTGCCGCCATCTATCCACGAGCAGCCGGTCTGGCCGTTCACCACCCGATTCAGCCTGGTCACCGTGCTCGAGGAGCCCTCGCTGTTCAGCGAGGTTATCCTGGCGACCTTCGCCATTGCCATCGCACTGTTCGTTCTGGCCATGGGATTTTACTTCCGGCGGATGCGCTGGCCGGCGGCGGCGGCGGCGGCAGTCATAGCCTGGTTCGCGATCCCGCATCTGGCCCTGCTGTTCGTCGAGGCTTACCCGACCAGTTTCTACCACTCGCCCACCGGCTTCGCCGCAACCTCAATCGCGCGCGGGGCGACGCTGTACCCGGATCACTGCGCCTCGTGCCACGGCGCGCAGGGGCGCGGCGATGGCCCCATGGCGGCCGGCCTGCCCGACCCGCCCGCCAACCTGACCGCCGGGCATCTCTGGGCGCATGACGATGGCGAGCTGTTCTGGTGGCTGAGCGACGGCATCAGGTCGCCGGAAGGCGCGCAGGTCATGCCCGCCTTCGGCGGCGTGCTGTCCGAGGAGGAACGCTGGAACCTGATCGACTATATCCGCGCCAACAACGTCGGGCTCAATTACGCCGAAACCGGCCTCTGGTCGCCCAGCACCCAGGCGCCCGGGTTCCAGGCGGAGTGCACGGACGGCGCGGTGACGTCGCAGGCTCTACGCGGCCGCGTCGTCAGGCTGGTTTTCGGCAAAACCATGCCGCTCGCGCCCGATCCGGCCCTAGTCGCCGACAAGCTGGTCACGGTTCTAGCTTCTCCGGGCAGCGTACCGCTTGGGCCCATGCAGTGCCTCGCGCATGATCCATCCCTGGTGAAAGCCTATGCGGCCGTGTCGGGCCTGCGACCCGATGAACTGGCGGGAAGCGAGTTCCTGATCGACACGAACGGCTGGCTGCGCGCGCTGCAAAAGCCAGGGCAGGCGATCAACTGGAACGATCCCGGAAAACTTGGCCAGATGGTCGTCCAGCTTTGCGCCCATCCGCTGCTCGCCGCCAACGACACGGGACACGCGCATCACCACCATTAGCCCGTAGGCTCGCAACTGGCACGCTTCCTGCATGGGTGTTCGGGCAACGATCCCCAGGAAGCGGTTCACATGGCAAATGCAGGGTATATCGGCCTCTCGCTCCAGATGGGGCTTCGCCAGCAGCTGGATGTTGTGGCGAACAACGTCGCCAACATCTCGACCGGCGGCTACAAGGGCGAGAAGATGGTGTTCCTCGAGCAGCTGACCAAGGCGACGAAGGCCCCGGTCGCAGGGCCGACGCAGCGCATGTCCGAGGTCCTAGACGCCGGCACGTTCCGCGACACCAGCCAAGGCAGCTTTGTCCCGACCGGTAACCAGCTCGATATCGCGCTTCAAGGCGACGGCTATCTGGCGGTACAAGCGCCGGACGGCGTGCGCTACACGCGTGCCGGCGGCATGCAGCTGAACGCCGATCGCCAGCTATGCGACCACAACGGCTTTCCCGTCATGGGCGATGGCGGCCCGATCACCATCCCGCAGACCGATTCCAGCATCAAGATTTCCGGCGACGGCCAAGTCGCGACCGAAAGCGGCGTACAGGGCGCGCTGCGCCTCGTGCGCTTTGCCAACGAGCAGACGCTGAAAGCGACGTCCGGCGGCACCTATACCACCAGCGACACGGCGCTGCCTTCGGGCGACACGGTCGTCCAGCAGGGCGGGATCGAGGGCTCGAACGTCCAGCCGATCACCGAGATGACCCGCATGATCGACCTGCAGCGCGCCTACCAGAACGTCCAGAACCTGCTCGACGCCGAGAACGAGCGCGAGAAGGACGCCATCAGCAAGCTGGCTAACATGAACGGGTAGGGAAGTTCTTCATTGTTCCCTCTCCCCCTTGGGAGAAGGCTACGTTGAAGGGCTCATCTGCCAAGTCGGCAGCCCCTCACCCGCCCGGGTACACCGATCGGCCTCTCCTGCAGGGAGAGGCTTTTTGCTGTACGGCACCGTCGTACCACCATTCCACCCACTTGGCACGGTTCCTGCATAGTTCGGCTCAACCGCCATCCGGGCCGAAGGAAGAGAACCGATGAAAGCATTAGACATCGCCGCGACGGGCATGGCCGCGCAGCAGCTGAACGTGGAAGTGATCGCCAACAACATCGCCAACGTCAACACGACGGGCTACAAGCAGCAGCGCGCCGAGTTCCAGGATCTGCTGTACCAGACGGTGATCCGCCCCGGCACGACGTCGTCGAACGCGGGCACCATCGTTCCCTCCGGGATCCAGCTGGGGGCGGGCGTCAAGGCCGCCGCCGTTTACCGGATCAACGAGCAGGGCAACATCTCGCAGACCTCGAACTCGCTGGACGTCGCGATCAACGGCAACGGCTACTTCCAGATCCAGATGCCGGACGGCTCGATCGGCTACACCCGCGACGGCTCGTTCCAGCTGAACGCGACGGGCGAGCTGGTGACCGCCGACGGCTACGTCGTCAAGCCGGGCCTGACGGTGCCGAACGACACGACGAACATCACGATCAACTCGGCCGGGTCGGTCTATGCGACCGAATCGGGCAAGGTCAACCCGACGCTGGTCGGCCAGTTCCAGCTGGCGAACTTTCCCAACGTGAACGGCCTGTCGGCGCAGGGATCGAACCTGTTCTTCCAGACCGAGGCTTCGGGATCGCCCGTCACCGGCGCGCCGGCGCAGACCGGGTTCGGCAACGTCCTCCAGGGCGACGTCGAGACGTCGAACGTCGACATCGTGACCGAGATGACGAACCTCATCACCGCCCAGCGCGCCTACGAGATGAACTCCAAGGTCGTCAAGACCTCGGACGACATGCTGACCACCGTCGCGCAGCTGAAATCGTAAGCAGGACGCCCGGCCCATGAGAAAGCTCGCCCTCCTCACCGCCTTGCTGACCGTGACGGCCCTGCCCGCAAGCGCCGCCGCGCTGCGCGGCGCGCTGGTCCACGTGTCCAGCGACGTGGTGACGCTGGGCGACTTGTTCGACGCGGCGGGACCGGCCTCGGGGCTGGAAGTGGCGCGCGCCCCGGCGCCGGGCAAGACGATCTCGCTCGACGGCGGCACGCTGTCGGCCATTGCGCTCGCCAACAGCATCGACTGGCATGCGGCGGGGCAGAACGACCGCGTGATCGTGATGCGCGACGGCGACGCCGCCACCGGCATGCCCGCCGCGAGCGCGAGCAATTTCGGCGCCGTCACCGCGCCCCTGGTTCCGGCGCTGGCCGGCCGCGGCGCCGGGGACAAGCTGGCCATCCTGCTCGACGCCGGCGAGCAGCAGCACATCCTGTCCGCCCTTCCCGCGGGCATCGTCCTTGCCGTCGACAAGCTGGACTTCGACCCCGCGACCCGCCGCTTCGCCGCCACGCTGACCGATGCCGCCAGCGGCCGGCGCATCGCGGTCAGCGGGCGCGCCCTCCCCATGGTCAAGGTACCGGTTCCTTCGCACCGCATCGCCGAGGGCGACACGATCCGCGCCGCCGACCTCGATTTCACCGACCAGCGCGCCGATACGCTGCGCAGCGACACCGAGCTGAAATCCGCATTCATGGTCGGCAAGGTCGCCAAGCGCCAGCTCGAGGCCGGCCTGCCGGTACAGGACCGGTTCCTCGCCCTGCCGACGATCATAAAGCGCGGCGACCGGGTGACCATGATCGTGCGGGGCGGCGGTATCCTGCTGATGGCCGAGGGCCGCGCGGAAAGCGATGCGGGGGTTGGCGAAATCGTCCACCTGTCGAACGCGGCGAGCAACAAGGAGATCGACGGGATCGCGACCGGTCCCGGCACCGCCGAGGTGCAAACGGCCGCAACCATCGTTTCCGCAGCCGCCTCAACCACGTTCACCCGCTAGGAAGGACCCGTCCATGACGATCCGCACCAACCTCCGCACCTTGGCAACGGCCCTGATGCTCGGCGCGAGCCTGACTGCCTGCGGCGCGCTGCACGACGCGACCGACCACCTCGACAAGCAGCCGGACTTCTCGCCGACCGTCAACCCGCAGATGCAGCCCGGCTACCAGCCGGTCAGCATGCCGATGCCCAGCCCGCGCGCCGAGGTACGGCAGGCGAACTCGCTGTGGCAGTCGGGCATGCGCTCGTTCCTGAAGGACCAGCGCGCCCGGACCATCGGCGACATCCTGACCGTCGTGGTCACCATCAACGACCAGGCCAACACCGACAACGAGACCACCCGCAACCGCACCACCACCGACCAGGCCTCGCTGAACGGGCTGATGGGGCTGCAGAACGGCCATTTCCTGGGCAAGATGGGAACCGACCTGATCGACACGCCCAGCACCCAGACCATGGCGGGCGTCGGCAAGGTGCAGCGCACCGACCAGGTCGCGACCCGTGTCGGCGCAGAGGTGATTCAGATTTTGCAGAACGGCAATTTAGTGATCGCGGGCAAGCAGGAAACGCTGATCAATTACGAGATGAGGCAGATCGCCATTACCGGCATCGTCCGCCCGGAGGACGTCGCCAACGACGACACCATCACCTATGACAAGATCGCCGAGGCGCGCATCACCTACGCCGGCCACGGCCAGCTGATGGACGTCCAGCAGCCGCGCTGGGGCCACCAGGTGCTGGACTTGCTGTTCCCGTTCTGATGGAGCGCTGAACTAGTCGTTGTTCTCGAGGCCGGATGACATCGCCCTTTCAAACCAGCGCGCGACGCGCCATTATTCCTGTATGGAACGGTCGAACCATAAGCAGCCGTCATGAGCCGGGATGAGTCGCACGCCGCCGCGCCCAGCCCGGAGCACGACATTGTCCTGCACAAGCCGGAAGAGTTCGCCGGCATGCGCGCCGCCGGGCGCCTTGCCGCGGCGGTGCTGGACTTCATCGCGCCGCATGTCGTGCCGGGGGTGGAGACCGGGCATCTCGACGAGCTGTGCGAGCAGTTTATGCGCGACCACGGCGCGATCCCCGCGTGCCTCGGCTATCGCGGCTTTCCGCGCGCCACGTGCATCTCCGCCAACCACGTCGTCTGCCACGGCATCCCGGGCGAGAAGCGGCTGGACGACGGCGACATCGTCAATATCGACATCACCGTGATCCTGGACGGCTGGTACGGCGACACCAGCCGCATGTTCCTGGTGGGCGACAAGGTGTCCATCAAGGCGCGCCGGCTGGTCGACGTGACGTACGAGGCGCTGATGATCGGCATTGCCGCGGTGAAGCCAGGGGCGACGCTGGGCGACGTCGGCCACGCCATCCAGTCCTATGTCGAGCGCGAGCGCTTTTCCGTCGTGCGCGATTTCTGCGGCCACGGGCTCGGCCGCATCTTCCATTGCGCGCCGTCCGTGCTGCACTACGGGCGCCCCCGGCGCGGCATGACGCTGCAGCCGGGCATGTTCTTCACCATCGAGCCCATGGTCAACGCCGGCCATTACGACGTGAAGATCCTGTCCGATGGCTGGACGGCGGTAACGCGCGACCGCTCGTTGTCATCGCAGTTCGAGCATTCGATCGCGGTGACCGAAACCGGGGCGGAGATCTTCACCACGTCCCCCGCCGGTCATACCAAGCCGCCCTACCCGGCCGGGGCGGCCAGTACACAGGCCGCCTGAGCTGGCGCGCCCGCCGGACCCGGAGCCGCCGTCCGCCGATCATCTCGGCCACAGGACCCGCCTGCGCGCACGTTTCCTGGAAACCGAGGGCGAGGGTTTCGCCGATTACGAGATGCTGGAGCTGCTGCTGATGCTCGCCATCCCGCGGCGAGACGTCAAGCCGCTGGCCAAATCCCTGCTGCGCGCCTTCGGCAGCTACGAGGCAGTGCTGTCCGCGCCGCAAATGGCGCTGGACCGCGTCGACGGCGTGGGCGAGACCACGATCGCGGCATTGAAGCTGGCGCAGGCCTCAGCGCTGCGCCTGATGCGGGCGCAGGTGATGGACCGGCCGGTGTTGAACTCGTGGGACCGGCTGCTCGGCTACCTCGTCGCCGACATGGCGCATGCCGGGATTGAGCATTTCCGGCTGCTGTTCCTCGACAACCGGAACCACCTGGTCGCGGACGAGATCCAGCAGAGCGGCAGCATCACGCATACGCCCGTCTACCCGCGCGAGGTGGTCAAGCGGGCGCTGGAAGTCGGGGCGACCGCGGTGATCCTGGTGCACAACCACCCGAGCGGCGACCCAAGCCCCAGCAAGGCGGACATCGAGATGACCAGGGAAATCGTCAAGGCCACCGCCTCGGTCGGGGTCGCCGTCCACGACCATCTGATCATCGGCAAGACCGCGACCGCCAGCTTCAAGGCGATGGGATTGCTGGGGTGAAACGGGATCGCAATCGCCGGCCGCGGGTTGTTTCGGCATGACGATCAAGACCCTTGCCGCCGCCACGCTGTTCTGCTCGCTGGCTTCCCTCGTCCCGGCCGCGGCGCAAGAGTATTATCCCGCGCCCCGCGCCGCGCATCATTCGTGCTTCTCGCGGGTGCGCCACTATTGCCCCGACCTGCCGCATCGCCGCGGCGTCGTCCAGATCTGCGCCGCCCGGCTGCGCCTGCCAGTGCAGACCTTCTGCCACGGCCATTTCCGCGCCGCGCCGCCCGCCGCCGTGATTGTCCCGCCAACGGGCGCGGTGGTACCGGTGCAGCCCGGATACGGCCCGGGGCCGGGTTACTACCAGAGATAGCGCGCGCGAGCGCCCGGCAATAAACCGTTAGGGTGGTGCGCCCGACGGGATTCGAACCCATGGCCTCAGGATTAGGAATCCCGTGCGCAGCCTCCAATCGCTATATTTTCAGCCATTTGGCAAGAGGCGGAATTGTGGATAACCCGCCTGAGTTCTGGTGCCGTTCTGGCCGAGAGGTTCAAATGAACACAGGAGCAAAGGATAGGCAAACCGTTGACAAGCGAGTCCGGGCAGATTCACAGTGCGAAGTGATTCGGTCTGTTCAAAACTTGACATGTGACGATGACAAGTTCAAAAACGGAAATGGGAACAGATAAGGAACACTGCTCGCTCTTGGGCATTGTACCATAAAAGCCAAGGAGAGCAGCGAATGGTCTATACGGGTGAAAGCTTCGCTCACACTTCGAAAAAAGTCCGTACGCGAGTGAACGGTATCATCGTTCCACCGAAGCCCCTGTCCGCCGTAAGCGAGGATTTCCTGAACGTCGTGGGCAATCGGAAGTTCGGTACCATTTTAGCCGATCCGCCATGGCAGTTCCAGAACCGTACGGGAAAGGTTGCTCCTGAGCACAAGCGGCTGGCTCGCTATGGGACAATGACCTTGGACGAAATTAAGGAGCTTCCGGTCGCTGACGCCGCCGCCGATACATCCCATCTGTACCTGTGGGTTCCGAACGCGCTCCTTCCTGACGGTATCGCGGTCATGCAAGCTTGGGGCTTTCAGTATAAAAGCAATCTGGTGTGGCACAAAGTCCGTAAGGACGGCGGCTCGGATGGGCGCGGTGTTGGTTTTTACTTCCGTAATGTCACTGAGCTGATTCTGTTCGGAGTGCGCGGCAAAAACGCCCGAACGCTTCAACCCGGTCGCACTCAGGTAAATTACCTAAGCAGCCGGAAGCGGGAGCACTCGCGGAAGCCCGACGAGCAATACAATCTCATTGAGGCGTGCAGCCCCGGTCCATTTCTGGAAATGTTTGCCCGTGGTGACCGCAAGAAATGGGTCAATTGGGGTAACCAAGCAGACGATTCCTATCAACCGACGTGGAAAACGTATGCCAATCACTCGCGCAGCGGTGCCGAGTTGGCTGCTGCCGGCGATTAGGCCTCGGACACTTCTTCCGGTTCCGGAGGAAGTGCGGCCGCAGCGTTAGCGTCGGCAGGAGTCCAATCCTCAATGCACTGTGGCGTAATTCCAATTACAAGGACCGGACAACCGCCATTTCTGCCCGCATTCAGTCGATATAGCAGCTTGCCCATCCACGTCGTGCTGGCACCATATTTCTCACGCGTCATGCGTGGTTTGCCGGCGCTCTTGTAATCAATGCTGCCGTCTTTTTTGAGCGCCTCGCCTAGTTCACGAAACACGGGATTGAGTGACTTGCTTCTCGTCACGAGAACGGCCACGTCGATCACGCCGCACTGGAAAAACGCGCTGAAGGCGTACAGGTCCCGGTCGAACGTCTGGTCCTTGCTGTTCCATTCCAGATCGAAGGCAACCCGGCCCTTCACGTAGTCGATCTTATGCCCATCAAGGTAACGTTCCCGGCGGACCTCGCTTGACCGCTTTTCGAAAACTGGTTTGCCTTTCTTCACCCCCGTCTGTTCGTGCCAACTCATCTTCACAACCAAGTCCCCCTGCACGATTGTCTCGTGCCAGCCGAGGGGCCGTAGCGTAGTCGAGAGTAGCTTCGGGATATCCGACTCGTTCCCGCCAGCGGTTCGGATCATCTTTTTGTTGATCTTGAATTCCCGCAGAGCCTTTAGGAGATCGTCAAATTCTGCCCGCCTCGTCTCGCTAAGAATGACGGCGGCGTTCCGGTAGCTGTAGACCTCATAGCGGTCCCGTATGTCCTGCGGAATTTTGGCTTCCACAATAGCGGCCGGGTCACCGGTGTCGCTCGGGGCCGTTGCAATCTCATCCTTTGTGGCTTCCGCCTCAAGGTCGGAAGAGCTACGCAGATCAAAATCTTCATCTTCTGCATCGTCAGGTGCCATAGAGCCTTGTGCTCCTGAACAAAGCCGTTAGGCAAGGCGTGTTGACCGATAATCAATTAGAACGACATGGTTCACTCGATGAGCTGACCAATGATCACATTAACCCCTGAAACGCGGCGTCCACGACTCCTCTATATCGGCCTCATCATCAGATACCTCCTCGGGTAGCTCGATTTCGTGCAACACGGTCAGTGTCTTTCCGTACCCGCCTAGACCGACAACGTCCTCCGCTATGTTGGTCCGATAACTGCCGCCGAACCAATCCTGAAAACCAGATTCGCCCTGAATCTTATCTGCCAGCCGTACACGATCAGGCTCAATGTTAAATCGGCTGGTCGGGCTGCCTTTGGGCAAAAGCTGCCCTTTCTGGATCCAGTCTATGCCGTCGAGTTCTCTAAGCGCCGGCGACATAAAGCAATAATCTACAATCTGCCCTGTGCTTACAATTATCGCCACTGGATCCCGCGTCATCTGAGCGTAGCGGATCGCCGTCGCTGGCAATGATGTGATACAGATGTCAGCCAAGGCTTCCACGGCGCCCAAGCCTTCGCCAGCTCGGCGTAACGCCGCTGAAAATAAAGCATTCGGCATCAACAGCCGTGCTGCAAAGTGATCCGCTTCCAATTCATGTTGGACGGATGAAACAAAGCCGGACCTGGACTCGTGTACGTCTCCTTCTCGGAACACCGCATCAGGGTGGCCTTCTATGAAGTAGTGCCCAAGTTCATGGCAAATCGTGAACCGCTGAAATCCTGCACTCTTAATATGGGTGGCGTACGCGATACAATACTGACTGTCATATCGAATAAGCATGCCGGAAACACCGCCATCGGAAATAGGCTTTTCTACAACCGAAATCTGATTCTGATCTGCTATGGAAAGCGGGTCAACGGGTAAGGATGTTATGTTGTGATCACGTATTACGCGTTCTGCCGTCGAGCACGCACGATCATAGCTGAATGTATTCTTCATTATGCTTTGTCTTTCTTGGCCCTTGCGCGTTCCGCCATTAGCTGAATCATCTCCTCCGCGAAGCTTCTGTCCGACGACTTTAGATTTTGAATATCTCTATGCAGTCGGTCCGCCGCTGCGGTCGCACCCATCTCTTCCACGCGGCCAAGAAGATAGTCGGTTGTTACGTCGAGAGCATCCGCAAGGCGGCGGAGATTATCGAAGGAAGGCTTCCGGCTTCCTGTCTCGAAATGCGAAATGGCGGAAGCCTGCATCCCTGATCGCTGCGCTAGATCATCCTGATTTAAACCTCGCATCTCACGCGCCTGACGCAATCGGACTGGAAAAATATCGGTAGGGGGGCTTGACTCATTCATGACGTTTTCGTATATCTCCTGATGACGGTTCCGTCATTAACGACAGCGTACCGCACAAGACGCTTCCGTCATATCCTACATGACGGCTTGTGCGGCTACAATAGGAGGGGCGATGCGTTTCCAAGGGGCCGTGATCCGAGAGCAGGGAATTTCCTTTGCAATTGTGGTAGTGAAACAACACGTCATCGACGCTGCTTCGACCGCAGCGGATGCTATTGCTAGCTTTCGGCCTGTGTTTCCGGGCTTGCCAATAGTGTTAATGGCCCAAAACAGCTCCGGCAGGCCGACCTATTATGGGCGGCAGGACATATCGCGCTTTCTGGCAGGCGTACCAGTAAGTGCAATCCCTTGGCGCGAATACACCTTCAACTGAGAAAGGCTTAGAAATGGCGAACTTTATGACACGGGTCGAGTTGCATGGCGCAACGATTCAGGATTACACCAACCTTCACCAGTATATGGCCCAAGAAGGATTTTCACGGACAATACGGGGAGGTGATGGGGCATCGTATCAGCTTCCGACTGCTGAATATAATTTGGTTGCGAATTGTACGGCGGATCAAGCTCGTGACCGCGCGGAGCAGGCCGCATCCAAAACATTGAAACGCTTCGGTGTCCTCACCGTAGCGTATGACTATGCTACGTGGAATGGTCTTGAAAAAGTGCAGCAGCGTGCCACCGGATAGATAGTACGGCATCGAGGCAGACTCAAGGTTATGTTTGGCGACTTGCGGCTCATTGGCTCTCGCCACCTCCTCCAGATACCTAAGGAACAAAAAGTGAATCATGTGCATGTGATTGTCAAGACTCCTGGGCAATCCAGAGCCCGAGCGGAAGAAAGCACTCGTCGTGGACACCTTGCTTACGGCCGCCGGGGCAATTCGCATTCCTTCCCGCCGAGAAAATGCGCTGATTTCTCAGAACAGCAGATTAAACTTATGCAAGCCATACAGCGTGCTCTCTGGCAGAAAGCACGACCATTTTGTCACTGACGAGTCGGAGTCCGGTTCATTTGAACATAAGAGCAAAGGACTCGAACCCGCTTAAACCCTTGGAAACTATGGTGCGCCCGACGGGATTCGAACCCATGGCCTCAGGATTAGGAATCCTGCGCTCTATCCTGCTGAGCTACGGGCGCGGCCGGTAGGGTTCTAGCGCAGCCATGTCCGGCGCGCCAGTGCCGCGATGCGATGCTACACGAACCGCCGGGCTAGTGGACGTAGATGCGCACTTCGGTGCTGGTCAGCGCCTGGGCGCTGGCGGCGGACATGCCGATGCGGGCGGAGGGCAGGCCCATCTCGGTCAGGGTGCGGGCGACGGCGTCGGCGTTGCGCTTGGCGTCGCTGGCGGCCAGCGCGGCTTCGGCGGCGTTGGACCCCGCCGGGCTGACCGCGACCACGTCGAAGCTAGCCTGCGGGTAGCGGTCGAGCGCCTGGCCGACGGCCTGGTACACCGCGTGCTGGTAGTTGACGTTTTCCTTCTCGAACCGGATCACGACCAGCGGCTTGCCGCTCTCGCTCGGGCGGGCGCCCGGCGCGCCGCCGCGGGTCGAAACGCGGGCCGGCACCTCGCCGGGGGCCAGCAGCGTGTTGACATAGGGACGGTTGGCAAGGCTTTGCCCGTACATCTCGCCGTTGTTGATCGCCAGCGCCAGGGTCTGGAGGTTGCGCCGCTCGGTCCCGACATAGGTGCTCTGGCGGTTGAGGTCGCCTGCGACCTGGTTCAGCAGCCGGTCGATCTTGACCACCGAGCGGTTGACGTCGTCTTCCAATTTGCCGAGCTCGACGTGATCCTCGTCCACCGCGCCCGACAGGCCGTAGGTGGCGCGCACCGCCTCTAGAAGATAGGCGCCCTGGCTGGCCGAGCCCGCGATCTCGTTCGACAGGCCGTTCAGCGCGCCGACGTCCCCGCTCAGCGTATCGAGCTTCCCCTGCGCCTGGTTCCATTGCGCGACCAGGATCGGGTTGCCGGTGGTGGTGCCGACCTGCAGCCTGGCGTTGATCGCCGCGACCGAGTTGAAGTAGTCGGCGGCGCTGGCCTGAGTCGAGGCGCGCAGGTTCTGCAGGCTGTTCGCCTCGGCGTTGACCGATGTTTCCAGCGAGCCGAGCTCGCCGCGCAGCTGCTGCACCTTCTTGCCCACCACCGTTCCGGTCGCAGGGCCGGATGGATCGTCAGCCAGCTCCGCGCTTTCGCCTTCGGTTTCCTGGGGGTCGGGCGTGCCAGGCGCGGGCGCGGGCGGGCGCGACGCGACGGCCGCCTGTCCGGACCCGCCGGACCGATCGGCCACGGCATCGGTACCGGCAGGCGAGTGGCCGGAGGAGCAGGCCGCGATAAGGAGGACGCAGGCCGCTGCCAGCAATCGGCAGGCGCGTAACGGAGGGCTGGTCACCGCCGGAAGGGCAGCGGGCGACATCCATGCTGAATCGGTAAGCCCCAGGGGCGCTGGATCAGCTTTTCCGTCTTGGCCCATCAGGGGTCTCGCCTCATTCGTTTCTGTTCTTGTTGCGCGCGGGGATCCAGACCGCCGGCCCGGTTCCCGCGCGATGGTAGCGACGCCGCCCGCCTGCCTCAAGACAAACTCGGACAGTGCACGCCCAAGGCGCGGCGCGTGGGACATTTACATCACAGCGCGAAGCGCGCAACAGATTTATGGCCCGTGCCTCACAAACACAACGCCATAAAAATTTCCGAAAACCACGGCGCGGGGCTTGCAATTTCCGGCCCGCTTCAGTTACAGGATGCGTCACGCCTTGTACCGCCGGGTACACGGCAATCACGACGGATGCGCCCGTAGCTCAATGGATAGAGCATCTGACTACGGATCAGAAGGTTGGAGGTTCGACTCCTTCCGGGCGCGCCAATACCGCTGGTCGAGGCTGCAATGAAGAAGAACAAGATGATCGCCCCTTCCAACCGCAGAGCCGCATGCATGACGGTCGGCGCTCTGACCCTTGCTTCGGTTCTGTGCACGGCGGGACAGGAAGCCCGCGCGCAGGCGATCCCGACCGCCAACACCCTTCCGGGCTCGGCCAATGCCGGCCGCCTCGAGGAGCGCTTCCAGCAGCCTGACCAGGCCAACATGGCGACCAGCGCGCCGCTGACCATCAAGCGCGAGGACACCGCGGCCCCCGAGGGCGCGGACAAGACCTCGTTGACGCTCAACCAAGTGGTGATCGAGGGCGCGTCCGTCTACGACCAAACGGCGCTGAACGATTTCTGGCAAAAAGACCGCGGCAAGACCGTCAGCCTGGCTGACGTGTACCAGATCGCCGACGACATCACGGTCAAGTACCGCAACGACGGCTACATCCTGGCCAAGGCGATCATACCGCCGCAGCGCATCGAGAACGGCGTCATCCACATCCGGGTCGTCGAAGGCTACATCGTCAAGGTCGATTACGACGGCGATACGCAGGGCAACCAGGCGATCCTCGACCAATACGCCATCCAGATCCAGGGCGACAGACCCCTGCGGTCCGACACGCTGGAGCGCTACCTGCTGCTGATCAACGATCTGCCGGGCGTCAGCGCCGGGTCGATCCTCCAGCCCTCGCCGACCGACCCGGGCGCGGCGAATCTAACAATCATCCTGGATCAGAAGCCCTACGAAGCCTATGCGACGCTCGACAACCGCGGTTCGGCCTATATCGGACAGTTCCAGGACACGATCGGCGCGCGCTTCAACTCCCTGCTGGGCCTGTTCGACCAGACCCGGGTGCAGTTGGCCAGCGTTCCGGGCAAAGAGCGCGAGTTGCAGTTCGCCGACGTCGAGGAAGCCATCCCGCTTGGCCTCGAAGGCACGGTGCTGACCTTCGGCGGCACCTACGCCCATTCGCGCCCCGAGTTCACGCTCGACCCGCTTGACTTGGAGAGCGAAGACAAGACGCTGGACGTCGCCGTGTCGCACCCGATCATCCGCAGCCGCGCCGAGAACCTGAACCTGATCCTGGACTTCGACTCGCGCGACAGCGACTCGATCATCCGCCGCGGCAACGACCTGCTGTATGATGATCACCTGCGTGTCCTGCGCCTGACCGCCAACTACGACACGTCGGACAACCTTCTCGACCGCGAAGGCACCAACCAGGTCAGCTTCGAGGCTCACGAGGGCATTGGCGGCCTCGGCGCCAGCAGCCTGCCGCCACTGTCGGAGCAGATCAACGACCAGCTGTCCCGCACCGATGGCCACAGCGCGTTCACCAAGCTGACGACCGAGCTGTCGCGCATCCAGCAGCTGTACGACAAAGTCTCGCTGCAGGTCGCGGCGACGGGCCAGTACTCGTTCGACCCGCTGCTGACCTCGGAACAGTTCAGCCTCGGCGGCGCGCAATACCTCCGCTCCTACGATCCGTCCGAGTTCCTGGGCGATTCGGGTTACGCCGTGAAGGCGGAACTGCGCTATTCCGACAGCATCTCGGTCGGCCCGGTGCACTCCTATCAGCTGTACACCTACTACGACGAAGGCCAGGTCTGGAACCGCACGCCCGAGCCGGGTGACCCGCCAAACGGCCTTACCGCGCAGTCTGTCGGCGGCGGCGTGCGCTTCACGGTCACGGATTACGTTTCGGGCTACCTCGAAATCTCCGAGCCGATCGCCCGCAAGGTGCCGACCTTCACGGACCTGTCCCCGCGCGCTTTCTTCTCATTGCAGTTCCACTATTAGAGTATACTCCCGTTAGGCAAGGTCACGTCGCCCTCCGCGAAAGCTGAGGATTTCCCGTCAGGGCGGAGATCTTTCGAGAGGTAAATCCTCGGATTTGGCCGAAATCCAGGCGTAACGGTCGGATCAGCCTCGAGCCTTGCTCCGTTCGCTCAGCGCCGCCGCGATCCGGTCGATAACCGGACTCCACTCGCCCTGCACCTTTTGCCGGAATAGCCGTGCCGTGGGATACCATGGCGACTTTTCGGTCTTGTCCAGCCAACGCCATTCGCCTACACGGGTCAGCATGATCCAAACCGGGCACCCCAGGGCTCCGGCAAGGTGCGCAACCGACGTGTCGACCGTGATCACCAGGTCGAGGTTGCGGATGACGGCCGCGGTATCCTGGAAATCTTCCAACTGCGGCCCGAGCAGCATTATTTTGCCCTCGAAGCGGAAATCCTCCCCCGGCCCTTTCTGAAGCGAGTATGCCCTGAGGTCGGGTCGCGCCAGCAATGGCTCCAGCAGCGACGGCGGCAGCGACCGCGTCTTGTCCTGGCGGTGTCTGGGATCACCCTGCCAGACGAAGCCGACAGCAAGCGCTCGGTTCGAAGCGCTTGGCCCGCCATCGGGCAGCTGCAGCCGCGCCCTCCATCGCGCCACGGCCGCATCGGGGACGGTCAGGTAAGGCACCGCCATGGGCACGTCGTCGAGCGCCGTGGCGAACCGCTCCGGCAAGCTGAGCAGTCCGACATGCGCGGCGAAGGGCGGCGGCCTTGCCCCGCCGAACAGCCGTTTCAGCCCCGTCGCCTGGGCAGGTTCGCGCGACACGACCGTGACGCCCGGGCGGGCAAAACCGTCCTGGTAGAGGCGAAGCAGCGGGGCTTGCACTTCCAGGACCGTATCGTAGCCACGCTGCGCGAGAAGCGGAAGGTAGCGGGAAAACTGGATCGTATCGCCGTAGCCCTGTTCGGACGTGACGAACAGCCGACCCTTCAATTCGGCCGGCTTCTGGTCGCTCCATACCGGTTGCACGTAGTTCCTCGCCGGCTCCTTGTAATTGTAGGAAGGGTCCCAGCGCCATTCCATTTCGGCGAACCCCTCGCGCAGGCGTCCGAGCTGGGCGAGCAGCTGCCCGCGATCGTAATGCGCCGCGGCGAAGCCGGGCGTCAGCTCGACCGCGCGGTCGTACTCGGCAAGCGCCTCCTCCAGCCGCCCCGTTT
Organism: Alphaproteobacteria bacterium; assembly: GCA_965199265.1. Classification (GTDB taxonomy): domain Bacteria; phylum Pseudomonadota; class Alphaproteobacteria; order CALMVH01; family CALMVH01; genus CBDAQV01. The sequence continues at coordinate 267,782 of CBDAQV010000012.1, read as the reverse complement.
CGCGCAGCGCAACGGCGAGGTTGAGGCGGATCTGCGCATCGTCCGGCTGCAAGGCAAGGGCTGCGCGATGGTCGCGGAACGCCGCCTCGGCATCACCCAGTTCCCAGTGAGTGTTGGCGCGGTTGCTGAGCGCCGCCGACAGGGCGGGATCGAGTTCCAGCGCGCGGCCGAAGGCCTCGATCGCCTCTGCGGGACGGCCCATCCGGCGCAGGGCCGCGCCGCGGTTGCTGTGCAGATGCGGGTTGCCCGGATCGTAGCCGATGCCCTTGTCGTAATCGGCGATTGCTTCGGAAAAGTTTTCCTGGCCTTGAAGAAGGGCTCCCAGCTCCATGTGTATGCCGCCCGCCTGGGTCCTGTCCCCGGCGGCGGCATGCGCGGCGGCCAAGGTGCGGAAGAGCTCGGGGTTGGACGGGTCGAGTCGGATCGCCTCCCCGATCACGCCCAGAGCCTCGGCGCCCTTGCCCGATGCGGCCAGCAGCCCGGCGAACAGGTTTAGAACTCCGGCATTGGCAGGCTCGGCCCTGAGCATCTGCTGGTAAAGCCGCGTGGCATCCTGGAACTTGCCTTCGCCTTGCAACGCGATTGCCTGCCGTACCATCCCGGGATCAGCCATGATGCCCTGCCCTGTAAGCGAATAGAAACTCGTCGAGAGCGCCTGCCACGCGCGCGACGACGCCGTTCCAGCCGCCGCGTGTACCTTGCCTGAACAGGCGCGCTGTCGGATACCATGGCGTCTGGTCGCCGGTAAGTCCCCATCTCCAGTCGGGCGTGTACGGCAGCAGGAGCCAGAGCGGTTTCCCCATGGCCCCGGCAAGATGCGCGACGGACGTGTCGACGCTGATGATCAGGTCCATGGTCGCGAGGGCCGCGGCTGTTTCCGCGAAGTTGCGAAAACCGACTCCCAGCTCTATGACGTTCGGCGCGGCGAAGGGCGCGATCTGGAGCGAAAAGAATTCTGCCTCGCGGTCGAGGACAGGAGCAAGGAGGCCTGCGGGAAGCGATCGCGAGGAGTCGTTGGCATGCCGGGGCTGTCCCGACCGCACCAGCCCGATGCGTGGACCGGCTTGCCGAACGGCAACCTGCGTCCGGTCGGGCGGGCGCAGGTATGGAATGTTCCGCGGAACGGTTTCGGCACGGGTCTCAAGCAAGAACGGGAGGCTGAGCAGGGGCACCTGCGCCTTGCAGGATGCTGCGGTCAATGGGTCTGACGCCTGGGCCGCGCCACGCGTCACGATCTCGATCCCCTCGCGGCTGAGCCCCTCGGCGAAGAGTCCGTAAAGCTCGTCGCGCACCTCGAACACGACGCTATGTTCCGCCTCGACCAGCAACGGCAGGTAGCGCGCGAACTGGATGGCGTCGCCGAATCCCTGCTCGGACACCACCAGCAGCTTGCCGCCGAGGGTTTTCGCATCTTCCCCGCGCCACGCCGGCAACGATGCGGCGTAGGGATTTTCCGCTCCCTGCCAGCGTCGCCGCCACTCGTACTCGGCCCAGCCCTCGGCGAATCGCCCTAGCAGGAGCAACGCTTGTCCACGAGCCCAATGCGCCTCGGCCAAGTCCGGTTCAATGGCGAGCGCGCGGCCGTATGCCGCCAGCGCTTCGTCGATGTGGCCAAGCCCGACGAGCGCGTTGCCGAGGTTGAGCGGCACGTAGGAGAGCTTGCCATCGTCGCGGATGGCATAGAGCAGCGCAGCGGCCTCGTCATGACGGCCGAGCTTGGCAAGGGCAACGCCCCGGTTGCACCGGAAATGAGCCGAGCCTGGCTGCAGTTCGAGCGCACGGTCGTAAGCCGCCAGCGCTTCTGCGTACCTGCGCGCGCCGAGCAGGGAATTGCCTTGCTGGTTGTAAACCTCTGCCGCCGACACCGCCGCGCTTTCTCGCTCAACCATGGCCGCCAAGCTGGCGCGGTACTCCTCGACGCGCGGAGCGCGCTCTGCGGCGCGGCGCAGCAGGCGCATGGCTTCAGGATAGTTGCCCCTTTGCCCGGCAAGGAGCCCCGCGCTATGCAGCAGGCCCGGGTCGCCGGGATTGAGGGCCAGCAATGCGGCATATTTTTCCGCCGCTTCCTCCAGCCGTCCGGAGCGATGCAGCGCCGAAGCCTCATCGAAGCGACGCCGGTTCAGCATCGGGCCTAGTGATCCGCGTTCTCGGCGAAGATGCCGAGCGGACCAACCGGGTAGTCCCGCGCTTCACGGCTTAGCGTAACAGCGTGCGGGAACTCGCCCTTGATGAGCCCCTTGCGCTCCAGCGCCGACCACACGGCCGGGTTGGCAAGGCCCGAAGCGTCCCGGCTCGGCACCACCTCGGAGCCCAGGTGGAAATGATCGCCATGCGGATGCGGCAGGTTCCAGATTGTCACCGCCCCGTCATCGTGCGCTCTGTGAACGTGCTGCTCGAGCGTGGCGAGGCGCTGGAAGATAGCCAGCGTGCGCAGCTGCAAACTGTTCAGGGATTTGGGGTTAATCTTTGTAGGCATTGCGTCACCATACGGCGATTTACCGCCATGACAAGTTGGCGGAAGCCGGAACAGGACGCGATGAACCTTGTTCATTCTACAGCTATTATGGATGAAAATCATGATGTCGCGCCTCTCCGCTGCCGCTCTCGCTCTCGCTCTCGCTCTCGCTCTCGTCCAACCGGCTCAGGTCGTGGCTCAGACCGACTATGCATCCGGCATTGCGCAGCAGGAGACCTCGCTGCAGAACCAGATCACCGAGGGTCTGAACAGCGGTTCGCTATCGGCCTCGCAGGTGGAGGCGCTAGAGCAACGCCTGCAAAATCTGCAAGTCGGCACCGGGTCGGCAGGTTCGCTGGGGCGCGTCGGAACACCGGCCGGCGAAACCCTAACGCCGCTCGGCATGGACGGGCGAGGCCTTGAAGGTGGATCGAGGCAGATCGGCCAAGCAGGGATTGGCCAGAATGGAACCGGCCAGGCGGGCACTGTCGGAAACGCTTCGCGGACCCCGACCGGCCCAGATCCGTTCACCTACAACACGCTGGGGCCGGACGCGTACCAATCGCAGAAGTACCAGAACCCCGAGTACAACGTGCCCGCCTACCCGACCACGAATCCGACAGGCCCGGGGATTTCGCAGCAGTACAGCCAGCCATCCGCGGGCTACCCGTACGGCGCGGGCTACAGCCAGGCCCCCGGCGCAGGAGCGAACGGAGCGGGTGGCGGCGTTTTTGTGTACAAGAGCGGATCGGGCCGTTAGAAAGAGGGTCATGAAAGCTCCTCTTGTCACAGCTCTGCTTCTGCTTGCCGGATCTGCCGCCGCCCAGGACACGGGCGATGCCGACCCGGCCTTCACCCGCTTTGACGCCCAGATCAGGGCGCTTGGCCAGCGAGTCGACGCCGATGCGTCCGGCGGAATAGTCAGGCCCGAGATCGTCCAGGAACTGCGTGGCAAGCAGCAGGAACTGGCAAACCGGGAAGCGACGCTCAAGACCGAAGAAGGGCCGCTGACGCCGGATGAGAAAATGTCGATGGCGCGCAGCATCTCCGACCAGGAAAAGCGCGTGGCCCGGGCGACGCAGCACTCCCTGCCGCAAATGCGCCGCCCCGACCCGTCCTCGCTGCCGCCGCCCACCTACGTTACACCTAATGGCATGACAATCAGCGGGCCGAACCCCGGCATAAGCCCGACGGGCGTCCAGCCGATAACGCCGCCCGCAAACCCTGCCGCCCCGGTGGCTACCCCCGTTCCCGTGCAGTAACAGGGTATCTCATGACCGATTCACAATCGCTAGACCTCGCGACGACCGCGCTCGTGCTGATCGATCTGCAGGCCGGCATAGTCGGCCGAACGACCGCGCCGCACCCGTCCGCGACAGTGGTGGGCAACGCCGCGCGGATTGCCGAGCGCTTCCGCGCCGCCTCGTCCCTAGTCGCGCTGGTGCGGGTGACCTTTGCCGCCGACGGCAGCGACATGAACAAGAACCCTGTCGACGATGCCAGCATGTCGGCCTACACGCCGCCCGAGGGCTGGGATCGTCTGGTGCCGGAGATCGGACCGAAGCCGGGCGACGTGGTGATCACGAAGCGCAACTGGGGCGCGTTCTACGGCACGGATCTCGACCTGCACCTGCGCCGCCGCGATGTCAGGACCATCGTGCTGGGCGGGATCGCGACCAACCTCGGCGTCGAATCCACCGCCCGCAGCGCCTACGAGCACAATTACGGTCTCGTGTTCGTCGAGGACGCGATGGCGGGGCTGGACGCTGACTCCCATGAATTCGCGATCAAAAAAATCTTTCCGCGCCTCGGCCGGGTCCGCTCGACGGAGCAGGTGCTGGCCGGGCTTTCGTAACCCGCATGCAGCCGTGGCGTTTGGAACGGGAAACAATCTTCATGAGCAATGAAGCATGACCGACCCCGCCGCCGTCATCCGTGAGTTGCGGCCAAAGCTTTCCGAGCAGATGCCGCTGGTCTGCCTCGGGCCGGTGTTCACGACAGAAGAAGCCGACAGGCTCGAATCCCTGACCGTCAAGACCGAAACGGCCTACGACAACTTTGGCGCGCTCGAGCGGCTGGACGGCGAACTGGCGCGGTTTTTCAGCGAAGTCGGCAACGAGCCGGATGTCTCGGCGGCGGCGGCGGCTTCGATAGGCAGCTTCGTACGGCAGTGCCTGGCAGGGTTCGACTTCGAGACCGCCTGGATCACCGTGCGGGCGTCGGAAGCGAACGGATCGTTCGCCACGCCGCGGTGGCACTTCGACGGCAACTACTTCGAGCCCTACACGGGATGGCACAAGATCGTGTTGACGCTGAAGGGACCGGGCACGCTGTTTTCGTCCCTGCCACTCGACCGTCTGCCTGGATTTCTTGAGCTGATGACGGTGCCACACGATTTGCCCGACCGCGAGAAGATCATCGCCGCCTATGTCGGCGAAGACGGCAGGACGCAGGCCAGGGTTCGCGAACCGTACCTGTACATTGTAGGGGTGGACCACGCCGCGATCCACTCGGAACCGACGATCGACGCGCAGCGCCTGTTCATGTCGCTCGTGCCCGGCAGCGCCGAGCAGATCGATGAGTTGCGTGAGAACTGGAAAGCAAAGACGTCGACTTACGGGTGATGCCGCGTCACGGTTCATCCCTTGGATCGCGCCGATGGTCCGAAACTGGTAACGCATGGGAAACACCAGAACCGTCGTTCCGGCCTGAAGGCTGGACTCCATCTTGGCACCCGAAACGCCGGTATGGATTCCGTGCTCCCGCACGGAACGACAGTTCCCGCCGGGTTGCGCAGCACGACGCGGACCTTGCCCCGGACCTCCATCAGCCCAGCGCCGCCACGGCCTTGGCGACCTCCTCGACATGGCCGGGTACCTTGACCTTGCGCCAGACGGCGCGCACCACGCCGTGCGCGTCGATCAGGAAGGTCGAGCGTTCGATGCCCATGTACTTCCTGCCGTACATGCTTTTCTCGGCCCAGACGCCGTAATCCTCGCAGCTGTGGCCGGTCTCGTCCGAGGCGAGGGGAAAGGTCAGGCCGAACTTCGCCTTGAACCTGTCGTGGCTGGCGACGCTGTCCTTCGACACGCCGATCACCGTCGCGTTCACCCCGGCAAAGCGCGGCAGGGCGTCGCGGAAGTCGCACGATTGCTGCGTGCAGCCCGAGGTATCGTCCTTGGGATAGAAGTATAGAACAACCGGACGCCCCTTGAGCGACGACAAGGCGACGCTGCCGCCCCCATCGGCGGGCAGGGTAAAGTCGGGAGCGTGGGAACCGACTTCGACTTTTTCAAATTGGCTCATCGCGCGAAACTCCTGAAGGAATTGACAGGTAGGCAAGCCGCTTCATCTCGCGACGCCCCCTTGTGACGGTGGCAAGGATCAGCCCGCAAGCGGAACTGAGGAAGGCCAGCACCATGATGCCGACCGCCAGAACGGCTGTCGGCAGGCGCGGCACGAGGCCGGTGTGCATGAAGTCGCGGATAACGGGCACGGCGATGGCGACGGAGAGCAGCGCAAGCAGCACCGCCATCCCGCCGAAGAAGGCCAGCGGCCGTTCCTGCTTGACAAGGTGCGCGATGGTGCCAAGGATGCGCCAGCCGTCGCCCAGCGTGCTGAGCTTGCTGAACGATCCCTCGGGACGGGACTTGTATTCGGTCTCTATCTCGGCGATCGGCATACGCAGTTCCAGCGCGTGCACCGTCAGCTCGGTCTCGATTTCGAACCCTTGCGACAGCGCCGGGAACGTCTTGACGAAGCGGCGGGAAAACACCCGGTAGCCGGACAGCATGTCCTGGAAACGGTTGCCGAAGATCGAGGCCACCAGCGTGGTCAGCAGCCAGTTGCCGAACTTGTGTCCGCCGCGATAGGCCGCCTCATCCAGCGTCCTGCGGCTGGCGTTGACCATATCCAGCCTTCCATCCGCCAGGCGGGCGATCAGCCGTGGCGCCGCGGCGGCGTCGTAGGTCGCGTCGCCGTCGACCAGAACGTAGATGTCGGCCTCGATATCGGCGAACAGTCGCCGCACCATGTTGCCCTTGCCCTGCAACGCTTCGCGGATGATCTCGGCGCCGGCAGCCTGCGCCACCTCGATCGTGCGGTCCTTCGAGTTGTTATCGCCGACGATGACCAGGGCGTCCGGCAGCGCGGCGCGGAAATCGCGCACAACCGTGGCGATGGTGACTTCCTCGTTGTAACACGGGATCAGGACGGCAATTTTTTGACTCATGTCGCGCTTGTAGCTGTGAAAGGCTCATCATTCCAACCAGTTTCTAATGTCCCTTGCAAGACAAGTTGCATTCGCTGCCAACCCCGGCTAATCCTCGGCCCGCCTATTCTACAGTTCTAATCAATTGACCAGTTTGCGCAAGAAAGGGCTTCTTAGGTGCTGCAATCCGCCCGCTCCACATTACAGGTACTGGCTTCAAACCCGCTCGCGATCGTAGTTCTGGCGGTCACGCTGTTTGCCGTAAACCTGGCTTGCTGGTTCCCCGGCCATGGAACGCCCGACAGCGACTATCAGTATCAGCAGGCTATTTCGCACCACTACACGGATTGGCATCCTCCGGTAATGGCTTGGGTCTGGTCCTGCATACGATTTTTCGGCGAGGGCACATGGCCGATCTTCACGCTGCAGATCGGCCTTTACTGGTTGGGCTTCAGCCTTGTTGCCTTGGCTCTCCGGCGGGCTGGCCGCTGGCGCTCGGCATGGGCCGCGCTGCTCATTGCTTCGCTGCCGCCCCTCATCATGCTCGACATCGTCGTCATGAAGGACATCGTGCTGGCAGGGGCGCTTCTGGTCATGTTCGGACTGGTGTTCCGGTACAGGGGCACGGACCGCCCGGTTCCCGCCACGGTAATTGTGCCCGCGCTCATTCTCCTTGCCTTCGGGGCGCTTTTGCGGGTCAACGCGGTTTTCGCTGTGCCGCCGTTGCTCGCTTACCTCGTGTATCCGAGGCTGACCGCGAGGCCGGTGCGCCTTGTAATACTCAGCCTGATTGTTTCGGTCGTGCTGGTTCCTGTTTCCTCGCTTGTCAACCGCGACCTGTTCCGGGCAAGCCCTACCTATCCCATACGGTCGCTGCAGATATTCGATCTCGCCGGCATAGCCCATTTCGGGCGCGACGCATCGGTATTCGGTGTCGCGGACAAAATATCGCAGGAACAGGTGGATACATGCTACACACCCGTATTCTGGGATACGTTGGGGCCCGCGCGCCGTTGTGAAGCGTTTTTCTACCAGATAGCGCTTCATGCACCCTCCTTGCATCTTGCGGCCGAGGACGCCTACCTGATCGATCCCGGGCCCAACAACGACAGGCTGCTGCGACTGTGGAAACAGGCGATCGCGGATCACCCGTTCGCTTATGCCCTGCATCGCCTGGCGCACTTGAACTCGGAGATGGATTTCATCGAGCCCGCTCACCATGCCGACGTCATCGTGCAGCATGCCTATACCAGCGGGGATCCGGTCGTTTCGCCGAGCTGGTCACCGGCCAAGAAAGGGTTCGACCTCGTTCGCAACAACGTTTTCACCGCGCCGGTTTTCCTGATCGTGGCCGGAGCGGAGTTGTGGCTGGTATTGCTGTCCAGTCCGTTGGTCTTCACCCCGCGCAGGCGCCTGGCGGGGGTAACGCTTACTTCTTCGGGATTGCTCTACGCGTTCGCGTACCTCGTCATCGGCGTCGCCACGGACCCGCGCTACGAATTCTGGAGCTTTATTTCCGTTCTCGTCGCTTTCCTCGTCACCCTGCCCGACATCGGGCCCTGGTTCCGGACGGCCGGCCTCGGCAAATGGGTCTATACCGCGATACTGGCAGCCACCGTCTCGATCACTTTAGGGTCGCGGCTGGTTCTTGGCGACGCGCTATCGCCGACGTGAAGGCTCCCGGCAGAACCTTATCCCATCGAGTCGAGCAAGCGGTTCATCGCCGTTGCGAAGCCCTCCTGGGTGTTCGGCAGCGTCACTTCGCTTGCCTCGGCCTTGACCTTGTCGGTCGCGTTGCCCATGGCGAAGCTGTAGCCCGACTGCCGGAACATCAGCACGTCGTTTTCCGCATCGCCTATGGTCAGGATTTCCGCCGGTGAAATGCCGAAGTGCCGCGCGAGGCGCTTGACCACCTCGCCTTTGGTCGCTTCGGTATGGGTGATGTCGAGGTAGAACGGCGCGGAACGAGTGGCTGAAACGGTGCCATCCATCTCGGCGTGAACCATTTCCTCCACCCGGGCGACCAGGTCGAAATCCATGGACACGCCGACGATCTTGACCGCGTCGTCGAGCACCGCCGCCGCAAATCGCGGAACGACGACGGGCGGGTGGCGGATCGATCGCGTTTCGTGCTCGACGCGGGGCCCGGCCGGATCGGTGACGTACCACTCGTCGCCCGCGAACAGAAGTACCGACAGGCCTTGGCCCGTCAGCAAAGAAACAAGCCGGGCCGCCGCGCCATCGGGCAGGCGCAGGTTCTCCACCACCTGCCCGTCCGGGCTGAGGATGCGGCCGCCGTTGAAACCGGACATCGGCGTGTCCAGCGCCAGCTCGTCCTTCACGAACTGCAGGCCGCGCGGCGGCCGGCTCGAGGCGACGGCAAACTTGATTCCGGCCGCGCGTAACCGGCTTACCGCCGCTTTGGCCGCCGGAGTGATTTCCTTGGCCGGCGTGACGAGCGTGCCGTCTATATCGGAAAGCACGAGGGATGTTTTCGGATAAGTCATATCGGCGTTCTACGTGGAGATGGTAAAGCAGGTGCTAAGACCGGCTTTACCGCGGGAGGTGTCCCATCTGGTCAGGATCGATCAGGTTGCGCGCCGTGTGCAGCAGGCCGACGTGGCTGAAAGCCTGCGGAAAATTGCCCAGCTGGCGACCGGCCTTGGGATCGTACTCCTCCGCCATCAGGCCAAGATCGTTGGCCATGGTAAGCAGGCGCTCGAAAATGGCCTTGCCCTCGTCGCGCCGCCCAATGGCGATCAGCGCGTCGGCCAGCCAGAAGGTGCAGGCGACGAAGCTGCCCTCGCCCGGGGGCAATCCATCGCCTGATCCATCGGTCTGGTAACGCATCACCATGCCTTCGACCACCAGTTCGCGCTGGATCGCCTCGACAGTGCCAACCACGCGCGGGTCGTCTGGCGGCAGGAAGCCGATCAGCGGAATGCGCAGCAGAGAAGCATCGAGCACATCCCTGTCGTAGGATTGCGTGAAGGAGTTCTTGCCCTTGTGGAAGCCATATTCGCAGACCTGGCTGTGGATTGCGTCCCGCCTTCCCTTCCACTCCTCGACCTTCGAAGGCAGTTCGGGATGGGACTCAGCGGCGGCGATGGCGCGGTCGAACGCGACCCAAGCCATGATCTTGGAGTACGTGAAATGCCGGGGCTCTCCGCGTTCCTCCCATAGGCCGCTGTCGGGCTCGCTCCAGATCCTCGACAGGAAGTCGAGGATGCTCGTGGCCATGGCCCAGGAGTCCTGGCTGGGGGGTATGCCGATCCTGCGTCCCAGGGACAAGGCGTCCATCAACTCGCCGTAAACATCAAGCTGTCTTTGCTCGGACGCGGCATTGCCGACGCGCACCGGCTTTGAGTCGAGGAACCCCTTCAGCCATGGCAGTTCCAGCTCGGTCAGGCGGCGCTCGCCGGTGATGCCATACATGATCTGCAGGTCTTCGGGCTTGCCGGCGACAGCGCGCAAAAGCCATGCCTTCCACGAGATGAGCTCTTCCTTATGGCCCCAGCGCAGGAAGGCGTTAAGGGTGAACGCGGCGTCGCGCACCCAGCAATAACGGTAGTCCCAGTTGCGCACGCTGCCCGGCCATTCGGGAAGCGAGGTCGTCACCGCCGCCACAACGCCGCCGGTCAAGGCGTGCGTCATGGCTTTGAGCGTGATCAGGGAGCGTACGACGGGACCGCGCAGTTCGGGGTCGCACTGGTAGCTTCCTGCCCAGCGCGCCCACCAGCGCGTCGTGCGCCGCAACTCGCGCTCGGGCCGGATGTGGTCCGGCTCGGGCATGTAGGACGGGTGCCAGCTCATGACGAACGGCACCCGCTCGCCGGCCTTGACCGTGAAGCGGCCGACCGTGTGCATATTCTCGCCTTCCAGCCTCACTTCGGTGCGCACGCGCACCGCCTGCGGCCCGGACACGGCGTAGATGCCGTCCGGCTGGCTGCGGACCCAGGGAATGACCGATCCGTAGTCGAAGCGCAGGAACAGCGTGGTCTGCATATCAACTTCACCTGCAACACCCTCAACGATGCGCACCAGCTGGCCGATGCCGGCAGGCGGGTTGACCGGCATGAAATCGGTGATTTCCACCATGCCGGTGTCCGTCTCGAATCGCGTAATCAGGATCAGCGTCTCGCCGTGGTAGCGGCGCGTTATGGTTTTCGGCTCGGCAACCGGCGCAACCTGCCAGTGGCCATTCTGGTTTTCACCCAGCAGCCGGGCAAAGCAGGCGGGCCCGTCGAAGCGCGGCAGGCATAGCCAGTCGACCGCGCCGTTGCGATGCACCAGCGCCGCGGTGTGCAAATTGCCGATCAGGCCGTAATCTTCGATGAGGGTAGGACGGGGAAGCTCGGTCATCGGGTATTAACGATGACCCTTCCCGTGCGTTCCTGCAAAGTGGTACTGAGGGTCATGGAACCAAAAATCGCCATCGTCACCGGAGCCTCAAGCGGCATCGGGCTCGAGACCTGCATTGGCCTTGCAAAGCAGGAATTCCATGTCGTCATGGCCGCGCGCAGCGAAGCCCGGGGCGAGCAGGCGCGCAAGAAAGTCTGGGCCGCCGCGCCCGCGGCGAAGGTCGACCTGCTGCTGGCCGATTTCTCCAGCCTGGCCGAGGTGCGCACGCTGGCCGAGACCGTCCATGCCCGCTATGAGCGCATCGACGTGCTGGTGAACAACGCCGGCATGTTCGACATGAAGCGCGAAGTATCGAAGGACGGGTTCGAGATGACGTTCGCGGTCAATCATCTCGCGCCGTTCCTGCTGACCAATTTGCTGCTCGACCGGCTGAAGCGTTCGGGGACAGCGCGCATCGTCACCGTCGCCTCGGTCGCGCACCGGCACGGGCGGATCGATTTCGGAGATCTGCAAGGCGATAAGCACTACAGCTGGATGAAAGCCTATGGGCAGTCCAAGCTGGCGAACATCCTGTTCACGCTGGAACTGGCCGAGCGGCTGAAGGGCACGCACGTGACCGCCAACAGCCTGCATCCCGGCCTGGTCGCAACCAACATCGCGGGCCGCAGCGGGATGGGCGCGCTGTTCATGAAACTGGGCCGCCCGTTCCTGATCAGTCCCGCGAAAGGCGCGGAAACCAGCCTCTTCCTTGCCACCTCTCCCGAGGTCGAAGGCACCAGCGGCGAGTACTTCGCCAGATCCGCGCCGGCGGATACGACCAAGGCGGCGAAGAACAAGGCGGACGCGAAGCGCTTGTGGGAGATCAGCGTCGAAATGGTGGGGCTGCCCGCGTGACCGCAGGGCGCGACGGCTCAGCGGATGCATGAACAGGAGGACCGGTACTCAGCTTTGCAAAGGCACCATATGCCAGTTGAAGCCGTCGAAGTAGATTTTCTGCTCGGCGTCGAGAAAGGTCAGTTCCAGCGTCTTGCCGCTTTCCAGATTCCCGGTGCGAAGCCCGGACCGGCGCGCCTGGTTGGCAAGCCAAGTCGATATCTCCTCCAGCGACCGTCCGTCCTGTTTCATCCGCATCGCGGCCTGGTAGAGAGCGCCGATCGTGCTATTGTCCATGTACGGGTCAACCCGCAAGGACCGGATTGGTTCGCCCCTTACGGAACGCCGAGGTTCCCGAGTTCGCCGTAGCAGGCCTCGCTGATCCGCACGGTCGTGGAACGCGCCGTGCCGGGGTGATCGTTCGCCGCTTCGAACGTGGCTTCGAAATCGATCGTCGCTCCCGCCGCCTCTACTTTCTCGCGGCTGATGAGACCGGTCGCTACGTAGTCGCGCAGGCATCCCATGTCGCCGGGCAACGGATCGTCGATCCCGTACTCCGACTTTTCCACCAGAGCGGGCGAGTCCATAAGTGCGTTCCTTGCAAGGATAATTCCCTAGAGAATGCTCGGCGTTGTCCCGTGTTCCTTCAAATTGCACGCGCCTGATTTACATAAAAAACGGTTGATTTTCCAGGTGAAAGTTAATAAGTGTACATCGCAATCACTGCTCAGGATCACCATGCCAGACGAAAACAAGCAGCAGCCGCTCTTCGACCCGTTCACGCGTAACGCGCTGGACGAGATCGAGAGGCTTGATCGCGAACTGAGGGAGGCGGTGATCCGCGCGGAAAAGGCTGAAGCCGACGCGATTCGTGATCCCGGACTCGAAATATTCAACCGCAGGTTCATAAACATTCAGCATCAGAAGCTGCATGACCGATCCGTTCGCGAGGGCACGCCGATGGCGGTCTTGTTCGTCGACGTGGACGGGTTCAAAACCGTCAATGACACGCTGGGGCACGCTGCGGGGGATGCCGTCCTGCGAACCACCGCCGCGACGCTGGAGGAACGTCACCGCAGCTCCGACTTCGTCGGCCGCTACGGCGGCGAGGAGCTCGTCGTCCTGTTGCCGAACTGCAAGACCGAGCAGGACGCGGCAAAGGTCGCGGAGAACGCCCGGCTGGACATCGGCGCCCATCTTACCGATCTCGGCAACGTCACGACCCTGACCGGACAGCCTGTTCATGCAGTGTCCGCCAGCATCGGCATCGCGTTTTTTGATCCCAAGGCGAACGGGACCGAAACCGCGGCCCAGGTCATGAACCGAGCAGACAAGGCGATGTACGAGGCCAAGAAAGGGGATCGGCCCGCAGGCCAGTTCCCCAAGAATCAGGCCTGCCTCTCCAGCGCCACTGGCGAGTTGCGCCTGATCCCGCGCACCGAAGCGCTCGAGCCCCGCGTACTGGACGTGTCGAGCAAGGCCGACCTTGGTTCGATCGGAAACCGGCCCCGACGGCAGATTGAGCAGATAAAGCTGGACTTCTAATCCAAGGCTGTTCGCGCCGGTGCGGCGTCGTTTCCACCCTGCCGCGAAATGTCGGTTCGCCCGCGCTCTTTTCTGGAAGCGGCCTGGGCATCCTGCCGCAAGCTCCAGGCTTTTTCCATGTTTCGGATTTTCAGGCGCGCCGGAGTCTCGATCAGCCGGTAAGTCGCATAGGAACAGGGGATCAGCGGAACCAGCACGAAAAAGGCGGAGGCGAACTGGGCCCCTCCCTGCCCGAGCACCGCTTGCAGATAGTTCCGGCCCAGGAATCTGAGGTCCAGGAACTGCGCGTGCAGGAGATAGACCGAGTAGGAAACCTCGCCAAGGAGGAAAACGGGAAGCACGCCGAACAGGCGGACCGAGAGACCCCTGCCCACCGCAAGCCCGATGATCAGCGGGCACGTCAGCAGCACGACAAGGAAGTCGGCGGCCGGCCATGCCAAAAGGAGGGCGATGGCAGCAAGGATAAGCTCCGTCAACGGGCGGCGAATGAACCACGCCGCGATCCCCGGCAGGAGCGCCAAGCGGAAGGTAAGCAGGCCGAGCGTGAACTCCGCCATCCCGCGTGCGTAGGTTTGCCATGAGCGAAGGTCGGTGTAGTCGAGCGCGCTTGACTTGTGGATCGCATAATGAAAGCCGCCATGAACCAGCAAGGCGATCACGGCAAGGCATGCGGCGCCAAGCGCAAGGGCGACGCCGCGTCCCGAGAACAGCGCTGCGGCGGCCAGAAGCGGAAACAGGACGTAGGCGATGAGCTCGACCGCGACGGACCATGTGGGGTCGTTCATCGGCGCCGACCTGCCCAGTTCGGGTACAAACAGCAGGTTGGGCAGGACGTCAGCCCAGTTTCCGTCCCATCCGCCGCCAAGGCCGGCCGCGAAGCGCAGGACGATGAAGACCAGCACCGCCCAGTGCAGCGGGCAGACGCGGGCAATTCGCCGGACAAGGAAGACAACGTACTTCCCGGGTGCGAAGCCATCCGCGAAGAAATGGCGGGAGGACAACGCCATGACAAAGCCGCTGAGAATGAAGAACACGTCGACAGCCAGGCAGCCGTGCAGCAGAACCGCCTCAAGGGGCCTCGGCCAAGAGGACCGGTCCTGGTACATGTAGATGTGGTACAACACGACCCACGCGGCCGCCACGCCGCGTACGCCGGTGAGCGGCCGGATTTCGTGACGGACCGGCTCGCAGTTCACGGCGGAGGAAGTTTTGCTGAAAGGATTTTGCATACGGGAGTAGGCATCTACACCGCAGCGTGGTTAAAACCTAGGGTTATTTTCAATCGAGCTGCGCCATCACATTATCGGCGGCATGAAAGGCTCGTTTCAGGAAATGCAGTGCCGCGTTCGTCCTGCCTGGTTCGGGAATTAGCTGCGCGGGCGCGATACCCCATCGCTTCCTCAAGTCCCGTTCGGCAAACTTCACCTCATGGGGATTGTGATCTTCTAGATGCTTTTCGATATGATCCATGCGGGCCTTCCTGAGTGTACGGCGCCTTAGCACGGGAACGGCGACGTTTAAAGCAACTATCCGTCAGGGCGCGGTCGCACATAATCCAAGACATCGCCAGAACTTGGTGGGTGCGACAGGGATCGAACCTGTGACCACTACCATGTCAAGGTTGCAGTACCCTGTTTTCCGGTGATTACCCGGAGTTGCCCATGATGGAAAAGGTAAGGCGAACGCGCGGTTTCTGAGTGGATTTCGTCTTCTCAGGATTCCCGGAATATGCCATCGATTTCTCCTGTTTGCTTCCCCGCTGCTTCCCCGGCGGCTCGGGGAAGCACTTTCACAGGAGGTCCGCAATGCCCAGCACATCCGGCAAGATCAGCAAGCGCGTTGTCGATGCCCTGAAGCCGCACCCGAGCCAGGACACGTTCCTGTGGGACGAGAAGCTCGCCGGGTTCGGCATCCGCGTGAAGCCGAGCGGATCGGCGTCGTACCTGGTGCAGTACCGGAACGCGCACGGCAGGACGCGGCGGCTGGCGTTCGCCAAAGTGGGCACGTTGACGCCGGATCAGGCGCGCGACAAGGCGGCTAAGTATCTAGGCGACGCGCGCGATGCCGATCCCTCCACCCAGCGCAAGGAAGCGCGGAAGGCGATGACCGTGACCGAGCTGTGCGACCTGTACATGGCGGAGGTCAGGTCCACGCCCAGCCGCCGGGGCAAGATCAAGAAGGAGTCCACCCTCGCCATCGACAAGGGCCGGATCGAACGGCACATTAAGCCGCTGATTGGCACGAAGCCGGTCGCCGGGCTGAAGCCGGCCGACATCGACAAGCTCCAGCGGGACGTCGCAAATGGCAAAACGGCTACGTCGCGGCCGGAGAAGGGACGAACGGGCATCGTCACTGGCGGTCCGGGAGCCGCCGCGCGCGTCATCGGGTTGTTCGGCGCCATTCTGGAGCTGGCGAAACGCCGAGGCGTGATCACGGTGAACCCGGCACGTGATGTTCCCAAGTTCCAGGACAAGAAGCGAAAGCGCTTTCTCACCGCCGGCGAGTACACGGCGATCGGCAAGGTTCTTCTGGAGCTGGAGATCGACAAGAAGAACCGGACCCAGGCTGCCGCGCTCAGGATGCTGATGCTGACCGGATGCCGGCGAACAGAGGTGCTGTCCCTGCAATGGTCTGAGGTCGATGTGCAGGGTCGTTGTTTCCACCTGCGCGACACCAAGACGGGCCCGCAGTGCCGTGCCGTTGGTGCGACGGCTCTGAAGTTCGTTCAGGACCTTCCTCGAACCGATCCAACCTGGGTGTTTCCCGCCCAGCGGCGGCTGCAAGGCGAAGATCCGTCACAGGGCAGTACGCACCTGATCGGCCTGCCCAAGTTCCTGGATCGCGTTCTCGAGAGGGCCAAGGTGGCGGACGTCACGCTGCACACCCTACGCCACAGCTTCGCATCGACCGCTGCTGCGATGGGCTATTCAGAGCTGGTGATCGCCGGGCTGCTGGGTCACGCCGCCCGGGGCGTGACCCAGGACTATGCGCACATTGCCGACGCCGCGCTGGTCACGGCGGCAAACGCCGTGTCTGCCCGGATCCAGGAAATGCTGTCCGGCAAGACGAAGGCGCATAATATCGTACCTATGACCACGCCTGTGGTCGAGGTCGCGTAATGTACCCCTTGCGAGTAGATACCCTTCGCTTGGGAGAAATCGCTCACCACTGGGCTCAGGAGCCGGCGCAAGGAGCATCATCGGACGAACTTAAACTTCTGCTCTTCCGCGCTTGGCTATCTGGTGACCTTAAGGCCACTCTTCCAGGTTCTCGGAAAGAGCCTTGGCGCCCTCGCCATGTGATCGAGTGGCTGCTTAGGAAAAAAGCCTTGCGTATCGACAAAACTGGCGACGGCAAAGACACTGACGTTTACCCACAGGAAGATGGATCGGTCGAGCTGGTATTTTTAGCACCAAGAGTTGTCGTCAGTGCGCCTGAGTGGTCTGATGCTGATTGGGAAGAGGCTTCGAAACAGCTCGCCGATAAGTGGGACCAAGTGGACGCTGATCAGAAGCAGCTGATGACACCGTGGATCAACGGTCTGCTTATCAAGCACGACGATTTTGCCGATTATCATGAGCGGCAGAAATTTCACGAGCAGACATTTTGGGCCTCTACGGCACCTGCGAAGCAACTAAGCAAGGCGAAGACGCGCGTCGATACTGCCGAGGCGTTAGCTCGTAAGGAGAGGCTCATAGTCTGGAGGGACACGAAGTGGCCGGATCCGGCTAATCGTCCAAACGCCAGCCGAATTGCTACCAAACTCATAAACGCGAAGCTGAATGAGGGTTTGAAGCACCAAGCAGTCCGTAAAATATTTCGAGACTAGCTTCAGGATTGGTACGTTACCAAAATTCGTATCGTACCAAGCTAAGTGCCTGTATTTAAACGAGCACGCCGCCCAAGATATAGCGTGACGCCACCAGGCTACCAACTCACCCTGGCTTCATTCCGGAATTTCCCGGCATTGCAAGTAGAGGTTGGCTATGGAAAGCGATTTACAGGAGCGGCTGCTCGACCGAGCCGAAGCATCAACGTACCTCACCAAGCTAGGATACCGGATCTCTCGATCCACTCTCGCAAAACTAGCAGTTGTTGGCGGTGGTCCCTCATACCGAAAATTTGGTCGCCGGCCTTTGTACTCAGCCGGAGACCTGCTTGCCTGGAAAGACCAGAGGACGAGCGCACTCGCAACTTCAACGTCTGAGGCGCGCACATGAGCCGCATACGTTCGGTTCACCCAGGTCTATTTACAGACGAGAGCTACATGGCCCTTGGTCATGCAGCAGCTCGGTTATTAATCGGCCTGTGGACGGAGTGTGACGATCATGGCCTTTTCGAGTGGAAGCCGCTTACATTGAAGGCTCGGATCCTACCAGTCCACGCAGAGGACATCGACTTACTGCTTCAAGAGCTGGAAACTAATGATCTGATCACCCACTACGAGATGTGCGACAAGCATTACGGCGCGGTACGCAACTTTGTAAAGTATCAACGCCCTCAAAAACCACGATACTATTTTCCTCTTCCCTCTTGGCTGGAGAGCTACGTAGGGCTGGAGCTAACTTTCGCTGAGTTTCAGAAAAAGTTTGGGAGCGATGATGGTAAGCCGTGCTCAGCTGAAGCTGTAGAGGGTACGGTAGCAGTACCGGACGAGGATGAGAAAAGCCAAACCAATGAAGGAGGAGAGAAGGAGATAGGGGGACACCCCCTTACCCCCGCGTCCGCTTCGCGGCCGGCTCGGCGGGGTGTGTCAGCTGGTAAGTTACCGCCTGAGCACGATGCGGCGTTCGACCAATTCTGGACAACATTTCCGCTTCGAAGGCGCGGAAATCGTGATCGCGCCAAAGCTGCGTACGCCCGTGCTCTTGCCCGTAGGACGGCGGAGGAAATCCAGCGCGGCGTGGCAGCCTACACCCAGAGCGGTGAGGTCGCCCGAGGCTTTGCGACGGGAGCACTCCGATGGCTCGATGATGACAGGTGGACGGACCAGCCTGGTGAGATCCGGCAAGCGAACGGAGTCCACGCTGGAGCGTCCGACTCAGGCAAGACCATGGGTCAGCGTAAGAAGGAGCTTGGCCTATGAACTCGGCCAATCCAGATACGCACCCCGCATCTCTGGTCACCTACGACCACGAACAAGCTCTGCTCGGCGAAATCATGACCAACCGGCAGGCGTGGGGCAACATAGCGGGACTTGTTTGCGCTGAGGATTTCAGCGCTGAGGTTCACGGCGACATTTATCAGCGCATGCAGGCCTTGTCAGAAGAAGGCCTGGACATTTCGCCTATCACCCTGTGGCCTCGTTTGTGCGATAATCCCGAACTGGTTAGCCTTGGCGGCGCAGGTTACCTCACCGGAATGATGGCGTCAGTCGTTCGGATAGGCGCCGCTCCAAGCCTGGCTCGGGAGATAAGGGAGTCGTCGAGACGACGGGAGCTTATCCAATACCTGGAGGAGGTCTGCCGCCGCCTTCTCGACCTTGACTATCCTTTGTCGGAAGCTGCCGCTCTGGCGGCTCAGGCTGTCGAGAAAGCCTGCGAGGGCGAGAAGGAGTGTGTGACCGAGCACGTCATTATCGAGCAGATCGTTGCCGAGCTGAGCAAGAACCCGGACATAGACGCAACTGGCCTAACGGCGTTGGATGAAACGATGTGGGGAGGTCTGCATCGTGGCCGGACATATGCCTTCGCGGCTAAGGAGAAGGAGGGCAAGACGACGTTGGCGCATACGATCTCGTACAACCTGAATGAGGCGGGGGTACAGCACGCCTACTTTGCGCTGGAAATGGGCTCGGACCAGATCGTTCACCGACAGCTTGCCCGTCGATTGGACATCAACTCACTCAAGTTCCTGACCGAACGATCCCCTGGTTTCGCCTCCACTGTTGCGTCGGCTGGCTTCTCAGGACCTAACAACGTGCTGCACAGCAACTGCGCCGGCATAACCCTGGACGAGCTGAGATCCCAGATCGGACGGCTTGTCACGCGGCATCGCAAGCTGCGCGGCATCATTGTGGATTACTGGCAGCTGGTCGAGGGAAGGGAGAAACATCACACGGAGGAGCAGTTCCTGAGAACTGTCGCCCAGACCCTCGCAAACCTCGGAAAGCGGTATGGGATCTGGATCATCATCATTGCGCAGTTGAACGACGCCGGTGAACTGTTCGGTGGTCGCGGCCTGAAGAAAGCGTGCGACCAGTTGTACAATCTACGCCGCGAGCCGGATGGTGATCGAGCCTGGCTCGAGATGGTGGTGACGCGGTATGGCCCCAAGGCTAACGCCGGTTCGCCGGCTGAAGCTGCGCTGATCTTTGATAACCGGATCGGTCCCTATTTCAAAAACCCCTGATTGAGCGTGTTCGGAAACTCGCCCTTGCCGTACCTGCCTCCCTGGAGGAAACTGTTGCGCCGGGCCGGCGCGTGCGGCCGAACAACAGGGCGAGCAGTATGGGAAAGGACAAAGGCGAGCGGTTCCGCGAGCAGAATGCCCGCGATCGGAAAAACGTGGCGTGGCAGAAGCGGCAGGATGAGATCCGGACGCGGGACGGGTACACCTGCCAGCACTGCAAGCGGACGACAGACATCCTGCTCCACATCCATCACCGCTACTACGTCGAGGGCCGGCGGTACTGGGAGTATCCGGACAAGGCCTTTATTGCCTTGTGCGAGGAGTGCCACGATCGCGAGGAGGATGCCCTGTTCGACGCCCAGCACGACCTCCGCCGGGCGATCGGATGGCGTGACGGCGAGGCCGAGCAGATGCGCCTGCTGGCCCAGGCGCTCGACAAGGCGCCGGACCGACACTCCATCTCCGACATCATTTCCGCTATCAACCGTCTGATGCAGCGAGACGACCTGCTGGACAAAATTGTGGAAGCGATCCGAAAGGAGAAGCCGCCGGGCCGATCCTGATCCCGCGGCCGCTGATGGGATGTAGGCCAGTAATAGCTGACGCTAACCTTTGAAGGGAGGGATCGCTGATGGAAGGCCAACACGCATAAAAAATCGCGCGAACGCTTGAGAAAAGTGCTCAAGGTAGGGTGACTCAAGTCGCCAGCGAGGTGCCAGCGAGCCAGCCCGCGCCGCAAGGTACCCGATTGGCAGGGAAAAGATCTGTCGAAAATTGACAACCAACGCTTGCCGGTTGTCGTCGGGAAAATCAAAGCCCGCCAATAGGTGCAGCCCCTCTACACGCCCCTGCCGCACCATTTCCCAACGCTTGATCACATCTGGGTTTTGCTTCTCAAACTCCGGAAGTGTGTGCACCGGGCAGCAAGCCACGAAGGGAGCCTTTTTGTTCTCCAGATCGCAGCTTTGGGTCATGACAATTAGATTGGCCACCTGCACAGGAACGCGCTGGGCACTCTCCTCGCCTTCGCCTGTCAGTTCACGAAAGTCCACAGGCATTACTGGGACTGAGCAGCCATGGAGATAGTCGCCCTGAGCTAACCTAGCTCCATCAATTTGAGTCCAGAACGTCATCAGTCGTCGTCGGGATCGAACGAAAACGACATTGGAGGCATGCGACCAGCGTTCACGAAAGTCACGTTGGCAACGTAGGTACGCACGGGCGGTACCGGATCGTAGCTTATCACCTCGCTATATGGCGCTTCCGTCACTGCCTGTGGCAGCTCGCCATTTTCTTTATGAAACTCGCCTACCCGTTGCAGGAGGAACTGAAACTCACTCCCATGTAATTTGCTACGACCAGTGTTGGTCCGATAGGCACCTGTCATTCCGGAGGAAGGTGCCCGGAAATAGGTCACGGCGTGTGATTGATCAGTGCGGGGCTGAATGGTCGCGAGCTTGGGCATTAGTTGATCAGCTCCCTTGTTCGGTCGGTTATGCAGGCCTCGAAAACTTTGTCTTTCCTCTCGCGCAGAAGCTCGAAAGTTTCCCACAGGTGATCATCGCTTTCAGACGGTCCCGCAGCCATGAAGACATCGATATCAAGCAACACGGCCACCGTGGTCAGTGCAGCTTCGGGGCTCAATGGCGGCAGTATCGTTTGATTGATCGTCGCCATCACCCCTGCTTCATCCAAAGGAATCTGAGCCTGTAGGAAGAAATTTGTAAGCCCTTGAGGCAAGTCGGAAGATACTTCCGGAACTGTACGGAGATAGTCCTTAAAATCGCTCATCGGCAGGGGAAGCTCCAACCTGTTGATGTACCGGACCGCAACCCGCGTCAGTTCGGCCGTGCCGAATATAGGGTGCGTAGCGGTCCACAATCGTCGAGCTTCAGTGCGGAATGGCTCCCAGCTCTGGTACGGAGCAAGACGGGCGAAAGTGAAACCGTCACGGCGAGCCTGCCATATCTGAAGTTTGTCGGGGCTGAAAAATGCCCAGCCGCGCTGTTCCTTGCTGGCTTGGGTTATCAAATCTCCAGGCTCGTTGGGGTTCTCGAGCATTACCGATGCCATCACGAGCGGGTTTCGTTCCGGGTAGCGGGCTGATTCCGAAGCCTGCAACTCCAGCAATGCTTCCATGCTCGTTGCTTCAGTCGGTTTGACCTGGATATCGATGATCGCCTCGGTGATCGGGGCGTTACTGTAGATTCTGTTCATCAGGTCGCTTCATCCGTGGCCGGTCACCCCGTAGTACCCGAATATCCGAAACATTGTCGCTCAAATCGGGCCAGTTTTCAATCTAAACGGATATCGGCATCCGGATGCCCGGCGGTGAGGGCGTTCATCCAGGCGAGGCACAGGTCGCGGGAGAGGTATCGCCCATGCTTGCGGGTTTCCTCACGCTCGACGATCGGGAAGGTGGAGTAGATGTACCGGACATCATCCCGGTCCATAACGCCATAGAGCAGGAAGTACACGGCATCGAGCTTGGCGCGCAGCATGGCGCGGCGGTGATCATCCCAGGGGAACGGCGGCTTCACCGTCCCGTCCGCGTTCATGTAGCCCATGTCGCGCGCGAACGCGGCCATGTCGGTTGCCGTATAGGTCAGCTCCAGAACGGCTTGGCGCACGATCTCGGCAGCCGTAGCCGCGCCGAACTTAGTGGTCTCATACGTGTCCGCCGGCACGACAGGAAGCTGCTCGACGATGAACAAATTTAGGGTTTGGCCCTGGATTTTCTGACGGGTCGCGTAGTCGAAGGGAATGCTGTTCAGATTGCCTAGGAGAAGCTCCAGGGGGCGTTCGCCGTCGGGAAGGAGCAAAGGCAGCTTGTTTCCAAAGCCAGCCGACGGCAGAGCGGCAGCGATAAAGGTTCGCACGTTGGTGGGAGCTGTAATTTCCTTGAACGCCAGGTACCAATCAGCCGGGCAGGTCTGATCCCGATCAGTTACCGACACCCAGTATTGAGGAGAAGGGAGCCATTCCGGATCCGCATGCTGCGCCTCCGTCGCGTCCATCGGCTGCGCCGGGCGGTTCAGGTTGCGCTCATTGACGACCACGCTGGCGGCCCGGTGGTCGTAGGCCTGCACCATCTTGCCTTCATACAGCGGCACCCAGTCACCGCTCGGGCTGCGCCAGCGATTGCCCCCAATCGGATAGGCGCCGTCCTGTTCCTCCAGCTCGTTGCGCGTGTGGAACAGACCGGAGTCGTTGGTCATGTGGAACATGGTCGTGTAGCGGACGGGCCAAGCTTTCACGATCCTTTCGCCCGAGCGATCGATCAGGACCGGCAGGCGTTCGTAGATTGCCGCCGTGATCGCCGCATCGCGCTGGGTGCGGAAGATCGGCGCCGTGCCGGTGTTCGGGTTTACCCGCGCGAAATCCTGAGCCGCTAGCGGGAAGCAGCGTTCGGGGTCGGCCAGCTCAGCCGTCGAGTGCATGTAAAAGGCACACCGCGCTTCCGGAAACGTTCGGTACGGGCTGGCGACGAACGCGCAGAACTTGAAGGAGGCATGTACCTCTGGGAAGAACACCTTCTTGTTCTCGAAGTCGTAGAGAGCCTTCAGCCTGCCGCTTGTTGCCACGCCCTTGAAGAACGGGGCCGCGTTCTTGTCCGACGCAATGCCGGACGGCGTCAGCAAGCCGACAAGGCCCTCTGGCCGCGCCAAGGTCATCGCGCGCTCGACGAACAGGGAATACAGGTTCACGTCGCCACCCGACAGCAACGGGTAGTCGCCGCCATCCCGCGCGACGCGCGCGGCTGTTTCAGCGCGATCGGCGGCGATGGCGTATTCGGCCGCCAGCGGGTCCTTCAAGGTTTCCAGCGCCTTTATCATCCTGGCCCGGTCAGAGGCGCGGGTAGCCAGCGCGATCTCCGGCCTGCGGCTGGCGAACCACTCGACCTGCTCCAGCTTCAGTCTGTCCCAGGGCGGATTGCCGATCACGGCGTCGAAGCCGCCAGTCAGACCTTCGGTTTCCCATTCTTCCCAAACGCCGGGAAAGGCCACCTGCCAGTTCAGGAAATTCTGCTCCGCCACCAGTTCGAGCGCCTTCGCCAGGATGCCGGCGAACAACGCCCCGTCCTCGCGCCCGGTGGATACCTTGGTGCGGCCCAGCGCCACCTCGACCGGATCGCCAAACACACCGTCCAGCCAGGACCGAATGGCATGCTTGCTGGCCTTGTCCTTCGGGTTCAGCCAGTCGAGCGCGTGCAGCACGCCCATGAACCCATCCAGGGCCTCCGTGCTGACCTGGATGCCGTCGAAGATCTGCGCGGAGTTCCGGGCCTCGGCGATCTCGGCGTCCGTCTGGCGCTCGATCAGCTGCATGGCGGACGCGGACGTCTTGGCCTGTGTAATCGAGCGATGCAGCAGCAGCGGCTTGCCGCCCCGCTTCAGCACCGCATCCATCGTGTCGCTTACCCAGCCGCCGAACAGGGAGTCGCCCGGCCGCAGGTGGTGGTCGAGGAAGGATAGCGGCGCACCGACCGTGAAGGTGTGCAGCCACAAGGACATCTTAGCCAGCTCCACCGCCATTCCGTTCTTGTCCACCCCGTACACACAGCGCTTGAGCACCATGCGCCGGATAATGTGCCGGTCGTCCAGCTGGTCGAGGTTCACGGTCCAGCGGTTACGCTCGGCGTTGGCCAGGATCTTGTGCCGGATATTCGCGATCTGCCCGGCCAGAGGGGACTCGTATTCCGTCCAGGTCACCACGGCCTCCGCCTCAGCCATGGCAGCGATCACTTGGTCGGACAGGTAGTCAACCAGCGTGACCAGGAAGTGGCCGGAGCCCATCGCCGGGTCGCATATCTTCAGTTCTAGCAACCGCTCCGCAGGGTCGAGTTCCCGCAACAGCCCCACACGCAGATCGAGGGATCGGCTGTCCGATGCAAGCTGCTCCGCCGCGTCCCGGAACGCTTGCAGCCGGTCCGCGACGAGCGGGTCCAGCGTTTCGCGCACGATCAGCCGGACCAGGTCGTCTGGCGTGTAGTAGCTGCCCGAGTTCTTCCGGGCGAAGATGTTCTGGCGGACGATGGCTACCCCAGCCTCGCGCACGATTTCCCGCTCCAATAGGCGCTCGTAAATGGAGCCAAGCTGCTGCACGGAAAGGTCGCGGTAGTTGATGTAGCGCCGGCCCTCGTCCGTCGCCTCGAACGACAGCGCATCCACCACGTCGGCCACGACGGCGTCCCCCAGCCTGATCCTGGTCAGCAGCGGCGTACGCTCCGGATCGAACAGTCCGCCGTTGTAGGGCGGCAGGCCGATGTCAGGATCGCCCTTGTCGATCGCACGGGTCAGGTCCTCGATCACCGCCCAGTAGCGCGCGGCGGAGGCCGAGAATGTATCTTTCCGGTCCTTGTGCTGCCCGACATCCTGCCGAACGCGGCTGCGCAGGCTGTAGCCGTCATAGCGCGCATCGCCCACGGGAAGCAGGTTGCGATCCTCCGCGTAGAGCAGGAACAGCAGCCGGTAGAGCAGGATCAACGCCGCATTGCGCACTTCCTCCAGGGCTGCCTCCGGCGCCGCAGCCGATATTGCCTTCGCCAGCTCGGGGAAGATCCGCTCGTAAACAAGCCCGGACAGATTCTTTGCGACCCGTTCCTCGTAAAAGCGGCCCTGTTCCAGCGCCCGCTGGTGAAAGGTCGTCGCGTATCGGTCGCCGTGTAGGAAGTTCCTGCGCCCGAACACGATCAGGAAGACCTTCAGCCAGTGCCGCCGATCCTCCTCCGCAAGCCCGGCGTTGCTATCCAGCACGCGGGCGAGATCCAACTCGAAGAAGTCTTCCGAAACCGACTTCGCACCCTGGTAGTACAGCCGCCAACGGCCGCCGTTCGTGAGGATGCCCCAGCGCAGCTTGCCGGCAGAGAAGTCCTCGGCCCGGCGCAGGTAACGAAGCATCTGCGTCGAGGGTGCCCCTTGCTCCTCCGCGCCCTTTCTGGTGCTCGCGCGGCGGTCCAACGGACGATCCCAGCGCTTGGACTCGACAATGGCCAGCCCGAGCCCATAGCGGCGCCACTGCTCGGGATTCAGGTTGGCCTGTGCCTTGGCTTCCGCGCTGCCGAACAGGAGGCCGTCCGGGACGTCGTCACGGCCCTTCGCCGCGAGATTTTGTTGCCGAAGGTAGTCGTGCCAATCCAAGGCGGCCAGCACCGGCCAGATCAGATCTTCCTCGGTATGCGCCTCGTTCGGTCCGGTCGAGACCGGAAATCTGCCGAAGATCCCGCGCAGGGTAGACGCGAACGCATCCAGCTCGGCATCACCAATCGCCACCCACTCCGGCATGTCACGGATGGCCACACCCAGGAAGTCACGGGTGAACAGGTTGCCTTGGGCGATTGTGGCGTCATTGCGCATGTGAAGGGAGTAGCCGAATGGCAGTAGGCGGAGAAGCCCTCGCGTTGGGCACGCACATGGTCTCTACATAGCCAGTCAAAGTTGTTCGCGGCTGAGGACGTCTACGCACCGCTCATGGTTCAAATCCAAATCCCTAGACCTTACCGGAAACGTCAATCACCACGACCCTTAGCCGTTTGCGCTTTTCCTCAGGTATGAGCTGTTGAAGCATTGTTTCCATCTCCGCAGCTGTTTCCGGCCGCTTCAGGTCGCCAGGAGGTTTGGGGATTGGGTAAGGCCGACTGGTGCCAAACCAGAGTACCACGTAGACTCCCAATCCCTTGGCTTCCGGGTCGAAAGCGTAGAACCGTTCAAGCTGACCCAACACAGCCGTCCAGACATCGGCATGATAGTCTCGCTTAAGTTCGCAGAGGATTTTTCGGCCGGGCATGGCAGCTGAGATGTCCGCTCGCTTATCGGCTACCATGTGAGCTTCGGGCTCGACGGTAACACCAAGAGGGATCAGAACCGGCCTTAGCAGATCCACGATCGAATCACGACAGAGCTCTTCGGGCTTCGGAGTTTTCGGTCTCCCGTGGCTATCCACGTTCCAGAATGTCTTAAACTGATCCGTGTTCGCGCGCGCGACCCGCAAGGCGAGATCACGGAAATGCGAGATGAGCAGGGCGTGAAGATCCGAAGCCGTTGCAGGAGCTTTGTTGTCCAGCGCGCAAATTGTTTGGGTCCAATTAGGGCGATCGTATTCGTCTTCTAAGCGCCGTTGAAGTTGGTTCTCTCGCGCATGGAGAAGAAAGGCCTTGTACGAGGCAAGCTGCGGATCGTCCCGAAGTCGCTCCAATACGTCGGTAGCATCGGAGCTGGGCCGGGCAGAGATACTGTTGACCAAACCATGGAAAAACTCGGACCCGTCCCACGGGTTAGTATCACCGGACCACCCTCCCTTTGGGTAGGAGGTTTCGGGGAACAATGATCCTGACAGGCGTGCTAAAAACTCCGCCATTGATAACGGCAGCGCTTCCTTAGGTTGCCCATATCTCGAAAAACCGGCCACGTCGCGAAGATCGAAGAGGAATTCTTTGCCAGTTCCGACACGCTCTGAAACCACGCTCTCGTACTGCGGGGGCGAGAGTTTATAGGCCATTGCGAGCCAAAGATCCCACTGCCTCGGACTAACTGCAACCTTGCCGGAAAGAACACCTTCCGCCAAGCGCAAGAACTCATCATGCAGCTCAGCCGTGCTCAGGACCTGCTCAAATAGGTCCTGAAGCCTGAATTGGTCGGCATTAGGAAAATCCGTAAGCAGTCCGAGCACTATGTCTGATCGGTACGGGCCGAAAGCGGGTTCTTTGAGAAACTCCTGTAGCCCGTCAACATGCAAACGACCCTGAGACAATTGCAGTCGGGCAACGTCCAGATAAGCATCTCGTGCAAGTTCAGGCTTCTGATCCCACAGAGCCGTTCGCCAAGGATGGATCAACCAGCGTTGAGTGTTGCCATCCAACTCAGAGATTGAGTGGGTGATATCAAATATTAACATCCCCGCTAAAACGTCATCTGGAAGATCAGGCAGAGTTCCTCTACGCGCCCAGAACTCGTTGAGACCAGCGACGATAGCATACCACCACGGCTGGTATTTTTGATCTACGAGGAGAGCCAGGATCGTCTGAGACGTGGGCAAATCAGTTCTGGACAGGACGGATAGAAATCCTTCTATGGCCGCTTCATACCGTTCCTCACCAAGCCAATCTACGATTCGCTTAGGAGCCGAAATACTTCGGTCAGTGTCAGAAAATAACGAAAAATAGATGTGTGATAAATGCTTCATCCATCCAAGATGAATTCCGTTCCGGATTTTTCTGATATTCTCATCAAAGTCTTTCCGGTCTCGTGACCGGCTGTCGATGGAATTTTCTGCCCTTCGCGACCGATATTCAAAGAACTTTTCAGGCAGACTGGCGACTAACATCTCATCGCGCGTAGCGATCAGGATGGGCTCGCTCGTAGCCTTTTCATAGAGCTCCTCAAAAACCGGAGCGATATCCGACTCATTCAACTGGAGGGTTAAGGTCAGGGCAACCTCGTAGAGACATTGCTGCCGGCTTGTTCCCGGTGTGGCAACGTCGAACGCTTGGATTATCTGCCGAATAAGCTCAGCCACTCCAACTTCAAAAAGTATTGTTTCCTGGAAACGGCGGATCAGGAACCATCGTGTGTTGTCGTCCGGGAGAGAGCTGATAAAATGCTGAGTGATTGCTTGCATGACCTCAGGCGTAGCTTGCATCGCCTTGCGCAGATCGCGTGCTCGACTTCCACCTGCCGCTTCTTTCAAAAGTAGCCGTGTTTCTAGCCAGCCGAGGATACGCGAGGGCTCAATGGCTTTCACGTCTCGCCACGCTCGAACTAAAAGTCGTGCGTAAAATGAGGCAGCGTCCCAGTTCCTTTGAACGGTAGCATTCTGAGTATCGGCTGGCGGTTCGACCCCGTCGAGAATAGCCGGTAGATCGCAGTCTGGAATACTATCAGCGAGGTACCATAGCGAATTGCTCCCTGAGGGTTTTTCCACTTTGAGCATGGCCTGAACGAGATCGATCACATCCCCGACACCGTATGGCTTCCCATATGCAGTCTGTAAGATTTCTGATCGAATGCGCAGGTCGTCCGGGATATCGGCGAGCCGGCCGTAAACAGCCCCTAGCGCAGTTTTTCCAGGTTCGCCGAGACGAGAAAGAGCATGAGCGGCTTGTAGCCGGTCATGCAACGGAGTAGCGGATGCAACGGCAATTCTTTGAAAATCGGGTAATAGGTCCGGTAGTGGTGTGCCGAGTACGACAGCATCCATCACGAGAGACCGCAAGCCTGCGTCTGCAGCGGGATCGTTTAGAAGTGCCCGAAACTCGGCAGTCATGTCCTGGCGCGCTAGCGCCCCCACCGAACGGATATTCCAGCTATTTGAGCGAAACCATGGATTGATCTTGGAAAGCCGATCGAGTGCGCAAATCAGTGCTAAGCAGGACGAAGTGGTCAGCGAGGCTGCGTCGGCATATGTCAACACCCCGTAGGGATCAGACTCGATCAGATCGCTGGCGTGCTCTGGCAGATGCACGGCCAACCAGGCGTGTAAACCTCTCAGTTCTGATGCTGGCCGGCCATCAACGCCCAGCAGCGCAAGGACTCGGCCCAACGGTAAACCTCTTCGCACCTGCTCGGCGAGGAATTTAGCGCCTAAATATTCGGCAATTGTTCGGTGTACATAATCGACAGCCTCTGATCCTACGGTGCTGAAAAGACGGCGACTAAGAGCGGCCTGAACTTTTTCAGTGGAGTGCAACGTGATCGAACGGTAGCTAGGCAGATCTGGTGTTCCCTCCAGATCCGATAGGCTTATACCTGCAACGTCGCTAATCAGCCTCGCTGCACATATCGCACCGGCCACAAGCTGCAGCTCGTCGCTAGTAAACGTGCCCACACCGAAACGCCCTCGAGCTTGATTGAACTCACTGAGCATCAGCTTAGCCGAGAGTTCAAATAAGTTTGTGCGCGTAGTCGGCCATGAACCTGCGTGTACGGCTTCCCAGAGCATGCGGAGATTTTGTGGGTTGGTCAGAAGGTCATCTAGGCCCCGGTCCACGGCTTCGACCAGGAACCGTTCTGCTCCAGCACGGTCAGCTCCAAGGCTCACCAGAACCGCGATCTGTTCGTTATGAGGCAGATCCTCGAGGTGAAGTAAGCAGGTAGCTCCCCGTTTCTCGAAAAACGGAGCAAACGCCGCTAGATCGGTTTCTCCAAGCCAGTCACCGGCTCGGCAGGATATACGCACCTTGGGAGGGTTGACCTCGAATAACTTCTTTACAAACTCGTCAATTGTCCCCTGGTCACTCCGACCGGACCTTTTTTCGTCCAGGCCATCAATAAAAAGCACTTCCCCCCGCAGGTCGTCTGCGGGAATGTTAAGAAAGCTCCTGGCCGTTAGATACTTCGCCTGCTCGGTTTCCGCAGCTTCTCGAAATAGGTAGGTCTTGCCGGCCCCCGGATCGCCAAGCAAAATGATGCTCGCTCGTTCCGAAAACATCGAGAACGGCTGAGGAGTCACGTCCTCAGACCGTTCTGGATGACGAATGATTTCTCTAACTAGTCGCGTCATAGGATCGCAACTTACAGGCGAAGTGAACGACAGGAAACTGGCTTTGCTGTGCCGGCGCTCTCGTTGAGCAAATACCATACGTGCCAGTAGCGCCTAAACGCGAGCACGGTCTCAGGCGTAAGTTGACGCGGTAGCTACGTTAGAGCACTCTCTTGCTCAGGACGAGGAGACTTGTCTCGGGGGTTTAGCGACCTTCTCCTATGCGGTTTGGCGTTGCCGACACGAACGCCGCCTCCAGCATGGCTGGGAGGCGGTAGCGGGGTGTGCGCAAGCATGCCTGGATGTACAGGCCTCGCGGCTAAAGGCTGCCGCAATCGTCATAGGCGATTCGCTAACTCCCGGCCACCAGGGAATGAACCCTGGTCGGCTTGCGGGAGGAAGCGCATGTCACAGCCGGCCGAAGATCGTCCTGATCCGTTTATCAGCAAGTTCGACATTACTACGCAGAGCTACGGGACTTGGAGTCCCGACCAGCGGCTTGTGGCAGGGCTCGGAAGCGAGCACGAAGCGCTAGGTCCGGCGCAAACCCTAAACCACGCTGTTCATCGTTGCTGCGCCGAGCCCGCGAAGCCGATCAGGCTTTCCGCGCCGAGCCTTTCGGTCGTGGGCGAGAGTACCTCAAATCAATCTAGCAGCGGCAGTTCCTTAGGTGGACCAAAAGCTCAGCCTGACATGCCAGAGCAGCCCAAATCGGTCGGCAGGTGGCGCAGGGTCAATATCGGCATCGCAGCCACGCCAACGTGCCTTCTTTGCCTAGCGAACGCCATATCCCTCCTGATCGGTTCACTAGGCTACGTCGTCGATCTCTGGCACGTGTCCAAGGTTTTCACCCTGGTGTACTTCCTCTTCGTCGGTGTGGGACAGCTGCCGCTACTCGCGCCAGCCCTGTCGGGTGCGTTCGGCATCTATCTGATGATCGAGCATGCGGACAAGGCGAAGGGCGTAATCGGTATCTACTGGCGTTACCTGTACGGCACGATCGGCGTGCTGGCAGCCTCAAACATCGTCGCTTTCATCTCAAAGCTGACGATGGAATTCTGGCTTCATGTTCTTCGGTGAGGCAGTTTCGGCTTCTGGACATGAGTGAAGACGGGCAGCTGCCGTATGAGGCCGCTCCCGCGCCGGACCAGCACGTACGCCCGAGCGGAGACGGCTCAATGGTGCCACGACGTGACCTGGATTTAGGTGGAGCGGTCGGATGGTCCTGCCGAGCCGAGCCCACGAACTTTTCCAAGGTCGCCCAGGAAGCGGTCGTAATCTCGCTTGCCATCGAGATCAGGATGCGACGGGGGCGTGTGATCCGGGCCGCTATCCGGACCTACCTGCGGCTTCGGAAAGCCGAGCGGTACGTGCTGCCGCCAAATACGGGATATGCGGTCGGCGGGTGGCGTGCCGCGCGACGCGATCGACACCGATAACATGGAGAGCCGCCTAACCTAAGCTCGTGCGCGCGTAGATGGGTTTAACGGGCGGAATTCCGACGTTCTGGTTGCGCCGCGTGCGCACGCGCGAGGGGGAGTTTAACTCCAAGAACTCTGTCGTTCACGCGCACGCGTAGAAGAGCTTTAAAACTCCGCAACCTGTCACTTTCCACGGCTCCTGCGCCTTGCAAATTCCCGTCCGGTCGGTGCCTTGCGGACCGTTAGATCTAGGCAGCTGCCTTGTCGCACAGTGCGTAATCGCACGATCAAGAACATGGTCTGAACTGGCGCATATTTGACCATGCACCAGGCACTAAATTCACGGTAGATTGATTGCACACTGCGCGTTCCGAACGTGCTGGTTCGCGGCTACCTCCGGCATCGGCGAATGTTGCACAGTGCGATACGACGGAAGCCGAAGTTTGCGCGTCACTTCGGGAATGCCTAGGTGATCGCCTTCATGGTGTAGGTCATCGCGGGAAAAACCTCAAAACGGAGCCGGATTTGGGAGGCAGGTCGTATAGGAGCGAACTTGCCCTATTAGGCGTGGGGTGGGGGTGGTCTCCTCAGCCCTATACCCGTCGTGGAAAAACAGAGGGGGAGGGGTCGGGATTTACGCTGCCGGTTCACATGGCCTAAAAGACGCCAGCACGGCAGCTCAGATCCTCACCAGCTGCTTCCCTCCTGCTTCCCTATTCTGGACAGGAAAGTTGGGTATCCGCCAAATCGAAAGGTAACTTATTGTTTCACCTAACGTATTTGGTGGGTGCGACAGGGTTTGAACCTGTGACCACTACCATGTCAAGGTAGTGCTCTACCGCTGAGCTACGCACCCTCCGCCGCCAGCTTTTCATGCTGGAGCATCGAGAGGGGCTTCTAGCATCGCACTGGCCGGGTTGCAAGCCGGGATGCATTGTTAACCTTGCACCGTTATCTTGACATCTCGCGCGCGCAGGCTGAACTCTGCGTGAACAATCATCCTGCCCACGCCATGGGCAGCCGCCGCTTTCTGCCCGAAACGCGAAGCGGACACGACGAACCGGGGGAATGCCAGTGACGGACCTGATCGGGGATATCGGCGGCACCAATGCCCGCTTCGCCCTTGTCGACAACGGCGTGGTCTACGAAACCGAGAACCTGCGCGACTGCGACTACAACACGTTCCAGGATGCGATCCAGGCGTACCTGAAGCTGGTCGGGCGGCCGCGCATCAGCACCGCGGCTTTCGCCTTTGCAGGGCCCATCACCAGCGACCACGCGCAGCTGACCAACCGGCCGCAATGGAGTTTTTCAATCGACGAGCTGCGCCGTTCACTCGGTTTCGAGCGACTGACGGTCGTCAACGATTTTTATGCCAACGCCCTGTCCCTGCCGGCCTTGCAAGCGGCCGACGTGTTCCAGGTTGGGGCAGGAGATCCGCTGCCGTTCCACAACAAGCTGGTTCTGGGTCCCGGAAGCGGGCTGGGGGTCGCCATCGTCGCCTGGGACGGCACGAACTGGCTGCCCCTGCCGGGCGAAGGCGGCCACGCAAAGCTGCCGATGGGCGATACCCCGCGCGAGGATGCCATCTTTGCCCGCATCCGCGACCGCTTCGGCTTCGTCTCGATCGAGCATGTGCTGTCGGGATCCGGGCTGAAAAATCTTTACGCCGCGATCCACGAACTCGACGGGCTCACCAGCGACATTCCCGAGCAGCACACGATCAGCGGCGCCGGCGTCGAGGGCAGCGACAAGGTGGCGGTGGAATCGGTCTCCCTGTTCCTTTCGATCCTGGGCGGGGTCGCCGGCAATCTCGCGCTCAGCTGCATGGCAAAGGGCGGCGTCTACATCGCCGGCGGGATCGTGCCGACCATGACCCGGTTTGCCGCCACATCGCGCCTGCGCGACTGTTTCGTCGGCTCCAGCAAGATGAAGAACCTGCTCGAGCCCATCGCGACCTACATCATCACCAACGAGCATCCGGCGTTCGTCGGGCTGTTGCGTCTGTTGCCTCAGAAACTTCAGGCGACGGGCTGACAAGCCATGAGCACCGACGGTCCGAAGGCGCGGCGCATCACCGTGCCGGAGCTTGCCGCGCGCAAGGGCGGGGTGCCCATTGTCTCGCTCACTGCCTATACCGCACCGATGGCGCGCCTGCTGGACCCGTATGCCGATTTGATTCTGGTCGGCGACAGCCTGGGCATGGTGCTGTACGGCCTGCCCAGCACCCTGGGCGTCACGCTGGAAATGATGATCCTGCACGGGCAGGCGGTCATGCGCGGTTCGGCGCGGGCCTGCGTCGTGGTCGACCTGCCGTTCGCAACCTACCAACAATCGCCGCAGCAGGCCTTCGCCACCGCGGCGCGCGTTCTGGCCGAGACGGGAGCCGCCGCCGTGAAACTCGAGGGCGGCGAGGAGATGGCCGACACGATCCGCTTCCTGGTGCGCCGGGGCGTTCCCGTGCTGGCCCATGTCGGGCTGACGCCGCAATCGGTCAACACGCTGGGTGGCTATGGGGCGCGCGGCAAAATCCGGGACGAAGCCGAGCGCATCGTAGGGGATGCGCGCGCGGTGGCCGAAGCGGGCGCGTTCGCCGTGGTCATCGAGAACACGGTAGAGTCGGTCGCGCGGCAGGCGACGGAGGCGGTCCGCATCGCGACCATCGGCATAGGCGCTTCGGCCGCGTGCGATGGACAGGTTCTTGTGACCGACGACATGCTGGGTCTCTCAGGCCAGAAAATTCCTCGCTTCGCCCGAAGGTACGCGGAACTGGCGACCGACATCACGCGTTCGGTGGCCGCCTATGCCGATGACGTGCGAGCGCGCCGTTTTCCTGGTGAGGCAGAGCTGACGATCCAGAAATAGTTCACCGGTAAACGCCCATGCGCATTGAACGAACGGTTCCCGACCTGCGCGCTCGAATCGCCGGATGGCGGAAGGAAGGCGAGCGGATCGCGCTGGCTCCGACGATGGGCGCTCTGCACGAAGGCCATATGTCGCTGGTGCGCGAGGCTCGGAAACAGGCCAGCCGGGTCGTCGTCTCGATCTTCGTCAACCCTGCGCAGTTTGGTCCTCAGGAAGATTTTTCCCGCTACCCGCGCACCGAGGCCGCGGACGCAGAAATGCTCGAACGGGCCGGCGCCGACCTGATGTACGCGCCCGGGGTCGCCGAAATGTACCCGAGCGGGTTTCGCACATCCGTTGCCGTGTCCGAGCTGGACCGGCGGTGGGAAGGAGAAATCCGTCCCGGGCATTTTTCCGGCGTCGCCACGGTTGTCACGAAGTTGCTGACGCAAGCGGCGCCGGACGTCGCCCTTTTCGGCGAAAAGGACTTTCAGCAGCTGCAGATCGTTCGCCGGCTGGTGCGCGACCTCGACCTGCCGGTCACCGTGGCCGGCTGTCCGATCGTACGCGATGCCGAGGGTCTGGCTCTTTCGTCGCGCAACGCCTATCTCGGCGCGCGCGAACTGGAGGTTGCGCGGCAACTGAACCGGGTGATGAGCGGAATCGTGCAAAGGCTGAACGCGCCCGGTTCGGACGTCACGGCGAATCTGACCGGGGAAGGAAGAAAGTCGCTGCTGGAATCAGGCTTTGACAGCGTTGATTACCTTGTAGTCTGCGATCCCGAAACGCTCGAACCTTTGGGTCTTGTCGGAAACCGGGAGGCGAGGCTGCTGGCGGCGGGTCGCATCGGCACTGTCCGGCTGCTGGACAACATGGCAGTGCCGTCCAGAGAGTGAGCAGCTAGGCCGGTTCGTGATCTCTTGACCGCCGCCGTTGCGAGGAGCGTAGCGACGGAGGCTGACTTACGTTGGACTAAATGCTAAATTCCTGCGCCGATGCCATTTGCGGTGACATAGCCGACATGGGCTCAGCCCAGTCCGACCCAGGTGGCCTCCCAACCTTTTTCGACCTCGCGCACGCGCAGATCGACATGCTGCCCCGCTTCAAGCCCCTGAAGGCCGGAGCGCTGCAGGACGCTCTTGTGAACGAACACATCCTGGCCCGATCCGTCCACGGTTATGAATCCGAACCCCTTGTCGGCCTTGAACCACTTGACCACGCCGCTGGCCTGTTCGCTTGCGTCGGCTGTGCCGCCGCCGAGTCCATCCCTGCCGCCGCCGAAGCCGTCAGACGGCCGGTATTCATCCGTGAGGGCTGGCTGGCGGCCGTAGCCGGGGCCGCTCGCCTCGCGGTCAGGCGCCTTGATCTCGCCAGTGGCGAGGACCTCGACAATGCGCGTGACCTGAGGCCCTTTCGGACCGCTACCGACCTCGCACAGAAGCTCGGCTTGTTCACCTAAAGCCTGCAAGCCGGCGCGATGCAAGACCGATACATGTAGAAATGCATCGGAAGAACCATCCATGGGAGAAACGAATCCAAATCCCTTCGTGGCATTGAACCATTTCAGCCGCGCCTTGATCTGCGGAGCTTCTTCCAATTCTTCGAACCCCTGCCCATAACGTGACAAGACGTCAACCTTCCATAAACAAATGCGCCTTAAGATCAGCGCTGTGAGTTACAGTTCAATGACAATGGCGTAATTTTTCCTGTTTGCCAATCCCATTTTTATCGGAATGCGATATATTGTTCCGCTTGCAGGGTTTTTATTTCGAGCTGTTCCGTCCAGTGCTTGCGGCGCGAGTTAAGCAAGGTTTAGTATTCATTAACTATAACGCATGCAATTGATGCGTTTGCGCTTAAGGCGGCGGCCTTTGCGTGCTACAATCTTGCAAAAAGGCGGGAGGGCGCGCGATGGGTCCGGAGACGGCATCGAAGTCAGGTTCCAGTTCGGAGTTTTCGACAAGCGCGTCGCCTCCGGAGCACGCGACTTTGCCATGGATGGCTCATTACCCTCCCGGTATCAACTACAGTGCGCTACTGCCCAAGGAACCTCTCTACAAGCTGATCGACGACACGGCCGACCGGTTCGGCGACCGCCCCGCCCTGGATTTCCTGGGTAAGAAATACACTTATGCCCGGCTGCGCGACCTCGTGGACCGCGCGGCGACCGGTTTTCGCCGTTTGGGCGTGCGCCGCGGCGTCCGTGTCGGGCTCATCCTGCCGAACTGCCCGTACTACCCGATTGCCTTTTTTGCCGTGCTGAAAGCGGGTGGAACGGTTGTCAACTTCAACCCCCTTTACACCGAAAAGGAGATCGGCGCGCAGATGAACGACAGCGGCGCCACACTCATGGTGACGCTGGACATCAAGGCCATCTTCGACAAGGTCGAGGGGCAGTGCGAACGCACCAGGCTCAAGGCCATTGTGCTGTGCCCAATGCAGGACGTGCTGCGATTTCCGCAAAACTTGTTGTACCCGCTGGCGCGGAGGAAGGAGATAGCCCGCCCCGCCGGCAGGACGCGGATCGTCCGCTTCGCCGAGCTGACACGCGACATCGATGCTCTCCCGCCGGCGCCGGTCGATCCCGAAACCGACATCGCCCTGCTGCAGTATACCGGCGGCACGACCGGCGTGCCCAAGGGCGCGATGCTGACCCATGCCAACGTGTACGCCAACACCCTGCAGTCCACGATGTGGCTGCAGGGCGTCGAGCCGGGGCGCGAGCGCATGCTGGCGGTGATCCCGTTCTTCCACGTCTTCGCCATGACGGCGGCGCTGACGGTCGGAGTCTACATCGGCGCCGAGATCGTCGCCGTGCCGCGTTTCGACCTGCTGAAAGTGCTGAAAACCATCGCGCGCACGAAGCCTACCGTGTTCCCGGCGGTACCGACGATCTACAACGCCATCGTCCATCACCCCAAGCGGGCAAAGTATGACCTGTCCTCGATCCGCTTCTGCTTTTCCGGCGGCGCGCCCCTGCCGGTCGAGGTCAAGGACGCATTCGAGCGCGTCACGGGCTGCACGTTGATCGAGGGATACGGCCTGTCCGAAACTTCGCCGGTCGCGACCGGCAACCCGGTGAACGGCGTCAACAAGCCGGGCTCGATCGGCCTGCCGGTGCCGGGCACGCTGATCGAGATCGTGTCGCTGGAAGACCGTGAAACCCCCTTGGCGCAGGGCGAGAAAGGGGAAATCTGCATCTCGGGCCCGCAGGTCATGGCGGGGTACTGGAACCAGCCGGAAGAGACGGCGGCCGCCATGCAGGGCGGCCGCTTCCACACCGGCGACATCGGCTACATGGACGAGGACGGCTACACCTTCATCGTCGACCGGCTGAAAGACATTGTCATCGCCGGCGGCTTCAAGATCTACCCGCGCGTGATCGAAGAAGCGGTCTACCAGCATCCGGCGGTCGAGGAATGCGTCGCCGCCGGCATCCCCGATGCTTACCGTGGCCAGACCGTCAAGCTGTGGGTCAAGCCGCGCGAAGGCGCGGCGCTGGATAAGGCGGCGCTGACGGCGTTCCTGAAAGGCCACCTGTCGGCCATCGAAATGCCGAAGCTGATTGAAATTCGCATGACGCCCTTGCCCAAGACGCTGATCGGCAAGCTGTCGCGCAAGGCGTTGCTGGAAGAGGAAGCGCGGGCGCAAACGACAGAACCCGATGCACAGACGAGCTAACGGTCATGCACTCGCGTCATCATCCAACTCGACGGCGCGCCTTATTCATGTTGCTGCGGCGTGCTGTCGGGCCTTAAGGATGCTTTTGCCGCAGCGTGTCGCGGCAGCAGGCGGCTCGCGAACGCCATGCCCTTGTTGAGGCGTCCGGCGATCACTCCTGACTTGCCCGCGAACAGCGCTTTCAGTCCCGTACGCGCCACCACATCGGGCGAAACGATCATGCGTTTGAGCGATGGCGGCGTGATGTAGCCGGAAGCGGCGTTGAAGCCCGTGTCCATTAAACCCGGAGAGAGTACCGTCACGGTGACCTTAGGGGCCAGTTCGACGTGGAGAGCTTCACCCAGGGAAAGAACGTATGCCTTGGCAGCCGCGTAGACAGCGAGCAGCGGGACGGGTTGGTACGCCGCCATGCTGCCGACCAGCAGGATGCGGCCATGTCCATTCCGGGCCATGCGGCGCGCATGAAGGTAGGTCAGTTCCGTCAGGCTTACGATGTCGAGCTGGAGCATCGTGCGTAGCCGGTCGAGGTCTTGATTCACTAACCGGTCGTAGAGGCCAAACGCGGCGTTATTGACGAGCACCTCGGGTACAATGTTCCGCGCGAGCAGACGCTCATCGAGCGCGGCCGCGCTTCCGGCAAGCGAGAGATCGAGTGGTTCGATCACGACCTCGACGTCGTGGAGAGCGCGTACTTCGTCGGCAAGCTTTCGCATGGGCGCCTCCGAACGCGCGGTGAGCACGAGATGATGGCCGCGCGCGGCCAGTTGCCGTGCGAACTCCACCCCGAGACCGCTGGAAGCGCCCGTGACAAGCGCCCAGGATTTTTCAGCCATTGCAGTTCCCTAAAAATGAACAATGATCATTTTGAATGACCGACCGTAACGTAAGCAGAACAGGTGTCGGCGCGTCGAGCTTGGAGTAGACGGCGAAATTCAAGTTGACCCGATCAGCCCCGCGTATCAAGCAACGAAGTAAACTTCTTCACCGACCTCAGCGCCAGGAAAACTATTGTGCCACCCGCGAAGAAAACCGTCCAGTAAAGGCCTGGTGCTTCACCGATTGTCATCCCGGAAATCGGTCCGTGCCGGAACAGGATCCGGTCGCACCATTCCAGAAGATAAAAGCAGCTGACGATCAGGTAGAAGCCGTTGTACTCCTGCCTCAGCACCTTGCGAAAGGAGAAGGTCCGCGTAGGCGGCGTCCACAGCAGCAGGTTGGGGACGATCACGGGTGTGCGATTGGCCCAGATTGCATAGTCATCGCCGAACTTGGCGAGAAGGAAGCGTTCCTCGGCCATGATGATGCGCTCGTAGTAAAGCACGTAGGCAAGGCTTACGAGCACGACCAGCCACCATTCCTTGATGAACAGCAGCATCCCCAGGATGACGAGGAAATTAGCGAGGTAGAGGGGGTTGCGGACCACGGAGTAGATGCCGGAGACGTTCAAGCTGTCGGCGCGCTGTTCGCGCGTGTTGCGGCCCGAAGTCCGGGGCGCGGCCAAGGCCACGGTATATCCCCGCAAGCCAAGCCCCATGAATGACAGGACGATGCAGGCGAAATCGTAGACCCGGCTCCACGGACCGGCGTGACCGTCGGCAAAGGTTGGGGAGGAACAGGCAGCGGCGATGACCGCCGGGATGATTACCAGCGGCAGGATGCCGCGCCATCTAAAAAATACAGTGCCTTGCTTTTCCAGTTGCTCCTTGAGGATCATGTTTTCCCTTAGTTGGCCGCTTCCGGCCCGGCCCCGTTTGCTTGCGCCTCGCGCTGCGCGACACGGCGGCGGTAGAGCTGCGAGAAGTCGATCGGGTTGAGGTTGAGCGGCGGGAAGCCACCGTCGCGCGTCAGGTTGGAGATGATCGAGCGTGCGAACGGGAAGAGCAGCTTCGGCCCTTCGACAAACAGGATCGGCTCGACCTGGTCGGCCGGCCAGCCGCGCAGGGTAAACAGCCCGCAGTAGGCAAGCTCGACGATGAAGCCCATCGCGCCGTCGCGCTTGGTCTCGACGCGGACCTGCAACGTGACCTCGTACGAGCCTTCTGCCACGTCCTGTACGTTGACTCCCAAATCTATGTTTATCTCGGGCTGCTGGCCGCTGGCCTGCATCAGCCGCAATACGTTCGGGTTTTCGAACGACAGGTCCTTGATATACTGTCCGTTCACGATCAGCTGCGCCCCGCCTTCGGGCAACGGCGGCAGTTCCGCCCCGGGGGTCACTCCCTGCGGCTGCAGACCGCTCGTCTCGAGCCCGGTTAAGCCGAGGCCGACGTTCTCTCCCTGCGCACCGTTGCCGCTGTCTCCTTTTTTCCTGTCTTTTGCCATGATCGCTGGTCCGCCTTGATTACTTGGTCGTGTTGCCGGGGCCCGGTGCACCGGTGGTGTTTGTGGCGGGCGCGGGCGCGCCCGGTGCGGCTGCGCCCGGCTCGATGGCGTTGCCCTGGCTGTCGCACTTGTATTTCAGGCCGACCTGAAGGTAGAAGAAGACGGCGAACGGGCCTCTCGTCTGGTCGGCGTCGGCATGTGCCCCGTCGAGGAACGTCTTGCGCAGGTCCCCCGCCGTCGTCGCCTTGGGAATGCACAGAGGGTTGATGGCCATCGCGTCGGCGATGTAGAAATTCGCGTCGTAGGCTTCCTGGATCATCCCGTAGCAGTACGCCTGGTCGGTCGCGTTGCCGCTTTCGCACGCGTCGCGGACTTCCCCGGTGATCGGCACCTTGAGAGGGGCCGAGAAGTCAATCGCCTTTTTGGCCGGTTCATCGGCACGGGCCCCCACGGGCGCGGCTGCCAGCATGAGCGCCGTAGCGGCGGCGAAGGCAACTCTGCATGACGACATCGGCTGCGCTCCCCTGGAAAGCTGTTGAATGCTGCACGATCGCTAGCACGG
Source organism: Alphaproteobacteria bacterium (assembly GCA_965199265.1). Classification (GTDB taxonomy): domain Bacteria; phylum Pseudomonadota; class Alphaproteobacteria; order CALMVH01; family CALMVH01; genus CBDAQV01. Next base: position 226,680 of record CBDAQV010000012.1, on the reverse strand, counting down.
CGGCGGCGGCGCGGCAAGACTGGCCCGGTGGGACGTATCCTCGGCGTCAGAGATATTGCTTGGACAGCAGCTCGGCGATCTGCACCGCGTTCAGCGCCGCGCCCTTGCGCACGTTGTCGCCGACGCACCATAGCGACAGCCCGTTTTCGACCGTGCCATCCTCGCGGATGCGGCTGACATACACGTTGTCCTCGCCGGCGACCTCGGCCGGTGTGACGTAGCCGTCCTCGCTGCGGTGATCGACGACGGAGATGCCAGGCGCCCTGCGCAGCGCGGCGCGCGCCTGATCCGCTGTGATAGGCGTTTCGAACTCGATGTTGATCGCCTCGGAATGGCTGATGAACACCGGAACGCGGACGCAGGTCGCGGTCAGCTTGATGGACGGATCGAGGATTTTCTTAGTCTCGACCATCATCTTCCACTCCTCCCTGGTCGAGCCGTCGTCCATGAAGGCGTCGATTTGCGGAATGACGTTGAAGGCGATCTGCTTGGGGAACTGTTCCTTTTCCACCGGATCGTTGACGTAGATCGCGCGGGTCTGGGTGAACAGCTCGTCCATCGCCTCGCGCCCGGCGCCGGAAACCGATTGGTAGGTCGCGACCACGACGCGCCTGATCTTCGCCAGGTCGTGCAAGGGCTTCAGCGCCAGCACCATCTGGATGGTCGAGCAGTTGGGGTTGGCGACGATGTTGCGTCTGGAATACTCAGCGAGGGCCTGCGGGTTGACCTCGGGCACGACCAGCGGCACGTCGGGGTCCATGCGGAACTGCGAGGTGTTGTCGATCACCACCGCGCCCGCCCGCGCCGCGCGCGGCGCGAACTCGGCCGATACTTTCGCGCCCGCCGACGACAAGACGATGTCGACGCCCGCGAAATCGAACTTCGCCAGATCCTGCACTTTCAGGATGTCGTCCTCGCCGAAGGAAACCTCCTGGCCGATCGAGCGCTCGGACGCGAGCGCCGTCAGGCTGCGGACGGGAAAATGGCGTTCCGCAAGGACCTGGATCAGCTCGCGGCCGACATTGCCGGTCGCGCCGATGACGGCGACGTTATAGGGCATCGGTCAGTGTCCGAGAGGATGTTCGGATCTGGTCACGCGCGCCTCCGGCTGGAAAAAAGTAACGGCCTAATAGGGACCGAAATGGCCGCTTGTCAATCGCCCAGCGAAGCGTCAGTTAAGCGCATGCGGGTTTTTTCGGGTCACGGCGGGCTGACGGCGGCGGATCGCGGCGGCGTCGCGGCGCTCGGGAACTTCGACGGCGTTCACCTTGGCCATGCCGGGCTGCTCGGCTTTGCCCGCGATCACGCCCGGCGCATCGGCGCGCCGCTGGCGGTCATCACCTTCGAGCCGCATCCGCGCAGGTATTTCCAGCCGGACTGCCCGCCGTTCCGGCTGACGACACGGGCGGAAAAGCTCGCCCGCCTGGAAGGTCTGGGCGTCGAGATCGTCTGTGAGCTGCCGTTCAATGCAGAGCTGGCCAACCGCACGGCCCCCGGTTTCGTGGATGAGATCCTCGCCCGGGCTCTGGGAATCCGGGCCGTGGCCGCCAACGCCAACTTCCGTTTCGGCAAGGGGCGCGAGGGCAGCTTCTGCTTGCTCGCGCGCGACACGCGGTTCGAGACGCTCGAGGCGCCTGTGGTGCTGGACGCGCAAGGGCGCGCCGTTTCTTCCAGCCGGGTACGCGAGGCACTGGCCGGGGCTGCGCCTCGCGAAGCGGCCGCCTTGCTCGGAAGGCCTTGGGCCATTCCCTACCAGGTCGAAACCGGGGACCGCAGGGGGCGCGAGCTGGGCTACCCAACGGCCAATGGCCGGCTGGGCGAGCTGCTGCGCCCCGCTTTCGGCATCTACGCCGTCCGCGCCCGGCTGGCCGACGGGCGGAGTTTCGACGGCGTCGCCAACATCGGCATCCGCCCGATGTGGGAAGCCAGCGCGCCGCTTGTCGAGACCCACCTGTTCGGTTTCAGCGGCGACCTTTACGGCCAGGGGCTGGTGGTCACCCTTGTCGAGTTCCTCCGTCCCGAAGCGAAGTTCGACGGGCTCGAGCCGCTGCTGCGCCAGATGGCGCTTGATTGCGAGCAGGCCCGCGAGGCCTTGAGAGGCGCGGATTGCGTCCAGGATTCTTAATTAACGATTAATAGCTGGAACTTGCCGCAGGTTAGGACTATTTATGGATGGTGAGGCTCCCTGCGGCGTCGAATTGTCTGCCTGGATCCTCGACGCTCATGTTCAGCCACGGCATGAATTCTGTAACTAATTTCGATCGGTTGCCACAAGACATGAAGACTGTACGCGGACTTACCTTTTCGGTTCAGCTGAAGCCGGGCAACGTGACGAACGAGATCCTTACCGCCGCGCGCGACGAGGAAGGGGCGCTCAAGCTCGAAGTGGGCGTGACCCCCCGGCCTATCAATGGGGCCGCGAACAGCGCGCTGATCTCGCTGTTCGCCAAGGAACTGCGCCTGCCCAAATCGGCGATCAAGATCGTGTCCGGGGAGAGCGCGCGCTTCAAGAAGATGTACATCAAGGGCGACGTCGCCGCCCTGACCACCGCGATCATCGCGCAGGCGGTGCAGAAACCCTGAAACTGGTTTCCTAACCTGTTGTCCTGAGTTGAATGCACGGAGGCAACCGACTACTGGAGCCGTGGTGTCCTTGATAAGGTCGTCATCCCGGTAGCCGCGAAGCGGCGTGGATCGGGACCCACCTCTACGCTTTCGCCTGTTTGCGGACATCGCGCTGCACTGACCGCGAGAGCTCGGGACGACGGCCAACGTTCGGCTGCGTTAGCCTACTTCTCGAGATCGACCGGATGGGCCTTCGCGATCCCGTCCAGCTCCATCAGCAAGCTCAGCAGCCCGGGCAGATCCCGCAGCCTGATCATGTTGGGCCCGTCGGACGGGGCGTGGTCGGGGTCCTGGTGGGTCTCGATGAACACCGCCGCGACGCCGATGGCGATCGCCGCGCGCGCCAGCACGGGGACGAACTCCCTCTGTCCGCCCGAGCTGGTGCCCTGCCCGCCCGGCTGCTGCACGGAATGCGTCGCGTCGAACACCACCGGGTAGCCGGTCCTCGCCATGATCGGCAGGCCGCGCATGTCGCTGACCAGCGTGTTGTACCCGAAGCTGACCCCGCGCTCGCACAGCAGCACGTTCTCGTTGCCCGCCTCGACGCATTTTTTCGCCACGTTCGCCATGTCCCACGGGGCGAGGAACTGGCCTTTCTTGATATTGATGGCGCGCCCCGTTTCGGCCGCCGCGACCAGAAGGTCGGTCTGGCGCGACAGGAAGGCGGGGATCTGCAGCACGTCCACCGCCTCGGCCACGGGCCGGCACTGTTCGCGCTCGTGGATGTCCGTCAGCACCGGCAGGCCCAGCGACTCCCGGATCTCGGCAAAGATCGGCAGGGCGGCATCCATGCCCATGCCGCGGACGCTGCCGCCCGAAGTGCGGTTCGCCTTGTCGAACGAGGTCTTGTAGATGAGGCCGATGCCGAGCCCGCCGCAAAGCTCCTTCAGCGCCGCCGCCGTTTCCAGCGCGTGCGCCCGGCTTTCGAGGACGCAGGGGCCGGCGATAAAAGTGAGGGGAAGGTCGTTGCCGACAGTCAGCGACCCGACGGAGATGTGCTTTGGTAAACTGTGCATAATGTAAGTACATGCATGATTGTTCCCAGCATGGCAACAAAAAGGCTTGCGCAAGTCGAAACAGGCTGTTAATTGTTCGTCAACTTCAACGGGGAGAGTAACAATGCAAACTTTGGGCCTGAGCAACTATCCGGAAGCGTTTACTGAAGAACGTCCTTCCAACAAATTGAATAAAATTGTTGCTAGTTCTGTCCTTCCGCTGGCCGCCTTTGGCGCTCTGTCGGTTCCGGCACAGGCGCAGTTCGCAAGCGTTTCCGGCGCAGCGCCGGCTACAGCCGTCAGCACTACCCCGGTCAGCGCGGCGTTCCGCGCCGGTTTCGAGCGCGGTTCGCAGAGCTACCAAGCCGTCGTCTCGTCAGACGCGGCCGGCCTTACTGATGCGAAGACCGGCCCCGCCAAGCTGGACCAGGCGATCAACGTCCTGACCACGGCGCAAAGCAACCTGGCATCCGCCTGGTCGGGTGCTCCCGACGGCGCGAAGGGCGAGGTCGCGGGCAAGATCGCGAAATTCTATCAGGTGACCGACAGCGCGTTGCGCAGCGCTCCCGCAGCAGCAAATTGCACTCTGCCGGGGCAATCCGAGCCCGTGGGCAGCCCGCTGGCCGTCAATGCCGACCTCGATCACGTCAAGGGTCAGTTAAAGATGGTGTCCGACGATGCGGCCGCCTTGGAAGCCTGCATTGCGCCGGCTGCGAAAAAGGGTATTCTGGATCATGATACCGCGCTAGCGTTTGTTCCTTTTGCCGGTGGTTTCGCCATGGGTCATAAAGCGAAAAAGGATGGCGCGTCCGGTCCGATCATCGGCAATAACGGAGCCGCGGGATCTGTGCTTGTCAACAGCCAGGCTATTGCAACACTGGTCCAGCCGGCAGGCGGAGCGACCTCGGAAACGGCTTCGGTGAGCAGCGCCGCCTCCGCGATCGGCAGCCGTCCGGCGACGACCCAGACGATGGCGCTTAACCAGCAGTAACTTCCGCCCGGCGAAAGCCGGTCAGGGTTCCTATAGAATGCCCCGCCACGAGCGGGGCATTCTTGTTTATGACCAATTTCAGTTATGGGAGCGTGGCACCGATCCATGCCGGCAGTGCCGCTGCTCCAAAGGTATGGATCCTGGTCGGCCGGAATCATATTAGTCTAAAGCGGTTTTCGCCTAATAGACTCACGTCATCCTCCGTGAAAGCAGAGGATTCCCATTAAGGTGAGTCTTATTCTGAACGAGATCCTCGGCTTTCGCCGAGTATGGCGAAGTGAGGTTGCCTCAAACCGAACGAAAACCGCTACAGACGATCGCCTCGCGCCTCCGCCATGATGCACCTTGCTTACGGAATCTAGCCATGTTAATTCCCTGGTAATAATTCAGGAGATTGTCATGCAGGGTCGCGAACAGGATACGCCGTGGAACCGGATGAAGGGCGCGCTGCGCGAGGGCGTGGCGCTGGCCGTCCTTCCCGGCATCGCCGCCGCCTTGCCGGTCGCCGACGCGCAGGTGCCGATCACGCGCGGAGCCGCGCAACAGCCTGCCCAGCCTGCCGCGCAGGTAATCTCCGCCGCCGAGTTCACCCGGCAGTACAAGGTCGGCATCGCGCAGGCGCAGCAGCACTGGCAGGCGCCGGACGTCGCGCTGACGAACAAGCCGTCCACGGTCTTCACCAGCGGAAAGGATGCCCGCAATGCCCTCGATGCGGCGCTGAACGACCAGACCCCCGTCAAGGGGCACGACGGCCAGCCGCTAGTCGGGCCCAACGCCCCGGTGCTGGCGGGGCTGATCTCGCTCGGTCAGCAGTTGAAGGACAGCGGGGCGGTGGCGTTCGGCATGGCGGGAAACGAGCAGCTGGCGCCCAACCTGCGCGGCCAGGCGGCTTACGGCCTCAGCGCGGTTGCTCTGAAGGTTACCAAGGACGTGGGCGACTTTGCCGCGAACGTCCGCGATCCGGTATCGGGCAGGCCGCTGATGACGGCCTTCGCACCCCGTGCCGGAGACCCGAACTATTTCGGTCCCACCGCCAGCACCCTGCCGGCGACCAAGGTCCGGTTCGACGACAGCGCCCGGCAGCTGGACGCCGCAATCGGCGTCGTCCAGGAGCTTTCCAAGACCTTCGGCTCCCGATCGGTTTCTATCGGGAACGGCCTGAACTTCAGCCTGGGTTCGCACGGCGTCCAGCATCAGCCGCTGCCGCCCGCCGAGCAGGCCCAGATCGGGCTGGCGCTCAACCTAAGGGACCGGGTGAGCGGGCCGATCTCGACCCTGATCGAGACGACCCGCAACGAGGCGATGGCCCCGCCCGCTCCGCCGGTGCAGATCGTGGAAACGGTTCCGGTCGCCGGTCAGGCCCGCCCCAGCGTCGATGACGAGTGGAACGGATTCCGGGTTTCTCCCGTACCCGAAAACCTCGCCCTGATCCCCGCTGCCCGTGCCGCCAACAACGCGCAGTACGCTTTGCAAAGCCGGCAGATAGGCGCGGTGCTGGCCGCAGGCACCGCCGCGATCAAGGACCCGGTCGTGCAGGAACGTGTCCAAAGCCTCGCCGCGCGCGAGGCGGAGGATATCGACGCGATCGTGGCGAAAGTGGAAAGCAGGACCGGCGCGCACTGGTCGGCAAGCGCCCGCGCCGCTGCCGGCGCGGAGGCGACGACCGGCTTCGGCAGACTGGCGCAGGCCAAGGCGGCGTCCGACGCGATGCTGCGCGATCCCGCCTTCCCCAGATCGGACGCGGTGACGGGCGAGCTGGTCAATACCGGCAGGAAGTTCCTGGAGTTCCTGCACAGGGAAGCGCCGGACGTTTACGCCGAACCCGCCCCGATCCGCGCCGCCCCCGCCCGTCCGGGGCACGCCGCCCTCATCGGCGACCGCCCCGGCGCAAACGCCGGTCGCGGCGTCACCCTTGGTCTGTAGGGCGCAGCAGCTGAACAATCCCTCTCCCTACCGGGGAGGGATTCGCAACTCTTGACCTGTCGGCGCCGACCCTGTACGAACGCGCCTTTCCCGAACACGATCGCCCCGGAGCGGCATTATGAAGATCAAGAACTCCCTCAAGACCTTGAAAACGCGCCACAAGGCGTGCCGCGTCGTGCGCCGCAAGGGCCGCGTTTACGTCATCAACAAGGAAAACCCGCGCTTCAAGGCCCGGCAGCGCTGATCGCCTTCCCGGGCGGGAGTTCTGGCCGTTGCCGGCCACTGCGTTTAAACGGGCGTTAACCATCTTTCGTCACTTTAGGCCCTCAGCCAAGTAGAGGGTACATGAACGAATATCTGGACCTGGTCGCCGCGGAAGTTCCGCTGTTCGCCGCCGGCCTGCAGGCGCACCGCGAAGGCCGCATGACCCAGGCCAAGGCCGCGTACCTCGAGCTGATGGAGCGCCCGAACCTGGTTCCGGTTTGCCTGCACCAGCTGGGTGTGATTTCCGGACAGCAGGGCGACCACGGCAAGGCGGTCGAATACCTGCGGCGCGCGGTGCGTCTGGACGAGGCGCAGCCGCTGTTCCACCACAACCTCGCCTACGCGCTGACCCAGCTGGGCCGCCCGAACGAAGCGCTGGACATCCTGGTGAACCTCGGCGTGCTGCTGCAAACCGCCGAAAAGCATGCCGAGGCGATCAACGTCTACCGGCAGGTGATCGGCACCGATCCGAACCGCTACGCCGCCTACGTCAACGCGGGCACCGCCTTCGCCCTGCTGCGCGACCCGCGCAATGCCGTCGACTGCCTGGTGCGTGGCCTGGCTCTGCATGCGCCGGTTCTGATCGAGGCGCGCAGCTACCTGGACGAGATCATGCCCGTCCTGGTGGCCGGCGGAACGATCCCCGCCGAGGCCGGTGTCCCGAAAGGCATGCCGACCGGCGCGGTCGAGAAGCTGGAACACGCGCTGACGACGCTGGGCAAGACGCTCAGCGACCTCGGCTACACCGACCTTGCCATCCTCAGCTACCGGACGGCGCTCAAGCTTTCGCCCGGCCTTGCGCTGACGCACTGGAACCTGTCGCTGTCCCTGCTCAGCACAGGCGACTATGCGCGGGGCTGGGAGGAATACATGTGGCGCTGGTTCTGGGACCGCTTCCCCGAGCCATGGCGCCGCCTGTCGACGCCGTTCTGGCGCGGCGAGGACCTGACGGGCAAGAAGATCGTCGTCTTCGGCGAGCAGGGGTTCGGCGACATGATGCAGTTCTCGGCGCTGGCCTTCGAGTTGCAAGCCAAGGCGGACAAGGTGCTGTTCGAAGCGCCGACCACGCTGCTGCGCCTGTTCAGACAGAGCTTCGAGCCCCGCGGCATCACGGTCTTCTCCCGCAACGACAACCCGCACGTGATGGACTCGCCCGAGCCGGTCGACTACGTCGTGCCGCTGATGAGCCTGCCGCACCTGACGGGCCTGTCGCTCGACAAGCTGCCGTTCGAGACCGGCTACCTTAAACCAGCCGACGAGGACGTCGCGGTCTGGAAGGACAGGCTTTCCGAACTGACGGGCCGCAAGGTCGGCATCGTCTGGGCCGGCCGCCCCGCATACTCGGACGACTTCAAGCGCACCATCTCGCTCGACCGGTTCAAGCCGCTGTTCGACATCGGTGGAATCTCATGGGTCTCGCTACAGTACGGCGCGCGCGCCGGCGATGCGACCGAACTGGGTATCCGGATGTACGAAGCTGCGCCTTTGCTGACTGATTTCGCCGACACCGCGGCGCTGATCAACCAGCTCGACCTGATCATAGCGGTGGACACGGCGGTCGGGCATCTCGCCTCCATCCTCGGCAAGCCGACCTGGATCATGCTGCCGCGCGTCGCCGACTGGCGATGGCTGCTCGACCGTACCGATACGCCGTGGTATCCCGGCACGAGGCTATTTCGTCAGACGGCCCTCAACAGCTGGGACGAGCCCCTGAATGAACTGGTCGAAGCTCTCGCCACCCTGACGGCGGCGCCAGTGGAGGAGGCAGCTTCGCGCAGGAGCCGGAAACGGATCGAGGCCGCCGAGTAGCCCGTTAAGCTAAGCGGGAACGGGAATTTAAACCGTTCGCGCATCGTTTATCAGGTTCGGACGTAAAAGACTGATGGACGCTGACGGCGTGGCCACTGCCTCCACTCGTACGGGAAACGATGACATCATCCGGTAAATTCGTTGGCGCTCGGCCAACGAGCGATCAAGCGCCCCAAGATCCGGGCGAACGCCGCAGAGGCTTGAGGCGCGCGATCTGGACCTTGATCGCCGTTCTGGTGGTGTGCGGGCTGGCGTGGGTGCTGTTCTTCCACAAGGGCGGGGAAGCCGCGGGCGGAAACAACCAGGCCGGCGCGGCGAAAGGCGGCCGTCATGGCGGCGCGCCCGGCACGATGCCCACCGCAGTCGCCGTGGCCCAGAAAGGCGATGTCGGCGTTACCCTCACAGCGTTGGGAACGGTGACGCCCCTGGCGACCGTCACGGTACACACCCAGATCGCCGGGCTGCTGATGCAGCTGGGCTTCACCGAAGGCCAGATGGTCAGGAAAGGCGACTTCCTCGCCCAGGTCGACCCGCGCCCCTACGAGGCGCAGCTGGCGCAGTACGAAGGTCAGCTGGCCAAGGACCAGGCGGCGTTGGCCGACGCGCAGCTGGACCTGAAGCGATACCAGATGCTGGTCAAGCAGGACTCTCTCGCGACCCAGACGCTCGATACCCAGGCCGCGGTCGTCCATCAGGACCAGGGCACGGTGAAGACCGACCAGGCGCAGGTCAACACCGCCAAGCTGAACCTCGTCTATTGCCACATCACCTCTCCGGCGACGGGACGAGTGGGATTGCGCCAGGTGGACGTCGGCAATTATGTCCAGACCAGCGACGCCAACGGCATCGTCATCATCACGCAGCTGCAGCCGATGTCGGTGATCTTCGTCCTGCCCGAGGACAACATCGACCAGGTGGTCAAGGGCATCCGGGATAGCGGCAAGCTGAAGGTGACCGCGCTCGACCGCAGCAATAGCGGGGCGATCGCGACGGGCGAGCTCGAAACCCTCGACAACCAGATCGACACGACGACCGGCACGGTCAAGCTGCGCGCGCTGTTCGACAACAAGGACCTGGCCCTGTTCCCCAACCAGTTCGTGAACATCAACCTGCTGACCAGCACGCTGCATGACACGATCGTGATCCCGACCGCCGCCATCCAGCGCGGCGCGCCGGGAACCTTCGTCTACCTGGTGAAACCGGACAACACCGTGACCGTGAAAGTGATCAAGCCGGGGCCGATCGATGGGCAGAACGTCGCCGTCCTCGATGGGCTGAGCCAAGGCGACAAGGTCGTTGTCGACGGGGCCGACAAGCTGAAGGAAGGCGCAAAGATATCGATCCCCGCCGAGCAGAAGCCAGGGGAGGGGAAGCCGGCAGATGGCAAGCCGGGCGACAAGGACGCCGCGGCGTCTGCGTACGGCGATTCCGCCGGAAACAACGATACCAGCGGAGCCCACAAGGGCCATCACCACGACCACGCGCAGCCCGCGCCGGCGCAGTGATCGCGATGCGTTTGCATGATCGTCATCCCGAACTCGTTTCGGGACCCAGGGAGCAATCAACTCCGCTGGGTACGGTCCAACGCGGCTGGAGGGGTGCCTTGGAGGAAAGCGGAAGAATGGGTCCTGATCCACGCCGCTGCGCGGCTGTCAGGGTGACAATCTTGTTCAGGAACAGGCCGCGATGACCGCCTCGGACGAACACACGCCGGGGCAGAAGGAAGGCCACGTCGCCTCCATGCCCGATCGCGCCGGCATGGGACCGTCGCGCCCGTTCATCCTGCGCCCGGTCGCGACTTCGCTGATGATGATCGCGGTCATGCTGGCCGGCCTCGTCGCGTTCCATTTCCTGCCGCTGTCCGCCCTGCCCGAGGTCGATTACCCGACGATCCAGGTCCAGACCTTCTATCCCGGCGCCAGCCCGGAGGTGATGACCTCATCGGTCACCGCGCCTCTGGAACGGCAGTTCGGCGAGATGCCCAGCCTGTCGCAGATGAGCTCGGTCTCCTCGGCCGGCTCCTCGGTCATTACACTGCAGTTCGACCTGGCGCTGTCGCTCGACATCGGCGAACAGGAGGTGCAGGCCGCGATCAACGCCGCTGGCAACCTGCTGCCGTCCGACCTGCCGGCGCCGCCGATCTATGCCAAGGTAAACCCCGCCGACGCGCCTGTGGTGACGCTGGCCGTCACGTCGGAAACCCTGCCGCTGACCCAGGTCGAGGACCTGGCGGATTCGCGCCTCGCCGCGAAGATTTCCCAGCTTGCAGGCGTCGGCCTCGTGTCCATCAGCGGCGGCCATCGCCCCGCGGTGCGCATCCACGCCAACCCGGTGGCGCTGGCGGCGTACGGCCTCAACCTCGACGATCTGCGCACCACGATCGCCAACGCCAACGTCAACATCCCGAAGGGCAATTTCGACGGGCCGATGCGCTCGTACACGATCAACGCCAACGACCAGCTGCCCAGCGCCGCCGCGTACAAGGATTTGGTGATCGCCTACAAGAACAACGATCCGGTGCGCCTGTCGGACGTCGCGAAAGTCGAGGACGGGTCGGAGAACGAGAATCTGGGCGCATGGATGAACACCACGCCCGCCGTGATCGTGAACGTGCAGCGCCAGCCGGGCGCCAATGTGATTGCCGTGGTGGACAGCATCAAGGCGCTGCTGCCCGAGCTCAAGACCTCGCTGCCGCCCTCTGTCAACGTCACGCTGCTGACCGACCGGACGGTGACGATCCGCGCCTCCGTCGCCGACGTCGAGTTCGAGCTGGTGCTGGCCGTGGTGCTGGTGGTTCTGGTGATCTATGTCTTCCTGCGTTCGCTCGCGGCGACGTTCATCCCCAGCCTTTCCGTGCCGCTGTCCATCGTCGGCACCTTCGCCGTCATGTACCTTGCCGGATACAGCCTCAACAACCTGTCATTGATGGCGCTGACCGTCGCGACCGGTTTCGTGGTCGACGACGCCATCGTCATGATCGAGAACATCAGCCGCTACATCGAGGAAGGCGAGAAGCCGATGGAGGCGGCGCTGAAGGGCTCGGCGCAGATCGGCTTCACCATTGTGTCCCTCACCATCTCGCTGATCGCGGTGCTGATCCCGCTGCTGTTCATGGGCGACGTGGTCGGCCGCCTGTTCCGCGAGTTCGCCATCACGCTGGCGGTCACCATCCTCATCTCCGCCTTCGTATCGCTGACGCTGGTGCCGATGCTGTGCGCCAAGCTGCTGCGCCATATTCCGCCCGAGCAGGAATCCCGCTTCCACCGCCGCAGCCAGGAATGGTTCGACAGCGTGATCGCGCGCTACGGTAAGGTCCTGACCTGGGTGCTGGACCACCAGACCCTGACCCTGCTGGTCGCGCTCGGCACCCTGGCGCTCACCGTGCTGCTGTATATCGTCATCCCCAAGGGCTTTTTTCCCGTGCAGGACACCGGCCTGATCCAGGGCATATCGGAGGCTGCCCCGTCGATCTCCTACCCGGCGATGGCCGAGCGGCAGCAGGCGCTGGGCGCGGCGATTTTGAAGGACGCGGACGTTGCCAGCCTGTCCTCGTTCATCGGCGTCGACGGCACCAACACGACGCTGAACTCGGGGCGTTTCCTGATCAACCTGAAGCCGCTCGCCGACCGGCACGACAGCGCCAGCGAGATCATCCGCCGCATCACGCAGGAAACGTCGAACGTCACCGGCATTTCGCTGTACATGCAGCCGGTGCAGGACCTCAGCATCGACGCGACGGTCAGCCGCACGCAGTACCAGTTCGTGCTGGAAGACGCGAACGCCACCGAACTGGCGCAGTGGGTGCCGAGGCTGGTGTCGAAGCTTCAGGGCCTGCCCGACCTTGCCGACGTGACCAGCAACCTCGGCCAGCAGGGAGCCTCGCGCTTCATCAGCGTCGACCGTTCCACCGCCGGACGGTTCGGGATCACTCTGGCGACGGTGGACAATGCGCTTTACGACGCGTTCGGGCAGCGCATCGTCTCGACCATCTACACCGAAAGCAACCAGTACCGCGTCATCCTTGACGCCGATCCGAAGATCGCCAGCCTCGATTCGATCTACCTGCCATCGGGCGGCGGCGGCCAGGTGAGGCTGCAGACGATGTCGACGGCGACCGACCAGCCCTCGCCCCTGCAGGTGAACCACCTCGGCCAGTTCCCGGCGGCGACGATCTCGTTCAACCTTGCCAGGGACGCGTCGCTCGGCGCGGCGACGGAGGCGATCACCGCCGCGGAAAGCGAGATCGGACTGCCGCGCAGCGTCATGACCAGCTTCCAGGGCGCGGCGCTGGCATTCCAGAAGTCGCTGTCTAACGAGCTGATGCTGATCCTCGCCGCAGTGGTGACGATGTACATCATCCTCGGCGTCCTCTACGAAAGCTATATCCACCCGATCACCATCCTGTCGACCCTGCCCTCCGCCGGGGTCGGCGCGCTTCTGGCGCTGATGATTACCGGCAACGACCTCGGCATCATCGCCATCATCGGCATTGTGCTGCTGATCGGCATCGTGAAGAAGAACGCGATCATGATGATCGACTTCGCGCTGGAAGGCGAACGCCACCAGGGCAAGGAGCCGCGCGAGGCGATCTACCAGGCGTGCCTGCTGCGCTTCCGCCCCATCATGATGACCACCATGGCGGCGCTGCTGGGCGCGTTGCCGCTGATGATCGGCACCGGCACGGGGTCGGAGCTGCGCCGTCCGCTGGGCATCGCCATCGTCGGCGGCCTGATCGTGTCCCAGGCGCTGACGCTGTTCACCACGCCGGTGATCTACCTCGCGTTCGAGGGCGTTAGCCGGCGTTTCAACCGCAAGCCCGGCGCGCCACGGTCACTGGAGAAGGGAGACGCGACGGCATGAGCCTCTCCTCGCCTTTCATCCTGCGGCCGGTCGCGACCACGCTGCTGACCATCGGCGTCGCGCTGGCCGGCATCCTTGCGTACTCGCGCCTGCCGGTGTCGCCGTTGCCTCAGGTCGACTTTCCGACCATCCTGGTGCAGGGCCAGTTGCCCGGCGCCAGCCCCGAGGTAGTGGCGAGCAGCCTCGCGACGCCGCTGGAGCGCCACCTCGGCCAGATCGCCGACGTGACCGAGATGAGCAGCCAGAGCTCGGTCGGCAACACGCGCATCACCCTGCAGTTCGGCCTCGACCGCGACATCGACGGCGCGGCGCGCGACGTCGAAGCTGCCATCAACGCCGCGCACGCCGACCTGCCCGCAGACCTAAAAAGCAACCCGACCTACCGAAAGGTGAACCCGGCGGACGCGCCGATCCTGATCCTGGGGCTGACCTCGAAGACGCTGACGCAAGGGCAGCTCTACGATTCCGCCTCGACCGTGCTGGAGCAGAAACTCAGCCAGCTCGACGGCGTCGGCCAGGTGACGGTCGGCGGCAGCGCGCTGCCCGCGGTGCGCGTCGAGCTGAACCCGCAGGCGCTATCCTCCTACGGGATCGGTCTGGAGGACATACGCGCCGGGCTGGCCGCCGCCAACGCCAACAGCCCCAAGGGCGCGATCGAGGCGAACGGCACGCATTTCCAGCTCTACACCAACGACCAGGCGCGCACGGCGGACCAGTACCGCAACCTGGTCGTCGCCTACCGCAACGCCCGCCCGGTGTTCCTGCACGACGTCGCCGAGGTGGACGATTCGGTCGAGGACCTGCGCAACCAGGGCCTGTTCAACGGCGAGCCCGCCGTCCTGATCATCATCTCGCGCCAGCCGGGCGCCAACATCATCTCCACGGTTGACCGGATCCTGGCCGCGCTGCCCGACCTGAAGGCCTCGTTGCCCGCCGACATCAACATGGACATCGCGGTGGACCGCACCACGACCATCCGGGCCTCGCTGCACGACGTGGAGGTGACGCTGCTGATCTCGGTCGCGCTGGTCATCGCGGTAGTGTTCATCTTCCTGCGCAACCCGCGCGGCTCGCTGGTGCCGACGGTCGCGGTGCCGGTGTCGCTGCTGGGCACGTTCGGGGTCATGTACCTGCTGGGCTACAGCCTGGACAATTTGTCGCTGATGGCGCTGACCATCGCGACAGGTTTCGTGGTCGACGACGCCATTGTCGTGATGGAGAACATCGCCCGTCATGTCGAGGAAGGCGTGCCGCCGTTCGAGGCCGCGCTGCAAGGCGCGCGCGAGGTGGGGTTCACCGTGCTCTCGATGAGCATCTCGCTGGTTGCGGTGTTCGTACCCATCCTTCTGATGGGCGGCATCGTCGGCCGCCTGTTCCGCGAGTTCGCGATGACGCTGTCCATCGCAGTCCTGGTGTCGCTGGTCGTGTCGCTGACGGTGACGCCGATGATGTGCGCGCGGCTGGTCCGGCGCGAAGCGGAAGGCCAGCAGCAATGGCGCATCTTCCGCTTGAGCGAGGCGGTTTTCGCCTTCGCGCTGGCCGAGTACGAGCGTTCGCTGGTCTGGGCATTGAACCGGCCGGTGCGGATCCTGACGATCCTGTTCGCCACGATCGCGCTCAGCGTCTACCTGGTGATCGTCATTCCCAAAGGCTTTTTCCCTCAACAAGACTCCGGCGGCCTTGTTGGAACCATCCAGGCCGACCAGAGCATCTCCTTCCAGCTGATGAAATCGAAGCTGGTCGACTTCGTCCGCATCGTGAAGAACGAGCCGGAGGTCGCGACCGTCGTCGGCTTCACCGGCACGGGCGGCAACGGCACGAATTCGGGTTTCATCTATGTGTCGCTCAAGCCGCTCGACCAGCGCACGCTGAGCGGCGACCAGGTGATCGGAAAGCTGCGCGGCAAGCTGGCGAAGGTTCCGGGGGCAACCCTGTATTTGCAGACGACCCAGGATCTGCGCATCGGCGGGCGGCAGAGCCAGGCACAGTACCAGTACACGCTGCAGGCGGATTCGCTGAGCGAACTTCGGAACTGGGCGCCGAAGATCGCCGACGCGCTGAAGAAGGACCCGAACCTCGTGGACGTCAATTCCGACCAGCAGGACGGCGGGCTGGAAACGGATGTCGTGATCGACCGCGCGTCGGCCTCGCGCTTGGGGCTGACCGCGCAGCAGATCGACCAAACCCTGTACGATGCCTTCGGCCAGCGCGAGGTGTCGGTAATCTATAACACATTGAACCAGTACCACGTGGTCGAGGAAGTCGCACCGAAGTATTGGCAAAGCCCGCAGACCCTGCACCAGCTCTATGTCAGCACCTCGGCGGGTGGGGTGGGGGGCACGGCATCATCGGGTGCCGTCGCTGGCACGTTCGTCGCACCCGCCGCGCCCAGTGTCGGCGGCGGTTCAAGCCCGGCGACAATGGCCGCGATCACCGCAGGCGGAGCACTGCCCGTTTCTGGAACAGGAACTGCGACGGCGGCGGGGACGGGAACCACGGCCTCGATGCCCACACCTGCGCCATTGACCACGGGTGCGGCCAGCCCGGCGACCGCTGGCGGTGTATTCTCGGCGCTGGTCGCGGCCGTGCAGACGGGCGGAGGCGGCAGTTCAAGCAGCACGACAACCGCGGCTTCCACCGCGGCTTCCGTGGCAAACGATACGGCGCGCAACGCCAACCTGAACGCCATCGCCGCCAGCGGCAGCAGCAGCGCTTCCAGCGGGGCGGCGGTGACCACGGCAGCGGAAACCATGATCCCGCTCGACGCATTCGCCAAGCTGGCGCCGGGCAGCACGCCGCTCTCGGTCAACCACCAGGGCCTGTTCACGGCGGCGACGATCTCGTTCAACCTGCCCCCGGCCAAGTCGCTGGGCGATGCCACCGCGGCGATCGAACAGGTCATGCGCAGCCTTGGCGTGCCTGCCGACGTGCACGGCGAGTTCCAGGGCTCGGCCAAGGCGTTCCAGCAATCGCTTGCCAACGAGCCGATCCTGATCGTCGCGGCGCTCGGCACCATCTACATCGTGCTCGGCATGCTGTACGAAAGCTACATTCACCCCATCACCATCCTGTCGACCCTGCCTTCGGCCGGCGTCGGCGCGTTCCTCGCGCTCAGAATCTTCGATGTCGAGTTCAGCCTCATCGCCCTGATCGGGGTTTTCCTGCTGATCGGCATTGTGAAGAAGAACGCCATCATGATGATCGATTTTGCGCTGGTGGCCGAGCGGCAGCGCGGCCTGTCGTCCTACGACGCGATTTACGAGGCTTGTCGTCTGCGGTTCCGGCCGATCATGATGACCACCATGGCGGCGCTGTTCGGCGCGCTGCCGCTGGCCATCGGGCTTGGCACCGGCGCGGAACTTCGCCGCCCGCTGGGCATCTCCGTCGTCGGCGGTTTGCTGCTCAGCCAGATGCTGACGCTGTACACAACGCCGGTGATCTACCTCGTCTTTGATCGCCTGAGGCTGCGGGTCGGCAGGAAACGCACGGCGCGCGAGGCTTTCGCATGAAGAAACTGGTCACGCTGTGTTCCGTTCTGGCCCTGTCCGCCTGCGAGGTCGGGCCCGACTACGTGCGGCCCGACGCCCCGCTGCCCAGTCATTTCAAGGAACAGGCGGGATGGGTGATCGCCAAGCCCGAGCTGCCGGGCGATGCCGGCAACTGGTGGGCGATCTACAACGATCCGACGCTTGACAGGCTGGAAAGCCAGGCGCTTGCCTCAAACCAGACATTGCAAGAGTCGGAAGCCTCGTACCGCGAATCCCAGGCGCTGGTCATCCAGGCGTTGTCGGCTTTCTACCCGACCGTTTCGCTCGACGCCTCGCAGGAGTTCAACCATTCCGGCAACGGCAATGGCCGGGGCGCGGCGGGTTTCCTGACCGGGCCCAGCAGCACGACGACATCGACCGCGGGCTCGACCGCGCAGGGCGGCACGGTCAGCCAAGGTTCCACGGTAGTCGCGGGCGGCAGCGGCGTCGGCACGAACGGCGTGACCAAGACCTTCAGCCTGACCAGCAGCGCCAGCTGGGAGATCGATGTCTGGGGGCGTATCCGGCGCACGGTGGAGGAACAGGTGGCCGACGCGCAAGGCAGCGCCGCGGATCTGCAAGCCGCGCGCCTGTCGATCGAAGGCTCGGTCGCCAGCGATTATTTCGAGCTGCGCTACGAGGACCAGCTGCAAATCCTGTTGAACCAGACAATCCAGGTCTACAAGGATTCGCTGAGGATCACCGAGAACCAGTACAATGCGGGCGTCGCCGCCAAGACGGACGTGCTGAATGCCCGGACCCAGCTGGAGCAGACGCAGGCGCAGGCGATCAACCTCGGCGTTGCACGCGCGCAGTTCGAACACGCGCTGGCCGTGCTCGACGGCGAGCCGCCCGAGGCGCTGACGATCCCGCCCGCGCCGCTGACCGCCACCGTTCCCCTCATCCCTGTCGACGTTCCGGCGACGCTGCTGCAGCGCCGTCCGGACATTGCCGAGTCCGAGCGCAACGTCGAAGCCGCCAGCGCCGCGATCGGTGTCGCGATCGCCGCCTATTATCCCGACGTGACGCTGTCGGCGTCGTACGGCTACATCGGTACGGCGCTCTCCAGCCTTATCAAATCAACCAACGAGACCTGGTCCGCGGGTCCGACCGGGGTCGAGACGCTGTTCGACGGCGGCGCACGCCGCGCGCAGGTCGAAGAAGCACGCTCGGCTTATGAAAGTTCGGTCGCGGCCTATCGCCAGACGGTGCTGGCCGCGCTGCAGGCGGTCGAGGACGATCTGGTGCAGCAGCGGGTCTACGCGCAGCAGGCGGAGGTCGAGAACCAGACGGTCAAGGATGCCGACGAGGCCGAGCGCCTTACGCTTAATCAGTACAAGGCCGGTACGGTCGCCTTCACCAACGTGATTGTGGCGCAGGCGACGGCGCTGGCGGACGAGGAAACCGCGCTGTCCTTGCGCGAAAGCCGCCTGGTCTCCACCGTATCGTTGATCGAGGCGCTGGGCGGCGGCTGGACGATCTCGGACTTGCCGAGCCGCGACAAGGTCGAGGACGTGCCGTACGGAATATTCCCCTAATCCGGAGCCGTCGCGGTTCGGTGCGAAGCGAGTCGACCTGTCGTTCTCGGCAGCAAACGATTCTCGGACGGGCCGCGCTTTAGAATGCCGGACGATCATCGCGGCGGATCGGCCGTCCGTAGATGAGCTCGGCAAGGCTTTCCGGGCTAGCCCGATGGCCTTTCGCTCTCTCGAAGTCCAGATCCTTGATCGCGACGTACATGCCGGCCCGGATACCGTGCTGAACGCCGTCTGGGTCGAGGTCATACACCGTTTTCTTGTCGATGCCGTACCGCTCGGCGAGGTGATGGGCGGTTTCGTCCGCGACGAAGTGGGCGATCTGCGTGGCTGCCCAGCCGGCTTGCAGGCCGACCTCCCTGGCAGCCTCGCTGCCCAAATAAGCATTCACCTGGCGTTCGGCCGGCGTAACAATCTGCAAGGCCATGACCTTTGGAGCGGTCAGCATCAAGCAAAGGCGTGCGGACGGGCCAGCCGGATCGGAAGGCGCCGTGTCGCCTGGAAAGGCGCTCATGGCCCAAGCTCCTTGCGCTGCGGTGTGGGTCGCCCAAGCAGAAGCTGGTCCGACGACCAGACGCCGTTCTTCTTGGTCTGTTCGTAGTCGGCTTCCTGCAAGGTCGCGAAGATCGAACTGGCGATGTTGTGGTGCAGCACCGGCTCGGTTTGGGCGTCATCGAGGCCGTTGGGGGCTATCAGGCCGTTATCGACAACGTAGTCGGATGCATCCGCCAAAGCGCCGCGGACCAGCGCGCTGTCCGGTTCGAGGGCGGTCACGCGTGACACATCCCGAGCCGCCGGGCTGTCGAGAAAGCGTTCTATCCGGGCAGATTTCATTTCGGGCGTGTCGCGCGCGAAGCAGTGCTGTTTCACTCCCCACAGCAACTCGTGATAATGATTCTCCAGAACCGACACATACTCGGTAGGGTGGGTGATCCTGGCGCTATACTCTTCTTCGCTAAGACCCATGGCCTGTAGCGTGCGTCTCAACGTCTCCTTGTACAAAAGAGCCTGCGCGTTCTCCTCGTCGACGGCGTCCAGCAAGCGCATGATCGGCGTCAGCTTGTCCTTGATGGACGGTTGATCCGGGGTCCACGGACTGCCGGCGCTACCTTGGCTGTTGCTTTCCTCGGCCATCGTAATTCCATAGCTTCTGGATTATCAGGGTTGTGAGTGTCTGTGGCGCAGCGGCGGCGCAGCACGGCCCAAAAGCACTTCATTCGCCGCAGGCTCGTGTTCCGTCCGCGCGACATGCTTGAAGCGCGCGTCCTGCTGCTGGGCAAAAACGTAGGCCGAGACATGGTAATGCATCACGCCCCGCTGGGCGCTGTCCAGATCCGCGTCGGAACTCTTGCCGGCGCCGGTCAGGAAATCGGCGGCGCTTCTGACCGCCTCGACCACAAGCGGCCGATCCTTGTCCTGCAGCTTTCCGTTTAGGCGCGCTTCGGGCCGGTTGAGATAGTCCTGCACCTGACGGCTAAGGCGCGCAGCTTCGGCCTGCGCATAAAGGCGTGCCTGCACCAGGACATCGCTCTGTGCATGCAACTCGCTGATAACCGCCGGGGCATGCGCGGGATCGGCAAGGCGGCGGACCGCTTCCTCGCCATCGATACCGATTGACAGGCAGGTGTTGTCGATCGCCTTGCCCCACAAATCCGGCACGTCTTTCTTCGCAACCTGGTCGAAAAGCCTGTCGACAGGCTGCAGGGCGATTTTCAACGATGGCGGCAGTTCGGGTTTGCTCTCGTTCCGGCGCTGGACCATCACGAATTTCCCGGAGCGATGATGGTCGGCTCGGTCTGGAAGCGCTGCTGGACGGCGAGCATTGCCTTCAGCACCTCGTTGCCGCCGAGCTTGTTGACAATTGCTTCCTGCTTGCTCGCCTTGGCGAGGCGGATTTCCATCGAGACCGCGCTGTCGAAAACGCTGTTATGTTCCGGGCGCGCAAACTGCGCCTTGATAGCCGGATTATCACCGATCACCTGCTCTTGGGCGACGAGCATGGAACGGTACAGCAGTTGCAAATCGCTGCTGTCTTCAAAACCGTCGAAAAGGCGCTGCAAAGGAGTCTGCGAATAGCGTTGTACTTGCTTGACGCTTTGATCTGTATACAGCGACACTGTTCCTCCGCGACTGTTGGCTGTGCAGGGTGTCCTTGCGAAGAATTGAACGAGGGGCATCTGCACTTGCCCGGTTCGTCTGCAAGCGGAAACGGTCGCCGCCTTCACTTCCAGGACAGGAGAATGCATTTATTCCCTTGCCTGATCAACACTTTTTTTATCGTGTAAAATTCAGGCGAGCGTACAAATTTCCGGCAGAGAAGGCAAAGTCCGGACATGGAAAGGCCGGCTCGTTTTCAAGCCGGCCTTTCCTGATCGTCGAACAGTCGTTCAGTAGGCGTGGTCCGGCGCTACGCCATGATCGTGGCTATGGCTGTGCGGGTGCATGACCACCTTGATGCAGCCATCCTGTTTCTTCTTGAACGTTTCATACGCCTTCGGCCCGTCTTCCAGCGATACACGGTGCGTGATCACGAAGGACGGATCGATTTCGCCTTTCATGATGCGGTCCGTCAGGCTGGTCAGGTAGTTGTTCACATGGGTCTGGCCGCTCCTGATGGTCAGGCCCTTCTGGACGATAGATCCCATCGGGAACTTGTCTACGAAGCCGCCGTACACGCCTGGGACGGAGACCGTCCCGCCGCCGCGGCAATTCTCGATTGCCTGGCGCAGCACGTGGATGCGGTCGTTGGCAACGCCAATTGCGGCTTTTGTCCGGTCCAGCACGGCATCGACGGACCCGTGGCCATGAGCTTCCATTCCGACGCAATCGATGCAGCGGTCGGGGCCGCGGCCCCTGGTGATCTCTTGCAGCCGGTCGTACACGTCCTCCTTCTCGAAATCGATCGCGATGACGTCGCTCTGGCCTTTTGCCATGGCAAGGCGCTCGGGGACGTTGTCGATGATGACCACGGTGCCGGCGCCCAGCATCCATGCGCTCTTGATCGCGAACTGGCCGACGGGACCTGCTCCCCAGATGGCAACTACGTCGCCCTGCTCGATGCCGCAATTCTCCGCGGCCATGTATCCGGTCGGGAAGATGTCGGTCAGGAACAGCATCTGCTCGTCGGTCAACCCGTCCGGAACCTTGAACGGCGACACATCGGCGTAAGGAACACGCACGTACTCCGCCTGGCCCCCGGCGAAACCGCCGGTCAGGTGCGAGTAGCCGAACAGGCCTGCGGTCTGATGGCCGTATATCTTGCGCGCCATCTCGCCGTTCGGGTTGGACACCTCGCAACAGGACCAAAGGCCTTTCTTGCAGAAGAAGCACTCGCCGCAGCAGATGGTGAACGGGACGACGACGCGGTCGCCGATCTTCAGCTTGCCGTTGCCCTTGCCGACCTCCACAACCTCGCCCATGAACTCATGGCCCAGGATATCGCCTTTTTCCATGGTCGGGATGTACGCGTCATAGAGGTGCAGGTCCGAGCCGCAGATCGCGGTCGAGGTGACCTTCACGATCGCGTCGCGGTCCTGTTCGATCCGCGGGTCGGGAACCGTGTCGCAGCGAACGTCGTACCGGCCGTGCCAAACCAATGCTTTCATGAAATTGCCTCCAGGATGATGAAGGCCTAACGGCAGGAAAACCAAAGCGTTCCGGCGGCAAACGAACTTAGGTTTAAGTGTAGAATGTAGTCCTGAAAACAACATCCCGCCTTTTAAGGTCAAGCCGGGTTCTCGCCGTCATCCGTTACTGCATGATTTTTTTCCCTCGTGGCTCCGGCCTCCATCATCGCTGATGTCCTTCTCGCGGCGGAGCGGGTCAACTCGGGGATTAACGCCGCTTCCGGCATGTTCTTCCAGAACTTGCGAGGCATTTCCGAGGTCATTGCCTTTACTTTCAGCCGAGCCGGGTTGAAGATGCTGGTAAAGTAAATATCCCAGTACTCCTTCATGCCATCGTCCTTCGGCAGCAACGAGCGGTCGGCGCCCGGCGCCGCGAACAGGGTCCTTCCGTCCCAGCGCAGGCAGCGCCTCGGGGTCAGGATAGCCCAGTTCATCGAGGCGAAGCGCCGCTGAAAAAAGTCGGCATTGGCATCGATGATGTGATGCTCGGGCTCGAACCACGCCACGTACTCGATCCCTGCCTCGGTTCGGGCTTCGCGAAAGCGCAGGAAGGCGCGCATCTTGTGAGTGTCGCGCCGCACGGATTTGGCCAAAGCGTTGAGGCGATGCAGCAACGGGTCGGTCGGCACGTCCAGCAAATGCCGCTCGCCCCGGGCGATCCGCCAAAGCGCTGCATAGAGCAGGGCAAAACGCTGAGGATTGTTCGCCTGGATTACCGTTTGCGCCAGCTCGGGAAAGGCGCGTGGCACGTCGATGCGCGCGCCGTCGCCCTCCGGCGGTGATGTCACGTCGAGCAGCGACGCGCCGAACAAATCCGGCATACCGACATTCCAGCAGATTTCCTCAGGCCGGACTCCCGCTGCCGCCAGAGAGCGCGCGGCGCGGCGCCATCCTTCGAAATCGGTGTCGGATTGGAGGGTGACCTGCTTCATTTCACGGCGAACAGGTCGAACTGTTTCTGCGGCGTCAGCCTTTCGGCCAGCGCTGCGCTGTCGAGCAGCGCAGTGGGCCTGTGATCGGGGGTGACGATGAACGGCCGCAGTTTGGCCAGAGGCAAGCGCAGGCGCGCAAGGTCGGCCAGCCGCAGCGAGCGGTGCCGCCGCGCGGCCACGATCCGGTCGACCGACTTGATGCCCAGCCCCGGCGCGCGCAGCAATTGTTCGCGGCTGGCGCGGTTGATGTCGAGCGGGAAGGCTTCCCGGTGCGCCAGCGCCCACGCCAGCTTGGGATCGATCGCCAAGTCCAGCATGCCGCCTTCGCCGGTCGTGATCTCGCCCAACCCGAAACCGTAGAAGCGCAGCATCCAGTCAGCTTGGTACAGGCGGTGTTCGCGCAGCAGCGGAGCGGCGCTGAGCGGCAGGAAGCGGCTGGCGTCCGGGATCGGGCTGAACGCGGAATAGTATACGCGCCGCAGCTGGTAGGACTTGTAGAGGTCCTCGCTCATGGCGAGGATCGACGTGTCGCTGCTGCTGTCCGCGCCGACGATCACCTGGGTGCTCTGCCCGGAGGGCGCGAAACGCGGCGCCTTTGTTTCGGCCTTTGCCTCGTCGACGCGGCTGCGGATCGCCGCCATGGTGCGGTGAACGCCCGGCAAATCCTTTTCCGGCGCCAGCGCCTTCAGGCTGGCGACCGTGGGCAGCTCGACATTGATGCTGAGCCGGTCGGCGTATTTTCCCGCCTCCGCCAGGAGCGCTGGGTCGGCATCGGGGATGGTTTTCAGGTGGATGTATCCCCTGAAGCCGTGCGTTTCGCGCAACGTTCGGGCGACGCCGATCAGCTGCTCCATCGTGTAGTCGGAACTGCGTATGATGCCAGACGACAGGAACAGCCCTTCGATGCAGTTGCGACGGTAGAAGCCGAGGGTCAGGCGCACCACTTCGTCCACGGTGAAGCGCGCGCGCTGGACGTTGCTCGATTTCCGGTTGATGCAGTACAGGCAGTCGAACAGGCAGTAGTTCGTCAGCAGTATCTTCAGCAGCGAGATGCAGCGGCCGTCGGGCGCGTAGGCATGGCAGATGCCCATGCCCTTGTCCGTCGAGCCGAGCGCGCCGGGTGTGCCCAGAGAGTCACGCTTGTCCGTGCCGCTGGACGCGCATGAGGCATCGTATTTTGCTGCATCCGCCAGGATCGCCAGCTTGTCGAGAAGCTCCATGCCCGTCCTTTCTGTTCGCATTATGTTCTATGACATGATGCGATCTAAATCAAGAGGAGCCATCATGGAAAATTGCGGTGTCAGGCTTATTGGCGCTTTGGGATGTTACCGAGTACGTTAAAGAAGGAAGCGGGCCCGTGAAACGAAACCACGTTCTGTCCGCGGCGATCGTCTCGATCGGCTATGAACACGCTACTGCCACCCTCGAAGTCGAGTTCGAGGGTGGCGCGATATATGATGATCTGGATGTTCCTAACGAAGTCTTCCACGAGTTCGTCGACTCGGACTCCAAAGGCCTGATTTCAGCGCGAAGCTGCGCGATCGTTATGAGTACCGGAAAAGAAAAAGCCCCTCGAAAGGGGCTTTCCGCTAGTCAAGGAAACGGGCCAGTTTCGGATCGACACCCGGAAACAGCGCCGATTGCACCTTGTTTTGGTTGATCCCCGCCGTAACGGCTTCCGTCGGAGCGGGAGCGACGGACGGCTTGTGCGTGCGCTGGAACGGGCGTTCCGCTGCCTGCGCCCTGTCGGCCTTGTTCAGTTGCTCAAGCAACTGGTCGTTATGCTTTTCAAGTTCCGCTGCGTATTTCTCGAAGTTCACTTTGGTACCTCCCCCGTGCGAAGCCCGATCGTATAAACCATGTTTCGGGCAGAATCAACCGGACAAACGAGCACCCGGCAGTATTACGGCGCATCAACGTAGCCCTTATTAGATGAATATACTGTAAAACCTTTCCGCCAGCCATTGCATTGCGGCCGTTTCGACGCTAGATGAGCCTTGTTCTCAGGGCGGGGCGTAACTCCCCACCGGCGGTAAGGCAGAATTTCATGCCAAGCCCGCGAGCGCCCGGCATTCACTGCCGGGGTCAGCAGATTCGGTTCAATTCCGAAGCCGACGGTGACAGTCCGGATGAAAGAGAACGATCGCGTCGCCGTCCCGCGTTCATGCGGATTTGACGGCTCGCGGCCCCGTGCGCCCTGGCGACATGCGTTTACAACGTTTCGAGCAGGGGGAGTCCGCATGAACCTAAGCAACAGCACGCGCATCGCCTTCGTCCAGGCCGGATGGCACAGGGATATCGTCGGCCAGTGCCGCGAAGCCTTCCTGGCCGAGATCGCCCGACTCGGCGTTCCTGCCGAAAATGTCGACATCGTCGAGGTGCCGGGTTCCCTGGAAATCCCCTTGCACGCCAAGCTGCTGGCGAAAACCGGCCGCTACGCCGCGGTGGTTTCGGCGGGTATGGTGGTCGATGGCGGCATCTACCGCCACGAGTTCGTTGCCGACGCGGTCATTTCCGGGCTGATGCAGGTAATGCTGGAGACGGAGGTGCCGATGATCTCCGCCGTGCTGACACCGCAAAAATTCCACGAGCATGACGAGCACCGGAAGTTTTTCTTCGAACATTTCAGGGTCAAAGGTGCCGAGGCAGCCCGCGCCTGCGCCGCGATCATCGAATCAGTCGGCAGGCTGAAGGCGGGCGATCCCGCCCGGGCGGCGGCTTGAGCCGCATCGTCGCCAGCGCCTGTGCTGTCGCCATTGAAGGAAGGAAGAACCCCTGATGTTCACCGGTATCGTACAGGGCTGCCTGCCGATCACAACGCTGGAATGCCGCCCCGGCGTAATCCGGCTCGGGATCGCGTTTCCGGAACGGCTGCGCGAGGGCCTGGCGATCGGGGCCAGCGTCGCGGTGGACGGGATCTGCATGACGGTCGGGAGCATCGACGATGCGCTTGTCTCGTTCGACGCGGTGCAGGGAACGATCGACATCACCGCGATCGGCGATCGCCAGGAGGGCGAACCGGTCAACATCGAGCGCTCGCTGGCTTTCGGTTCGGAAATCGGCGGTCACCAAATTTCGGGCCATGTCAGCGGCACGGCGACGGTGATCGGTCTGGACACCACGTCCCCGGTGAATTACCTGCAATTCACCGTTCCCGAGGACTGGCAGAAATATATCTTCCTTCGCGGCTACATTGCGCTGAACGGCTGCAGCCTGACCGTCGCCGACGCCGACGAGGATCTGGGCGTTTACCGCATCAACCTTATTCCCGAAACGCTGCGCGTCACTTCGCTTGCCCGCTACCACCCCGGCGACCGCCTCAACTTCGAGGTCGATACTCAGACGCAAACGATAGTCGACACGCTGGAACGGTGCTTTGAACGCTACGGGCGGCGCAGCCCCCACAGCCGATAGAGCGCCGTCCGAAGACACGGCCGTTGCCGGTAAGGACGTTTACTCGCGGCCTCTTTCACACAGTGCGGGATCAATCTACATTCCACGGCACGAAACAGTGAACACGGGGGCGGTTCGGAACGTTTAAACCCCATCACCCGCCGGAGAACGAAATGCATCGCCTTTACAGGACCCTTCCCCTTTTTGTCCTTCTGGTCCTTGGTGGATGCGACTATCCTCCGCCGGGAGGCAATCCCCAGCCGGTTTCGGACAATGGCGCGACAGCGTCCGGCATCAGGCTGGCATGGGCCGACACTGTCGCGGCCGGAGCCGGGGGCCGCCTGGCGACGACCGGCCCGCGGGAATAAGGCGACGTGGCCGAAGGCTACGACGCCGAACCGCTCCTGCTGACCGCGTTGCTCGACGAAACGGCATTCGAGTTTTTCGACCGGAGCCGCCGGGAGCATTACCCCGCCGCCTTGAACATCGTTCCGGCGCATTTGATGCTGTTTCACCGCCTTCCTTCCGCCGAGCAGGAACAGATCAGTCAAACCCTCGCCCGGCTGTGCAGCCTGCAGACGCCCATCCTCCTGTCGGTGACCGGAGTGCAGCTGCTTGGGCGCGGCGTTGCGTACGCGCTGAGCGCTCCTGCGCTTTCAACGCTGCACGAGATGCTGTCGCGCAAGTGGTACGACTGGCTGACGCTGCAGGATCGGCAGGCTTACCGCCCGCACGTCGTGATCCAGAACAAGGTCGGGTTCGAGGTGGCACGCGAGCTTTGCGAAAAACTGTCTGCGGGGTTCACACCGTTCACCGCCTCGGCAGCCGGCCTTTGCCTTTGGCGCTACAGAGGCGGCTTTTGGGTGGAACCGCGCGAGTTTCCTTTTCAGGCGGCAGATTCTGTCGAAACCGATTCCTGATTTGCACGGTGCGCCGCCGAGCCATGCCCCTTGCGCTCTGGCCAAGGCCTCGCTATATGGTTGGCACTCGCCGGGAAAGAGTGCTAACAACCGTTGATCCGGGCTGTTGGTGCTTGGCCGGGCGACCGATCGTTTTCGCATAACCAGGAGATTGTGGATGAAATTTCGTCCCCTGCACGACCGTGTACTCGTTCGCCGTATTGAATCGGACGAGAAGAGCCGCGGCGGCATTATCATTCCCGACACCGCCAAGGAAAAGCCGGTCGAGGCCGAGATCGTCGCCGTCGGCGGCGGCGCGCGCGACCAAAACGGCCAGATCCAGCCGCTCGACGTCAAGGTCGGCGACCGTATCCTGATGGGCAAATGGGGCGGCACGGAAGTCAAGGTCGATGGCCAGGACTTCGTCGTCATCAAGGAAAGCGAGATCATGGGCGTGATCGAAGGCGCCGCCTCGTCCACCGCCAAGGCCGCCTAACTCACCCGACATACAGAAAGACTAAACAATGGCTTCGAAAGATATCAAGTACAGCACGGAAGGCCGCGACCGCATGCTGGCCGGCGTGAACAAGATGGCCGACGCCGTCAAGGTCACGCTGGGACCCAAGGGCCGCAACGTCATGTTCTCCAAGTCGTTCGGCGGTCCGCGCGTGACCAAGGACGGCGTGACCGTGGCGAAGGAGATCGAACTTTCCGATCCGTTCGAGAACATGGGCGCTCAGCTGGTGCGTGAAGTCGCCTCCAAGACCAACGACCTGGCGGGCGACGGCACCACAACCGCCACCGTCCTGGCGCAGGCGATCGTCCGCGAGGGCGTGAAGTCGGTCGCCGCCGGCATGAACCCGATGGACCTGAAGCGCGGCATGGACATGGCCGTGACCGCCGTGGTTGAAGACATGAAGGCGCGCGCCAAGAAGGTTTCGACCAACGATGAGATCCAGCAGGTCGGGCAGATCTCCGCGAACGGCGACGCCGACATCGCGCAAAAGATCGCCGAGGCGATGGCCAAGGTCGGCAACGAGGGCGTGATCACGATCGAGGAAGCCAAGTCCTTGGAGACCGAGCTCGAAATCGTGGAAGGCATGCAGTTCGACCGCGGCTACCTGTCGCCGTACTTCATCACAAACGCCGAGAAGATGGTGTGCGAGCTGGACAGCCCGTATATCCTGTATCACGAGAAGAAGCTGTCGGGCCTGCAGGCGATGCTGCCGGTCCTGGAGGCCGTCGTGCAGTCCGGCCGTCCGCTGCTGATCGTCGCCGAGGACGTGGAGGGCGAAGCTCTGGCGACCCTGGTCGTCAACAAGCTGCGAGGCGGCCTGAAGGTCGCGGCCGTCAAGGCACCGGGCTTCGGCGATCGCCGCAAGGCGATGCTGGAGGACATGGCGATCCTGACCAACGGCCAGGTCGTGTCCGAGGACCTCGGCATCAAGCTGGAAAACGTCACGCTGGAAATGCTGGGTACCGCCAAGCGCGTCCGCCTGACCAAGGACGACACCACGATCATCGACGGCGCCGGTGACAAGGCGGGCATCGGAGCCCGTGTCGCCCAGATCCGCGCGCAGATCGAGGAGACGACCAGCGACTACGACCGTGAAAAGCTGCAGGAGCGCCTGGCCAAGCTCGCGGGCGGCGTGGCCGTCATCCGCGTCGGCGGCGCGTCCGAGGTCGAGGTGAAGGAGCGCAAGGATCGCGTGGAAGACGCGATGCACGCGACCAGAGCCGCGGTCGAGGAAGGCATCGTTGCCGGCGGCGGCACGGCGCTGCTGTACGCTACCAAGGCCCTGTCCTCGCTCAAGCCGTCCAATGACGACCAGCGTCGCGGCATCGACATTGTCCGTCACGCTCTCCAGGCTCCGGTGCGCCAGATCGTGGAGAACGCGGGTACGGACGGTTCGGTCGTCGTCGGGAAGCTGCTGGAGCAGGGCGACACCAACTACGGCTACGATGCGCAGAAGGGCGAGTACTGCGACATGGTGAAGAGCGGTATCATCGACCCGGTCAAGGTGGTTCGAACCGCCCTGCAGGACGCCGCTTCGGTTGCCAGCCTGCTGATCACGACCGAGGCGCTGATCGCCGAGAAGCCGGAAAAGAAGTCGGCCGGCGGCGGCGGTATGCCGGGCGGCGGCATGGGCGACATGGATTTCTAAGCCCGGTCGAACGTTTGCGAGAAAACCGCTTCTTAATCTTCGCGAAAGAGAAGTTGGTGAAAATGGAGGGGCCGCGGGAAACCGCGGCCCCTTCTTTTTTGCGAGCACCACCCATGTCCCTGATGCTTTCGATGTCCGCGAATCGGATGTTCCGCATGTTCCTAGCCGCCAGCCTGATCACCGGTTCGGTCGCCGTTTCAAGCCGGGCGAGCGCGCAACAGGCGCCCGGGCAGACCGGTCCGGACTTCGACCCGGTGACGCGCGCTTTCTCCACCAAGAATCCTCCGCCGGTCGATCCCAACGCCCAGGCCGCGCCGGTACCCCTGACGCCGGAGCAGCAGGCGCAACTCGACGAGCAGAAACGCCAGGCAAAGATCCAGCAGATGCGCGAGGACGCGAAGAAGAAGCGCGACGCAATCATGAAGGCGCAAAAGGACAAGGAAGACGCGGCGCGCAAGGCGGAACTGGATCATCAGGTCGCGATGAAGGCCCGGCGCGATGCCCGGCTGACCCAGATGAAGGAAAATCGCGAGAAGCTGAAGGACCTGCTTCAAGAACAGAAGGATGCGCGCAAAGCTTACCAGCAGGCCAAGCAAAGCGCGAGCGGCAGCTCCACCAGCCAGATCGATGACGATTACCGCAAAGCGGAAAAAGACCGTCAAGCGAAGATCGCCGAACTGCGGCACCCGAAATTCAACCTCGACGACAAGACGAAGACGAACACCGCCGGCACCAGCACGTCCCTGCCTGGAACCACGACCAGCAGCGGCTCGAATACGACGACGCATTAGCACATCGAATGCGTTGACCGTCTGGAGGCGGACCCGATGCAAGAGGTGCTCTTCGGCGACAACTCGCCTCAGAGCCTGATGACTTCTTTACGGACGGCCAAGCAATCAACTAGCTTCGTATCCTAGCAAGCTGCATGCGGAAGGCCCAGCAGCAAGACTCCGGCAGGCCCAGATCGTATCCACCTTCGGCGACTCCGGCTCCTCTCGCCGTCATCGTCATCATCACCCGCATCAGGATCGAACGCGCAAATCATGTGTTATGGTCACATGCGCTTCACAATCCTTCTCGTCGCGGTAGCGGCTTTTCTTCCTGTCCTCGCCCACGCCTCATCGTGCGGCGACGATGCAGACGCACTGGCGAAAAAGTTTGGTATCACCGACACGCTGACTCGCGATAGCGCGACCTCGGGCGCGGCGAGCAGCAACGCGCTGGCGCAGACGGGCGGGGTTATCGCCCCTCCAGCGACCGGCGACAACGCAAACTTGGCCCCGGGCGCGTCCAGCGCCGATGCCATGAAGACAGCGCCCGAGATCGCGCCGCAGACGGCCGATGGCGATACCGTGAAGGCAGGCAGGACTGCCAGCGTCGAGGGCAAGGCAGCGGCCACCAGCCAAGCGGCGTCGCTGCTGCAGGCGGCGCACCACGCCGCAGCCTCGGGCGACGAGGGCGCGTGCCGTCAGCGCCTGTCCGATGCGCGCGCCTTGCTGGAAAAAACGCCTTCGACCTCACAGTAACCCCCTCCGCATCCCACGCTTGTGAAATCTCTGTGCAGCGGCCGCCCCGGCGTGTAAGAGGCGTTGCAGGCTCGGCCGAACAGAGGGAACGCACATGAAGCGTGGGTATGTTGTCGCGGGAATTTTCGTCATAGCCCTGCTGGCGCTTGGCGCACTGTTCCTTCCGTCCTACTTCGCGAAAAAGGGCCTCGACCGGCTCGCGGCCTCCATGCCCTCAGGAAGCAGGTTTAGCTACCGGGATGCCAGCTACTCGCTATTCTCGCGCAGCCTGATCCTGAAAGGAGCGGTCCTGCACACGGTAAGCCCGGCGCTGGACGTGGCGGTGGACGAGGTGCGTATTCAGGACGGCAATCCCCATCTCGACAAGGCTGTCGAGGAGGCCCAGTCCGCGCCGAGCCTCGACGACCAGGCCGAGACAAAGATTGCCGGCAAGGTCACCCTTGTGGGCCTGCATACGGTAAACGGTCCGCTTGATGCCCGGGCCGGCGCTTTGGAGGTCGATGACCCGCGAATTGTCCTGAAATCCCTGTTCGCGCCGTTGCCGGGACTGGCACCCGGCGATACCTCACCCGATTCCAACGATGGCAACGCTGCGCTGCGCTTGACGATGCAGCGCATGGCACGCGGCAGCCTTGCCGCTTCGTTCGACAGGATGACCCTGGATGAGCTGGACTTGGTGGCCAGCGATCACGTTTCGGATCAGTCCGTGAAGGTGCATGTCGGCAAGGCGCAGGCCGCAAACGACAACCAGGGCGATATCAAGACGGCATCGGTCGACGACCTTGCCGTGACGGCCCAGGACGTGACGGCATCGATCGGTTCGATTCGCGGCGATGTCGGCGAGCAGCGCCCGTTCTTGACGGACCTGCGCAACGGCGCTTCGCTGTCGGCGGCGTTTGCCCATTATCCTGGCGTGAGCGAAACCGTCGGATACGTCACTGTGAAGCGCGGTGGGACTACCCTTGGCTCGGTCCAGGAGGCGACAATGGGCAATGTCCAGTACAGGAACGGCATTCCGGTTTCCCTGGACATGACGGTGAAGAAGCTGACCGTGGATCCTTCGGTGCTGTCGGCGTCCAGCATGGGCGCGATCCTGACGGCGCTTGGTTACACGCCGCCCGTTCTCGATTTCGTTGTATCCTATAAGTTCGACCTTGCCCGACAGCAGCTGGCGATCGCCGGGACCAGCCTGTCACTGGAGCAGGGGGGCACGCTCAACCTCGATGCGGTGCTGGCCGGAATCGCGCCCGGTCTGCCACCACAGGGGACCAAGGTGGCGAGCTTGACGGCGCGCTATCAGGACAACTCGCTTTACCCCCGGTGGGTCGATTACGTCGCCAAGCTGACCGGCAAGACCGCCATCGCGGTGAAAACTCAGTACGTCGCAACCGTGGAGAAGCAGAAGGTTATGCTGCATAACGACAAACCGCTGACCGCCGCCGCTGACGCGATAGAAAAGTTCCTGTCCGATCCGCACGAGCTGCTGCTCACCGTCAGGCCGCCAGCGCCCGTGGGCCTTGTCGATTTCGACGCCCAGCACCCGGAAACCTTCAGCGGCAAGCTGGGGCTGACGATGGTCGCCAACGGCGCGGGACCTTCGAGCCTGACGCCTTCCGCGCCACATCCCGCGCCGGCCGGGGGTCCGGCCCGCTAGAAGGTCAGGCCGTGTGGGCCTGTCCCGACATCTGCACAGTGGGATTTCCCGGGAACAGCGACCGCAAATCCGCCAGCGCTTCGCGCGCAAATCCGGTGGCGTGCGGCTTGTCCGCCGCCATGGCGTTTTCGAGAGCCGGCAGGCCGCTTGTCGTCACGTAATCAATCACCGGCTTCTGCTGGCGCAGAATTGCGTTCGCACTCAGGTGCCGGTAGGTCGCGATCGCCGCGAAATGAACCTCGGGATGGTGCGTGTCCGACGCATCCGCCACAAGGGGAAGAACCCGCGTCAGCGACCGGGCACCCGCTTCGTCCCCGCGTTTGATGATGTTGATGCCCAAGGCGTCGACAGCGTCGAGGGCCAGCGTGCGTGTCCTTGGATGAATGGGACGGTTCATCCCGGCCTGCCGTTCCTGGCAGAACTCGCCGACCTCTTCAATTGCGTCACTACCTGCAGGACCGATCCGCGTGGCCGCCGTTACCGCGCGTTCGATGGTTTTCATGTCGTTGCCGGATTTCAGGATCCGCCTCAGATCATGGACGAACTCGCCGCCTTCCTCGCCAAGCAGTCCGATCTGCTTCAGGGCTTTCCTGACCTGATGCTGGTCATTGGATTTGAGATGATCATGCAGGCCGAGTTTGACTTGGGATAGATCGGGCTCGGGCGCGAAATGGCCCGAAAGGGTGTGAGCGACATCCGCCACATGCCGCAGAACTCTCGATATGGGCCGTTCTTGCATCGATCAACCTTATGGCTTTTATGTATGCCTGCCCTTTAATACTCTTTTAACTCGTGAATCGCAAGCGCGTTGTCGTTCATGCATATCGTCACTGTCCCCTGGCGAAGGCGGTCGACTTGCTGGCCCAATGAACTGGCCGGAGCGGTACCAGTACCGGGCCGCAGAACCAATGGCAGAAAAGATCATTGAACGTCGACCCGTTTCGGGCACCTGAAGCGTTCAATGTCTATGCGCAATACCGATTGCCGGACTCGCGGCAGCATTGTCCACAGCAGCACGGACGTGGTCGGCGTCACGTACCGCATCATTCGCTGATGGCGAGACGACAGCCCGAAGATGCGCAGGTACGGCGGCCTCGTTTGGTCCCGCGCGACGGCGGAAGGCTGCGCGTCGTTGCCCGTGGCGGCAGGCGCTACACCGGCAAGGACATCTATGTCCATTTACTATCCCTGCCTTGGCCATTGTTGATCCTGCTGATCGTCATTCTCTACCTGCTTGCCAATGCCGCCTTCGCGTTAATGTACCTAACGCTGGGGGACGTTGTCGGAAACGCAAGGTCGGGCGCGTTCACGGATGCCTTCTTCTTCAGCGTACAGACCATGACGACGCTGGGCGGGCGGGCCTACCCGGTCGGCCTTGCGGCCA
Organism: Alphaproteobacteria bacterium; assembly: GCA_965199265.1. Classification (GTDB taxonomy): domain Bacteria; phylum Pseudomonadota; class Alphaproteobacteria; order CALMVH01; family CALMVH01; genus CBDAQV01. The sequence continues at coordinate 192,572 of CBDAQV010000012.1, read as the reverse complement.
ATATCGTCCAAGCAGGGGAACTGCTGGCCGGGTTCGGTTTCTTTGCGCTGGGCACCGCAATGGTGTTCGCCAAGTTCTCGCGCCCGAACGCGCGCGTGCTGTTCAGCAAGGTTGCGGTGATCGCCCCCTATGACGGCGTGCCGCATCTGATGTTCCGGCTCGCCAACGAGCGCGGCAACCACATCGTCGACGCCACGCTGCAGCTGGTCTTGGTACGCACCTTCACCGAGCCGGACGGCGCGCATCATCGACGCTTCGACCCGCTATCGTTGGTGATCGCCCGCGTGCCGTTCCTGCAAGTGAACTGGACAGCGCGGCACAAGATCGACGAGACCAGCCCGCTTTACGGAATCGATCTCGACGCCTTGCGCGATGCAGAAGGCGAAATCATCGTTTCCCTGACGGGCCTGGACGAGAGCTTCTCGCAGAGCATCCATGCGCGTTATTCCTATATCGCCGAAGAAATACGGGATGGCATGGTGTTCGAGGACATCATGAACATGCGCGACCATGCGCTGGAAGTGTCCTACGACCGTTTCCACGACGTGAAGCCAGCCGGCGAACCGACCGGATCGGGGGGATCAGGGGAGTAGGTCGTGCAGGGTCGGGTGCAATAAGTCGAACACCGAGCCTGGCTGACCCGCATGGACCACCGAGGCGGGATCCGGGTTCGGCGGCGGTGCGGGCGGCAATGGCCCCCAGCCGCCGCCGAGCGCCTGGATCAGCGATACGCGCCCAAGGACGCGTTGCGCGACCACTTCCGCCTCGCCCTGCTGCGCCTGCAACAGGACCGTCTGCGCGGTCACGACCTCGAGATAGGTGTTGAGGCCGTTGGCATAGCGCTGGTTCGCAAAATTCAGCTCGTCCTGCGCCGCCTTGACCGCCGCGCGCTGCGCGACTTCCTGTTGGTCGAGCAGGCGGATTGAGGCCAGCGCGTCTTCGACGTCGCGGTAGGCGCCCAGCACAGTCTGACGATAGTTGGCGACCGTCTGGTTGTAAGCCTCGCCCGCCTCGGCCAGCACCGCGTCGCGTTCGCCCGCGTCGAATGCCGACAGCATCCCGGTCGGACCGATCGACCAGAAACGGCTGGGGCCCTGGATCCAGTTCGACAGATGCTGGCTTTCGAACCCGCCGCTGACGTCAAACTGGAAGTCGGGATAGAACGCTGCCTCGGCCACGCCTATATCAGCGTTTGCCGCCGACACACGCCGTTCCGCCGCCGCGATGTCTGGGCGGCGCTCAAGGAGTTCGGAGGGCATCCCCGCCGGGATGACCGGCGGGTTGGTGTTGAAACTATCGGCCGCGATCGAAAAAGTCGAACTCGACTGTCCCACCAGCACGGCGATCGCATGCTCGAGTTTTGCCCGCGCCAGCGCGATCGCGTCCGACTGTGAAATGGCCAGCTGTAGCTGCGACTGGGCCTGCGCCACATCGACCCCCGCCGCGATGCCTTGCTGGAACAGTTGCTGCGTCAGCTCGAGCTGCTTGCGGTAATCGACGATGGTTTCGGCATAGATGCCGACCAGCGCATCCTGCTCGCGCAGCTGGAAGTAATCGCTGGCGAGTTCGGCGTGGACGCTGAGGTTGAGCGTTTCGAGATCGTCGGCGCTGGCCTCCGAGCTGCTCTCCGACGAGGCCAGCGCATTGCGCAGGCGGCCGAAGACGTCGACGTCGTATGTGGCGTCGAGGGACACGATATGGTCGTTGAATGTGATCTGGCCAGCCGTGTTGAACAACGGCCTGTTCGGCGACTCGCGCTCGCGCATCGAGGACGCGTTGGCATCGACCACCGGGAACAGCGCCGCGCCAGCGGCATCGACCGCCTGATGCGACTGCTCGTAGGCCGCCAGCGCGCCGAGCAGGTTCTGGTTGGCGTCGGTCACTTCGGCTTCGAGGATCGTCAGGATGTCGTCGTTGAAGGCGCGCCACCATTCGCCGCGCGGGTACTGCGCCGCGGGCTCGGCCTCGACCCAGCCTTCGAAAGGCTTCCGTTCCTTGAACGCTTGCGGCACGCCGACCTTGGGGACGTGGTAATCGGGCGCCAGCGAACAGGACGTCAGCAGGCAGGCCGCAAGGGTCGCGATACCCCGGCGAAGCGTCATTTCGCGCCGTTTCCGTCTGTGCCCGGCGCGGTCGCGCCGCTGGCGGGCATGTCGCCGCTCTTGGAAGTCTGCGCGCCGCCACCGGTATCGCCGCCCCCCCCGCCTGCGCTTGCGCCTGACCCGCCGCCCTTGTTCTGCGTGTCGGGCTTGCGCGAAACCTTCTGCTCCGGCTCGAGGCTGCCACGGCTCGGCTTGACGTCCTGTTGCTGCGTTTTCTTCGCCGCGGGCGCGCCCGATCCATCGCTCCCGGTATCCTTGCCGTCCGGTTTCTTGCCGGTATGGCCGTCCTGCGCGGCCGTCGCGCCCTGGTCGGGTTCCTTCGCGATCCTGACTTGCTGCCCGGTCAGCAGGGAATCGGGTGGGTTCACGATCACCTGGTCGTCCTTGCCCACGCCCGAAACCAGCTCGATGGAGTTGCCGAAATCACGGCCGACCTGAACGTCGTGCAGCGTGACCTTGTTGTCGGACCCGACCACGGCGACCTGCAATCCATGCGCGCGGAAGACCATAGTGTTGGCGGGCACCCGAACCGCGCCGGCGATGTTGTCGCTTGGGATATCCAGGTGAACGTCGACATAGGCTCCGGGAAGCAGCTCGCCGGTCCGGTTGTCGATGTCGACCTCGGTCAATAGGGTGCGCGAGGCGCTGTCGATCTGGTTCGACGTGCGCGCCACGACGCCGGGAAACTGCTTGGCCGGCCGTTCGACCAAATGGATGTCGGCCTTCATGCCGGCGCTGACATAGGACGATTGGTTCTGCGGCACCGGTATAAAGGTCCGCAGCCTGTCGATCGCCGCGACGCGGAACAGTTCACGCCCGGTGGAACCCGTGCCAGAACCTCCGCCGCCGCCGATCCCCGACGTGACCAGCTGCCCGACATCGGTGTTGCGTTCGGTCACGACCCCATCAAAGGGCGCATACATCTTCTCGAACGATTGCAGCGCCTCGTAGTGCTTCACGTTGGCGACCGCCTGATCGACATTGGCCTTTTGCGCGGCCTCGCTGCTGGCGCTCTGGTCGGCTTCCTGCCGCGACACAGCCGCCGTCTTGACCAGCGCCTGATAGCGCTTGTTGGTGACCACGGCCAGGTCGTAGTTGGCTTTGGCCGTCCCCACGGCCGCGCGCGCCTGTTCCAGCTGCTGGTCCAGTTCCGGCGTTTCGATCACCGCGATGAGCTGCCCTTTCTTCACCCGCGCCCCGATATCGAAGTACCACGCCTTAAGGTACCCGTCGGTGCGCGCGTACAACGGCGCATCGACAAAGGCTTGCAGGTTACCAGGCAGGTTGATGTCGTCGGTCTTTGGCCCCAGCGACGGCTTGACCACGCTGACTGTGACCGTCGCATCCTCCCGCGTGCGTTTGGCGAGGCCCGCATGCGCCGTCAGACGGATCACGATGCCGATCGCCGCCAGCGCGAGCAGGAACCCGAAGAGAAGGGCGAGCCACAGGCGGGTCCGGCCCTTGTGCCGGCGGCCGTTGTTCGAATCCGGTTTGCCGAGAAGCGTGTTGCTGGTCGTCATGCCATGGAGTTCCTGAGTTCGCGGGTGCCGGCCTTGCGCTGGCGGCGGCCATGCATGATTGTGAAAACGGTCGGAACGAAAAACAGCGTCGACCCCGTCGCGACCAGCAGGCCGCCGATCACGGCCCGCCCCAGCGGGGCGTTCTGCTCGCCGCCCTCGCCAAGGCCGAGCGCCATCGGGATCATGCCGATGATCATCGCCAGCGCCGTCATGAGCACGGGGCGGAAACGGCTGAAGCCCGCCTCTATCGCCGCGTCGTAAGGATCGGAACCGGCATGGAGCCGTTCGCGGGCAAAGCTGACCACCAGGATGCTGTTGGCGGTCGCGACGCCCATGCACATGATGGCGCCGGTCAGCGCCGGGACGGACAGCGGCGTAAAGGTCAGGAACAACATCCAGACAATGCCGGCAAGCGCGCCCGGCAACGCGGTGATGATGATGAACGGGTCGAGCCATGACTGGAAATTAACCACGATCAGCAGGTAGACCAGCATGATCGCAAAAACGAGGCCGCCCAGCAGTTCGGTGTAGGCGCTGAGCATCGTCTGCACCTGACCGCGCACCGACACGGTCGATCCCTTTGGCAGCTGTTTGAGGGAGTCGTTGACGATGTCGTTGACCCGCGACGCCACTGAGCCGAGATCGGTATCCTGAACCGCCGCGAATACGTCGAGCGTCGGCGCGGCATTGTAGTGCGAAACCACCGTCGGGCCGTCGGTCCGGCCGAACGTGGCGAGGTTGGCGAGGAGCTGCGGGTTCTGGCCGACTCCGTTCGCCGAATCGACCGGGGTGTTGCGCAGATCGTCGAGGCTGGTCAGGAAATACTGCGGCGTTTGCGTTGCGATGTTGTACTGGACCCCCGTCTTGCGATCGACCCAGAAAGTCGGCGCGGTCTGGAAACTGCCCGATAGCGAGACGAGGAGGTTGCTTCCGACGTCGCGCTGCGTCAGGCCGACTTCCATGGCCTTGATGCGATCGACGTCGATGTCGATCTGCGGCTCGTCGAAGCCCTGCTGCATGTGTACGTCGGCGGCGCCTGGAACCAGCCGCATCTTTCCCATAATGCCCTGGATGTAGGCCTGGTTTCCCTCTGTATTAAAGCCCCGTACCTGTACGTCGATCGGCGCGGGAAGGCCGAAGTTGAGGATCTGCCCGGTGATGTCGGCGGGCAGGAACGAGAATGTGGTGGACGGGAACGCCCCGGGCAGCTGGCTTCGCATCTCGCGGACGAAATCGGCGGTGGGGCGATGGTTCTCCTGAAGCTGTATCTGCACGTCCGCGTCCTGCGTCCCTACCGGCGCGGAGTTGCTGTAGGTCAGGTTCAAGCCGCTATTGGGAATACCGATGTTGTCCGTGATGCTGTCCAGCTGGTCGGCGGGGATGATCGTTCGGATCTTCTCCTCGATCTCGTCGCACAGCCTTGCCGTGTCCTCGACCCGCAAACCGGATCGCGCGCGCAGGTGCATCTTGATCTGGCCGGCGTCGACGTTGGGAAAGAAGTCGAAGCCGATGAAGAACACCAGCCCGACGGAAAGGAAGCACACGACGAGGAACAGCGGGGCAAAGACGCGCCGAGCGTCCACGGCGCTTCTGAGCAGCCCATGGTAATGCTCGCGGACCACCTCGAAGCGATGCTCGAACCCTAGCTGGAAACGGCCGAACAGGGTCGCGCCACGCTGCTCGTCATGGGCGGCGTCGTGCGTCTTCAACCAGTAATTGGCGAGCGTGGGCACCAGCGTCCGCGACAGCAGGTACGAGGCCAGCATGGCGAACACCACCGCTTCCGCCAGCGGCAGGAACAGGTAGCCGGCGACGCCGGTCAGGGCGAACATCGGCACGAACACGATGCAGATGGCAAGGGTGGACACCAGCGCCGGAATGGCGATCTGCTGCGCGCCGTCCAGGATCGCCTGGGTGATCTCCTTGCCCTGCTCCAGATGGTAATTGATGTTTTCGATGGTGACGGTCGCATCGTCGACCAGAATGCCGACGGCAAGCGCCAGACCCCCCAGGGTCATGATGTTGATCGTATTGCCCAGCGCCGACAGGCAGATTATGGAGGTAAGGATCGCCAGCGGAATCGACACCGTGATGATCATGGTCGAGCGCCAGCTGCCGAGGAACAGCAGGATCATCATGCCGGTCAGCGCGGCGGCGATCACCGCCTCGCGCACCACGCCCGAAACCGCCGCCTTTACGAAAACCGACTGGTCGGCAATCGGCTTGACCGTCAATGAGGCCGGCATGCCGGCCTCGATCTGCGGCAGCAATGCCTTGACCCGGTTCACGACATCGAGCGTCGAGGCCCGCCCGATCTTGAGAACGTTCATCAACACGCCGCGGCTGCCGTCGAGGCGTACGATGTTGGTTTCGGGCGGGTGGCCGTCGCGCACGTTGGCGACGTCGCTGATGCGGATGACCGCGCCGTTCGCCAGCTTGATCGGGGCGTTGTTGAGCTCCTCGGGCTTGAGCGGGCTGGCGTTGAGCTCGACGTTGTATTCGATCTCGCCGATCTTCTCGGTCCCGGCGGGGATGATCAGGTTCTGATCGCCGATCGCGTTGCTGACGTCCTGGCCGGAAAGACCGTAGAAGCGCAGCTTGCGGGGATCGATATCGACCTGGATCTGGCGGCTGGCGCCGCCATAGGGGAATGGCAGCGCCGCGCCCTGCACCGTCGCCAGCTGGGTACGGATGAAATTCTGCCCCAAATCGTTGATCTGCGTTTCCGACAGCGTCGGGCTGGTCAGCGCCAGCTGGATGATGGGAACGCTGGACGCGTTATACGAGACCACCAGCGGCGGCGTGGTGCCGGCGGGGGTCGTCTTCAGCACGGTCTGCGATATGGCGGTGATCTGCGCCACCGCCATATCGGGGTTCAGCGTCGGCTGGAAAAAGAACTTCACGACCGAAACGCCGTTCAGGGATTGCGACTCGATATGCTCGATGTCGTTGACCGTCGTCGTCGCGGAGCGTTCGTAGTTGGAGATGATGCGGTCGGCCATCTCCTCGGGCAGCAGGCCGGTGTAGTTCCACACGGCGGCGACGATCGGGATGTTGATGTTCGGAAAGATATCCGTCGGGGTGCGCAGGATGGTCAGCGGACCCATGATCAGAATCAGCAGCGCCAGAACAACAAAGGTATACGGTCGCTCGAGAGCGATCCTGACAATCCACATCCGCGCCTCGCGATTGACTTCGACTGGCCAACGGCCCTTGCACTATACTGAACGGTATAGTGCAGTCGGTTTATGCGTCAAGTATGGTAAATTTTTGTTTGCCTGCCCTGATCGTCAGCCATGATCGTCGAGGGATTGCGCTTGCGCGCGGATCGTGTCTTCATAGGGCAACGCGGGTGTAGCTTAGTGGTAAAGCTCCAGCCTTCCAAGCTGGCTATGAGGGTTCGATTCCCTTCACCCGCTCCAGTTCTTGTCAGGGCGATTACCATCAAGCGCGTAAGTGTTACTGCCATGCTGTGCCTTGCGGCCTGCTCGGCGAGGCCTGCGAACGGTTCAGACCCGCAGGGCCAGGCTCTGCCAAAGGGCAGCCTTGCGTTCGACAGCCGCCTGTGGCGCGCCGCGCGCGAGACGATCGACTTCCTGCCGCTGGCCAGCACCGACCCGCTTGGCGGCAGGATCGAAACCGAGTGGGGCGTGCCTCGCGGCGGCACAGGCCGCGATCGCTACAGGATCAAGGTCGAGATCGAGTACCGCGAGTCATACGACCGCGCCGTTGCTGTCGCCGTCCGGCACGAAGTCCGTTCCGGGGACGGCTGGCTGGAGGTCGAGCCCGAAGGCATCATCGCCGTCCAGCTGGCGCGGCAGATCGGCGAGGAGGCGGGGGAGCTGCGTCCGGTCGATGGATTACGCTGATGGCGCTGCATGTGCGAAGGTCAGCGCCCGTTTTCCGGACCTGAGCCCTTACCGTCCGGCCGGGGCCCCAGCACAGACATTAAGTTGTTCCGCGTGTCCGCTCCGAAGCTTTCGTTCATCTTCTGGTTGAACATCTTATGCAGCTGCTTTTTCGGAACTACGCCCTTCGGTAAACCGAAAGGACGATATTCGTTCTCGTTTTCGGTCGGCACAAGTACTTTCATTCCGTTCTCCAGCGCCGGGCGGGCCACGCGCGCTAAAAGCAACATGAAATGGGTGTAATCCGAAATATTTTCAAAGCCGAGAGCGGAGGCTTCGTTTTCCATTATTCTGGTGACCGCAGGGCTGACCATTATAAACTGCGGCTCTGACTCGTTGCTTTTACTCATGACTGCCTCTCCTTAAAAACGATCTCTGCGGCTTCGCCGGGTGTTGCCCGGGAAGCCGCAGGAAAGAAGGCAGTCGCGTCACGTTCAATCGCCGCAGTAGACCGCCTCTTGATGCTTCCAGTCCTGCGACCTCGAACATCTGCCGTTCGTAGACCGGTGAGGCTAAACCGCCTCAGCCAGCAACGCCGCGAGGTCCAGCTTGACGCCGGGGCCCATGGTCGAGGACAGGCCCACCTTCTGGATGTAGTTGCCTTTCGCGCCCGAGGGCTTTGCCCGGCTGACCGCGCCGACGAAGGCGCGGATGTTGCCCAGCAGCTGTTCCTCGCTGAAGCTCGCCTTGCCGATGCCGGCGTGGACGACGCCCGCCTTCTCGGCGCGGAACTCGACCGCGCCGCCCTTCGCGGCCTTGATCGCCTCGGCGACGTTCGGCGTCACCGTGCCGAGCTTGGGGTTCGGCATCAGGCCGCGCGGGCCGAGCACCTTGCCGAGGCGGCCAACCACCATCATCATGTCCGGCGTCGCGATCACGCGGTCGAAGTTCATCTCGCCTGCCTGGATGCGGTCGGCGAGGTCCTCCGCCCCGACCAGGTCGGCCCCGGCAGCCTTCGCTTCCTCGGCGCGATCTCCTTTAGCGAACACGGCGACGCGCACGTCCTTGCCGGTGCCGTTGGGCAGCTGCACGACGCCGCGCACGTTCTGGTCGTTCTGGCGCGGGTCGACGCCGAGGTTCATGTAGATTTCGACGGTTTCATCGAACTTGGCCCTGGCGTTGGTCTTCACCAGCTTGACCGCCTCGCCCAGCGCGTACGCCTTATCGACGCTCAGGTTGGCCTGGGCGGCCTTGAGCCGTTTTCCGAGTTTTGCCATGGGTCAGCCCTCCACCACTTCAAGACCCATGGAGCGCGCCGATCCTTCGAGGATCGACATCGCGGCTTCCACCGTAGTCGCGTTCATGTCCTGCATCTTCTTGCCCGCGATGTCGCGGATCGCCGAGCGCTTGATCTGACCGGACGATTTCGTGCCGGTGGTCTGGCTGCCCTTCTCGATCCCCGCAGCCTTCATCAGGAAGTACGAGTTCGGCGGGCTCTTCATCTCGAAGGTGAAGGTGCGGTCGGCGAACGCGGTGATGACCACTGGAATCGGCATCCCGGTTTCCATTTCCTGCGTGCGGGCGTTGAACGCCTTGCAGAACTCCATGATGTTCAGGCCTCGCTGACCCAGCGCCGGCCCGATCGGAGGCGAAGGATTCGCCTTTCCGGCCGGGACTTGGAGCTTGATGAAGCCCACGATCTTCTTCGGTGCCATTGCTCTAACCTCCTGTTTGGGAGCCGACCCGTCATTCGGGGGCTCCGGAAGCGTCGCGGTGCGGCCATGGCGGACCTCCCGCGACAGTTTACGATGTCATCCCCGTCAAAGCGGGGTAACAGATCCCGGATCACGGCGCAGCATGCGCCTGTCCGGGATTTGATCGCTTGCCGCAATCAAACTTTCTCGACCTGAGTGTACTCCAGCTCGACGGGCGTGGAACGGCCGAAGATCGAGACCGCGACCTTGAGGCGCGAGCGTTCCTCGTCCACTTCCTCGACCACGCCGTTGAAGGAGGTGAACGGGCCGTCGGCGACGCGAACGCTTTCCCCGATCTCGTACGTGATGGACGGGCGGCGAGGTTTCTCGGCGCCCTCCTTCATCTGGCTGATCAGGCGCTCGGCCTCGGATTCGCTGATCGGCTGCGGCCGCGAGCCGCCGCCGAGGAAGTTGGTCACCTTGGCGACGTTGCGCACCAGATGCCAGCTCTCGTCCGTCAGGTCCATCTTGACCAGCACATAGCCGGGGAAGAACTTGCGTTCGGTGTTGACCTTTTGGCCGCGCCGGATCTCCGTCACGCCTTCGGTCGGCACCAGGATCTCCTCGAACTGCTCCGCGATGCGGGCTTTCACGGATTTTTCCTGAATCGACTGCATGACCTTCTTTTCGAAGCCCGAATGCACGTGCACGACATACCATCTCGCCGGCATTGTTTAAGCTCCCAATCCCAAAATCCAGCGCACGGACACCGCGATCGCAAGGTCGACGACGTACAGGAAAACGCTGGCGAAGGTGACCATGATGAACACGGTGACCGTCGTGATCACCGTTTCCTTGCGGCTTGGCCAGATGATCTTGGCCGTTTCCTGCCTTACCTGCTGAGCGAACACGGCGGGGGTTACCCTCGCCTTGCCGCGCACGCCGTCGCCCTGCAACCCGTAAGCCATGTACTGCACCGTCCGTCGTTCAAAGTCCCACTTGCATTCGCCGCCTGGCAGGGGCGGGGGGGCTCGAACCCACAGCCTCCGGTTTTGGAGACCGGCGCTCTACCAATTGAGCTACACCCCTTCGAAGCCTGCCCGCGGGACAGGCAGCGATCTCAGGCGCGACGCACGCAAGTGCCCGCGCACCTATGTTTCCATACGCGCGCGAAGGGTGAACAATTAGCGGCATGACCGGGCTTACGCAATCACTTTGTGGAAATAGAATCCGTAACGCTTTGGACCGATCGGAGCCACGCCGGCCAGTCATGCGTAAAGCAGAGTCAAGGTGTAAAAACAAAACCGGCGGGCCACCGCAAGGATGGTCCGCCGGTTTATCCGGGCGCAAAGCCGCAAACGGCTTTACGCCAGACACCGCAGGCCTGCGGCTTGACGCCTCAGGCCTGTCCCAGAATTACTTGGTGGTGTTGCTGGCTTCGCTGTTGTTCAGCTCTTCCGTGGTCGAGCTGCCCATGTTGCCCGTGTTGTTGCCCATCGAGTGCTTGTGGCCCTTCTTGTGATGGGTCGTCTTCTTGTGATGGGTGGTGGTGTTGTTGGACATCATGCCATCGGACGTGTTGGTGGTCGTCGTCGTGGTGGTGTTCATGTCGGTCGTCTGGGCAAAAGCCGGCAGGGCGGAACCGGCGAGCATCAGCGACAGGGCGGCGGCGGCGAGAGTCTTCATTTCCATCTTCCTTGTAATGTCTGGATCGGCGTGCCCGCTCCGGAGTGGACCGGGTCTGCCAATGTAACCGAACGTCTCATACGTGCGAGGGTTGGCCAGCTCAAGAGGTAATTTTCAGGTCCGCGCGTTTTTGAGGCGTCGAGGTTGCCCGGCATCCTTGAACCGATTTCCTTCACGGGGGATGACACGCGCTGTCGGATCGCTTCCTGCGCTCCCTGAACGATTTATTTCGGGTATCAGTCCCCCAGGACGCTCAGCTTCATGTCGCGCGCGAACAAGCGCAGCCCGTACAGGTCGGTATCGTCGCGTTCGATCTCACCTTCCTTGACGACGCCGTCTTCGGCCTCCGCAATATCCACCCCCGCAGTCTGGTCAAGCATTGCGCTGGTCAGGCGAACAATGCCCACCGTCGTATCGGTCAAAGCTCCAAGGCTTACCTTGCGCGCTTCGCTAAACCTGGCAACGCTTCGCTTGACGCGCTCGGCCTTCTCCTTGGTAAGATTACGTCCGAGCATGTTGGACACATCGGATCGGATGAACGCCAGTTCCAGTTCTTCCTGCATCAGGGTAGTTGCCCGACTGCTCATAGCTTCCTCGTATTTCACATTACTGTTACGATCATAATCCGCCTTTCTCCAACGGAGGGCAAATTAAAAGGTTATAAAAACGCTCTGTGGGGCGATGGCTCCGTATCAGCTGAACAACCCACCGAAGGTACTTCCCATGTCATCTACGATCGCCGTAGGTTCAAACCTGGTGCTCGGCATCTGTTGCATGAGCCTGCTGCTCGTCGGGATGGACGCAACCATCGTCAACGTGGCCCTGCCGTCCATTCAGAACGCGTTGCAGGCGACCATCCCCCAACTGCAGTGGATCGTCGATGCCTACACTCTGGTCGTCGCAAGCCTGCTGATCCTGTCCGGCGCGACGGCGGACCGTTTCGGGCGGCGGCTTGTTTTCCAGACCGGCCTCGGGCTGTTCACCGCAGGCTCGTGCCTGTGCAGCCTCGCCTGGACGGCGCAAGCGCTGATCGGATTTCGCGCACTGCAGGCTCTGGGGGCGTCGATGCTGAACCCGGTGGCGCTGTCGATCATCACCAATACCTTCCAGGATCCGAAGCCACGTGCCCGCGCCGTGGGTATCTGGGGCAGCGTGGTCGGCATCGCGATGGCGATCGGCCCCGTGGCGGGCGGGGCCTTGACGCAAAGCGTCGGCTGGCGTTCGGTCTTCTGGGTCAACCTGCCGATCGGCCTTGCCGCGATGTTTCTCGCCATGCGCTTCGTGCCGGAATCGAAAGCGCCGCGCGCAAGGCCGGTCGACCCGGTCGGCCAGGCCTTGGTGATCGTGGCGCTGCTGTCGCTGACCTACGCCGTCATCGAAGGATCTCACAGCGGCTGGACCTCGGCGCCGATCATTGCGTTCTTTGCCATTGCCGCCCTTGGCGCGACGCTGTTCACGCTTTACGAACGTCGTTGTGCGTCTCCCTTGCTCGACCTGCGCTTCTTCCGCAGCATCCCGTTTCGCAGCGCGACGCTGATCGCGCTTTGCGCCTTTGCCGCCCTGGCGGGCTTCCTGTTCCTGAACGCGCTGTACCTGCAGAACGCCCGCGGCCTGTCCGCCTTTGCCACCGGGCTCTGCACCTTGCCGATCGCGCTGATGGTCATGATCGCCTCTCCTTTTTCCGGTCGCCTTGTCGCCACCCATGGCACACGCCCGTCCTTGCTGGCATCCGGGATCGCGATCGCCGCCAGCGGTGCGATGCTCACGCGGCTCGGCCCTGCCACGCCGCTACCGGCCCTGCTGGCGACCTACACGGTTTTCGGGCTGGGCTTCGGGCTTGTGAATGCGCCCATAACGAACACGGCCGTATCCGGCATGCCCAAAGCGCAGGCGGGTGTCGCCGCCGCGGTTGCGTCGACCAGCCGCCAGGTCGGCGCCGCGCTTGGCGTGGCGCTGGCGGGCACCTTCGTCAGCGCCGGACGGATAAAGGGCTTGCCGTTTCCGGAGTCCACTCATCCGTTCTGGTGGCTGATGGCCGGTTGCGGCGCTATGATCGGCGTGCTTGGTCTTGTATCGAACACGGGTCGAGCGCGCGCGTCGTTGGAGCGCGTTGCGCATCTTTTGGACGATCCTGCCGTTCAGGTGAAACCCTAGCGCTGCTTGTCCTGGTTCGGAAAACCCATCCTGCATGAGGTCCCGGCTTGTCGCCGGGATGACCTCACGCGTCAGCCGCCGGTCCCGGATCGTCGGGGCAACGCGCCCCTTGCCCGGGATGAGGCCGGCCAGGCCACCCTCACTTCAGTATCTTCGCCACCACGCCAGCGCCGACGGTGCGGCCGCCTTCGCGGATGGCGAAGCGCAGGCCCTCGTCCATCGCGATCGGCGCGATCAGCTCGACTTCCATGCTGATGTTGTCGCCCGGCATCACCATCTCCGTCCCCGCCGGCAGGTGGACCTGGCCCGTCACGTCCGTCGTCCGGAAGTAGAACTGCGGCCGGTAGTTCGAGAAGAACGGCGTGTGGCGCCCGCCCTCCTCCTTCGTCAGGATGTACGCCTCCGCCGCAAAGCGCGTGTGCGGGTTGATCGAGCCCGGCTTCGCCAGAACCTGCCCGCGCTCCACGTCCTCGCGCTTGGTGCCGCGCAGCAAAGCGCCGATGTTGTCGCCCGCCTCCCCCTGGTCCAGGAGCTTGCGGAACATCTCGACGCCCGTCACCACCGTCTTGACCGTGTCCTTGATCCCCACGATCTCCACTTCCTCGCCCACCTTCACGATCCCGCGCTCCACGCGACCCGTCACCACCGTGCCGCGGCCCGAAATCGAGAACACGTCCTCGATCGGCATCAGGAACGGACGGTCCTTCGGGCGCTCGGGCTGCGGGATGTACGCGTCCACCGTGTCCATCAAGGCCAGCACCGCGTTCTCGCCCATCTCCGGCGACTTGTCCTCCAGCGCCATCAGCGCCGAGCCCTTCGTGATCGGGATGTCGTCCCCCGGGAAGCTGTACTTGCTCAGCAGCTCGCGGATCTCAAGCTCCACCAGGTCCAGAAGCTCGGAATCGTCCACCATGTCCACCTTGTTCATGAACACCACGATCGCCGGAACCCCCACCTGGCGCGCCAGAAGGATGTGCTCGCGCGTCTGCGGCATCGGGCCGTCCGCCGAGCTCACCACCAGAATCGCCCCGTCCATCTGCGCCGCCCCCGTGATCATGTTCTTCACGTAGTCGGCGTGACCCGGGCAATCCACGTGCGCGTAGTGACGCTTCGCCGTCTCGTACTCCACGTGCGCCGTCGAGATCGTGATCCCGCGCGCCTTCTCCTCCGGCGCCTTGTCGATCTGGTCGTACGCCGTGAACGTCGCGCCACCCTTCTTCGCCAGAACCTTCGTGATCGCCGCCGTCAACGACGTCTTGCCGTGGTCCACGTGACCAATCGTCCCAATGTTGCAGTGCGGCTTGTTCCGCTCGAATTTTGCCTTGCCCATGACTGCCCGCCCTTGTGCGAAGATGAGGATATCGACCTGTTCGCGGCGGATTACGCATCTTCGGCGTCGTTGTCAATTGTCCGGAGCGCGGCTTAGTGGACACTTCCGGCGCTGGCCAGCGCCGCTTGCTGGACGCCTGTCGCCAAGCCTCACCCCCGCATAGTGTTTTACTGTGGAAACTGTAATTTGCAGATCAGGAGTGCACTTATGCCCGATCGCCGCGATTTCTTGAGGTCTTTGGGAAAAGCCGTTTCGGCATCGCTCATTCCCAACGCGGTCGCGGTTCTGGTGAACGACAACGCCGCTGCGGCGCAGGACGCTTCCGCGGCAAAGGCCCGGATTACGTCGGCGTCGCCCAGCTGCAGAACGACTGCAAGAGAATGGGCCTGAAAGAAACTCCGCATGTCCTGATCGTCGGCCCCGATCCCGACCGACAAGGCCAGGTACCCTTCAGCATCGTGGACGCGGCCGGTATGCAGGTTGTGAATGGAAGACCGATCATTTCATTCAGGAACGGCGTATTCGGGTCCACACCCTCCCTGCTAACGCCCCACGAAGCTCTTGCCGTAGCCGACCATGAACTCTGGCATCTCGAAAAGTATATCCAGCGTGGCGAGTCACTTGAAGTTCCGACAGCGCCCGCCGAAAACCTTTCTCCTAGAAAAAAGCAGGAGGCTCTTAACCGCGAGATCAAAGTAGCGCTACTCAGCAGGACGGAAGAAAGTGCCGCAGACTTGAATGCCGTAAATCTTGGCCGGGGGCCAGACATGCTTGGCGCCTTCGATAAATTGTCGGATCTCGTTCACAAAGACTTCGATCACGACCCAAGGATTTTCGGTATGCCCGCGGGATCTAAATACGAAGACATGGAGAACAACAACGGCACCATCCTCGACCACCCGCTGGACCCGACGCGTCGCGCGGCCCTGGTGAACGCAATCCAGCAGCATGACAGGAAGGAGCATGCGGTCCCGTTGTGGAGGAAGCTGAACCCGTTCTGAAGCCAAGTGGCGCGACGTACCCATGGCCCGGCGGCGGCTTTGAAGCGGGCAAACACGAAACGTGATTGATCCAGGCGCGTGTCCTAGCCTCTTGCGCCAGGAGCGGTCCCAAGGGCGATCAGCGCGATCGAAAGGACGGCCGCCGCAAGCGCCCCGGCCTGAACACGGCCGATTGCTTCCTTCAGCACGAGGAAAGCACAGGCCACGGTGACGATGGATGCCTGCGAGCCGATCGCGGTCATTACGGCGACATTGCCGCCGCGGTGCAGACCCAGTTGGAACAGGACCATCGCCAGTGTAACCGTTGCACCCGCAGCGACGGCCATGAGAGGCCCGCCGCGCCGGTCCTGCGATGGACTCTTCTGCCCGCCATCCAGAAGCAGAAACGCTGTAACGACGACAAGCAATGCGAACCGCACCAGGTTGGCGACCACCAGCACCCAGATGCCGGGGGTGCTCGCCGCCTGCGCGACAAGGATGTTGAACAGACCGAACGCGGCGCCGGAAGTAAAGCCCAGAAGCAACGGCAGACGCGCCCGGCGCGGTGTCGCCTTAGGTTGTTCCTGTCCCTCGGCCTTTCGGTTGATCAGGGCGACGGCCAAAATGGCCAGCGCGATTCCGCCGTAGACCGGCACGTCGAACCGCCTACCCACGCAAAGGCTGAAAAGGACTGGAACCGACACGCCCGTGACGGCCATGACGGGCGCGACCTCGCTCATCCTGCCGTCGCGCAAGGCAATCAGCATCATCGCCAGCCCGCCGAGCAGCACGACCCCCGCAACGCTGCCCCAGAAGCAATCGCCGGGCGTCGGACGCCCACCGAGCGAAAGGCCGAACGCCAGGGTCAGTGCCGTACCGGTGCCTTGGGACAGCATCATCGTCCGCGAGAGAGACAGGCGACGCCCGGCAAGGCCGGTCAGGAAATCTGAGATCCCGAACGACACCGCTGTGCCGAGAGCTAGCAAAACCGGCAGCACCGCTTAGTTATCCTGACGTGGTATCGGAAATCTCCCCCAACCTTACCGTCGTTCGCAGTCGCGTGGAAGCGGCAGCGACCGGAGCCGGGCGCAGTTCCAACGGCATCACGCTGCTCGCCGTCAGCAAGATGCAGCCGGTTGAGGCGATCAAGCAGGCGCTCGCGGCCGGGCAGATGGTTTTCGGCGAGAACCGGGTACAGGAAGCCGCGCGCAAGTTCAGGACGCTGAAGCCGCGCTATCCCGGCCTGAAACTGCACATGATCGGGCCATTGCAGACCAACAAGGCGGCGGAAGCGGTGGCGCTGTTCGACGCCATCCATAGCGTGGACAGGCCCAAGCTGGCGAAACTTCTGGGCGAGGAAATGCGGGCGCAGGAGCGGCGGCCCGCGTGCTTCATCGAGGTCAATATCGGCCAGGAGCCGCAGAAAGCCGGGATCGCGCCCGCCGACGTCGATTCGTTCCTGGTGCTGTGCAAGGAAAGCTATTGCCTGCCAGTGGCGGGGCTGATGTGCATCCCGCCGGAGGGCGTCGATCCCCTGCCGTACTTCCAGCGCCTGGCGGAGATCGCGCGGCGCTGCCGCGTGTCGTGCCTCAGCATGGGGATGAGCGGCGATTTCGAAACCGCCATTCGCGCCGGGGCGACCCATGTCCGCGTCGGCACCGCGATCTTCGGCGCGCGGCTCAAGCCGCCAGCCTGAACCGGCCGAAGCCGTCCGCGGCAACTCGCAGGAACGTGATCCCGGACCCTGGCGGGATTTCTCCGCTCGCCTCGGGTGCGCTTTCGAATACGGCCGTGACGCCGTCCGGCAACGGCGCGAATCGCCATGGGCCGTCCGCGTCTACCCTCACCGGACCGCGTTCGCGCAAGTAGGCGACGATCATCTCCTGCATTTGACTCTGCGAACGGTAAACCGTTTTGCCGCCATCAAGGCCAGGGAAGTTTCCGCCGCCGGACGCGCGGTAGTCGGTGGTCGCGACCAGGAAACGGTCGTCGTCCTGCACCGGCGTACCGTTCATGGTCAGGCTGACGATCCGCCGTGTCGCTGGGTTCAGTATCGCGCCACCCTTGCCGTAACGCGGAGGCTGGGCGACGTCGACGACGTACTCGATGCCGTGGATCACGTCGAAATCGAAGGCAGGTCGCTGCCGGTCGAGCAAGGCCTGCTCAGTTACCTCGCTGGCATGGATCTGACGGAAAGCGAGGGCCGACATCTCCAGCCACTCGCGCAAGCCCGCGCCATTGACCGACACGACCTCGATGACGTTCGGGTACATGTAGATGTCCGCGACGTTGCGGATGGCGACCGGCCCGGCCTCTAACCGGCTGTAGTTCTCTGGCCCGAGGCGGCCGCCACACCGGAACGGCGCAACCGCTATCAGCAGCGGCAAGGCTTCGTGTCCTGCGAACAGTTCCGGCTCGTCAGCCATGGCGCGCCGCACCGTCCAGTCCTGAACGTCGGCGATCAGGCGCAGCAGGGGGCTGGGCGCGACCAGCGCGAAGTAAGTGTCGAGGCTTTGCTCAAGGATACCCACCGGCTGGCGCGCATACTCGGTCGCGGCGCGGTGATCGGCTTCAAGCGCCTGGACGAGCGCCGGGTCGGGCGCGGCCCCTGAACCCTGCAGCGTGCGCGTTTCCGCCCGCGCGCCCGCAACCGTGACCTTGCCGCCGTCCAGCGCCAGCGTCAGGTCGATCACGCCCAGATGGCTGCCGTAGAACCCGGCCATGACGGCGGGCGTGCCGCCCAGCGTGCCCCGCGTCAGGTCGAGATCCGGCAGCTCGGCGTAGGAGATATCCGGGAAAACCCGGTGCGAGTGGCCGGCGATCACGGCGTCGACGCCCTTTATCCGGCTGACCGCATCGGCGGCGTTCTCCTCGCCCGGCGTGTGCGGCGGGTGGCCAAAGCCGGTGTGGCACAGCGCGATCACCAGCTGCGCCCCCGCCGCGTGCAGCTTGAGCACCACGGCTTCGGCGCTCTCGACGATATCAATAGTGGTGACATCATTCCCCAACTGATGCCGGTTCCAGATCGTGACCTGCGGCGTCACCACGCCGAAAACGCCGATGCGAATTGTGCGCGCCTGCCCCGCGCTGTCCTTCAGCGTGCGGTCGAGCAGGGCGAAGGGACGGAAATACGGCTCGCCCGTCGCCTTGTGCACGACGTTGGCGCAGACGTAGGGAAACGCCGCGCCCGATATTGCGCGCTCGAGGAAGGGCAACCCATAGTCGAACTCGTGGTTGCCGAGCGTGGCGGCGTTGTAGTGAAGAAGGTTCAGCGCCTTGAAGGCCGGATGGGTTTCCTCCGGCTTCAGGCCGCGCGTCCGCGCGACGAAATCAGCCATAGGGTTGCCCTGCAACAGGTCGCCGTTATCGAAAAGTACGGTGTTTGCGGCTTCGCGGCGCGCCTCGGCGATCAGCGCCGCCAGCCTGACAAGGCCGTAACGCGATGTGCCGGCGTCGCGGCAGTAATCCCATGATTCCAGCCAGCAATGCAGGTCCGTCGTTGCAAGGATGCGAAGCGGGATTGTCGTTCCATCATTTACGGTGCCCGCCCGACCTGCCTTGCGGTCAAGAATGAGCGGCGCGAGCGCGAGGGCGAGGGCGAGGCGCAGCACCTGCCTGCGGCTGAAGGGCCGCACGCTGCTAGACGGTGATGTCGCTGAGGGTCCCGCGCGCGGTCTGCCTCGGCACCGTGACCGGGGAACCCGGCCTCGGCTGAGCCGCATCCGGGCGGCGATCATCCCGCTTGCGTCCCCGAGCGGCAGGAAAGCGAGGCGGTTCGACCGCGCCGATGTCGTAGGCATCCGTCGCTGTCTGCGCGGCCGTGAACACTGGGTTAAGTTGCACGGTTAAAAAGGACATAACTAAATTGTACCACGCCGGCCCAGAAATACAATCCCTACTGCGTAGGCGCGACCAAGCGTCTTATCAGAAACGGCGGCGGACCGTGTTTAGGATTCCGGGAACTATGTACTTCAGCACCTTGCGTATGCCGGCGTCGGGACCGGCGTGCATGACGGCGTTGTCGACCATGACGCGCATGACTTTTTCAGGGTAGAACTCCGAAAAATACTGGTCGGCGCCGTAGCTTGCGAACAAATCGTACAGGAATGACCCTTTCGGGGGACCTATCTTCTTCCATATACCGGTCTTGTCGACAAGATTGTTCCACAGATGAAGGGTCAGCGAACCCTGGCACTTCCCTTCGCACTCCGCTTTGAACTGCGGCAGGAACACCTTGTAATAGTCGTCGTAGGGAATCGGGTAGAAGGCCTTTGGCGGCTGCGCTTCCCCGGTCAGCGCCGAGCCGTAGATCCTGGTCAGCAGTTTCGGCCCGGTCGCGCCCCAGAAAAGGTTCTCTCCGGCCATATGCTTGATTTCGGAAATGCTTTCCGCCAGGCGCGGATCGGCGTTGTCCAGCTTTAAAATGGCGTTGCAGATACTTGATGTCGTCTCGTACCCCGCGACGATCCGGGAGCTGCGAACCACGAAATCCTTCAACAGCACCAGATCGACATCAGCCCAGATCAGGTCCGTTTTCTGGAACATGACCAGGCGGAAATAATCCGTGAAATGCGAGATCGACGGCTTGCCGTCGACGATGAAGGCCTGGAGATACTTGGCGTCGGTAATCTCGCCGGCGTCGCCGCGTTTCGCCCCGGCGGGCAGGTTCGCGATCTGGTCATAGCTGAAGACGGTAAAATCGTACCCGCGCGCGGTGAACGAGCGTATGCACGCACGTTCGAAAGCCGACAGATCGGGTCCATGCCAGAACGATGCGAAGCAAGGCCTCGCTCCCGCAGCGGCGGTCGTCTTCTCCGTTGCTGGTGAGTCCACCTGGTTTCCCATCCGTTTTGCCGGACCCGCGCCAGCCAAGGGGGTTCGTAACCAGCAACCTTTGGAAAGTCAAGGTTTGTGGGTAGCCGGCACCTCCTCCGCAAACGAAAACAGGCGCCCGGAGGCGCCTGTTTCCCGTGTCGATGCCGGTTGACCCGGTCTTGATCAACCGCCCTTGAAGAGGCTGAGGATGTTCGACGGCTGAGAGTTGGCGATCGAGAGCGCTTGCGTCGCCAGCTGCTGCTGGGTCTGCAGGGCGGTCAGCGAAGCGCTGGCCTGTGCCAGGTCGGCGTCAACAAGGTTGCCGAGACCCGTGTTGGCCGCATCGCTGAGGCTCTGCACGAAGGTGATCTGCAGCTGGATGTTGCTATTGTCGGCACCGAGAGTGCCCAGGGCCGTGTTCACCTGGTTGGTGAAGTTCGCCAGGGCGCCGCCGAACACCGATGCCACGCCGGCGGTGGCCGTAGCCGCCGTCAGGTAGGCACTTGCCGAGGCACTGACGGCAGCGAGGGCGGCAACCGCTTCCTGCTGGTTCACTTCCGAACGCGAGATCAGGCCGCTGGCATTGTTTGCCAGGAAGGCGCTCGATACCGTGTCGTTGCCCGTGACGGTCGCGGCGGCCGATCCTGAAGCCGTCGCCACCTGGTAGACCAGGCGGGCAAGGCCCAGGAAGCCGTCCGTGCCGGCAGTGCCGCCGGTCAGGTTCTGCGCATGGATCGTCAACGAGTTTCCGCCCAGGCCCGACAGGACGCTGACGTTCGCGGCCGAGGTGAAGGCCGTGAACCCGCCGTTGCTGACCGCGTTGGTGGACGTGCCGCCATTCGCGTTCAGCAGGTCGATGCCGTTGTAGGTGGAACCGTTGATGAAGGTCTGGACCTCGTCGATCTGCGACTTCAGGTTTGCCGTATAGGTCTGGCGCTGCTGGTCGCTGATGCTGCCGTCGGAAAGCTCGGTCAGGCTGCTCGTGATGTTGGTCAACAGGTTCGAGACCGCGGTGGCGCCGGTGATGGCGACGTTGGTCAGGCTCTGGCCGTCGTTCAACGCGGTGTTGACGGAGTCGTAAGCGGCGAGGTTGGAGCGAACGCCCTGGGCGACGGCGAAGACCGCCGCGTTGTCCTGAGCATCGGACACCTTGTCACCGGTGGAGACTTCGTTCTGGACTTTGTTGAGGTTGGTCTGGATGGTGGAAAGGCTGGTAAGCGCAACCTGTGCGCCCACGTTGGTGTTGATTGAAAAGTTGGACATGGGATGTTCCTTTCTGGACGATGCGAATCATGGCCTTCGTGGCCAACCGCTTCTGCGATGGGAAGACTCTGCCATAATCACATTAATACGCGGTAAATGTTTGCGCCCATTTCCCTGCTCGTGCCGTCATGCCGCGACACCATGACCGCTAACTGGTTGCTTTCTGGAGCCGCATAGATGGTGTCAGCACTGCGTTTGCAAGTCTCCGACGGGTTCACGATCTTTGCCGAAAACCGGCTGGATCAGATCAGCCCTTATATATTCCTAGAACAGGAGACCTGGTTCGAGTCCGAGACGAACTTCGTGCGCGCCTTTGCCAGGCCCGGGATGAAAATCGTGGACGTCGGCGCCAATTGCGGCTTCTACACGCTGCTCTGCGCGCGGCAGATCGGCAACGACGGACATGTCTGGGCCTTCGAGCCGGGCGCGGTTTCAGCGCGGCTTCTCAAGGAATCCCTGCGCATCAACGCGCTTGGCAATGTCACCTTGTACGAGGCGGCGGCAGGATCGGAGCGTGGCAGCATATGGCTGAGCCAAGGCGACAGCTCCGAGCTGAACACGGTATCGACGGCGAAGGCTGACGGCGCGCTGGAGGTCAGACAGGAAAGCCTGGACGCGCTTTACAGCCAAGGCGAACTAAAGGGGGCCGACTTCCTTAAGCTGGACGCGGAAGGGTTCGAGGAGCAGGTTCTGATCGGCGCATCGACCTTCCTTGCCTGCGAAAGCCCGGTGGTGATGATCGAAGTGTCGGAATCGATGCGCGGCGTCCAGATTCTGACGGAGCTTGGCTACGAGCGTTACTGCTTGCTGCCGGATGCCGATTGGCTGATTCCGTTTCGCCCGCGTGATCATGGAGAGGTGGCGCTCAACGTACTCATGTGCAAGCCGGACCGGGCGAAATCTCTGCATGCAGACGGGCTTTTGGTAACAGAGGAAGAACTTGCCTTTCCCTACCCCGCTGCCGATCCGGATGTGTTCCTGAACCATTTTCGGGACCTTGCCGTCGTGCGGGCGTTCCCTGCCCTTGCAGGGCTTACAGCGGCCCAGCGCACGCCGATGGTCGAGGCCTATTATTCGATGTGCGCCGAGTTCCTGCTGGCTCAGGACAGGAACTTGCCACGCGCTGAACGCGCGGCGAGGCTTGCGCGAGCCAGGTGCTGGGTCGACGGGAACTTCTGCGATAACTCTCCTTTCGCCCATGCGCTTACCCTTGGACGTGTCTGGCCGAGCCTCGGCCGCAAGCCGTTGACGGCTGTCGTATGCGAAACCGTCCTTGCGCAACAGGACAATGAGCGCTTCGCGACGCTGGACCTTCCGTTCCTGCCCGTCCTGCCTGAATGGGACTCCATCGCGCTGCGGGACGGAGATTTGCGAAGCTGGCTTGTGTCGATGATGCAGAGCGCCGTCCAGGCGACCAACTCCTACTCTTCGTGCTTTGTCCGAACGGGATTGCTCGCCGCTTACGCCGACGTGCGGGCAAACGGGTACCTGCAGCCATGGCTCGAACGCCGGGCGGCCCTGACGGCCCTATCGACGCAGGGCGCGCGTTTGCCCGATCCTCTGTTCCTGGACGGGACGGTCGAGTGCAACCGCGCGATCTGGCACGAGATCGCCGCTCGCCTGAAGCGGGGCGAAACCATGGTCAAACGTTTATCCCTGGCGGAAGAGCTTTCCTGAGCCAGTCAGACCACGATCCCGGTCGAAACCAATTCGGGTTTGGCGGTATCCGGCGCGGCCTGCAGGGGGACCGTCGCTGCCGCGGCCGCGCCGCTCGCCGGCAAGCTTGCGGTCTCGACTGGTGCCGCGTCGGACCCGGCCTGAGACACATCCGGCTTGATGCTGTGCTGCGAGTAGGCCTTTATGTCCTGCTCGGACGGGTATTGGTTGGTCACCGCGCCCGTAGAGCTGTTGCGGTATTCAAGCACGTCGGTCCCCGACTTCGGATCGATCACCAGCGCCGGGCTGAAATAATAGGTCTTGCCAACCGCGGTCGCCTGTGCGGCAGCGCTTGCGCTCGGCGGAACGGAACTGCCGGCGACGGGGGGTTTCGCGAGGGCCAAGGACGCTTCGTTACCCTGCAAGGATGATAGGATCATCTCGTCTTCTCCACGAACATTCTGGTCGTTATGGTAACGTGTACAACAACAGGGTTTATATGTCAATAGTTTTCGTATCTCATCTGTAGTTTGGGAAGTTCGCATTGTTGTACGGAACGGCGATTGATGAATGACGTGAGCCACATGCGAACCGGTGGATGGCGTCCTTGGCTGAGCATGCAGGGAATGCAAGGCGCGGGTTCGGCCGTACGGGCCGCATCCGTTCCGGAAAACACTGGCCTCAATAATGAATTTAAAATGCTTTCTATTTTTGATCTATTTTTATTATTTTAGTATTCAAAAACTCAATAAAAACCAGTCCTATGCTCCTAACTACTTGGAAATAGTTATTTAGCACCTTTTTAAAGGGGAATAGGTACAGTGTCCTCATTACAGCAAGTCGTGAGGGGAAAATGACGATAGTGACAACCGGCCATGAGCAGCCGCTTCGCGTGGTGTTCGGGCCCGAGGGCCGCCCACTGACGATCGATGACCTGCCGCCCGCCGATACGAAACGCTGGGTGACCAAGCGCAAGGCCAGCCTGGTCGCCTGCATCCGCGCCGGTCTGCTGACCTTGGACGAAGCGTGCGAGCGCTACTCGCTTTCCGTCGAGGAGTTCCAGTCGTGGCAGACCTTGATCGAGCATCACGGCATGCGCGGCCTGCGCGCGACGCGCATCCAGCATTACCGTCCGGCCTGGACCGCGCCGCAAAAGCCGATCGAACGCGGCATGAAGAACTATCTGCAACTGGTTCGCCAGAGCGAAGAGTAGGAGCTGTGTAAAGGTAAAGTGAAGAGCGGGCAGACCGAGCCTGGAACAAGACTAGGCAAAATTTTCCCACGCTTAACGGCGTTTTTACGGATCATGGTTAAAACTCACCGGGACTGAAGGGTAAGAGTCCGCGAGGTTCCGGTGAGCAGCTATCTCAACACCATGCGCAGTATCGGCACGGCTCGCCTGGCCGTGATGGGGATCGTCGCCATCGTGCTGGTCGGCTTCTTCATCTTCCTGATGAGCCGCATGTCCGCCGAGCCGATGAGCGTGCTCTACACCGACCTTTCCAGCAGCGACGCAGGCGCTGTCGGGCAGAAGCTCGACGCCTTGAAGATCCCGTTCGAAGTCAACCCGGAAGGCACGTCGATCAAGGTCGCTGCGGACCAAGTGGGGCGCGCCCGCATGGCGCTGGCGCAGGACGGCCTGCCAAGCGGCGGATCGTTCGGCTACCACGAGATCTTCGACCAGAACCAGGGGTTCGGCACCACCAGCTTCATGGAGAACCTCAATCAGGTTCGCGCGCTGGAAGGCGAACTGTCGCGCACCGTTTCCAGCCTGGCGCCGGTCAAGAGCGCCCGCATCCACCTCGTACTGCCCAAGCGCGAGCTGTTCAGCCACGACCAGCAGCAGGCGACCGCCAGCGTCGTATTGTCGCTGCGCCCCGGCGCCGGCCTGAGCCGCGAGCAGATATCGGCGGTGCAACATTTGATTGCCTCCGCCGTGCCGCAACTCAAGCCCGGACAGGTCTCGATCGTCGACGACCACGGCAACCTGCTCGCCAGACCCGAGGACAGCGACAGCGACGACGCGCAGGCCGCGAACGACGATGAGATGCGCCATTCCTACGAAAAGCGCCTGTCGAACGAGATCGAAACGCTGGTCGGCCGCACGGTGGGCGACGGAAAGGTCCGAGCGACGGTGACCGCCGACATGGATTTCGACAAGGTCAGCACCAACCAGGAAACGTTCGATCCCGACCAGCAGGTTGTGCGCTCGACGCAGACGGTCGACGAGAAGAACGACGCGCAGGACAGCCAGAAGGACAGCGTCCGTGTCGGTCGCCAACAACGTGCCCGGCGCGGCGGCGACCGGTGGCAGCGGTACGAACAGCACGACCAAGGGCACGCGGTCGGAAGAGACGACGAACTACGAGATCGGCAAGACCACCCGTACGCAGGTCCGCCAGGGTGGGGAGGTCAAGAAATTGTCCATCGCCGTACTGGTAGACGGCACCTACACGGCACGGACGCCGATGGCAAGACCACTTACGCGCCCCGCTCGAAAGACGAGATGGCGCAGATCGAGGCTATCGTGCGCTCCGCCGCCGGCTACGATGCAAAGCGTGGGGACGTGATCGACGTCGCCAACATGAAATTCGTCACCGATACCGATGCCGGGACCGCGCTGCCCGACACGACTATCGCCGGGTTCGAGCGCACCGACATCATACACCTTGCCGAAACCGCCGTATTGGGCATCGTCGCCCTGCTGGTCGTGCTGCTGGTGGTTCGCCCCATCCTGTCCAGGCTGGGACAGGCACCCGAAAGCGGCGACGGCACGGCAGCACTGGCCTTGGCGGGCTTAGGGGGTCAGCAGGCGCTCGGGGGGCCGTCCCCCGGCGGCGGCATGGAAGCCCTCGAGCAGCCCGGCGGCACGACCGCGCTGCTGACCGGGGACGGGGCGGAGGACGACACCATGATCAATCTCTCCCGCGTCGAGGGCCGGGTCCGCGCCTCGTCCCTGCGCAAGATCGGCGAAATTGTCGACAAGCACCCCAGCGAGGCGGTGTCGATCATCCGCGGCTGGATGTACCAGGAGTCATAAGCAATGGCCATTCGCATCCGTGAAGATTTCCGCGGGCTGAGCGGCGCGGAGAAAGCCGCCGTCTTCATCCTGTCGCTGGACGAAACCCAGGCGGCCAAGGTGTTCAGCTTCATGGACGAGGACGAGATCAAGGAAATCTCGATCACCATGGCCAGCCTCGGCAAGGTGACGTCCGCCGTGGTCGAGCGCCTGCTGATCGAATTTGCCGAGCAGGTCTCGCACACTGGGTCGCTGATCGGCTCGCTGGAATCGACCGAGCGCCTGCTGGCCAGCTTCATGGACAAGAACAAGGTCGGCCAGATGATGGACGACATTCGCGGCCCCGCCGGACGGACGATGTGGGACAAGCTGGGCAACGTCAACGAGGCGGTTCTGGCCAACTACCTGAAGAACGAGTATCCGCAGACCGTTGCGGTGGTCATGACCAAGATCCGCCCGGAACACGCCGCCAATGTGCTGGCGCAGCTGCCGGAAACCTTCGCCATGGAAGTCATCATGCGCATGTTGCGCCTGGAAGCGGTGCAGAAGGAAGTGCTGGACGACGTCGAGCGGACGCTGCGCACCGAGTTCATGAGCAGCCTTGCCAGGACCAGCCGCCGCGACGCGCACGAGATGATGGCCGAAATCTTCAACAACCTCGACCGCCAGGTGGAGAGCCGGTTCATCACCGCGCTGGAGGAGCGCAACCGCGACAGCGCGCAGAAGATCAAGTCGCTGATGTTCACGTTCGAGGACATGGCCAAGCTCGACCAGAACAGCATCCAGGTGGTGCTGCGCGCCATCGACCGCTCCAAACTGCCACTGGCTCTGAAGGGAGCGCCCGAAACGGTGCGCGACCTGTTCTTCTCGAATATGCCCGAACGCGCCGCCAAGATCCTGCGCGAGGACATGGCCGCGATGGGTCCCGTCCGGCTGAAGGACGTGGACGAGGCGCAGCAATCCATCATTCTCACCACCAAGGAACTGCAGGCGCGCGGCGAAGTCGTTCTGAGCGACGGCCGCGGCGAAGACGAGCTGGTGTACTGATGACGCAGCATCCCTTCGACACCGCGCGGCGGACTGCCGTGCAGAAATTCCAGTTCGACGATTTCGATGCGGTCGAGGCCGTATCGGAAGTCTTCGAGGAGATCGTGCCGGACCCGACTTTCACCCATGAAGACATGATGCTGGCGCGACTGGAAGGCGAGACAGCAGGCTTTGCCCGCGGCGTCGAGGAAACCCAGGGAGCGATCGACGGCGACGTGGTTCGCCTGCTCGGCCGTATCCTGGCCGAAACCGAAACCGTGATCGCCGAGCAGAAAAGCCAGCGCGACTTCATTGCCGCCGAAGCGGTGAAGCTGTCGGCAGCCGTTGCGCGCAAGGTGCTGCCCGCTATGGCGGAAGCCGGCGCCCTGCGCGAGATCGAAACGCTGATCGCACGCTGCCTGAACGAACGACCCGAAGAGTCGCGGCTGGTCATCCGCCTGCACGACTCCATGCTGGATCCGGTGCGCGGCAAGATCGACCGGATGATCGCGGAAGCTGGTTTCACCGCCAAGCCGGTGCTTTTGGCGGATCCGGCGCTGAAACGCGCGGAGGTCCGTATCGAATGGGCCAACGGCGGCGTCGACTGGAACTTCGACGCGCAGCTGGCCGACATGGAAGCGTCCGCGCGCCGCTTTGCCGTGCGCCCCGCGCCCAAGGCCAAACCCAACGAGATCACCCAGGAGAGCGAACGATGAGCACCGAACCCCTCAGCCTTGCCGACATCGATAGCAGCGGCGCAAGCGCCGGTCCCGAATCCATGGCCGAACAGATCACCGGCTTTTCGCACGCCGGAAAGGACCTGGAAGCGATTTACGACATCCCCGTCCAGATCTCCGCGGTTCTCGGCCGCACAAACATGCAGGTCAGCCAGTTGCTCAAGCTGGGCCGCGGCGCTGTGGTCGAGCTGGACCGCAAGGTCGGCGAAGCGATCGACATCTACGTGAACAACCGTCTTGTCGCGCGCGGCGAGGTGGTGGTGGTCGACGACCGGCTGGGCGTCACCATGACCGAAATCATCAAGAACGAACGGTAACTTCCATGCGCCTGTTGCTTGTCGGGACCTTGCAGGGCCATATCACGGAAGCGGGCCGCATCGCCATGGCGCGCGGCGCCAAGGTCAGCCATGCCGAGGACGAGGCGATGGCGCTGGCGGCGCTGCGGGCCGGCAAGGGCGCCGACCTGGTTCTGATCGACGTTAAGCTGGACATCGCCGGCTTCATAACCGCGCTCAAGGCTGAACGCATCCACTCGCCGGTGGTCGCATTCGGCATTGGCACCGACGCAAGCCTGGCCGTGCGCGCCATCCGCGCCGGAGCCAAGGAATACCTGCCGCTTCCGCCCAACGCCGAGCTGATCGCCGCCGTGCTGGAAGCGGTGTCGGAAGAGAACGAGACGGTGATCGCCTCCGATCCCGTGACCCGAGCATCGCTGGACATGGCGGCGCAGATCGCGCCTTCGGACGCGACCGTGCTGATCCGCGGCGAATCGGGCACCGGCAAGGAAGTGATGGCCCGCTTCCTGCACCGCAAAAGCAAGCGCAAGGACGGCGTGTTCGTATCCGTAAACTGCGCCGCAATCCCGGAACACCTGCTGGAATCGGAATTGTTCGGTCACGAAAAGGGTGCGTTCACCGGCGCGATCGCGCGGCGGATCGGCAAGTTCGAGGAAGCCAATGGCGGCACCCTGCTGCTGGACGAAGTCAGCGAGATGCACCCGCGCCTGCAGGCCAAGCTGCTGCGGGCGATCCAGGAGCGCGAGATCGACCGCGTCGGCGGCGCGGGCCCGGTCAAGGTCAACATCCGCCTTCTGGCGACAACCAACCGGAACCTCGAGGACGAGGTCCAGGCCGGAAACTTTCGCGAAGACCTCTATTTCCGCCTGAACGTCATCACCCTGATGCTGCCCCCCTTGCGCGACCGTCCGCAGGACATCCCCGCGCTGGCGGAACACTTCGCCAGGAAATACACCGCGTCGAACGGCCTCGACCCGCGCGAGCTGAGCGGGGCGGCGTTGGCCAAGCTGCAGGCGCATCACTGGCGCGGCAACGTGCGCGAGCTGGAGAACACCATGCACCGCGCGGTGCTGCTGGCGACTGGTGCCACGGTCGGGCCGGAAGCGATCCTCGTCTCGGGCGCTCCGCCCGTCGGCATGAAGCAGCCGGAGCCCGCCCCGGCCCCGGTCGTGTCGGAAGTCGTTACGCTGGCGACCGCGGCCGCCCCGCCGCTGGGCATGATCGGGCAGACGGTGGCGAAGATGGAGCAGGACCTGATCATCGGCACGCTGAGCCACTGCCTGGGCAACCGCACGCACGCCGCCAACATCCTCGGCATCTCGATCCGCACGCTGCGCAACAAGCTGCGCGAGTACCAGGACAGCGGCATCCCCGTTCCCCTGCCGACAAGCGGCATGGCGGGCGACGGTGCCGCCGAACATGCGATGGTCTGATTGAATGGATGACGTACCCGCCATCGCGACCGGCGCCGGGGAAGCCTCCACCGCCGGCGGCATATCCCCCGGCGCGCGCATCCAGAAGTTCATGTCCTATGCCAAGCGCGGCGACATCGCGCTGGCGATGGGCGTGGTCGCGATCCTGTCGATCCTGCTGCTGCCGATGCCGACCTGGCTGCTGGATTTCTGCCTGGCGATCTCGATCACAGCCTCCGTCATGATCCTGATGACGGTGCTGTTCATCAGGAAACCGCTCGAGTTCTCCACCTACCCGACCGTGCTGCTGATCACGACGCTGCTGCGCCTTGCGCTCAACGTCGCCTCTGCGCGCATCATCCTTGCACACGGCAACGAGGGGTCGGACGCCGCCGGGCACGTCATCGAGGCGTTCGGCCAGTTCATCGTCAGCGGCAACTACGTCATCGGCGTCATCGTCTTCGGCATCCTGCTGGTGGTCAATTTCGTCGTCGTCACCAAGGGTTCGACGCGCATCGCCGAGGTCGCGGCGCGCTTCACCCTCGACGCCATGCCCGGCAAGCAGATGGCGATCGACGCCGACATGAACGCCGGGCTGATCGACGAGGCGGGCGCGCGCAAACGCCGAAAGGAGCTGGAGGAGGAAAGCACTTTCTTCGGCGCGATGGACGGCGCATCCAAGTTCGTGCGCGGCGACGCCGTGGCGGGGCTGATCATCACCGCCGTCAACATCATCGGCGGGATCATCATCGGCACGCTGCAGATGGGCCTCAGCTTCAAGCAGGCGACGCAATCGTACACGCTTCTGACGGTCGGCGACGGGCTGGTGACGCAGATCCCCGCGCTGATCGTCTCGGTCTCGGCCGGCTTGCTGGTGTCCAAGGCGGGTGTCAGCGGCTCGACCGACCAGGCGCTGATCCGCCAGTTCAGCAACTACCCGACCGCGCTCGGCCTGTCGTCGATGCTGCTGCTTGGCCTCGGCGCGCTGCCCGGCATGCCGAAGCTGCCGTTCCTCGCGCTGTCGGTCATCACCGGCGTGCTCGCCTACCGCATCGGCAAATCGAACAAGGCGATCGCCGAAGCCGAAGCGGCCGCGGCGGCGAAGCCTGGAACGGCCTTGCCGGTGGGCGAGGAGCCGATCGCCACGGCGCTGGCCATCGATCACATCCGGGTAGAGCTGGGCTACGGCCTGCTCAGCCTCGTCAACGGCAGCAACGGCAACCGCCTGACCGATCAGATCAAGGGCCTGCGCCGCCAATTGGCGGGCGACATGGGCTTCGTCCTGCCCTCTGTCCGCATACAGGACAATTTGCAGCTGGGCGCGAACACCTACGTGATCCGCATCAAGGAGATCGAGGCGGCGCGCGGCGACATCCGCCCCAACATGCTGCTGTGCATGGACCCGCGCGGGGCGCCGATCTCGCTGCCCGGCGAGGTCACCACCGAGCCGACCTTCGGCTTGCCGGCGATGTGGATCGCGCAAACCTACCGCGAGGAAGCGCATTTCAAGGGCCTCACCGTTGTCGATCCCGCCTCCGTCATCACCACGCACATCACCGAGGTGGTCAAGGACAACCTCGCCGAGCTGCTGTCCTATGCCGAGACGCAGAAGCTGCTGGACGAGCTGGACAAGGCGCACCAGAAGCTGGTCGCCGATGTGATCCCGGCGCAGGTCAGCCTCGGCGGGCTGCAGCGCGTGCTGCAGCATTTGCTGTCCGAGCGCGTGTCGATCCGCGACCTGCCGACGATCCTGGAAGGCGTGCAGGAGGCGAGCAGCCACACCCGCAACATCCAGAACACGACCGAGCTGGTGCGCGCGCGCCTGGCGCGGCAGCTGTGCGAGGCCAACGTCAACGGCGCAGGCTTCGTGCCTCTGCTGCCGCTGTCGCCGGAATGGGAACAGGCCTTCGCCGAGGCGCTGCACGGCCAGGGGGAGGAAAAAACCCTGTCGATGGCGCCATCCAAGCTGCAGGCCTTCATCACCGCCGTGCGGCAGAAATACGAGCAGCTGGCCCAGAACGGCGACGCGCCCGTGCTGCTGACCAGCGCCACGATCCGCCCTTACGTCCGCTCCATCGTCGAGCGCTTCCGCCCGCAAACGGTAGTCATGAGCCAGGTCGAGATCCATCCCAAGGCGCGCATCAAGACGCTCGGGCAGATTTGAGGTGAGCGACATCCTCTCGGCCGCCGGCGCTTCGTTGCAGGCGGCCCTTACGGGGCAGCTGATCAAGGATTTGTCGCAGGTGGTCGCCGCCGGTCCGGTCAGCGCCGCGCCAGCGCCGCTGTTTAACCTCAGCCATACCGTCGCGGTCAGCGGTACCGTCACCAGTCAGGAGCAGAACGGCGCCGCGGTGGTGCAGACCGCCGCCGGGCCACTGACCGTCAGCCTGCCCAAGGACACGGTGCAACTGCCGCAGGGAACTGTTACGGTCGTCATCCAGCCCGGCAACCCGCCGACCGCCAGCATCCTGGCCGGGCAGAGCGCGAACACGCCGCAAGCGACGCAACAGACCGATGCCGCCGCAGCCACGCTGCAATCGGCTCAGCAAGTCCAGTCGCAGGCGGCGTTGCAGCCGCTGACGGTCGGACAGGTGCTGACCGCAACCGCGCTGCCGACGGCCATCACAGCGCCGCCGCTGGAGGACACGCATTCCACCGCCGCGACCGCGCCGCCGCCGGTCGGCGCGTCCGCGCCGGCCTCGGGAACCAGTTCATCCGTAGCTGCTTCCGTGCCGACCGCGGTGCTGCTGTCCAGCGCCGTCGCGCCGACCTACGTCGCAGCGCCGACCGGCGACCGCGACAGCCCCGCCGTACCGGCGAACACGGAAAAGGACGACGCAGCCCCTTTGCCCGCTCAGGCCCAGCCGTCCAGCACGCCGCAATTCATCTTTCCCCAGTCGCAGTCGCCCGCAGCGGCGCAGTTCGCCCTTCTACAACAACAGCCGGCACCGGCGCTTTCGCCCTTGCCGCCGGAGACGGGCGAGCCAATGGTCACACCGTCGGCGAATGCCCTTGCCGCGCAGGAAGCGGCCAGCCAGGGCGCCCCCGTGCTGACAAGAGGCGTCCTGCCGAACGTGGCCCCGACGCAAGTAACGCAGAGTTTCATGGTGCTCAGCGTCGAGCCGCCCGATCCGCCAAGCGCGCCCTTGGCCTTGGGGCAAGCACCTCCGGCGAGGATGGCCTTGCAAACGCCGCAAGCGGCATCGCAGGGTCCAACCACCCTTTCGGCCACCGTGGTCGCGCAGACGCCAGGCGGCCAGCCACTTCTGGAAACCGAGGACGGCCCGCTGCTGGTGCATCAGGCGGTGGCGACCAGCGTTGGCACTGGCCTTGTGCTGCAGAAACTGCCCGATCAACCTGTCGCGGGCAGCGCTGCCGTCGTTCCGGGACAGCTTTCAAGCGGGGCGCCAGCCGCCTTGGACCGCACCCCGCTAACGATCTCGCGCCAGCCGTCCTGGCCGGCGTTGACGCAAACGCTGGCGAGCCTCGACCGCGCCCTGCCCGGCGCGTCGGGCTTCCTCGCCGGCGCGGTTCCGGCGCTGGGTGGCGGCTTCGTCCAGGCGTTCGTTCGCTTCCTGAGCGCTGGAAATTCATCCTTGGCCACTCAGGATGCACCGCAGCTAGGCACGGCCCGGCTGCCGGACGGCTCCCCTTCGCCGGAGGGCATCGACCCTAGGGTCGAGCTTCGCGCCGCCGTGACGCAACTGGCCGCCGATATCGGCCTCGACGGCAAGGCGCAGGGGACGGTCCCGCGCGCCGATGCGTGGCACGGTTACCAGGTGCCGATGATGACCGACCAGGGCATCAACATGGCGCAGCTGTTCGTGCGGCAGATG
The DNA here is from genome assembly GCA_965199265.1 of Alphaproteobacteria bacterium. Taxonomy (GTDB): domain Bacteria; phylum Pseudomonadota; class Alphaproteobacteria; order CALMVH01; family CALMVH01; genus CBDAQV01. The sequence continues at coordinate 159,198 of CBDAQV010000012.1, read as the reverse complement.
ATCGACCCCGTCGACGACGAGCCGGGCCAGCGCAAGGCCGCCCCGAGCACCCGCTTCGTCGTCGAGATCCACCCACAGCGCCTCGGCCCGGTGCAGTTGGATGGGCTTTTGCGCAACGGCCAGGGCCGGATCGAACGCCTTGACCTCATCGTGCGTACCGAGTTCAACGTACCCGAGGCAGCTAGCGAGGAGATGGAAAGCCTGTTCCGCTCCGCCCTGTCGAGCAGCGACATGACCGGCAAGCTGGGCTTCCAGTCCGGACAAGAGCGCTTCGTGCTGCCGCAAAGCGACGGCGGCCCGCACTACAGCGGAAAGGTTTGACGGGCGGGGCTTTCCCTCTAAGTTCACGGCCATGACACCCGGCGGGCGGCTTGCCGCGATCATCGAACTTCTTCAGGCGATCTACGAAATCCAGAAACCGGCGGACGCGACCGCCAGCGCGTATTTCCGCGAGCGCCGTTATATCGGTTCGAAGGACCGCGCTTTCATCGCGGAGAAGGTCTACGCCACGCTGCGCCACCACGCCCGGCTCGGCTGGTGGATCGCGCGCGTGGAGGGCACGGTGACGCCCCGCACGCGGGCGCTGGCCAACGCCATCCTGGCGGACAACCAGCCGGCGGAAATCATCGAAAGCATGTTCGAGGGCAAGTTCGGGCCCATCGCGCTCAGCCGCTACGAGACCGATCTGCTGCGCCGCTTGGACGGGCACACGCTGGAACACCCCGACATGCCCGAAGCCGTCCGCGTCGAATGTCCGGAATGGGCTGACGGCATGCTGCATGCCTCGCTGGGCAAGGAGTTCGGGCGCGAGATGCAGGCGCAGATCCCGCCCGCGGCGCTCGACCTGCGCGTCAACACGCTGGTCATGAGCCGCGACGAGGCGATGCAACGCCTGTCCGAAAGCGGTATCTTCGCCAATCCGACTCACCTGTCCCCTCTCGGCCTGCGCGTGAAGGGGCGACCGCCGATCATGGCGCACCCGCTGTACAAGCAGGGGGCGATCGAGATCCAGGACGAGGGCTCGCAGCTTGTGGCGTTGCTGACCGATGCGCGGCCGGGACAGATGGTGATGGATTACTGCGCCGGCGCGGGCGGCAAGACGCTGGCGCTGGGCGCGGCGATGGCGAACAAGGGCCGCCTCGTCGCCGCCGACGTACTGGCCAGTCGCCTCAATCGCGCCAAGGACCGCTTCAAGCGCGCGGGGTTGCAGAACGTCGAGACTCGTCCCCTGGACGGCGAGATCAAATCGTGGCTGAAGCGGCGACGCGGCAGTTTCGACCGCGTGCTGGTCGACGCGCCGTGCAGCGGCACCGGCACGTGGCGGCGCAACCCCGACATGCGCTGGCGCCCGCTCGGCCCCGGAGTGACCGAGCTGGTCAAGTTGCAGGCTGAGATCCTTGGTCAAGCCGCGCCGCTGGTGAAGGCGGACGGTGGGCGGCTGGTCTACGCCACCTGCTCGCTGCTGCGCGAGGAGAACGAGGCGATCGTCGAGCAGTTCCTGGCCGCCAACCCCGGCTTCGCGCTGCTGCCGATCGACACCGTGTGGCGGCAGGTCATCCCCGGCGAGCGGGGCTGGCAAGGCGGCGCCATGCTGCGCCTCAGCGCCGCACGGCATGGGACAGACGGGTTCTTCACGGCGGTTCTGGAACGGAAATCGGGGACTAGCGATAACGGTATCGTAGAGACGACAGCAGACGAAAACACCGATCCCGGTCCTGAAATGCCATGAAGACCATATTGCTGCTATGCTGCTCAAACGTATTCATGACTTTTGCCTGGTATGGCCATCTGAGATTCAAGGATCAACCGCTGTGGCTGGTGATCCTGGTAAGCTGGGGGATTGCTTTCTTCGAATACTGTTTCCAGGTCCCCGCCAATCGCATCGGCTCGAACCAGTTCAGTCCGGCGCAGTTGAAGATCATCCAGGAAGTCATCACCCTGATCGTCTTTGCCGGCTTTTCGGTATTATACCTCGGCGATAAGCTGCGCTGGAACTACCTGGGCGCGTTCTGCTGTCTGCTCGGGGCCGTGGCATTCATGTTCTGGGGCCGCCAGTCCGGCGGATAGGAGCTTGGCGGAGTGCCTCCGCTTCGCTACCAAGGCGCATGCAGCTATATGACCTCCACGCCGACGGACTTCACCGCGACCGCATCCTGATCCTCGATTTCGGGAGCCAGGTGACCCAGCTGATCGCGCGCCGCGTGCGCGAAGGCGGCGTCTATTGCGAGATCATGCCATGGAACATCGGGCAGGAGCGGCTTGCGGCGTTCGCGCCCAAGGGCCTCATCCTCTCCGGCGGCCCTGACAGCGTGATCGGGCCGGATGCGCCCAACGCGCCGCCCTGGCTGTTCGAGCTGGGCCTGCCGGTGCTGGGCATCTGCTATGGCCAGCAGACGATGTGCCATGTGCTGGGCGGCACGGTGGAGCCGGGGGAAAGCCGCGAGTTCGGCCGCGCCTTCGTCACGGTGACCGGCGCCTGCGGACTGTTCGATGCCGTCTGGCCAATCGGCGGCCGCGAACAAGTTTGGATGAGCCATGGCGACCGCGTCACCGCGTTGCCGCCTGGTTTCAGCGTGGTTGCCTCGAGCGACGGCGCGCCGTTCGCCGCCGTCGCCGACGAGGCGCGCCGTTTCTACGCGACGCAGTTCCACATGGAAGTGGTCCACACCCCCGCTGGCGCGGCGCTGCTCCGCAACTTCACCCACAAGGTCTGCGGCTGCGGCGGCGACTGGACCATGGCGGCGTTCAAGCAGCAGGCGATCCAGGCCGCGCGCGAGAAGGTCGGCAGCGGCAAGGTCATTTGCGGCCTGTCGGGCGGGGTGGACAGCGCGGTCACCGCCGTCCTGCTGCACGAAGCGATCGGGGACCGGCTGACCTGCATCTTCGTCGATACCGGCCTGATGCGCCAGGGCGAGGCGGACGAGGTGGTCGGCCTGTTCCGCGGCCATTACAATATCCCGCTGATCCACGTCGATGCGGGCGAAACGTTCCTTGGCAAGCTGGCGGGGGTCACCGACCCGGAAGCCAAGCGAAAGATCATCGGCGCGGCGTTCATCGACATCTTCGATGTCGAAGCGGCCAAGCTGGGCGGCGCGGACTTCCTGGCGCAGGGCACGCTCTACCCCGACGTGATCGAGAGCGTCTCGGCGACCGGCGGGCCGAGCGTCACCATCAAGTCGCACCACAATGTCGGCGGACTCCCGGCGCGCATGAAGCTGAAACTAATCGAGCCCCTGCGCGAGTTGTTCAAGGACGAGGTCCGGGCGCTCGGCCACGAATTGGGGATGCCCAGCGCCTTCGTGGGCCGCCATCCGTTTCCCGGGCCCGGCCTTGCCATTCGTATCCCGGGCGAAATTACGGACGAAGCGCTGAGCATCTTGCGCCATGCCGACGCGGTCTACCTCGAGGAAATCCGCAATGCCGGGCTCTACGACGCCATCTGGCAAGCTTTCGCCGTGCTGCTGCCGGTGCGCAGCGTCGGCGTGATGGGCGATGGACGCAGTTACGACAAGGTGCTGGCCTTGCGGGCGGTAACCTCTAGCGACGGCATGACTGCGGACTACTATCCGTTCAGCCATGAATTCCTCGGTAGAGTGGCGACCCGCATCATCAACGAAGTGCGCGGCGTCAACCGCGTCGTGTACGATATAACGTCCAAGCCACCGGGCACGATCGAGTGGGAATGATTGCGCGGAAGGCACGACCATCATTGAATTCAATGCTTTCTGCCGAGCCCTGAAAGGCGCCAGTTTCGTATTTCGGTGGAGCGGATCAAAGCCGGCGAACTATCCTGTACGCTTCTGAGCCGCCGGCAATTAGAGTGAGGCCCGCCCCACCTGGCTTCGCAGGACTGAAACGGCTCCAGCGCTCGCGCCGCCCTGGACTGCCGGACGCCGAGTTTCGAGACCACCTTCGGCAATCGCGCAAACGGATGGAGCTCGGCCTGCTAAAGTCTAGCTGACCCGGCGGTACTTGCGCGGTTTGAACGCCATCAGCGTCTCGGCGTCGAGCATTTCGCGCCCGTCAGCAGCTTGCTTCTGAACCTGAGCGATGAAACGCGCGAAGCTGCGGTTGCGGAACCAGTGATCGCGGACGCGTTCCCACAATTCGCGAAACGACACCAGCCGTTCGCTGTCGAAGGGACCCCGGCAGTGATACAGGTAATTATTACTGAACTCATCGAACAGACCATCGACCCAGCGGAAGAACATTTCATTACTGATATACTCGTCACGCCAATACTGGTACTCATCGTGGATCAAGTGCCAATATATGTTGAAGATAGCGAACACTTCGCTTTCGGAAACAAGATCCCTCGTCTCGATGATCGTTTGCCGGCTGGAATCGTCGGCGCGGGTGTAAGGCAAGCGATACAGCTTCTCCATCACGTCCGAGTGACGTGACTGGCATTGCAGGGATACGTCCACCGCCTTGATGTTGCGGTTTGAGCCGATCGACACAAACGCAACCGTCGCTGTCAAAAAGGTAAACACTGCCTGCAGAAGCGCTACGACGTCGTTCCAGGTCAGTGTCTTCAGCATCTTAGGCGTTGAACCTTTCGTCGCGGCTTGATCGCCACCCTGTACAGGAATTCAGCGGAATGCGCTGCGAGATCCGACGCGGCCGCGTGAACCTCAGGGTCAAGCGCATCTGACCGGCATAAAATAACTACCGAGTTATTAATGAGCCATTAAAAAGTGCCGCTTTTGGGAAAAGGTCCGCTGGAAAAAATGCTTGAGCCACAGGTATGCATAAGTGCCGTGAACACGATGAGTATCGGGCCATGACACGATATTGACCGGATAGGCCCGGCCCGTTACACAATGTCCATGACCGAGCCCGCCCCTTTTTACCGGCATCATATCTTTACGTGCACCAACACTCGCCCGCCTGACAAGCGCCGCTCCTGCGGGCTGCATGGGTCGGAGGCTTTGCGAGATTACCTGAAGAACCGGCTGAAAGCGTTGGAGGTTACCGGCACGCGCGTCCAGACGACCGGCTGCTTCAACCGTTGCGAATACGGGCCGGTGCTGGTGATTTATCCGGAAGAAGCGTGGTATCGCTATGAAAGCGAGAGCGACGTGGATGAGATCATCGAGTCGCACGTTCAAGGCGGGAAACCGGTTGAGCGGCTCCGCCTTTCACCGGAACAGCGCTGATCCACGCCGCGCCGGGCGAAACCGTACACGCCCTTTCCACCGCGCCCGGCAGGGCTGGCATAGCGGTGATCCGTGTCTCCGGGCCGCTCAGCCGCTCGATCATCGAGGCGTTGACGGGGAGGCCCGTTCCGAAAAGCCGGCATGCGGCGTTGCGCTGTCTGACGCATGGCGGAGCAGCCATCGATCGCGGTCTGATCCTTTATTTCAAAGCGCCCGCCAGCTTTACCGGAGAGGACATGGCCGAGTTCCATGTCCACGGCGGCCCGGCTGTAATGCTTTCGCTGTCGCGGGCTCTGACTGCGCTGGGCGCGCGCCTAGCGGAACCTGGAGAATTCAGCAAACGGGCATTCCTGAACGGCAAGATTGATCTGACCGAAGCGGAGGCCATTGCCGACTTGATTGATGCCGAAAGCGCCGCGCAGCAGGCACAAGCCTTGGCGCAGGCGGGTGGGGCGCTTTCGAAGCTGTATGAAGCTTGGACAACACGCCTGCTTCGAATGCTGGCCTACGTCGAAGCCAGCCTGGATTTCGCGGATGAGGATCTTCCGCCGGACATGCTGGATGAACTGGGCCGACAAGCAAAGGGCCTTGGTGAGGAGATTGCCACGCACTTGGCCGACGCGCGAAGGGGCGAGCGACTGCGGCGAGGCGTGCAGATCGCGATCCTCGGCGCACCCAACGCCGGAAAATCAAGCCTTCTTAATACACTGGCCCAGCGTGACGTGGCAATCGTATCGGCGCGAGCGGGAACGACACGCGATGTAATCGAGGTGCATCTTGACCTTGCCGGCTACCCCGTCATCGTCGCTGACACGGCAGGCCTGCGCGAAGCAACCGACGAAATCGAAAGCGAAGGCATTGCCCGGGCCAAGGCACAGGCAAACGCTGCGGATATCAAGCTCCTGCTGTTCGACGCTACCCAGGAACCGGACTCCATCGTCCGGTCTCTCAACGACGATAACTCGTTGCTGGTTGCGACAAAACGGGATCTGCCAGAGTCACGCCGGGTACCCTGCGCCGATGTCGCGATCTCAATCCTGACCGGGGAAGGTGTTTCTGAACTCCTGGCCAAAATGGGTCAAATGGTCGCGGAGCGCTGCGGCGACTTGTCACGTCCCGCGCCGACCCGCGAACGACATGCAGGCCATTTGCGTTGCGCACATGAATCCTTGGTAAGGTACGGCGCGACCGCAACACCGGACTTGGCCGCGCAGGAATTGCGAGTGGCGCTCCGGTCTCTGGGCAGAATCACTGGACGCGTCGATGTCGAGGATTTGCTCGATGTCATCTTCAAGGATTTCTGTATCGGAAAATAACAACGTTCATGTTTCACGTGAAACATGAACACATGTTTTGACCGGATGGAGTCTTTCAGTTACAAATTGAGCATGATCTCCGCAGATGTCATCGTGATTGGCGGCGGCCATGCCGGCTGCGAAGCAGCGGCTGCCTCGGCTCGCCTGGGTGCGCATACAATACTGCTCACCGGCTCCCGGACGACAATTGGCGCGATGTCGTGCAATCCTGCCGTAGGCGGCTTGGGTAAAGGCCATCTCGTCCGCGAGATCGATGCTTTCGACGGTATCATGGGGCGCGCAATCGACCTTGCCGGAATCCACTTCCGCGTGCTGAACAGCAGCAAAGGACATGCCGTTCGCGGGCCGCGCGCCCAGGCAGATCGCAAGCTGTACGCGCAAGCGGTCCAGAACATGCTTGCCGAGCAGGAAGGCCTTTCGCTGGCCGAAGGCATGGCAGCGGGCCTGCTTGTCGAGAACGGCCGTGTCGCGGGTATCGTGACCGAAGCCGGACAAGAGCTTCGCGCGCCGGCGGTCGTACTGACGACAGGCACGTTCCTGAACGGGCTGATCCATATCGGCACGAGCCAAGTGCCGTCTGGGCGAGCGGGTGAGGCACCGTCTATCGGACTTGCCGCCAGTCTACGCCATCTGGGCCTACCGCTCGGACGCCTGAAGACCGGCACTCCCCCGCGACTAGACGGCAGGACGATTGATTGGACTTCGCTGGAAATCCAGCACGGAGACGATCCGCCAGAGCCTTTCTCGACCCTGACCGATAAGATCCGTACGCCACAGGTTCCGTGTCATATCACGTACACCACGGAGGCGGTGCACAGGGTTATCAGCAGAAACCTGCATGCCGCGCCCTTATACTCGGGCCAGATACAAGGAACCGGGCCACGCTACTGTCCTTCCATAGAGGACAAGATCGTCCGCTTTGCCGACAAGGAGCGACACCAGATTTTCCTCGAGCCCGAGGGGCTGGACGATGATACGATCTATCCAAACGGTATTTCGACTTCCCTGCCCGAAGATGTGCAGCTGATGATGCTGCACTGCATCCCCGGCTTGGAGCATGCCCGGATGTTGAGGCCGGGCTATGCCATCGAATACGATTACATCGATCCACTTAGCTTAAGGCACAGCCTCGAGACGCGGAAGATCGGCGGCTTGTTTTGCGCCGGGCAAATCAACGGTACTACAGGCTACGAAGAAGCCGGAGCACAGGGGCTCATGGCTGGCATGAATGCCGCGCGCATGGTTGGGGGGATGTCTCCGATCGTACTCGACCGCGCAGCAGCCTACATCGGGGTGATGATCGACGATCTGGTGACACGCGGGACCAATGAGCCGTATCGCATGTTCACCAGCCGAGCGGAGTATCGCCTGACACTGCGTTCCGACAATGCAGATCAGCGCCTTACCCCCAAAGCCATCGAGATCGGTTGCGCGTCGCCGCACCGAACAGCCCGCTTTCAGGAAAAGCAGCAAGCGCTGGCGCAGGCCTACAGGTTCGTCACCAGCCACAGCGCCACACCAAACGAGCTCGCGCGCAGCGGCATAGCTGTAAACATGGATGGGGTCAGACGAAGTTGCCTTGAGCTTCTGCGCTATCCTGAGGTGACCCTTGACCGGCTTGCAACAGTATGGCCGGAACTTTCCCGGTTCTCTAAAGGCATTCTCAAGCAGATCGAGATCGAAGGACGCTACGCTGGTTACGTCGAACGGCAGGACGCAGATATCCGTGCCTACCGCAACGACGAAAGCCTGGAGCTTCCCGAAACGCTGGATTTTGACGAGGTCGGTGGCTTGTCCAGCGAGATACGTCAGAAACTGAAAGCAGCCCGGCCAAGCACACTGGCTGCCGCGGAGCGGATTCCGGGCGTCACGCCGGCGGCTCTGGTTGCTTTACTCCGTCACGTCAGGAAACGAGATGCAGCCTGATGAATTTACCCGTCGCTTTGCTGTTTCACGTGAAACACTCGATCGCTTCAACTGTTACGAACACCTTTTGCGAAAGCGTAGCCAAAGTCTCAGCCTTGTGGGGCGCTCCACGCTGGACGATATCTGGACTCGCCATTTCGCCGACTCAGCTCAGTTGATTGAACATGTAGGTACACAAGGTCCTTTGCTCGATATGGGAACGGGGGGAGGCTTTCCCGGCTTGGTGCTGGCGATCATGGGCGTGAAAGACGTGCACCTGTCCGATAACAATCAGAAGAAGATCGCTTTTCTGGAAGAAGTTGCATTCGAAACGCGGACACAAGTGACAATCCATAACTGCAAGGTCGAGGCAATCCGAAATGTTGAGTTCGGCCTCTTGCTAGCACGGGGTCTGTCGCCCCTTGCCAAGCTTCTAGCATCTGCCGAGCATTTACTGAATCCCGACACGAAAGCCCTGTTCCTGAAAGGTCGAAGAGCGGCCGAAGAGGTCACAGAAGCGAGCCGGTCGTGGAACTTTCAATGCAAGTTCCTGCCCAGCCTGACCAGCGCGGACTCATCCATCCTGCACCTTTCCACGGTTTTAAGAAGGGAAGCGGCATGACCCGTATTCTTGCAATCGCCAATCAGAAAGGCGGAGTGGGCAAAACGACGACGGCCGTCAACCTTGCGACCGCTCTGGCGGCGGTCGGCAAACGTGTCATCATGATTGATCTTGATCCGCAAGCGAACGCTTCCACTGCGTTCGGCCTTGCGCGTGATCCCAGGCGCCGTGGAACCTACGAAGTGCTTGCTGGCAACGAAGAGCTCTCCGCCGTGCTTGTGCACAGTGCGGTGCCGGGCCTCAGCATTGCCGCTTCGTCCATGCATCTTGCGGGCGCGGAGCTAGAGCTGGTAGGGGAGAGCGAGCGGGAATACAAGCTGCATTACGCTCTCCATAAAACTGCGATGCCTTATGATTATGCGGTTATCGATTGCCCTCCGTCTTTGGGGCTGCTTACCCTCAATGCTCTGGTTGCAGCGGATGGCGTGCTCGTGCCTCTGCAATGCGAGTTTCTAGCGTTGGACGGCCTCAGCAACCTGGTGCAGACCGTTGAAACGGTACGGCGCAGCTTCAATCCGGCTCTGTCCCTCGAAGGGATCCTGCTTACAATGTACGATCGCCGGAACGGCTTGTCGGAAGAGGTGGCGCGCGATGTTCGCGCTCATTTCGGTGAAAAGGTATACGAAACGGTAATCCCGCGCAACGTGCGTATTTCCGAAGCGCCATCGCACGGTCTGCCCGTCCTGCTCTACGATCATCGCTCGACAGGGTCGGTCGCCTACATGCGGCTCGCCGCCGAGCTTTTGAAGAGAAATCACCCGAGCAAAGGAGCCGTCGCGTGAGCCAGGAGATGTCCGTGAAGGCGCAAGGGGTAAAAACTGCCAAGAAACCGGCTCTGGGCCGGGGGTTATCCGTTCTGCTGTCGCAGGCCGAGCAGACCTATGCCACCGCCGAGGCTGCCGCCGGGCAGGGACAGGTTCGCTATGTCGGGCTCGAGCGTTTGCAGCCCGGCAAATACCAGCCACGCCGCCGCTTCGATGCCGAAACGATCGAGCAGCTTGCGGATTCGATCAAGGCGCGCGGTGTTTTGCAACCGATCCTCGTTCGTCCCGCGGAAGGCGGCAAGTACGAGATCATCGCCGGCGAACGACGCTGGCGCGGTGCTCAGCAGGCCGGACTGGCAGATGTCCCGGTTCTCGTCCAGGATTTGAGCGATGTCGAGGTTCTTGAAGTCGGGCTGATCGAAAATCTGCAACGGCAGGATTTGAACGCGCTCGAAGAGGCTGAGGCCTACAAGCGGCTGATGGACGAGTTCGGCCACAGCCATCAGGTGCTGGCCGAAACGGTCGGCAAGAGCCGCAGTCACATAGCCAACACCTTGCGCCTCCTTGGCCTGCCGGACGCCGTCAAGACGATGGTGGTGACCGACAGGCTGACCGCGGGCCACGCGCGCGCGCTTCTAGGCGCCAGCGACATCGCGGCGCTGGCGGAAGAAGTCATGGCAAAAGGCCTCTCTGTCCGGGATACGGAGCGTCTTGCGGCTCTGCTGCCGGGCAAGGAAGGAAATGTCAAGCGCAAGGCAAAGCGCAGCGTCGACGTAGCGGTGATCGAAGCCGACCTGGCGCAGCGGCTTGGTCTGAAGGTCCAGATCGACGCGGACGGCGAAGCGGGAAAGCTGACGTTGTTCTTCAGCAACCTCGACCAGTTCGACAATCTGCTGGCAAGGCTGACGCGCTCGAACTGATCAGTTCATCAGGACGGTCGTGGAAACGCCGCTTGCGTTCTGCTGCTGCGCCATGGCTTTGTACTTGTCGAGAGCCTTCATCATCTGATCTGGAATATTGCCAGAAAGCAGAGCGGGCGGAACTGCGGACCCGGTGGCCGAAGGCGACTGCGGAGCGACGTTCTGCGGAGGGGGCAGCAGCGATGTCGGTGATGTGGCGTTCGACCCGGGATTTGTCACCGTTGCCCCGGTTGTGGGAGCGGTCTGGGCCGAGGCAGTTGTAGTAGCGGGTGCGCCTGCCGTTGGCGGGCCCATTGAAACCGGGGCATGCGTGCCGTTGCCGACATGGATCGATGTAGACAATGGTACGCTGTGCGAGGCATGTGCCGCGCCCTGTAGTTTCTCGAAAAAGGGCGTCGGCTCTGCAGGCGCAGAGGACATAGCCGCTGGAGCCAACAGGGCGGGCGCCCTGGAATAGGCGGCAGCGGCAGCAACTGGCGCGGAAGCCGCAGGGACGGTGACCGTGGCGGCCGATGCGGTTTCTGAAGGGCTATTCCCTAAGGGATTGGCCGGCTTATCATCATCGTCACCGAAAAGGGTTGCCCATATATGACTGCCGATGTCCTTGCCGGTTTCACCTTCAACCAGTTCATTTGCAACGGAGGATGCAAGGCCCCAGATACCGCCGTAGAGCGCATCTCCGGCAACCCGGGCGGCAGGAGAAATCGTGTCGCCGGTCAGCTCGCGGTAGACCGTCCCGATCACGGGCAAATGCTGCAGGGGATTGATGACGTCAAGAATATCGCTGAAGGTAAAGCCTTGGTGTCCTGCCGGTGCCGACTGGTTTACAGTGCTGGCCGGCGCGGGCTGTACTTGACTTTGCGGCGCATCGACGCCGACACTTTCCAGCATGGTAACCCGCCTTTCCAAACTCGCACGCCGTGACGCATGTGTCAGAGCAAGAAACATGCCATGAAGTGTTTGGCGCCGCCTGAAAACATGGACCGGTTCGTTGAAGTAAGGTGAGTTCCACGGCTAAGATTTTACTGGTCCATGGTGGCGAACCGTCCCTGTCTCTCCTTCTTGCGGAGCAGCTGGAGGATTGGGAGGTCCGCTCGGAAGGCAGCTTACCGTCCGAAGCCAGAGCTGCGCTGCTGGCGGGCGGCGAGGACCGCGCAGCCTATGCCGCCCTGCTTCGTACCGAAGGAATGGTAGGACCGATTTTTTCATTGGGCGAGGACATGCCGCTGGCGCCTTTAATAGGCCTGCCTCGTCCCTTTCGGGTCAACGCCTTGCTCAGCCATCTGGGAAATCCCGAAACCAGCTGGATCGACGGGGCGGTGATCGGCCCATGGCGTCTGGATACGGGGCAGAAATCCCTGGTTTCCCTCGTTGGAGACAAAATCGAGCGCCTGACCGACAAGGAACTGGCGCTGCTGAAAGTTATTCTGGTTACCCTGCCAAGCCCAGTCGATCGCGAGACGCTGCAAACGGAGATCTGGCGCTACCATGCCGAAGCGGACACGCATACCGTCGAAACCCATGTCTGGCGTTTGCGGCAGAAGCTGGAAGCAGATCCCGGCAACCCGAAAATCCTGGTGACGGCGGCCAACGGCTACACGCTCAAGCTGGCCTAGGCGTTCCGCCTTTCACCATTTCTGTGCCGGGCATTCTGCCGCTACACGGCGGTATTCCTGGAGCGTATCGACCATGCGCTGCGCGCGATTATCCTCGGCCTGCATTCGGTCGGTCTCGTCACCGGCGACGTTCAGAACTTCCTGAACGAACTGGTTCAATTCCTGGTTGACTTCTATGTAGCTGGCCGGCCCGAACACGCCTTGGTTCTGGCTGACCTCGGTCAGCGCGGCACGGAATTGAGGCAAATGCCGGTCGGTGGTGATCCGGTCAACGTTCACATGCTTGTTCTCATGCTCCTTGACGGCGTTATACATGCAGCTTCCGGGTGGAAACTCGTTGGCGACCCATACCTGCGGCCGCAGGATGATTTTCATTTCCACGCTTTGTACCTGGATGCAGAACAGCCCGTTGCCGAGATCGGTCGTGATGTAGGGGATATTATGGTCGAACTCGAACGAGCTTTGCGTCAGCCCTTGCGTGTGCCACGCCGGACCGGTCGTTCCCTCTGGGCGATAAGCGTTGCCCGCTGCGGATTTTCCGGTCAGTCCGGCTATGCTTTCGGCGCGGCTGTAGGTCGGTTCGTCACGTTCGGCTGCGACCTCAACCCTGGGCGGACCGTTCGAGTCGGGGCAGGTAGCCGGCCTTTCCCGAAAAATCTGGCCTGTTTTCAGTGCGCCGGGGCCGCCAAGTGTACTCTCCGGCTGTTGGGGCTGGTACTGCACGGGAACGACAAAAAGAGAAAGAGCAAATGCCTTTGCGGCCAACATCGTACGCCATCCGGGGATCATGAGCTTTCACCGGGCAAGCTGACCGCTCTTCACAGGGGAGTCAACAATACTTAAACCGACTTTGCGTACTAAGTCGAATTGATTTACCAACATAGATAATTTAAAAGATTACTTTGCTGGTGTTAGTTGTGCCTGTGTAAGCCGGGTATAAAAGTTTGCGCCGGCTTTTCCCCACCGGTCAGGCCTTGCTGCCCGGCGCTTTTCCTCGTCCCCCGAAGTTACCCCTGTGTTTCACAAGGATGGCGGGATTCGATTGGTGCGGAAAAAACCGGTGGGGAAAAGTCGAGTGCCGGGGAGCAAATCTCGATCCTGTCGCTGCTCTCCCTTCCTCCACATGTTATACAAATTTACACACATTGCGCTTCTGCCTGCTTCCGGTTGGCTGATGATCGCGGGTGCGCCGCAGAACGAAGTTTATCCCGTGCGACTCGAAGGAACGGATTGCCGATGGTTGCTCTCCCTCATGCCGCTCAGTAGCACAAAGGTCCTGACTGGGCTGATGGGATGGCCGGTCAGCCATTCCCGTTCGCCGGCGCTGCATAATCTCTGGTTCGAGCAAACCGGCATCAACGGAGCATACGTCCCTTTGCCGGTTGAGCCGAAGGGGCTTGCCGATGCGGTCAAGGGTGCGGCGGCAATGGGCTTTCGCGGCGTCAACGTCACTGTCCCGCACAAGGCGGCGGCGGCGGCGATCGCCGACAGGGTCGATGATTCCACCCGTGCCATCGGCGCGGCGAACACGCTTTCCTTCGCGGAGGGCCTCGTGACAGCCAGCAACACCGACTGGAGCGGGTTCCTGCGCAATCTCGATAGTCAGGCCACTCATTGGGAAACGCCAAAGGAACCCGCAGTCGTGCTCGGAGCGGGGGGCGCCGCGCGCGCGGTCATATGGGCGCTGCTGAGCCGGGGCATCACCGACATACGGGTGGTCAACCGCTCTGTTGACCATGCGCGCGCGCTTGAACTCCAGTTCGAACGCGATTTTCAAATCCACGGCTGGGCAGGCGCCGCGCGCGCCCTCGACGGCGCGGCTCTGCTGGTCAACACGACGACGCTGGGGATGCAGGATCATCCCACGCTGGACATCACGCTCGGCGGCCTCTTGCCGGATGCCGTGGTCAATGACCTTGTCTATGCTCCGATGGAAACGAGTCTGTTGAAGGCGGCAAGGCAGCACGGTTACCACACGGTCGATGGACTTGGCATGCTGCTGCATCAGGCGTCGTTGTCATTTCTGCTCTGGTTCGGGGTCGAGCCGACTGTCGACCAGACCCTGCGCAATACGCTACCCGCCGCGAAATGATCGTCGTCGGCCTGACCGGATCTATCGGCATGGGCAAGAGCACGGTCGCCCGGTACTGCCGCCAAATGGGCATCCCGGTCGAGCACGCCGATGCCGTAGTCCACGCGCTTATGGCGCCGGGCGGCAAGGCTTTTTTCCAGGTGGCGGAAGCTTTTCCCGAGGTCATGCGCAACGGCGTCATAGACCGGGGGCGTCTCGGCACGTTGGTGTTTGCTGATACTGAAGCCCTTCGCCGCCTGGAAAGCATCGTGCATCCGCTGGTCGCTGCGGAAAGAGAACGCTTCCTGAAGCGCGTTCGGGCGAGACGGTGCCGTATCGCCGTCCTGGACATTCCGCTTCTATTTGAAAAAGGTCTGGAAAGCGTTGTGGAAACAATCATATCGGTCAGCGCGCCTGAGTTCGTGCAGCGCGCGCGCGTGCTGTCGCGGCCCGGAATGAGCATGGAAAAGTTCAGGCGTATCCTCGCCGCGCAAATGCCCGATGCGGAGAAGCGGCGGCGGAGCGACTATGTCATAAGAAGTGGCGGGTCGAAGTCGGCGACGTTGCGCCAGTTGCGCCGGATCATGGATGAGATAGGATCGCAGTCGGGTCACCCACGGAGACGGCATGCGCGAAATCGTTCTCGACACCGAAACAACCGGCCTTGATCCGCTTGCCGGCCATCGCATCATCGAGATCGGCTGCCTCGAACTAATGAACCACGTCCCGACCAGCCGCACCTACCATCGCTACGTCAAGCCGGGCATCGCGGTGGAGGCCGAAGCGGTCGCCGTGCACGGCATTACCAACGAAATGTTGGAAAAGCACCCCCCGTTCGAGGAGATCGCGGGAGAGTTCCTCGATTTCATTGCCGATTCGCGGCTGGTGATTCACAATGCCGAGTTCGACCTGCGATTCCTCAATGCCGAAATGACCCGGTTCGGTTTCCCGGCGTTCCCCCCCGAACGCGCGCTGTGCACCTTGAAACTGACGCGCAAGCGCTTCCCCGGCGCGCCGGCCAGCCTTGACGCGCTGTGCCAGCGTTTCAGGATCGACAACTCGAACCGGATGTTGCACGGCGGCCTGCTCGACGCGCAGCTGCTTGCCGAAGTCTACATGGAACTTCTGGGCGGGCGACAATCGGCTCTGGGGCTGGTGGCTGCCGAAGTGGCTCTGGCGCTGGAAGCGGAAGAAATGAAGGTTGTCAGCCGCCCCGCACGGCATTTCAGGGTCAGCAACGAAGAACTGGAAGCCCACGCAGCCATGCTGGCGCAAATCAAGGGGGCGCTCTGGCTGGAACTGGACGCTTAATCGAAATGGCAGATCCAATAACGCTGGATTGCTCCGCGTTGGCGCTCGCAACGACGGGTTACGTTCACTTCCTTGTCATTGCGAGGCGATCAGCAACGAAGCAATCCATGCTGGCCGGTCGTCAACTCGCTTAGTCCAAATTCAAAGCCAGCCTATGCTCAATTGGGCGGCATGCCGCCGGGTTTGTGGCCAAGCCTGTAGGTGCAATTGCGTTGCGGGAAATCGCCCCAGATCGGACTATGCACCATCGTTTCGGTGCAATCGCCCATATCGTAGCTGCCGTAGTGCTCGGTATTCTGGGCGAACACCTCCGGATGCGGATCGTCCAGTTTGCCCATGATCCGGTTTCCGGCCGCCTGCGCCGCCGTAGCGCTCGGGTGGCCATCCAGCACTTTTCGCGCTTCCCGGGTTGCATTCAGCGTATTGGCCAACTTATCGCGCATCTCGACGCTCATCGGAACATCTAGGCCCAAGGCAGGAGGGAGGCCGGTTCGCATTGCTTGTACTGCAAGCTGGTCGACGGACTGACCTTTTTCGGCAGCCAACTGGGTCTGCCAGCCTTTACCGAGCGCCGAAGCGCCGGACACCATCGGTTCCGGTTGGATGACCACGGTCGGATGCGAAGGTACGGCCGGTGCCGGCGTGGTCGCCTTATCCAGAACGTATCCTCCCAGCACGGCGGTGCCGATCGTTATCCCTAGGATGGTGGCCATCGACTTATAAGGCTGAGAGGACATTGCGATCTCCAACGAATATTCATGTACGTTACCACCAAACAGGCGAGCCAGATAGTTAGTTCGCGCGACACTAGATATCGCGCAGCAGATGCGCGTTGCCGCCCGAGGCCGCGGTGTTGATCGTCGTCACGCGCTCGACGGCGAAGCGCGTCAGGTAATGCGGCCCGCCCGCCTTCGGTCCCGTTCCGGACAGGCCCTCGCCGCCGAACGGCTGGCTTTCGACCATTGCGCCGATCTGCGTCCGGTTGACGTACACGTTGCCGACTTTGGCCAGCCGCCGCACCGTTTCCACCGTCGCGTCGATCCGGGTCTGCAGCCCCAGCGTGAGGCCGTAGCCGGTGGCGTTGACCTGGGCGACGATCTTCTCCAGCTCGCCCGCCTTCCAGCGCACGACGTGCAGGATGGGCCCGAACACCTCGTGCGTCAGCCGGTCGATGCTGTCGATCTCGATCAGCCGCGGCGCGAAGTAGCTGCCGTTCTGCGGCAGGGCGGAGGCTGGTGCTTCAGCCAGCAGCGTGCCGTAGTCACGCACCTCCATCAGGTGCGAGATCAGGCCCTCGCGCGCTTTTTCATGGATCACAGGGCCGATGTCGGTCGACAACTGCGCCGGGTCGCCAACCACCAGCGTCTTCATCGCGCCCGCGATCATCTCGATCAGCTTGTCGGCGATGTCGTCCTGCACCGCGAGGATCCGCAGCGCCGAGCAGCGCTGCCCGGCGCTGTCGAAGGCGGAGGCGAGCGCGTCCGCCGCTGCCTGTTCCAGCAGCGCGGAGGAGTCGACGATCATCGCGTTCTGTCCGCCAGTCTCGGCGATCAGCGTCGCCAGGGGGCCTTGCCGGCCCGCTAGCGCCTGTGCGATCCTGCGGGCCGTCGCCGTCGAGCCGGTGAACACCACGCCCGCGACCTGCGGCTGCGACACCAAGGCACTCCCAATTTCGCCGCCGCCTGGCAAATAGTGTAGCACGTTGGCCGGAACGCCCGCCTCGTGCAGCAGGCGCACTGCCTCGAAGCCGATCAGCGGCGTTTCGCCCGCCGGCTTGGCGATGACCGTGTTGCCGGTCGCCAGCGCCGCCGCGACCTGGCCGATGAAGATCGACAGCGGGAAGTTCCACGGGCTGATGCAGGCGAACACGCCCTTGCCGGCCAGGGCGATCCGGTTGCTCTCGCCGGTCGGGCCGGGCAGGTCGCGCTCGCACATCAGGAACTCGGCTTGCCTGGCGTAGTAGCGCAGAAAGTCGATCGCCTCGCGCCACTCGCCAACCGCGTTGCGGATGGTGCGCCCACCCTCGTGGACCAGCAGGGACAAGAACTGGCCGCGCCGCTTTTCCATCAAGTCGGCCGCACGCCTGAGGATGCTCGAGCGTACCGAAACGTGCAGCGACGTCCAGCCGCTACAAGCTTTCTCGGCCAGGCGCGCGGCCTCGGCAACGCTGGCCAGGGGCGTTTCCAGGGTGTCGCCGATCACCCGCCCGCGGTCGGCGGGCGAGACCAGCTTGTGCCGCGTTCCTTGCACGGCCTCTCCGCCGACGAGGGGTGTGGCCGAGACCCGCGGCAACGCGATCTCGTTTTCGAGCCTTTCCAGCTCGTCCGGGTCGCCGAAATCCACTCCGCCCGCCGCGCAGCGGCCTTCATAGAGGCCGGCCGGCAGCGGCAGACGCGGGTTGCGGATTTCCGGTCCGAGCGCGCGAACGGTTTCGACCGGCGACCGCGACAGCTGCTCCACCGGTATGCTCGCGTCGGCGATCTGGTTGACGAAGGAGGAGTTGGCCCCGTTCTCCAGAAGGCGGCGCACCAAGTAGGCGAGAAGGTCACGGTGAGGGCCGACCGGCGCATAGATGCGGCACGGAATTTTCCACGCCGAGGCAGCGCTGTGCAGCTCCTCGCCCATGCCGTGCAGGCGCTGGAACTCGTACTCCGTCGAGCCGGCCGCCATTTCGTAAATCGCCGCTACGGTATAGGCATTGTGCGTCGCGAACATCGGGTAGAGGCCCGGCGCAGCGCGCAGCATCCGCCGCGCCGCAGCGAGGTACGAGACGTCCGTGGCCACCTTGCGCGTGTAGACGGGATAGTCCGAAAGGCCTTCCTGCTGCGCGCGCTTGATCTCGCTGTCCCAGTACGCGCCCTTGACCAGCCGTACCATGATGCGGCGCCGCGAGCGCCTGGCCAGCTGCTCGACGAAGTCGATGACCGGCAGTGCGCGCTTGCCGTAGGCCTGCACCGCGAGCCCCAGCCCGTCCCATCCGGCGAGCCGCGGCGACAGGGCAAGATGCTCGAACACGTCGAGGGACAGGTCGAGCCGGTCGGCTTCCTCCGCATCGACCGTGAAGCTGATTCCCGCATCCGCCGCCTGATGCGCAAGGTCGACAAGGCCGGGCAGAAGCTCACCTTGCAGGCGCTGGCTCTGCGTCAGCTCGTAGCGCGGGTGCAGGGCGGAGATCTTGACGGAGATGCCGGGCCTGGCGATCACCGTTCCTGCGGCGGCTTTTCCGATCTCAGCAATGGCATGGCTGTAGGCCTCGCGGTAGCGCCCCGCGTCGGGATAGGTGCGCGCCGCCTCGCCCAGCATGTCGAAGGAGTAGAGCGTAGCCGGTGAAGAGCGAGACTCGCGTGCCACCTTGTTCATCGCGCCCTCGATGGTTTCGGCGAACACGAAACGGTCGCCCAGCAGCTTCATCGTTTCGCCGATCGCGCCGCGGACGATGGGGGCGCCGACCCGCGCGACCATGCGGCCCAAGGTCGAGTTGCCGTCGAGCATCTGCGAGCTGATCTTCAGCCCCATCGTCGCAACGTTGACAAGGCGCGACGGCGACCGGCCGCTGTGCTCGTCCCAGTTCGGCGCGCCCGGTCCAGTGCCGCCGATCTTATCGCGAATCAGCAGGTCGCGCGTGGCAGGGTCCGGAATGCGCAGCAGAGCTTCGGCCAGCTCCATGAGGGCGAGGCCTTCTTCGCTGGACAAGTCATACTGCCGCATCAGCGCGTCGACCGGCGAGGCCCTGCGCGTGCCGCGCACCTGCCGGACCAAATCGGCAGCCGTGGCGGCGACTCGGGCCGACGCCTGCGCGTCCAGCGTCGCGGCCTCGATCAGCTCCGCAACCATTTCGCCCTCGTCGCGGCGGTGGCAGGCGCGGAGGGCGGCGCGAACGGCAGGGATCGTCTCTGGCGAGGAATGCTGGGGCATAACCCTTAGACTAGAAGCTATTCTAACCGTTTCAACAGCATGGTAAGACGGCCGCCAGTCAGGGCCGGATGCGCTTTCGGCCGAGCAGGAGCAAGCCATGACCGCCATTCCGCCGCGAAGCGAACCGAGCGAACCTGCCGTGGTCGACCGTTTCGGTGGGGATTTCAGGCGACGTTTCTTTGCGACCCTTGCCGGTGTGCATCTCTCGCGCGTCGAAGAAGCTCGTCTGGTCGAGGGCAGCTTGCTGCTGCTGCAACTGGCGGCTCGGCGCGAGCCGGGCGTTCCGGTGATCCACCTGCTGCCGGGAAGTGTTTTCATCGTCAACGACGATATGCCGTTCCTCGTGGATAGCGTGACCGAGTGCCTGCATAGCCTGGACCTGGAGGTGGACCGCGTCGTTCACCCTGTCATGCCGATCGCGCGTGACGAAGAGGGCTGGATCACCGCATTAGGCGAAGGCGCACGCGAGTCGCTGATGCAGGTCACCTTGAAAGGAGGTCACGGCGTTCCGCTGGCCGACATTGCCCCGCGGCTGGAAATCGTGCTGGACGACGTCCGGGTTGCGGTCGCCGACTGGAAGAAGATGCTTTCCGCGACCCAATCCCTGCAGGCCAAGCTGGCCGGGCCTGGCGGCGGCGGCGAGGACGAAGACGCTGTGTTCCTGTCATGGCTGCGCGACGGGTATTTCACTTTTCTCGGCACCCGCAGCTACGATTTGACAGCCGATGTTGCCAGGCCTGTTTCGGGGCTCGGCATCCTTGCCGAAAAGTCGGCTCGCGTTTTCGGCATCTCCGCGCAGGAAAATACCGAGGCCGCAACCCTTCTTGCCGCGCCCGAGCGGCTGGTCGTCACGAAGTCAGCCCGGATTTCCACCGTTCATCGTCGCTTGCCGCTCGACGTGGTCGCCGTCAGGGAACCGGGGCCGGACGGCAAGCCGATCCGGCTGCACATACTCGCCGGGCTGTTCACCTCGCGCGCCTATGCCCGCCCGCCGGAGGAGATCCCGCTTGTGAGGCGCAAGGTGGCGACGGTCGAGGAGCGTTCGGGCTTTGCCGCCAACGGCCACGCCGGGAAGCTGATCGCACAGGCCATCGGCACCTACCCGCGCGACGAGTTGCTGCAGATGTCCGCCGATGAGTTGCTGCATGCCAGCCGTCAGCTGCTTGGCCTCTACGAACGGCCCGATTTCGGCGTGTTCCTGCGCCGTGACCGTTTCAACGAGTTCGCTTCCTTGATCATCTACACGCCGCGCGAGCGCTTCGACTTCGGCATGCGGCAGCGCCTTGAAAAAGCAGCCCTGGACGGCCTGTCGCGCAGCTCGCGGCTGCTGACCTCGGAGTTCTCGGTCAATGCCGGGGAAAATCTGGCGCGGCTGCACCTCGTGGTCAGCCTCGATCCCGAAGCATTGGCTGTTCTGGACGTTGCCATGCTCGAACAGCGCCTGCGCGATGAGGCGAGCGACTGGTCCGAGCGGCTGGAGATGCTGCTGCGCCGCGAGCACGGCGACTTAACGCCCCTGGTCGACGTTTACGCCGAAGCGTTCACATCCCCCTACCGCGAGCGCGTGTCGCCGCTGGAAGCGATGCGCGATGTCGCAGCGCTGGAGGTTCTCGGGCGGCGAAGCGGAAGCGCGCCTTTGCTTCGCGCCCATTTTCCTGTTGAGAAACCGCCAGCGCCGGAGATGGCGACGCTGACGCTTTATCATCCAGGAATGCCGATCCCCCTGTCGGACCTGCTGCCGATCCTCGAACGCTTCGGCCTTCGCATCCTGACCGAAGCGGCTTACCGGGTAAGCCCTGCGGGCCGGCAGGCCGTGGCGCTGCAAAGCCTTGCGGTCGAAATATCGTGCGGGGGATCGCTGGTGGATTGCTCGGCAAGGCTCGCCGAAGCGTTCGAGGAGATCTGGCGCGGCGAAGCCGAAGGCGACCGCTTCAACACGCTGGTCCTGAGCGAAGGGCTTCACGGCCGTCAGGTCGCGGTGCTGCGTGCCTTTGCCAAGTACCTGCGCCAAGCACGCTTCCGCTTTACGCAGGAGGCGATCGAGTCCAGTTTCATCGCCTATCCAGCGCTGGGCCGCCTGTGTGTGCAGCTGTTCGAAACCCTGCACGACCCAAAGGCGCGCGGCGGGGCGGATGAACGCGCGGCGGTGACGGAGACTGCAATCCTTGCCGCTCTGGAAAAGGTCGGCAACGCTGACGACGACGCGATTTTCCGCGCCTTCCTCGCCCTGATCCGCGCCACGTTGCGGACAAACTACTTCCGGGTCGGAGAAGATGGCAGGCCAAGCCAGGAACTCGCCTTCAAGATCGACAGCCAGGCCGTCGCGACGCTCCTGCCGCCACCGGCGCCTCTGGTCGAGATCTTCGTCTACAGCGCACGGTTCGAGGCGGTGCACCTGCGCGGCGGCAAGATCGCGCGCGGCGGCATACGCTGGTCCGACCGGCGCGAGGATTTCCGGACCGAAATCCTCGGGCTAATGAAGGCGCAGATGGTCAAGAACACCGTCATCGTGCCGGTCGGCTCGAAAGGCGGCTTCGTGCTGAAGCGGCCGCCGGCAACAGGCGGGCGCGCCGCGCTGCAGGAAGAAGGCATCGCCTGCTACCGGCTGATGATGCGCGCTCTGCTCGCCCTTACCGACAACCTTGCCTACGACGGCACGGTGATCCCGCCGCAGAACGTCGTGCGCCACGACGGCGACGATCCTTACCTGGTCGTGGCGGCCGACAAGGGAACGGCCAGCTTCTCGGACTACGCCAACGGGGTATCGCGCGAGTACGGCTTCTGGCTCGACGACGCTTTCGCCTCGGGAGGGTCGAGCGGTTATGATCACAAGAAGATGGCGATCACGGCGCGCGGCGCGTGGGAGTCGGTCAAGCGCCATTTCCGCGAGCGCGGCCGCGACTCGCAGCGCCAGCCCTTTACCGTCGCCGGTGTCGGCGACATGTCGGGCGACGTTTTCGGCAACGCCATGCTGCAGTCGGAGGCGATCCGGCTGGTCGCGGCGTTCGACCACAGGCATATCTTCCTGGATCCCGCCCCCGATATGGCCGCCTCCTATGCCGAGCGGCAGCGGCTTTTCACGCTGTCCGGCAGTTCGTGGGACGAGTACGACAGGACGAAACTGTCGAGCGGCGGCGGCGTGTTCCCGCGCAGCCTGAAGGCCATAAACCTGACCCCCGAAATGCGCACGGTCCTGGATGTGACGGCGGAGCGGCTGTCCCCGTCCGAGCTGATCCGCGCCATCCTGCGCGCGCCGGTCGACCTGCTGTTCCTTGGCGGCATCGGCACTTACGTGAAGGCGGCCGAGGAAGCGAACGGGGACGTTGGCGACCGCGCCAACGATGCGACCCGCATCGACGGCGCCGAGCTGCGCGCCGCGGTGATCGGCGAGGGAGCCAACCTCGGCTGCACCCAGCGGGGCCGCATCGAATTCGCCGCAAGGGGAGGGCGGATCAATACCGACTTCATCGACAACTCGGCCGGCGTTGATACCTCGGACCACGAGGTGAACATCAAGATCCTGATGAAGCCCCTGCTCGACACCGGCAAACTGACCCTGGCCGCGCGTGACGAGCTTCTGGCCAGCATGACGACCGACGTCGCCGCGCTGGTCCTGACCGACAATTACCAGCAGACGCAGACGCTCAGCCGCCTCGACGCGCGCGCCGGCGCTTCGTTCGAGGCCGATGTCCGCTTCATGCGCGCGCTGGAGCGGCAGGGCCTGCTCAACCGCGCCATCGAGTCCCTGCCCGATGACGACGAGATCGCCGCCCGCGCCGCCGCGGGCAAGGGCCTGACCCGGCCCGAACTGGCCGTCATCCTCGCTTACAGCAAGATCACCGCCTACGAGCAGCTCCTGGCGAGCGGCTTCACGCCGGACGCGTTCGATGCGATGCTGGACGCATATTTTCCGGGCGCGTTGCAGGCAAACTACGCCCGGCAGATCGCCACCCACAAGCTGCGGCGGGAAATCGTCATGACCCGCGTCGTCAACGAGGTGATCAACCGCGCCGGACCTACCTTCCTGCACGACATGCAGACCCGCACCGGCGCGGCGCCGGGCGCAGTGGTCGCGGCGTTCCTGCGGACGAGCGAAGCCTTTGGCCTGCCTGACATCTGGGCCGAGATCGAGGCGCTGGACGGCACTGTACCGCCGCGCGAGCAGATACGCATGCAGCTGGCCACCGAGGCGCTGCTGGGCCGGATTTTACCCCGCTTGCTGCGTCCGGGTGTTATCGAGGTGGTGGAGGTTGGGGCCGACCGCCTGTCCGTCGCGGCGATGGCGAACGCCGTTACCCTCGGCGACGAAGCGACGCAGCGCGAAATCGAGATCATCCCCCCGCGCTTCCGCCGCCTTTCTCTATTTCCGCATCTCACCCCGGCGCTGGATTTGACGGAACTGGCGCGCGACAGCGGGCTCGACCTCGATTCATTGGCGCGCATCCATGTCGGCGTGACGCGCCGCTTTGCGGTCAGTTGGCTCGCGAACGCCGCCGCCACGCTACCCTACAGCACGGATTACGAGCGTCGCGCCGCTGATGCGCTGATTGACGAGGCGTTCGACCGCGCACAGGAACTGACGCGGCGCATTGTGGTTCTCGGCACGTCGCGCGCGGCGGTCGAACAGTTCGCAGAGCGCTACGCCCCCGAGGTCGCTCGCCTCGACGCGGTGCTGACCGAGGCAAAGGCCGCGCAGACGCCGACCCTGCCGCTTCTCATGCTGGTCGCTTCGGAGACCCGGCGGCTGGTGCAGGCGGCACGGGGATAGTCAGAAGTCGGGTATCAGAGGTCAGATGACTCTTGCCTGTCGCCGGTATGGCTGTTCTCCTGGTGACGACCGCAGGATGATCGACGGAATGATAGTAATGTTTAAAGCGGCTGAAGTCCGGGAACGGCAAATGTCCGTTGATCCAGCCCGCCAGCCGCCAAGGCCGCGTGCCATCGCCGGGTGGTGCCTGTACGACTGGTCGATGATGCCGTTCCACTCGGTCATCAACACCTTCGTTTTCGCCATCTACTTTTCCGGGTCGGTGTACGGTGACAAGACTGCGGGAAGCGCGGCGTGGGCGTATGCCGCCAGCGTTGCCGGGCTGGTCATCGCGGTCGCGAGCCCCGTCGTGGGCGCGATCGCCGATCATGGGGGCAGGCGCAAGCTGTGGCTGCTGGCGTTCACGGTCCTCAGCATCGTGGCCATGGGTGCCTTGTGGTTCGTGCGGCCGCGGCATTCGGATGTTGAATTGGGGCTGGTGCTCGTCGCCATCGCCTCGGTCGGGACCGAAATCAGCCTTGTCTTCTACAACGCCATGCTGCCCGGCCTGGTGCCGGGACGCCTGCTCGGGCGTTGGTCGGGCATCGGCTGGGGCATCGGCTACCTTGGGGGGCTTGCGGGACTGGGGCTGGTCCTGGTCGCGCTCGTCCTGCCTGATCAACCCTGGTTCGGCATTTCAAAGGACAACGCGGTCAACATCCGCATCACCGCGCCGCTGTCGGCGGCGTGGGCCGCGCTGTTCTGCTGGCCGCTGTTCACCTTCGTGCCCGAAGTCCGCAGCGGCGATGCCAAGCCGGCCCAAGCCGTGCGGCTGGGACTTGCGCAGCTGAAGCAAACCCTGAATGACCTGCCGAAACGCCCGGCGCTGATGTGGTTCCTGATCGCCAGCGCGCTTTACCGCGACGCCCTGACGACCTTGTTCGCGGTCGGCGGGCAGTACGCCTCGGGCACGTTCGGCATGGGAATGGACAAGGTGCTGTACTTTGCCATTGGCATCAACATCACCGCCGTGCTCGGCTGCTTCGTGTTCGGCTGGCTGGACGACCGCATAGGGTCACTGACGGTGATCGCCATCTCGCTGGTCGGGCTGCTGGTGACCGGCGGGGTGTTGATCGGAT
Source organism: Alphaproteobacteria bacterium (assembly GCA_965199265.1). Lineage (GTDB taxonomy): Bacteria > Pseudomonadota > Alphaproteobacteria > CALMVH01 > CALMVH01 > CBDAQV01. Next base: position 133,713 of record CBDAQV010000012.1, on the reverse strand, counting down.
TGCAGGATCCGTCGCTGTTCATCCCCGTCGCCCTGGTCATGGGCGTTTTCATGGGTCCGGCGCAATCCTCGGGACGCGCCTGTCTTGCGCGCCTTGCCCCGCCCGAGATGATGAACGAGATGTTCGGCCTCTACCAGCTGACGGGCAAATCGGCCGCCTTCGTCGGCCCGCTCGCCTTTGCAACCGTCACCCTCCATTGGGGTAGCCAGCGCTGGGGGATGTCGACGATCCTGGTGTTCATCTTCGCCGGGCTGGCCCTGCTGCGCAAGGCGAGGATCCCGGCCACCGCTCAGGCGTAGTTCTTTTCCACGTGCGGGCCAGTGTGGAACTCGCCACCCTTGGAAAACCGCCTGAGATAAGTGGGCAGGACGAGTTCGAGCGCAGTCGGGGTTACGCCAAGGTCGGAAAGCGTGAGCGCACCCTGCGACACCACGTTGTCGCGCTTCAGCAACTCGACCTGGTCGCGGGTCAGCGGCTTGCCGGGCGCCAGCTCAAGGAATTTCGCCTGGAACGAGGCTAGCCCGAACGGCAGCGGCAGCAACGCTGCCTTGCGGTCGATCGTCTTGAGCATCAGTTCCATGAGTTGGCGGAACGTGTAGATTTCGGGGCCGCCCAACTCGTACAGCTTGCCTTCGGTGTCGGCGTGGGCGGCGGCATGCGCGACAGCGTCGGCGATGTCGGATACATAGACGGGCTGGAAGCGGGTTTTGCCGCCGCCGATCAACGGCAGGGCAGGCACAAGCCGCGCCATGGCGGCGAAACGGTTGAAGAACTGGTCTTCCGGGCCGAACACGATGCTGGGCCGCAGGATAGTCGCTTGCGGGAACGCCTCGCGCACCTGGTCCTCGCCATGCCCCTTGCTGGCCCCGTAGCGCGAAGGCGAATGCGGGTCGGCGCCGATCGCGGAAACGTGAATCAGACGCGCCGCGGCGGCGCTTGCCGCGGCGCGGGCGATGCGGCCGGCGGTTTCGCCGTGAACGAATTCGAAGCTGTTGCGGCGGTTGTCCGTCAGCTCGCCTATCAGGTTGATGACCAGCGAGGCCCCCTTCACCGCGGCAGCGATCGAGCGTTGGTCGTGCAGCCGCAGCGGTATCGGGTTCACCTGCCCGGCCACGCCTGCGATGCGCAGGTACGCGGTATCGGCCGGGTAGCGCGACGGAACGCGTATGGTGTAGCCAAGCTTCGCCAAACCGTGCACCACGTAGCGCCCGATGAAACCGGAACCCCCGAAAACCGTCGCGACCTGTCCGTTCAACATTCCTGAAACTCCGCGATTGCCTCCAGACCACCTACACCATCCGCGGCGAAAAGCCATAGGAGTTCTTGACTCGCCGGAAACCGGCCGTATGATCTCGCCCGATTGGCCCAGATGGCGGAATTGGTAGACGCGCAGGTTTCAGGTACCTGTGGTAGTAATACTGTGGAGGTTCGAGTCCTCTTCTGGGCACCATAACATACGGTACGAGCGGGGCTGCCGGATCCCGCGACCGGCCGGCAGAATGGTGCAAACACATGGACGGCAACACCGAGGCGGCAGCGCCGATTCACCTGCACCACGGCGACCTGCCCGACGATGTCTGGCTTGGCAACGTCGTCGCGATCGATACGGAGACAATGGGCCTTGTTCCCGGCCGCGACCGCCTCTGCCTGGTCCAGCTTTCCTCGGGGGACGGCAGCGCGCACGTGGTGCAATTCCCACGCGGCCGCTACGACGCGCCCAACCTGACCCGGATGCTCGCCGACCAGAACGTCCTCAAGCTGTTCCATTTCGGCCGCTTCGACATCGCGGTGCTCTACGCCTATCTCGGCGTGCTGGCTCGTCCGGTCTACTGCACCAAGATCGCCTCGCGATTGACCCGTACGTTTACCGATCGCCACGGATTGAAGGATCTCTGCCGCGACTTGCTTGGCGTCGAACTGAACAAGCAACAGCAAAGTTCCGACTGGGGCGCCCCCGAACTGACGCAGGACCAGCTGCGCTACGCGGCTTCCGACGTGCTTCACCTGCATGCGCTCAAAGCACGGTTCGACACCCTGCTCGAGCGGGAAAGCCGCCTCGGCCTTGCGACCTCGTGCTTCGAGTTCCTGCCGACCCGCGCCGCGCTCGACCTTGCAGGCTGGGCCGAACAGGATATCTTCTCTCATTAGTTCTTCGTTTCGAGGCTGGCGCGTGAGTTCAGTTCAGGTCAACGCCGCGCCCTCTGGCCGTTACACCGCGCGAGTGAAGAGGCTTCGCGTCGCCTTGCCGGTTCTTGCCGTGCTTGTGCTGGTCGGCGTGGTCCTGTGGCCTCATTTCGACCCGGCCCAGGCGCCCAAGCGCCACGCCGGGGTCGCGCCGCCGCAGATGACCAACTCCAAGTTCAACGGCGTCGACCGCCGCAATCGGCCGTACTCGATCACGTCGGATCGGGCGGTGCAGAAGGCCAGCAACAGCAACGATATCGACCTGACGCACCCGGTGGCCGAGATCACTCTGACAAACGGCGCCTGGGTCGCGATCAGCGGCGACCAAGGGGAGTACCGCCAGGATCCCGGGCTGATCACCCTTGAAGGAAACGTCCGGCTGTTCCACGACCAGGGATACGAGTTCGCGACGAACGTCGCGGCGATGGACCTCGACAACGGGATCGCCTGGGGCGATCAGCCCATCGTCGGGCACGGGCCGCGCGGCGAGATCGAGGGCGAAGGGTTCAAGATGATCCAGGACAGCGACAAGATCATCTTCACCGGCAAGTCGCGCCTTCTGCTGCGCCCGGAAGAAGAAGCGGCTAACGGCTCGGAAGGCGCACGGGATGCCGGGTTGGCGCAGGTCGGCCAATGAGGCTCCGGCTGCTTGCCGCCGTCGCGGTACTCGCACCGCCGGCCATCGCGTTGGCGCAGCAGGTTGCAACGACCCCCCCTATACAGACTTCGTCGCCGCCCGTCACCTCTGGAGAGACTTCGGCGGTCAAGAACGCGCCACAGGGCTTCTCTCCCGGCCAGCCGCCTGACCAGCCGATTGCCGATCTTGCGGCGAACGCGAAGCAGTCGCCCATACCGGTCGGAGCGCTCGAGGTGACGGCGACGGGCACGCTGGAATGGCTGCGCGCGGACCAGATGTACGTCGCGCGCCAGAACGCGGTCGCGCGACACAACGACACCACCTTGAAGGCCGATATCCTGGTTGCGCATTACCGCATTCCCCCGGGCAAGAAGAGCGGGTCGGAAATCGTGCAGGTCACTGCCGAGGGCAACCCTGTGAAGGTCATTTCCCCGACTGCCGTGGCTTATGGCCAGCATGGGGTTTACGACTTGCCGCAGCATTTGGTTCTGTTGCTGGGAAACAACCTGAGGCTGATCACGACGGATGAAATCGTGACCGCGAGGGACAGCCTCGAGTATTACGAGGATCTCGACATCGGAGTCGCGCGCGGCGACGCGGTCATGCTGCGCGGAACGGACAAGCTGACCGCCGACGTGATCGCCGCCAAGTTCGTTCAGCAGGGACATGGCAATGGAGCCACGGGCGGCGGGGCAAGTAAGAAGGGCAGCGGCAAAACCGCCGCGAAGCCACCCGTCGCCACCTGGAGCGCAATGGAGTCGTCGACTGCGACGGCCAGTGCCGGCGATCAGCCCAAGGCCCATTCGCTGGAGCGGCTTGATGCCAAGGGGCATGTCGTCCTGGTAACCGAAACGGATGTCGTGACCGGCGCGGAAGCCGTCTACAACCCGATCACCGACCAGACGACCGTCATCGGCGATGTCCACGTCACGCGCGACCAGAATCAGCTGGACGGGTCGCGTGCCGAAGTGGACATGACGACCGGTATCAGCCGGGTGTTTGCGGCACCCAGCGCCAAGGTGCATGGGCTGTTCGTGCCGAAGAAAAAGGACAAAGACGCCGGCAACGATGCGGGCGACGCCGATGCGATCGTGGGCAAGGCCGGCGGCGAGCCGGCGGAGGAGGGTCAGTGACCGACCTTCGCGACCGCCGGGGCGGCGCCGAGCGGCGAAAGCCCTCATCGCACGATCTCGTGGACCTTGCGCCGGCCGGAGGTGAAACGCTGACGGTGCCGCTGCCTCCCTCTCGCCGGGGCGATTTCAAGGAAGGCCTGGTCGCGCGCCATCTTGGCAAGCGCTACAAGGGCAGGCCGGTGCTGCGCGATGTCAGCGTCGGCGTGCAGCGTGGCGAGGCTGTCGGGCTGCTCGGCCCAAACGGCGCCGGCAAGACAACCTGTTTCTACATAATGACCGGGCTGATCGCCGCCGATAGCGGCAGCATCCTGCTCGACGGCGAGGACGTCACCTCCCTGCCCATGTACCGGCGGGCGCGGCTGGGGGTAGGCTACCTTCCTCAGGAAGCCTCGATCTTCCGCGGCCTGTCGGTCGAGCAGAACGTCCGCGCGGTGCTGGAAATCGCCGAGCCCGATCCCGGCTTGCGCGAACGCAAGCTGGACGATCTGCTGGCCGAGTTCTCGATCTCGCACTTGCGGCGCACGCCGGCCATGGCGCTGTCGGGCGGCGAGCGGCGGCGCTGCGAGATCGCGCGCGCCCTGGCCTCCTCGCCGCAGTTCATGCTTCTCGACGAGCCGCTGGCCGGGATCGATCCCATCGCGGTCGGCGACATCCGCGACTTGATATACCATCTGCGCGGCCGCGGGATCGGCGTACTGATCACCGATCATAACGCCTTGGAAGTGCTAGATATCGTCGACCGTGCCTATGTGCTGCACGATGGTCAGGTCCTGACCGAAGGCACGCCGGCCGAGATTGTCGCGCATCCCGACGTGCGCCGCGTTTACCTGGGCGACCGCTTCAGCCGCTAAAGCAGACTGCGAGCGGAAGAACCGACTCGTTGATGGCCGTGGCGGTTTAGTCCGGCCTATCTAAACGCGGTCGAACGCGGTGGCAAAACGTAAGCTTATAAAATTTTTACAAATGCGTGAAACAAAGGCAGGTGCACAATCGTTATGCATTAATCTTGTGTTTGCCAAGAATTTGCCGTAACTTGGCATGAGCGAGGCAAACGCCCGGGAGTTGAACGAATGAACCAGGATTTGACCAGACCGTGGAATGTGTTCAGCCTGCTGAGCAAGGATGAACTTGACGAAAAGTTTCCCGATGGCGCGGGCCGCGAGGCCCTGAATCAAAACATTGCCGTTGAACGCCTTGCTGTTCTCAATAAAACGGCGGCGCCGGGCGATGTTACTCCGGTTGTACGCAAACGTCTCGAGCAGGGCCTGCAACGGCTTGCCGACCATGAAAGCACCAGTTGGGACAGGCCGGACGCCCATGTGTTCGCCTCGCTGAAGAACTGCCTTACGGAAAATTCACACGGGTATGAAGCGGGCAAGGTGACCGTGCGCAGGAACGAAATCGGCCAGCAAGGCTTGATCGGCGTTCCCGGTTTCACCACCACGCCACGCGCGTTTCATGACTTTCTGGCGTCCTGGGTTCCTGAACAGGGCGAAAAGCGCAACTATAAGCAAATGGTTGCCGGAGCTCTCGGCGCAAAGGATTGGGAGCAGGTGCGCGAGGGATACAAGGTCCAGCGCCAGAACGATCTGGCGCGCGCCGCGGACAGTCATCAAGCGCAACGCGAAAAGATCGATGTGATGGCGGATTTGAGATTCGGTGGGAATTTCCTGAACGTCGCCATAGACGGAAATCGTCTGCGGGGCGGCCCCAACGCCGCGCGCAACATCGATACCTACTCCCGGATGCAATCGGTTCACACCGAAGTTATGGGTGTCTACCGGGGACTTGAAGAGCAGGGCCTTGTTCCTGCGGCGCTTGCCAAGGCCGTCAGTTCGGAAATTCGTTTCACTCGCGCCGAACTCAAGAAGCCGAACGGGCAAGAACCGCTTGGCGACTGGGCTCCGCCGGCTACGGCCGGGTTGCGAGCCGTCAAGCACGCAGTCGAGTTCCTGGCGACGGAACATGCCGGTGATGGCAGTTCACAGTCTGAGACGATCCTCAGGGCAAACCAGAAAATGGGCCTGCTTGCCCAAGCTTGGGAAATTTCGAAGCAGCCGCGCGACGGCCGAGTTTCCGAGATTCTGACGCGCATCGCGCAGATCGATCACGCGGCACCCGTCGAAGGAAAGCCTGTAAATGCAGGTGAGCTTCGCACCATGCTGACAAGGGCCGACCGGGCGGTGACTGTTTCGGCAGGCGCCGCCGCCTGATGTCGGCTGGATGGTGGAAAGTCCCCGCGGGATCCTATATCATACCTCTGAAGCGTGTTCGCGCAGGAGGTTCCATGGTCGATCAGGTCTTATCACGCAGGCAGATGATGATGGCCATTGCGGGCCTGGGCACGGTGGCCCTGGCCGGCAGGGCGTCCGCTATGACGCGCGACACGATCAGCGGCGGGAGCGAGCTTGGAACGGCCTATGCCAACCGTTGCTCCGCTCAAGCCGCCGATAGCGCCCATGCCAAGCTGATCGGCGACCTGCAATCGATCCTGATGCAGCGCAGCGGCCAGAAGGGCGAAGTCATGACCCAGACCGCCTACTGCCCGATCTGCGGCTGCCCGGTCACCGTGACACGGGTTGTGGATTGAACGCAGCCAGGCTATCCGTTTTTGTCCGTCACCCTCTGCGGAAACGGACGATTTGCTCAGGATAAACCTCGCGAGCAAAAGCGTTGGTATGCAGTCTCATGCGGCAGTATGCTGCAACGCCCTGTTCGGCTGGTGAGGTACAAGCGTCTTCAACTGGTACAGCAGTCCGTTACGGACCACGGATTCAGATGCGGTATCGATCTTCACGCCCAAACTGTTACGTAGTCGCATCCAAGGGTTGATGATGTCGTCCTGCGTTTCCGCATTTTGGGAAACTGCCTCTCCATCTTTGAGAGCGACCCGCGACTTTGCATGATGGGGCGAATGATGATTGAGAACGGCCAGTTGTTCCTGCAGTTTCTGGTAACTGTCACGCACAGTCGGATCCGAGCTAAGCACGGGCTGATCCAGGATCAGCCCTCGCCCTTTTAGATAAGTCTGGCCGGCTATGGTAAGCGTGTTCTCGATGTAGGCCTGGCTTACGTTGCTGGTCATGAAGTCCTTCAGCCCCGATCCCAGGCTGGCATGGCGCGCGCCTGAAAGCTTCAGGGCTCCCTCGGGAAGGGAGGGCGCATTATTGGCGAAGAACTTGACCGTTACGCCATGATAATAGGCTGATTCCTTCAGCTGTTCATGCTTGGCGGCAAAAGCTTCGAACGCGAACTCGGCGACGTTGCCCGACTGTATGTGACGGCCAGCACGCATGAAGGTCGCCTTGAACGCCGGATCGTTGTCATAGGTCTTTTCGATATCCTTCGGCTTCCAGCGACGCGGGTGATCCCCAGGCTGGTCGAACACGAATTGCGCGACGGACAGCGCCGAGCGCATGTTGGCGGCGGCCTCCTGAGCGGCGACCAATGCCAGGGCGGATTTCAGCGAGTTTCTAGAACCGTACCAGAAACCCTTCACATTTTTTTCTGCGTGTTCGCCTTCATGAGACAAGCAGCGTAGCCCGTCCACGGTGTCAAGGTTGGGATTGACCCAGAACCTATTGCCGGCGATATCGTTAATCGCACAAGCTCCCTGAAGTCGCGTTTCCGCTGGGCGTACCTCGATCGCTGTTTTGTTGTAGTTAAGAAAGTCGATCAGTTCGCGCCCGTTTGGAACCTGTGCAAGCGCGAACATGATCCGACCTACCCGCTCGGCATCCTGGCGCTTTTCCTCGGGGGTCGAGGCGGTCCAGGTGAAACCCGGGTTGCGTTTCCGGTCGGCGGCCGAGATACCGTCCACCGTGCCCTTGTAGATGAACGGCATTGCCGGCCGGGCGAAGTAGTCGTTGTCGCTTTCAAGTCCTGCAGGAACCGGGACTCCCGTCGCATCCACCCGGAGGTTCCACTGCTCCCAGCTTGGCCGATAGTCCGGATGGCTGGAATCATACTTGATCATGTCCGTCCTCCCTTGGGGCAAGAAGACATGAAAAAGCCGGCGTGTGAGCGCCGGCCTGAATCAACGTGTTGTCGTCATCGCAGCAGCAACAGCCGCTTCCATTCACGCAGCCAAGGTAGGCTGTCGAAACAGTCGTCGATGGCAGCGAAGCAGTCGGAAGGAAAAACGGTCCGGCCTCGACCGCCGTTATCTCCAATGAATTCGTGCCACAGCCGCATCGCCTCGCCAGCATCGCGCCTCACCCACATTGTTGCCCATATGGACAAGCTTCAGGATGAACAAGGGATGAAACGTCTGTCAAGTTCCAATATCGAGGTGGGTCAATCTACGAAATCGAACAGCTTCGTTCGGCCTTGAGAAATTTTTTCACCGGCGGAAGGGCGGAAAAGATTTTGTTGCTGAGGATCGGTGTACCCGCCGCGTTCAGATCCTCGACGAATGTCTTCAGCGCGGCTACGTCCTTGCAGTCGTCCAGCGGCAATTTCACCAGCTCTGTTTGCATTGTCGGCGAGGCGAGCGCCTCCATCGTGCCGGTGCGCCACGCGTCGGCTCGCGAGATGCCTATGCCGTCCATCGGCGCAAGGGTGCGCAGCGAATCGCTCGCGGCCACGAACCGGGTCATGAGTGCCTTCGTTGCCACAAGGCTGGGCATCTTTCCGAGCACCTCGGTATAGACCTGCGCCTTGTTTATAATCGGTAGCGCCGCTCAAAGGATGCGGGTTACCGAACCGGTCTGGAATTGCAATGATCGTTTCCAGGGCCTTGGAGGATTTCTCCTCGAGCGGCTGGATTTGGCAGGTGCCGGAAGGCTTGGCTGGACGCGAAGTAGTCATGAGCCGCCGGCGTGTCGGTGGCGGCCTTGTGCCCTGTCGCTGCCGCAACCCGCTCCGGCGCCCCGCAACCGACCGAGCCGACTGCTAGCAACAGAGTCACCATCGGGCGGCGTGCCCTCGATGGATTCTGAAGTATTCGAGCCGGGACAGGCTGTCGTTTTTCCCGTAAATTATTACTTGGATGTTAACACGAAGCGATCGGATTTTGCAACGGGATACCGAGGTACAACTGCGGCACGGCCACGCAGGGATCGACAGCAAAAAACCCCCGTCCTTGCGGACGGAGGTTTTGCTCGGTGTGAACGGACGCGTCAGGCGACGTTCTTGGCCGGTAGTTCGGGGACCGCTTCCGACGGCAGTGGCGTCAGGGCGCGGTCGCGCTCGCCCGCCACTTCCTTCAGCCGCGCGACCACCGAGCCTGTTCCCGCAGGGATCAGGCGGCCGACGATCACGTTCTCCTTCAGGCCGTCGAGGTTGTCGACCTTGCCCTGCACCGCCGCTTCGGTCAGCACCCGCGTCGTTTCCTGGAACGAGGCGGCGGAGATGAACGAGCGGGTCTGCAGGCTGGCCTTGGTGATGCCCTGCAGGATCGGGGTCGCCTTGGCGATGGCCAGGTTCTCGACTTCCGTCTTGTCGTTCTCCTCGTCGAACTCCACGCGGTCGACCTGCTCGCCGACCAGGAAGGTCGTCTCGCCGGCGTCCGTGATCTCGACCTTCTGCATCATCTGGCGGACGATCACCTCGATGTGCTTGTCGTTGATCTTCACGCCCTGCAGACGGTACACGTCCTGGATCTCGTTGATCAGGTAGTTCGCCAGCGCCTCGACCCCCAGTACGGTCAGGATATCGTGCGGGACGGGGCTTCCGTCCAGCAGCGCGTCGCCCTTCTGTACATAGTCGCCCTCGTGGACGACCAGGTGCTTGCCCTTGGGCACCAGGTACTCCTTTGCGCCCTCGGGGTTGCCTTCCGGCACGACGACGATGCGGCGCTTGGACTTGTAGTCCTTGCCGAACTCGACCCGGCCATCGATGTCCGAGATGATCGCGAAGTCCTTGGGACGGCGCGCCTCGAACAGCTCGGCGACCCGCGGCAGACCGCCGGTGATGTCGCGCGTCTTCGAGCTTTCGCGCGGGATACGCGCCAGCACGTCGCCTGCATGCACCTTCGCGCCCGCCTCGACCGACAGCACGGCGTCCAGCGACAGGAAGTACGTGGCTTCCTGGCCGCTCTGCAGCTTCAGGGCGTTGCCCTTGTCGTCGCGCAGCGTGATGCGCGGTTTCAGGTCGGCGCCGCGGGTTGCCTGGCGCCAGTCGGTCACCACCTTGGCGGTGATGCCGGTAGCCTCGTCCAGGATCTCGCGGACGGAGGCGCCCTCGACTAGGTCGACGAAGCTGGCGACGCCGCTGACTTCCGTCAGGATCGGCAGCGTGTACGGATCCCATTCCGCCATCTTGTCGCCGCGCTTGACCTTCGCGCCCTCGTCGGCCAGCAGTTTCGCGCCGTACGGCACCCGGTGGCGCGCCCGCTCGAGGCCGTTATGGTCGATCAGCGCCAGCTCGCAGTTACGGCTCATCACGACGGGAACGCCGGACGAGTTCTTGACTACGTTACGGTTGCGGATCACCACCGTGGCATCGAACGCCGCTTCCACCGAGGAGACCTCCGCGCCGCGCTGTGCCGTGCCGCCGACGTGGAAAGTGCGCATCGTCAGCTGCGTACCAGGCTCGCCGATCGACTGCGCGGCGATGACGCCGACAGCCTCGCCGGCGTTGACCAGCGTACCGCGAGCCAGGTCGCGGCCGTAGCACTTGGCGCAGATGCCGTTGTCGCAATGGCAGGTCAGGACCGAGCGGATCAGCACCGTATCGATGCCGCTCTTCTCGACGCGCTCCGAGCTTTCCTCCGTCAGCAGCTCGCCCGCCGCTACGATCACCTTGCCCGAGATCGGGTCGGTGATGTCGTTCAGCGAGGTACGGCCGAGGATGCGCTCGGCAAGGCCGACCACGACCGTGCCGCCATCGATCACGGCGCGCGCCGTGATGCCCTCGGTCGTGCCGCAATCGGGCATGTTGATGATCGCGTCCTGCGCCACGTCCACCAGGCGACGGGTGAGGTAGCCGGAGTTCGCGGTCTTGAGCGCCGTGTCCGCCAGACCCTTGCGGGCACCGTGCGTCGAGTTGAAGTACTCGAGGACCGACAGGCCTTCCTTGAAGTTGGAGATGATCGGCGTCTCAATGATTTCGCCAGACGGCTTGGCCATCAACCCGCGCATGCCCGCCAGCTGGCGAATCTGCTGGGTCGAACCGCGCGCGCCGGAATCAGCCATCATGTAGACCGAGTTGACGCCCTTGCCCGGCTCGGGATTGCGGATGCCGTCCATCATCTTCAGCGTCACGGCGTCCGTGCACTGCGTCCAGACGTCGACGACCTTGTTGTACTTCTCGCCGCGCGTGATCAGGCCGTCCGTGTATTGCTGCTCGAACTCCTTGATCTTGGCCTGCGCCTCGCCGACGATCCCCGCCTTTGCGGCCGGGATCACCATGTCGTCCTTGCCGAACGAAATGCCGGCGCGCGCCGCGTGGCCGAAGCCCAGGGACATCAGCCGGTCGCAGAAGATCACCGTCTCCTTCTGGCCGCAGTGGCGGTAGACCGCGTCGATGACGTTGGTCACGTCCTTCTTGGTCAGGATGCGGTTCAGGAGGCTGAACGGCACGTTGGGGTGCTTGGGCAGGATTTCCGCCAGCAGCATCCGTCCTGGGGTCGTCTCGATGATCTCCCTCTTCGACGTGCCGTCCGCCAGCTTGGAGGTCACGCGCGCCTTCACCTTGGTGTGCAGGGTGACGACCTTGTTCTCCAGCGCGTGCCCGACCTCGCCCATGTCGGCGAACGCCATGCCTTCACCCGGCTGGCCGTCCAGCGCGATCGACAGGTAGTAGATGCCCAGCACGATGTCCTGGCTGGGCACGATGATCGGCTTGCCGGACGCGGGGCTGAGGATGTTGTTGGTCGACATCATCAGCACGCGCGCTTCCAGCTGCGCCTCGAGCGACAGCGGGACGTGCACGGCCATCTGGTCGCCGTCGAAATCGGCGTTGAAGGCGGTGCAGACCAACGGGTGCAGCTGGATCGCCTTGCCCTCGATCAGGGTCGGCTCGAACGCCTGGATGCCGAGACGGTGCAGCGTCGGCGCGCGGTTCAGCAGTACGGGGTGTTCGCGGATGACCTCCTCCAGGATGTCCCAGACCTCCGGCCGCTCCTTTTCCACCATTTTCTTCGCCGACTTGACCGTGGAGGCCATGCCGTACAGCTCAAGGCGCTGGTAGATGAACGGCTTGAACAGTTCAAGCGCCATCTTCTTGGGCAGGCCGCACTGGTGCAGCTTCAGCTCGGGGCCGACGACGATGACCGAACGGCCCGAGTAATCGACGCGCTTGCCGAGCAGGTTCTGCCTGAAACGGCCCTGCTTGCCCTTTAACATATCGGACAGGGATTTGAGCGGCCGCTTGTTGGCGCCGGTGATGACTCGGCCGCGGCGGCCGTTGTCGAACAGCGCGTCGACCGATTCCTGCAGCATGCGCTTCTCGTTGCGCACGATGATGTCCGGCGCGCGCAACTCAATCAGCCGCTTCAGGCGGTTGTTGCGGTTGATGACGCGGCGGTAGAGGTCGTTCAGGTCGCTGGTCGCGAAGCGGCCGCCGTCCAGCGGCACCAGAGGGCGCAGCTCGGGCGGGATGACCGGAACCACGTCCAGCACCATCCAGTCCGGCTTGGTGCCGGACTCGATGAACGAATCGATCAGCTTCAGGCGCTTGACCAGCTTCTTGCGCTTGATCTCCGAGCCGGTCTCGCGCAGGTCCTGGCGCGCCTTTATCTTCTCGTCGGACAGGTTGATTTCCGACAGCATCTTCTTCAGCGCCTCGGCGCCGATCATCGCCTGGAAGCTCTCCTCGCCGTACTCCTCCTGCGCGCGGATGTACTCGTCCTCGGTCAGCAGCTGCTTCATCTTCAGCGCGGTCATGCCCGGCTCGACGACGACGAAATTCTCGAAGTACAGGACCTTTTCCAGTTCCTTCAGCGTCATGTCCAGCATCAGCCCGACGCGGGACGGCAGCGACTTCATCAGCCAGATATGCGCGACGGGAGAGGCCAACTGGATGTGGCCCATGCGCTCGCGCCGGACCTTCTGCAGCGTCACCTCGACGCCGCACTTCTCGCAGACGATGCCCTTGTACTTCATGCGCTTGTACTTGCCGCACAAGCACTCGTAATCCTTGATCGGCCCGAAGATACGGGCGCAGAACAGGCCGTCGCGCTCGGGCTTGAACGTGCGGTAGTTGATCGTCTCCGGCTTCTTGATCTCGCCGAACGACCACGAGCGGATCTGCTCCGGGCTCGCGATCGCGATCCGGATCTGGTCGAAGCTCTGCGGGCCGGCGGGCGTCCCGAAAATCTGCATCAATTCGTTCATCGTGTCTCTCCCGTGGTGGGGTCACTCCACCAGATTGTCATTCCGGGCGAGCCCGGAATCCCTACACTATTTCCATCATGCATGCCGCTTGCGAAAGCGCATGTCATTCCGGGGACAAGCCCCGTAATGACATGCTGCTTTAGATATCCCGCTGCTTCAGATCGACATTCAGTCCCAGCGACTTCAACTCCTTGATCAGGACGTTGAAGCTTTCCGGGATGCCGATCTCGAAGTTGTTCTCGCCGCGCACGATCGATTCGTAGGCCTTGGTGCGGCCACCGACATCGTCCGATTTCACGGTAAGCATTTCCTGCAGCGTGTAGGCGGCGCCGTAGGCTTCCAGCGCCCAGACCTCCATCTCGCCGAAGCGCTGGCCGCCGAACTGCGCCTTGCCGCCGAGCGGCTGCTGCGTGACCAGGCTGTACGGCCCGATCGAGCGCGCGTGGATCTTGTCGTCCACGAGATGGTGCAATTTCAGCATGTAGATGTAGCCAACGGTCACCTTGCGGTCGAACACCTCGCCCGTGCGGCCGTCGACCAGCCGGACCTGGCCCGACGTGTCGAGGCCCGCCATCTCTAGCAGGCGGTCGATGTCGTCCTGATGCGCGCCGTCGAACACCGGGGTCGCCATCGGCACGCCCTTGACCAGCAGTTTGGCCATGTCGACCACCTGGTCGTCCGAGATCGGCGCGATGTCGGTCGCGTACTCCTCGGCGCCGTAGATCGCCTTCAGCTTCTCGCGCATGTCTGCGACGGTCGCGGTCTTGCTGATCTGGATGCCGCCCAGTAACTCGCCGATCTGCTTGCCAAGCCCGGCGGACGCCCAGCCGAGATGCGTCTCGAGGATCTGGCCGATGTTCATGCGCGACGGCACGCCCAGCGGGTTCAGCACCAGGTCGACGGGGGTGCCGTCTTCCAGGTACGGCATGTCCTCGATCGGCACGATGCGCGACACCACGCCCTTGTTGCCGTGGCGGCCGGCCATCTTGTCGCCGGGCTGCAGCTTGCGCTTCACCGCGACGAACACCTTGACCATCTTCATCACGCCCGGCGGCAGCTCGTCGCCGCGCTGCAGCTTCTCGACCTTGACCTCGAAGCGCTGGTTCAGGTCCGCGACCGCCTGGTCGAAGGTCTGGCCCATCGCCTCGATCTGGTCCATCGACTCGGCGTTCTCCACTGTGAAGTGGCGCCATTGGCCGTGCGTGTATTCGCCCAGGTCGGCTTCGGTCAGCGGCTTGCCGATCTTGAAGCCCTTCGGCCCGCCGGTCGCCTTCTGGTTCACCAGCAGCGGCTTCATGCGGTCGAAGAACGACCGCTCGAGGATCTTGCGCTCGTCGTCGCGGTCCTTGGCGAGGCGCTCGATCTCCGCCTGTTCGATCTGCAACGCGCGGGCGTCCTTGTCGACGCCGCGACGCGAGAACACGCGCACCTCGACCACCGTGCCCGATACGCCCGGAGGCAGGCGCAGCGAAGTGTCCTTCACGTCCGACGCCTTTTCGCCGAAAATGGCGCGCAGGAGCTTTTCTTCCGGCGTCATCGGGCTTTCACCCTTCGGCGTCACCTTGCCGACCAGCACGTCGCCGGGGTTGACCTCGGCACCGATCGAGACGATGCCGGCCTCGTCCATGTTCTTGAGGGCTTCCTCGCCGACATTGGGGATGTCGCGGGTGATTTCCTCCTGGCCCAGCTTGGTATCGCGGGCCATGACCTCGAACTCCTCGATGTGGATCGAGGTGAAGACGTCGTCGCGCACGATGCGCTCGGAAATGAGGATCGAATCCTCGAAGTTGTAACCGTTCCAAGGCATGAACGCGACCAGCACGTTGCGGCCCAAAGCCAACTCGCCCAGTTCGGTCGAGGGGCCGTCGCCGATGATGTCGCCCTCGCGGACCACGTCGCCGACGCTGACCAGCGGGCGCTGCGTAATGCAGGTATTCTGGTTCGAGCGCTGGAACTTCCGCAGCTTGTAGATGTCGACCGCGGGTGCGCCGGCGTTCGTTTCCTCCGTGGCGCGGATGACGATGCGAGTGGCGTCCACCTGATCGATCACGCCGGTGCGGCGCGCCGTGATGGCGGCGCCGGAGTCGCGGGCGACCGTGCCTTCCATGCCGGTGCCGACCAGCGGCGCGTCCGCCTGCAGCAGCGGAACGGCCTGGCGCTGCATGTTCGAGCCCATCAGCGCGCGGTTGGCGTCGTCGTTCTCGAGGAACGGGATCAGCGCCGCGGCGACGGACACAATCTGCTTGGGCGACACGTCGATCAGGTCGATGGTTTCCGAGCGCGCGATCAGCGCCTCGCCATCGGCGCGGGCCGAGACCAGCTCGTCCTTGAAGCCGCCGCTTTCCGTCAGCGAGGCGTTCGCCTGCGCGATCGTGTGGCGGCTCTCCTCCATCGCCGACATGTAGATCACCTCCTCGGTGACCTTGCCGTCGACGATGCGGCGGTACGGGCTTTCGATGAAGCCGTACTGGTTGACCTGGGCGTAGGTCGCAAGGCTGTTGATCAGGCCGATGTTCGGGCCTTCCGGCGTCTCGATCGGGCAGATGCGGCCGTAATGCGTCGGGTGCACGTCGCGCACCTCGAAGCCGGCGCGTTCGCGCGTCAGGCCGCCCGGCCCCAGTGCCGACAGGCGGCGCTTGTGGGTGATCTCCGACAGCGGGTTGGTCTGGTCCATGAACTGCGACAGCTGCGACGAGCCGAAGAACTCGCGCACCGCCGCCGCCGCCGGTTTCGCGTTGATCAGGTCGTGCGGCATGACCGTATCGATCTCGACGCTGCTCATGCGCTCGCGGATGGTGCGCTCCATGCGCGACAGGCCGATGCGGAACTGGTTTTCCATCAGTTCGCCGACCGAGCGGACCCGGCGATTGCCGAGGTTGTCGATGTCGTCGATGTCGCCCTGGCCGTCCTTGAGGGCGACGAGGATCTTCATGATCGAGATGATGTCTTCCTTGCGCAGCACCCTGACCTGGTCGTCGGTGGTGAAGTTCAGGCGCGCGTTCATCTTGACGCGGCCGACCGCCGAGAGGTCGTAGCGCTCGAGGTCGAAGAACAGGCCCTGGAACAAGGCTTCGGCCGATTCCAGCGTCGGCGGCTCGCCCGGGCGCATCACGCGGTAGATGTCGATCAGCGCGTCCTCGCGCGTCGCATTGCGGTCTATCGCCATCGTGTTGCGGATATAGGCGCCGATGTTGACGTGGTCGATCGCCAGCAGCGACAGCTCCTTGACGCCGGCACCGATCAGCTTCTCGATATCGGCGGCGGCCAGCTCGTCGCCCGCCTCGTGCAGGACTACGCCGTTCGATTCGTCGATGATGTCGGTCGCCAGGTACTTGCCGACCAGAGCCTCACCGGAAATGATGATGTCTTTCAGCCCGCCTTCCTGCAGCTTCTTGATCGTGCGCGGCGTGATCTTGGTCTCGGCCTCCGCGACCACGGCGCCGGTATCGGCGTCGATCATGTCGGCGTCGATCTTTGCGCCCTTCCACTGTTCGGGAACGAACGCCGTCTTCCAGCGTCCGCCAGCCATGCGCACGTAGCCGATCGTGCCGTAGAAGCTGCCCAGGATCTCCTCGCGGCTCATGCCCGCGACGTGCTGGCGGTCGATGTTCTTGCCGTCGCGCGCGCGCAGCTGGGCTGTTTCCGTGCCGTCCAGCGCATAAAGCAGCGTGGTCGCGGGAAGCTTGCGGCGGCGGTCGATGCGGACGTAGAGATGGTCCTTGGCGTCGAACTCGAAATCGAGCCATGAGCCGCGATAGGGGATGACGCGCGCGGCGAACAGGAACTTGCCCGACGAGTGCGTCTTACCCTTGTCATGGTCGAAGAACACGCCGGGGCTGCGGTGCATCTGGCTGACGATCACGCGCTCGGTGCCGTTGATCACGAACGTGCCGTTGTCGGTCATCAGAGGCATGTCCACCATGTAGACATCCTGCTCCTTGATGTCGCGGATCGAGCGCAGGCCCGAGTCCTCGTCGACGTCGAAGACAGACAGGCGCAGCGTCACTTTCAGCGGCGCGGCGTAGTTCATGCCGCGCTGCTGGCATTCGTCCACGTCGTATTTCGGCTGCTCCAGTTCATAACGCACGAAGTCGATCTCCGCGCGGTCGGAGAAGTCGCGAATCGGGAAGACCGACTGGAACACCTCCTGCAACCCGGCCTTGGTCCGGTCGGACACAGCGATGTCCATCTGCAGGAACTTGTCATACGAAGAGCGCTGGACCTCGATGAGGTTCGGCATCCGCGTCACCTCGGGAATCCTCCCGAAGCTCTTGCGCACGCGCTTGCGGCCGGTAAATGACTTCGTCACTGCCTGATCCATGAATGACCCTCGTGTCCACGAACAAAACGCATCGCCAAGCGTTGTAACTGCATAGCGCCGGTCACGTCTTCCGGGCTTGTGCACGCGGTGCTTGGCTACCGCCGGGACCTGCGGTCGGTCCGTATGAACAGTAAAAGGCAAACGAACCGGAGACCGCGCCCATTTTTAAATGAGTCGCCACCTCCGGTTCGCCGTCTTTGTAGGCCGGATCGGGTCCGGCAATCAAGTTACTTGATTTCGACCGATGCACCGGCGTCTTCAAGGGTCTTCTTGATTTTTTCCGCTTCTTCCTTCGAAACGCCTTCCTTCACCGCCTTGGGGGCGGCCTCGACCAGGTCCTTGGCTTCCTTGAGGCCAAGGGCGGTGATGGCGCGGACTTCCTTGATCACGTTAATCTTGTTGGCGCCCGCGCCGGTCAGGATCACGTTGAATTCGGTCTGCTCCTCGACCGGGGCGGCGGCAGCGCCACCGCCGCCAGGGTTGGCGGCAACAGCCACGGGCGCGGCGGCGGAAACGCCCCACTTCTCTTCCAGCAGCTTCGAAAGCTCCGCGGCTTCCAGAACGGACAGGGCGGACAGGTCGTCCACCAGCTTGGTCAAATCGGCCATTTCTCGTGTCTCCGGTAACAGGGTGGTTGGGTTTGTTTAAGCAGCGTGCTTGTCGGCATGGGCCTTCAGCACGCGGGCGATCTGGCCCGCGGGCGCCTGCAGCACGCCGGCGATCCGCGTCGCCGGGGTCTGGATGAGGCCCACCAGCTGACCGCGCAGCACGTCGATCGACGGCAGCTTGGCCAGGGTTTCGATGCCCTTCGCGTCCAGCGTCTGGTTGCCCAGGCCGCCGCCGACCAGGACGAACTTCTCGTTCGCCTTGGCGTAGTCCGATACCACCTTGGCCGCGGAAACGGCGTCGGCGGAAAAGGTTATGCCCGTCGGCCCGGTGAACAGGCCATCGAGGCCTTCGAACGCCGTGCCCTTGATGGCAATCTTCACAAGGCGGTTCTTGGCCACCCGGAAGCTTGCCCCGACGGTCAGCATCTTGCGACGCAGATCGGTGATCTGCGCCACGGTCAGACCGGAATACTGCGCCACGACGACGAAGCTCGTCGTCTTGAACGCATCGTGCAGCTGGTCCACTGCCTCGGCTTTTTGCGTACGGTCCAAAGGATCGTCTCCGCTTGTCGCGCGCCGCAGGCTCAGGCCCACGCCGCAATTGCAAAATCGCCCGCCGCTTTCGCGGAAGACGCGCTAATCCTGTCCCAGAAGTTCACGAGGCGGCCACGAATGACAGCGATGTTCGGCTCCTGTCTGTGCGGGCGAATATTAAGTCCACGGAGGACGCCAGCAGTCTCGGACAAGGGGCACCCGCAAGCGGATGCCGTGGGCGCCTCGTATAAAGAGGGCGAAAAGCGCTGGCAAGCCCTTTCTGACATACGTCAGGCAATTGCCCAAGAATTTCTGACTTTCCAAAACAGTTGGTCAACTTAGTCATCCCCTGTCATCGCGTGCGCAGCACGGGATCCGATCCACGCGGACAGTGCGCTGCGCCTAAGCGTGGATCCGTGCCGGCCGGAACGACGCGTGATTTTTCCAAGCGATTGCCCTGTCATATACACACGAAAAAGCGCGTGTCGGAAATCAAGTTTCATTATTTGATTTTTGTAATATGTTATCTATGTAGTCTTCCGACCTAAGCGAAGGAGAGCAGGATGAGCGACGAGAAGATTGGTGGCCGGTTCACGTTTCCAGGCACGTCCGTGACGGTCGAGAGGATGGGCTACGGCGCAATGCAGCTGGCCGGACCCGGCGTGTGGGGGCCGCCAAAGGAGCCGGAGACCGCGGTGGCGGTCCTGCGCGAGGCGGTCGCGTCCGGCGTGAACCACATCGACACCAGCGACTTCTACGGTCCGCATGTTACCAACCAGGTCATCCGTGAGGCTCTGCACCCGTATCCGGCAGACCTGGTGATCGTGACCAAGGTCGGGGCTCGCCGCGGGACGGACAAGTCCTGGCTCGAGGCCAACTCGGCGGAGGAGCTTGCTTCAGCTGTCCACGATAACCTGCGCAACCTCGGATTGGACGCGCTCGATGTCGTGAACTACCGCATACTCGGCCACGGACTGACGAAACAGTCGGTGTCCGAGCAGGTGACCGTGCTGGCAGGTTTCCAGCAACAGGGGCTGATCCGCCACATCGGCCTCAGCAACGCAACGGCCACGCAGGTTGCCGAGGCGCAGGCGATCACGCCGATCGTTTGCGTGCAGAACAATTACAACCTTGCTCATCGCGAAGACGATGCGCTGATCGACGACCTTGCCCGCCAGGGGATTGCGTACGTGCCGTTCTTCCCGCTCGGCGGGTTCACGCCGTTGCAGTCCTCCACCCTGTCGGAGGTCGCGGGGCGGCTCGGGGCGACGCCCATGCAGGTCGCGCTGGCGTGGCTGCTACACCGCTCGCCCAACATCCTGCTGATCCCGGGCACGTCCTCTCTGGCGCACCTGCGCGAGAACCTGGCCAGCGCGCGGCTGCGGTTGACGCCGGACGCGCTTGGCGAGCTGGACGGGATCGCGGCATCGGCCAAGACCGCGGCTCACTGACCGCCCAGGCACGAGGGTCGATGTCCCCCGCCGAAGCCTCGCTCACCCGAGAGCGCGTGCTCGCCACGGCGGAGGACGTCATCCGCCGGTTCGGCCCGGCGAAGGCGACCGTGTTGGATGTCGCACGGGCGCTGGGTGTCAGCCACGCCGCGGTCTATCGCCACGTCGCGACCAAGGCCGAGCTGCGGGAACTGGTCGTCGGGCGCTGGGTCGAGGCGGTCATGCCGCCGTTGCGGGAGATCGTCGCCCGGCCCGGCGCGGCGCCGCAGCGGCTCAGGGAGTTCTTCGACGCCCTGGTCGCGGTCAAGCGCCGCAGGGCCGCCGACGATCCTGAGCTTTTTTCCGCCTATCGGATATTGGCGGCGGACACACAGTCCGTTGTGACCGCTCATGTGGACGAGCTGGTTGGTTTGACCGCTGAGATCATCGCCTCGGGTGTCGCGGACGGTTCGTTTCGCGCCCTGGACGCGCAGGCCGCAGGCCGGGCGCTCCTGTTCGCAACGTACCGGTTCCACCACCCGGTCCACGCCGCCGAGTGGACCAGCCCAGGCATCGACGCGGCCTATGAAAATGTGTGGCGACTGCTGATGGACGGGTTGTGCGCCTGAAGCGTCCGATCAGACCCGCATTGCGGTCGCAGGGACGTGCGGCCTGACGGGAATGCCGTCCGCCACAAGCGCAGCCTTCATTTCCTCCACCGAGAAATTGCGCGGCAGGCGCGGCGAGTAGAGCATCGAGCTGACGATCGCGGCGGACACCTCGGTCCGCGCGAACGCGTCGCGGACATGCGCGATCGTGCCCGCCCCGCCCGAGGCGATCACGGGAACGGTGACCGTCTCGCAAACCCGGTTCAGCAGGTCGAGGTCGAAGCCGGAATGCGTGCCGTCGCGGTCGATGCTGTTGATGCACAGCTCGCCCGCGCCGCGTTCCACCGCCTCGCGCGCCCAGGCCACCGCGTCGCGGCCGGTCGCGGTGCGCGCGCCGTCGATGAAGATTTCGTAGCCGCTGGGGATCGCGGCGCTGGGCCCTACCTGCTTGGCCTGCATGCTGACCACGACGCATTGCGAGCCGAACTCGGCCGCGCCATGCCCGATGATCGCTGGATCGCGGACGGCCATCGAATCGATGCTGACCTTCTCCGCTCCCGCTTTCAGGACCTCGAACATATCGCCCATCGAGCGCAGGCCGCCGCCGACCGTGAAGGGCACGAACACCGACGATGCGACGCGGCGCACCACGTCGATATCGATCCTGCGCTTTTCGTTGCTGGCGGTGATGTCGAAGAAGATGATCTCGTCGATTCCCGCTTCGTAGAGGCGCTGCATGACCTCGCCCGCCGGGGCGATCGGGATGTTGTTCTGGAACTGCGTCGCCTTGGTCACCTGGCCGGCGACGACGTCGAGGCAGGCGATCAGGCGCCTCGTCAGCATCGTCCGGTCCTCTGCCCGCAGAAGTTGGCGAGCATGCGCAGGCCTACGGGCCCGCTTTTCTCCGCATGGAACTGCGTTGCGACGATGTTGCCGTGGGCGACGATGGCCGTGAACTCGCCGCCGTACTCGCCCGTGCCGACCAGGATCGCCGGGTCGCTTGCAACGGCGTGGTAGGAATTGACGAAGTAGCAGTGCGAATCCGGCTGCACCCCGTCCAGCAGCGGATGCGAGTATTTATGCCGGACGGCGTTCCAGCCGATCTGCGGCACGCGCAGTCCAGGGATGGCATAGCGCTCGACCCTGCCTTTAAACCAGCCGAGGCATTCGGTGTCTCCTTCCTCGCTGTGCTCGAACAGGATCTGCAGCCCGACGCAGATGCCCATGAAAGGCATTCCCTCCTGCCGCACCTTCCGTTCCAGCACTTCGATCAGTCCGCTTTCGCGGAGCGAATCCATCGTGGTCCTGGCGGCGCCGACGCCGGGCAGAATGACGTGGCTGATTCCTGCCATGTCGGCGGGCGCGGCGACCAGCCTGCCGTTGGCGCCGAGCGCGGCGAGAGCCGCCATCACGCTGGGCGCGTTGCCGGCGCGGTAGTCGATGACGCCGATCAGCGGCGCCCGTGGGGAAGCGTTCATGCTACCAAATTGTTAAAGCGACGGCCTAAGTCAACGCTGTTGTAAGTTTGCTTCCGGATCGGCGGGCGCGAACGTGCCGCCGGGTTGCAGGACGGCGAGTTCGCCGGAATGGATGTCGAACCAAGCGCCGTGCAGCGCCAGCGCGCCCGAGGCGACGCGCTCGGCGATCCAGGGGAAGGTCAGGAGATTGGAGAGAGAGATGCGGATTACCTCCTGCTCGCACAGCTTCTGGCGCAGCTCCGGATCGGCGTAGCCCAGCGATGCCAGGCGCGCCGGCTCGGCGAGGGACATCCAGGGCGCGACGAAATCGCGCGCCGTCTCGGGCGCGCCGTTGAGCAGCGCCCGCACGCCACCGCACGAACCATGGCCCAGGATCACAATGCTGGGCACTTCCAGGACGCGCACTCCGAACTCCAGCGCCGCGCTGGTGCCGTGATACGCCATGTCGGGCGCGTAGGGCGGCACCAGGTTGGCGACGTTGCGCACCGTCAGGATCTCGCCGGGGGCGACGTCGAAGATCATTGCGGGGTCGACCCGGCTGTCGATGCAGGCGATGACCAGGGCGCCCGGACGCTGGCCGTGCTGTGCCAGCCTCTCGAACATCCGGCGCCGCTCCGGCCACTCTGCGGTGCGGAAGCGGCGATACCCGTCAAGAAGGCGTTCCATGACCTGCACTGAGCAGATTCGCGGGGCGGGAGCAAGAAGGCAGACGCCGGCGCGGCGCGCTGGCCATTGGAAATGCCCGGAGGCCGTCGCATAGTGCGGCCATGCTCAAGATGATCCAGGACGTTCTCGCCGCCGAGGCGGCCGCCATACAGGCGGTGCCCGCCGACAACCCGTTCGTCGAATGCGTGTCGCTGTTTCTCGAAAGCCGACATCGCGGAGGGAAAGTCGTCGTCAGCGGCGTCGGCAAGGCGGGCGAGGTGGGACGCAAGATCGCGACCACTTTCTGCTCGGTCGGGCTGCCGTCTGTCTACCTGCACCCGCTCGAAGCGCAGCACGGCGACCTTGGCATGCTGCACGAGCAAGACACGCTGCTGCTGATCTCCAACTCGGGCAAGACCAAGGAAGTCGTCGAGCTTCAATGGCTGGCGCGCCGGCTTTACCAAGGCCTGAAAGTCGTCGCCCTGACCGGCAACGCCCAGTCCGAGCTGGCGGCCAGCTCGGACCTCGTCCTCTGGACCGGCGGCCCGGAGGAGGTTTGCCCGTTCGGGCTGACGCCCACCACTTCCACAACTACCATGGTCGTCATCGGCGACGTGCTCGCCGTGCTGGCAATCCACATATCGGGCTACAAGGCGAACGACTACGCGCTGCGCCACCATAGCGGGTACCTCGGGGAGAAATCGCGCCACATCGCGGCGCAGCAGGAACGTCTCGGTTCCGACGAAGCCCAGCTGCGGCATGTGTACGAGGCGCTGCACCGTGAAAACCCCGACTACCAGGCGAATAACTGGCTTGTGGACGAGCTCGACTACCTGGCGGGGCAGGGGTTCGGCTCGGTCCTTGAGATTGGCTGCGGAAACGGACGCTTCGCCCGCGCCGCCGCCGCGCGGGTCGGCCGTGTGGTCGCGGTCGACTGGGCTTCCTCGCCCATCATGCAGGACCCGCCCTTGCCCGCCAACCTCGACTACAGGATCGAGGATGCCGCGACGGCGGAATTGCCTGCCGTCGATGCCGTCCTGTCCGGCGACGTGCTGGAGCATTTCGCCAAGCAGCAGCTCCCAGACCTGATCGCAAAGCTGTCCGGTGCCGGGCCGTGCCAGTTCCACAAGATCGCCTGCTACCCCGACAGCCGCGGGCTGCACCTGACCGTCGGCTCGCCCGATTTCTGGCTGAGGCAGTTCCAGCAGACCGACCTGGCGTATGCAATCTTGAAGGTCGAGCAGCGCCGCAACCGGGCAGACCAGACCGTGGTCACAATCGTGCGCGGCTTATCGTAAAACAATAGCTCCAGAACAGGAGTTGGGTCACCGTCACCTAGCCGTAAGGGGGAGTGATGACGATGACGAATGAAACGCTTTCTGCCCTGCCTGCCGGGCAGGTGATCTCGGATACAATCTACGACGATGCCGAACTTTATGACATCATGACGTGGGGAAACTGCGAGAGCTTTTATTTTGACGCCGCAAAAAGCTGCGGTGGACCGGTACTGGAACTGGCCTGCGGAACCGGTCGCATGCTGGTGCCCATGGCCGGATCCGGCCTCGACGTGATCGGGCTGGATACCTCGACCGTCATGCTGGAGGGCGCGGTTCGCCGCGCGCGCCACAGCGGGATCACCGTGCAGACCGAATTTGGCGACATGCGCGACTTCAGCTTCGA
This sequence comes from Alphaproteobacteria bacterium, assembly GCA_965199265.1. Classification (GTDB taxonomy): domain Bacteria; phylum Pseudomonadota; class Alphaproteobacteria; order CALMVH01; family CALMVH01; genus CBDAQV01. Next base: position 109,177 of record CBDAQV010000012.1, on the reverse strand, counting down.
TCGCAGATTCTCGCTGATTTTCGTCGCGATCAACAGTCTGTTGCACTTGAACCGGAACGAGGATCTGCTCGCTTGCTTCAACTCGGTTCGCCGAGCCTTGGCGCCGGAAGGTCGCTTCCTGTTCGACATCTTCAACTTCGCGCCCGCCCGCCCGCCCGCCTCGCCTCGCCTCGCCTCGCGAAAACCGTTACTTCGTCGGCCGTTACCCCAATGACAAGCTTGGGTGGTTGCTGGTGGAGGAGCAACGGTTGTATGATGCGGCTAGCCAGCTCATGCACACGACCCTGTTTTACTCCAGTCCCGGAAGGCCGGACTTTCGCGTGGCGGAATATCCGTTGCGGGTCATTTTCCCCGAGGAACTGAAGGCGTTGCTGGAACTTGCAGGGCTCGTACTTGAAACGCGCTATGGCGACATGGACCGGGCTCCGTTCCGTTCGGAGAGCCCCAGCCAGGTCTGCATCGCCCGGGCGGCGTGAGCTAATGCCGAAATATTGATTGGGTTCCCGCCAAAGCAGTTGATTCGCCAGCGGCAGGCCTTAGAATTATGTTCGGAATAGAGACTACGAACACCAGCTTGGTGTTACCTCGGCGAGGGCGCTTGCGGTGACAGAATCGACAATGATCCCATCCAAACAGTTTTCAAGGTGCGTGAACCGCGTCGCAACCCCGGCCCGAACGATGGCAGGCCTGTCTCGTCCGGCAAGGTCGGCGGCCCTTCTCGCCGCGATCTGCCGGCCGGCGCTTTGCCATGCCGGCGTACTGGACCCGGTGGGCCCGGTCGCCACGGGCGACAAGACCATTCTTCTCGACTCGCTGGCGATCATGCTTTGCATCATCGTGCCGGTCATCGTCATGACCGTGGCGTTCGCGTGGTGGTTTCGCGCGTCCAACACAAAGGCAAAGTACCTGCCCGAATGGGAGTTTTCCGGCCGGATCGAGATCGTCGTGTGGTCGGTCCCGGCAATGGTCGTTCTGTTTCTTGGAGGGGTCGCGTGGGTCGGCTGCCATGAACTCGATCCGCATCATCCGCTGAAATCGGCGCAAAAGCCTATCCGGGTGGAAGTAGTATCGCTGGATTGGAAGTGGCTGTTCATCTATCCCGACCAGGGTGTCGCGAGCGTCAATCAACTGGCCATTCCGGTCGGCGTGCCGGTCGAGTTCAGCCTGACATCCGCCGATGTGTTGAACACCTTCTACGTGCCGCGGCTTGGCAGCATGATCTACACCATGGCCGGCATGGTCACGCATTTGAACCTGGAAGCGGACCAGGCTGGTACTTATCCCGGCATCTCGGCTCATTACAGCGGCGACGGTTTTTCCGACATGCATTTTGACACGGTAGCCATGCCGCAGGCGCAGTTCGCCCAGTGGATCAGCGATGCAAGATCGTCCCCCAAGGTCATCGACCACGATACGTACGATACGCTGACCAAGCCCACGGCGCGCAACCCGGTCGTGACTTACCGGGGCGCAACCCCCGACCTGTTCAAGCAGATCCTGGCGTCGAGCGCGCCCGGCACCGACACGGGGGCGATGGACGATCCGTCCGACATTCCGGCGGCATCCCCGCCATCCGCGACTACGAAAGAGTAACCGACATGCTTGGCAAACTTACCTGGGCGGCGATACCGTTCAACGAGCCGATCCCCTTCTTCACCGGCATCATACTGATCGTCGGCGCGCTAAGCGTTCTCACCTTGGTTACCGTCAAGGGCTGGATTCCTTATCTGTGGCGCGAGTGGATCACCACCGTCGACCACAAGAAGCTCGGCGTCATGTACATGATGCTGTCGCTCGTCATGCTGCTGCGTGGCTTCGTCGACGCGATCATGATGCGTTCGCAGCAGGCGATCTCGGTTGGTCCCGACAAGGGCTACCTGCCGCCTGAGCATTACGACCAGATTTTCTCGGCCCACGGCACGATCATGATCTTCTTCGTCGCCATGACCGCCATGGTCGGCCTGATCAACTTCGCCGTGCCGCTGCAGCTCGGGATACGCGACGTGGCGTTCCCGATCATGAACTCCACGAGTTTCTGGCTGACCGCTTCGGGCGTCCTGCTGATGAACGTATCCTTGTTTGTCGGCTCGTTCTCCCGCGCGACCTGGCTGGCTTACCCGCCATTGTCCGAGCTTCAATTCTCGCCGGACACCGGGGTTGACTACTACTTGTGGGCTTTGCAGATAGCGGGCGTGGGCACGTTGCTGAGCGGCGTCAATTTCGTGACCACGATTCTGAAAATGCGGGCTCCCGGCATGAGCTACATGCGCATGCCGATCTTCTGCTGGACGGCGCTTGCCTCAAGCCTGCTGATGGTGGCGGCCTTCCCGATCCTGACCGCAACCTACGCCATGCTGACGCTGGACCGCTACGCTGGCATGCATTTCTTCACGAATGACATGGGCGGCAATGCCATGCTGTACATGAACCTGATCTGGGCGTGGGGCCATCCGGAAGTTTACATCCTGGTCCTGCCCGCCTTCGGCGTGTTCTCCGAGGTGATCGCGACTTTTTCCGGCAAGCCGCTGTTCGGGTACCGTTCGATGGTGGTCGCGACCATGGCCATTTGCATCCTTGCGTTCATCGTCTGGCTGCATCACTTCTTCACCATGGGCGCCGGCGCCAACGTGAACGGGTTCTTTGGCATCATGACGATGATCATCGCCATCCCGACCGGGGTGAAGGTGTTCAACTGGCTGTTCACCATGTATGGCGGCAGGGTTCGCTTCAACACGCCCATGCTGTGGGCGATCGGCTTCATGATCACTTTCGTGATCGGGGGCATGACAGGCGTGTTGCTGGCCGTGCCGCCGGCCGACTTCGAGTTGCACAACAGCCTGTTCCTCGTGGCTCACTTCCACAACGTCGTGATCGGGGGCGTGCTGTTCGGTATATTCGCTGGCTATAATTACTGGTTTCCCAAGGCATTCGGCTTCACTCTCGACGAGCGGCTGGGCAAGGCGTCGTTCTGGTGCTGGCTGATCGGTTTCTACCTCGCCTTCATGCCTCTTTACGCCCTTGGCCTCATGGGCGCGACGCGGCGCATGCAGCATTACGATAATCCCGAATGGCAGCCCTTGATGCTGGTGGCGGCAGGCGGCGCGGCGGTGGTCGCCCTTGGTATCCTGCTGACGATCTTGCAGCTTTTCGTTAGTATCCGCACCCGCGACAAGCGCCGTGACTTGACCGGGGATCCATGGAACGGCCGTACGCTCGAATGGTCGGTACCCTCGCCCGCGCCTGCTTACAATTTCGCGAAACTTCCGGAAGTCGACAGCACCGATGCGTTCTGGGAAATGAAGCGGCATGGCGAGACGCTGGAGGACGAACTGCCGACGATCGCGGCGATTCACCTTCCGCGCAACAGCGCCAATGGCGTCATAACGGCATTCTTTTCCTTCATCTTCGGCTTTGCCATGATCTGGCATATCTGGTGGATGGCGATATTAGGGTTCACGGGCATCTTCGTTACGTTTCTTTTCCTCGCCTGGCGCAAGGAGGGCGAGATAGAAGTTTCCTCTGCTGAAATCATTCGTATCCAGCACGAAAGCCGGACGGGAGCGATGGCATGACCAGTGGGGCGGCAAAGGGGCTTCCGGAAGGAGATGTGGCCGACAACGCCCGGGGGCACGGCCGGGGCGGCCCGTCCGAAACGCGTACCGTCGTCAGTTACGGGTTCTGGATTTTCATCCTCAGCGATTTTGTGCTGTTCTCGGCGGCATTCGCCGCCTACGCGGTGTTGCGCGACCGCACGGCGGGCGGGCCGACCAGCAACCAACTCTTCGATCTGAGAAACGTTGCGATCGAGACAGGATGCCTGCTGCTCAGCACATTCACTTGCGGAGTATTGTCGCTGGTGTCCGAAGCGCGAAGCAAGATCCAGACTTATCTCGCGGGCGCGGCCACATTTGCTCTAGGCGCGGCTTTCGTTGGGCTCGAGATCCAGGAATTCGTGCATATGGCATCGACGGGGGCCGGTCCAGACCGCAGCGCTTTCCTGTCGGCATTCTTCACTCTGGTGGGATTGCACGGATTGCACGTCACGGCAGGCCTTATCTGGCTGGCGGCAATGATGGCGCAGGTAGCCACCATCGGCTTTGGTCAGAGAACCCTTTGGCGGATGCACTGTTTCAGCCTGTTCTGGCACGCGCTGGACATCATCTGGGTGGCGCTGTTCACAATCGTATACCTTATGGGAGTCCTGTAGATGGACGAGAAACACATGCCAGAAGGCACGGGCGACAGCGCGCCAGGCGATAACAGCACGACGCTGTTGTCCGGCATACAAAGCTACCTGATCGGCCTCGTGCTGGCGGTTCTGCTGACGGCGGCTTCGTTCTGGGCTGTGCAAAGCCACTTCATCTGGGCCCCCGGCGTACCGATCGCCCTGTCGGTCCTGGCGATCACGCAGATGGGCGTGCACCTTGCTTTCTTCCTGCATCTCACGACCTCGCCTGACAACACGAACAATGTCCTGGCTCTGGTCTTCGGTATCCTGATCGTGACCCTGGTTGTCGGCGGCTCTCTGTGGATCATGGCCAACCTGAACGACAACATGATCCCAGTGGATCAATTGCTGGAGATGCAACGCTAGAGGCGTGCAACACGCGACGGGAGGGAGGAAGCCCGGTAACGGCTGATGCCGAACCGGGAAAAATGCACGGCCGCCGCTTGCAATGCATATTGTTAACGCTTTTTAAGCCATAATGCAGCATGGATGAACCGTTTCGAACGGGGGCTGACCATGGCGCGAGAGACGATCTCTGAAGCTTTGAGGCAACGCTGGACATTTGAAAGGGCAAACGGCTGGTATGCAGGCCTTCCCTGGCTGGTCGGCGCCAACTTCGTTCCGTCGACCGCTATCAACCAGCTGGAAATGTGGCAGGAGGATACGTTCGATCCCGCGCGGATCGATCTTGAGCTTGGCTGGGCGGAACGGCTGGGGATGAACACCATGCGTGTGTTCCTCCATGACCTGCTGTGGAAAACCGACGCGCACGGCCTCGTTCAGCGCCTCGACCGTTTCCTGACGATTGCCAGCCGTCACGGCATCAAGCCCTCGCTTGTCCTGTTCGACAGCTGCTGGAACCCAAGCCCCAAGGCCGGGCGGCAACCTGAACCCGTCCCCGGCATCCACAATTCAGGCTGGGCGCAGAGCCCGGGCATGGCCATCGTCAGCGATGCTGTCGAGTTCGCAAGGCTGCAGCCTTATGTCGAGGGGATCATCGGTGCCTTTGCGCATGACGATCGAGTGCTCTATTGGGATCTGTGGAACGAGCCTTGCAATACGGGCGGCTCATGGACCGTCAGCAGCACGCAACGGGAAAAGGCCAGGATGGTCGCTCCCTTGCTCGAACAGACCTTCGCATGGGCGCGCAACGCCTCGCCCGATCAGCCCCTGACTAGCGGCATTTGGGGCGGCGACGCTTGCGCGGACCGGCTGAACGACGCCGAAATGGTGCAGCTGCTCCATTCCGATATCCTGACCTTTCACAGTTACGCCTCGTTGCCGCGGTGCTTCGAGGAACGCATCATTTGGCTGCAATCCTACAATCGGCCGGTGATCTGTACCGAATTCCTGGCGCGAGGCGACAACAACGTATTCGACTCGCTCTTGCCGATGGCCAAGGAATACCGTGTCGGCATGGTCAGCTGGGGCCTGGTCGCAGGCAAGACGCAGACTTTCCTGCCCTGGAATGCCGGCACGATGGAAAGCCCGGTACCGTGGGAGGACGATCCGGGGCGTGTGTGGCACCATGAGCTGCTGCATGCCGATGGCCGGCCGTATAAGGTGGAGGAGTCCTGGCTTTTGCGCGGCCTGGCCCGGGGTGAAACCTTTGTCAGGTACGCCTTGTCGCAGCACGGCGATGCCGAGGCCGGTACGCCCGGCACGGCCTTACTGCATTGAAGCTACGTCGAACGCGAAAGCGGTGACCGAGCGGAAGCGCTGGCCTGGACGCAAGGCCGTGCTCGGAAACGCCGGCTGGTTGGGGCTGTCTGGGAAGTGCTGCGTTTCCAGCGCCAGCCCGTGATGCGGGCCGTAGCGCCTGCCTGACAGGCCGGTCAACGTCCCATCCAGGAGATTGCCGCTGTAGAACTGCAGCCCGGGCTGATCGGTCCACACAGTCAGCCTGCGCCCGCTGACAGGGTCGCGCACCCTGGCGGCGAGGTGAAGATCCTGCCGATCGGCGGGAGGATCCAGCACCCAGTTGTGATCGTAGCCGCCGCCGATGAACAGCTGCGGATCGTCCGCGCCGATGCGCGCGCCGATCACAACGGGTTTGCGGAAGTCGAACGGCGTAGTCTCGACCGAGCGTAGCGCACCTGTCGGGATCTGAGTCGCGCCGACGGGTGTAAACCAGCTCGCCGGGATCGTCAGCTCATGCGCCAAGATCGTGCCCGACCCTTCGCCCGACAGGTTCCAGTAGCTATGATTGCTGACGTTCAGGATTGTCGGCGCGTCGGTCATTGCCCCGTACTCGATGGTGAGGCGCCCCTCGCCCACCGTGTAGGTGACGCACATGTCGAGTGTGCCGGGATAACCTTCCTCACCGGAAGGGCTGACCCGCCGCAACTCCAGCCGGCTCGGGTCGTTCGCCGGTTCCACCGTCCAGTTCCGGTGACTGAAGCCGCCAGGGCCGCCATGCAACGCGTTCGCGCCGTCGTTGCGCGCAAGCTGGTACGTTTCGCCGTCCAGCGTGAAGCTGCCGTGCGCGATCCGGTTGGCGAAACGTCCGACGATCGCGCCGAAATAGGGACTGACCCGTACGTATTCTTCAAGCGACGGAAGCCCCAGTGCGACATTGGCGAAGCGGCCCGACCCGTCCGGCACCTCCAAAGCTTCTATGATCCCGCCATAGGTCAGGACGCGCACTCGGATACCCGGCGCTTCAAGCTCGCAGCGCAGGATTTCTGTACCGTCTTCCAGCATGCCATAGCGGGCTGTGCGCATCGTCGCCTCGTGAACCTGCTTGAGTCCCGGTTCTGTATAGCTCTAACGTGTGCCGAACTCTCCCTGGGTACTAACAATGACGATGTCCTGGAACGGCATTCTTTCGCGCGAAATTTTTGCCGAGTTCAAAGGCCGCTGCATGATCGTCGCCGGCGGCGCGGGCGGGATCGGCGCGGCGCTTTGCGATGGCCTGCACTGGCTAGGGGCGGACGTCGCGATCCTTGACAGCAACAGCGAGGCCACGGGCACGCTTGCCGACGAGCTCGCCTCTCGCGGACAGGGGCAGGAGGCTCGGCCGTTGCCGGTCACCGCCGATCTGACACAAGGAGCGGAGCGGGTGCGGGCGATCAAGGAGATCGTAGCCAGGCTGGGTCAGCCCTATGGGTTCATCAGCACGATAGGCCTCGATGTCAGGATCGAACTCGATGCGCTCACCCAGGACGAGCTGCGGCGACAGTACGAGGTGAACTTTGTCGCGCCGGTTTTCACCGCGCGCGAGATCGTCACGCCCATGCGCGCGGGCGGCGGAGGCGCGATCTGCGTTTTCACCTCGCGCCACGGCGGCGACCTCACGAAACCCGAAGCGCTCGCCTACGGCACCTCGAAGGCGGCGTTGAACGGGGCGGTAAAGCGGCTTTCCATCCATGCGGCTGAGGGGAACACCCCTGAAAACACGATCCGCGTTTTCGGTTTCTGCCCGGGCTGGGTCCTGACCACCGCACAGCGCGGGCGCTTCGACAGCGAGTTCGCCGCCGCCGCGGCGCGCCAGGCAGTTCCCACCGGCATGATGCCTGAAGACGTCGTGTTTCCGGTCGTCGCCGCCATGTCGCGGCATTTTCGCTATCTAGCCGGGTCGACGCTTCGTTACGACGCGGGGCCGGCCTGCGGCGATTAGGGTTCTCTACCCGTTTAAATAAAAACCCCAGGGTCCTTCGCGAAAGCGAAGGATCCCGGTCAGGCTAAGTCTCGTACTGAAGAAACCCTCCGCTTTCGCGGAGAAGGCGCTATGCCTTGACAGATGAATTCGTCAATGCTGCCGGCGCAGGCTGCTGTTCACCGCCTGCTCCATGGCTTCGGCCGACAGCGCCGGATCGTCGAACAGCTTGAGGTAAGCGCCCTTGTCCGCCTGGTGCGAGCCGAGCGCGGGATGGCTGTGAATCAGCCCCCAGGGGCTATGGATTTTGGCAAGGGCGGGCGTGGCCCGCGCCGCGCGCGCCGCCATCTCCCCGTCCGTCAGATCCAGCCGGATCTGGCGTTTCGCAACGTCGAGCACGATCCAGTCGCCGGTTTCCACCAGCGCCAAAGGCCCCCCGATCGCCGATTCAGGGCAAACATGCAGAACGTGGCAACCGTAGGCGGTACCGCTCATCCGGGCGTCGGACACCGTGACCATGGCCTTGACCCCTTGCTTCAGCAGGTACCCCGGCAGCCTGACATTGCCAACCTCCGGCATGCCCGGATAGCCGAGCGGGCCGCAGTTGCGCAGGACAAGGACATTGTCCGGCTGAACCTTTAGCGCGGGATCGTCGATCCTGGCCTGGTACTCCTCGATCGAGTCGAAGACCACGGCTTGGCCGCGGTGCCGGAGCAGGCGCTGGTCGGCCACGGCGGACACCTTGATGACCGCGCCGTCGGGGGCAAGGTTGCCGCGCAGGATCGCGATCCCGCCCTCGGCCTGCAAAGGGCTGGCAAGCGGGCGGATGACGTTGGAATCGACGTAAGGGTCGGCATCGGCCAGTTCCTGCGCCAGCGACCTGCCACTGCACCAACCTGCGGAATCGTCGATGTGCCCCGCCTCAGCCAGCTGCCGCAGCACCGCGGGCAGGCCGCCGGCGCGGTAATACTCCTCCATCAGGAAGCGACCCGATGGCTTCACATCGACGATCAGCGGGATGTGCCGTCCGTACTGATGGAAATCTTCGAGCGTCAGATCGATCCGGCCCATCTTCGCCGCCGCGGTCAGGTGTATGATCGCGTTGGTCGAGCCGCCGATGGCGCTGTTGACGGCCACCGCGTTCAGGAACGACCGACGGGTGACGAAGTCACGCGGCTTGCGGTCAGCCATGACCATCGCGACCGCCATGCCGCCGATGCGGAAGCTGGCATGCGCGCGCTCGGCATAGGGAGAGGGGATGGCCGAGGCGCCGAGCAGCGTCAGGCCGAGCGCTTCGGCGAGGCTGTTGAGGGTCGAGGCGGTTCCCATGCTCATGCAGTGCCCGGCGCTGGGCTGCGCGCAGTGCGAGCGGCGCAGCAACTCGTCCTCGTCGATCTCGCCGGCGGCGAGGCGTTCGCGGCTCTTCCACAGATGCACGCCCGAGGCCGCCTGCTCGCCGTGGTAGTAGCCGTTCAGCATCGGCCCCGCTGGGGAAACGATTGTCGGGATGTTGGCGAACAGCGCCGCCATCAGCCCGGCGGGCACGGTCTTGTCGCAGCCGGTCATCAGCACGATCCCGTCCAGCGGGTTGGCGATGATCGTCTCGACCAAGGTCAGCGCCGTCAGGTTGCGCAGGTACATCGCCGTCGGCCGCGCCAGAGGCTCGCCTAGCGGCGGGGCGGTGTCGAAGCGGATCGGTATGCCGCCGGCGCTGCGAATGCCTTCCGCCACCCGGTCGCCCAGATGGATATCCTGCATCGCCTGGCATGGGTTGAGGTCGCCGCCGAAGCGGCAGATCCCGATCAGCGGCCGGCGGCCGCTCCGGCTTTGCCCGGACAGGAAATGATCGGTGCCGAATAGCTCCTCGGCGGTCAGCGTGGCGTTGACCAGCTTGCCGCTGTGATGCGCGCGCAGATCGACGGGCGTGTCCGGGCCGAACCAGTTGTCGCTGCGCAGCCGAAATGTGGGGGACATGGGACCTTGCGGGTACGGGTCTAAAGTAGCATCTCACTATGCACCCAACCCCGCGAGAGGCAAGCCCATGTCCGCCCAGTCCAGCCGTGCAACTTTCGGCGCCGAAAAGGAATACCTGGCGCAAAATCCGCTGATTGCGATCTTGCGCGGGGTCACGCCCGAGGAAGTCCTGCAACATGCCGAGGCCGTGACCGAAGCCGGCTGGCGCTGCATCGAAATTCCGCTCAACTCGCCGCAGCCGCTGGAAAGCATCGCCTTGCTGGCGCGCGAGTTCGGCAGCCGCGTCCTGGTTGGCGCGGGGACCCTGACGGATCCGGACGACGTGTCCAGGGTCGCGCAGGCTGGCGGACGGCTGATCGTCGCCCCGAACTGCGATCCGAGCGTCATCGCCGCGGCTCTTGCCGCTGGTATGGTGATCATGCCCGGGTTCCTGAGCGCGACGGAAGCCTTTACGGCTTACGCTGCGGGCGCGCGCAGCCTTAAGCTGTTTCCGGCGGATGCTTTTCCGCCTTCCTATATCGGTTCGCTGCGCAGCGTCCTGCCCAGGGACGCCGCAATCATCCCGGTCGGCGGCGTGACGCCCGAGACGCTTGCCACTTATCGCGCGGCGGGGGCGGCAGCGTACGGCATCGGCTCGGCGCTGTACAAGGCAGGCAGGCCTGTCGCGGAAGTCGCAGCGCGGGCGCAGGCCTTCACCGATGCGTGGCTGGCGTCCGCCTAGGGCGTTTTCAGTTCAGGATGGATCAGCTTTCGTCGCTGCGAGCGCGGCCAAGCAATCCAGTCCCTCGCGCGGGGTTCTGGATTGCCGCCTCGCTATGCTCCTGGCAATGACGTCGAATTGAGGTACTCTGAAATCCCTTAGACTTCGCGTTCCGCGATGTTGGCCATCGCGGTCAATCCTGCGCAGACCGCGATCTCGCTGCCGACAGCCGCGATATCCGTCCAGCCGTATTCGACGAGAGCCCCCCGGTAGGAGTCCTGCCGGGGACCGGACTCACAAAGCAGGACGATTTCGCGTGAACCTGGATACAGCGCCCGGGCTTGGCGCATCTCGTGACCAATCAGGATGCCCGACAGGAACGATTGCGGGCACGCCGGCGGCATGGATGACACCATTGTCCGGCTACGCACCTGCCATAAATCCATGAACAGGCTGCCCCCCTCCCGCGCCAGGGCAAGGCCAGCGGCGAAGGACTCGGCGCGATCGCGGTCCGCAACGGCGGCATTGTCGCGCAACAGCGGCGCGAACGAGCCCCCTGCGGCCAGCTGGGCGTAAAGCTCGCCCGAAATGACCGTATCGAAATCGACGATCCTCGAATCCTCCACGCGGACCCATTTGCAATGAGTGCCGGGGATGCAGATCAGCGCGCCGCGTCGTCCAAGGTGCAGCAGGGCACCGAGGCTTTTCACTTCCTCGCTGCGCATCATGTCGCAGCGGCCGCCCTCGCGGCACAGCGACAACCCGGGGCTGATCCCGATCCGTCGCGGGCTGAGCACTCCGCTTTCCTCGCCGCTCAGCCAGCGGATCTGCTGTGCCAATGCCGGCAAGTCCGCCGGCGCCTCGGCGTACTCCGTCTCGACCCAGCCCTCGCGGTTCCCGATCGCGCCGCAGAGGAGGATCGGCGCCCCGGGATAGCGGGCAAGCCAGTCGTCGATCTCCCCGGCAAGGAAGCGGTCGAAGCCTTGCGATTTCCCGGCAAAGCTTTTCATCACCCCCATTTCCCCGCGCGCCCGTCGCTCGACCACTGCGCCGGCCCCTTCGATCAGAAAGGCCCGGAAGTTAGTGCTGCCCCAGTCAACGCAAATCCGCATGCCCGCCTTCGCTGTCCTGGAGGAAAGGCGTTTCGGGCAGCCCGGGTACGTCCATCTTGATTCGCAGCAGATGGCCTGAAAGCGGCGCGCTCGCCAGCTCCCGAGCGCTCAGCCCTTCGCTGGCCGTGGTGATGAACAGGCTTTTCAGATCGCCGCCGCCAAAGGTGCAGCTGGAAGGTTGGGGGACGGGCAGGGGCAGAACGCACTCCAGCCTGCCGGCCGGCGTGTAGACGTTGATGCGCCCGGCACCCCACATCGCGCTGTACACCTTTCCCCGGCTGTCCACGGTCAGCCCGTCGGGGTAGCCGTCGCTTTCGGGAACCGTCAAGAAGCAGCGTCGATTCGACGCCTGGCCGCGGCGAATATCGTAATCGAAGCACGAAATTTCGCGGCGCAGCGTGTCGGTATAGTACATGACGCGGTTGTCCGGGCTCCAGCCGATGCCGTTGGAGATATGGATGTCGCCCGCGACCTCTTCCAGGAGGCCGCCGAGATAGCGGTAGAGGGATCCGGTGGCCGAAGCGCCGAAGTCCGGCGACAGGTTCATCGTTCCCGCCCACAGGCGTCCGGCACGGTCGCACTTGCCGTCGTTGAACCGGTTGCAGGCAAGGACATCGGGCAGGGCGGCGACCCGCGCCCGTCCCGGCGTACCGAACTTCATCCTGTAGATCCCATCCATCAGCCCGGCGACGACAGTTTCGTTTCCGCCCGCCACGGCGAAACCGGTCATGGTGCCGGTCGCGATCTCCTCCACGCCGAGAGTCAGCGGATCGAAACGACGGATCATGCCGCCCACGATGTCCACCCAGAGCAGCCTTGCGGTGGCGACATCCCACCAAGGGCTTTCTCCCAGCACGCAGCGCGGAAGGAAATCGAGACATTCGACTTGCATGAGCGGTTCCATCAAGGCCGACCGGCAGTCTAGCGCCTGTTCCGGCCAGCGTCATGCCGGTTGTTTGTATGCGGCCCGTTAATGCCAAGTCGGTAGGATCGCAGCCTATCACCACACCGCGAACGGACGGGTAAATGGACGGACGGTACCACGAGACGCCTTCCTGGATGGCAAGCCCGATCCAGAACATCCTGAGATCCGGGTCCCCGCGCGTTCTGAGGGTGAGCGAGATTACGCACGAGTTGAGGCGGGCAATGCCGGAAGCAGTTCCGCTGTTCCGGACCCCGGCGCTGAACCGGTCGGTCCTGTTCAAGGACCTGCACGCGCCGGGCGTCGAAGAGGGTTGTCCCCGTATCCGCGTCGGCACGAAAATCTATATTCCGTTCGACGGCGCGCACCCCGCGGACGGGGGGATGACCGTGTTCTTCAACCGGCACAGTTTCGACAACGCGATGCGCGACCTGGTCGACCTCGGCGAGCCTCAGCGCCGCGCCGATCTCGTCACGGACATGATGACCCTCGAATTCCTCGACACGTTGCCGACCTTCGCGCCGTTTCTTGTCAGGGATTGCTTCGAACATTACCGTATTCCAGCCGATCCCTTGTTCTCGGCGGTTTCCGAAGACGAGTGGAAGGCGATCCGCGACCATATCCGCAGCCGCTTCGCGCAAATCCTGAGCGCCGTCAGCGGCGGCGTTCCGCATGGACCGCACTCGGCGATGGACAGGCTTATCGACAAGCTTTGGGACCTGAAGGACCTTCCTGCGTTGGAGGGCCTTGCCGCCGCGTTCGGCCTCGATCCGGCTCACTGCGCGCGGACGTTCTACGCCTGGAAAGGCATTCTGTATTTCACCTGGGTATCGACCGAGATCCGGCGGGCGGTGGGCGAAATGCTGGCGTGGCTGGAAAACACCCGCCCCTTGCTCGCCCTGTACCCGTTGAAGGATCGGGCGAACTCCCGGCTGGAACTGGCCCACGCCCATCGCCTGGTGGAAAAGATGCTGGGGCACGTCGAAACGGTCTTCACCGAGTATGACGACGCCTTCGGCGAGCTGTTCGTATCCGGTTCGGGCCCGCAGCGCTTTGTGAAGTTCCTGGAAGCCGCGCACGATCATTTCCAGGTTTGCGGCGCCGGTCTCGGCCTGCTCCAGCATGCCCACGAGGTCTGGAACAACGCGACCAGGCCTTTCCCGGCGCGGCGCTCGATTCCCGAGGCGACGACGCATGTCTTGCAGGCGATCAAGGACATCATGCCGGGATAGCAGAAACAAGACCGGCGAACGCCTCGATAGCAAGGTCCGGTCACGGCAACCATTGCGCAGAATCTGCCTGCGACCGGCATCCACATCATGTTCATTACCACGGTTCGGCGTGGCCTGCTACGAACCCGTCGCCGCGCCCTTCGTCGCCGGCAGGCTCGTCCTGATGTGCAGCTCTTTCAGCTGCTCCGGCGTGAAGCCGGTCGGCGAGCCCATCATGGGGTCCTCGAACGCGCCGTTCATGACAAAGGCGTAGACCTCGCGCAAATTGGGTTCGTCGGCGATCAGCATGATCATGCGGTCGATGCCGAAGGCGCAGCCGCCGTGCGGCGGAGCGCCGAAGCGGAAGGCGTTCAGCATGCCGCTGAACTTCTGCTCCAGCACCTCGCGGTCGTAGCCAACCAGCGCGAACGATTTTTCCAGGATATCGGCGCGGTGATTGCGGATCGCGCCGGAACACAGCTCATAGCCGTTGCAGACGCAGTCATACTGGTTTGCCACGATCTCCAGCGGGTCATGCGATTCGAGCGCCGCCAAGCCGCCCTTGGGCATCGAGAACGGGTTGTGCCCGAACTCCAGCTTGCCCGTCTTGTCGTCGCGCTCGTACATCGGCATGTCGACGATCCAGCAGAACTCGAAACGCCCTTTTTCGACCACGCCCATCTCCTCGCCGATCCTCAGGCGCGCGCGCCCGGCGAGCTTGGCCGCCTTGGCTTCCGTGTCGCAGACGAAGAAGATCGCGTCGCCTTCCTCCAGCGCCGCGACCTGCTTCAGTTCGATGAAGGCCTCCCCGGCCAGGAACTTCGCGATCGGGCCTTTGCCATCCGAGCCTTCGACGACAATGTAGCCGAGGCCGGGCGCGCCCTCGCTGCGCGCCCAGTCGTTCAGCTTGTCGAAGAAGCTGCGCGGCCGCTCGGACGCGCGCGGGGCGCGGATGGCGCGAACCACGCCGCCCTTGTCGATCACCTCGCGGAAGGCGCGGAACTGGACGTCGTCGCGGGCGAACACCGCCGTGACATCGACAATGACCAGCGGATTGCGCAAATCCGGCTTGTCCGAGCCGTATTTCAGCATTGTCTCGCGGTACGGTATTTGCCGCCACGGCCACGGCGTGACGCTGCAATCGGTGCCGCCATAACCGGCGAACTCGGTGAACAGCCCGCCAACGACGCCCTCCATGACGCGGAACACGTCGTCCTGTTCGATGAAGGACATCTCGACATCCAGCTGGTAGAACTCGGCCAGCCGGTCGGCGCGGCCGTCCTCGTCGCGGAAGCACGGGGCGATCTGGAAGTAGCGGTCGAAGCCGCCGACCATCAGCAGCTGCTTGAACTGCTGAGGCGCCTGCGGCAATGCATAGGCCTTGCCAGGATGCAGCCGCGCCGGAACCAGGAAGTCGCGCGCCCCTTCCGGGCTGCTGGCGGTCAGGATCGGCGTCTGGAATTCCTGGAATCCCTCCTCCCACATCCGCCTCCTTAACGAGGCGATGACGTTGTTGCGCAGGCGGATGTTCTTCTGCATCTTCTCGCGCCGCAGGTCGAGGTAGCGGTAGCGCAGCCGCATGTCCTCGCCCAGCGTCTCGCTGTCGGCGACGGGGAAGGGCAGGACGTCCGCCGCCGATTGCAGGACCGCGGCGCCGACCATCACCTCGATGTCGCCGGTCGGCAGCTTCGAATTCTTCGTCTGGCCGGGACGTTCGCGCACCACGCCTTCCAGCGTCACGACCGACTCCACGCGCCACGAAGCCAGTTCCGCCAGCGCCGGGTTCGCCGGGTCGATCACGCACTGGGTCAGGCCGTACGTATCGCGCAGGTCGACGAACAAGACGCCGCCGTGGTCGCGCTTGCGATGAATCCAGCCGGACAGCTTCACCGTCTGGCCAATTTCCGCAGCGCGCAGGCCGGCGCAGGTGTGTGTCCTGTAAGTGCTCATGGGGAACGGTCTTTCATGATGTCCGGCCGATGTACTGACAAGTTTCCCCTTGGTTGGCAAGGCCGAGCGGGTACGGAAGTGGATCGCCGCTACTGGCAAATTCTGTTCACCCGTCCTATGCTCCGCTCCTGCCCGGCATAGGAGCCAACTAGGGCCGTTCGGGTAGGGAACGGTGCAAACAGGGAAGATCATGAAGACTGCCGACAGCGAGTACGTTCAGTGGCTCGTGACTGAATCAATGCTGCGCAACGCGCGGCTCAGCGCGCGCAAATACGCCGGGCAGAGCCGGCTGTGGCAGCGCCCGTACGCCCAGGCAAGGCCGCGCGCCGCCACCGCCATCGCCTCGGTCTGGTTCACCGCCTACCCGGGATCGATCATTACGGCGCAAGGCAAGTCGGTGCTCGCCACGTTGGGAGATATATCGTTGTGGCACGCCTTGGCGACGCTGGGCGTGCAGGGCGTCCATACCGGCCCGACCAAGCGTTCGGGCGGCCTGAAAGGGCGCGAATTCACGCCGACGATCGACGGCAATTTCGACCGCAGCGGCTTCGACACCGACGCCAGGTTCGGCACCAGGGACGAATTCGTGTCCCTCAGCCGCCAGGCGGCGGCGCACAACGCCATCGTCATCGACGACGTGATCCCGGCGCATACGGGAAAGGGCCCCGATTTCCGCCTCGCCGAAATGGCGTACGAGGATTACCCCGGCCTGTTCCACATGGTGGAGATCCGCGAGAACGACTGGGACATGCTGCCGGACGTACCGCCTGGCGAGGACAGCGTCAACCTGCTGCCCGAGCGCGTCGACGCGCTGGCGAAGAAAGGCTACATCGTCGGCCAGCTGCAGCGTGTCATCTTCTTCGAGCCGGGCGTGAAGGACACGGACTGGAGCGCGACCGCCCCTGTGGTCGGCGTCGACGGCATGACGCGACGCTGGGTGTACCTGCACTACTTCAAGGCGGGGCAACCCTCGCTCAACTGGCTGGACCCGACTTTCGCCGCGCAGCAGATGATCGTCGGCGACGCCCTGCATTCCATCGACGAACTGGGCGCGGTCGGCCTCCGCCTCGACGCCAATGGATTCCTGGGCGTCGAGGCGCGGACGGGCGAGCAGCGCGCGTGGTCGGAGGGCCATCCCCTGTCGGTGGTCGGCAACCAGCTCCTTGCCGGGATCATCCGCAAGGCGGGCGGCTTCAGCTTCCAGGAGCTGAACCTGACGGTCGACGACATCGCCACCATGTCGCAGGGCGGTGCGGATCTTTCCTACGATTTCATCACCCGGCCCGCCTACCATCATGCGTTGCTGACCGGCGACACCGAGTTCCTGCGACTGATGCTGGGGATCATGCACGAGTACGGCATCGATCCCGCCGGCTTGATCCACGCCCTGCAGAACCATGACGAGCTGACGCTGGAGCTGGTCCATTTCTGGACGCTGCACGAGAACGACAGCTACCAGTTCCAGGGGCATACGTGGCAGGGCGGCACGCTGCGGACCCATATCCGCGAGATCATGTACGAGCGCCTCGCCGGCAGCCACGCGCCCTATAACCTGCGCGCCTTCACCAACGGCGTTTCCTGCACCACGGTCAGCGTGATCACCGCCGCGCTGGGCATCAGCGACCTGAAGGCGATCACCTTTGAACAAAAGGCGCTGATCCAGAAGATCCACCTCCTGCTGGTGATGTACAACGCCTTTCAGCCCGGCGTCTTCGCGCTGTCCGGCTGGGACATGGTCGGAGCCCTCCCGCTGGCCGCCGAAGACGTTGCCGAGCTAATGGGGGACGGCGATACGCGCTGGATCAACCGCGGGGCCTACGACCTCATGGATGCCAACCCGGGCGCGAAACTCTCCGGCGAGAACCTGCCCAAGGCGCGCATGCTGTACGGCTCTCTGGCCGAGCAGCTGGAGCAGCCCGATTCCTTCGCCCTGCAGTTAAAACACCTCCTGTCGGTGCGCCAGGCGTACGGCATAGCGGCTGGAAAGCAGATCGCCGTTCCCGCCGTGACCGCGCCGGGGCTGCTGATCATGCTGCACGAGCTGGCCGACGCCAGGGGTACGCAGATCACCGCCCTCAATTTTAGCGCGGACGCAATCGAGGAAACGATCGTCCTGCCGATCCTGACCCCCGGTCCGGTGGTCGACATGCTAAAAGAGGAAATCGTCGGGGACCTGTCCACCTCAGGCGAGCTGGTGATCCGGCTGGACCCGTACGAGGGGCAATCTCTACGCATCATCACGCCCATTCGTCCGCAGTAAGAACTGCGTGGGTTACAGCCCCAGTCCTGCAAGCGCATTGAGGAGATAGTATCCCGCGCGGACCTTTTCGCCGCATTCCTGCGCTCGCTGGCGCATCGCCGCATGCTGGGCCGGCGTGATCTTCGCCAGTATTTCGGGAATGGCTTCCAGCGATGGCGTCGTCACGCCGCAGCCGTTCCTGACCAACCATCCGGCGGCGTAGCCCTCGCTCCACACGATCAGGGGCAGGCCGCAAGCGAGGTAAAGCGACACCTTGTGCGGCTGGTTGATGCGCTCGTAATCGGCTTCGGTCCCCTCGCTGTCCAGCTTGGCACCGTCCCACACCAACCCCCAGCCCGCTGGAGGCATGAAAACGGGATTTTCGGAATCGAACGGCCCGGCGAGTGTATCCCCCAGCCCCGGGGCGAGTGCCTGCTCGTACCCCCGGCCGCGCACCAGCAGCGCGGGCCGTTTCGCGTCGGCGCGGTACAGCCATCCGATTTTTCCAGGCCATAGGCTGCCCGCGAACAGGATCGGCCCGGCGGCATTCCATTCGCCAGGCTTGAATCCAGGGGCAACGAGATAATCCCAGATCTCGAGCTCGCGCACCGGAATGCCTTTGAGTTCGTCTCTCATGCGCTGGTGCAGCAGGCCCGAGGAGACAAGGAAAGCGGCCTTGCGCAGAAGCGAATTGGAGGCAAGCGTGGCCGTCTTGCGCAGCTCGTCGAAGTCGTGCAGCAGGACCACGACTCGGAAGCGCCGAAACATCAGCGCGGCGATCAGCCGCTGCCCGCGGCCGCCATGGATCGGGTACTGAACGAAAAAGACGCCGCTTCGCGGCTGGCGCAGCATCCAGCCGAAGGCCCCCGCCATTTTACACAGCCGCGCCGGCGCTGATCCCGTCAGGCTCGTGTCGAAGGTTTGCCACTGCCTCGAGCCGCGCAGGATAACCTCGCTGTCCAGCCGCGCCTTCATTCCGCCATGGACGTCATCGCCCATCGAGAAAGCCCAGATGTACTTTCTGAACCCGCCTGCCTGCGGCGGGATTTCCGATGTGTGGTTCACGAGGCCGATCATACCTGAAAAGGCGTCGCGGTATAGCTTCGTCGGCTTGATCGGTCGAAGCCTACCTCACCAGGGTTAACGTTGCATCGGTATCCGGCTCGTGATCGATGAATTTCACAGGCGTGCCACTGGCATCGATGAAGACCTGAAAGCGATTTTCACCGTCGGTCGTTTGGCCCTGAAAACTGCGTACGGGAACGTCCGCGCCCTCGATCGTGAGCGTGGTATCCTGTCCGGGATCGACGTGGACCTGCTTGACCGCGCCCGTGCCGGCAACGAACATCGTCGAGTCGCCCGGCGTGCTTGTGGTCCAGGGGCTGATCGGGCGAATATCCAGCGGTGCAATCGTCTCCCCCGCTTCTGTCCTGATCACGAAATGATCGCCCTCGATCCAGCCCTCGACCGTCCGCGCCTTGCCGTTGATCGTTGTCACGCCATGGAATTCTTCTAGGCGATCCTTCGCCCAGCGCTCCTGGCCGCTGGCGTCGCGCGTATAGAGCGCAACCCCCAGCGCCGTCACCTTGACGTGCCCGTCGGCAGTGATGCGCATCGCATTTCCCTCGCTGTCGAACACGAACTTGTATGTGCCGACATCGCCGTGACTGGGGACGTCGATCGCGTAGGTATACTGCTTTTCCGCCGCATAGGCGGGCAAACACGCCGCCGCCGCGCACAGCGATGCCGCGCCGAAAAGTTTTGCCCGTCCTGGTCTCATGCAAATGCCCCTGGTCGTGCCGTCCTGACTGGCGGCGCGATCCTATAACCCGCAAACCGGCCGGTCGGGCGCTGCGTGCCTGTGATCAGGCTGTTCAACTGCGCACCGGACGGGGACGGGAGGACTGCGCGGTTGAATGCCGATCGGGACGCGGGGCTGTCGCGGCCGGTATGAAGCTTGGGCTTGTCGTTCCGGTGATCGTCACCTACCTGCACGGCCTGTTCCGCATGGCGCGGTTTTCTGCGATCGGCCCCGCGTTGAACGTCAGATCGACGTGTTCCTGGCCGGGCTCTGACTTTGAAGCGTCGCCGAGCCCCTTCCACCATCGTTGCAACGAGAGCTTCCTGCGTTAAGCGGGGGTACTTCCCGGCGGTACGGCGAACTAACTGGTCGGCATGATGTCCGCACCGAAGGATGTAAGCCCGGACCCGCTGCGGGCAAAGGCGCTGGAAATCCAGCGGCGGCTGTGCGCAGTCTACGGCTGTCCGATTCCTTATTTTCACCATTTCGACCCGCTTCCCGACCTGGCGCGAGGTAATGGAGGCGCCGCTCGTCGCCGTACAGGAAGCCATCGCCGCCGTTACCTGGCCCGAACAGAAAGCGCCGCGCCTCCAGCAGGTGTTGCAGGAAATCATGCGGCGGCGCGGCAAGCTGTCGCTGGAGTTTCTCGGCGACCTGCCGCTCGACCACGCGCGCGCCTGGCTGCGGGAACTGCCGGGCGTCGGCCCGAAGACCAGCGCCGCCACGCTGCTGTTCAGCGTGTTGCGCATGCCCGCCCTGCCCATCGACAGCCATCATTACCGGGTCGCGATGCGCACCGGCCTGATCGGCCCGCGGGTCAGCGAGGCCCAGTCCCACGTGATCCTGGCGGCGCAGCTGCCGCCGGATTGGCCCGCGCAAGACGTCTACGACAACCACGAAGTCATGATGATCCACGGGCAGCGCTGTTGTTTCGCCGCCAGACCCGCCTGCGCGCGCTGCCCCCTGCTGGATTTGTGTCCCGAAGGGCAAGCCCGGATCGGAGGGAGGGCGGAAAGTCTGGCTGCGCCGTGAGCCGAACCCTACGCTGGTGCGGCACATCTGCGATCTGCAGCAAGGGCAAGCTTCGTTGATCGTGAGCAGGTCTCCAGCCTAGCATGCCTCATTGCACAGGCTGAGGGGAAGGAGCTTACCTCGTATTTTAACATACCCAAGCAGCACCTGTTCAATCCACGCTGGCCGCCTCATGCCAAGTTTCACAACGGGCAGACCATGCTCATGGGAATCTTCAGCGGATCGTTGTCGCTCGCCATCCTGTTCGGTTCACAGCCTCTGACGTTGCCGTCATTCCTGGTCGCAAAGGCGGTCGCTGCGAATTACTTCGTCGCGATGGCTTTCGCGCCTGCCTTTCCAGGCACGGCTTGGACAGACCCCGAGTTCCTCGGCGATCGCCCAGCCCTTTTGGTCTCGCTCCGCAACGACTCATCTCTTACGCGCTGTTTTTCCTCAGTGCGATCGCCGTTGTTCTTGCCCTGTCGGCCGGTTGAGAATTGTCATGAGCGCCAGCCGTATCAAGGATCGTTGTTATCGTGCAAAACGGTCGAGCCATTCTACGAGCAACGAACGCTCCCTGTCCGAGAAGGGGGCGGTTTCGTCGAGCATGGCGCGGAGTGCGATCGCGGCCTCGGCACTGCCTGCTTTGCTGTAGACCGGCTTTTCCGTGGTAATGGCGCTGATAGCCGCTTCACGGGCGATGGTGGACAGAGCCATATCGATCTCGCCTTCGGGCATGCCCAGCAGCGTGAGGACCGTTCCTAAAGCTGCGGCATGGTAAAGGTTTGCCGCACGTTCCTCGCTTACACGAAGGCGCCCGGCGACGGCCGCCTTACGGATATGTTCGCGAAGCCGTTCAAAGGACGCGTCTGCAGCCGCAGACTTCTTTCCCGGGCGAAGATCGGCATACATCAGAAGATATAATGCCGGATTCGTCAGGCCGAAATCGATGTGCAGGTCCCAGCCGGCACGAAGCGCCTCGACAGGGTCGTCACCTCGGGCAAGCGAATGCTTTTGGCAAAGGTACGATCCAAATCCGTACTCAGCTAAAGCGTCAAGCAAGCCACCCTTATCGTTGAAAAGCCGGTAGAGGACCGGGGGCTGGATTCCTGCGGCCTCGGCGACCGCACGCGTCGTGACCGCGTCTCGGCCTTCACCTGCAAGCAGTTTAAGTGCGGCATCAAGGATGCGAGCGCGCACTTCGCCGCGGCTATGAATCATATTATTTGGCACTTCGAGGTCCTGGACCGTCACGGTGCCTCCCGGAGATCGCAGCCAAGAAAAACTGGGAGTGATCTTGTGTTCATTGGAAACAGATATACGTTATCGACGTAAACAGTCGAGGTTAGGACGTTAGCATGGATGAAACAAAAAAAGTGGCGCTGGTCACTGGCGCAAACAAGGGCATCGGGTTCGAGGTCGCCCGTCAGATCGGAAAAGCCGGCTGGACGGTGCTCGCGGCCGCGCGCAGCGAAGAGCTAGGCAAGAAGGCTGCCGCGATCCTTCAGGCGGAAGGCCTCGATGTGCATTTCCTCTTCATCGATCTCGACACACCGGAGAGCGCCGTCGCCTCAGCTGAAACGGTTCGCGAGCGGTTCGGAAAACTCGACCTTCTCGTGAACAATGCCGGCATCGTCAGCAAGGGCGACGGCTCGCCGAGCAAGGCCAGCCTCGAAGCGCTGGAAACTGTCATGCGCACCAACTTCATCGGCGCCGTTGCGGTCACGCAGGCCATGCTGCCGCTGCTTGCAAGTGCGGGGAAGGCGCAGATCATCAATGTCTCGAGTGGGCTTGGGTCCATTGGCTTGCAGACGGATACAAATTGGCCATTTGCGCCGGTAAAGGTTCTTGCGTACTGCGCCTCGAAAGCAGCGCTGAACATGCTCACGGTCCAGCTCGCCTACGAGTTCCGCGACGGCAAGATCGCCGTGAACTCGGTCAACCCGGGTTACACAGCCACCGAACTGAACGGGCATTCCGGGCCACAGACCGTGGAAGAAGGCGCGGCCGAGATCGTTCGTCTGGCCCTTGATGCTTCACCGGCCACCGGCAAGTTCCTTGAAACTGGAGGCGAGCTTCCCTGGTAGGAACGAACACAGGTGTAGGCAGGAAGCTCAAACCCACCGTATGCTCATCAGGGCAACCCATTGACGGCTGGAATTCTATCTTAAGGGTCGGCTTGTTCTGGGGCAACACGACTGCGGAAAAATGCCCTACCGGGGACGTGGTCTTCCTCGGTAGCGGATTGTCCACAGTAGCAGCAAAAAGGGTTTTCCTTTAAGAATTGCTTTTTGCTCATCTGCCTAGGCTTTGTTTTAGCCATTAGCTTTTTCCGTATAGGCCATCAAACAAGCGAGATGAACCCGGCTGTTCTAGCCGGGCTCCCGTATCAGGCCGCCTTGTACGTGGCGGGCAGATTGTCGAGATTATCCGTCGGGCGGCCATCTGCGATGGTCTTCAGGTACACGCCATAAAGCCCATTGCCATACGGCTCGATGGGGATCGTCCTGTTTTTCTGCACTGAGTCACGGACGAAAAAGGCAGTCACGCCCCGCCTGATCTCATCGATGGCTTGTGCTTCCGACCAGCACCGTCCAGCCTTCGAACTGCAAATATCGATAATGCGCCCATATCCCGACAAAAGAGACCCCCCTTCGCGGATTGTCGAGTCGATCTCCACGTACTGGACAGGTGCAAATGCTGAAAGTAGCGAGTTCATTTCATACTCCATCTTGGTGGAGCGCCTTGACTGGCCCGATGCGCGCAGCATACAAAGCCGAGTGAGAGAGTGTCCAAGGTGACTCCGGTTGCAATACGGACTCACGATGGAAGGGTCGGCGTTGGTAGCGTCCGGCCCTTTCGTTTGTCCAGTGCATTAACTACCTAATTCTATGTTTTTGTCCAATAAACTTCTCTATTGACCTGTGGATAAGTTTTGCTTATTGAGCACCGGAGTTCCTGGTATGTTCGTATAACTTTGGCTCGAAGGCTTGACTTTTAACACAGGCTTCGCTCGGAATCGGGAAGTCGGTTACGTGTGGAGTCGTTTGATACCGAGAACGCTTCTGTTACCCACGTGTTACCCAAAGCCTCTTTACACCATGCAAAGGAAGCACTAACGCCGTCAAATTCTAAATCGGGAAATGATGGGCGCAGTGGGCTCGAACCTACGACGCCCTCAGACGAACTCTCATTACCTTGATAATTTATCCCGTTCGGCCTTTTCCCGTTTGGCTATGCCGCCGGTCCCGCTCCAGCAAGAAAGCGCCGGAAACGCTATCAATGTGAACAGCGCGTTGAACGTCACCGAATGCGTGGCGGCTGGATTGAAGAAATGATTGAGAAGCATGCTGCCTTGCAGAAGCGCCCAACCTATTCGAAAATCCCGACTGGAAGTCCAGTGATTATAGCGGCCCAAGACATACATCATTGCCGACCCGAAGATCAGGATCGACTTAAATGCATCACCTTTGCCATGCAATCCAACTGCGCCGCCAAATATAAAGGCAGCCCAACCCACCAGAAAGATCAGCAGAATGTTTGCTCCAGAAATCAGGATGTTCACAGCGACGCTCGCATCATCAGAGTTTTCATTCTGCGGTCTTCTACCGCCAAAGCAGGCGAGTTGAATAGGTTAAACTTGTAAAGCCTCTTCCCGTTACCCAAATATTACCCAAAGTCTCTTCGCTCACGCAGAGAAGCAGGCTCAAACGTTATAAAAACCGAAGCCGGAAATGGTGGGCGCAGTAGGGCTCGAACCTACGACCCGCTGATTAAGAGTCAGCTATAAAGCGAGATATTTCAAGGCTGTTTTCCAGAACCAGCCCATTTTCTCTCGCTATTATATCAGTAGCTTGGAAGCCAACTTGGAAAACAGACCGATTAAGATCCCTGCAACCCCACGGGGTAATCTCCAGCCCTGCAATCGGACCTAATCTGAAAATCCACAGGTGCCGAAGTCGTTACAGTGGAATCACTTTCAGGAGGTGGGCTTCGTTACAGCTTGTGGTCGTCTTCAGATACATGGTGGAAATATTCGGTCACCATTGCGGCGGTCAACCCAAGCTTGGATACCAACACACGATTTACGACGTTTCCATCAGGCTGCAGGTACATCCACTCCTCCAGGCTGACGTTCTTCAAGGAGTTTCCAGGGCTGAGCTCAAGGGTGAATGTCAGATGGAAAACATTGCCGTAGGCTTCGCCATGCGCTGTTCCGGCAACGTCGTTCGCGGTTCCTTCGTAGGTGTGATCGCCGGTCCTGTGAAAAGCCCAGTCCCTTTCCTGGACCTTCCCATCCGAGTAGGTAAAGCGCTGCATCAGATGCAGTGTACCATCTGTGCCGACGGTTCCGAGGCCATCGTTCTTGAACACCTGCTCGGGTTCGCCTCCCGAAGTTTCCATTATGCTGTCGGAATGGGTGTGCCCGGAAAAGAAGGTCAGGGGCTGCATCTCCGGCGTATTGTCGCTGAAGGCCTGTGGCGTCAGGGTTTGGGAACACCCGGCGCAGGCGAAAAGGGTAAGCAGAACGGCGATAAACGAAAGGCGCATGGATAGAGTACTCGGTTATAGCCTTGCACGATCATTATAGATGAAGGCGGATTTGCCGTAATTGTCAGAGCTGACCCTCTATGAAACTGCTTTCGAGCAATCCGGGTTCCAGACAAACCCACCTCTTGCGGCGGGTTCGGACACACTCCCACCGTGCATGCACAGTAGGAGTCATCAGCCTTGCGGCGGTTATGGGGAACTCCATCCCCATTCAAGTAAATGGTCTAAGGTTGAAAAGGTTCCAGACTGCCTCACACCGGAACGTGCTTTGTTCGGGACAGCAAACCGGCAAGCACAAACAGAACAAGCGCAAGCGGAAGAGAGACGAACGATCCAAGATGCGGGAAGCCGACGGTGCCCGCGATACCGCCCGCCAGGAAACCGAAAAGTAGCAGGAATACTCTCGACAGGTTTTTTCGATCCGCCTCGGCCAAGTGATCGTCCGCAGACGGTCGCCTGTATACCAGCCTGCCCAGACCCACGCCGACATCGGTGGAAATTCCGGTTACATGTGTCGTGCGCATCCGCAGATCCGACATCTGTGAACTGGTCGCATTCTGGACACCCATGGCAAAGGCCAGCAGGATGATCAGGTCAATGTTCCCCGTCGCCACCCGACTATCCCTGCCGGCGAACCCGAAGCAAAGCAACGCCGCGGCTTCGAGCAATAGCGGGAGAACAAAAGGATTGCGGACGGAATGGCTCTGCCTCCAATTGATCAGGACGGCAGAGCATGCGCCGCCCAGGATGAACGCCGCCAAGGCGCCGAGGCTACCGAGCGCCGCGTTCGGCAGCCCGGATGCCAGGCCATCGGCCAGGGCAGACGCATTGCCGCTCATGTGCGAGACGTAGCGTCCCAGCATCAGGAACCCGGTCGCATCCACCGCACCCGCCACGAATGTCAGGATGATACCGATCTGTAATTCGCTGGGGCCATCGAATCCCCCGCTTGAGAGTGTTATGATCTCTCGTTTACTCCACCAGGTGCCCGTTCCGTTGAGATCATGGGACCATAGAGCACGCAAATCAACGCGGTTACGAACAATCCGCAGAATACGACGTCGGATAGTAAATGGCCTCCCTGCATGATGCGGATGACGCCCAGTCCCACCCCGGATGCAACCGCCAAGACAGTTCCGAGCCGGCGTCTGCGCCATAGCAACGCCGGCGCGAGCAACGCAAATCCGACCGAAGGATCGCCGGCGACGAACGAGCAATTATGTTCGCACTGATCGGAAACGGTGAGAGGGGGCGTAAACCGGCTGGTACCGCCGAACACCGCGAGTTGGCCGGGTCGCGCCCGGCCCCAGTGATCCTTCAAGCCCGTATTGACCAGCAGACCCGGCCCCAGCGCGAACGCCAGCAACACGAACAGCATGTCGCGCGTCGTGATCCGCCGGCGCAGTTTTTGCGCGATCGCGCCCACGACAAAAATTCCGATGACATAGGGTAACGCGTGCCGGATCAGCAGCAGCGGTGCCGACTGGTCGAGCGGAAAGCCTTGGCCGGGAACGTAGAACCAGCCTGCCACGGCAAGGTCGATTTGCGGCCACGCCTGGAAAATACCACCGGCGAGCGCAAAGGCGCTAAGAAAAACAGTAGCGTGTTGCGCGTCCGGGTCATCGAGAACGGGCGATCTTCCGTGCGCCACGCGTCACATTCTCAAGGAATACCGCAGCGATACCGAAAAAGAGCAGTACGGCGCGATAAGGTACTGCGACCGGCGCATACAAGTCGGTCAGCCAGATGATCGCGATCCAGCACAGCACCGCCACGACCAGGCTGCCATCGTCGACGAAGAGGCCGATCAGCTCGGCTAGAGGCTTCGAAAGCCATTTCATGATGTCACTCCTTTAAAGGCCGGTCGCCTGCACAGCCGTACCGCTGCGAGGGCGGTGAGCAGATAACCCGCGACCAGCGCGGCGAGCGCCCAATCGCCATTGGGCCAGGTCACGCCGATGCCTTCGCCGACCCAGAACGTACCGAACGCCGTCAGCAGGACACCGACCGCGAACTTCAGCTTGTTTTCCGGTACCTGGGCCAGAGGGCGGCGCAGCGCGAGTCCCACCAGGATGACGACAGTCAGGGCGGCAAAGGCCCCTAGACTCGCGGGTATCAGCATCCCGCCGGTAGCGCCCACGGCGATGACGATGAAGACGACTTCGAGACCCTCGAGCATGACGATGTTGAAGGAGGTCGCGAGGGCGACGCGATCCCAGCTCGATTTCCGTGCGGCCACGTCCTTAAGGGCGGCGCTTTTGCTGGCGAACGCTGCCGCCTCCCGTTCGGGAATGACCGCGGCAGAACGCAGCACGGCCTTGCGCAGCCAGCGCACCCCGAACAGCAGAAGCAGGACGCCGATAACAAGCTGCAGAACCGCCAGCGGGATCTGCGACAGGACCGGCGCCAGTGCGGCAACCAGCCCCGCCAGGACGAGAACGCCAGCCATGGCGCCGGCCAAAGCCGGCCGCCATCCGCGCACGCTGCCGACAGCCAGGATAACGGTCAGGGCCTCCACGAACTCCACAAGCGAGGCAAGGAATGCGGCCAGTACGGCAGGACCGGCATGTGTCCAGATCATAGAAACCTCCTGCGGCTGCTAACGATAGTCACACGGGCGCGGCCAGTTCTTCGGGCTCTTCGACCTGCGTTTCAGCAAGCTCCGTGTGGCCGTCCTTGCCCGAGAGAATTTCCCAATGCTCCAGGTGCTTGTAGACGATGACCTTGTCCTTCAGCGTCTCCCCCTGCGCTCGGCAGAAGCTTTCCAGCTGCTCGCGCTGGCCGACAAGCTCGACGCACATGGTGAGCTGTGGATTGCCTACTTCCGCCGATTCCTGCTGCACCGGGTTGCCGTTGCTGAAGCCGTAATGCGTATGGTGAGCCACGGCGTTGACAAGCCCCGCCTGCTTCGCCGCAAGCACGAGTTCCTGGTACAGCGGCCGTCCGCCGAGCGCCGAGCGGATACGTCCGGTGTTCGGCTTGGCGACCCGGTCCCTGGGTTTGAGGTAGATGCGGACCATTCCGATCTCTTTTCGAGAAACGCGATGCGAGCGGGGCATGTGAGGGATACTTTCCTGTGGTGGTTGGAACGGGAACAGAGACGTGAGACTGGGCGCGGAGGGATGCTCGCGCGCATGGCGCAGGGATATGTCCGGCGGCAGCAGGCCGGATCCGGTCTTGGGAATGGCAATGCGTTGCGACAGGTAGATTCCCGAGTGCCCGCTGCAAAGATAGGCGATAAAACAGGCGACCGCGATGTAGGCCGTGTTGGCGCCGCCGAACAACTCGATGCCCATGATGGTACAGGCAAGCGGCGTATTGGAGGCACCGGCAAAGATCGCGACGAAGCCGAGGCCCGCGAACAGGTCCGTCGGTGCGCCCAGCACAGCCGAAAGGGCGTTGCCTAAGCCTGCGCCGATGAAGAACAACGGCGTCACTTCCCCGCCCTTGAACCCGGCGCTGAGCGTCACGACGGTAAACAGGATCTTCCATGTCCAGCTCCATGGATAGATCGCGGCGCCGAAGAAATTTACGATGGAAGCGTCCCCCGGAGTCGGCGACCAGACACCGAGGCCGAGATACTCGCGCGTGCCTAGCGCATAGACGAGGCCGATGATCAACAGACCGCCAAGAGCCGGACGAAATGGTGGAAACGGGCACACGGCCTTGAACAGCGCATGCGCCCGATGCGTCGCCTCGGAGAACACCAGCCCGGCCAATCCGAACGCCACGCCGGCGAGCGCGACCTTGGCCAGCAGGAAAGGATCGATGTGAAAGGCCGAGCCACTGGCCACTCCTGAAAACGCGATATGGTACGCGACATGGGAAATGCCCCAGCTATGACAAACCCAATCACCGAAGATCGATGCCAGCAGGCATGGCACCAGGGCTTCGTATTGCACCGAGCCGACCGCCAGCACCTCCAGCGCGAAGACAGCGCCCGCGACCGGCGTCCCGAACACCGCCCCGAACCCGGCGGCGATACCCGTCATGAGCAGGATACGCACGTCACGCGGTTGCAGCCGAAACAGCTTGCCGTAGGCGCTGGCGATGCTGCCGCCGAGCTGCACCGCCGTCCCCTCGCGTCCCGCGGAGCCGCCGAACAGATGCGTGACAACGGTGGCGATCACGATCAGCGGCGCCATGCGCCGGGGGACGCCGCCGCCAGGCTCGTGGATCTGCTCGACGATCAGGTTGTTGCCGCCCTCGGCGGGGCGCCCAAACCGATGATAGACGCATCCAATGACAATGCCCGCGACTGGCAAGCCTAACAGCAGGCCAGGATGATCGAACCTCAACTGCGTGGCGCGCTCAAGACTCCATAGGAACAGCGCGCACAGCGAGCCCACGGTGCTGCCGACCAGCAGCGTCAATCCCAGCCATTTGAGCGCCGATCCGAAATGATCGAGGCGGGTTACGAAGAACGG
This sequence comes from Alphaproteobacteria bacterium, assembly GCA_965199265.1. Lineage (GTDB taxonomy): Bacteria > Pseudomonadota > Alphaproteobacteria > CALMVH01 > CALMVH01 > CBDAQV01. Next base: position 79,453 of record CBDAQV010000012.1, on the reverse strand, counting down.
GTTCAATAGCAACAGACGGACTCCCTCTCACGATCGTGAGTAGGAATCATCAGCCTCGCAGTAAGCGTTGCGGTTTGATCTGAACGATCTGGCAGAAATCCATTGCCGCCGCCTTGTTACGGTGGTGCCACGGCAACGTCAAGCGCCTACACCGCCTTCACCGGTACACAGTGCCATGCGGCCGACAAATAGCCCTTGAAGTTCCAGGTATCGTCCGGCAGCGCGGGCTGTGTCTGTCCGGCACTGTCCCAGGCGCGCACGACCAATTCGTGGTGACCCTTGGCAAGATCGAGCTGCGCATGCCAAGGCGTCCACCCCCACGGCGAGTCCGGCCTGGTGTCGAGCTCTGCCTGTATCCAGGTCCGGCCTGTGTCGATAGATACGTCGACCCGTGTAACCGTCCGTCCGGTTGCGATGGCGTAGCCGCGTACAGCGGTCAGACCGGCGGTGACTTTTGCATCGCGGGCGGGCTCGCAGATTGCCGAAGTCAGGGGCATGTCGTTGATCGTCATCCCCGCATCCCAATCGGCGGTCTTCTTTGTCATGTGCGGCGGCAGCAGCTTGTAGTCCTTGGCTTGCATATGGTTGTCCGAAGGCGTGTCCCGCACCTCGATGGCTGTCAGCCATTTGGCGCTCCGCACGCCTGCATATCCCGGCACCACCACGCGCAGCGGAAAGCCATGCTCGGGCGTCAGGGTCTCGCCGTTCATGGCCCACGCCAGCAGGACATCAGGCGAGTAGGCCTTTTCTATTGGGATGGACACGCCGTAATTGAACCGCTCCCCTTCGAGTTTGATCTCATCGCAGCAGGCGAACGCCACGTGCAAACCTTCAGTGGTTTCAGCACCCGCAGCACTCAGCACCTCGGCCAGCGAAGCTCCGGTCCATTCCGCATTACCGACCGCGCCGGCCTCCCACGGATCGCCGGAAACTTTCTCGGCGCGGTTCATGTCGGCACGGCGATTGCCGGCGCATTGCATAACCGCTGTAACGGTGCGGTGCGGAAAACTCTCGCGCAGCTCGTGCATTGACAGGTTGAGCGGCGTCGCAATGCGGCCCGTCACCGTCAGGCGGTGGTCGGCATCGGCAAGCTTGGGGACCTCCCCATGGCTGCGCACATAGAACTCGTCTTGCGGCGTCAGGTAAGTGGCGCAAATCCGGTCGGGTGGCGTCTCGGCGTTGAACGGATGCTTGGAGCGGACGATCAAGCTGGACGTCTCAGACATGTTCATGACCTTTCGAAGTTTCGGCAGTGATGGCGTAAATCGAGCGCGGCTCTATCACGCGCGATACCAGCGTTGCGCCGGCGGTCGCAATCAGCAGCGGCATGATCAAAGCGTTCGTGTGGGCCCCGAGTTCCAGCATCAGAACGATTGCCGATAACGGCCCCTGCGTTGTCGCGGCGAGAATGGCGCCGGTGCCGATTACGGCGTAAGCGCCGAGGGAGTCCTGATCGATTCCGGGCCAGACCGCCATCCAGGCATGGCCTGCCAGCGCCCCTAGAAGCGCCCCGAACGTCAGGGTCGGCGTGAACAGGCCGCCCGGCGCTCCCGCACGCAGCCACGCCGCCGTCGCCAGAGGACGTAGGATCAGGAGACTGGCGGTGAGGAACAGACCTGGGTTGCCGGTGATCACTTCCTGCACGACGTTCTTGCCATTGCCGAGCAACTCGGGAAACCGGATCGCCGCCACTCCAAGCCCGAGGAAGATCGGCAGCGGCAACACCAACTGCACGACGCCGCGCGGCTTGTGGCCGCGTGCCCAGCCAATCACGCGGACATACCCGGCCGATAGCAGCCCCGCCAGCGGACCGAAAATGACGCTGCCGATCAGCAGCCCGGTCGAAACGTGGTACGCTGGAACGGTGTAGGTCGGCGCGGCAGGCAGGAACAGCCAGGACACCCAGGTCGCGATGAACGAGATCGCGAGCGCCGGCGGGACATTCGACAAGGCAAGTGACCCCAGCAGAACTTCGAGGGCGAAAAGCGCGCCGCCAAACGGCACGTTGTACACCGCCGCCATGCCCGCGCCGGCGGCGCAGGCGGCAAGTACCTTTCGTTGTGAATGTGTAAGGCGGGTCAGATCGGACAGGTAGGACGCGATCCCGGCCGAGATTTCCTTGGGGGCTGCTTCGCGTCCGAGCGCCGCGCCCAGGCCTACGATCACGATGGACAGAATCCCGTTGTAGAGCGTACCGGGAAGCGATATCTGCCCCTCGCGGAACCAGATGCCGGAAGACAGGCCAGCCTCGCTTTTCCAGTGAATCCGGTGAAAGACCCATAGAGCGATGCCCGTTACCACGCCCGCGAGAAGCAGCACCACTATCCGATGCTCATCAGAAGTCTCACGTACTGCGCTCAGGAAGTCGCCCGCGTTGTACAACCACGCGGCATGCTGAACCAGCCGCAACAGCTTCATCAGCAGACCGCCTGTCAGGCCGGCGGTTACACCCGTGGCACATGCCACAGCCCAAAAACGAGCATTTTCTTTGCCGGAGAGCCCCGGCGAGCCAAAGTTGGGTTGTTCCGATATGGCCATATGTCTCAGCTATAACGAGTACCGGCGGCACTCCGGTCAGTATTTTTCAATTATGAGGAAATTTTAATCTAACTCTCATGTTCCTCTCATGTTGGGGCGTTATGGTCTGCTTCATGAGCTTGACAATTCACATTAGTCACGGCGACCCCAGATGCGTATCCTGATCGTCGAGGACGAGGAAAAGCTGGCCGGCATCGTCGCCCGTGGCCTAAAATCCGAGGGGTACGCGGTCGAGATTGCCTTTACGGCGCAGGACGGGCTCCATCTCGCCCGGACGACCCCTTTCGACCTCGTCATTCTCGACCTGCTCCTGCCCGACTTCTCCGGCACCGAACTCTTGCGTCAGCTTCGCGACGTGAAACGCGATATACCGGTTCTGGTACTGACCGCCCGCGGCGAACTTGACATCAAGGCGGAGAACTTCGCCGCCGGGGCCGATGATTACCTGACGAAGCCGTTCGCCTTCGCCGAGCTGGTGATGCGCGTGAAGGCGTTGCTGCGCCGTGGGCCTGCAACGGCCTCCAATTCGCTGCGGATCGCCGATCTGGAGCTCGACCGCGTCACGCATCAGGTCCGGCGCGCCGGGCAGAAGATCGAGCTCAGCCGGAAAGAGTTCGGGCTGCTCGAATATTTCGCGCTGAACCCAGGCCGGGTCCTGTCGCGCTCCATGATCATCGAGCGTGTCTGGGATCAGTCGTTCGAGGGGCTAACGAACATCGTCGACGTCTACGTCCGCCAGCTCAGGAAGAAGATCGATGACGATTTCGAGCCGAAGCTGATCCGGACCGTGCGCGGGCTGGGCTACGCTGTCGATCCGCAGGGTGAGCTGTGAGACTTCGTCGCTCTCTGACGTTCAGACTCGTCGCTTGGTATTGCGGATTGTTGCTGTTCGTGGGCGGATCGTTCGCGGGCTACACCTATGTCGGGTTCACCCACTACCTGCATGACTCCATGCGCGGGACGCTGTCCAGCCGCGCCGACGCCGTTGCCGACCTGGCACGGCCCCTTCTGGATGATCCCGGCGAGCTCGCCACGCTGATGGAGCAACGCTTCGCGCCCGAGGCGCACGACCGCTTCATGCGCATCATCGTGAATGGAAACACAATCTACGCCTCGGGGCGGCCCGCCGAAAACATGTTCGATCCGGGCGTGATGGATTTCGACCCGTCAACGGTTGGCGGCCTGCACAAGGTTGGGGTGGTCTGGGTCTATTTTCGGGAAACGCATCTGGGCGACGGCCGCAGGCTGATCGTCGAGACGGGCCAGCCGGGCCTCATCATGGACGCCGCCCGTCGTGGACTCGTCGAAACCCTCGTCATCGGCCTGCCGCTGCTTTTGGTCGTCGCGGCGCTCGGCGGGTATTGGCTAATGCGACGGGCCTTGACGCCGGTCGCCGGGATGATCAAGGCGGCGGAAGCGCTGACATTCAATTCTCCCCGCAAGCGCTTGCCGCTTGCCGGCACCGAAGATCTGCTGGATGAGTTGGGGGAAACGTTGAACCGGATGCTAGAACGGCTGGATAGCGCCTACCAGCATGCCAGCCGGTTCTCCGCCGACGCCGCGCACGAGCTGCGCACCCCGCTGACCATCATGCGCGGCGAACTGGAGTTCATCGCGCTCTGCCATAACCTGCCCACCGAAATCCAGACCGCAGTCGGCAGCGCGCTCGACGAGACGATGCGCCTCGGCCAGATCGTCGAAAACCTGATGGCTCTCGCGCGCACCGACGGCATCGGCGGCAAACGGGCGCATTGGGCCGTCGACCTGCGTGCCCTGTCGGCCGAAACCATCGACCAGATGCAGCTTCTCGCCGAGGAGAAGGACATCGCACTCACCTGCACGGACGGTGCACCCGTGATGACATTGGGCGACCGTGACCGGCTGAAGCAGGTGCTCGTCAACCTGATCGACAACGCGATCAAGTACACGCGCCATGGGGGACGGGTCACGCTGGATGTAATGCACCGCGGCGAGCACGCGGTCCTGAAAGTGACGGACACGGGAATTGGCATCGCGCCCGAACATCAGGCCAGCGTCTTCGACCGTTTCTTCCGTGTCGACCCCGATCGCGGGGTGGATGGGGCTGGCCTGGGCCTGGCCATCACCAAATCCATTTGTGCGGCGCATGGTGGATCGATCGTGGTAGAGAGCGCGCCCGGCCAGGGCAGCACTTTCCGGATCACGCTCCCGCTGGCATCGCCATCGGCTGCCCTCCAGCCAGAAACGAAGTAACCGCCATGCTCGCCATCGTTCGGGTCGCTCTCAGCCGCCCTCTGACCTTTATCGTCATGGCGATGCTGATCCTGATCTTCGGGGTGCTGTCGTGGGTGAAGACGCCCACCGATATTTTCCCGAATATCGGCATTCCGGTGATCAGCGTGGTGTGGACGTATAACGGCCTGCCTGCCGACGATATGTCTGGCCGGATCATCTACTATTACGAGCGGACGCTCTCCTCCCAGGTCAGCGACATCCAGCACATCGAATCCCAGTCGTTGCCGGGATACGGCGTGGTGAAGGTGTACTTCCAGAAGAACGTCAATATCGACGCCGCCCTGGCGCAGGTGACGGCAGCCTCACAGACCGTGCTGAAGTTCCTTCCGCCCGGCGTCACTCCGCCCTACGTGCTGATGTTCAACGCTTCCAGCGTACCGGTGCTGCAACTGGCGCTGTCGAGCCACGGCCTGTCGCAGTCGCAATTGTTCGATTATGGGCAGAATTTCATCCGCCCGCAGCTGGCGACCGTCGCCGGCGCCGCGATCCCGTCGCCCTATGGCGGCAAGGTCCGGCAGGTGCAGGTCGACATCAATCAGCACGAGCTGCAATCCTACGGCCTGTCGGCGCAGGACGTCGTGACGGCGCTGGCCTCGCAGAACCTGATCACGCCCGTGGGCACCGAGAAGATCGGCAAGTTCGAGTACATCGTCTCGCTCAACGACGCGCCGAAAGACATTGCGACCTTGAACGACCTGCCGATCAGGAAGGTCAACGGCACGCTGGTCTATATCCACGACGTCGCCTTCGTGCACGACGGCAGCCCGCCGCAGACCAACATCGTGCGCGTGGACGGCAGCCACGCCGTGCTCATGACCATCCAGAAGGCGGGATCAGCCTCGACGCTGGACGTGATCAATGGCGTGAAGGAGCTATTGCCGAAGATCAGGGAGACGCTGCCCGCGAACCTCCAACTTGCCGCCGTCGGCGATCAGTCGGTATTCGTGACCTCCGCCGTGTCGGGCGTCATCCGCGAGGGCGTCATCGCCGCCGCACTGACAGGCTTCATGATCCTTGTCTTCCTTGGCAGCTGGCGATCGACCCTGATCATCATGGTCTCGATCCCGCTCGCCATCCTGTTCTCGGTGATAGCGCTCTCGGTGCTGGGCGAGACGATCAACGTCATGACCCTGGGCGGCCTGGCGCTGGCGGTCGGCATCCTGGTCGACGACGCCACCGTGACCATCGAGAACATGAATTTCCACCTGGAGCAGGGAAAGCCGATCCGGGACGCGATCATGGATGGCTCGAAGCAGATCGTGATCCCTGCCACCGTTTCGCTGCTGTGCATCTGCATCGTGTTCGTGCCGATGTTCGCCCTGGGTGGAGTCGCCGGTTTTCTGTTCCGGCCATTGGCCGAGGCCGTCATTTTCGCGATGATCGGCTCGTATGTCCTGTCGCGTACGCTGGTGCCGACGCTGGCCAACTATCTGCTGGCGAACCAGGGCCATCACGGCGACCGCGAGACGCTCGACCCCGAGGACAGCCATGCGGAGTCACGGACCAGCCGCAACCCGTGGACACGATTCCAGCGCGGGTTCGAGTACCGCTTCGAACAACTGCGGAAAAGCTACCACGACCTGCTGAAGCTAGCGATGGAGAGCCGCGGCCTCTTCGTTGCGGCGTTCATGGCGGTCGTGCTGCTGTCGTTCGGCCTTGCGCCGTTCCTCGGCCGGAATTTCTTCCCCTCGGTCGATGCGGGCCAGATCAAACTGCACATACGCGCCCAGACCGGCACGCGTATCGAGGAAACCGCGCGCCTGTGCGACGAGATCGAGCAGTCCATCCGCGCGACGATCCCGAAAGCCGACCTGGACAAGATCGTCGACAATATTGGCCTGCCGATCAGCGGCATCAACATGGCCTATGGCAACTCGGGCACTATCGGCGTCGAGGATGCGGACATCCTGATTTCGCTGAAGGAAGGCCACGGCAGCGATACCGCCACGCTGGTAGACACACTGCGCAAGAACCTGCCGCGCCGATTCCCCGGAACCAGTTTCGCCTTCCTGCCCGCCGACATCGTCACGCAGATCCTGAACTTCGGCCTGCCCGCGCCCATCGATATCCAGGTGATCGGCAACGATCTCAAGGGCAACCGCGCCTACGCGGAAAAGCTCATGAAACGGATCAATCTTGTCACCGGAATCGCCGATGCCCGTATCCAGCAGGCCTTCGATGCGCCCACCCTTGGTGTCAACATCGACCGCTCCCTGGCGGCGGAGGTCGGCCTGACCGAGCGCGACGCCGCCAACACCATCCAGGACACGCTTGCCGGCAGCATCCAGACCGCGCCAACCTTCTGGTTGAACCCCAAGAACGGCGTCTCGTACCCGATCGCTGTGCAGATGCCGCAATACGGCGTCGATACGATCGGCGACCTGAAGAACATCCCGATGACGGCGGCCGGATCCTTCCAGTTGCTGGGGGGTCTCGCCACGATCGAGCGCGAGCCGAGCGATGCCGTCGTCTCGCATTACAACGTGCGGCCGGTGATCGACATCTACGCCACGACGCATGGCCGCGACCTCGGCGCGGTCGCGGGCGACATCCAGCGGATACTTACCGATACGGACAAGGACGTGCCGAAGGGGTCCAGTGTGGTGCTGCGCGGGCAGGTCACGACCATGACGGCCGCTTATGACCAGTTGTTCGCCGGTCTCGCCTTCGCGGTAGTGCTGATCTATCTGCTGATCGTCGTCAACTTCCAGTCCTGGCTGGATCCGTTCGTGATCGTAACCGGCCTGCCGACGGCGCTGGCCGGGATAGTGTGGATGCTGTTCATCACCGGCACCACCCTTTCCGTACCGGCGCTGACCGGCGCCATCATGTGCATGGGTGTCGCGACCGCGAACAGCATCCTGGTCGTCAGCTTCGCGCGGGAACGCATGACCGAGGGAGCGGACGCGATGACCGCCGCGATGGAGGCCGGCTTCGGTCGATTCCGCCCGGTGCTGATGACCGCGCTCGCCATGATCATAGGCATGGCCCCCATGGCGCTGAGCGCGGAGCAGAACGCGCCGCTGGGACGTGCCGTAATCGGCGGCCTGTTATGCGCCACCGTCGCCACCCTTTTCTTCGTGCCGGTGGTCTTCAGCCTCGTGCACGGCAAAACCAGGCATGCCCCCCAGCCGGAAGCAGGCAGCGCCTCGCCGAGACATCTCTCCAATGCATGATCCGAAACGAAATGCGACGTTGCTAAGTCACACGGACGCGCAGCCTGCGAAAGGCCATCGTAGGTTGCGCCTCGTCGCGATCTGCGCCGTGATCGTAGCGCTCGCTGTCGCTGCGTTCGGCATCCTGGGCCGTCACAAGGACGATGCCGACCTGAAGCGCTGGACGGAGGACCAAGCCGTACCTAGCGTTGCAGTGATCTCACCCCAGCGTGGCGTCGGCGGGCAGGAGCTGGTGTTGCCAGGCGACATCGAGGCCAATTTCCAGGCGCCCATCTACGCCCGCATCAGCGGCTATGTGAAGATGTGGTACCAGGACATCGGCGCGCATGTGAAGGCCGGGCAGCTGCTGGCCGAGATCGACACGCCCGACCTCGACCAGCAACTCATGCAGGTCAAGGCCGATCTGGCGGTGGCGAAATCCAACGCAGCGTTGGCGGAGCTTACCGCGAAACGCTGGAAGGCGTTGCTCGTCTCCAACTCCGTCTCGCAACAAGCAACGGATGAAAAAGCTGGCAACGCCGAGGCCCTGAAGGCGCAGGCCGAAGCAGCCAGCGCCAACCTGCAACGAGTGGAGGCCCTGGAGAACTTCAAGCGCATCGTCGCGCCGTTCGACGGCATCGTGACCGCGCGCAAGACGGATATCGGCGCGTTGATCACCGCCGGCGGCGGCACCGGGCCGGAGTTGTTCAGCGTCGCCGACCTGCACCAGATGCGCGTCTACGTGCGGCTGCCGCAGGCGCTGTCCGCCGTGCTGAAGCCGGGCATGCTGACCATCCTGAAGCTGCCGCAGTATCCCGACCAGTCGTTCACGGCGAAGCTGGCGACCACATCGAACGCCGTCAATCCGGACTCGCGGACCGTGCTGGCGGAGTTCATCGCCGACAACGCGAATGGCAAGCTATGGCCCGGCACCTTCGCCGAGGCTCACATCCAGCTGCCGGCAAGCCCCACGGTCCTGCATCTGCCGACCAGCGCGCTGCTGTTTCGCCAGCACGGGCTGGAGGTAGCGACGGTCGATGAGCAGGGCAAGGTCACCCTGAAACCGGTTACTCTCGGCCGGGACCTCGGCACGCAGGTGGAAGTTGCGTCCGGTGTGGGCCCTGCAGATCGGGTGATCGACGATCCCTTGGATTCCATCGCCGATGGTGACATCGTGAAGGTCGAAAACAGCAAGCCAAATGCGGGGCAAGCATCGCCGACGACGAACACGCCCGAGAACAAGGAGTGAGAGCGCGACGGTTTCCTGTAATAGCTGTCTGCGTCTTTGCGCTCGTCGGCTGCGATCTCGCCCCCGACTATACTCCCCCGACCGTAGCCATTCCTGCGGCATACAAGGAAGCCAGTGGCTGGCAGCCGGCGCGGCCCGGAGACGCCGCGCCGCGTGGTGCCTGGTGGGAGATCTACAACGACCCGACGTTGACCGGCCTCGAAGCGCAGGTCGATACCGGCAACCCGACGCTGGCGGCGGCGGCGGCGGCATTCGACCGCGCCCGCGACCTGACGCTGGAGGCCGAGGCGGGTATTTATCCGTCGATCGCCGTCGGGGGCAGCCTGTCGAACAACAAGCAATCCGCGCGCCGCCCTCTCCGCTCGCGTGGCCAGCCCACCTATTACGGCGCAAATACGGTAGACGTGCAGGCCAGCTACGAGGTGGACTTCTGGGGCCGTATCCACGATACGGTGGAGGCAGGCGAAGATCTGGCGCAGGCGAGCGCCGCCGACCTGGAAACCGTCCGGCTGACGCTGCATGCCGAGCTTGCCAGCGATTATATGACCCTGCGCGGTCTGGATGAGCAGGCCAAGCTGCTGGCTGACACCGTCAATACCTATAGCCAGGCGCTGCAACTGACGCGCAACCTGTTCCAAGGCAAGGTTGCGTCGGGAATGGACGTCAGCCGCGCGGAAACCCAGTTCGACGATGCCGAGGCGCAAGTATCCGACATCGCCAGCCGGCGTGCGCTGCTGGAGCATGCCATCGCCGTCCTGATCGGCAAGCCCCCGGCGGTGGTTTCAATTTCGCCATCGCCGGTCAGCATCCCCGTTCCGAACGTGCCCACGGGCCTGCCTTCGACGTTGCTCGAACGTCGTCCTGACATTGCGGCGGCGGAGCGCCAGGTCGCGGCGGCCAATGAATCCATCGGCATCGCCGAATCCGCCTTCTATCCCACCGTCTCCATCGGAGCGACGGACGGCTTCCAGAGCACCAGCATCAACCTGCTGTCTCTCCCGAACAATTTCTGGTCGGTAGGTCCCGCTGTCGCCCTGCCGCTGTTCGAGGGTGGGCTACGCCATGCCGAGCTTGCCGCGGCGAAGGCGGCCTTCGACGAGGCCTCGGGCCAGTACCGCGCCACGGTGCTCGATGCGTTCAAGGAAGTGGAGGACAATCTGGCTCTGCTGCACTGGCTCGAGCAGGAAGAGGGTCAGGAAACCGACGCTGCCAAGGCGGCACAGCGGACGCTAGACATGTCCATGAACCTGTACCGCGATGGCGCGGACAGCTACCTCGACGTCGTCACCGCCCAAACTTCGGCGCTCGCTGCGCAGCGTGCCGCGCTAGACCTGGGCGTGCGGCGTGTGCAGGCCAGCATCGGCCTGATCCGCGCTCTGGGCGGCGGCTGGTCGACGGGGCAACTTCCCAGCGTCAATTGATGCCGCTCAGAGGTGGAGTAGGCGACACGTAGAACAAGTTCGCAACGCTCACATTGCAAGTTTAAGGCCAAAGCTGCTCGGGAAAGTCACTTCCGAAACATGATCTACCGTTCTTCAGTAGTTTGCAGGGCCATTTGGAAAGCAAACAGATCCCGGATCCCGCAACTTCCTCGCGCATATTCTGCCCTCTGTAATCCCGGCCTGAAACCGGATTCATGTCAGCCCAAGCAAGACCAAAGCAGTCACCGTATCCATGGCATCCTCGAATTCGGCTCGCTCGCCATAGACCATTTCCGCGATGAAACTGGTGTAGCGCGTCCGGTAAATTGGTTGCACGCGCAGAGCATCGAGAGCCTTGCGAGTTTCAGCGGCAATGTCGGCGTGATACGCCGGATATTGATTGCGGAACTCATCGGCGTCCGCGAGGGCGATGTCCCGCGCCATCGTGGCAACGGTATCGTGATCGATGAGATCGCGCATCAGATGCAGGTCATAAATATGGCGGACGAGGGCGGGGTCTGGATCGCGGCTGAGGCCGGCCAACTCCATTGCGGTGCGGCGGGTAAGCGAAACCAGTTTTTCGGCAGCCCTCTCCGTTATGCTCACGCATGGGATAGCTGCCACTTCCGGCTCATGCTGATAGGCTTCATGGACGAAGGAGCCGACCGGCATCAGGACCGAAGGGGATCGCAGCTTCGCGTAAGTAAGCTCGATCTGGATAGAGCGACGTAACTCACTCTTCGACGCATTGTCGATCCCGTATGGGACCAGCCATCGCGTGTAGCGGTTCTCATTACGGGAATGGATGTTGGTCGGCAAACCTGCATCCGGGAAGTCGGCTGCTTGGAGTGCTCCCGTCACCTGGTCGCGCAGCGCAGCAAGTTTTTGCCGCAGCACGTTACGACTTAAGGGCTCATCGGGGGATACGATCTTGAAATCGACATCCTCGGACATGCGTCGGATGCATTTATGCGCCCGCGCAAGCGCCGTGCCGCCGCCAAACACCAGAGCGAACGGCGCAGCCTCAATCCTGGCAATGGCCCTGATGGCGCGGACGACGTGGAAGTCCTTGAGCACGGGCGCCGTGCCGACCAGCCCAAGGAAATCCGCAACCGCCCGAAGATCGTCGGACGATGGCTCATCGATCAAACGCCAGCTCCATCGTCTTGTAGCGGAGCTTGCGGCTGAAGCGATCGCCCCGCAGACGCACGCGCGGTGTCATCGGCACCTGAGTGGAGCGGCCCTCGTTGTAGTCAAGCTCCGCCATCGTGGGTTCCCACCGCACTTCGAGCTTGTCGAGCGCCTGGCGGACTACGCCACCGAACCCATCGCCCGTCAGCATGGGCTGCTTGGTGAGTGAAGAAATTTCCGCCCGGCCATAGACGCCGTAGCCAAGGCGTATGAGCTTGCCCGCTTCGGTCAACTCGCGCAGGGCACGCAATACCTGGCGCTCGCCGGCGAGATCGGTGAATTCGCGCGTGAGGAAGGCATCGCCACGGCGGCGGCGGATCCTGGCCTCAATTTTCTCCCGCAGTGTTTGCCGCTTGCGCATGACATATCCTAAGCAAAAACCTGACTCCTAGTATACACAAAAACCTGACAAATTCAATGAGAGAGGCCTTGGCTTAAGGAGCGAATTGAAGCGCGGACTACTGATGGGAAATCAGCAGCCTGCCTCGAATAGTTGGCCGATATCATTGGAAACTGGCCGTGATTTCCAAGTCAGAAGCGGGTAGCAAAAGTTTTTTGGAAAACAGGTTTCTGCTAAACCACTGAATTTGGTGGGCGCAGTAGGGCTCGAACCTACGACCCGCTGATTAAGAGTCAGCTATAAATCGAGTTATTTCAATAGTGATTTCCAGAAAAGCATTCCTTTTGCGATCATTATATATCAACAGCTTGTCGGTCGGTTTGGAAAACACGTCCATCACCATTTGCACAACCCTCACGGGCTAACACGGGAGAATGAACAGACCAGCAGGGCAGCTTTCGTGTCGATACGGAGATCATGGTGTGGATACCTCTTTGGGCAATCCCCATCCCTTTACGATTCTGTAAATTGCCGGGATGACGAGCAGCGTGAGCAGCGTGGAAGATACCATTCCTCCTACCATGGGCACAGCTATCCGCCGCATGACCTCGGAGCCAGTTCCGGTACTCCATAGGATTGGTAATAGGCCGGCCATGATCGCAACCACGGTCATCATTTTCGGCCGTACCCGCTCCACCGCGCCGTGCATGATGGCGTTTTGCAGGTCGCCGCGGCTCAGGGCGACCCCTTCGAGAAGTCGCTGCTTCCTAATTTCAGCAAGCGCATGGTCAAGGTAGATCAGCATGACCACGCCCGTCTCGGCGGCCACGCCTGCGAGCGCGATGAAGCCGACCGCCACCGCCACGCTCATATTGTAGCTTAGCCACCACATCAGCCAGGCGCCACCGACGAGCGCGAACGGCACGGAGAGCATGACGATCAGCGTCTCCGTGAGCCGCCCGAAATTGAGAAACAGCAGCACCATGATCACGACCAGGGTGGCCGGAACGACGATCTTGAGCCTGGCCTCGGCGCGCTGAAGGTATTCGAACTGACCGCTCCATTCGATGTGATAGCCTGGCGGCATCTCGACCTGCTCGGCTACCTTGCGGGATGCCTCTGCCACGTAGCCGCCCAAGTCGCGCCCTTGGAGATCGACATAGATGTAGGCGACGGGTTGAGCGTTCTCCGTGCGAATGCTCGGCGGCCCCATGGTAACGTGGACGTTCGCAACCTGTCCCAACGGCACCATGGCGCCGCCCATTGTCGGCACCAGCACGTCACTCGCAATGGACTCCGGGTTGTCCCGTAGTCCACGCGGGTAGCGAACATTGACGCCGTATCGTTCGCGCCCTTCGACTGTCGTCGTTACGGTCTCGCCGCCCAGAGCGGTCGCCACCACCTTCTGCACGTCTTCTACCGACAATCCGTAGCGGGCAGCCGCCCGCCTGTCCGTCTCTATCTCGACGTAATGGCCACCTTCCAGCCGCTCGGCGAAGGCGCTTGTCGTTCTCGGCACGTCGTGAATGACCCGCTCGACTTGCGCTGCCAACCGCTCCAATACGTGCAGGTCCGGACCGAACACCTTGACGCCGACCGGAGTACGGATACCCGTCGAAAGCATGTCGATGCGGGCCTTTATCGGCATGGTCCAGGCGTTGCTGACGCCGGGGAGCTGCAATGCTGCGTTCATCTCGGCTATGAGCTGGTCGAGTGTCTTGCCTGCTGGCCATTCGCGTTCCGGTTTGAGATTGACGACCGTTTCGCTCATCTCGACCGGGGCCGGATCGGTCGCGGTCATAGCGCGGCCCGCCTTGCCGAATACGGATTCGACCTCGGGAAACGATTTGATGATGCGATCCTGCGTCTGCAATAACTCGGCTGCCTTCGTTACCGACAGGCCGGGCAAGGTGACTGGCATGAACAGCAATGTGCCCTCGTTGAGGCTGGGCATGAACTCGCTACCGAGCCGCGAGACCGGCCAGACAGTTGCGGCGAGTATGATGACCGCCGCGGCAACGGTGAGCACGGGAACGCGCAGAACAAGGCGGATCACGGGGCGGTAAATCCAGATCAGTGCCCGATTGATCGGGTTTTTCGTTTCCGGAATGATGCGCCCCCGCACAAAAAACAGCATCAGTACCGGCACCAGCGTAACGGACAGCAGCGCGCCGCCCGCCATGGCGAACGTCTTGGTGTAGGCGAGCGGCTTGAACAGCCGCCCCTCCTGATCCTCCAGCGCGAAGACCGGCAGGAAAGCGGCGACGATCACCAGCAGGCTGAAGAAAAGTGCGGGGCCGACCTCCTTTGCGGCCGCGATCAGTGCCGGCCCGCGCGGTTCGCCCGGGTATAGTCGCTCGACATGCTTATGCGCGTTCTCGATCATTACGATCGCCGCATCAACCATGGCGCCAAGCGCGATCGCAATACCGCCCAGGCTCATGATGTTGGAGCCGATGCCAAGCGCATGCATCCCGGTAAAAGCGATCAGCACGCCGATCGGCAATGTCAGGATTGCCACCAAGGCGCTACGAAAATGCAGCAGAAAGATCACGCAGACGGCGGCGATGATCAGGCTCTCCTCGATCAGCGTGTGCTTGAGCGTGTGGATGGCGCTATTGATGAGTTGCGAGCGGTCATAGACCGTTTCGACCGATACACCTTTCGGCAGGCCGGGCTTCAACTCTTCCAGCTTTGTCTTGATGTTACCGATCGTCGTCAGCGCATCGGCGCCGTCGCGCTTGATCGCGATACCGCCCACAACCTCGCCGGTACCGTTCATCTCGGCGATGCCGCGCCTCTCGTCCGGACCGAGTTCGATGCGGGCTACGTCCTTAAGCAGCACCGGTGTGCCGGAACCACCAGGATCGGCCTTCAGCACGACATTCCCGAGATCCTGAATATCCCGCAGATAGCCGCTTCCACGAACCATGTATTCGGTTTCGCTCATCTCGATCGTCCGGCCGCCGACGTCGTTGTTGCTCGCCCGGATTGCGTCGGAGACGCGGTCGAGGGCAATGCCGTAGGCCTGAAGCTTCTGCGGATCGACGACCACCTGATACTGCTTCTCGAAACCGCCAACGCTTGCGACTTCGGAGACACCCTTCGCCGTCACCAGGTCGTATCGGATGATCCAGTCCTGGATGCCGCGCAACTCGGCCAGCGTGCGCTGCGCGCCGAGCACCACGTACTCGTAGACCCAGCCGACCCCGCTCGCATCCGGCCCCAAGGCGGGAGTCACGCCCGCTGGCAGACGCTTGGCCGCGAAGTTCAGGTACTCCAGAACCCGTGAGCGTGCCCAATACAGGTCGGTCCCGTCATCAAAAACCACATAGACGAACGAAAGTCCGAAATCGGAGAATCCTCGAACGACCTTGGCGTGCGGCACCGCCAGCAGCGCTGTGGACAGTGGGTAAGTCACCTGATCCTCGACCACCTGAGGAGCCTGACCTGGATATTCGGTGTAGACGATGACCTGCGTGTCCGAGAGATCCGGCAGAGCATCCAGCGGCGTATTGACAACCGACCAAGCGCCTATGCCTATCAGCATCAGCGTGGCCAGCAGCACCATCATCTTGTTGCGAGTACACAGCTCGATAAGGCGGCCGATCATGGGGTCTCCCCCTTCTTCGGTTTTTCGCCGTCCACGAAGCCTTGCAGGGCTGAGCGGAGATTGCTTTCGGCGTCGATCAGGAAGTTCGCCCCGACGACGACGCGGTCGCCCGGTTTGACGCCATCGAGAACCTGAACCCAGTCATCGCCATGGATACCGAGTTGGACAGGTCGCGGTTCGAAACGGCCCTCGCCTCTTTCCACCAGCACGACCTGCCGCGTTCCACTGTCGAGCACGGCGGAGTTTGGGACAGATAGAACCGGTGCGCCGTCCGGCGAGGCGGCGATCTCTACGTTCGCGAACATTTCTGCACGCAACGCGCCATCGGGATTGGGAAGGACGATCCGCACGCGCCCGGTGCGCGTGTTTGCGGACAGCGCCGGGTAGATGAAATCGACACGGCCTTCGAAGGTCCGGCCCGGGAAAGCGACGAACGTCACCCGTGCCGACTGCCCCAGTTGGACTGCGCCCAGATCTTGCTCCTGAACCTCGGCGATCAGCCACATATCCGCCAGATCGGCGGTCTTGTAGAGTGGTTCGCCCGCCGTCACCTGCATACCTTCCTGCACGGACTTTTCGATCACGACACCGTCGGCGGGCGCGATCACCGCGATATGCCGATCAGACCTGCCGGTACGGCGCAGACGCGCAATCTCCTGTTCAGGAATATCGAGCGCATAAAGTCGCTGGATCGAAGCTGCTGCGATGTCACCGCCCATCTTTGCCGCCACCAGATATTCTTCCTCCGATGCCACCAGATCGGGCGAGTAAATCTCAGCCAACACTTGGCCACGTCGCACCGACTCTCCAGTCGCGGCCACGGCCAGATGTTCGATCCAGCCCGATACCTTGGTCGTGACCGTCGCCAGGTGACGTTCGTCGAATTGCAGAGCTCCAGTGGCGCGTACGGTTCGTCCGGCCGCCGGCCGCATTTCCGCAGCCTCGGTTCGCACACCGAGGGTCTGCAAGCGACCGGGCGTGATCCGGACGGTTCCGGGCGGGTCACCCGGGCTTCCCTCATCGGCATAAACCGGCAGGTAGGCCATACCCATGGGATCGTTCTTGGGCACGGGCGACGTGTCGGGCAGCCCCATGGGATTGCGGTAGTAAAGAATCCTGCCCGTGCCTATTGGCTTATTAGCGCCGGCCTGATTTCCGCTTGTGTCCTGGACGTGAACGGTCGGCTGGTCCTGCCCTTTTGCCCCTGTCGCAACCCCCGCCGCCATTGCCGCGATCATCAGGACGATGATCGGGGGGCGCCTCATAGATCACCCCCGATCAGCCGTTCGATATGGGCAAGCTCGACCTGCTCATCGAGCTGGGATTTGAGCAGGCGGAGGTCCACATCGTGCATTTGATGCTCGGCTTCGATTGACGAGGTCAACTCGCCTTTACCGTGGCTGTAGTTGGCCAGAACCGTTTTGAACATCGCCCGGGCTTGTGGCATCGCTTCTTGGTCCAACAATGTTTCCGTCGCGCGCGCGGCATGCAGGCGGGCTACGGCCTCGCCCAACGCTCCCTCGATCTCCAGAACGGCAGCATCGTATTTCTGCTGCGCCGCCCCCAATTCCGCCGCCGCCTGCTGCTGTCCCGAGGATTCGCGCCCCCAGGGAACGGGAACGTTCAGCCCGACAGTGACCGCGAAACCCGTCGGCTGATTGTTGCTCTGGATCAACGGACCCCCTCCTACGGTCAGATCCGGATACCAGGATTTGTCCGCGAGGTTTCTGCGCAATTTCGCGGCGGCGATTGCCGCGTTGCCTGACGCAAGGGTGGAATTGCCGGCGTGGGCACGGTCAACGAGTTCGGAAAGTACCGGGTCCGAAACAGGGATCGCCCGTGCCCGCAGCGGCTTTGCCAGCTTGTCCTCCGCCGACCGCCCGATCAATACGTTGAGGCGTGCCCGTATGGCACTTTCTTCGCCCTCAAGGCGAATCGTCTCGGCTTTGGTGTTCGTCTCTTCGCCGAGCGCCTGGATAACCGGAGTTTGATCGCCACTCCCCTGGGCATAGCGAGCGGAGGCTGCCGACTTCATGCGACGATTGAGCTCACTAATTTCCTGGTTCACCGTCATTTCGCTTCTAAGCAGATAATATTGCGCGTAGGCGACCTTTATCCTCTCATCCAGTTCGTCTTGCGCCGCACGCTCCTGCCCACGAGCGGCATCAAGGTCCGCAAGCGCAGCCTCACGCCGCAGGTCACGCTTGCCCCATAACGGGAAGGCTTGAGACAGCATGACCGTATGGGCGCTGAACAAACCCGGATCCTTGTAATATTGATAGCTGTCGCTGATCGTGGGATCGTCAAGCGCATCCGCGCCGTTGGCCTTGGCGGCGGCGCCGTCGGTCTCCAGCGCCAGCGCCGCCAGGGATGGGCTTAATTGCCGGGCAACGGTACGCAGGCCATCTACGTCGGAGCCGAGCGACTCCTCGGTCGATTGCGCGATGGCAGGGGTCCAGGCTGCCACCATCAGGGCGCTGGTGAAAGCGAAGACACGGTGAGGCCATCGTGCCCCGGATTTGATGAGAGTCATTTGTCGCCCGCCGGCTTGATCGATTGGATCATCCACATGCCGTCCGGACCCTTGGCAAGGGTGAATGTTACCATGCTGCTGGCCTTGACCCACGACAGATCGACCCCAGGCGCCGCCATAAAGTCCATCGTCATCGCGGGCCAACCAATGGACGGGATTGGCTGGTGGCTGATATTGATTGTGTGGCCGGCGCCATCCAGCGAGTTCACCTTGCCGGTTGCCGTCGCTTCATCATGGCCGCCGTCGATCAGCCATATATTGCCATGGCTTTGATCGAGCGCGCTGCGCTGCGACAGGGGAACCGTCTGCCCTGCGGGCGCTTTCGGATCGGCCAAGTGATCGTTGCCCGGCATAAGGGGATATGCCTCGACATACCCGGCAAAAAGAATTGGCGCGAGGCCAAGCATGAGACTGCGTACAAACATGGAAATTCTCCCAGAATCTCCCGTCGAACCGCAAGGCGGCGACAAGGAGCGCGTGAACCGAAACGTGAGGATGCATGGCAGCGTACCGGCCACAGGCGCGACACGAACGGCATGCTAATCCCGCGCCGTTACGGCAGCGGGATTACTTCACGCGCTGGGTCTGGGAGGATCTAGGTGGGGGCTGGGGTCGACCCCGGCCATATCGCTTTGCCCTTCCACGTAACGGACCGTGGAAGCACTGAAAGCTGGCGCGCTCGCGACGACGAGACGGGCGTCCAGAAGACTGAACGAGGTACAGCCTAGTCCGCTTACGCAACAGGCAGGAACGTCCGTTTTGTGCTGCGTTTTGTCAGGGTGGCCCGCGCCATCCATGTGAGCGCAGCATTCCATTCCTGCCATGGGCGTGGCCACGCTATGCGCCTCGGCCCGGAAACTGGTTCCGGCGATGAGAGCGAGCGCAAAAACAACCGCCAAGCATCGGGACACGAGCAGCCGCATGCGAAAACGATAAAACGCAAATATGAATTTTGCAATAAGAGTAATCTTCAGCCGGACGCCGGAAGCGTAATTTAGCGGACTTTCCACTGATGTTTCGTTCATCTTGCGGTTCAATGAGTTCGAACCGCGCATCGCGGGTATATATCATTGCTCGGGAGCTTTCACTGCTCGCTCCCATAGGAGAGCTACGATGTCGGACATTGTGCATCAAGCGGGACAAGCGCTGCTTATGGCTTTCGGCATGTTCTGGAAGGTCGGATGGAGCCTGGTGCTCGGCTTTGCGATCTCGGCGGTCCTACAGGTCGTCGTGTCGAAGGAGCGCATGCAGGCAGCGATGGGACGCGATGGGATTAAGGAGATAGCGCTTGCCACTGTCGCGGGCGCCGCAAGTTCCAGTTGCTCTTACGCGTCGGCCGCCGTCAGCCGGACGCTGTTCAAGAAGGGTGCCGCGCTCATTCCCTCTTTGGCGTTCCTGTTTTCCTCAACCAACCTTGTAATCGAGCTCGGGATTGTCCTTTACCTTTTGCTGGGGTGGCAGTTCATGATCGGCGAGTGGCTGGGCGGCATCGTATTGATCGGCATTATGACGTTGCTGGTCCGCTTGACCTATCCGCGCAGGCTGGTAGAGGCGGCGCGAGCCCATGCAGAACCGCATGGCGGACACGATCACGGCGCGATGGCCGCCCCGGAGCGGAGCCTGGTCGAGACGCTGCGCGATCCGCAAACGCGTGTTTCGATAGCGCAGAGCTTCGTCATGGATTGGAGCATGCTGTGGAAGGACCTGGTGCTGGGTTTCCTGATCGCAGGCGCACTGTCGGTATTCGTGCCCAATGGGGTCTGGCAGACCCTTTTCGTCAAGGGCGCGCCGCCGCTGGTTCAGGTACCTGCCAACGCATTGCTCGGCCCTCTGGTCGCGGTCGTGTCCTTCGTCTGCTCGATCGGCAACGTGCCGATGGCGGCGGTGTTATGGGGTGCCGGGGTCAGCTTCGGCGGCGTGCTGGCATTTCTTTATGCCGATCTGATCGTGCTGCCGCTGCTGGACGTTTATCGCCGCTATTACGGGTGGAAGATGGCGGTTTACATCGGCGCGATCTTCTACGCGACAATGGCCCTGTCCGCGATGCTGATGGACGTGATCTTCAACGCGCTCGGCTGGGTACCGGTGCGCAACCCGAACATTCGCGCCGAAATGACGACGTTCAGCATCGACTACACGTTCTGGCTGAACCTCGCCTTCGGCGCGCTGGCTTTATATCTGGCGGTTCTTGCCAGACGGACCCCGAAGAAAGAAGCGCATTGCTGCCATCACTGATTGGCCTTACGCGCTGCAACCGCAATCGCCTGTAATGGCCTCGCGCCCTTCCTTAATCAGAAAAGGGACAAGGATGAGGGCCGCGGCGCTGTCGATCCACCACCAATGCAGCAGCCAATTTGCTGCGAGTCCACACAACAAAATCCATGACAGGTAACCGCAGGTGAGCGTCTCCATGGCGTCAGCCCGCAACGCCCTGCTCCCGATCCGGGAAGCCACGCGCAATTTGGCCCGCGCGAGAACCGGCATCGCCACAGCCGCGACGATCGCAAGCGCCAGTCCCGTCCGCGATGACGCCGCTTCGGTATGGCGCAGCAATCCGAAGCTCGATTGCAGAAGTACATAACCCGCCAGCCCGAAAAGCAAATACCCGGAGATGCGGGCCGCGTTGCGTTCGGCGCGGTTGATCGCGGCCTCGTTCATCAAGGGCGAGGAGAACTCAAGCCGAAGCCGGATGAAAAGGACGATAGCCGAGATCAGCTCAATGACGCTGTCGGCGCCAAAGGCCATCAGCAACAAACTACTCGCCGCCCAGCCCGATCCGATGGCGACGCCTGCCTCGATAAGCATCCAGACGATCGTCAGACATTCCAAACGCAAGGCCGTTCGTAATTCCGCGCGTCGGTCAGTGGTGAGGCTCGTGCTGGTGATCATGTTGAAGGCTATTCATCTCGCAAAAGGGGCTTTGAACCTCGTCATGGCCACATAACGCATCCGTCTCGGCCTGAATCGTCGCGTGCGCGATCGAAAATTGATGCCGCAATTTCTCGCTGATCGCCGCGATGACCGAGGTACAATCCGGCAGCGTCGCAGTGTCCGGCAAAACGATGTGACAACTGAGCAGGTTCAGACCGTCTCCCACCGTCCAGACGTGAAGGTCGTGAATTTCCCGGACGGGCGAAACCGACTTGATGCAGCTGAGGACGCTTTCCAGGTCGATGTTTCGCGGCGCGTTCTCCATCAGGATATTGGTCGCCTCGCGGACTATCCCTATCGCCGAATAGAGGATGAAGGCGGCGATCAGCACGGAGACAATAGGATCGGCATAGACCCATCCGGTATAGTGGATGACGACGCCCGCAATGACGACGCCTAGGCTTGAAATCGCATCACCCGCCATGTGAATGAAAGCGGCGCGGTTGTTCAGGCTTTCCTTAACATCGCCGGACAACGAAGCTGCAATGACGGTGTTCATCAGCACGGCGATGGCCGCGACCCATATCATCAGCGTACCGGTGACGGGCTGCGGCTCAACAAAGCGGTGAAGCGCCTCGATCCCTATGAACAGCGCGATGACGACCAGGGTCACGGCGTTAAAGAGCGCCGTCAGTATCGCTGCCCTGTGGTAGCCGTAGGTATGCTTCGCCGTCGTGGGTTTACGGACGACCCATGCGGCATAAGCCGCCAGTCCAAGCGCAACGGCATCGGTTAGATTGTGTCCGGCGTCCGACAGCAGGGCGAGCGAGTGCGAGAGCCAGCCCGAGATGGCCTCTCCGCCGCAGAATACGAGAGTTAAGGCCAGCGATAACCATAATTTCCTGCCGCTCGGCGCTTTGTGGACGTGACCTTCATGGGACATGATTTGGGTTTCTACGATTTAGCGTCGGTTATAAGTCCGCGCTCATACCAGCTTCGGCTGCTCCGCACAATTTTGACCACAGAGAGCATGACCGGCACTTCCACCAGCACGCCTACCACCGTCGCAAGCGCGGCCCCGGATTGGAAGCCGAACAGCACGATAGCCGTCGCCACGGCCAGTTCGAAAAAATTGGAAGCTCCGATCAGCGCCGACGGTCCGGCGACGCACCACTCGGTGCCGAGGCGCCGGTTGAGCAAATAGGCAAGGCCAGCATTGAAGTAGACCTGGATCAGGATTGGCACGGCCAGCAGGAGGATGACCAGCGGCTGCGCGATGATCTGTTCTCCCTGCAGGCCGAACAGCAGCACGAGCGTCAGCAGCAGCGCACATAGGGATATCGGACCCAGCGCCCTCAGGGCGCGCCCGAGCGCAGCTTCGCCGCCGCTTCTGAGCAACAGCATTCGCCCAAGCTGGGCGACAATCACCGGCACTACGATATACAGGATGACCGATAGGATCAGGGTGTCCCAGGGTACGGTGATCGAGGACAGTCCCAGCAGCAGCGCCACGATCGGCGCGAAGGCGACGACCATGACGAGGTCATTGAGGGCCACCTGCGACAACGTGAAGTGCGGTTCGCCGTCGAGCAGGTTCGACCATACGAAAACCATTGCGGTGCAGGGTGCCGCCGCGAGCAGAATGAGGCCCGCGATATAGCTGTCTATCTGCGTGTCGGGCAGGAAGGGACGGAACAGGTGTCCGATGAACAGCCAGGCGAGCAGCGCCATCGAGAACGGCTTGACCAGCCAGTTCACGCCTACCGTCGCGGCAATTCCCTTCCAATGCCTCCCTACCTGACGCAAGGAGGTCAGGTCGATTTTGAGCAGCATGGGCACGATCATCAGCCAGACGAGGGCGGCGACGGGCAGATTGACCTGCGCGACCGTGGCCGTACCAAGCATATGGAAAACGGCCGGGAAGATACGGCCAAGTCCGATGCCGGTGACAATGCAAAGGACGACCCAGACCGTCAGGAACCGCTCGAAGCGGCTCATATGCGGCGCAGTGCCATCGCTCACGGCGCCGGTTCCAGCTTGTCCTGGCGCTCCCCGCCGATCTCCGTCACCGCCCGCGCGATGGCGGGACCGTCGGCGTCGCCGAAATCGATCTGAACGAACGACCCGATCCGTTGCTCGAGCATACTATATACGCTCTCGAACACGGCGAGCCTCTCAGCCTCGGTTCCCGTCGCGGCAGCCGGATCGGGCAGGCCCCAATGCGCCTTGACCGGATGCCCGGGCCAGATAGGGCAGCTTTCGCCCGCCGCCTGGTCGCACACGGTTATGACGAAATCCATTTTCGGCGCGTCCGCCGCCGAAAACTCATCCCAGCTTTTGCTACGAAAACGGCTGGTATCGATGCCTTTGATTTCCAGCAATTTGATCGCGAGCGGATTCACCTCGCCCTTGGGAAAACTACCGGCGCTGTACCCCTTGAGGCGGCCTTGTCCCATTTTATCGATCAAGGCTTCGGCAATGATGCTGCGCGCCGAGTTCCCGGTGCAGAGTATCAGGACATTGAGAGGTTTCTGGCTCATGTTCCAGCTTCGCTTTCGCAACAGGGAGAACTCGCCGTCAATTCCGGCTTGGGCGGGCAACAAACGCCCTGCGGGGTTTGGGAGGTGCAACAGCTCCCGGACTGGGAAGCGATGTGCGAAACAGGAATCGCACTCGGCCTCATATTGGGCGTACAGCAACCGCCTCCGGCCTCCAGCGGCGCGAGATCAAGTGTGTTGCCATAGACGGTCGACGCGCCGTGCGTCAGGAAGGTTTCCCAGGCAATGCCCTCGGGATCGGCGATCCATTGCTTATCGCTTTCGGCATAGCAGCAGGTCGCCTCGGCTTCCTCGATCACAGGCCGGCCGGCCTTGCCGAGACGAGCATAGACTTCGGCAAGCTCCGTTTCGTTTTCTACCTGAATACCGAGGTGTTCGATCCCTCGGGCAGCGTTCGCCCGTGAGCTGATGGCAAAATTGACCCGTGGATCGTCGAGCATCCACTTGGCGTAATCCGGTTTGGCGACCGTCGGTTCAGCGCCGAATAGGGTCGAATAGAACCGCACTGATTCCGGCAGGTCACTGACCGAGACGTGGACGTGAAATCGTTTCATGCCAATTTCTCTTTCTTGCGATTATTTAAAGCATCGCTGCCGGCAATGCGGGATTGCAGCACACGGCCTGGCCATCCTGGCCACAACAATTCTCGGTCAGATAACCAATGAGCGCATTCATGGCGGCAAAATCCGCGGCGTAGATCAACTGACGGCTAAGCCGCCGCTGCGTGACCAATCCGGCGTGCAAAAGCTGCTGCAAATGGAATGTCAGCGACGAAGGGGGCACCCCGACGCGATCCGCGATGACCCCTGCAGCCAGTCCGTCCGGCCCTTGCTGGACCAGCAAGCGGTAAATCGAAAGCCGATGCTCATGGGCAAGAGCCCCAAGCGCCGCAACTGTACGATCGGCGCTCATAATTCAATGTTCCACATAATAACAAAATGTACCTTTGCCATTTTTTGTCAACGACATTTTGCAAAATGTCGAAATATGTTTGCGCGTTGCCCTTTACCCAGCATGACCGCGTGACGCATCGCGGCCATAGCATCTCTCCTAAAGGGTTTTTCAAGCCTTTGCTTCGATAGCCGACCGGGTCGAAAAAGAAAGGCCCTTCCGCTCCTTCGCTTCGCTCCCGAGAAGGGCCTTTCTTTTCCGCCTGATCCGGCCGGCTTGCATCTCGCGTCTTGAAAAACCCTTTAGGAGAGATGCTATGACTGAGACGAACATCACACTGAGCAAGCTGGCAGTTTGGAATGGCAACGCCAGGAAAACAAACGCGTCCGAAGGCTTGGGAGAACTGATCGCATCGATTGCCGCTCACGGGCTATTGCAGCCCCTCGTGGTGAAGAAAGCAAAGCGAGGCATGTTCGACATAGTTGCCGGACAACGCCGCTATCTGGCGTTGATGGAGCTCGCCAAGCAAGGCACCATCAATGGCGACTATGCCGTTCCGTGTCGTTTGGTCGAAGGTGAAACCGACCTGACCGAGATCAGCCTCGCGGAGAATATCATCCGGGTCGGCATGCATCCTGCCGATCAATTCGTTGCCTTTCGTGAATTGGCGGATAAGGGGATGAACGCCAGTGACATTGCATCCCGTTTTGGCGTGACCGAGACGTTGGTGATGAAGCGGATGAAACTTGGACGTGTATCCCCGAAGCTTCTCGATCTTTATCGCCAAGGCGAATTGTCCCTGAACCACATCGAAGCCTTCACCGTGTCGGATGATTGGGAACTCCAAGAGCATGTCTGGCACGATATGAACCCGTACAACCGCTATCCCAGCAGCATCCGACTTGCTCTGACGGAGGGCGAAATTGCGGTTGGGGATCGCCGGGTGAAATTGGTAACGCTGGAAGCCTATGAGGCAGCAGGCGGGCAAGTTCGCCGCGACTTGTTCGACGCCCACAATCAGGGCTACGTTCAGGACACGGCGCTGTTGGAAAGTCTCGTCCGCGAGAAGCTCGAAGCAGCCGCCGCCGAAGTCAGGGTCGAGGGCTGGAAATGGGTCGAGATCATACCCGACTTCGACTATGACCAGAGGGTCACGTTCGCCCAGCGCAGAGCGCAATCAGCGCCTCTATCCCAAGACGAGCAAGCAGAACTGGACGCACTCCAGAAGGAATACGATGCCTTGGGAGACGAGTACGATGGCGAGGATGTGGAAGTCGAACAGAAGCTGGAAGCATTGCTGGATCGGATCAACGCCATCGAGAACGGGTGCCTTAGCTTTTCGGAAGAGACGCTAGCCATTGCCGGGGCGATCATCAGCATCGGCCATGAGGGGCTTACCATTGACCGTGGACTGGTCCGCGCCGAGGATTTGCCGGATGGCGAGAAGCTGTCGCGCAGAGGATCGAAGAAGCAGAAAGCTTCCGGTATGGTGACATTACCCGCCAAGGTAATTGAGGACCTTTCGGCCTATAAGACGGCGGCGATCCGGGCAGAACTTATGGATCAGCCCGACATAGCGCTTGCCGCCGTAGTCCATGCTTTCGTTACCAGGATGGTATCGCCTTACGGGGATCGTTCCTGCCTTGAGGTCGTGGGCAATGCCAAATCACTCTCCAAGTCTGTTCCGGAAACGAACAAGGCCATGGAAGCGATTGCCGCAGCCGGACAGCGTTGGGGCGACGTACTGCCCGGCGATGGTGCGGCATTATGGGATTGGTGTCTTGATCAATCGCGGTCGGTTTTGCTCGATCTATTGGCGTACGCGGTCGCTAATACGGTCAATGCCGTACAGGGAAAAGTCGAATCCCATTATGGCAACGGACGGGTGCATGCCGAGCGATTAGCAACCGCACTCGGTATGGATATGACGAAATGGTTTACTCCGACAGCGGAAAACTATTTCAACCGTGCCAGCAAACCGCTGATCATCAAAGCGGTCTGCGAAGCGAAAAAGCGGCCCTCTTCGGCAAAATGGGAAAAGATGAAAAAGGCAGAACTGGCGGCCATGGCGGAACGGGAGGTTGCTTCCACCGGTTGGCTTCCCGAACAGCTTCGGGTCGAACAGCCGCGAGCTGAACTCGATCAAGCCGCCTGATCGTAACTGCTGCTGGTCGCATCGTATGGTGCGGCCGGTTTGCTTTTTCCTACGCCACGTCTCCCGACGTGGCGTTTTTTCTAATGCTGCATCCAGTAGCCAATGGCGATCCCTACGATGAGACTCAAGCTGGCCAAAGCGACGGCTACCCCGCACCAGATCACTCGAGCGATGCGCCGAGCCGCGTGCACGGTTTGCTTCATTTCGGCAATCTGCCTCTGACCTGATTCCGTCAGCCCTGCCTGTGCTTCCAAGACTGCGCCCTTCACCCGTTCGGCAATGTAGTCTCCCGCCCCGGTTACAATCTGGCGTGCGACCATCTTTGCTGCCTCCAACTGTTGTACACTCCCTACTGCCGTTCTCGCCTCCACCGCTTCGACGGCGGCGGTGATTTTTTCCACGTACCGGGACAGGAGCAACTCGTTCAGCGAGACGGTAACCAGCACTGGATCGTCGACGGCGAGCACCAGCTTGTGCTTCTTCGCGACGGCGGCGATCAGTTCCTGGACCTCGGTGTTCGCCATGGTTGCCTCAGATCACGGTTGCAAGCTGATCGAACATGGTCCGCTTGATCATCGCCAGCCGTTGTTTGGCCATCAGGCCGAACTCCGAAGATTTCACCGCATCGGCGAATGTCAGCTTCTGTTCGAGCATCTGCTCGACATCTTTCCCGAACGTCGCGCCGGTCTGCTTGTGAAGCCGCAGAATGCCCGTTACCCGGTCCTTGTGCTGGGCATAGACCTTCATCGTCTCGAAGCTTTTCCCGTCCGCTTCGATGGGGCCAAAGAACTCGTTGAGCCAGATCACAATGGCCGCTTCTTCCGGCATCTGGGTCACTAGTTGCCGGAAGCCGCCCAGCGTATCCATCAAAGCTTGGCCGCCTGTGATCACGGTATGGATAACCACAGCCTTGGCGGCGTCGGCTATCATTTCGACGGCGCTGTTTTCGATCAGGTAGTTGGACAGCGGGATGAAACTGGACGCGCCATTGTCGATCACGAAGTGGCGATCCTCGCTCAGTATCTGCTCCATCATGGCGTCGAACTGCCGCTCGTTGAGCTGGCTGCCGTTCATGAGCTCGATCCGGCGAACATCGAATGCCTTGTAGCCGGAAAAGGTGGCATTGACCGGGTCGGTATCGATGCACGCCGCTTCCTCACCGCGCTCACGGTGGAACTGCGCGAGTAGGGACGAAATATAGGACTTGCCGACGCCGCCTTTGCCTTGAAGCGTGAAATGTACCTTCTTCATCGTGGTCTCCTTAAATGAGGTCGTCTTTGTCGAGCGACTTCGGGTCATAGTTGAATTGCCGCATCTCCTGCTTCGACGAGGCTGGCTCCAGACTCGCGGGCGGCTTCGATTCGGGCGTGGAGATAGGCTTGGGCGGGGCGAGTACGATCCCGGTTTCGGGGAGTCGCGCGACATAGCGAATGAATTGGCGGTAGCTCATCCCCAGGGATGTGCGATGGCGGTAGTACACATGCCTCGGTGTCCAGCCCTGTTCCAGTTCGGCTCGAATCACAGGAAGCTGCGACAGGAATTTCACCCGGCAGATTCCCTTTCGTGGTCGCCCCGGGAGATCGTCAGGAATGTTTGGTCCAGCCATGAGCACGCGAGCCGTTGTAGGTGAAGTAGGTATATGTCATTATATCCTACATGTCACTATCTGTCATTATGAGTCACACCGGGCCCGATCGGACCAAAAATGCCCTATGTGACCTATGTTGCCGCATATTGCCCTATGTTGCCAGTTCGTGGGATGACAAGATGTGTATTGTAGGCCCACACGCAAGCGTGCGGTCCTACAATACGATCCTTACTCGCCTTCGGCTCGACGGGATCATGCTCTGCGAGGCTGGTTGCGAGGGACGCCAGGAGGTGGCGCTCCCATGAGAAGCCCCAGCAAAGACCGGCAGAAGCCCCTTAAAGTGTACGTCTCGGTCCATGACCGAGACGAGATCGCCGGTCGCGCTGCCGCCGCCGGCCTGTCGGTTTCCGAGTACCTGCGGATCGTCGGCGTGAATGGTCAAATTCGAAGCGCGTACGATCATGACGCGGTGATTCAGCTGTCCAGGGTCAACGGAGATCTCGGTCGGGTTGGAGGTCTGCTCAAGATCTGGCTGACGGAACGACCGGGAGACGGCGCCAGCGCAGCCGAGCTGCGTCGCTTGTACGACGAGACGAAATCTCTTCAGCAGCAAATCCTGCGTCTGATGGCGCGCGTATGATCGCGAAGCGCATACATCGAAAGAAACAAACATCCAGCTTCGCCCGCCTCGGAAAATATGTGGTGGACGCCAGGGGTGGGATTGATCCGGCAAGCTGGAGCCGCACGGCGGATTACATACTCGATACGAAGCAGCATGGCGCGAAGGTCAGCGGGGTTCGGGTCACGAACTGCGCGACGGAGGATGCCGCTGCGGCGACATTGGAGATATTGGCTGTCCAGGCCCGGAACACGCGCTCGAAATCCGATAAGAGCTATCACCTGGTCATCTCGTTTCCCGAGGGCGAGCGGCCCGCACCAGAGCAGCTGAGATACATCGAGGATGCCTGCTGCTCCGCCATCGGGCTGGCAGATCACCAACGGATTTCAGCGGTTCACGTTGATACAGACAATCTTCACATCCATGTGGCCATCAACAAGGTCCATCCGGTGACCTTCCGGAATGTGGAGCCCTATTACGACCATCGAACGCTGATGGAAACTTGTGAGAAGCTCGAGATCGAACTCGGCTTGGTCCGCACCAATCACGGTGTCGGCAAAGGGCTGAACGCCGGCCGGGCCGATGACATGGAGGCCCATGGAAACACAGACAGCTTGCTGCGCTGGATCAAGGAAAACGGCGCGCAAGAACTGGTCGAGGCGGCTGGCACAGTCACCTCATGGGATGAGTTTCATGGTGTCCTTGCCAAGTACGATCTGGAGATCCGAAAACATGGTGCGGGCTTGGTGATGGGTACGAGAGGCGGGCGCCTGAATGTGAAGGCGAGCAGTGTCGCCCGCGAACTCTCGTTCAAATCTCTGACCGATCGATTTGGGGAATTCCAGCCTGCAAGCGATCAGGTGCGGGACGGGGCGGCCGAAAAGCGGTTCTCTGATCAGGCCAGAGAGCAGAGGCAGGACAATGGCTTGTACCAGCAATATCTGGAAGAGCGCGAGCGCGTCGCAGTAGCCAGGAAAGCCAACGAGACCGAACTGCAAGCCGCTCGCGCGAAATATATGGCAAAACTCGATGACTGGTACGAAGAGAAACACCGAACCATCAAATCAAGCCACCTGTCACGCACGGACAAGGTGATCGCATACAAGGAACTCCGGAACGAGCGTCTGGCAGACCGATTTTCCCACAGTATAATTCAAGCTGAGCAGCGGGAGAAGCTGGAGAAAAGCCTTCTCTACCTCAGCTGGCCAGCCTTTCTTATGCGGGAAGCAGAAGCGGGAAACGCCGAGGCCGTGAAAGCGCTCCGCAGTCGAGAGAGACGACAAACCCAGGCGGCACAGGATATCCTAACGGCTAAAAGCATTGAAGAGGCTCGCGACGTTGTGTTCGAAAACCTCAAGCCTCGTGCACGACGTAATGGCGACTTGGTCTACATGGCTCGGGATGGCGGAGTCGTAATAGATACCGCGACCGGAGTGCGAGTGACCGAGATCACACCCGGTGCTGCTGTCATTGCATTGACTCTCGCAACGGAACGGTTTGGCGACAAATCATTGGTTGTCAGGGGGAGTGAAACCTTCCGGTCGCAGATGATTCAAGCTGCGATCATGCAGAGTCTGGGCATAAACCTTGCCGAGAACGTCCGAGAGCCTCCACCCGAGCACATGGAAGTCCAGCTTAGCCCTTTGCAGAGGTAGTCGGCCGGCACGCCAGCGTTATGGGGCTGCGCCGGCCCTCAAGCTATTTCTACCGCATGTTGCGATTTCACGCTTCAAACGAACAATATCTGGTATGGATTGTTGACCTTCATATCTTCAAGAGGTCCATTATGTCCAAAGACAAGAATCAGCTCTTCGTCGAGCGCCGCGATCAAGGTGACTATGCAGTACGCAAACCTGGTTCTGAAAGAGCCAGCGCAGTTTGCGATACTCAGGCTGAAGCTATCCAGCGGGCCAAGGAATTGAACCCCAAGTCCACCCCCATGGTTGAGAGGGTCCGTCATACCGAAGGCGGCAGCCCCGACAAATGGCGCAAGCCTTAATCAGTCTGTCAACGGGATGACGCGGTTCATTCCGGCGTGATCGGAAAATCCCGCTTCACATCCTTGGCGGGCTTATCCTCACGCAAGCCCTCGAAAGAGGGGTGCCGCAAATGCCCGTCCGGCGTCCATTCCGAGAACTCCACCTCGCAGACGAGCTCGGGCCTGGTCCAGATCGCCGACCGACGCCCGAGCGCATCGACACTGACGAAAGGCGACTTCGCCAATTTCAGGGGCTCGAGCTGTGTCCAGATTTGCTCGGCCAGTTTATTAGACCATCCGGTTCCGACCCGGCCGGCGTAATAGAGCTTGCCCTCGTCATAGTAGCCAAGGAGAAGGGCGCCGATCGCATCCCGGCCGGTGGTCGATAGGGTGTAGCCGCCGATCACGAACTCCTGCCGGGAACTGCATTTGACCTTCAGCCATGTTTTGCCGCGGCCGGAAACATATGGGGCATCGGCGCGCTTGCAGACGATCCCTTCCATTTTCATGCTGCAGACGTGCTTGAAGAAGGCAACGCCCTGGTTCTCGAAATGCTCGCTCAGAATAATGTGTTTCTTGGCCATGCCCTTTTGTTGAGCCAGAACAGCCGCCAGAGCGACTTTGCGATCATGGAGGGACTGCTTCCGGATATCCTTACCGTCATGGGTCAACATGTCGAAAACGTAATACTGAAACCGGCCATACTGCCCTTGGGAGAGGGCGTCCTTGAGTTGGCTGAAATTGGTCCGCCCCTCGTCGTCGGTCACGACGACTTCACCATCCAGCACCGCCGATTTGACGGGCAGGGCCTCCAGCATGGTCGCAATCGGCTGAAAGGCTTCCGTCCAGTCCTTTCCGTTACGGCTGACCAGGTGCGCCTTTCCGTCGTCGATGATGCCCACCATACGGTAGCCGTCGAATTTGATCTCGTGGACCCACTCATCACCTTGGGGCATTGCTGCGCTGAGCGTGGCGAGCTGCGGCTCTATGAATCCTGGAACAGGGGCACGGGTTTTCATTGCCGCACGATAGCATTAGAATTGAGCATTGTCGTTGAAGGCATGTCCGGGCCGGCTTCGCCAGCGTTATGGGCGCGCTGCGCCGGCCCTTAGTGAGGAAGAGCATGGAGCCCAAATCGACAGCCCTGGCAGACATCGTGATGACCACACGGCTCCGCAACGCGCTGACCAATCCTGGCCGATATCCTGACTGGGAAAAGAAACTCAAACGCTATGATAGGCTCGAAGATCTGATCGGTGTGACCTACCACACCATCTATTGTCGGCCCTATTTTGGAAAAAAGTCCATTGCAGAGCTGCAGGGCATTCTCCGCGAGCATGGATGGGAGACGCAGACGAAAAACTGGTGGGACCCGTTCATTCTGCCGAAATCAGCACATAGCGAATAGTCGGCCCCGGCTTCGCCAGCGTTATGGGCGCGCTACGCCGGGGCCTTGAACAGCTCTCGAGATACCAATCGAAAAAATGGGCTTAGTGTCGTATCTTGACACCATTGAAGTGTCGTATCTTGACAGGAATGACCGCCATGAGGCGAGACAGTTTGGAATACCGCGTGAAGCGCCGCATAGCCCGCAAGAAGGACGATGTCTTTCTGCGTGAGGATTTCAGCGACCTCGGCGGCTACGACCAGGTCGGCCGCGTGCTGCGCGCGCTGACTCGTGACGGGGAGCTGATTCGATTGGGTTACGGCCTTTATGGCCGCGCCACCAAATCGGTCCTCGATGGCAAGCCTATCCCCGTGGGAGGGCTGAAGACCCTCAAGGCGGCGCTCGGCCGCGTCGGCGTCGAGATCACGCAGACTAGGCTCGAGCGGGCGTATAACGCCGGCGAGACGACGCAGATTCCGACAGGGCGCGTGATCGGCGTCAGTCGCCGTGTCCGGCGCAAGATCGGCTACGGCGGAATAACTCTCGGTTTCGAGCGTACCTAAGAACTTAATCAGATATATCAAGACGACTAAGCTCAACACCCTGAGCGGGATAAATGGTCACAAATCGACTGTGAATGCGGCACCACTCGGCCGCTATGGGGGACAGCCATTCGGTGACCTGGAGGATGTTCTCGTGATGCTTGGGAAGGTTCCAATAGAGGATCGGCTCGTGGTGGGCGATGCGGTTACGGAGCAATCGTAACGGCATCAGCAAGCGCGAAATTTCCTTGCGGCTTAATCCCTTTCCGTTTTCCTTGCGCGCTATCCGATGGAGAGTTTTCTGCCATAAGACTTCATATTCAGGGCTGAGCATCGAGGTCCAGAAGCTGAAGGTCAGCATGGCGACGATCCGGCCCGGGTTTGGCTCTTTGCGTTCTTTGGTCAGATCCTGGTATATTTTGTCAATCTGCTCGCGCTGATTGGGAAGGGTGATCAACGCCTGGTCGTCAAACCAACGATCATTGTAGGCATCGCTCAGTACCGCGTGTACCCGATTTCTCAAAGCGACTTCCAGCATTTGAAGGGGGGTATATAGCGTCTCTGAAACCTGCGTATTCAGCGTATAGAGTTCCAAGGCCCGGACACGGTCACCCTCCGCCCAAGCCAAGTATCGTGCGAACCTTTCGAGGGAAATTGCCTGGCTGAGCTGGTCGATATCAATCACGATGCGGATACTTTTCTTGACAATGGGTGGGGAAGCATTTATCTATACCCATGGAAACCCCGGTACCGTCTCTGCCCTAGGCATGCGGCCGGGGTAACTCATTTATGGGGTCTGGGACGTCGCCCTACAGGGGTTTCGGCTCGCTTATTGTGAGCCTCGCGCTTTTCACGTTCGGCCCTGAAATCCACCTCAATTTCCTTCACTTTCTTGATGAGCCCATCAAGGTGATAGATGTTCGATCCATAGTCTCCCTGGGCGGTGACCTGCTGCTCACGCTGAATATACCCGCGATCTTCCAGCATTTTCATATTCGTTTGGATGGTCTTGGAGGAGACACCCATGCGATCAGCCAGTGCTTTCTTGGTTGGAAACGGGGGGCGTCCCGGATCGCGGTAATACTCCAGAAGCTGAAGCAAGATGTTCATTTGAGTAGGGTTGAGGCCAAGCCTTTGCTGCCCTTTTATCAGAATCGAGGGGATGCCGGCGTAGCCGTGCGAAATGACCTGCTTGCCCCAAATCCGTTCGGTTGAGGATTTCTGTGGTGTGGCCTTGGGAAAGGCCAGGATCGTCGCTTCATCAGACATAGTCGCCTCCATAAAAGGAAGATACGATCGAAACGTCCCGGCTACAATTGGCAGGAGGCGAGGGGGTGGGGAAGTACCGTTCCCGACCTCCTATACAGTGTTTTGCGTTCCTTACGAGTCACGCTGCTTAACTGTAGCGCTGCTTAGGTGGTTGGTTTTCGACCGGGGGTCGGGTGGAAACCGACCAGAGGGGTAGGGAAAGCGTCGTATACACCCCTCGCCCTTAGAGGCCGCGTTCGTAATCACAATAAGCAACGCCGCCCGATCAATTGTAAAACCTCGGCGCCTGCTTTAAGAAGTGCGGGGAGGGATATTTCGCCGTGAAAAATGAGGCATTTGCTCGAGTCAAGATCGACCAGACACTGAAAGATGCCGACTGGCAGCTTACAGACGGCCTTAGCGTGAGATTCGAGTATCCCCTCGAAGATGGTGGTAAAGCTGATTATGTCTTATTCGATCGGCAGGGACGTGCCCTAGCTGTTCTCGAGGCCAAGAGCACGAGCGTCAACCTAAGTGCGGGCGAAGCGCAAGGTTTGCGTTATGCCGATCAGCTCGGAGTTCCGTTTATCTTTGTATCCAATGGGGAAGAGATTTGGTTCCGAGACAAGGAGCAAGATGCTCATTTCCGTAGAGTTGAGACCGTCTTCAGCCAAGACGATCTCACGCGCCGTAAGGCCACACGAGACATTAGACGGAATCCTCTCGACGTGCCGGTCGACACGCGCATAGCCGGCAGCGGTGGCCGCCACTATCAAATTGATTGCATCGATGCTGTATGCCGGGAAATCGCTATTGGACGCCGCAAGATGCTCGTCGAAATGGCGACCGGCACCGGTAAGACACGAACGGCGGCGGCCCTTCTGAAACGCCTGTTCGAAGCGAACTGGAGCACACGAGCGCTGTTTGTGGTCGATAGAACTACCCTCGCTCTGCAAGCAGAAGATGCCTTTGCGGAGCACCTGCCTCATTTACCGTGCTACCGCGTGCCGCGTACCGGGCGCCGCTTCCAGGATGAAAAGCGGATTACAATCGTGACCCTGCAGACGTTGGTGAACGAGTACGAAAACTATTCATCTGGGTACTTTGACCTGATCGTTATCGACGAATGCCACCGGAGCATTTATGGCAAATGGCGGCGAGCGCTTGACCATTTCGATGGCGTCAAAGTTGGTCTAACCGCGACGCCTTGCGTGATGCGCGACGCCGAAGATCTGGACGATGAAGACCGGGCAGCAATTCGCGATACGATGCGCTTCTTTGAAGTGGACCGACCGACCTTCAGTTACACGATGTCTGAGGCCATAGCAGACGGTCAGTTGGTGCCGTACGAGATTTATCGGGCGATGACAGCCCGGACGGCTGCAACCGATGGATTCCCGGTTGGCCGAAACGAAATCGACTGGGACGCATTGGACGAGGCGAGCCGCTCAGAACTTGAACTACTTTTTGCCGATCGCGACCCGCTCATGGTCGATCCGACAGCCCTTGAGCGAAAATTTACCGTCCCAGAACGCAATCGCGCCATGGTACGCGAATTTCGGGAAGTTTTGGAAGAAGGCTACACTGGGTTCAACGGAATTCGGCGCGCGCCGGATTGGGGCAAGACGATTGTATTTGCCGTTACCAAACGGCATGCCGAGACACTGGCGCGCATGTTCGATGAGGTATTCGCGGACAAGAAACCCTCTGCCTCCACGCGATATGCTGATTTTGTCGTTTCGGGGCAGGGGCCTGACGACACCGTGGACGGAATCGCGAAGATTAAGCGGTTCAAAAAAGAGCAGTTCCCTCAAATTCTCGTGAGCGTAAACATGCTTGATACGGGCTTTGATTGCCCCGAAGTCCGTAACCTGGTCATGGCACGTTTCACCAACAGTTCAATCCTCTATCAGCAGATGCGCGGGCGCGGCACGCGGCTATCGCCTGGTAAGAACCGTTTCACTATGTGGGATTTTACGGGAGTCACGCTCCGTCATGGTGACGATGAAGCGCCCGGGGAGGGCGGGGTTGTAGTGGTCCGCCCTGTGGATCAGCCACAAGGTCGGCCGCGCCGTATGTTGACGCTGGACGTTCATGATGAGATCGATCCGAGTACGCGCGAATGGGTCACAGTGGACGAAGCGGGCCATGCCTTTCTAGACGAGACGGAAGCGCGAGCGGAAGTTTTCGGAGCAGCGTTCGAGACTTGGCTCAATGGCCAGCAATTCAATTCCGATCAGCTTCGATTGTTGCATCTCGTCAAGGAGCAGATCAAAGCGAACGCCGCCGAGGCAACTCCTTTCGAAACGTGGCGGTTTGATATCCCGCCTCTGTCGATGAACGGGGGCTTCGAACGTGCCAGAGCCGTCTTCGGTAGCGAGTCAAATCTTGAACGCGTCATTAGCAGCATGAACCAAGCTATCTTTGGGTACTCCGCAGATGCGACAGCCGACGATGTGATCGGTGCCCTAAACAAACCGACGAGCTAAGAAATGCCCTTCACCCCAGACATGCGCCGCAAGGTCGATCAAATCCGTGACTACCTTTATGGTGGCGGCTATCCAGACCCGCTGTCCAACGCGGAACAGCTTAGCTTCCTCTTCTTCTTTTACATGATCGAGGGAATCGACGCGGCCAATCTGCGCCAGGCCAAGGCTACAAAGCGGGACTATGCCTCGCTGTTCGCCGGTGACTGGACGCTCCGCAATCCACTGAACGCCCCGGCCAAAGGCGTCGAAACAATCCCGCGTGAGCGGATGCGTTGGTCTTCCTGGGCCAACGCTCTCTCAGGCGAGCAACTGGTTACGTTTGTGCGTGACGAGGTTTTTCCATTTTTCGCCGGCATTGGCGACGCGTTCGGCAGGAGCTTCATGGCGCAGGCGCGCCTTGCCATCGACGAGCCCACTGTCCTCACCCAGGTGGTGACCCTAGTGAACGAGCTGCGATTGGAACAGGCGGACCCCGACACCAAGGGTGACCTGTTTGAGCATGTGCTGCGCCAGATCAAACAGGCCGGCGAACTCGGGCAGTTCCGCACCCCGCGCCATATCATTCGCGCCATCGTCGATCTGGTCGATCCCAGGATCGGCGAGACGGTTTATGATCCCGCCGCCGGCACTGCCGGCTTCCTGGTCGCGGCCTATGAGCATATCCGCCTCGCCAATTCTTCTGCCAACGGGCGCGAGGTCACCGAGCTGGAAGGTAAAAGCTTCGAACGCGGCATGGGCGACCGGCTGAACGCCGCGCAATGGCGCAAGCTCCAGACCGAAACCTTCTACGGCAATGATGTCGACCCCAAGATGGTCAGTCTTGCCAGCATGAACCTGGCACTGCGCGGCCTTCCGGACGTGCGCATCCTTAAGCGCAACGTACTGACAACCAGCTTTGACCGCCAGGCAAAAGCCGAGAAGGGGCTGCCGCTCGACGGCTACGACGTGGTCCTTGCCAACCCGCCCTTCTCAGGCCGCCTCGACCGCGACCGCATTGTCGATGACGTGAAGATCGGGACGAGTACCGCAACGGAGCTTCTGTTCGTCAAATACATGATCGACAACCTAAAGCCCGACGGACGCTGCGGCGTGGTTGTACCGGAGGGCGTGTTGTTCGGCTCTACCGGCGCGCATCGGGAACTGCGCCGCCTTCTAATCCAGAACAACCGGGTAGAGGCGGTGGTATCTCTGCCGGGCGGGGTGTTCCAGCCTTATTCAGGGGTCAAGACCTCGGTGCTGGTCTTCCGTCAGGGCGGACGCACGGAGCAGGTGATGTTCCTCCACGCTAGCAATGATGGCTTTAAGCTCGACGCCAACCACGATCAGCCGGTCGAGGCCGACGATCTGCCCGGGTTAATAGGTGCCTACAACAGCCGCGAGGAAATGTGGGTGGATTGGCAGACGCGCGACCCTGCTATGCCTTGGGCGGAAAACTGGTGGTTTGCGGACGCCGGAGCCATCGAGGGGGAAGACTGGAATCTGTCCGCCTCCCGCTACCGGCCAGAAAGCCGCGAGGCCACGGAACATCGTGACCCACGCGAGCTGCTGGAAGAATTGCAGGAAGATGTGGAGACCATCCTTGGCGACATTCAAGCGCTGGCTGCGGAACTGCGGGGAGAGGCGGCGTGAGTGCCTGGCCCCTTCGTGAATTAGGCGACGTGGTCGAGATCAACCCGCGACAGCTCAAAAGCGTCTGCGCGTCAGACAAGGTGTCTTTCGTTCCCATGGCCGCCGTGGACGAAATTCATGGCTTCATAGCCGACCGGCAGGTGCGGGAGTTCGGAGCGGTCTCGAAGGGATTTCCGACCTTCGCCGACGGCGATGTTCTTTTCGCCAAGATCACCCCCTGCATGGAAAACGGCAAGGCGGCCATGGTAACCGATTTGGTAAATGGCATCGGCGCCGGATCCACGGAATTTTTCGTACTGCGGCCTAGTCAAGCCGTTCTGGCCGAATACATATTTCATTTTGTGCGGCGGCCGTCATTTAGGGATGCCTGCAAGGCCAATTTCACGGGCAGTGCCGGTCAACAGCGCGTTCCTCGCTCATATTTGGAAAGGGTGGTACTACCCCTCCCGCCGCTAGAGGAACAGCGGCGGGTCGTTGGACTGTTGGACCGGGCGGCGGAGATCAGGCGCCTTGCCAACGCCGCCCGCGCCAACGCCCGCGCCATCATCCCCGTTCTCTTTCTCGACATGTTCGGCGACCCGGCGGCCAATCCGAAGGGGTGGCCAATGGCGACGGTCGGCGAGGTGCTCGACAGTGCAACATATGGCACCAGCCAGAAGGCCAGCG
Organism: Alphaproteobacteria bacterium; assembly: GCA_965199265.1. Classification (GTDB taxonomy): domain Bacteria; phylum Pseudomonadota; class Alphaproteobacteria; order CALMVH01; family CALMVH01; genus CBDAQV01. Next base: position 40,518 of record CBDAQV010000012.1, on the reverse strand, counting down.
ACACCGGAGGGGGCCTCCCCGTCATCCGGATGGGCAACGTCACGATGAATGGGCAACTCGATACCGTTGATCTCAAACATCTTGAACTGGCGGAAGCGGAGCGCGAAAAAGCCGAATTGCTGAAAGGCGACCTGCTGTTCAACCGCACGAACAGCAAGGAACTCGTCGGCAAGACAGGGTTATGGGATGGCCGATTCGAGGCGGTCGCCGCATCATATTTCATCCGCTTACGGATTAACCGCGAACGGATCGTGCCGGCCTATCTTTGGGCCTTCTTCAACACCTCGCACATGAAACGGGTACTCTTCCAGGCGGCGCGCGGCGCCATAGGTCAGGCGAACATCAACGCCAAGGAACTGCGAGCGTTTCCGGTAGCTGCACCGCCCCTCCCGCTCCAAACCACCTTCGCCGAACACGCCCAAGGCCTCGAAGCCACAGCCCGCGCCCTCGACATTGCTGCTGCCAAGGCGGAAGCGATGGTCGCCGCCATTTCTGGAAAGGTGTTTGAATGACTGCGCCAGATTCCGCTACCGATGTTCCGGACTATCAAACTCTAATGTTGCCGGTGCTGCGCGCCGCCGCCAGTAGCGAACAGCGCATTGGCGCTGTGGCACAGCGCCTTGCCGAAGATCTTGGTCTCAGCGAAGCCGCACGCACGGCGCTGCTGGCGTCCGGCCGCCAGACGATCTTTGCGAACCGCGTTCATTGGGCCAAAACCTATCTCGTCAAGGCCGGGCTGGTCGAGGCTACGAAGCGCGGTCACTTCCAGCTGACGGCGCGCGGGGCAGAAGTGCTCGCCTCCAATCCTGACCGGATCGATAACCGCTTTCTCAACCGGTTCGAAGAATTTCGCCAGTTCACTAACCGAAACTAACGATGTTGATGCCGCGGCAAGCCCAGAAATCGACGACCCTGCTGGCCAGACTCCCGACGAGATCATGCGCGCGGCGCACCGGCGTATAGAGGTGGCACTAGCCGAGGACCTACTGGACCGCGTGCGTGCCGCGCGCGCCCGGACTTTTTTGAACGGTTAATTGTCAATCTGCTCCTCGCCATGGGCTATGGCGGTACAGCTGCGGATGCCGGTCGCGCGCTTGGGCCGTAGCGGCGACGACGGCGTGGATGGCGTCATCGATCAGGACTCGCTTGGCCTAGACCGAGTCTATATCCAGGCTAAGCGTTACGGGGCGAGCAACACCGTAGGGCCAGGCGCGATCCGCGACTTTTTTGGTAGTCTCGACCGTCACAAGGCCGCCAAGGGCCTCTTTGTCACGACATCGAATTTTACCGGCAGTGCCCGCGAACCGCAGAGTATCTAAGTAAACGCATCGTGCTGATCGATGGCGCCCAACTAACCCGCTTAATGATCCGTCACAACGTTGGCTGTCGGGTCGAGGAAGTTTTGCACGTTAAAAAGATTGATGAGGATTTCTTCGAATAGCTGGAGGTGAGGCGGCAACAATCAAGCTAGGAGACTTTATGGTCGCGCGAAAAAGACAGGGAGGATTGACCGAAGAAGAAAAGCCGGTCGTGAAGGCGCTTCTCGCAAAGGGGTGGCGGAATCAGGATATCCAAGCCCTTGTTAATATTGGCCGCGAGGCGACCGTCAACAGCGCGCGTATCACGGGGGTCAAGCAAGACGCTGCGATCGTCACAGCAAGCGATGAAGAAGTTGAATATTTCCAAATTAAGAAAGGCTCATACGACCCAAAGACTGGTCTTAATCTGTTCGAAAATGAGCGATTAATCCGAGCTCGTGAGGCGATGGTTCTGGCTGTTCAGGTCTTCAATAGCCCCGCTTTGCATTTTAAGGCCGAGGTATTTGCCATGCTGTCAAATGTGGCATGGACATATCTCCTTCACGAGCATTACGAGCGTAAATGAAGTGGAGATTGTTGACAAGGATGGGCGATCGTTACTCTTAAGCCAGATGATAGAAAGGCAGGACTGTCCACTATCGAAAGGTATAAAAGCTAATCTTCGTGCGTTGAAAATCTTACGCGACGACGTTGAGCATAAACTCCTTGGTCGTGCCGACACGCGATGGCTTGCCCTCTTCCAAGCCTGTTGCCTGAATTTCGACAGGGCAATTTGTGACCTGTTCGGTCATCGTCTGACACTCTCGCATGACCTGTCTTTTGCGATCCAATTCACCAAAATGAACCTTGAACAACTTACAACGCTGAATCGCTACGAGATTCCGGCTCATATCGAAGCAGTTGACGCGCGTCTAACCGATGGCATGACCGAAAAAGAGATTGCCGACCTCGAATATGAGTTTCGAGTGGTCTACACGCTGGATGCCGTCACCAAGTCGAGGGCACACTTTCAGTTTGTCCTGCCCGATTCAGCCGAAGGAAAGGAGATCCGTAACGTCCTTGTTCAGCACAAGCTGGCCGATCACCTTTACCCCCCACAAGCCGGGCGAGGTTGTTTCCCGAGTTCATCAGAAAACTGGAAAGACTTTCACCTCCCCACAATCATACTCAGGCATGGCGAAAATTCCAGGTGCGGCCCCGCAAAGGAGCCGCTCAGCCAGAGAACACCAAACGGGATTTTTTGCGTGTATCACGCTGCTCACAGAGATTACACTTATTCCGATCAGTGGATTGAACTTCTTGTCCTAGAGGTGAATGACGATCAAAAATTTGCCGATTTGAAGGACGTAAGGATTTAAATATCCTCAAATGCGAGGGCTCGTCGCCTCGCACCGAAGTGACTTCTAATTCGGATCAGACCTCTCTTTTTTAGAAATTATTGTATAACATAAAGGACGTTATGTTGTACGAGGCCATGAGGAGCTCAGCTAATCGCTTAGGGCCATCCTTCGAGGCCAATCGGCTCCATCCCCAAAAAGGTTTCTGGATATCCTTTCGCCATGTTGGTGAAATTGGGCTCGCCTTTAGTATGCACAGCTAATATCGCCTCGGGCGGCAACGGCGCTCGTACGCAAATATCTATCGCTGCCTTGGAAGCGTGAACTCCTAGGAATTTAGCATAGACAGTAAGTACCATGACGCCGGCGCCGGAGGCGTTCTTGGTAGATGCCAAGGGCACAGCTACTTCAACGATCCGTGGTTTTCCAATTGCCTGCAGCCGTGCCGTAAGCACGACATCTCTTTGCCAGAAATATGTGGACTCACCGCCCCAGTGCTCCAACAGGCCCGCAACTCCGGTATCGTCCGGCTCGATGGGGTAGGAGGAAAGCCAAAACATATTCTCGCGAATTTTGAGCTGTCCCTGAACGAACGGGCTCGAATCGTATAGCTTCTCCAGATCGCCAGATGAAATGTGACCGGCGTCTACGGCGGCTTCCAAACGACGCCGAAAACTATCCAAGGTCGAGAGATGGATGCCGTCGCGCCTCATCGCCACGACCTCTTGATCGGTCAGGCGTGTATGATGGTAGCCACGAACCGTTCGAACCTTGAGCCACTCGCCCATTTCTTCCTTCAGCCGCAAATAAGGACCGGCATGAGGGTTGTTGGGCCGAAGTTGGATTCCGGAACGACCTTGGCCGCAGTCGTAGTTGATGAAGATATGATTTTCGGCGGCATGGTAGCTGCGTATCAGTACCTCGTGTTCACCCAAAAAGGAGAGAAGCCCTGGATCGTAGGTCTCCACATTCCAGAGGTCTATGGGAGCTTCCATCCTCAATCCCCCAAATGATGGTCTGGACGAGTCACGTTACAGCCGGATCCGCTCGACTTCATCGAGCGTAATCTCGTCATGCCGGCGATCATAAAGCTGGGTCGTGCGTGTGCTGGCATGGTTGGCCATGTAGGCAGCGTTTTCCAGGGTGCCACCGTTTTTCAAATAGGTCGTAATTCCTGTGCCCCGGCAACTATGATTGCCGATCTTGGTTTGGATTCCAGCAGCGATCCGGCGCCGCTCGACCATTGCATAGGCATTCGCCTGAGGAAGCGGGTTCTTCGTCAATTCCTTGGTGCCTCGTCCGATCGTACGGAACAGCGGTAGACTGGGATCGTATTTCAGGCATGCGCCCTCGATGTAGGCCTGAAGGTACTTCTCCAGAACGTGGTGACATGGCATCTCATGTTCTTTGCCGCCTTTCTCGTGCAACCGTACATAGAGCCGGCGCCGTTGTACGAACACGTCCTGGACCTTCATGCTCGTGGCGGCGCCGATGCGGCAGAACGTATAAACCATCATCGCGATCAAAGCTCGGTCTCGGAGCCCAACCACGGTTGACGTATCGATACTCTCCAGAAACTGGCGAGCTTCGTCCCCGTCCAGGATCGGGGTTTTTCCTTTTCTGACGGTGTAAGTAGGACCCTTCACAGAAGAAGCCGGATTCGTTGGCACGATCTGACCGACCACCATCCAATCAAAAAGATGGCGCACTGCCGCGAGCTGTTGCTTGACGGATGGCGCAGAAACCTCTCTTGAAATTTGCTCGATGAAAAACGAGACATGCAAGGGCTCAATGTCGGCCAGATCAGTGATACCGTTGGCACTGCATGTTGAAAAGAATGCCTGGACCGCTCGCAGATAGGCGCGTCGCGTATTCGGATTACGGATATTAGACGCGAAAAACTCAAGAAAGCGGGTCGAGGCCTTGTTACCAGCGGTCGCGACCAGTGATGGTATCGGCGAGCCGGTGATCGCGACCAGCCGGTTCATTGGTCCTTACCTTTGTGACGCTCGAGCCGCTTTTTCTCGACGAAGTCGTACAGGTCCTTAACCTCTTCGGCCGACGAACCGTCGACCTCGAGATCGCCGTCTTTGATGCGAACTTTTCGACCCTTGACCTTGGCCCATGCGGCGATGAGGCCGATAACCACCGGAGTGACGTCTTTGATAAAAACGGCGATTTCACCTACGTAGCCGCCGACAGCCTCGACGCTGTCGAGTGTCATACGAGGTGCCGTTAGTTCGATACCGTTTGCCTTCAGCTCGGAAACGATTTCGCCCAAGGCCGCCTGGCCCTCGATCGTGAATGTTTGCGGCTCGTCTGGCGCAAGCTCCAGATAGAACCTGATCTTGCCTGGGTTAGCTTTCCGCCATTGAGCTTCTTCCTCATCCCATTTGGCCTGCAGCTTCTTACGGAGCTCTTCTTTCCAATCTTCCATAACCCGCCATTACAATGTGTGATAAAGGACATTATCACATACTGTCGGCTAACCTCAATAACCTCCGACGAGCTCCTAGCCTGAACCGCGCAAGACGGGAGTTCTACCTTGTAGTATTTGATAAAGGGTGGGGAAGCATGTATCCGGAGCTAGACACAGTTCAGCCGTTCGCCCTAAGGCCTGACCGCATGTATCAAAAATATCTTCGCCATATCATGGCCATGGGGGATGACGAGCTTGAGCTCTTCGTCGATAGCTGGATGACGCGCAAGCGCCAGGCCTATGTTGACACAGAGGTATGGGCAGGGACTGGCGACAAAGGCCGGGATGTTGCATGCTATGTTTCAAAGCGTCGATTGGAGGGGCCTTGGCATCTCTTTCAATGCAAGCAATTAAGAACACCTCTCACCCTGCCGAACGCTCTCAAGGAACTCGGCAAAGTCTTTTATCATGCTGCAGCGGGAGACTATACGTTACCCGAGGAATACGTATTTGTGGCGCCGCGCAATGTGAGCCGTCCTATGAAAGAGCTCGTCGCGGCTCCTGAACGCCTTCGACAAGCGATGCTCGACAAGTGGGAAGAGCACTGCGCGAATGCGATAACGCCAGCGATTCAGACACTCATAAATGGATATGACTTCAGCAAGGTGTCTGTGAGAGATGCATTGCGAATGCTGAAGGACCCAGACGCCGTTGCCACAATGGTCCAATTCTTCGGGCACGATCCCGGGGATTGGGAAGTTGGCGAAATTCCAGCAGAAGAGCAAGCCGAGGAATGTACCTATCTACGCCAACTTGTAGGAGCCTATGCAGACCGTTCCGGGGCAAGTTTTTCCGGGGTGGCTGATGTTGTAGCGCATGGTGAGTACCGAGACCATCTCGCGGATCAGCGTGTTCGGTTTTTCCATGCTGCGTTTTTTAAGCGTCATTACCGGGACAATACGCCAGAGCAGATGATGACCGACTTCCAAGAGGAAATCTATCACGGAGTGATCGAGACCTATCGCGAGGACGCACCTGACGCTCTCACGCGGATCGACAATGTTATGAAGCAAGCTAACGCCGTCTATCCCGGCGGTGTCTTGGGACGTCATGGCCGTGTGCAGGTGCGCCAGGGCATATGCCATCACTTTGCCAATGAGAACAGGTTCGTGTGGAAACGATGATCGCTCACGATGCCTCTAGGGTCACACTCTACAATAGCCCGCTCGAAACAGGGTTGCGGGCTCTTGCCTTACTAAATGCGTTTTACCCGCGCCAGGTTGAGCTGACGGAACTCACCTGGTTCGACCATCTCGTTGTCCATACCGCCGACCTCGGCGGGCCGCCGAGCTTACATCCTGACGTATTCCCACGAACTGGCGAACTTCTGGTTCGACGCCGGCTCGTCGAGGAAAGTCTGCAGCTGATGCGACAGGTTGAACTTGTCGAAATGCTCGCAGACCAGGACGGAATACGTTACCTCTGCGGCGACGACGCACCTGCCTTTCTTGAAATGCTACAGAGCCCCTACAGCGTCGCACTTAGAGAGAGGGCGCATTGGCTCTCTGAGCATTTCGGTGCTATGTCCCACGGTGAAATCGAGGCTGTCGTGAAGGAACGAGTCGGCCGCTGGACAGCCGAGTTTCAGTCGCTAGGTCAACAAAACGAAAGCACTCAGTGAAGCCGTCCGGTTTTCATTTGCGGGGGCTCGATTTCATAGGCCCCGGAGCACCACCAGCCTGCCTGGCGCTCGCTGACGGACTGAATATAGTCTATGGCGCGTCGAATACGGGCAAGTCCTTCATTGCCAAAGCGCTAAACTTCATGCTCGGCGGGGGTCGCATGTTGCCGACCATAGACGAAGCGGCGCCCTACGTAGCCGTCTTGTTACAAATGATCATGCCGAATGGCGAACCGGTCACACTATATCGCGCACGAGCGGGCGGTCCATACTTGGCATTTGACGGTCTTCACCACCTTCGTCCGGAAGGATTACTGGGACATCCGTTAAAGCCTAATCACGACCCCGCCACTTCTGATAATTTGTCTATGTTCATGCTCGAGGCGATGGGGCTAGCGGGGCGACAGCTCGTCAGAAACAGCACCTATGGTGAAAAGGAAACTTTAAGTATCCGGCGCTTGATCCCCTATGTAATTACCGACGAAACCGCAATCATTGCCGAGGGCAGCCCCGTCCTTAGCGGACAATACACGTCAGATACCGTCGAGAAAAATGTCCTCCGGCTCATTCTGACTGGGCAGGATGACGCTGCGATTGTCACCGCTGTCAAGCCGAAGCTTCGCGATGCTAGGACCGGCGGGCAACTCGAACTGCTAGATGAATTGATTGGACGGATCGATGCCGAACTCGGTGAGGAAAGCCCCTCCCGAGAGGACCTCGTAAAGCAGTCAGTAATCCTTGAGGGGACTCTTTTACAACACAAAGTCCAACTCCAGAGTCGGCAAGAGCGGATCGACGAGTTGGTCAGCGACCGGCGTGGGGTAACCGATAACCTGGATGTCAACTCCGCACGGCGCATGGAGATAGAGTTGACGCTCGACCGTTTCGCGGAACTCGCCGCGGTATTCCGGTCTGACATAGAGCGTTTGGAATCTTTAGAGGAAGGCGGCTCCTTGCTGATGGCCATTTCCGGTCGGCCTTGCCCTTTGTGTGGTGCTGATCCGGAGCACCAGCACCATCGCCATGGTGCTTTAGAGATAAAGGGAACACGGGAAGCGGCGGTTGCTGAGATCGCGAAGATCCGCCGCGAAAGTCACGATCTCGCTCAGACCATGGCGGTATTGAACACGGACGCCCTAGGGTTAGGTCGAACTAGCGATCGCCTAAACGCGCGCTGGATAGAGATCGAGCGTGAGCTTAGTGAGCTCCGACCAAAGGAGGCGGAACTCAAAGCTGAATATGAGCGCCTGCTGACAACGCGTGAAAGTGTAAATCGAGCAATCAACCTATATGGCGAGCGGGACCGTCTTACCGTCCGTCGCTCACAAATTGACGTAAAAGAACCAAGAAAAAAAGGAGCCGGAAAAATATCTGTGGGTATCGATAGTCAAACTGCTTTCCATTTCGGTCAAACAGTTGAAAAAGTTCTACAGGCATGGCACTTCCCAGGAAATCCTCATGTCTCGTTCGATACAAATCGATACGATATTCAGCTGAACGGGAAGGATCGCGAGGCGAACGGCAAAGGCGTTCGCGCGATCCTCCACGCGGCGTTCAAAGTGGCGGTTCTAGTGTACTGCCGTGAGAATAACCTGCCTCATCCAGGTTTCGTCGTACTCGACACGCCCCTGCTGACATATCGCGAGCCAATAAGAAACCCGAAACACGGCGAGCTTTCGGCAGACGAAATTGCACTTAAGTCCACAAAGCTGGATGAGTATTTCTACGCTCACCTTCACAGCATCCGAGAGCTTGGGCAAATCTTAGTGCTTGAGAACGCGGATCCGCCTGCTTCCGCTCTAACCCAAGCGAACGTTATCGTGTTCACGGGTGGTGAAGGCGAAGGCCGGTTCGGCCTATTCCCCGTTGCGTCAGGTTCATAATCGCGGGAAGGGCGCGACAACGTCATTCAGCCCGCATAATATATCATATGGTAATCAACAGTTTGCTTCGATAGCTAGGCAGTATCGCGAGAAGAAGCCTCGATAGCTCATTGGAGGCTTAAAAATTTGTATAATATTAAGGCCGTTGTTAAGCAGCAGATCTGAAGCCTAGCTCATGAGCATGTTAGGGAACCCAGTTGCCTTACTGGGCGGACGCCAGCTTTACCCGCCTGATCAAGTGGAAAACAATAGCGCGGGCAATCAGCAACGCCGCAGCCCATGCGACACAATCACCCGCAGCCTCCAAACTGGATAGCTTATGACCGAGCAGAAAAGTACCAAATGCGAAAAGTCCGCAGAGCGCCAGCACGCCAAGTGCGAGAGAGAAGGCAACACGTCCCGCAAAGGCAAGGGGGCCCAGAAACGGCGCAATCAGACGGGATAGAATTGAGCTCATGATTACCTCTCGGAACCGCATCGGTTTAACGTCCCAAATCCGACTGAACATGCTCCAGAACTCCGGCCGAACGATCCTTTTCTAAGCCATTCGACAGGATGGGGCCAAGTGCCTTGACGTTTGACAGAGCATGATGCTTCTTCTGTTCAACAGCGAACGCCAAGCGGAATTGCCGGGCTACCTCTTCATTTCCCTTGTCTGACGCTAGATCATTCCAGTCAGTGCCGAGGCCTCCCGCCTTAAAACTTGGAAGCAGCACGATCCCGCCGATAGCCTGCGCTGCCTGTTCTGCGGCTTGACGACCCGGATTACCCCTTGGTTGCCCCTTCTGGCCGAGTTCGTGCTCATGCACGTGATCGTTATCGCCCGCCAGAAAGATCAGAGTATCCGGATATCTGGCTCGGCAGGCTTCGGCAACGGCTTGCAAATTCGTTGAGCTAAGCGCGACCAGGACGGGAAAGCCCGTCGCGTTATGCAGCGTTGCACCGGTGGCATAGCCCTCGCTCACCAGCACGGGCTCGGAGGAATCGATATCGCCGATCAAATGAAATCCTCCATGTAAGCGACCTCCCCGCGCCAAATGCTTCTGCCCGTCCGAACTGATGCTTTGGGCCGTCAGCAGCTGCCCATCTATATCCCGAATGGGTACCAGCAGATCGCCTTTCTCGCTCCACCGCTGCCCCTGCGGATCGTCCGGCGGCAAAAATAGTGCGCCAATTTCGTTTACCAGAACGCCGTATGAAAGCACCCCTTTCCGAACCAGATAGGGATGAGAGTCCGGCGCTGGCGAGGCATTCGACAAATGTGCGGCGACATTTTCTGCCGTGATCGCATATTGCTCATTGCGCAGCCGCTCGCGTTCCTGTCGACGTTCTGCGGCTTCGGCCGCGAGGCGAGCACGATCGACATCTCCCAGCACCGCGGCACGTTGCTGAGATTTCCAGTTCGCCTTGTACCCCGTTTTGAAGTTGTTGATGTAGCCAGCCGGGTGACCGTCCAGATATCCGACATAGGCTCCGCTGCGGTCGCTTCCGCGATCGCCTTCCACCTGAACACGGTGGATCTTACCATCCATCTCGGCAGAACCGTTCAGCTTAAGGCCGGCCTCGCGAAGGGCAGCCGTGAACTCCTGTCGCGGGTCGCTGCCGACCGGTGCACGATGGACGAGTTGCTCGGCTGGGGTCCAGCGTGCGAAGGCCTCCCAATTGACTCCGGCAGGCGCGAACCAGGCTTTCGCATCCTTGTCCCAGCGTGCGCCAAGCGCCTTTGCCGTATCCTTTTCAGCATAGGGCACGACGAGATAGAGCCTTTCGCTATTCGGTTTCATCGCCGCCTCCGTTTCGTGGATCAGCACCGGCATGGTTACTGTGACGCCGACCATCTGCTCCTGAGCCAGTTCAAGGCCGAGCACATGCTGAACGATCTTGTCGGCGTCACTTGCCGCCCGGAAAATCTCCCGCGGGTCTTCCTCGAGAGCTTTGATCCACGAGCCCACGTAGGCGACGTGCTGGCCGGGATCGTGCCCGATCCCAAGCTGGTCACCGAGCATCAGGGAAGCAATTTCGGCTCGAAGTTCTTCCCTGGCGTACCCTTCGGAACCGAAGGGATGCGCGAGGTCCCGGTTGAGCCGCGTGGGATGGCCCGTCCAATGTCCCAGCTCGTGCAGGGCTGTCGCATAGTAGGCGTCGGGTGACGCGAACTGGCCCGTTTCAGGCAGGATGATCCGATCGGGTCCCAGCTGGTAACAGGCCCGGTCACCAGGTTGATGGATGATGCTGGCGTGCGATTGGGACAGGATTCTTTCCGCCCGTTCGTGCCGTTCCCATTCGGGAGGTTGCGGGCGGTCAGGCGCGGGCACCAGCCCATCGATTTGTGCCGCATTGAAGACCACGGAGCTCATGACTCGAGGGCGTTCATAGCGCACTGTCTCGCGAACCTGTTTGCCATCCTGCTCGACGACGGGCTTGCCGTTCTCGTCGAAGACCGGCTCTTCGCCGCTCCACTTCCAATACTGGATGAGCGCTCCCTTCTCGCCCTTGCGGACCTGGCCGTCGATTTCTTGCGCTTGGCGGTAGGTCATCCAGCGCGCGTCGCCATACGCGTTCGCCTGCCCCAGCATCATCAACCAGACAGCGTTCATGCCCCGATAATCGCGCCCGCTGTTGGGATTGTACGGCATGAACCGCGGACCCGGCTTCCACGGCTGCATGAAGGGAGCCGTTCCTTCCCGCAGCTGGTCGATGATCGTTTGGGCGACGGTCTGGACGTAATCAGACATTGGCGGCCTCGCCAGTATCCAGATTGGCATCCCACGCTGCTTTCTGGTCCAGCGCGGTTTCCTCGAAAGCGCCGAGCGCGGCTGCTTCTTCCGGGTTCACTTCAACGACCACACCGGGAGCCATGAAGTCGTCCAGATCGAGCGACAGCTGCGGATCGCTCCAGGTAAGCGTTCTACTCGAGCCCATCATCAGTCTCCTTGCGGGTGAAGATTGCCATTCCGGCCAGGTTGGGATCGGCTGCGAGGGCCTTTCGTGGAAAAGCCCTGGTAGGGTGAGCGACCAGCGCGTGCGAGGATGCGTAGTAACGTGCGACGTAGCCGTTCCGGAAACCGCGCTCGAAATCTCCGCTGTTGTATGCGGACAGAGCCGCCCGCAGCGCCGTCTGGCCTTCGCCGTAAACTCGAACCGCGGCAGCATAGTCCGCGAACAGAATTGCCGAACCGGCTCTGAGGTTGATGCACGGATCGAAGATCTGTTCGATAGAGTATCCTAACCTGTCGAGGTTCCGGCTGTTGACCTGCATCAGGCCGAGATCGACGGTATAGCCTTGAGCTATTGCTGACCGAGCTGTTGCGATCGCATCTGCGAGCGTGACCGGCTGGCGATCGAGCTCCACGCCGTTTACATGCAGCGCCAGTTCGTGGCCGTGGCTTTCGACTTGGATCACCGCTTGTATCGTTTGCGGAGCAACATGAAGGGCACATGCCAACATGAGTTCAAGACCGGTCATGCTGACCTCCCGAAACCCATAGTGGGATGATCCGCCCTCGAACGGCATTGGCGGTCAGGGGACCGAAGTATCGGCTATCGAAGCTGTCCGGGGTGCAGGTCGAGACGACCCACACATGATCGGGCGGCACGATGGACTGACCCATCGGCCAGGACTGCAAGGACAGGCCGCGATGGTCCTGTTGCCGCGCACGGCTGTTTTCCAGATGTCTGCCGTTGACGGCAATCCCGTTCGTAGAGACGGCTACCTCATCCCCCGGCAGCGCCGATACCTGTTTGAAGAGCGGCTCGTACCCGTCCGGGCAAGCTCCTGCGCGCACATATCCACGCTCTTTGGCGAGCCGAAAATCGTTGCTGTCAGGTGGACATAGCTCGACGTAGTCGCCTCGCGATAACCTGGCGCCGGCAGGCATCAGCCTCCAGACTCCGATCGGGGCTGAGGGAGTCGTATTGATCCGGATGCCCACGTAATCCGCACAGGTCACGGCAGAGCCGAGGCACAATCCCAGGCACCAGAGAGCGCTGGCAAAGCGGCGGGCAGTCACAGCACGAACTCCTTACGAGAGGCTGTCTCGTTCTGGCGAACCACCCGGTCCGTGGACGGTGCCGAAATGCTGGCCCGGCGGCTGAATACCGGGTCTCGGAAGAAGAGACTTTGCGTTCCGCGGATCGGTGCGTGACCGGCGACGAAGGTGACCACCTCTCCGGGCTCGACGATTTGATCGTGCACGTTCTTGACCGGTCCCTTGAGCCGCATCGCTTCATCCGGCGTGAGCAACGGGCGGCTCACCGCGCGGAAGGTGCGCGACACGCTTTGCAGGAATGCACCGAAACGGTGGCCGGAGGTGGAAATCTCTTCTGTAATCTCGGTCTTGACGCCGGTGTTCCTCGATATCCAGTCGCCCGTCTCGATCTTGTTCGGGGCGTAAGCTACGCGGACGTGGCAGTTCGAGATGATCGTCTCGTGCTTGGTGTAGGTTGAGTAGAGCTGCTCGATATCCTGCATGATCAAATACGCCTTGATCCCGTATCCGGCGATGTAGGCGAGCGCTTCCTGAAAGACGTCCAGCCGGCCGTAGCTCGGGAACTCATCCAGGAGAATGCAAAGCCGGTGTTTGTGCGGCGGTAACTGCCGGCCATTCTCGAATTTGAGCTCGGGTCGCAGCAGGACGCGAACCAACTGGTTGATGATTAGCCGCATGAGCGGCCGCATCCTGTCCTTGTCCTCGGCGCGAACTGTAAGATACAGCGTAACGGGACGGTCACTGTTCATCAGATCCGCGATACGGAAGTCGCTGCGCGAGACATTGCCGGCGATGACGGGATCGCGATAGAGCGACAGAAAGGATTTCGTGGTGGAAAGGACGCCAGTGCGCTCGGATTCGTAGCGGTCCAGCATGTCTCGCGCGCCGGAGGCCACGACCGGGTGCAGTTCCCCGTTCAGGTGCCGATTGTTCAGCATCTCCTGATACAGCGCATCGGTCGGCCGTGACGGATCGGAAATAGAAGCCGCCACGTCGCCGAGGCCGGGCTGCCTGGCTTGCCCGATCGCCTTATATTTCAGATGCAGTATCAGGCTGGTGAGGAATGACCACGAGGTCTTCGTCCAGTGATCCGTCAATCCCTTGCCGTCGGGATCGACGATCATTGTCGCCAGGTTCTGGACGTCGCCGACCTCGTGCGGCGTGCCGATACGAACCTCGTCCAGCGGATTGAAGGCGACGGTCCCTTCCAGAGCGGCGGGATCGAATTTGAGAACGATGTTGCCGGACTCCTTCCGCCAACCGGCGGTCAGGTTCCAGAGCTCCCCCTTCTGATCGTTCACGATCAAGCTATGCGGCCATGACAGGAGCGTCGGGACGACGAGTCCCACGCCCTTGCCGCTTCTGGTCGGTGCTATGGCGCAGCAATGCTCGGGCCCGTCATGACGCAGGTAACGAAGATGGCCGTCTGCGTCCGTCCATCCGCCGACGTAGACGCCTTTGCCCGGCCGGTTCTCGTGCGGCAATAATCCGCTTGCCCGGATTTCCTCTTCGCTCGCCCAATGTGCCGTGCCATGAAGTCCATCGTGCTTCACGGGGCTTCTCGTCCGGAAGCCGATCGCCAGAACGTAGAGGATGAAGCCCAGCCCCATGCCGGCCAGGAACAAAATGTATGCCACGTTGAACGGGTGCGGGGCCGAGGCATAGAATTTCTGCCAGCCGAACCAGTCGAACGGCGCGTAGACATGCCCGAACAGCGGCGTTCCGAGCCCACCATGGTAAGCAAACGCATCGGCGATATACTGGGTGGTGGCCCAGTTCAGCGCTAGGACGTAGAGGGCGAGCAGGGTGAGCCCGATCGCTCGCAGACGCAGGGCGCTCATGGGCCGTTCCCCTGCCACGGTTCGATGGTGATATCTTTCGTCACCATCACGTTGAACTGATAGCCGGGTCGCACGGTAAGCGTCGGTTGGACCTGAAGATTGCGCCTGGCGATCTCGCTTCCCAGTTCCCCAAGCTGCTGCCCGACCGCACCGGCGATCATTTGCTGGCTCGAATAATTTTGCCCGTTTGTTGCCTGCGGTTGCGAGAGCTGGATGCTGGCGCTGAAGGCGGACAGGAGCAGGGCGTTGCCGAACGACGCCAGATAGTGATTGTCGACCTCATCGGAGAAGCCGGCATATCCGCCCTGGTCGGCTCCGGGCATTGTGCCGAGATCGAGCGACGAGGCGTCGGGATAGATGATGCGGTGCCACGCAACGAGCACCCGCTTTTGGCCTGCAGTTACACTGCTGTCGTAGCTGCCTACCAGCTTCGACCCTTGCGGGATCAGCACGTACCGTCCTGTCGCGGTGTCGTAGACGTTCTCGGATACCTGTCCGATGATCTGACCGGGAAGATCGCTGTTGATTCCTCCCACCATCACGGCCGGGATGACCGTGCCCGCCTTGATTTCAGTCGGCGTCAGAGGCGGGCGGCGGCCTGCCGACAGGTAATCATCGCTGCCCTGACGGGGAATGGTGTTCAAAAACCCGCGCTTCCCCGCTTGCTGGTTCAAATCGCCCGAGGCACCTCGATTTTCCGGCGAAATCGCCGACTGCACGGGCGGAACGCCAAGCGAGGCAGTCATTGGAACCGCCGGGCTGGACCCACCCTTGCCTCCGACCTCCGCTCCCGCAGTCAGGGCCGAGAGCGCAGCCTGTTCGCGGGCCTGGGCCATTTGCAGCTGCTGCTGGCGATAGGCTTGCCATGCCTGGCTGTATTCCGACTGTACCGCCACCGGCGCCTGGGCCTTTTCCGCGGGAACGGGAATCGGAACCGGCTGCATGGGTACAGCGGGGGGCATGTCGGGTGCGATCAGGCCCGCGTTCGGAGCATCCTTGAACAGGACATTCGCGTTCGCGCCCTGCGGAATGACCGCCTCGGCTTCGGCATCCTCATGCCGCTGGTTCTGTACTCGCGAATAGTACGTGTACCCGATGGCACCGATTACCATGGCACCAAGCATCAGCACCATCAGCAACGGGACACGGTTCAGCCGTCGCACACCAGCATTAGGTGCGGGAGTGCGGGGCAGGATGTCCGGGGAAGGTTCCAGCGCCGGCCCGCTCATGGTTCGGCCCTCCGGACGGAAAAGGCCATTCTTGTAAGGCCTCCGACGTTGTTGCGAGACATGAGCTCGGAGCCCTCCGTCTGGTCGACGGTGAGGCGGATCAGAACTCCGTCCTGATTAGGCGTCACGAGATAGCGCACGACATGGGCATCGCTTGCCTGCGACCGGTCGCTCGCCAGCGCGAAGCCCACCTTCTGAAGCGATTCCGTCAGCATCGGCGTCAGCAGATCGCCGCCCGGAACGGCCTTCGTCTGATCGAGATACAGCGTCGATTTTGCGGGCGGCAGCTCACGCTTGAGAAATGCCGTCATCTCTGCCGTGATGGCCGTCGCATCGCCTGGCTGAAGCGCGCCCACCCATGAGGTATTCGGGCCGACAGTCGCGCAGGCTGTCAGCATCAATGCCAGGGTGACAGTGGCGATTGGTAGATCAGGGCGCATTGCTGGACCCTCCGAAATGCGTGATCTCGACGCGCTCCTGGTCGCTGCCCACGCCTGTGATCAGCGCGGCGTGGTCCAGCACGCTATCGACCTCGAACCGGTCCCCAACGAGGCGGTAGTTGATCATGCGCGGCGTTGGACCAGAGAACAGTCCGCCGTCATCGCCGAGCGCGACCAAAGTCGGCAGGTCGCCATGCGAAATCGAGGCGGGGAACTCGATGTAGGTTTTCGCCCCACTGTTATAGACGCGGACAGGCTTCCACCCGGGACTGTCGCCGCTGAGCCGGTACTGAAAGTCGAGGTTCGCGACGTTCTCCCCGGTCGCCAGGGTGGACGCGTTCCGCTCGTGCTGCCGGTCCTGCTGGAAGGCTGCCCATTTCGCGCGCGTATCTTCCGGATAGGCGAAGGAAACGCTCGGCATCCAGTCATGCTCGCGGCTAACCAGCTTGATCGAATAGGTGCGACGACTGGTCGTAATCAGCAGGTTCGTGGCCAGCCCGGTATCCGTCGGTTTCACGATGACATGCGTGATCGTATCGGGGCCGCTGCCGCTGCTCGCGGGAGTTACCTTCCAGCGCACGGCATCGCCGATGTCGATATCGTTCACCGTCTCGCCGGCCTGCAACGCTACGTCGCAGACGTAAAGCGGTGCGCAGACGACGCTCGGCAGCGTACCTCCGAACATGAACACCACGCTTCCACCATCGCCGCGAGCCGGCATTTCGCTGTTCCCGGACCACTGGTCGGCATAGCCGACACCACGCTTCTCCTTCCGCGTCAGCCCGATCTCGTTGCCGCTAAGCACCGGTATTGGCGGAGGTGGCTCCGCCGAAACTGCCGGAGCCGGCCCGGACGACGTCGGTACCGGCGTGATCTCGATTGCCGGCACCGTCAGGCTCTGTTGCGCCCACGCCGCGTCCGGCAGACAGGCCAGAACGGCAAAGAGGAATGATCTTGTTTTCATGTTCGGTTCCTTTCTGATCAAAGCCGGACTGACCAGCTGAACGAGTTCACGTAGAGGCCGCTTGGATTGAGCCTGATGGTGGCCTCGTCGCGGGGTGGATCGAAGCTGACGGTTACGGTTGCCTGGTACTGCTGCGACTTCGCCAGAGCCCCGTCGCGGCCACGGACATCCTCACGCCACTCAAGCCGCCAGGTATCTTTCGAGATCGGCAGGACCGATTGCACCTCGACCGAGACGGTTTCCTTCTTGGCGCGCTCGAACGGATCGTTCGCCCTCATGTACTCGTTGATGACGCCGTATGCCGGTGATCGCTGGTTGACCATGGCATAGCCTTCGGTGACCAGGGCGCGCTCGGCGGCGGCGTCCATGTACACGCTCCGCATGTCGGTGACCCACCGTGCGAGCTGAGCGTCGATGACTCTTGGGTCGGGTTGGCCGGCCACATCCGCGCGACGAACCGCTACGGCGCTGCCGAGCTTGTCCACTTCGACGACGTAGGGAACGAGCCGTGTCTGGACGGCCATCCATGCCAGCCCCGCTACCGTTAACAGCGTTACGGTAAGCGAAAGCAGCGAGATGAGACGCCAGGAATGGGCTTGGGCGATGTAGCCACCATAACGTTCATTCCATTCACGTCGGGCGGAGAGATACGGGTTCTCTCCACCACCTCGCGTGTCATCGGATGGCTTAGCCTCAAGGCACAATCGGCGGAGATAGTTCTTCATTTCTGACCTCCAGGGCTGACGGTGTTATCTGCCTTGCTTGCGCCAGCGTCCTTGCCGGGCGGCGCAGGTTTCCTGCGATCGGCCGCCATGATGCTGGACTTCGAGTAGAGAGAATCTGCCATCCGTCCCGGCATGTTGCCGTGGAACGCGCGCCCGCCCAGCCGTGCGCCTATATCGCCAACCGCAGCCGATCCGAGGTTTTTCATGGTGGCGCCTGTGTGCGAGGCGATCCGGCCGAATTTCGATTTCGGTCCCGTTCCACTAGCGGTCGCCGATCCAAGCTGCTCGCTCGCGAGGGTGGAAGCGCCGTGCATGGCGGCGCCAACCCCGACCGCAGCGCCCGCGAAGCCGCCGGCACCGGATGACGCGGCTCCGATCAGGCCGCCGTGAGTATTGAAGGATGCGCCATTGACCAGCCCCTGAACCATGTCCGGGACGGTCTTCGTGATCGTCAGAAGGATGATCGCGGCTCCCACCATCACGAAGATTTCGGACACTGTCGCCTGATCGGTCGTGACCCACCCGTCGATCATCGTCTCGCCGACGCCGATGAGAAGCTGGAGGATGAAGAGCTTGGCGCCGACGCTGACTGCGTAGGTCATGACCTTGAAGGCGTACTCCTTGGTCCAGCGCGATCCGGCAAATCCCATCATCAGAACGCCAGCGGAAATGACGACGTAGGATTCGATGAGAGCCAGCACCATGAAGGCGGTGATCAAGGCGAAGCAGATGAGAATGAGGAGGGCCGCGATCATCAGGCCGACCGTGTCGCCCGGATGAAACATGCTGGCCTGATTCATCACCTTTTCGGCCAGGGTCAGTCCTGTATCGAAGATGTTCGTAGGAGAGAGGTTGGGAGAACCGCCCGACGCCAGCACGGCCTGGTTTCCGGCTTCCCGAAAGCTGTCCACGATCGCCGTCGCCCATGTCGCCGACTGGTAAAGCAGCGTGAGGCCGAACCCGATGAAGAGACACTGGTTAGCCAACTCGGCGACAAATTCGCCGAGATCGGCTCCTTTCAGCGCAAGTTTGATTCCTGTCCATGCGAACTCGATGCCGGCGAGGAGCCAGAAGAGTCGAAGTGCAAGTGTCCGCAATGCGCCCTGCCAAGCAGCGGCATGGTCGCGGTAGAGGTGCAGGATGGCATCTACGGCGCCATTTGGCGTTTGCGCGTGCGCGGGTTCGGCGAGCGACGTGGCGACCAGGACAGCAAGCAACAGTGTGAAATAGCGCTGCATAGGTCGCCTCAATAGCGTTCGTTGCTGGTGTTGTTGGGATAGGTGGAGGTGGAGAACTGGCGCATGGCCGCAGCCTGCACGGCGTCCTTGTCCTGTTGCGACTGGACGTAACTCGCCTCCAGATTGAGATTGGCGATCATCAGCTGGCGTAATTTCTGCCCTTGCATGACGGTCTGGGCGGCAAGCTGATTGCCGACTTCCAGTGCCTGCATCTGACCGCCTGCGGAGCTCGACATGCTTTCCAGTTGGCTGAGGGTGCCTTCCTCATTCTGCATCTGCGACGCCTGAAGGCCGGCTGCCTGCCACGTCGAAAGCACGGTCGAATTCGTGTCATTCGACCATTGCTGGTACTTTCCCTGCATCGAGGCCGAGGTGACCGTTCCGCTGGCGTACTGCTGGTAGCTCGGGAATCTGGCGGCGAACGCGCCTGCAAGATTTGATGAGGCGTAGGAAAGCGCCTGGCTTTGCGCCATAAGCGCGTTCACACGATCAATATCGGCAACGGCGTTGCCCCATACCTGGTTGGGCAGGCCGGCCGTGTTTTGTGCCAGCAATTCGTATTGCTGAATCTCCTGCTGCAGCTGCCTGGCTTCGTTAGCGACCTGCGCGACCAACTCCGCATTATTGGCAAGCTGCGTCCATTCGCTGCTGCAATTGGCGCAAACCACGGCAAGCTGCGCATGCGCAGGCTGCGCAGAACCGATCGCGGCGATAAGCGCGGCGGTCGTGGCGCATTTCCTATAGGAGGTCTTCATAGGCGACCTCTCGTTCTTCGAGCCAGCGGAAGGGCCAATCGTTGCCATGCTCGACGCCGAGAGCGCGCACGCGCGCCACGTCCGCCTTGCTGGATACCGCGACGAATGACAGGGCGATCGGGCCGAGGGCGAGGTCGAACAGACGCCTGCCTTCGGGAGACATGTAGTAGTAATGCCGCTTCTTGATTGCCCCTTGGACGATCTCGATCTCAGTCTCGTTTAGGCCGAGCAGGGTATAGAAGTCGCGTGGGCCTGGAATTTGCTCGGTGCCGGGCTTGTTGGCCTCCTCATTCGGAAGCAGGATGCGCGTCGGGCAGGACTCGAGCAGGACATCCAGCAGACCCGATCTGACCGCGTCGGAGAGGCTTTGCGTCGCTAGCACCACCGCGCAATTTGCCTTGCGCAGTGTCTTCAGCCACTCGCGGACCTTCTCACGGAACACAGGATGACCCAGCATCACCCACGCCTCGTCCAGGATCAGCAGGGCGGGCGTACCCGTCAGCGATCGCTCGAAGCGCCGAAACAAGCACAGCAAGGCTGGAAGCGCCGTTGTCTCGGGATATCCCATCAGCTCTTCAAGCTCGAACACTGTAAAGCCGCTGTTCCGAATCCCGTCGTCGACGCTGTCCAGCATCTCACCGAGCGGACCGTCGATAGTATACGGCGTCAGCGCATCGCGGATTTCCTGATCCTGGACCGTGGCTACGAAGTCGGTCAGTGTTCGGCCGAAAGGACCGTTCTGCCGCATCAGGCTGATTGCCCGGTGGACGGCATCTCGCTGCCGGGGCGTAGGCGGACTTCCGACCTGCAGGGCAAAGCAGGTCCCGAGCCATTGCTCCGCCCATGCCGCATCGGCGTCCTTATCGATATCGGCCAGCGGGCACAAGCCAACCTGACCGTCGGCTCCGAACTCGTAGTGCAGTCCGCCTACTGCTTTGGCGAGGGCGAACATCGAGCGACCTTTGTCGAAACAGGTGATCCGAGCATCGGGGTAGCGCCTGAATGATGCCGCAATCATCCCCAGCAGCGTCGATTTGCCCGCGCCGGTGGGGCCGAACACCAAGGTATGTCCGACATCGCCGACGTGCAGGTTCAGGCGGAATGGCGTCGACCCTTCGGCGGCGGCTTGCAGCAGGGCCGGCGAGTCAGGGGAAAACATCGGAGAAGGGTTATGCGGCAGGCCACTCCAGACATGGTTCATTGGCAGGATGTCGGCGACGGACAACGTGTGCAGCAATGGCCGGCGAATGTTCGGGACGGCATGTCCCGGCAGGCTACCGAGCCAGGACTCCATCGCGTTCACCGTTTCAACTCGTGCCGCGAACCCGGCCCTGCGGATCTCGCGCGACACCAGTTTTGCGCCCTCGGCCAGCGCATCGCGATCCGGTCCCGTGAGGACGATCACACTAGTCATATAGAGGAAGGTGACCAGCGCGCTTTGCGCGTCGGTCATCGCGTGTTCGGTCTGGCGGGTCATCGACAAGGCGTCTTCGTTGACGATCCCGCCGCTGGTACGGAAAACCTGCGCGGCAAAGCCACGCTCGCGCTGCTTCCACTTTCGCCGGTATCTTGCAAGGCTCGACAATGCCTCGTGCTGATCCAGGAAGATCAGCCGCGTGGACCAGCGATACGCGAGCGGCAGGCTGCTCAGGTACTCCAGAATGCCGGGGAAAGATTGCTGCGGAAAACCCTCGATTCCGACACAGCAGACGTAGTTCTCACCGATCTTCGGAGTGTCGCCGGTATGCAGTTCCTGCCCGCCGATGAGGGCGTCGAGGTACATGGGAACCGGCGGCAAATTCAGCGGCTCGGCTAGGCCCGTCACGCACCGCTGCAGGAAGTTCACAAGTTCATCGCGCAATAACGGCCCGCCCACCTGATCGGTGGCCTGATAAGAGCCCATGCGACGGACGCGGAAGATGTCGCCGAGCTCGTCTTCAAGTTCGGTCAGCGTCCGCGTGAACCGGGCCAGAATCCTGCTCGCCTGATTGACGGTGCTCTTCTGGGCATCGTCATATACCAGCTCGGAAATCTTCTGCTTGCGGACCAGTGGCGGGGTGTACTGAACGACCAGCGCCGTCTCGCTCTCGAAATGCGAGCCTTCGGTTTCGAAATGCCGACGACGCTCCGCCTCGATAAGACGGGTGCAGGCATCTGGAAACTCCGATGGCGCGGTCGAGAGGTATGCGTCGGTCGGCATCCGCACCACCTCGCACCAGATGGCCCACCCGTCGCCGTATTTCCGGAAGACGGAGTTGATCTTCGCCGTGAACTGATTCAGCTCGCCGGCGGTCATGGACGCGCTATCCGGACCTCGCACGAAGAAGCCGGCGAGCAACGAGCCGTCCTTGTTATGGACGACCCCATCATCCGTCAGGGCGGCGTAGTTCAGAAGGTCCGCCACTCCCTTTCCGGGCTTGCGATATTGCCTGAGCTGGATCATCGCGCTCCCTCCCGCATCCAGGGCGTCGACCTCGGAGGGTAATAGGCCTGATAGCGAAGCTGGCGCAGGTAGACCTTGCTGAGGTCCGGATCGAACTTCGCCATGGCGCGTAACAGTCCGATGCACCCGAACCAGACAGCTAAGCCGACCACAGTCGCGATGAAGTTCATCGCCGATACGATCAGCCCGCCTGCAATGAGGCCGGTAAAGAGCACGAGTTCCCGCTCACCGCCGAGCAGCAGGCTCGGCCGGTACAGGGCTCGATGCAAGGGAGTGGTCCGGAGCGCGCTCATCAGACGACGGCTCCGACGCCGAACAGATTGGACAGCAGGCTGGCGGCGAAGACGATCAGCGAGATCACCATGATCATCATCACCAGGCGGCGGACGAACTCGTTGATCTCGCCACCCCAGATCAGGGAGGCGCCGGTCACGACGATCCCCATTAGGGCGATCACGAAAGCGACCGGCCCCTTGATGCTATCGGAGAATTTCTGGAGCGGCGTCTCCCAGTCGAGGCCCCCACCTGCAACTGTCGCAGCATGCGCGATCGCGGGGCAGATCAGAAGAGCCGTGCTGAGGACGCAAAGTCCCAGCAGCCGCTTCGATGCCGGGCGCAGCCGGCGAGTTGGGTTTTGTAATCTGGTCATTGGGTCACTCCACGGTTGAGATCAGGTATTGGCCGTCCTCGTATCCGTGCACGGCGATGACTTCCTGCACGCGCCGGCCTGCGGGCGTTTTGGCGATCGCTATGACCAGATCGACGGCTTCGGCTATGGTTTGCTGCATGGCTGCCGGCGTGGCCTCGGCCACGAGGCTTTCCAGCCTGCGCAGGGCAGACCGCGCATCGTTGGCATGCAGCGTGGCGACGCCGCCCGGATGGCCGGTATTCCAGGCTTTCAGAAGCGCCAGTGCTTCTGGACCGCGGACCTCGCCGACTATGATTCGATCGGGGCGAAGCCGCAGGCTGGACCGCAAGACCGCGAGCAAGCTCACCGTCCTGGTCGTCCGGATCGCCACGGTGTTCGGAGAACAGCAGCGGATTTCAGGAGTATCCTCGATCACGACGATGCGATCGTTAGGCGCGATGTCCGCGATCTCCGCCTTTACGGCATTCACAAGCGTCGTCTTTCCGCTGCCCGTTCCTCCCGCAACCACGATGTTCTTTCGTGACCGAACAGCCTCGCCGAGGTGCTTGCGGTGCGAAGCGGTCAGCACGCCGGAAGCTACGTAATCATCCAGCGTGAAGAGCCGGGAGGCTTTTCGCCGGATCGCGAACGCGACCCGCTCAACGGCGGGAGGAATGGCGGCAGTGAAGCGGCAAGGGAAATCCGGTAGCTCGCATTCGATGACCGGCTGTTCCTCGGTAAGCACCTGGCCGCGCATGGCCGCTACGGTCGTAGCGATTGCATGAGCCTTGTGCTCCGGTAATTTGCCGATGCATGCCATGCCGGCGCCGAGACGCTCGACCCAGATCAGGCCATCGGGATTTCGCATGACCTCGATCACGCTGTCGTCTGCAAGCAGACCGAGGATCAGCGATCCGAGCTCCCGGCGCAATTTCTCCGAAATGCGGGTGGACGGCGCGATATCCAGCAGTTTCCCACCGCCTCCGCCAAGCAACCGATCGGCTCCAGCGGTTGCGTTTGGCGCAATGTCATTAAGTGTCGTTTCCATGTAGGACATAATCGACCACGTAAGCCGACAATGTCAATCACAAAAATCGTTTTCTGTTGTCAATTATCGTCTATGATGCCGCATGACCGACGAAACCCGTGAGATCGCGGACCTTGTAAAGGCGCGCATCGAGGAGCTGGGGCTGAACATGTCCCAGGTCTCGACCCGCCTGGGGCGCAACCGTGCCTACATTCACCAGTTCATTGACCGGGGCATTCCCAAGCGGCTACCTGGCGCCGTCCGCGGCCAACTGGCTGAGATCCTCGATGTCGAGGAAGGAAGGCTGGTTCCTCCTGGCGTTAAATGGACGGCTCCCGCCAAGTCGCAGCGGTCGCGATCCGAGGGCGAAGGATTCCGGCTGGAGACAACGGGAAGCAATGATATCCCTATTCTGGGTACCGCCTTTGGCAGCGAAGCCGCGGCAGATTTCATGTTCAATGGCGAGGTCATCGACTACATACGTTGTCCGCCAGCCTTGGCGAAAGCCAAGGGATGCTTCGCAATCCGGGTGGTTGGCGACTCGATGGTTCCTCGCTTTGAACCGGGAAACATCGTGGTCGTACAGGCGGGGCGGGTGCCAAGCGTGAACGACTATGTCGTAATCGAGCTGCATGGCAAGGATGGAGGTCCCGGGCCGGGTTTCATCAAACGGCTTACCGCTTACTCCTCAGATCATATCGTTTGTGAGCAGTTCAATCCCCGCAAAAGGCTCGAATTCAAAATAGGCGACGTCAAGACGCTGTATCGCGTGGTATCCACCGACGAGCTTTTCGGCGTGATATCTCCCTAGGGAGATATCATCCCTTCGTAGGATTCTGTAGGTATCTCTTGACAAAGTAGGATAATGTAGGATATCGTTGTCTCCTAACGGAGGCCGAATGCTTTATCCTGTAATTCTTTTCGAGATTTCCATCGATGTGGCGAGCTGGCCATGAGTGCCGACCGCTTACCATTCGTACCGCGTGGGCTGAAACATGCCGATGCGGCGACGTATGTCGGACTGACCCAATCCGCATTCGATGCGGAAGTCCGTGCCAAAAGGCTTCCCCCTCCGATTTATCCGTCTCGCAAGCCCCAGGTCTGGGACCGCCTCGCGCTGGATGAGGCGCTGGACCGGAAGCAGCGTGGTAAATCATCACTTGTGGAGCGCGCCCGTGGTCTACGTGAAGATACGGCACATTAAGCGCGTCAGGGGGCGAAAGGGCGAAACCTACTTCTACCATCAGATAACGAAGGAGAAGCTGGGAAGAGACCCTTTAGCTGCGGCCAAGAAGGCGCAGAAGATCAATCTGACGCTCGAAGATCGGAAAGCGGAGACGAGTGGAATCGGCACAATCAAGGATCTAGTCGATCTCTACCAGGCTGCTTCTGATTTCACGAATTTGGCGGCGAAAACCAAGAAGGATTACAAGCGTTACCTTGATTTCCTGGCGGAAAAATTTGGCGACGCTCCAGCGAAGGACATGGACCGCGAGTTCGTTTTGACCCTGCGTCAGAAATTCTCGGACACCCCCCGCAAAGCCGATTATATGATTGCGGTGCTGCGCAGATTGTGCGCGTTCGCCATAGATCGGCCTAAACGGTTCGAGCTTACCATCAATCCAGCATTGCGGTCGGGACGGCTTGCAAAACCGGACGGGCATAAGCCGTGGCCGCCGGCGCTCATTGCAGGCTTTCGGGAACATGCCGCGAAGGAACTGTTATGGGTAGTCGAATTCATTCTGAACACCGGTCAACGGAGTGGAGACGCTGTCAAGGCGACGTGGACCGACATCGAAGCCGGCGGACTCCATGTAGCTCAAAACAAGACTGGCGCTGAAATCTGGGTTCCGTTCACGGACGATTTTGCTCTCCTCCTCGAAGCCATTCCACGTAAGGGCAATACGATCCTGGCACCGACTTACGCGGACAAATGGCACCTGGATACGCTTCGCCACGAGGTGCAGGCGCAAGTCGAACGATTAGGATTCAAGGCCTACTCGCTGCATGGGCTTCGCTATAACGCGGCGGTGAACTTGGCCGCAGCAGGCTGCTCGACTCACCAGATTGCGGCTGTTACGGGTCACAAGACACTGGCAATGGTCGAGAAATATACCGCCAAAGGCGATCAGAGGAAGCTTGCCCAAGCCGCGATTACGAAACTCCAGAGCGGGCAGAAATCGGCCTGACGCCGGTAGTCGAACACGCAATCATATGGTTCACTGCAACAACCAAAGCGCGAGGATGCTGCCCGTCGTGCTCCAAATTGCGAGATTGCCCTAAGCAGCGTTTTGGAAAACGCTTTCCAGTTTTGGAAAACACCGCCGCATAAAATATGCTAAGTCATTGAAATTATGGTGGGCGCAGTAGGGCTCGAACCTACGACCCGCTGATTAAGAGTCAGCTGCTCTACCAACTGAGCTATGCGCCCGGCGGAACCCTTTACTGACCGGGTTGCCTGGAAACCGGGACTATACGGATTGTTTTCCGGCTTGCAAGCGGCGATTTGTGTTTTCGTGGGGGCGGCCGGTCAGCCGCCCCGGGATGCCTGCCTGAACCCCTGCGCCACCAGGTACAACTCGCTCGACTCAGCGCGGCTGGCGGCGGGCTTGGCGTGGCGGACGGTGGCGAAGTGCTGGCGCGCCACGGCCAGCACGTCGCGCTCGGCCCCGCCCTGGAACAGCTTGACGACAAACGCGCCGTTCGGCGCCAGAACCGCAACGGCGAACTCCAGCGCCGCCTCCGCCAGCGCCACGGTCCGGATATGGTCGGTGCGGCTGTGCCCCGTGGTCGCCGCCGCCATGTCGCTGAGGACGAGGTCGGGCGGGCCGCCCAGCGCGTCGATCAGGCGGCGTTCGGTATCGGCGGCCATCATGTCGCCCTGAAGGATTTCCGCACCCTCCAGCGTGTCGATCGGCAGCAGGTCGATGCCGACCACCTTGCCCCTCTTGTTCTCCGGGCCTTCTCGGGACTTGACGCGTGGCACGGTCACCTGCATCCAGCCGCCGGGGGCCGCGCCCAGATCGATCACCTTCAACCCGCTGCGCAGCAGGTGGAATTTCTCGTCGAGCTGGACCAGCTTGAAGGCGGAGCGGCTGCGGTAGCCCAGCTTCTTCGCCTCGGCGACATAGGGATCGTTCAGCTGTCGCTCGAGCCACTGCGCCGAGGAATTGCTGCGCTTGGCCCGGGTCTTAACCCGGACCGTCAGGGTGCGCCCGGTCGGGTTGCCGCCGCCCTTTCTCACGCCTGTCACCCCGCGGCGCCGGGACGCAGGCGCAGGCAGCCGCAGGCGCGGGCTAGCGCCACGGCCAGCGCCGTCTTCGCCGCCGTGGCAGCGAGGAAAGGTGTCAGCCCCAGCGTGATCGCCTTGCCGGCGCCGATCAGCAGCGCCAGCCAGGCCACGCCGAAAACGAACACCAGCGCGTGCGCGGCGCTCATCACGAGGACCGTGCCCGTCAGTCGCCGCATCCAGCCACGCTCCGCGCCGTAGCCGACCAGCGCCGCCGCGGCGGCAAAGCCGATCAGGTACCCGCCGGTCGGACCGGCGAACACAGCGGTTCCCGCCGCGCCGCCGGCAAAGACCGGCAGGCCCGCCGTGCCTTCGACCAGGTAGGCCAGGAGAGTCGCGATCCCGAGGCGCGTTCCGTAGAAATAGCCGATCAGCAGCACCGCAAGGGTCTGCATGGTCATTGGCACCGGCCAGAACGGCAGTTCGATCCGCGCCGAAACGGCAAGGACCAGCGTGCCGAGCAGAATGGCGCCGCTGCGCAGCAGCAACGGGCTCGCGCCTGAACGGACCTGCGGGGCGGCCGTCGTCGAACCCGGGCTCACGCCGCGTTCTTTTCCCCGCCGGAAGACTGGATCAGCGCGTAGATCGCGTCGGAGGTGGTGCAGCCGCGCAGTTTCTCGCAGGTCAGGCCGTTGCGCAGCAGGCGCGAGACCCTGGCCAGCGCCTTCAGGTGATCCGCGCCCGCGTCGGAAGGCGCGAGCAGAAGGACGAGCAGGTCCACCGGCTGGTCGTCGATCGCTTCGAAATCCACGGGGCGTTCCAGCCGGGCGAAGATCGTGTAGACGCGCGTCAGGCCCGGCAGCTTGCCGTGCGGAATGGCGATTCCCTGGCCGATGCCGGTGCTGCCAAGGCGCTCGCGCTCGATCAGGGTGTGCAGGATCTCGTCCTGTGAGTGGCCGGTGACCTCGGCGGCGCGGCGCGCCAGTTCCTGCAAAACCTGCTTCTTGTTGCCGGCGCGCAACTGCGGCATCGCCGCGTCCAGCGCCAGGCCTTCGCCGACGCCATCCGGCACGGCCTTGACAAGGGAAGCCTTGTCCGCGTGATCGCCCCCCGCGCGGTCGCCCCCGGCGCGCTTGATCATCTTCACTTGCCCAGGTTCCCGCGCGGGTCGACCCAGCCGACGTTTCCGTCGCTGCGGCGGTACACCATGTTGAGGCCGCTATGCGCCGAGTTGCGGAACATCAGCGCCGGCAGGTCGGCCAGATCCATGTACATCACCGCCTCTGCAACGCTCATCACGCCGAGATGCGTTGGCATTTCAGCGATGATCGCCGGCTCGCCTTCGGGCGGCGCGGCGCTGTCGGGCCCGGCATTGAGCACGTAGCCGTTCGCCATCTCGGCGACCGTTTCCTTGGCATGGTGGTCGCGCAGCCGGCCCTTGTACTTCAGCAGGCGCTTGGCAATCTTGCCCGCCGCAAGGTCGAAGGCCGGATAGATCTCCGTCGCCTCCGCCGTGCCCTGCACCACGATGCCGCGCCCGACATGGACGGTGATGTCCGCCTTGTAGAGGTGCGCGTCGTGCGTGAACACGACGGTGACGTCGTTGGTCTTGTTGAAATACTTGGCCGTGATGACGCCCAGGTGTTCCTCGACGTAGGTGCGCAGCGCCTCGCCCACGTCGAGCTGCTTTCCCGTCACCGAAAGATGCATGATCGATCCGTCCTGTTGACCCCGTGCTGGACGACAGAGTGTCCAATCGCAGAGTCCCTTGTTGAAGAGTCAACATGGTCTCGCGTGCCCCGCCCTGTCAACCCGGAGGGCAGATGTCTAGCGAAACGCCTTCTCGCGCCGGCGCTGGACGGAGGACGCTATGTTCATCTGTTCGCGGTACTTGGCGACGGTGCGGCGGGCGATGTCGATGCCGGCCTCGTGCAGTTTTTCGACCAGCGTGTCGTCGGACAGGATGTCCGCCGGGTCCTCGCGGTCGGTCAGCGCCTTGATGCGGGCGCGGATCGCCTCGCCCGAGTAGGTCGAATCGCCAAACGTGCCGGAGATGGCGGACGAGAAGAAATATTTCAGCTCGAACGTGCCGCGCGGCGTCAGGATGAACTTGTTCGCCGTCACGCGGCTGACGGTGCTTTCGTGCATGCCGATCTCGGCCGCGACCTCGCGCAGGACCAAGGGGCGCAGGCGGGTCACGCCGTGGGTAAAGAAGGCGGACTGGTGGCGCACGATCTCGGCCGAGACCTTCAGGATCGTGTTGGCGCGCTGGTCCAGCGCCTTGACCAGCCAGTTGGCGGCGGCGAGGCGCTCGGACAGGTATTCGCGGTCCTTGGCCCGCGCGTGCGCCAGAACCTCGGTGCTGTACTGGCGGCTGACCAGCAGGCGCGGCAGCGCGTCGGGGTTAAGCTCGATGATCCAGCCGCCCGCGCCATTGGGGCGCATCTGCACGTCGGGGATGATGTGCCCGTCGGGAGAATGGTCGTAGGCGAGCGCCGGCTTGGGGTTCAGCGTCTTGATCTCGGTGATCATGTCGATCACCTCGTCCGTGTCGACGCCGCAGCGCGTGGCGAGGGCCTTCAGGTTGCGCTCCGCGATCAGGTGCAGGTTCTCGAGCAGCACCTCCATCGCCGGGTCGAGCCGGTCTTTCTCGCGCAGCTGGACGGCGAGGCATTCCTTCAGCGAACGCGCCATGATGCCGACCGGGTCGAAGCGCTGCATCGTCCGCAACACCACCTCGAGCGCCGTCATCGAGCAGCCGAGCGACAGCGCGACGTCGGAAAGGTCGGCGGGCAGGTACCCGGCTTCGTCCATCTGGTCGATCAGCGCCGCGCCGATCATGCGCTGTTCGGGGGCGGCGATGTCGATGTTGAGCTGGCTCTGCAGGTGTTCGCGAAGGTCAATGGCGGAGGTGGCAGTATCCTCGAAATCGGACTCGCCGTTGAAGCTGCCATGGCCGCCGGCGATGTGCCCCAATGCTCCGAGGGGGCTTTCGCCCTGCAGTTCGCTCCCGTGCGCTTCGAATGCGCGTTCGAGCGAACCTTCGGCGCTGAGCGGGGATGACTCGCCGTCGTCGAAGCGCTCGTCCGGCTCGGCGCCGGCGGCTTCGAGCAGAGGATTCTTCTCCAGTTCGGTTTCGATGTAGTCCATCAGTTCGCCATGACTGAACTGTAGCAGCTTGATCGCCTGCTGCAGTTGCGGGGTCATGACCAGGGTCTGGCCCTGCCGCAGTTCCTGGCGTTGCACGAATGTCATGCGCGACGTGTACAACGCAGGCACTTAAACTTTCCTGAACGGGCCGGCTCGCAAGCAAGGTCTGTGCCACCGGACGTCCCATGAGGTAGGATCGCCGGACAGGGCAGGAGAAGCAGATGAGCGATCCGAAGGTTCTTTACAATGGCGGCTGTCCGGTTTGCGCCGGCGGCATGAACGCCTACCGCGGCGCGACCCGCGACCCGGAGACGTGTTCGTTCGTGGACGTCCGGCAGACCCCCGAAGCGCTTGCCGCGCACGGGCTGACGCTGAAGGACGTCATGTACCGCGTCCATTTCGTCGAGGAAGACGGCCGTTTGCTGCGCGGCATGCCGGCGATCGCGACGCTGTGGCAGCGTGATCGGCGCTTCTATCCATTGTCGCGAGTGGTGCGGCTGCCAGTGTTGAACTGGCTGGCGACCGGTCTGTACGAACTGATCGCCGCGCCGCTGTATGTCTGGAACCTGTGGCGGGAAAAACGCCGGGCTAACGTCTCGCCGGTGGACCGCCGACCCTGACCGGCCGCTCGGCGTGCTGGCCAAGGCAGATCATGCGATCGTAAAGGACGATCGCCCCCGCTACCCCGACATTGACGCAAAAGCCGGTCGGGATTTTCACGACGTGGTCGCAGCGCCGGGTCACGTCCGGGCTTAGACTGCCTTTCTCCGGGCCCAGTATGTAGGCCGCCTGCGGCGGATGGCGGAAGGTCGGCAGGTCGATGGCGTCGTCCGTCAGTTCGACACCGACCAGCTGGCAGTGCCGCGGCAATTGCAGCTGCGCGATGCTGTCGTGGATATAAAGCGGCATGTGACCCGACGCGCCGGACGTGTCGGACTGCCGCACACTGTCCAGGTCGACCGCGGGCTTGATGAAAAAGAAGAAGCTGCCGCCGAAGGCGTGTGTGGTGCGCATCAGGTTGCCGACATTGCCCGGCTTGCTGATGTCCTCCACTCCCACTCCGAAGAATCCCCGCATCAGGTGGGGTGGCCTTCCGCCTCAGTCTCGGCTTCGGACACCGGCGCGTCGAGCCGCCGCGCCTCGTCCAGCAGCATGATGGGAATACCGTCGCGGATCGGATAGGCCAGCCCCGCCTTGTCGCTGACCAGCTCCTGCGCCGACGCATCGTAGCGCAGCCGGGCTTTCGTCAAGGGACAGACGAGAATGTCGAGCAGTCGAGGATCGGGATTCTTGTTCGTTTCGGGCATGACCGGTTCACTCCCAAGCGGCGGAACAGTAAAGTGCTTTGATCACGGCGCTCAATGCGCGCTGCCGCGTTCCGAGCCGGAAGCGATCGCCATCTCCAGCAGCTTCACCATGACCTTGGCGCGCGCGGTATTGTCCGGAGCCTCCAGCAACGCCTGTTTCTCCATCGGCTCGAACGGACAGATCATGGCAAGGCTGGTGAGCAGCCGGTCGTCCGGCGTGCTGCTGATCGCGTCCCAGTCCGCGGACAGGCCCTGATGCTGGAAATAGGTTTTCAGCAACGGCGTCAGGTGCGGGCGGTCGAGCGTGGGGCCAGCCGACGGGTCGAGGTCGACGGCGAACGGTTTCCAGTCGGCAACGACGCGGCGGTAGCCTCGTTGCTTTTCCAGCTCATCGGCTATGTGGAAGCGTGACACTCCGGCCAGCGTGATCAGGTAGCGCCCATCATCCGTTTCGCTGAACGAGACGATCCGCCCGGCGCACCCTGTCGCGAACACTTCGCAGGGCTTGCCCGCGATGCCGGGCGAGGTCGGCTGGACCATGCCGACCATCCTCTGCCCCTTGAGCGCATCCTCCACCATCGCGATGTAGCGTGGCTCGAAGATGTTGAGCGGAAGCCTTCCCCGGGGAAGCAGCAACACGCCGGCCAGAGGAAAGATCGGCAGGCTCTGCGGCAGCCCGGCGGGTCCAGGCTCGAACAGGAAGTCCGATTGGCTCATGCAGCCGGGCCTTGTGTTGATCCGGTCACGAGAAAAGGATCGACGACAGGCGCTTGCGCGCCGATACGGTAAGAGGGTCGACAGGCCCGAACGCTTCGAAGAGCTTTACGAGCTGCTTGCGCGCTCCTTCCTCGTTCCAGGCGCGGTCGCGGCGCACGATGTCGAGAAGCTCGTCCACCGCGCTTTCCCGGTTCCCTTCGGCATAATGCGCCATGGCGAGGTCGAAGCGGGTGGCATGGTCGGCCGGATCGGCTTGCAGCTTTGCCGCAAGTTCCCGGCTGGCCCCGCCCTTGCCCTGGCCGGCAAGGTCCAGCGCAGTGCCCGCCGCAACGATCTCGGCGTGCTTGGCGATTTCGGGCGGCGCGCCTGCCAGGATGGCCCTGGCGGCGTCGACATCGCCGGCGGTAAGCGCCAGCCGGGCCAGCCCAGCGCGGGCCATTGGCTCCGCCGGCTCGGCATCGAGGATTTCAGCGTATATTTCCTGGGCGATGTCGGTTTGTCCCAGCTCCAAGGCTTCCTTGGCCTGCTCCAGCAGCGCATTGATCGGGTTGGCGCCGCCGCCTGACAAGGCCAGAAGCTTTGAAATGAAGCCCTTGATCTGGCTTTCCGGCACCGCACCCATGAAGCCGTCGACAGGGCGGCCTTGGAAGAAGGCGTAGACGGTCGGGACCGACTGGATGCGCAGCGCCTGGGCAAGCTCGGGATTTTCGTCGATGTTGACCTTTGCCATGCGGACGGCGCCGCCCGCGGCAGCGACGGCTTTCTCCAGCAAGGGGCCCAGCTGCTTGCACGGGGCGCACCAGGGGGCCCAGAAATCGACGATCACCGGAAGCTGCATGGAGGCGGCGATCACGCCCTGCTCGAAGCTTGCGGTGGTCGCGTCGTAAACCAGCGCCGCCGCGGTGCCTGCCGCCGTAGCCGTTTCGGTTGGTTTGTTGGCCGGTTTGCGGCCGAAAAGCAGATCCATGAACCCTCTCGTCTCGCAGAGCAATCTGTCGCGTTTGATGTGTCCGGCAAGGCTTGCCGATCGACCGTGGCGGAATATGGCGCGGATGCCGGGGCTTGCAAGCCGAAAAACTTTGCGTATAGTGCCGCTTATCGATGGAGCCGCGGGCGTAGCTCAGTGGTAGAGCACAACCTTGCCAAGGTTGGGGTCGAGGGTTCGAATCCCTTCGCCCGCTCCAGTCGATGATCGTCGCCTACCGACAGGTTTCATTTTCCGAAAGGTTTACGCGGTAGCATCGACAAGCGCTCGTTCAATCTCCGGGAGGCGACAAGGTGAGGAGTACGGCTTGAAACCGCGTTCCGTCCCGCGAATCGCGCCTTCGCGCGCGATGCCGTTCGGTGTCGCCCTCAACTGGCGCAAGCTGGGTCCACGCGTGACCGGCTTCATGCTGGTGTCGGCGACGTTCGTCCTGCTGGGAATGAACAGGATCGATCCGGCGCTGGTCGAACGGCTACAGACCGCCACTGGCGATTTCATTTCCCCCGCGATCGGCTTCCTCGGCCAGCCGCTCGTTTCGATCCGCTCGGGCCTCGGAAATATCTCGCATGCCAGCCAGATCTTCAGCGAGAACGCGGCCCTGCGCGAACAGAACCGCAAGCTGATCGCATGGCGAGACACCGCGTTGCGCCTGGAAGCCGAGAACGCCAGCCTGCGCGCGCACCTTCACGTCGCGCCGGATCCAGAAAGCCGGCAGGTCATGGTCCGGGTGATCGGTGACCCTGCCGGGGGGTTCGTGGAGAGCCTGATGCTGGCGGCAGGCACGTCGAGCGGCCTCGAAAAAGGCCAGCCGGCGGTCACCGCGATCGGCGAGCCGGGCACGCAGGATGCCGGGGCGCTGGTTGGCCGCATCGTCCAGACCGGCGACAGTTCCGCTCGCCTGTTGCTGGTGACGGACGTCAACTCGCGCATACCGGTGCTGCTGGAGCAGAGCCACATCCACGCCATACTCGGCGGCGACGACACCGACCGGCCGCAGCTGCTGTACCTGCCGCCCGGATCTAGCGTCTCGGTCGGCGAGCGCGTGGTCACTTCGGGCAACGACCACCTGATGCCCCCGGGCATTGCGGTCGGGGTGGTGGTCGGCAACGACGAGAACGGCATCCGCGTCGCGCCGCTGGCCGACTTGTCCCGCATCGATTTCGTGACCATTCTCAAATACGAGGGGGTCGTGCCCCTGCTCGCGCCGGACACCGCGGTCGACAAGACCCGCGCGCATCGCTAACTTCGCCCGAACCTCATGAGCCCGGCGCCAGCCACCAGTTTCGAGATCGGCCGCGTGGGCCGCCTCGCCGTCCCGGCGCTGGTGACGCTTGCGCTGCTGGTCGCGCAGCTTCTGCCATGGACCTACTCCGGCTCAGCCATGCTGCCCTCGTTGGCGCTGATGAGCGTGTTCTTCTGGTCGTTTCGCCTTCCTGCCCTGTTCCCTCCCGTCGTGGCGCTGCTGGCCGGCGCGGCCGCCGACCTTTCCGAGCTGACGGCGATCGGTTCGCAAACTCTGGCGTTCCTGCTCGTGGCGCTTCTGGCGCGCCGCCGTACCCGCTCCGCCTCGGCTTCCTTTCTTCGCCTGTGGGCAATGTTCGCCACGGCTGCTTTAGGCGTGAACACGATTCTGTGGCTAACCGAGGCTGTTTTCGGCGGGCATGTCGTGCCGCCCGGCCAAGTCCTGGCGCGAACCGCCGTGACCATTGCCGTTTTCCCGGTCGTCGCCAAGTTCATCCTCCTGCCCGCCGAGCGCGTCGCTCGGAACGGCGTGCGGCCATGATCGATCGGGACGTCGCCCGTTCGCGCCTGCTGACGCGGCGCGCCGTTTTGCTGGGGGGGCTGCAACTGGGGCTCGCCGGCACGCTGGCGGGACGGATGTACTACCTGCAGGTGGTCGAAAGCGACAAGTACCGCACCTTGGCCGACACCAACCGCATCAACGTGCGGCTGATCCCGCCTTCGCGCGGGCTTCTGCTGGACCATGGCGGCATTCCGATGGCGCACAACGAGCAGAACTTCCAGCTGCTGATGATCGCCGAGCAGGTGCCGGACGTCCCGGCCTCGCTGGCATTGGTGAGCAAGCTGATTGCGCTGGGCGACGGCGAC
The DNA here is from genome assembly GCA_965199265.1 of Alphaproteobacteria bacterium. Classification (GTDB taxonomy): domain Bacteria; phylum Pseudomonadota; class Alphaproteobacteria; order CALMVH01; family CALMVH01; genus CBDAQV01. The sequence continues at coordinate 5,103 of CBDAQV010000012.1, read as the reverse complement.
GGGAAGCGCATCCTGAAAGAGCTCGAGCACAAGCGGACCTTCGTGCCGGTGATCGTGCGCGAGAACCTGTCTTGGGACGAGGTCTCGGCCATCGAGCTTAACACGCCGGACCTGCCCGGGATGCTGATCCAGTCGGGGGAGTTGCGCTCCTACCCGCTGGGCGATGCGGCCTCGCACCTCATCGGCTACATGGGATCGCCCGCCGAGGCCGACATGGACGGCGACGAGCTGCTTTCGCTTCCCGGGTTCAAGGTCGGTAAGAGCGGAATCGAGAAGTTCCACGAGGACGACCTGCGCGGCGAGCCCGGGGAAAGCCAGATGGAGGTCAACGCCGGCGGCCGCATGATCCGCGAGCTGGCGCGCCAGCCGGGCGTTGCGGGCGATGACGTGCACCTGACCATCGATGCCGGGTTGCAGCAATACGCGCACGAGCGGCTGGGCCAGGAGCTCAGCGCCGCGGCGGTGGTGATGGACGTGCACACCGGCGCGATCTACGCGCTGGCGAGCTACCCGGGCTTCGACCCCAATGTGTTCAGCAAGGGCATCCCCGCGGATGTGTGGGAAGAACTGCTTGCCGACCCGAAGGTGCCGCTGACCAACAAGGCATCGAGCGGACAGTATCCGCCGGGATCGACCTTCAAGATGGTCACCGCCATGGCGGGGCTGGAAAGCGGAGCGATCGACCTCAACCACGCCGTGACCTGCACCGGCTCGATGACGCTGGGCGACCACGAGTTCCACTGCTGGCGCAAGGGCGGACACGGGACAGTGGGAATGACGGATGCGTTCGCCTATTCCTGCGACGTGTTCTTCTACGACGTGGGCCACCGCGCGGGCATAGATGCCATTGCCGCCGCCGCCAACAAGCTGGGCCTTGGCGTGCGCCTCGGACTCGACCTGCCGGGCGAACATCCCGGCCTTGTGCCGACGCGGGCATGGAAGGAGGCTGCGCTGGGCGAAGCGTGGCAACAGGGCGAAACCCTGGTCAACGCCATCGGCCAGGGCTTTGTAAAGGCGACGCCTTTGCAGCTGGCCGTGATGACGGCGCGCCTTGCCAGCGGCATGGCGGTGCAGCCGCACCTGACGCACCGGGTGGGCGAGCAGCCTCCCGAAAGGAACGACGCCCCGGCGCTCAGGTTCGCGCCGCGGCATCTTGAAGCGGTCCTCGCCGGCATGCAGGCGGTGGGCGAGTACGGGACCGGCAAGCACTGCCAGATACCCGACGAATCGATGCGCATGGGCGGCAAGTCGGGCAGCGCGCAGGTGCGGCGCATGACCGCGTACGAGCGAGCGCACGGCGTGCACAGCGACAGCCTGCCATGGAAGGAGCGCGACCACGCGCTGTTCGTCGGCTACGCCCCGGTCGACGCGCCGCGCTACGCCTGCGCCGTCATCGTCGAGCACGGCAGCCACGGCGCCGATGCCGCTGGCCCCGTGGTCCGAGACCTGTTATGGGAAGCGCAGAAGCGAGACCTTGCCCGGATAGCGGTTTCGGGCCGGATGGACGGGGCAAAGGGATAGCTGGCGCGCAAGGGTATGTTGCGGCGCTGTCGTGAAGTATGAGATGTCAACGATCCTGCCTACGCCAGATAGCCGAGAAATGATGGCCCCGCTGCATACGACACTGCGCCGCTACATGAACCTGGCAAGGCGCGTCGTGAACGATGCGCCGCGCCGCCGGGTGGTCGCCGCCAGCCCCTTCTTCGACGCTGTCTATTACGCAGCGGCCGCCGGCATCGACCCGGTTCGCGTCGACCCGGTCTCGCATTACCTGAAGCACGGCGAAGCCCGCGGATTGCGGCCTTCTGCCAAGTTCGATCCAGCCTTCTACATTCAAACCTATCCCGATGTACGTGCGGCGGGCATCGGCCCGCTCTGGCATTACCTGACCGTCGGATCGGCGCAGAACCGAAGCGCGCAGGAGTGGACGCAAACCCGGATCGCCGCCATTCGGGAAAGCGGGTGGTTCGACGAGCGGTACTATGCCGGGCAGGCTGGTGCGGGCATGGATGCGGACCCGCTTGTCCATTACCTGGAAGTCGGCGAAGGCTCCGGCCTTCGCCCGCACCCGCATTTTGACCCGGCCTATTACCGCGAGCTCTACCCCGATACCAACGGGGCCCGCTCCGTACTCGAGCACTACGTGCTCTACGGCGCTTCGGAACAGCGCCTGACCTGCCGGCCGCTGGACAGGCTTGCATTTCCCGGGCTCGACCCCCTTTCGACCAAGCCTGTCGTTGTTGTCGTCCTGCACGAAGCCTCGCGTACCGGCGCCCCGATTCTCGGTTGGAATATCCTTTGCAACCTTCGGGCAAAGTACCGCGTCGTCACCGTCCTCCTGCACGGCGGTGAATTGCAGCACAGCTTTGTAGCCGTTTCGGATGCGGTGGTCGGACCCATCGCGACCGGGCACTATAAACCGCACGATTACGACGAGATCGCCGAGCGCATCATCGACGTTTACCGCCCGCTCTACGTACTGGCCAACAGCATAGCCACGCTGATGATCTCGGTGCCGCTCGCCCGGCATTGCACCAACTCCCTCGTGCTCGTCCATGAATTCTCCAGCTATGTCGGCAAGGCAGGCACCCTGTCCGACTTGTACGCCTGCATGCGCCGAGTCATCTTCCCAGCCGGTTTGCTGCTCCAATCCGCCCTGCGGCACTACCCCGAACTGGATCCTGTGCGCACCGCTGTGCTCCCGCAGGGGCGTTCGGCTTTGCCGCCCGCCGGTCGGGGGACGATCCGCGCTGCGGCGACGTCCTTGTCCGGAGCGGAGCTGGCGCGCCGCTTGCGGCCGGAAGGATGCGAGGACGCGTTTCTCGTGGTGGGACTGGGTACGGTGGAACTGCGCAAGGGGGTGGACCTGTTCTTGTCCGCCGCTGCCGCCTGCAGCCGCTTGGGCGGGCGGCGGATCAGGTTCGTGTGGATCGGCGCGCAGCTGGGGGACGATCCTATGAGCGCGCATGGCATGTTCACCGTGTACCTGAACGAGCAGATCGTCCGCTCCGGCCTCGGCGAGTGCTTTGAATGGCTCCGTCCGGTTTCCGACCTCGACACTGTTTACGCCGAGGCGGATGCGTTGTTTCTTTCCTCGCGCCTCGACCCGCTTCCCAACGTCTCCATCGACGCGGCGTGCTGCGGCAAGCCGGTCGTCTGCTTCGACGGCGCAAGCGGGATGGCGGAGATCCTGAAAGTGTCGGCTGAAACCAACGACCTCGTGCTTCCCTACCTGGACGTAGCCGCCGCGGCGGACCTGATCCGATCTCTGGCTGCCGATCCCGAACGGTACCACGCTTTGTGCGCCGCCATCCGGCGCCGGGCGGAGGCCGTGTTCGACATGACGAAGTATGTCGCGGCAATCGACGCGCTGGCTCTGGAAACCGGTGGACAACGCCAGCCGGCCAACACGGCGGTCAGCGCCTGAGGCGCGGCGGCGCGCAACCCGCCATCCGTCACGTTCCCCTATCGCAGACACCATGCCTCTCGACACTTCTTCTTCCGATTACACCCTGATCGAAAAATTGCAGGGTATCCGCCCCAGCTTCGTGGTCCTCGTGCTGATGCTGGGCGCCGTCGGGATCCTCGGCATGTACTCCGCGGCCAGCGGCAGCATGCAGCCCTGGGCGGCAAAACAGGCGATCCGCTTTGCGTTCTGCACCGCGATCATGCTGGGCCTCGCGCTGGTCGATATCCGGTTCTGGCATCGCAGCGCCTACTGGCTGTACAGCTTCGTCGTGCTGCTGCTGATCCTGGTTCTGGCCATCGGCCATACCGGCAAGGGGGCCGAGCGCTGGATCGACCTCGGCGTCGTGCAGCTGCAGCCATCCGAGCTGATGAAGATCACGCTGACCCTGGCGCTGGCGCGCTACTGGCAGGGCGTGCCGATCGAGGAGATCGGCCGCATCCGCACTCTGATCATCCCGCTCGGCCTCATCTTCGTGCCGGTCGCGCTGGTGCTGCTCGAACCCAACCTCGGCACCTCGCTGATCCTCATCATGATCGGCGGGGCGATCTTCTGGCTGGCCGGGGTCAGGGCGTGGAAGTTCGGGCTGGTGATCGCCAGCGTGCTGGCCGCCATCCCCGTCATCTGGCATTTCATGCACGACTACCAGAAGTCACGGGTGCTGACCTTCATGGACCCCGAGCGCGACCCGCGCGGCGCGGGCTACCACATCACGCAGTCGAAGATCGCGCTGGGATCGGGGGGCGTGTTCGGCAAGGGATTCCTGGGAGGCACGCAGACGCGCCTCAACTTTCTGCCCGAAAAACAGACGGACTTCATCTTCGTCGTGCTGGCCGAGCAATGGGGCCTGATCGGCGCGCTCAGCCTGCTGGCGCTTTACGTGGTCGTGGTCGGCTACGGCTTCGTGATCGGCCTGTCGTGCCGCAACCAGTTCGGCCGCCTCGTCGCCATGGCGCTGAGCGTCAACCTGTTCCTGTACGTGTTCGTGAACATGGCGATGGTGATGGGCCTGATCCCCGTCGTCGGCGTGCCGCTGGCGCTGATCTCCTACGGCGGCACGTCCATGCTGGCGACCATGATCGGCTTCGGCCTCATCCTGTCCGTCCTGGTGCACCGCGACGTCCGGCTGGACCGCAACCGGTGATCCGGCGGTACGGGACGAAAGTTCAGGAGGGCCAAGCCAGGGGGAACGGGAGCCGAGCCACGGGCAAGCCCCGTCGTCAGCCTTGGATCCGCGTCGTAGTCGTGCTGAACGTGGCACGGCAGCACTTCACCACCGTCCGCCACGCCAAACCGCCGCCGGCCGGGCCGAATCGAGCGAGATGTGCCTGGTGGAGCAGAGTTCAGGAAGGCGTCCTTGCCAGCCCGGTAACCGGCGTTGGTCGGTTGGCCAGCAATGGCCGGGGATCGCGCTCGTAGTCGAAATAGGCGTATTGTCCGACGTCGCGGAAGCCCAATGAATGGTAGATCTTGCGCGTTGTTGCATTGTTTTCGTCGGAAAACAGCACGGCCTGCTTCACTCCCTCAGTGCGCGCAATGTTCAGTGATCCGGCGACGACGGCGGTTCCGTAACCCTGATTGCGCAAAGCGGGCGGTGTCCAGACACCGCTGACCTGCACGGCACGCGGCAGGGCCGC
>CBDAQV010000011.1:0-240022 GCA_965199265.1 Alphaproteobacteria bacterium | reverse complement strand
CTTGCAGAAGGGTACTGACCTGAGTCTCGGCTCTGGTGCCGAGAAGGTTCAGCACCCCCGTAGCCAGGGTCCAGGATGCCACGAGATCGTTCGCGCCAAGCGCGTTCGGCCCATACTGCTGGACGCCAAACTCGAGCGACTGCAGGCCCAGGGTCGGATTATAGATCGCGATGTTCGCGGAGCTTATCGTGTTCCCGAGGATCTCCGATCCCGTGTACAGTTCCTGCCCAGACCGGAACCCACCACGTTGGCGAAATTGGTCAGGATCTGCGCGGACGTTAAGTTGCGGTACGGCGAGTTGGGAACGGCGTCCACTTCGAGGGGCGTCAGCGTGCCCGCGCCCCAGTTGAGCCCCGCCGCCGCGTAGTCCGCGCCTCCCCAGTCCCACGGGTAGAAGTTGGCAAGCGGGAAGTTTTGTAGTGGTACGTTTCAATCTGGTTCGTCGTCGGCCAGATACCATTATTGTTGTTCATGATAGCCAAGTCGCTCTTGCCAAGTAGCAACATGAGGTTGGCGCTGTTCTGCGGCGTCACGGCCGTGCCCTCCGCCAGACCGGCCACGGTCAGCATGTCGAGCGCCACCTTGCCGTCATAGCCCTGGTCGGCGTCCACCTGCACCGCCAGCTTGGCGTAGCCGCGCCCGGCATTGGCCTGGACTTGGTAGTACTGCGTCATCCAGTCCTGGACGCTGCCGCTGCCCGCGCCGCCCGAATAATTGCCGGCGGTGAACGCATTCTGGGCGTTGTTGATGTAGGTCTGCAGGACCTGCATCTGGCCGGATGTGAACTGGTTCGGGGCGGTCATTCAATCACCTCTAGTTTTGGGCCGGCGACGACAAAGCGGTTGAGAAAGGCGATCAGCTGCGGCTCGATCCTGTCGTACTCGGGCAAATACTTGCGCGACATCGTGTAGGTCATCACAGTGTCGGGCGCAGCTTTTATGATGCGATCGCAGGTCGGAAACCAATGGCCATGATCTTCGTGAACCTCATGCTCCGGATGACAACTTCTTAGGTTTTTCGGACTCTCTACCGCTCCACGAAACAGGTCTTCTTTAAAGTGACAGCATCCGGTCGTGAACTCGTTATACCCGTTTGGGCCTAGCTGTACGTCGTGATTGCTGATTTTATACATCGCATCAAATAGTTTCTTTCCCGTCATGGTATGACCTTTGTAGTCGAGAAAAATAATGACCTGATCGTACCAGCCTGCGCGTTCCATCAGCTTGCGGTTTTCCGGCGTGCGTCCGGGAAAGTCCGGCAACAGGGTCAACAGGGAGAACTGGATGGTTTCGCCATAGTGGGCGGGGAAGACCAGAAGATAGTTCTCCGGTATGGACAGGGTCGTCGCGCCGAGCTGGATCGTGATGGGCTTCTGCTCATCGTTTCGCATCAGGCCCGCGTAAGGCTGATGGCGATTGGCATACATCCCCAGAGCACTCACCGCCCCCAGCAGGGCAAAACCGATCAGCAACAACCGTCCAGACCATTTCAGGGTCTTGCGTATGGCAGAGGTCATTCGGTCACCTGCAGTTTTGGCTTGGCAACGACGAAGCGGTTGAAGACTGAAAGCCATGCGCGTCTTCAGCACGCCCGTAGATTGTTTGCAAGTTAGGAAGTGTTGATTACGGCGCAGCTTGCCGCGAGGGTTTCTAGCTGATTGACGAGAGGGCGCCGGTGCTGTCGGACTGGCCTTGCGCGATCACGATCTCGTCCCAGTACAGCTTGCCGTTGCGGTCCAGCGCCAGGATGCTTGTGCCGGCGTTCACGATCATGGGCGTCGCAGGCATGGCTCCAACCTGACCCCGAGCTGCTCCATCTCGCAACCAGTCATGGTCAGCGCTTCTGTTGAGAGCCCTACGGATCGAATGTCACAAGGCGACTGAGGCTGCTCTCGCTACAAGCCCCTTCCCAATCAGCCGCTTAGCGACCGCATCGCACTGGATGAGCTGGCGAGGACGGAAAGTGTCTCGGCCCGCTACATCCCGCGCCTGGTGCGCCTCGCGTTCCTCAGCCTGACACGATCAAGATGATTGTCCGGGGTCGTCAGCCTCAATGGCTGACCGCCCAGACGCTGGTGAACCAAATCACGATTCCACTATCCTGGGCTGACCAGTCCACAGCGCTCCTAGCGCCCCTATCCGTCTGAAAGCATCGACAAACAATACCACCGTCGGATCCGCCCGGTCACTTCAGCTGACTGTCTTGGCTGCCGCGTCGGTTAAAGCCGGTATCGACCGGACGGCGGTCATGGTTTGCCTGGCAGGACATGCAGGTGCGGATTCCACGGATCGCCTGACGACGCGGCTCCGGAATCTCCTCATCGCACTCAATACAGTGCGATGGTCCTTCTCCGATCGTAAGGCGGGCGCGGGCCTTGGCCACCTCATCCCTGATCGTATCGTCGATCTGGTCTTGTACCGCCCATCGAGGGCCCATCCGGTTACCACAATACTCTCCTTACCATTTGCTTCTAAAGAGATGGTACCTGCGAGAGCGGTTGCAAATGGTCATCTAGAATAACGCTAGGGCAATATCGGGCCACTGCGACAATACGTTGCAAACGCACTCAGCACTGCCGAAAAAGCCTTTCGAGACATGCCGGGAAATCGCCCGCAAAACCCTCGAAGTCATAGCGCCTCTGGTGACAGAAACCCTGTACGCCGCGCGAAACCGCGCCAGAGTGCACTACAATCTAAGTCACTGTAAACAACGGGAGACTTGCTGGCGGTAGACGCAGTCTACGTCGAACCCGTCTCGATAGACGTGTTCCCTGTTTATCAGGAAAATACAGCGAATTTTTCGCGTCCAGATCCGACCTTTTTAAGGCTGCGGTCCTCAAAAGCCTCAGAGAGACTGGCGGTGTTACCCTTCAACAACGAAATACTGCAATCGGAACAGGGAATTCTTTGGCGAGATCAGGGAATGATTTTCTGGTAACAGGGAACCGTCGTAAGCGTCTGGCGGCAACACGGTTGCCTAGTGGCGACGATTTGTAGATTTGCTTCTTCACGGATCATTATGTGAAGAAGAAAAGCCACAGCACGTGTTTGCGCATTCCCAGTACGCAAAACCCCGGCTAAGATTTCTGCATCCGATCGCCGCAATCTTGATTGAGTGAAACTGGTTGTTCCGATCCGGAACCCACGGCCTTTCGCCTCGTTTAGTCATCGGCCCCGGTTGACCGACGAGCGGTTCCGAGGCCCGACCGCCGTCCCAATGGAGTTGTACCGATGAAGCAACCCGATGCGCCTCCGGTGCCGGCGGCGACCGACCCTGCGCCCTCCATTCCTAGCGCCCCCGCCGGTTTGATCATTGCGGCCGCAGCGGCGTCTCGGTCCGACCCGAACTTGGCGGGCTTTGAACACCGGTTTGAACTCGTCGACGGCATCCGTCTGCACTACGTTGTCGGTGGCAGGCCCGACGGCGAGACCGTCGTGCTTCTGGCTGGGTTCCCCCAAAGCTGGTACGCTTGGCGGCGAGTGATTCCGCTGCTTGCCTCGGCGTACCGGGTCGTCGCCGTCGACCTTCCCGGGCAGGGCGATTCCGACCGGCCGGCCGGCGGTTACGATACGCGAACGCTGGCCATGCACGTCCACGGCCTGCTTCAACAGATCGGCGTCAACCGGTATTGCATGGCCGCGCATGATGTGGGCGCCTGGGTCGCCTACCCGTACGCCGTCCTGTTCGGCGATGAAATCCGCCGGCTGGCCATGCTCGATGGGGGAGTTCCCGGGGTCACGCTGCCCGACGTACTGCCTACGGCCCCAAACAAGGCTTGGAAGACTTGGCACTTCGCGTTCCACACCGTGCCTGACCTGCCCGAGATGCTGATCACAGGTCGCGAGCGAGTGTACCTGACGTGGTTGCTGCGTCGGAAGGCGGCCGACCCTCAAATATTTGCCGAGTCTGACATCGACGAGTACGAGCGGGTATTGCGCAAGGATGGCGGCCTGCGTGCCGGATTGGCGTACTACCGCGCAGTCGCGGAATCAGCCGAGCAGAACAGAGATTTCGCGACCCGCGGCAAGTTAGCAGTGCCCATCCTAGCGCTCGGGGCCGACCAGGGGTCCATCGTAGACATGGTAACGCCGATCCGTGAGGTTGCGGACCATGTGACCGGCGGCACGATACAAAACTGTGGCCACTTCGTTCCCGAGGAACAGCCGGCCGTCGTGGCAGCCGAACTGCTTAGGCATTTCGGGGACGCCGTCTAATGAATTGCATGGTAAGCGATGAGCAACCATCGCCACGCTTTTTTGTGGGTGATATCCGACCAAAACGGGCAAGCGACGGACTTCGATCATCGCCGAGGCGACCGCCGCCAGCGAGGGCTGCGGCATGTCCCAGACCAGGCGCAAGATGATCGAATGTATTTTTGGCTGGGTAAGCAGCATGGTACCCTGCGCAAGACCAAGCACCGAGGCCTTGCACGCGTGGCGGGCGACTTTATGCTGAACCTCATCGCCTACAACCTGATCCGCATCCCCAAATTGATGCCGGCATAGCCAGGAATTCGTCTCGACAGCCCCAAACCGGCACAAAGCCGGACGGCATTACATCTCTGGCTTCCTGATCCGCAAAGCCAAGGATGAGGTAAGGCGCGGCTGGCGCATCCCCCGCACCTTTGCTCGAGACACTGGTTCTGGGCTCGCTCGAGACCTTCCTAACAGACACGTCGATGCTAACCGAGGCCTGGCGCAACGCAGACCAGCCGCTAGCAGGACTGGTCCCTTTCATCGCAGCGGTGCAGCACAGGAGTCAGGATCAGACTGCTGGCGACCGCTACGATCTCATCGACCTCATCACCTTGACCGCAACAGGCCTCACCCTGCATGTCAATCTCACCAGTATAGTCCCCGGTGTCGCGATCCTCCGCCAGGAGGTACCCGTCACCATCGCCCGCCGCGGTATCGAGATGCGCCTGGTTCACGAGCGGCACGATGGAACTCCAGCGGCGGTCGATCCGACGCTTGTGAAAGCTGTCGCGCGCGGGCATCGCTGGTTGCAGCAGATGCTGGCAGACGGCATCGGCGTCGACGACTTGGCGAGGACTGAAGGCGTATCGGCCCGGTACATCCTGCGCCTGGTACGGCTTGCCTTCCTCAGCCCCGCCATCGTCAAATCGATCGTCGAAGGGCGTCAGCCAACCTGGTTGGACGCTCAGACGCTGACAAACCACATCAGCATTCCGTTGACATGGGCCGACCAGGACACCGCGCTTATGGCACCTCGCTCCGTCTGAACCATCGATAGCAGTACCATCACCGTATATTACGCATTCATTTAAGCTGACTGTCTTTGCTGCCCCGCCGATTGAAGCCGATATCGACCGGACGGCGATCATGGTTGGCCTGGCAGGAGATGCAGGTGCGGACGCCAGGAACCGCCAGAAGACGCGGCTTTGGAATTTCGTCATCGCACTCCGTGCAGTGCGAGAGTCCTTCACCGATGGTCAGGCGAGCGCGGGCCCTGGCCACCTCATCCCTGATCGTGTCGTCGATCTGGTCTTGTACGGCCCCGTCTGGGGCCCATCCGGTTGCCATGGTACTTTCCTTCCCATTTGCTTCTGAGAGTCCGTTTGAGAATTCAGTCATGTGCGGTTCTGCGTACGAGCAGGCTTCCCATTGCCGCGTAGATCATGGCTTCTGACACGTCCAGGCGAGCTTCGTAGTCACGCACGAGGCGGCGGTAGCGTGTGAGCCATCCGAAGCTTCGTTCGACCACCCATCGGCGTGGCAGTACCTCGAAGCCGGCTTGATTGTCGTTTCGCCGGATCACCTCTATGACAAAGTCGAGGTAGGCCGCCTTGTCCAGCAGCTTGCGGCGGTCGTACGCGCCATCTGCGAACAGGTGCTTTACCCATGGCCAGCGCTGGCGGATGGCATCCAGAATGGGCTGCGCGCCCGCGCTATCGGAGATGTCGGCGGTGGTCAGGTTCACCATAAGTAGCCGCCCGTCGGTATCCACCGCGATGTGCCGTTTGCGTCCTACGGTCTTCTTTGCCGCATCATAGCCCCTCGTGCCCCTGGCGGCGGGAGCCTTGACCGTCTGGCTGTCGATCACACCGGCGCTGGGGCTGGCTTCACGTCCGGCCTGCTCACGGTCCAGCATCAGCGCCACGTCGTGGATCGTCTGAAACAGGAACAGGCGCACGAAGCGCCGGAACCACCAGTACACCGTTTGCCAGGGTGCAAAGTGGATCGGCATCATCCGCCACTCAATGCCTGAACGCACCATGTATCTGATCGCGTTCAGTATCTCGCGGAGATCCACAACGCGCTTGCGGCCACGGCGAGCGGGCTTCGGAAGTAGCGGCTCGATTGCACGCCACTCCTCGTCCGTCAGATCGCTCGGGTAACGCTTTGCCTTCTTCTCAATCCTGGCCATTCGGCCACGGCTCTCGGGTGTCCACATCCCGAGCTTGAATCACGCAATTCAGCAGCCTTCAAGATTTATCAAACAGCCTCTCAGACATATATCGACTTCTCCTCGGGCGGGTCGGAGGTGGTGGCGCCCGACCTGCCGATCGACCTGCCCGGCCTGACGCTGTCCGGCGGGGCCAGCGCGGCGGGGACGTACACGGTGGGCTCTGCCGGGGCGACGCTGGCGCAGGTCGCGGCGGAGCTGGGGATGCCCGCCTCGCTGCTGGACGCGCTCAACCCTTCGCTGGGCGCAACCGCGACGCTGGCGTCCGGCACGGCGGTGACGCTGTACAGCCAGACCGGCTGGGCGCAGTCCAGCGCCACGCTGAACACCCAGGCCGCCAACGGCACGGACCTGACCCGCTTCAGCGGCAGCGCCGCCGCCGGACCCAGCTTCGTCTACGACCTGGCCAACTCCAGGGAGCTGGTGTCCGCCTCCGGCCCGAACGGCGACACGATGTACATCGAGGACGAGGGCACGCTGGTCGGCGTCCTGCCCGCCGGGTGGCTGGCCAACGCCACCACGCCGCCGGGGCTGCCCGGACCCGTCACCTTCACCGGCACGAACGGCCAGTCGGTCACCTACGCGCCCGGATCGAGCGGCGGGCAGGAAATCGTGAACGGCAATACCGTCTCCGGCGCGGTGACCGTCGACCCCTCCGCCACCGGCCCCGGCGTGACGGTGTCCGACAGCGCGGGCTCGGGGGACGATCACCTTCGACGACGCGGCCTCGGGCACGGGCGATCCGGACTTCTGGACGGTCGGCTCTGGCTCCGACACGGCGACGCTGGACGCGGGCACTGCCGTGGTGGACTTCACCGGCGGGCAGAGCCAGTACGCGGTGTCGTACACCGCCTCCTCGCAAACCCTGGCGGTGACGGACGGCGTCGCGGGCCGCAACGGCGCCAAGACGATCAAGGCCGCGGGCGGCACTGCTTCCCTGTTCTTCGCGCAAGGCACCTCCAGCGCCAGCGAGGTCGTGCTGGCCAACGCGCAGGTGGCGAGCCTGGTCAGCGCCATGGCGGCGTAAAAAGTAATTGCATTAAGATGTACATATGCTACACCGCGTTCAACTAAGAAGGTTGCCGTGAAGCTGATCCGTTTTCTCCTGCCGGTTTTGCTGTGGAGCGTAACGCCTGTTCACGCGGAAAGCGATGACGGCCCGCAGCGCCCAACTACACGGCTGGATCTGACGCCGGGCGCCGTCACGATCTGCCAGATGGGTCCGATCACCCTGCGCGTACCAAACGAGTACCGACCCGCCTGCTATGCCGCTAAGGAGCCTGGTGGTGAAGCAGGCCTGATGTTCTGGGCCATGCTGCCGAATCTCAGTCCCCTCACCGACCTACGCTACAACGCGTTCGATAACCCGAACAAGCACGATCAGGTATACGCAAGCATTAGCTATGACATGGGGCCTGTGTCAGGGCCAAAACTGTTGAAAATCTATAAAGACAGCATTGTTAACACGCAAAAACCTAAAAAATTAGGCCAATATGATGTATATTTAACTGGCTCACCTTACTATAGAACACTATACTTAGGTTCAAACATATCTCCCATATTCTTCAGATGTATGGATCCTTTAGATCCAGCGTTCAAGGGGTGGAAAACAGAGTGCGAAATCACAGACGACTTAAACGAGGACATCATAAAAAAAGATCATATTTTTACTGTTCAATATACTATCTCTGGGGACTATACTGACTCCGTCCCTCACATAGACGCGATGATGAAGTCTCTCGTATCTAGTTTCGAACAGCTACCTGACAAAAACAAGCCGTAACGATCCAGGGAAACAACCATGGCCACAGCCTTCACGCAAACGATGCTTAGCGCCATGTCGCAGGCAATCAACAAATTGAACTCCGACATAGCCGACGGAGCCAGCGGGTCGACGCTCATCGCCGACGTGGTGGCCTACTACAACCTGCAAACCAGCGTGCGCGGCTACGCCTCTGAAGCGGCCGAAGTCGCGGCAAACATAAACTACAACGGTAACGTCGCGAACCAGAACGTCGAGAACTACGTCAACAGCGTCGGCGGAAACTGGGCCGCAACACAAGTTACTTTGGCAACCAGCTTGGCCATTGCGGATTGGAACACTATCAACGCAAACCAAGGGATGATTCCAACACTTTACTATCTCGACCAAGAACACATAAACGTTTTTAGCGCTATTCCCATTGCTGGCACCAACCTGACGGGCATCCCGATCACCTACTGGAGCGGCACGCCGTTCGCGTACGAGAACCAGAACTGGCTGGGAACCGTCGCCACCTCTTCCGAGCTGTCCGGGGCCAGCCAGGCCTCGCTGTTCAGCCAGGAGTCCACCTCGCAGATCGCCGCCTCGTTCTTCCAGCTGCTCTACGCGGTCGGGCAGGCCGAGGTTAACTTCGACGACGTGCAGGACTGGACATCGCTCCAGGAAGCCATGGCCGACCAGGTCGTGGCCGTCAATTTCCTGAACTATGTCGCCGCGAACGACCCCGCCCTGGCGTCGGCCCTTCTGGGCGGCGCGGTCACCATGGGCAAGAACGGCCTTTCCGGTTTCATCAAGATCAGCGAGACCCAGCTGCAGCAGACGCTCTACCCGCAACAATCGGCACAGTTGGTTCCGATTTCGCTGACCCTCAACGAGGATTCTTCCGGCAACTTCCAGTCCCTGACGACGGACAACAACGGCGGAACCTCCACCGTCACCACCTACCTGGCGAACGGCCTGCTGAGCAGCGCGCCGTTCGCGGTCCAGGATGATTACTCGTCCGCCGACGGCACCGGCAGCCTGGTCCAGACATATATCGACTTCTCCTCGGGCGGGTCGGAGGTGGTGGCGCCCGACCTGCCGATCGACCTGCCCGGCCTGACGCTGTCCGGCGGGGCCAGCGCGGCGGGGACGTACACGGTGGGCTCTGCCGGGGCGACGCTGGCGCAGGTCGCGGCGGAGCTGGGGATGCCCGCCTCGCTGCTGGACGCGCTCAACCCTTCGCTGGGCGCAACCGCGACGCTGGCGTTCGGCACGGCGGTGACGCTGTACAGCCAGACCGGCTGGGCGCAGTCCAGCGCCACGCTGAACACCCAGGCCGCCAACGGCACGGACCTGACCCGCTTCAGCGGCAGCGCCGCCGCCGGACCCAGCTTCGTCTACGACCTGGCCAACTCCAGGGAGCTGGTGTCCGCCTCCGGCCCGAACGGCGACACGATGTACATCGAGGACGAGGGCACGCTGGTCGGCGTCCTGCCCGCCGGGTGGCTGGCCAGCGCCACCACGCCGCAGGGGCTGCCCGGACCCGTCACCTTCACCGGCACGAACGGGCAGTCGGTCACCTATGCGCCGGGCGCCAGCGGCGGGCAGGAAATCGTGAACGGCAATACCGTCTCCGGCGCGGTGACTGTCGACCCCTCCGCCACAGGCTCCGGCGTCACGGTGTCCGACAGCGCGGGCTCGGGGACGATCACCTTCGACGACGCGGCGTCGGGTACGGGCGATCCGGACTTCTGGACGGTCGGCTCTGGCACGGACACGGCGACGCTGCAGGCGGGCACTGCCGTGGTGGACTTCACCGGCGGGCAGAGCCAGTACGCGGTGTCGTACACCGCCTCCTCGCAAACCCTGGCGGTGACCGACGGCGTGGCCGGGCGCAACGGCGCCAAGACACTCACGGCGGCGGGCGGCACTGCTTCCCTGTTCTTCGCGCAAGGCACCTCCAGCGCCAGCGAGGTCGTGCTGGCCAACGCGCAGGTGACGGGCCTGCTCAGCGCCATGGCCCAGTACAGCGCGGCGAACAATAATGTTTGCAAGCACACCGCAACCGCCGCGTGAATAATTTTTAATCTTCCGTTCCCCTCAGAACACGAACAGAGCAACCCCAATGAAGAAAACAAAAATGAGAAATATCATAAGATCGCAAAAGAAGGTGTCATACACCATTACAATAGTTTTTATATTAAGCGCCTTATTGATGCATCCGGCTCAAGCCTGGATGTGTGAGTCGATGGATTTACAATATTTTCTAGAACCCACTGTACACGGCAGGTATATTGATCAGCCCGCTTACGCTCCCCACGATTCGCCTGAGGATTACGCCACCGCTTACGCTTTTCAAATAGGCGAAGTTATTGTTATGATAAAAACCTGTCCTGACGTTACTCAGGAAGAGCGAGACGTCATACCTAAAGCAATTAAGGCTGCAAAAGCAGCTTACATAGATGCAAAAGTAAATGAGCCTGTGGAGAAAATGATTGACGGTGGGCAAAAAAGTCAAACTATCCTTGATAAAAAGTATAAAGATTTAGCTTGTTTGCACTTGCAAAATTGGGTCGATGGTTTAAAACCTACCATCAATGCGCTTAAACCAGAAACAAACTAGTAAAGGTAAATATGCCGTTCTCTAATGCACAAAGTTCTCTATTCATAGTTTTGCGAGCTTTTGAGTCGGGCGACCCAAGTACATTGACCGGCTTTGATTACTCTACAAACTCCGGTAACGGTGCGGTAGGCGCTTATGGATGGCGCGATCCCGGTTTAGATGAGGCTGGTGTTCTTAAATTTACCACTAGAACCAGAACATCCTCAGGTTACAAAGGTGATATGAACACTCCTGGCGATTGGCAAGGACAATTTGGTATTAGCCTCAACGATTTTCTAAACGGTCCGAACGCAAGCACGTATCAGGATAATGCTGCTCTTGTATATATGAATAAGTTAGAGAACCGTATTCCTGCTGCAATAGCTGCTTTGATCGGAACTCAGGTTAACGGAATTACGATCACTGAATCGGGTATCTTGCTATGCTACTGGGAAGACCCGACACAGACTAACAACGCCATAAAGAATGGCACGCTGAATTCAACGCTTGATTTTGCGGCGCGTATGAAGGCCGGCTTGACCGTTCAACAGCAAGAAACGGCGACGAGCGGAGATGATTACCGATACCTTGCCAGCAACCCGGCTATTAAGAATGATAGCAAGCAGGGTAACAACGTCAACGGATCAGAGACGATCCAATACGCCGATTCAACTCAGGAAGATATCACGACGTCTACCAGCGGCACTCAGACAACCGTTCAGTCCAACTACGTTTCACCGTCCGGGGTTACATTGGCATCGTATACGACGGTAAGCACGACGTCGGGTAGCCTGATATCGAGTATGGATGCCAGCTTCGACGCTAATGGCAATCCGCTGACGGTGGAAAACGATAACTCTGACGGCACGTCGAGCCTCAAGACGTACGACTATGCAAATGACATGGTGCAGACAGAAACGGCATACTATTCCTCCGCCGATGAGACCGGAACGGAAAACTCCGTGGTTAGTGATTACTCAGACGGAACATCCAGCGTCTACAATCTGTCGCCCGCAGGATCCTTACCTGCCGGAACGGTTTCAGACATCGGCGTATACTATTCATCTTCAAACGGTTTGGGCAATGCCACTCAGAGTCCGTTTGAGAATTCAGTCATGTGCGGTTCTGCGTACGAGCAGGCTTCCCATTGCCGCGTAGATCATGGCTTCTGACACGTCCAGGCGAGCTTCGTAGTCACGCACGAGGCGGCGGTAGCGTGTGAGCCATCCGAAGCTTCGTTCGACCACCCATCGGCGTGGCAGTACCTCGAAGCCGGCTTGATTGTCGTTTCGCCGGATCACCTCTATGACAAAGTCGAGGTAGGCCGCCTTGTCCAGCAGCTTGCGGCGGTCGTACGCGCCATCTGCGAACAGGTGCTTTACCCATGGCCAGCGCTGGCGGATGGCATCCAGAATGGGCTGCGCGCCCGCGCTATCGGAGATGTCGGCGGTGGTCAGGTTCACCATAAGTAGCCGCCCGTCGGTATCCACCGCGATGTGCCGTTTGCGTCCTACGGTCTTCTTTGCCGCATCATAGCCCCTCGTGCCCCTGGCGGCGGGAGCCTTGACCGTCTGGCTGTCGATCACACCGGCGCTGGGGCTGGCTTCACGTCCGGCCTGCTCACGGTCCAGCATCAGCGCCACGTCGTGGATCGTCTGAAACAGGAACAGGCGCACGAAGCGCCGGAACCACCAGTACACCGTTTGCCAGGGTGCAAAGTGGATCGGCATCATCCGCAACTCAATGCCTGAACGCACCATGTATCTGATCGCGTTCAGTATCTCGCGGAGATCCACAACGCGCTTGCGGCCACGGCGAGCGGGCTTCGGAAGTAGCGGCTCGATTGCACGCCACTCCTCGTCCGTCAGATCGCTCGGGTAACGCTTTGCCTTCTTCTCAATCCTGGCCATTCGGCCACGGCTCTCGGGTGTCCACATCCCGAGCTTGAATCACGCAATTCAGCAGCCTTCAAGATTTATCAAACAGCCTCTAAGCCCGAGGAGTTTGATCTCCTTCTAGAGTTGGGTCATCCATTCGATCTGCAGCACGCCTCTGTATAGATCCCTAATTCTGATCAACTTTACCATTCCAGGCGACGACTGCGATCAACATAGGTGCGTGCTCAAATTCACATTGAACTCAAAACTCAACCGCCCAATTTGGCCTTTGAGAGGTTCCGCCCAAATCGGCGAGAAAAGAGCCGCTTATCGTAATGTCCCTGGGCAAGATTTACAGGCGCCCCGCCGGGAAGTCCGCCGCTTTCTGAGCGATCTAAGTCATTGTTATAGAAAGGAAAACTCTGTGGCGGAGGGGATGAGATTCGAACTCACGATACAGGTTAACCCCGTATAACGGTTTAGCAAACCGTCGCCTTCAGCCACTCGGCCACCCCTCCGCATCCGTTTGCTCTACTACAGGATCGCGGCCCGCACAACAGCCCACAATGCTCCCATGACTTGGACTCGGCCGTAAGCTGTCATGTGCGGCGCGAGGCATCCCACGTTGCCCAAAATCGGCTCCTGCTCGCGATGCGGCTGCCGAGCGGGACTTGCGTATGGGACGCCCCGTTCGGGAAGACCGCTTGCGGCGGCCATCGGTTCCTAGGCTTCGGCCCAGTTCGTGCCGGCTCCGGCAAGCGCAGCCCGCGGCCGCGAGAGTTCATCCCGTTCGATGAGCGATCCGGCGAGAGTGCCCGGCCCGTCCTCCTTCGTCGCCAGCGGGCCTACTTCGCCCGTCGCAAATTGCTGCCGCAACTGGATTGCATGAACGTGCTGCGGCGTGCCCGGGGCAAAGGCGAGCTCTATATGCTGCATCGAGTACAGCCGCTGGCCGAGAGACAACCCGTTTTCAGGGTCTGTCGCCAGAGCGACGATCCGTTGCGCCAAGTAGGCGCTTTGTATGTCAAGCCGTTCGCGCCGCTTCTCAAGGTCGAAATTATGGTGGAGCGGCACGGCGCCCCAGAGCGACACCAGTTCCAGAGTGTGATAGATCGCTTTTTCCCTGTCTGGCGGGAAACAATCACCGGACGTGTCGCTGGTGCTCATGGCTGGCCCCTACCGAATATCGCGGAGTTCAACGCCCGATCGGCTTTGAAATCAAGTAAAAAAGACGGCCGCCTCCCCCCGGGAT
Source organism: Alphaproteobacteria bacterium (assembly GCA_965199265.1). Lineage (GTDB taxonomy): Bacteria > Pseudomonadota > Alphaproteobacteria > CALMVH01 > CALMVH01 > CBDAQV01. The sequence continues at coordinate 226,121 of CBDAQV010000011.1, read as the reverse complement.
GGTCAACCTACAAGCTGGCCGATGACCTTTGCGGTGTAATCGACCAGGGGAATTATGCGGGCATAGTTGAGGCGGAGCGGGCCGATCACGCCGATGGCGCCGACGATCTGTTCGCTGCGGTTGGTGTAGGGCGTCACGATCATCGAGCAGCCCGCATGATCGAACAACGCGTTTTCCGCGCCGATGAAGATCTGCACGCCTTCGCCGCCGCCGGTCACGTCGATCAGCTTGAGCATGGTTTCGCGCGTTTCCAGCAAGTCGAACAGCGCGCGGATGCGGTCAAGGTCCTGCGCGCCCCCTTCGCCCATCGACAGCAGGTTGGCCTGTCCGCGCACGATCAACTGTCCGGTGTTGCCGCCTGTCCAGGTGGCGAGGCCCGCCTGGACCAGGCGCGCGGTCAGCTGGTCCAGTTCGCTGCGGCGGTTGTCGATCTCGGCCAGTACCTCGGCGCGCGCTTCCTCCAGCGTGCGTCCGGCCAGGCGCGCGGTCAGGTAATTGCTGGCGGTGGTCAGGCTGGAAACGGGGATGTCGAGCGGCACCTCGATCACGCGGTTCTCGACCACGCCGTCCGCCGTCACCAGCACGACCAGCGCCCGCCCGGGCCCGAGGCTGATGAATTCGATGTGTTTGAGCGGCCGGTCGGTCTTGGGCGCCAGAACCAGGCCAGCGCAGCCCGAAAGGCCGGACAGCAGGGTCGTAGCCTCGGTCAGAGCATCGGGCAGCGACCGGCCGCCGATGGCGCACTGGCTTTCGATGCTGGCCCGTTCCTCTACCGACAGCGCCCCCATCTGCAGCAGGCCGTTGACGAACAGGCGCAGCCCGGCGCTCGTCGGCAGGCGCCCGGCCGAGGTATGGGGCGCATACAGCAGGCCCGCCTCCTCCAGATCGGCCATGACGTTGCGGATGGTCGCGGGCGAGATCGCAGAGCCAAGCCGCCGCGACAGGGTGCGCGAACCGACCGGCTCGCCGCTTTCGACATAGGCGTCTACGATCTGCCGCAGGATCTCGCGCGAGCGAAGGTTGAGGTCGGCGGTCATGTCTGAACCCACGTAGCATGGTCCCAAGGACGGCGGCAAGCGACGCCCGACACGGCACGCGATCGCGGTGGACGTGCGGAGGCGCGACGTCTATGGTCGCGGCCCTGTCTTCCTACCGGTGATCATCGATGCGCCCTTCCGGCCGTAACCCCGACACCCTCCGCACGGTCGTGCTGGAGCCGAATTTTTCCCGCCATGCCGAGGGGTCTTGCCTCGTCCGGTTCGGCGATACCCACGTGTTGTGCACCGCCAGCATCGAGGCGCGCGTGCCGCCGTTCCTCAAAGGAACCGGGCTGGGCTGGGTGACCGCGGAGTACGGGATGCTGCCGCGCTCGACGCATACGCGCTCCGACCGCGAGGCGGCCAAGGGCAAGCAGTCCGGGCGTACCCAGGAAATCCAGCGGCTGATCGGCCGTTCGCTGCGCGCGGTGGTCGACCGGCAGGCGATGGGCGAGATGCAGGTGGTCGTCGATTGCGACGTGATCCAGGCCGATGGCGGCACGCGCACGGCCTCCATCACCGGCGGCTATGTCGCGCTGCACCTTGCCTTCCAGCACCTTGCCCGCATCGGCGTGCTGAAGACGATCCCGTTGACGCAGGAAGTGGCCGCAATCTCGTGCGGAATCTTCAACGGCACGGCGGTCCTCGACCTCGACTACGACGAGGACTCCAATGCGGAAGCCGACAGCAACTTCGTGCTGACAGGCAACGGCGGCATCGTCGAGGTGCAGGGCACGGCGGAAAAATCTCCGTTCAGCGAGGATCAGTTCCTCGGGTTGCTTCGTCTTGCGAAGAAGGGCGTCGGCGAACTGGTCCAGCACCAGCGGACCGCCCTCGGCGCGTGACGGCGGGGCGCAGGTTCTCGGGCGACACCCTGGTCGTCGCGACGCACAATGCTGGCAAGGTACGCGAGATCGGCACGCTGTTGCGCGACTATGTCAGGCATTTTCCGAGCGCCGCCGATCTCGCCTTGCCGGAACCCGAGGAAACGGAGAACAGCTTCGCCGGAAACGCGCGGCTTAAAGCCACGGCCGCCGCGCTCGCCAGCGGCCTGCCGGCACTGGCCGACGACAGCGGGCTGGCGGTGGGAGCGCTCGGCGGCGCGCCAGGCGTGCATTCGGCGCGCTGGGCGGGTCCCGACAAGGATTTCGCTGGGGCGATGCAGCGGGTGAACACCGAACTTGCCGGCCATCCAGACCGTAGTGCGGCCTTCGTCTGTGCGCTGGCGCTTGCATGGCCGGATGGCCATGCGGAAACTGTCCTGGGCCGCGTCGACGGCGTGATCGCTCCCGCGCCGCGCGGTGCAGGCGGTTTCGGCTACGATCCGATCTTTGTTCCGGCTGGGTTCGACCGGACGTTCGCCGAGCTCGGCCCCGAGGCGAAGGCGGCGATCAGCCATCGGACGGTGGCCTTCCGCCTGTTGGTGACGCGGTGCTTCCGCGCCGATTGATCGAAAGCCGGCGAGGCTGTACAAGGGAGAACAGTTTCCGCGAACCGAGGTCGAAGACAATGCGTCGCATTTCCGTTCTGTCGTTCTTCGTCGTTCTCGCCCTGTCTTTTGCGCCGCGCTGCGTACTGGCCGCCGACACGACCACCGGCGGGATTTCCCCCGCGATGTCGCCCGATGAGATCAAGAGCAAGCTGGGTCCCGATTGGCAGCTGGCGCAAACCGCCAACATCCAGCGCGGCAAGGTGTTCAACTTCACCAAAGGCCAGGAAGGCTTCAGCCTCCTGACGCTCGGCCCGCGCATCGTGTTCATCGAACACCAGCAGTTCTTTCCGCCCGACGGCCTGATCGTGGACTCGGAAATGAGCAAGGCGCTCGATGCGAAGTACGGCTCACCGACTGTACAGGAAAGCGCCGATGGCGAGCCGATGCGAATATGGGCGCTGGGCAGCGACGGGAATGTCCTTGGAGCGGATCATGCCAAGCAGGCCCAAGCCTGCGCCGACTACGAGATGAAAGGCCCGTTCCAGACGCAGGGCGCCGGAAAGGTGGTCTTCGGCTTCAACTTTCCCACTATCCCGGTCAAGCCGGCGCTCAAGGATTGCGGTACGGTAATCGTGGCAAAAACGTCCAACTCCGGTGAAAACGCAAGGCTGATCTCGCGGCTGGTTGTCAGCGTGTTCGACGTCAAGGCGGCGAACGACTGGTACACCGAAGCCATGGACGAGTACAACCAGCAGAAGGACGACGAGATCGAGGCGGCGAAGAAGAACAAGCCTAACCTTTGACGGCGTCCCCCAAGGGCGGACAGGCGCCGCCGGTCGAAGCCGGGTTCGGCATCTACGTGCATTGGCCGTTCTGCGTTTCGAAATGCCCCTACTGCGATTTCAACTCCCATGTGGCCGAACAGGTCGACCACGAGCGCTGGCGTCGTGCTTACGTCCGCGAGCTGGCTCATTATGCCGCGCTGACCGCCGGTCGCACTGTGACATCCGTCTTCTTCGGCGGCGGCACGCCTTCGCTGATGGAGCCGCGGACGGTCGGGGCGGTGATCGACAGGGTCGCCGCGCTGTGGCCCGTGGCGGCCGATGTCGAGATCACCGCCGAGGCCAACCCCGGCTCTGTCGACAGCGAAACCTTTGCCGGGTTCGCGGCCGCGGGTGTCAGCCGCATTTCGATCGGCGTGCAATCCTTTGACGACGCGTCCCTTCGCTTCCTCGGGCGCAAGCACGATTCCGGCGAAGCCCGGCGCGCGATCGAGCTGGCGGCGCGAACCTTTCCGCGTTTTTCCTTCGACTTGATCTATGCCTTGCCCGGGCAGACGCCGGACGGCTGGCGGGCGGAGTTGCGGCAGGCGACAGCCTACGGCGCGCGTCATCTTTCGGCATACCAGCTGACGATCGAGGACGGCACGAAGTTCGCCATGCTGCACGGGCAGGGCGCATTCGTGCTGCCGGACGCCGGGCTGGCGTCGGACCTTTACGACCTGACCCGGGGCGAACTGGCCTCTGCCGGGCTGGGCGCCTACGAGGTTTCCAACTACGCCGCGGCGGGGCAGGAGAGCCGCCACAACCTGACCTACTGGCGCTATGGCGACTATGTCGGCGTCGGCCCCGGCGCGCACGGGCGAGTGACGCTTGACGGGCACAAGTTCGCGACCCGCGCGCACCGCGCGCCGGAGATGTGGCTGCGACGCGTCGAGCAGCACGGCCATGGCGCGCACGAGCCGGAGACGCTGACCGCCGGGCAGCGCTTCGAGGAAATGCTGCTGATGGGTCTGCGCCTTGCCGAGCCGCTCAGCCTCGCGCGCATCGAGCGGGAAACCGGCGCAGGGCTGCGCAGCTGGATATCCGAGGCCCGCCTGGAACGCCTTGCGGAGGAAGGGCTGATCGAAATCGATGCCGACCACCTTCGCGCCACCGACGAAGGCCGCATCAAACTGAACGCGCTGCTGGCGTATCTGACGGGTTCCTTGCGCAAGGCGGCGTAGCGCCTATTTGGCGATGATCCCCCGCAATCCGCCCGCCACGAGGGTGGACACGTCGAACAGCATCTTCGGCAACAGGAACCCTCCGGTCGAGGCAAGGTATTTGGGCCGCCAGTCCGGGGTGAACTTGGCCTTGTAGCGGCGCAGGCCTTCGAAGTTATAGAAATTTTCGCCGTGTTCGAACAGGAACGTGCCCAGCTTGTGCCAGATGGACGCGAGCGCCTTATCCTCGAAGCCGGACAGCGGCGCCATGCCGAGGTTAAGCCATTTGTAGCCGTTGGCCGCGCCCCACAGCATCAGCTCGGCGAACAGGTAGTCCATCACGCCGTAGAACGCGTCGGGGGTATGGCGCATGAGGTCGACCATCAGCTCCTCGCGGCCGGCCCCCAGCCACAGGCTTGCAAAAGCGACGGGAACGCCGTCCTTGCGCGCCACGGCGACATGGAAATTCCTGAGATACGAAGGATCGAAGAAGCCTACCGAAAAGCCTTTTTCCCGCGCCTTCTTGTCTTCCAGCCACACATTCGAGATGCGCAGCAGGTCGGGCATGTGCGCGTCTACCTCGCAGGGCGGAACAACCGCGAACGAACCGCCTTCGCGCAGCGCGCGGCTGCGGGCATAGCGCAGGTCCTTGCGGTCAGGGCGGTCGAGCGAGGCGCCGCCGTCCGTCAGCGCCACGCGCGCCTCCTCGCCCAGCTTCAGCAGGTGCAGGCCCATGTCGGCGTAGAGCGACAGGTTGGTCGCGTCGACATGGTAGAAGACCGGCCTGCCATCGTAGAGGTCGCAGAGCTCGCGGAATTTCCAGGCAAGGTCGGCATGTTCGTCGGGCGGCCCGACCGGGTCGCCCAGCGCCACCCACGTGCGGTGCAGGACCCCGTACATGATGAACGATTTGCGCGTGTCGGAGAAGAGCAGCTTCTTGTCGCCCAGCAGCGCCAGGTTCGCGGCGCCGACCGGCGAGCCGGCGACGATCGCGCGCACGTCGCCCAGGTCCTGCTCGGAGGGCTTGCCGGGCAGGGGAGGAGCCGGCCGCAAAAGCTGGTACAGGGCAAAGCACAGAGACAGCGTGACCACAGCCAATGTCGCGCGCAGGAAGCGGGGAGCCTTGTCGGTGAACGCGAAATCCCACCACAGCGCGTTCGAGTAATCGACGTACTTGTAGGAAAAGAAACCCAGCCACGCGGAGGCGACGACGACGATGCCGATCGTCACCAGCCACTTCGGGGCAAAGCGCTGGTCGACCAGCCGCGCCTTGCGGTAGTAAGCCGGTCGGCTGGGCACGAGGATCGCCAGCACAAGGGCGAGGATGATCGCTTCCTCGAAATCGATGCCCTTCAGCAAGGAAAAAACAATGCCGGCAACCAGGCCGATGACCGTCAGGTGATAGGCGGCGTCCAGCCGGCGGAACAGGCCGCGCGACAGGATCAGCAAGGCAAGGCCGGTCACGGCGCTGAGCAGGTGGGAAATCTCCAGCACCGGTAGCGGCAGGAAATGCTCGAGGAAGTCGAGGCGGTAGTTTAGCGACGGGTAAGCGCCTGAAAACAGCAGGACAGCGCCCGACAGGGTCACCAGGGCGCCGACGATCTGCGGCGATAGTTTCGGCAGGAAGCCGGTCATCCCGCGCACGGCGTTGCTGAGCCCGGTGCGCCGGGTCAGCAACTCCTGCCCCAAAGTCAGCAGCGCCGCCAGAAGCAGCGGCAGGATGAAGTAGATCGCGCGGTAGGCCAGGATGGAGCTGATCAGCGGCGCCTTGGGCACCGCCGGCAGCATCAGGCACATCAGCGACTCGAAAACGCCGACGCCACCGGGCACGTGGCTCAACGCGCCGACGACCAGCGCGATGACATACACCGCGAGGTAGAGCTGGAAGGGCGGGCGAATCGAACCCGGCAGAAGGACATACAGCACGCCCGCAGCCAGCGTCAGGTCGCAGATGGCGAGGACGATCTGCGCGACCGTGAACTGCACCTTGGGCAACCGCATCGTCCACGCGCCGAGGCGGAAATTGCGCGTGATGATCGCACCGGCGGCGATCCAGAACACAAGGCCGACCAGCGCCGCGACCGCGATCACCCTGACCAGCCAAGCCGACAGGTGGACGGCGGAGGCGACGAGCTCGGGCACGGCGAGCGCCGCCAGCGACATGATCACCACCGCGCCGAGGCCGAAGCTGAAGGTGCAGAACGTCGTGATGTAGGCGATGTCGACGGCCGAAAGGCCCTTGGCGACGTAGATGCGGTAGCGGATCGACCCGCCGGTGATCAGCGTCAGCCCGACATTGTTGGAAAACGCGTAGGAGATGAACGAGGCCAGCGCCGCCGTACGATAGCGCAGCTTGGCGTCTATCATCATCAGGCCAAGGATCTCGTAACCCGTGAGCGTCACATAGGAAAGTACAGTCAGCCCGCCGGCGATGGCGAACGCCTCGTGCGGGATCAGAGCGAAGCCGTCCCGGATCTCGTGCAGGCTGTGACCCTTCAGCTCGTGCCGCAGCGACCATAGCGCCGCCGAGAAGAGGCCGAGGGTGAACAGCGCGCCGATCAGATGCTTTACAAACGCGCGGCGGGGCAGGAAAGAGCTCAGTCCCGGCATGAAGCCCAGGCGCCTGCGGTCCCGTGTGCTTTGTCGTGTTTCTGGCACGCGCGAGCGGGCGCGAGCCGCATCCGGTGAAAGATCCTCATTGACCGCTAGATGGCACAATCGCGCTGGCGTGGCAATCGTTGCGCCTTCGGAACTGCTTGACAACCCGCAACCAAATGGGGTATAACAAGAACAGTACAAGTGCATGCCCACTTCACGTGGTGCGATGGCCGGTCCGTCGGGCCATGATATCCATCAGGTAATCCTCATGGGCCAGTCACCGCTTAATGTGACGGTGACGTGGCTGTCCGCGCGCCTGGCCGATGCGGCCGACCGCGCCCGCGCTGAAGGCGACCTCAAAACCGAGATTTCCGCCCTCAACAGCCTTGCCCGGCTGCACGGCCTTGCCGGACCCGCCGACGACGCGCTCGGTCCCGACGGCGCTCCCTTGTTCCCGCGCGAAATGGTGGTGAGTTTTGTCCAGACCTCCCTCGCGGCCCTCCCTGCCGCCGGCGCTATTTCCGGCGAAGCTGCAGCCCCTGTTCCTGCCGGCGCGGTACAAGGTGCTGTACGGCGGGCGCGGCAGCGGAAAAAGCTGGAGCGTCGCGCGGGCGCTGGTGATCCGCGCGGCGAGTGAGCGGCTGCGCATCCTGTGCGCGCGCGAGTTCCAGGCCTCGATCGAGGAAAGCGTGCACAAGCTGCTGGCCGGGCAGATCGCGGGCCTCGGCCTGTCGGCGCTCTTCACCGTCCGCCAGCGCGCCATCGTCTGCGGGCCGACCGGATCGGAGTTCCTGTTCGAGGGGCTTCGCTACAACGTCGCCAAGATCAAGTCGATGGAGGGCATCGACGTCGCCTGGGTGGAGGAAGCGCAGACCGTGCCCGAGGCGTCGTGGGCGGTGCTGGTCCCGACCATCCGCAAGGCGGGTTCGGAGATCTGGGTCACCTTCAACCCCGACATGGAGCACGACGCCGCCTATCGCCGCTTCGTCCTCCATCCGCCGCCGGGCGCGCTGGTCGCCAAGGTGAACTGGGACGACAACCCCTGGTTCCCGGACGAGCTGCGGGCGGAGAAGGATCTGCTGCGGGCGCGCGACTACCCCGCTTATCTCCACGTCTGGGAAGGCGAGTGCCGCCGGGTGGTCGCGAGCCCGCTCTGGACGCGGGAAGCGCTCGACGCCGCGCGCGAAGCGCCGTGGAGCGACGAGGAGGAGCGCCGCGCGCTGCTGGCCCGCCTGGCGCGGATCGTCGTCGCGGTCGACCCCTCCGGCTGCCATGGACCCGACGACAAGCGCTCGGACGAGATCGGCATCGTTGTCGCGGGGGTTGGCCACGATGGCATCGCCCGCGTGCTCGACGATCGATCCGGGCGCTACTCGCCCGAAGGGTGGGCACGCGAATGCGCCGAGGCATGGCGCTGGTGGCGCGCCGATCGCGTGGTGGCGGAGAAGAACTTCGGCGGCGCGCTGGTCGCCGCCACGCTGCGCGCCGCCGACCCGCGCGTTCCCGTGCGCGAGGTCAATGCCAGCCGCGGCAAGGCGGTGCGCGCCGAGCCGATCGCCGCGCTGTACGCGCGGGGACAGGTGCGCCATGTCGGCCATTTCGCCGAACTGGAGCGGCAGATGCTGCTGTTCTCCGCGACCGGCTACAAGGGCCCGCGCTCGCCCGACCGCGCCGACGCGCTGGTCTGGGCGCTGACCGAACTGACGCTGGAGGACAACACCGGCGTGCTGCAATATTACCGTGAGCTGCGTCAGGAACGGCAGGCGGAAAGTGGTTCGAAGGATGACGGTAAAGCCTAGTTCATGGAAATAAGATCTTGTGTTCCCGTTATGTTCGTGTCATAGTACAGGAACAGTATGCATCGAACCACGCCCGGCGCTGACCCCAGCCGCCGGTTTTCCTTTGTCCGGAGGTGCCCATGCCCGACAGCGCCAACATGTCCCCGGTCGCGCCCGGCCTCGTGCGCCGCGTGGCGCAGGGCGTGCGTTACGCGGTCAGCGGCGTGACGCCCAGCGACTGGTTCGGCCCGTCGCAGCCGATCGCGCCGCTGGCGCAGGACCAGGCCGAGGGCCGGGTGCTCGACTATCGCGTCGGCTACAACCTCCAGATGCGCCCGCGCGAGGAGGAGGCAATCGGCTTCGCCCAGCTGCGCGGCCTGGCGGACGCCAGCAACTTCCTGCGGCTGGTGATCGAGACGCGCAAGGACCAGATGGAGCGCCTGACCTGGACGGTGCAGCCGCGGCAACGGTCCTCGGTCGGCGGCAGGGCCGGTCCCGATCCGCGCGTGCCCGGGGTCGAGGCGTTCCTGCGCCGCCCGGACGGGCGCAACAGCTGGGCGACCTGGCTGCGCCAGCTGCTGGAGGAGCTGTTGGTGACGGACGCGGTCGCGATCTACCGCCGCCGCGCCGCGGGCGGTCAGCTTTACGGGCTGCAGCAGATCGACGGGGCGACGATCAAGCGTCTGATCGACGAGAGCGGGCTGACGCCCGCCGCACCCGATCCGGCGTACCAGCAGATCCTGCACGGTCTTCCGGCGGTCGACTACACGGCCGATCAGCTGCTGTACCTGCCGCGCAACCCGCGCATTCACCGCCTGTACGGGTTCAGCCCGGTCGAGCAGGTGGTGATGACGGTGAACATCGCGCTGCGCCGGACGATGGCGCAGCTGAGCTATTTCACGGAGGGGAACATACCCGAGGCGCTGGTCAGCTGCCCGCCCGACTGGCGGCCGAGCCAGATCCGCGAGATGCAGGAGATCTTCGACGACATGCTGAGCGGGAACCTTGGCGCGCGCAGCGGGGCTCGGTTCGTGCCGGGGGGCCTGAACGTGCAGTTCACGAAGGACGCGTTGCTGAAGGACGATTTCGACGAGTGGCTGGCGCGGATCATCTGTTACGCGTTCTCGGTGCCGCCGACGGCGTTCGTCAAGCAGGCGAACCGGGCGACGGCTGAGAGCGCGCAGGACACGGCGCTGCAAGAAGGCCTGGCCCCGTTGCAGAACTGGGTCAAGGCGTTGGTGGACCGCGTTCTGGCGGAAGATTTCGCCGCGCCGGACCTCGAGTTCGCGTGGAACGAGGACCGCGGCCTGTCGGCCTCGGAAGCAATGAGCGTGAACACCGGCTACGTCGCCGCCGGGCTGAAGACGCGCAACGAGGTGCGCGCCGAGCTCGGCCTCGACCCGCTGCCCGGCGGCGACGCCGCGCTGGTGACGACCGGAACCGGCCTTGCACCGCTGCACCCTGCCGAGCCGACGGCCAAGCGACGGGCGGCGAAGGACTGGACCTTCGACCCGGGCCAGCCAAGGGACGAGAACGGCCGCTGGACGGCGGAGGGCGGGGACGGGGCAAGCGCGCCCGATGATGATGCGGCTCCGGTTGCCTTGGACGATCTGGCCTATCACCCCGGTTCGGGCGATGCAGACGCGCAGGTCGCACCGGCTCAATTTGTCCCGCCAATGGAATTCGTTCCTATTCCGGGCTATCCCCTTTCAGGGCAAACTCCAGCAAGTCCTCACCACTTTTTCCCATCCAGCCCGCAACCGCCCGCATCTTCGCCGAGTGGGCCCGATCAAAGCTACGGCTCGAATGCCTGGACTATTCCTGGTGGATTGACAGGAGCGCAAAAAGATTATTGCATTAAACGGTGGCAAAATGCAGAGGATGACTGTCGTGCACTCTTTCTAAAAAAAGATACCAGAAAAACTGGATCTGGTTTTGGTAACAATTTAAGTGAATGCGTCAGGGGCCTTGTTGAGCAGAAATGTGGAGGAAACTTCGTCGGAGAAGGTGCCTCAGATTGGTCCGAAGTTGATCAATAATCAGGAGTGTAGAAATGTCCACGCCAGAGTCTGACACATCGATATTTAGTAAAGCTAGAGTTGTTATGCGGAGCGATCCTCAAAAGGCGCTCGACATGTGTAAGGAGTATGAATCTGAAAACGGGGAGAGTTCCAGTCTTCATTTGACGAAAGTTCAAGCCTATAATCGGTTACAGGACTGGTATGCAAGCTTGAAAAGCGCCAATGACTATGTGCGGCTTGACCCTACTGAACCGATGCCATACTGGATAAGGGCAGAATCTGCATATCATGTTGGTTTATATCACCAGTCTGTTTCTGACTTACACGCGGCAATTTCCCTCGACTCTGATTCATTTCTAGGTAGTCGTCCTTACCGTCTACTCGCAATGAACCACGCCCAACTTGGCGATCTCACAGGCGCTCTCGCGCATGCCGATACAGCTGACAAGCTGGAATCCTCGGACTGGTTTCCGCCCGTAGGACCGATCCCTGCGGGAACGATGGCCGAGTTCAAAAGATATTTAACCAATATCGCGCAATAAGTCGGGTAACTTGTGCCGCGCTGCGGGCGTGCGGCCGGACCTCGAGTTCGCGTGGAACGAGGACCGCGATCTGTCGGCTTCGGAGGCGATGAGCGTGAACACCGGCTACGTCGCCGCAGGTCTGAAGACGCGCAACGAGATACGGGCCGAGCTCGGCCTCGACCCGCTGCCCGGCGGCGACACCGCGCTTGTGACGACCGAGACCATGACAATCGTGCGGATGGTTCATTTTACCTCTTGCGTTCCTGATTTGTTCATGTCATAGTACAAGGACAGTATGCATCGAATTGCGCCCGGGGCCCTGAAGCGAGCCGCCGGGCTTTTTGTTGGCCGTCGCCGAATGCGAGGTCCTTCCAGCTTGCGCGCCCATCGCCATGGATCCCCGATCAAGTCGGGGGACGACGAAAGGCGCGGCCGACCCCGTCCCTTCCCACAAGGAAACCTCATGAAACTCTACGCCCCTTTCGCCAAGGTGGATGCCGAGCAGCGGCTGGTCGCGGGCTATGCCTCGACCGAGGCGCTCGACAGCCAGAACGAGATCGTGAAGCGCGAGGCGCTGCACGCGGCGCTGCAGCCCTACATGAAATTCGCCAACATTCGCGAGATGCACGGTCCCTCGGCTGTCGGCGTCGCCCACCAGGCGGAAATGGACGACAAGGGCCTGTATCTGTCGGCGCGCATCGTCGACCCGCTGGCGTGGGAGAAGGTGCGCACCGGCGTGTACAAGGGCTTTTCCATCGGCGGACGGATCACCGCGCGCGATCCGGAAAACCCGCATGTGATCACCGGCCTCGACCTCAACGAGATCAGCGTCGTCGACCGCCCGGCCAACCCGGAAGCGGTGTTCGACGTGTGGAAGGTCGACCTCGCCAAGGACGGTAGGCGCAACAGCGCGGAAGACCAGAAGCACCTCAACGCGGCGCATGATGCGGTCGTCGCGGCGGGAGCGGAGTGTCCTGGCTGCGAGGGCGGCAAGGCGGCAGGAACCGATGACCTTGCCAAGCGCAACGAGACGCTGTCGGGCGAGAACGCCGCGTTGAAAGCCGAACTGGCAGAGCTGAAGGCCCGGCCTGAGCCGATGAAGGGCCGAATCCTCGCGCTCGGCAAGGGCGAGGAGGTTCAGGCCGCCGAAGCCGGCCCGGCCGTGCTGCCGCCGCATCACGATAAATGGTTCACGACCCGTGCTTAGCGGCTTCCCCCTCTCCTGAAGTTTTCGACATCTCCCGAAAGGACACCCATGCTCCAGAACATCACCGCCGACAGCCTGCAGCTCGTCAAGGATTGCTGGAAGACACCCATCGACGACGTGCTGGCCAAATCGTTCACCACCGGCACCGGGCTGGTCGCCTACGATCTTCAGCCCAAGGCGCTGACGCTCTATCCGGTGATCACGCCGATCCGCAACAGGATCCCGCGCATCGGCCCGCATGGCGGCACGGCCACCAACTGGAAGGCGATCACCGGGATCAACACCGCGCACATGGCGCTCGGCATCTCGGAAGGCAACCGCGGCGGCATCCCGTCGACCTCGACCAAGAACTACATGGCGACCTACAAGTCGTTCGGCATGGAGGACAATGTCACCTTCGAGGCAGATTACGCGGCGCAGGGGTTCGACGATGTCAAGGCGCTGGCGATCGAAGGCCTGCTGCGCGCCGTCATGATCGGCGAAGAAGAGCTGATCATCGGCGGCAACACCTCGCTGCAACTGGGCGTCACGCCGACGCCGACGCTGGTCGCCTCGGGCACGGGTTCGTCGCTGGCGGCGGCGGCGCTCACCGTGCAGGTCGCGGCGCTTTCCTCCCGCGGCTACTCCACCGGCTCGGTCACGGGCGGCGTCCCGGCCACGGTGACCCGTACAAATGCCGACGGCTCCACCGACACGTTCGGCGGCGGCTCGGCGCAGATCTCCGCCGCGGCGACCGTCACCCCGGCGGCGGGCAACAGCGTGACCGCCAGCGTCGTGCCCGTGCAGGGCGCCGTCGCCTACGCCTGGTTCTGGGGCACGGGCGGCGCGGCGGTGCTGGGTGCGATCACCACCAGCAGCCAGGTCGTCATCGCGGGGGCGGCCGCAGGCACGCAGGCAGCGTCCACGCTGGCGGCGGACAACTCGACCAACGCGCTCGCCTTCGACGGCCTGATCAGCCAGATCTGCGCGCCGGGCAGCGGCGCGTACTACAACGCACTGCCTGCGGGATCGACCTTCACCTCGGATGGGGCGGGCGGCATCGTCGAGCTGAACACGGCGCTCGAATCCTTCTGGGACAGTTACCGCCTTTCGCCCGACCTGCTGCTGGTGAACAGCCAGGAGCTGAGGAACATCACCCGCAAGGTTCTGGCGAACGGCGGCGCGCCCCTGTTCCGCTTCAACATGCAGGATGGCGGCAACGCTGTCAGCGCGGGCGCGGTGGTCGGCAATTACCTGAACCCGTTCACCATGAGCGGCGGCGCGAACATCGACATCATGCTGCACCCCAACGTGCCGCCCGGCACGGTGATCTTCATGAGCCGGACGATCCCCTACCCGCTGTCGAACTGCCCGAACGTCCTGCAGATGAAACTGCGCCGCGACTACTACCAGATCGAATGGCCGCTGCGCACGCGGCGCTACGAGTACGGCGTCTACTTCGACGGCGTGCTGCAGAACTACTTCCCGCCCGCCTTCGGCATGATCACCAACATCGCCAATGGTTAACCAGGAGACCACCCCATGGCCAAATACGTCGCAAAACACAAGGGCGAACCCGTCAGCACCGTATTCCTGCACAACCAGGAGTACAAGGCGAAGGACGGCACGATCGACGTGCCGAACGCGCATGCCGCCGCACATGAAGCGGCGGCGCGCCTTGGCCTCACCCGCGCGGAGTAGCCCATGACCATTCCTCCCGGCCCGGACGACCTGACGAACGTCGCCGATGTGGCGGCTTACCTCGGACAACCTGTCACGCAGGACTCCGACCTGATCCAGGCGCTGGTGACCGCCGCCTCGGCGTTCATCGTGAACTGGACCGGATGCGGCTTCGCCTCGGCGCCCTGCACCGATGTACGCGACGGCACGGGGCGGGAGACGATGGTCCTGGCGAACGCGCCGGTGACGGCGATCGGCTCCGTCACCATCGACGGGGTTTCGATCCCGGCGACGTCCGGCTGGCCGCAATGCGGCTATGGCTTCGACGGCACCTCGCTGTACCTGTCAGGCTACAGCTTTCGCCTCGGGCGCCGCAACGTTTCGGTCGGCTACACGGCGGGTTATGCCGCCGTGCCGGCCGACGTGGCGCAGGCCTGCGTCGAGCTGGTCGCCTACCGCTACCGCCTGAGAGACAAGACCGGCCTCGTCTCGGAAGGGGCATTGCAACAGACGACCGCCTACAGCCAGGCCGACATGCCGCAATCGGTCGTCAGCGCGCTGGCGCCCTATCGCCGGGTGTTCGCGTGAGCGGCGAACTGGACAGTTTGCGGCAAAGCCTGGCGGGCCTGCCGGGCACGGTGCGCCTTGCCCTGCGCGGCGCGCTGCAGTCAGCAATGGCGGACCTTGCCGCCACCGTCCAGGGCGACAAGCTGTCCGGCCAGATGCTGCAGGTTCGTTCGGGCCGCCTGCGCGCCTCGATCACCGCCACGGTCGATGACGACGGGGGAACCCTGTCCGGCACCGTCGGCAGCAACGTGCCTTACGCCGCGATCCATGAGTACGGCGGCACGATCGCGCGCCGGCAAGCGGCAGGCGCGCGGCGCCTGCGTTCCGGAACAAGCCGGGGCGGCGTCATCGTCGAACCGGAACGCTCTTACCTGCGCTCGGCGCTGGCCGAGCAGGCGAACTCGATCCAGGACCGCCTGACCGCGGCCGCCATGAACGCGATCACGGAGGCGATCGCCCCATGAACACCCCTCGCGAGACCATCTACACCGCGCTGTTCGCGCTCGTCTCGGGCGCGGCGTCGTTCGCGACCGCCAGCCGCCGCTTCCGCCTGATCACCGAGGTTCCGGTCGGCCAGATGCCGGCGCTGTACATGAGCCAGGCCGGAGAAACGGTGGCGCGCAGCCGCGTCGCCCCGCCGCGGTACACGATGCGCGTCGACGTGGCGCTTTACGCCCAAAACCCCGACGCCAGCCAGTCGGCCGCGCCGCAGCTCAACGCGCTGATCGATGCCGTGGAAGCTGCGTTGCAGCCGCCCGTACCGGGCACCGACCAGACTCTCGGCGGCCTGGTCAGCCACTGCTACCTGTGCGGCGAGATCGAGCTGTTCGAAGGCAGCCTCGGCAACCGCGCGGGCGCCGTGATCCCGATCGAGATCGTAACTACCTGACAGCCCTCCCCTGAAAGGATCCCGTCATGACCAGCACCTCACAGCAGTTTTCCTTCGGTTCCGGGCAGATGTTCGGGACGCGCAGCGACATCGCCAGCGCGACTCCGATTCAGTTCGGCGTGCTCCAGGACGTCAGCCTCGATTTTTCCTTCACCAACAAGGACCTGATGGGGCAGTACCAGATGCCGGTGGCGACGGCGCGCGGCGCGGCCAAGCTGACCGGCAAGGCCAAGTTCGCCCGCATCGATCCCGCCGCCTACGCCGACCTCTTCTTCGGCCAGGCCCGGACGCTGAACGCGTCGGATGCGGTCTCGTCCGGGGAGGCGGCGACAGTTCCGGCATCCGCGCCCTATACCGTCGCGGCCGCCAACGCCGCGACTTACCTCGACGATCTGGGCGTCACCTACTTCGCGACGGGACTGAGCTTCACCAAGGTGGCCAGCGCGCCGACGACCGGGCAGTACAGCGTTGCCGCTGGTGTGTATACGTTCGGCAGCGGCGACGAGGGCGCGGCGATCCAGTTGAACTATCTTTACACTACGAGTAGCGGCAGCAAGCTGGTGCTGACCAACCAGTTGATGGGGCAGGGGCCGACCTTCAAGGTTCGCCTGTTCCAAACCTATAACGGCCGCAACGCCGTGTACGAGTTCAACCAGGCGCAGTCGACCAAGCTCAGCCTCGACTTCAAGAACGAGGACTGGACGGTGCCCGAGCTCGATTTCTCGCTCTTCACCGACGCGACCAATACGCTCGGCACAATCTCCTTCTCGTCCTAAGGGAGCGCTCCATGCTCAAGGCCAACGATCCGCTGATTGCCGGCATCGAGTTCACCATCGGCGGCGAGGCGTATACCGCCGCGCCGCTGACTCTGGGCGGGATCAAGGCGGTGCTGCCGCGCCTGTCCGCCAACGCGGCGGAGGTGCTGTCCACCGTGCTGTGCGTGTCGCTCAAGCGCAACTATGCCGAAGTGTCGCAACCCTGGCTGGACGAGCACATGACCGGCGGCGAGTTCCGCGCCGCGAGCGGACGGCTGGCCGAGCTGATGCGGATGAGCGGACTGTCGCAGGTCGCGGAGGGGGATAACAAGGAGGACGATCAGGGGGAAGCGGCGGCGGCGGCCTGACGCACATCTACGGATTGCTGGCGACCGCCTGCGGCTACGGCTTCGACAGGATCGACGCCATGACCATGGAGCAGTTCCTCGAACTGTCGGCCTACTGGCGCCACCATCCGCCGGTTCACTTGCTGATCGCGTCCAGTCTGGGATTGAAGCCGCAGGCGCGTTTGAACGCCGAGCAGGACCTTGCCAGGCTGCTCGGCGCGGATCCAGAGAGGGGCGGGGCGATGCGGCTGGGATGATCTACTGGATTGTCCGGCTGGCCTTGCGTTCGGTGGAGTTTTTTTCCTTCGCCGCGTCGGCGGACTGGAGTTGCTGCAGAAACTTGATCATGGCGGGAACGGCGATTCTGGGGATCACAAGCCGTAGGTTCGTCTTGCGGTAGGCCTTCGCCGCGCCCTCGCTGTGATCGTACAGCAACGCGGCGAAGGTCAGGGCGTAATTGTCGCTCTGCCTCCCGCCGCCCGCAAGCTCGGTGCAGTAGATCATCGGCGCGTTCGGATCGTCGCGCAGCGGGATCGGCGGCGGGCTCGCCTGCGGAGCGCCGGCCTGCGGGGCACCGGCCTGCGGCTCGGCTCGTGGCGGGTTTTTCGGGGCTGCGGACATCGGTGGTTCTCCAGTGAACAGTAGACCCTCTTAGCGTACAGGGGCGCCGCATGGCTACGGACAACACGGTCGAGATCGGCTTTAACGCCGATACTTCCAATTTCACCGACGGCGTGGAAACGGCCGGCGACGCGCTGGACATGCTGCAGGACCGTCTGGACAGCAGCTTCGGGGGCGCCGGCGACGCGATCCGTTCGGCCACGCAGCCGTTGCAGGCGCTTTCCGCCGGGCTGACCCAGGTACGCGACGCTCTGGGGACGAGCCTGGGCGCGCAGCTGGACGCGGTCGGCTCCGACACCGCAACCCTGTCGCGGCAGATGCAACAGTACTACCAGGCGGCGATCGAGGGCGCGGCCAAGGCGGACGACGCCCAGATCGCCACCGAGCAGGCGCTGGTTGCGCAGAAGAAAACGCTGGGCGAAATCTCCGCGGGCGACGCGATCGCCCAGCTTGAGTCGCTCGCGGCGCAGGAGGACCAGATCAACCAGGCCCGCATCGCCGCGATGCGGGCGGTGTACGCGGCATCCGGCAACGCCGGGGGAGTGGCGCGCGAGAACGACGACCAGGTGATCGAGACGCAGCGCTACACCCAGCAGATCATCAAGCTGAACACGGAGGCGGCGCAGCAGACTCAAGCGGCGTGGGACAAGGCTTTCCAGCCAATCGGCAAGGCGTTCGACAGCGCGATCGACGGCATGGTGCGCGGAACGCAGACCTTCAACCAGACGGTGCAGCGCATGGCGCAGAGCATCGCCGCGGAGTACGCCGACTCCGCCGCACAGGGCGCGCTGCACTGGGTCGCATCCGAAGCGCAGAAAACGGCGGCGACGCTGGCGGGCAATGCCGCTCGCACCGCCTCGACGCAAGGAGCCTCGACCGAGGGCACGGCGATCGAGGGCGCGGCCAACAAGGAGAGCGTGGTCGGCAATGCGTGGTCGGCGGCCGCGGCGGTCTACAACAACGTGTCGCAGATCCCCTATGTCGGCTGGGTGTTGGCTCCCGCCGCCGCGGCCGCCGCGGCCGCCGCGGTGCTGGGGTTCGGCGACAGCATTCCCTCGGCCGCAGGCGGCTGGGTCGTGCCTGGCGACACGCTGGCGATGGTGCACCAGAACGAGATGATCCTGCCGGCTCACCTCAGCCAGGGACTTTCAGGAATGATCGCGAACGGTCAGGCGGCAAGCGGGCATACGTTCAACAACACCTTCAACATGCAGGGCGGCGGGATCACGGCCCGCGAACTGCCCGACATGATCGTGAAAACGATGAGCAAGGCGGCGCGCAACGGCCAGTTCGGCGGCATGAGAACCGCGTAGCCGGTTGCGGGTTACTTTACTGTTCGGCGAGTATAGGTGATCCTGCCTTGCCCTTGATAAGAATGGAACCTACCGATGTCCGACACCAGCAACGATGGCCAACCCTCGCTCACGAGCATGGTGCACGTTGATTACCTTCGCGCGCCTGAGTTCCATGTCGACGGCCTTGGCGGCATATCGATACGCAACGGCGTCGCCAAGCTGAACTTCTTCACGGTGCGGCACTCGAAAGCCGGAATCGACGAGCCGACGGGCGCCGTTACCCTCAGCATCAGCCTTGCCGACCTCGTGGCGATGGCGGGCGGGCTTAACAGCGCGCTGGCGCAGTTGCAAGGGCAGGGCCTGATCGCTTTCGCCCAGCCGTCGGCGGCCTCGCCCGATCAGGCGCAGGGCGACCAGCCGCAGAAAAATCATGAGCATCAGCACGAGCACAATGACTGGAATCACCAGTAGAATTGGGCAAGGCTGCACGGTGGTCGTCAAGAGTCCGATGATCAAGTTTGAAACATCGGCCAGTGTGGGTTGCCTTGTTGCTGCGCGCTTCGCAACCGCTCAGAAAGCTGGGCTTTCGTCATTGCGAGCGACAAGCAAGGCAATCCAGCCCCTCGTCCTTTGACGCGGTAGCCCACCTTTCCGCGCTACGGGAAGGCACCAGAACTACAATCCGAGGACAGCGGCATGAGCGATCTCGTGTTTCCCGCGCTACCCGGCCTTGCCTGGAACGTCGTGCGGACGCCGGTGTGGCAGACGCGCACGCAAATCAGCGTCTCGGGCCGGGAAACGCGTCAAGCTGACTGGTCCTACCCGCGCTACAATTGGGAGTTGTCTTTCGACTTCCTGCGCTCGGAACCGGCTATCGCCGAGCTTCAGACCCTGATCGGTTTCATCAACCAGCTTCAGGGCGGGTTCGCCAGCTTCCTGTACAGCGACGACGACGACCAGACGGTGACCGGCCAGCTTCTGGGCGAGGGCGACGGCGCGGCTACCACCTTCGCGCTGGTCCGCGAGTTCGGCGGCTTCATCGAGCCTGTATCGCGGGTCAACGCGGTGCAATCGGTGACCGTCGCCGGTGCGGCAACACCGGTTGCCGTCAGCCACGATGCCGGGATCGAAAGCGGCAGCTCGATCATCTTCGCCTCGCCGCCCGCAGCTGGCGCAGCCATCACCGCCAGCTTCACATATTACTGGCGCTGCCGGATGCTGAGCGACACGACCGATTTCACGAAGTTCCTGTACGGGCTTTCCAGCGCGTCCAGCCTCAAGTTCGAGAGCGTGAAATGAAGCCATTTTCCTCGCAACTCGCAGCGCTGTTCCAGACAAGGACGTTCGTCAGCGCCGACCTTTATACCTTCACGCTGCCGGGTGGAATCGTCATCGCGCTGACCAGCGCCGACCGTGCGCTGACGTGGAACGGCGTGACTTACCTGTCCGGCGCGCCGGCGCTCGACCGCTCGGCGATCACGCAGAAAACGGGGCTGCAGGTCAGCTCGGTCAAGATCAACGTGTATCCTGCGGCGACAGACCTGATCGCCGGCTCGACGTGGTTCGCGGCGCTGCGGCGCGGGTCTTTCGACGGCGCGTCGGTGGAAATCGACCGCGCTTTCGCTTCCGCTTGGGGACAGCCCGTTACAGGCGTTATCACCATGCTAAAGGGGCGGGTCGCCGACGCAACGTTCGGCCGCTCGAAAGCGGAGATCGAGGTGAACAGCTGGACGGAGCTGCTTTCGAACCAGATGCCGCGAACCTATTACCAGAGCGCATGCAACAACACGCTGGGCGACGCGCGCTGCGGAATCGACCGCGCCCTCTACTCAGAGGCGGGCGCGCTGCTCATGGTCGACAGCGCCGCCGTCTTGATGACCACGCTGCCCGCGCCGCAGAACTGGTTCGCATACGGCTACCTGACCATGACCTCCGGCGTTTGCGCGAACGAGAGCCGGCCGATCATCTTCAACTCCGGGCCGATCGCGGGCGGCAACCAGCTGGCGCTGCAGGTTCCTCTGACAGTTCCGCCATCGGTCGGGGACACGTTCATCGCCTATCCAGGCTGCGACAAGACGGTGGCAACCTGCCGCTCGAAGTTCGACAACATCGGCCGCTACACCGGCTATCCCTTCATCCCGGCGCCGGAAACCGCTGTATAGGATCGCAGGCGCGTCGGCATGGGCGTTTGCGTTTGCGGCAGGATCGGTTATGAACCATCCCTGATTTCCAAGAACGGAGTTGACCCGATGCGCTGCAAACCGATCTTCCTGGCCGGTATCCTTCTCGCTGCTGGCCTCGCGGCCCCCGCCCGGGCCGAGCCGCAGAAGGTACTGGTGTTCTTCAGCGAATGGTCGGCGCTGATCGACAGCGACGCCACGCAAGCGGTGCAGCACGCCGCCGACATCGCCAAGCAGAGTTCGGGCCGCAGGGTCACGGTGGTCGGATACACCGATACGACCGGCAGCCAAGCGGCAAACAAGCTGCTTGCGCAACTGCGCACCCAGCAGGTGACGGATGCGCTGGTCGCCGACGGCGTTTCGGCGGACTCGATTACCCAAGACGCCAAGGGCGAAACCCCGGCCCCGGAAGACAGCAAGCAGGAAAGCCGCCGCGTCAGCATCGCAGTGGAGTAAAGACAGTACTGTCTCCCTCCCCCCCGTTCAGGCGATAACCTGGTGCGATCGCCTTAAGCGAAGCCGTCCAGACCGCATACCCTTGATGGTGTTAAATGTCCCACGCCCTCCGCAGCGCCGTCGTTGCCGAGGCGCTGTCGTGGCTGCGCACCCCCTATCATCATCGCGGCAGGCTGAAGGGCGTCGGCGTCGATTGTGCGCAGTTTCCGTTGCAGGTCTATGCCGCATGCGGGGCGATCCAACCGTTCGACACCGGCGACTATCCGCCCGACTGGCATCTGCACCGTTCGGAGGAACGCTACCTAGGCCCGGTGCGGCGGCTGGCGTGCGAGATCGAGGTGACGGACATGCACCCGGGTGATTTCGCTGTCTTCCGCGCCGGGCGATGCTTTGCCCATGGCGCCATCGTCATCGAGTGGCCGCGGATCATCCATGCGGTGGTCGGGCAATGCGTGATGCTGGACGAGGCCGGGCAGGGACGCCTTGCGGGCAGCCGCTGCAAAGGGTTCACCTTATTCGGCTAGGGCGTGATCAGATGGAGAAGTCCTGCTTCCCGAAGACGAACTGACGTTCGAAGCTGCGGATCAGGCTCAGCGGGTTGAGGCTGGGAGTAGGGACGGTCTGCTTGGCTGCCAAGCGGTTCAAGTCCGCCATGTCGCTGCTCGGGACGGGAACGGCGGGGCCGAGCGAGAGGCTGCGGACGTGCGTCTTGAAGGATCTTTCCGCCTGACTGACGCAGATGTTCTGCACATCCCTGTCTGGGGATTTCTTGGCTGCGATCAGCGCGGTCTGGAAGGCCTGGAACGGATTGGTTTCCTCGAGTCCGAAAGACAGCTCCAAGGCCTCCCCCGCTTGCTTGCAGGAATTGTAGTACTTGCTGTCCAGCGCGGTGAACAGCTTGTCCAGCAGTGGCGATGCAGGTCCCATCGAACCTCCGGAAAAAAGCATCAATACCGCATCCTCGCTGTATAAACTGTTAAGGGGTTAGGTCATGTCCCTGTTCGGATCGTCCGGCGGCACAGCCGCGACCGCGCAGAGCGTTGCCGCCGGGATCGACGTCCAGACCTCGATCGCCGGCAAGCCGGTGCAGATGGTCTATGGCGCCAGCCGCGTTTCCGGCAACCTCGTCTGGTACGGCGACTTCGTGGCCGAGCAGGGATCGGGCAACGCGGGCAAGGGCGGAGTCACTTCCAAAAGCGGCAATTACACCTACTCCGCCTCGTTCATCCTCGGCATCTGCCAGGGTCCGATCGCGGGCGTCAACCAGGTCTGGGCGTCGAAAACCATCGCTGAAAATCTCGGGATAGCGGGGCTGGGACTTGCCGGCGGGGCACTGGATCAGGCGGCGCTTGGCTACATGGAAACGGTGCATCCGACGCAGGCCTTGTCCTATTCCGGTCTCGCCTATGCCTGGGGATACGGATACCCGCTCGGCTCCTCGGCCGAGCTGCCCAATTTTAATTTCGAGGTGCTCGGCATCTACGCCGGCACTGGTGGCCCGTACGGCGACGCGAACGCGGCGCTTGTGATCCAGGACTCCCTTACAAACCCGTATTACGGCGCGGGATTGCCGTCGCAGTACCTTGGTCCCCTGGGGAATTTTTCGAACTACTGCCTGGCGCAGGGCTTGTGGATCTCGCCGGTGTTCGACCAGAGCCAGGATGCCGCCAGTCTGCTGGACGACATCGCGGCGCAGTGCAACTCGGCCTTCGTCTGGTCGGGCGGAACGCTGAACCTGATCCCCTACGGCGATGCCCCGCTCAGCGCCAACGGCGTTTCCTATGCGCCGCCGGGCTCGCCGCTGTTCTCGTTGACCGATGACGACTTCCTCGCAGGCGACAAGAGCGGCGATCCGGTCACGGTCGAGCGGGCGCGGCCCGCCGACCAGGTAAATGCGCTCAGCCTCGAGTACCTCAACCGCTTCAACGCCTACAACCCCGACTTGGTACAGGCGCGCGACGAGGCCAGCATCGCGGTGTTCGGCCTGCAGCAGAGCGCCTCGCCCGCCAGCGCGCATTATTTTTGCGACGGCAACGCGGCGCAGATCAGCGCCAACCTGCAGCTGGCGCGCCAGGCGGTGCGCAACCGGTTCACGTTCAAGCTGGGCTGGCAGTACTGCATGCTGGATCCGATGGACCTCGTCGCCCTCACCGACGCCCGGCTGGGACTCAGCGACTATCCGGTCCGCGTCGTTTCAGTCAGCGAGGACGAGTGGACGGGCGAGGATGGCGGCACGCTCACGGTCACGGCCGAGGATTACCTCGGCGGCACCGGCAGCACCGCGCTCTACAACTTCGAGACCGGCAGCGGCTACCAGCCGAATTACAACGCCGCCGCGCCGCGTTCGTTCGCGCCCCGGTTCCTCGAGCCCAGCTTCGAGCTCTCGGCGGGCCAGCCGCAGGTGTGGATGGCGCTGGCCGGGCCTACGGGACTCTGGGGCGGCGCGGATGTCTGGGTCAGTTTCGACGGGATGAACTACACGCACCTCACCACCGTTTCGCAGAACGCGCGCTACGGCGTCACGACCACGGCGCTGCCGGCGGAGGCGGAGGGCTTGGACCAGAGCGCGGCGCTCGGCGTCAACCTGTCCGCCAGCCTCGGCCAGCTCGCCGTTTCGCCGGGGCTGACAGCGGCAGAGGCGAACACCTCGCTGTGCTGGGTAGACGGCGAGTTCCTGTCCTACGCCGCTAGCAGCCAGAGCGGCGCGAACCTGTACACTCTGAACGGGCTCAACCGCGGGCAGTTCGACACGGTGGCGGCTTTTGCTCCGGCCGGATCCCCGTTCGTGCGCTGCGACGGCACGCTCAGCCAGATCACGCTGCAGCCGGGGCTGATCGGCAAGCCGGTTTCTGTCAAGATCCTGGACAAGAACGCCTGGGGTGCGGGGCAGCCGACGCTCGATCAGGTCGAGCCCTACGTCTACACTTACCAGGGGCTTGCCTACACCGAGCCGCTGCCGCCGATCACCGGCCTTGCGACCGTTTTCGTTTCCGGCATCGAAACCCTGACATGGGACGAGGCGGACGATATCCGGCAGCCGGGGTACGAGGTGCGGCAAGGCGCAAGCTGGGGCGCGGCGCTGGTGCTGGGCACAACGCCCGTGACCAGTTTCGCCACCGGGGCGAACGGCACCTACTGGGTCGCCGCGCGGTACGTCGCGCCCACCGGTTATGTCGTCTACGGTCCCGCGTCGTCGGCGACGCTGACGGGCGGCATTATCATTGATAATCTGCTCGCCTCGTTCGACGAGGCGGCAACGGGCTGGAGCGGCGGCCTATCAGGCGCCGTGATCCTGGCCGGCGACCTGCAACTGGCCGGCGCGGGTAACCTGCTCGCCACCGCCAGCGTGCTGACCGAGCCGGACCTGCTGAGCTATGGCGGATTAGGTAACGCCGGAACCTACACCGTGCCTGCCGCGCACATCGTCAACGCCGGACGGGTGCTGGAGGCGACGATCGCCATAAGCTGGTCGGCGCATGCCGTCTCGATCTACGACAGCCTGCTGAGTTCGGGGGATATCCTTTCGATGAGCGACCTGCTCGGCACCGATACGGGACCGCTGGTCAGCGTCACGCCGCAAATCCAGCTGGCGCAGGCGAACGGCGTGTACAGCGCGTGGCAGGCGTTCACTCCCGGGCAGTACCTGGCGCAGTACTTCAATTTCCAGCTGGCGATCGCCACCAGCGACGCGACCATCAACTGCATCGTCACCGATTTCGCCGTCATGACCGACGTTCCCGACCGGGTCGACACCGGCGCGAACGTCGCGGTCCCCGCGGCTGGCCTTACCATCGCCTACCATGCCCCGTTCAATACGGTCGCCGCGGTGCAGGTGACGATCATCGGCGCCGGCGCGGGCGATACCGCGCTGATCACCAAGAGCACGACGGGGTTTGCCGTGCAGATCGTGAACGGCGGTTCCGGCGTCGCGCGCGTCATCGACTGGGCCGCCCAGGGCTTCTAACCAAAGGATAGGACATGTCGCAAAACTCGCTCGTGCTGCCGACCAGCGGCACGCTCAGCGGCCTCGCGGCCGTGCAGGGCATCAACGCCGCGCTCGATACGCTCAACACCTGCGCGTCCGGAGGATCGGCGCCGTCAGCGCCGGAAGCTGGACAGCTCTGGCACGACACGGCGAACAAGGTGCTGAAGATCCGCTCGATGGACAACACGGCGTGGATCGCGCTCGGCGCGCTGGACGAGACGAACTACCTGTTCACAGCCGCAAGCGCCGCCACGGCGACGAGCGCCACGACCGCCGCAACGGCTGGCGGCCTGTCGGGCACGCTTCCCGTCGCAAGCGGCGGCACGGGAGCGACGACAACCGCGGCGGCGCTGACGGCGCTGCTGGCGGGATCGGTCATCTCTCCTGCGAACGGCGGCACCGGACAGAGCAGCGTCGCCGCGCTTTACTCCTTCTACCGGGGCCAGAACGGCTACGAGGCCAGCCCGAGCGGCAGGATCACGCAATGGGGCCTGTCCGGCGTGATCGGCGGCGGCGGCAACTCGGCCAACATCGTTTTCCCGATCGAGTTTCCGAACACCGTGCTGAACCTGGTGGTTTCCAGCTTTGTCGGCGCGGGCGCGACCAACGGTCCGTCCTACGCAAACCTCAACCCGTCCGGCTTCACGGCGTTCAACAACTGCACGAACGCCAACGCCCAAATCTCCTGGCACGCGGAGGGCTACTGAAATGGCGATTTACTACAGCAAGAGCGCGAACGCTTTTTTCGTCGATGGCGTCAATGCCACCATCCCGGCCGACAAGGCCGTGGTGTCGCAGGATGCCTGGCAGCACCTTCTGGCCAACCAGAGTCCGACGTCGGTCATAGCTGCGGACGGGCAAGGCAATCCGGTCCTCGTCAACCCGTCCAGCAACAACGCGGTCGTTTATACTTCGGTGGGCGTGACGTGACGGTCGACGAGCTGCTCAACCATCTCGAATGGCTGGCGGGCGGCATCGCCACTACCGCGGTCACGGCCTGCACGGCGCTGTACTGGGTGTGGAGCTACGGGGCAAGCGCGCTGGAAAAAGCGTGTTCGCGGCTGGAGAAGGTCGACGAGGCCATCCGCCAGGACATCGATGGCGTCCGCGCGCAGGTGACCGCGTTCCAGACCGACATGTACACCAAGGAAATGGGCGGCGCCCTGGAAAGCCGGATCGTCACCCGCATCGACCGCGTCGAGGACAAGATCGACGACCGGATGGACAGGCTGGGCGACAAGTTCGACGAGTTCATGAGGATCTGCAAATGACGCTTTCCGTCCAGCGTCCCGCTTCTTCGCGGCTGCGCGTGCTTCTCGTCGAGGACACGGCGGGATTCTCGAACCTTTTCGACGACTGGCTAAAGGATGCCGAGCTGGAGGTGCATGTCGCCGCCAGCGGGCTCGATGCGGCCAGCCGGCTGAGCACGATTCCCTACGACCTCGCCTTCATCGACGTGCACCTGCCCGACCTCGACGCGGTTGGCGTGGTGCGGCTTGCCGCCAGCGCCGGAGGGCAGATGCCGCGCGTATACGCAATCACCGGTGACGGCCGCGAGGAAACCCGCCGGGCCTGCCTCGACGCCGGGTTCATCGACGTGCTGGTCAAGCCGATCCTGCGCAGCCGCTTCGTCGAGCTGGTTGAGGTCGAGAAGCTGCGGCGCGACGTCTTCGGCTGATCCGGCAGCAGCCTTCCCCAGTCTCCACGGCCCCTCTTCGGGGCCGTTTTCGTTTTCCAACGGAGTTACCCATGGACATCATCGATCCGAACACGCTTGCCCCCGAGTCCGTGTCCATCAAGGGCGCGGCGCTGGTGCAGGAATATGACAGCCTCACCTTCCCGCACGACTGGACGGAAGGAACGGGTACGCTGGGCGCCGGCGGTGAAATCGACCTTGCCGCTCCCTCATCAGGCAAGAAACGCCTTTGGCTGCTGATCCAGAACCAGAGCGCGGGAACCGTCACGGTCAGATACGAAGCGCGGCTCGCCAACGGCACCGCGCAGTCTTTCGGCACCCTTCTGCTTGCGCCGGGCGCCTCCGCCGGGACTCAGGGCAGCAGCGACGAGCGCGGGTTCAGCGCCTTCGTGCCTCAGGGCATCGTCAGGATCACCGGCGCTGCCAACGCCCAGGTCACCATCCTCGAAGTCGTGGAGTAGCCCGCATGAAAAACTTTTCCTTTGCGCTGATCTGGATTCTGTTCTCCTCGTCAAGCGCGTTCGCCGCGGGAAACACTCTCACCCTGTCGAATGCCGCCTACGACACCAGCGCCGAGAAGTTCGGCGGCGGCGCGCTTTCGGGCGGCACCGGCAATTCCGCCGCTGCCCCTCTGCCGATCACCGGAAGCTACACGCTCGAGGCCTGGATCAAGCGGTCGGGTTCGATCAGCGCGATCGAGGTTGCCGCGGGCCAGAACGGCGCGGGCTGGATCGGCGTCAACGCATCTGGCTACGCCGAGGGCGCGTACGGCAGCGGCGGTACGGTGTTCCTGGCCAGCACTGTGAATGTCGATAACGGCGCCTGGCACCATGTCGCCATGACCGTGTCCGCCAGCGGGGGCGCGCTGTATGTCGACGGGGCGCCCGCCGCTTCCAGCACCACGTCGTACGCCTCGTCCTCTCCCGCAGCGCAAAGCCAGAATGCGATCCAGGTAAGATGGTACGGCAACGGCAACAATTTCGCGGGCGAAGTCGACGAGCTCGCCGCGTTCAACTACGTGAAGTACACCGCCGCCTTCACGCCGCCGTCTTCCCCCTACACCGGCTCGGAAACCGGGCTGCTCGCTCTCTATCACCTCGACGGCAACGGCGCGGACAGCTCGGCCGGGGCAAGCATCACGGTGGCCGCGACCAGCCCGGCGATCTACTATTCGCCCTACAATTGGCTGGTGGCGAACGGGCAGGCCAAGACCATCAACGGCGGCGCTTATTTCAAGACCATCTTCGCCGGATCGACGGTCGGGCTGAACTTCACGCTCGGATCGTCGCCCTATCCCGAGATCTACGCCTATGTCGACGGCCAACAGGTGTTCGAGGGTCCGGTCGCCGCGTCGGTGAGCCTTGCGATCCCCTCGCCGTCAAGCGCCTGGCCGCACCATCTCCTCCAGGTCATGATCAAGGGTACGAGCGGCAACATCGACCGCTGGAACACCCAGGCGAGCGCGGCCGTCCTGACCGGCCTCACCCTGGCCAGCGGCTCGTCGCTCGCTCTGCCGGCCACGGCGACCAAGCACGTCCTCTTCTACGGCGACAGCATCACCGAGGGATGCTGGATCTACTCGCACCCGTCCAACCCGGCGAACGACGTCGATTACTACGACGGCACGCTGAGCTGGGCCTACCTGCAGAGCGAGCTGCTCGGGGCCGAGGTCGGCGTGGTTGGCTTCAGCCGCCAGGGTTTCGTGGAGAGCGGCGTCGGCAACGTGCCCGCCTTCACGTCAACGTACGGCTCTCTCTGGTCCGGGCAAGCGAGGACCTACTCGCCTGCCCCCGACCTGGTCGTGATCAACCTTGGCACCAACGACACGTCCTACTACAGCATCACCGATGCCGAGGTCGTGGCCGCGGCGGAAACCTCGCTACAAGGGGTGCTGGCGGCAACGCCCCCGACTACCCCCGTGGTCGTCATGCGCCCGTTCAACGGCCAGGACTGGGCCGATATCCAGGCGGCCGTCGCCGCGATCGGCTCATCGCGCGTCACGGTGATGGATACGACCGGATTCCTCAATTCCGCCGACACCTCCGACGGGCTGCACCCGCTGGGTGTCGCCGACCTCGGCGCTATTGCGCCTGCGGTCGCGGCCGACCTGAAAGCCGCCCTGAACGCGAGCGCATCCGTCATGGCCGTGCACGAAACCGGGGCGCTGGGCGGAGTCAGGTAGTTCCTGCGGGGAGCAACAACGGCGGGGTCACCAATGGGCGCCGCCGTCATCCTCGCTCAAGCGCAGTTTCTCCCATTGCTCCGCGGACAGACGGCTGCGTTCCGCCGCGTAGGCTCGGTTGGCATTGAGCAGGAACATCAGCAGGGCGGCGGCGAAGATGCAGAATGCCAGCGCGGCAAGAGGGTTCATTTCGCGTCCGTCTGCCATGAGGATCGCGTTGATCCCCACCTGGTGGTTAAGGTTATACAACCCCTGCAGGAAGTCAACAGGATTGCTGATATTCTTAGTTGTGGCCGGCTGTCTTTCGTGCGGTTCGCAACACGGTGAGCTCGTTCCTTGCCCGGACTTACAGCGCGCCTGGCCGCAAGCCAACAGACCTTTTCATGGAGCCGTGGATGACACGACAGGTGAACGCCGCGGCTCTGGCCATTATCGACAGCACGGAAGGTTGCGTGCTGCACGCCTACCGCGACTGCGCGGGCGTGTTGACCGCCGGGTGGGGCCACGCCGGGCCGGACGTGAAGGCAGGCATGGTTGTCACGCAATCCCAGGCCGATGCCTGGCGTGCGGCCGATCTGGCGCGCGCGGCCGATTTCGTCGCCGCGCATGTGCGGGTCAGCCTGACCGACAACCAGTTTTCCGCCCTTGCGGAGTTCACCTACAACGTCGGCGTCGGCAACTTTCTCGGATCGAGGTTGCTCCGTTTTCTCAATCGCGGCGAGTACGGCGCGGTTCCTGGCGAGCTCATGCGCTGGACGGTCGCCGGCGGCCGGATCATGCCCGGCCTCGTTGCGCGCCGCGCGCGCGAGGCGGCGCTGTTCGCCGCAACAGAGCCGCTGCCAGCGCCGGTCGTCACGCCTCTGCCGCCCGACGCGCTGTGCACCCCTGGCGCTAAGCCTGTCGCGCCGTCGCTGGCGGAGCGGGCGCGGGCATGGCTGCATCAGGGTGCCGCAGGCAGCCGGTGAAGATTCCCGGGTTCCTGGTCACCGTCCCCATCACCGGCCTGGTTCGTCGGCTGGTCGCCCTGTTCCGGCCGCGTTGAGCCGGACCAACTCAAACTGAAAGGTTTTCCATGCCCTCCATCCTTGGCTACATCGAGGACGTGCCGATGTTCATCGGCGACATCGGCCTGGTGGTGACGACGGTCGAGACCGTCGTTCCGCTGGCAAAAGCCGCTGAGCAGGCGCTCGCGGCGGCCGTCCTGACCCCGGCGCGCAAGCTCGCCGCCGATTTTCAGGCCGTGCTGGCGGCGGTCCGGGATAAATCAAGCCTGTCGGCAATCCTTGTCGACGCCGAGGCGCTTGGGGCCGACACCGGCGCGCTGTGGACCGCGCTGGAAGCGCTGATCCCGCTGGCCGAGTCGAAAACCGAGGCTATCTGGGCCGATATCGTCGCCCCTGCGGCCAAGCTCAAGGCCGATCTTGGCAGCTTGGCGCCTGCCGTGACGGCCCCCAACACCGATTCCGGTAAATCGTAGTATTTTAAGGAGATCGTCATCCTGAACAAGCCCCTAAGGACTTCGATCCAGGATCGGTCTATCCACCGTCGACTGAAGAAGTACTTTCATTAACGGCAAAACGGAGAGATGGATTTTGGATCACGCCGCTTCACGGCTGTCCAGGACGACGGTAAGGGCCGGCCGGAGCCTCGGCTCCGGCCGGCCCTTTTTGCGTTACGGCTATTCCCCTTCGCGCTTGTAGTGCGCGGCGTCCGGCAGTTGCGCAACGTCGAGGTCGGGCCCTGGCATGTAATGCGTCGGCTCGATCCGCACGTTCGTGCCGTGGTCGCTGTCGAAGCATTGGAAATACGCTTCCCATTCGTGGTCCCAACGGCCGATGCACCACGAGGCGCCGTGCGGCCCGGGAACGCGCATGACATAGGCGTACCCGTCTTGCGCCGCGGGATCTAGCACCTTCCACCCGCCCCAAATTCCGTTCATCACGCGTCTCCGCGGGCTTCCGGGCGAGGCGCGTGCTCGGCGCGGTGGCGCGCGGCCTCCAGCATGGTCAGCATCGACTGCGGCGAGTAGCCGAACTCACCCAGGCGCTCCAGGATCTGCTGCTCTGTGTAGCCCTCTTCGCCTGTGTCCGGGTCGCCCGTGTCCGGCCCCTTCAAGCGCAGATGCGTCAGGTCCTGGTACATCAGGAAAAAGCGGTCGCGGCTGCCCGGCATGCAGTCGACCGCAACCTCCCAGCGTTCGTTGAGGCCTTCCTGTTCGTCCGGCCCGCCCAGGCTGTCGTCGTTTTCATTGATGGTCATGCTAGGGGAACGCAAAAGCGATTCCGCGGTTCCGCCGCTTGACCGGGCGGGCGCAAGCCGTGAGGATAAGCGACTGACTCAGAAGGGGCTTGCCATGTCCATCCAGTTCTCCGAGATCACCTCCGTGCGTCCGAGCGAGGAAACGTTAATGCGCGACTATCAGGTGCTCAACGCCGCCCTCGACGAGGGCAGGCGAGCGGAGGCGCTGAAAGGGTGGGACCGGTTGCAGCGCGAACACGCGACGTGGCACGCGCTGGTCGGCCTGCGCTTTTCGCAGGACACCGCCAGCGCCGAGGCGAAGGCCGAACGCGAGTATGCCGACGCGCTCGCGCCCAAGATGACCGAGCACGGCATCGCGCTGACCCGCCGCCTCCTGGCGGACTCCGATCGCGCCGGGCTGGAAGCGCTGGTGGGCCGCCACGCGGTGCGGCTGTGGGAAGTCGGCGTCACGACGTTCGAGCCGGTGATAGCCGCCGACCTCGAGCAGGAATCCACCCTGTGCGCCCGGTATACCGAGCTGATGAGCGCCGGCAAGGTGACGATCCAGGGCAGGACCGTCAACCTGTCCGGCATCGCGCCCTACAGCGAGGACCTCGATCGCAGCATCCGCCACGAGGCGGAAACGGCGCGCTGGGAGTTCTTCGCGGCGCACGGGACGGAGCTGGACGGGCTTTACGACGAGCTTGTGAAGCTGCGGCACGGCATGGCGCTCAAGCTGGGGTTCAAGAGCTATATCGAGCTCGGCTACCGCCGCATGAGCCGGGTCGACTACGACGCCAACGACGTGGCACGCTATCGAGAGCAGGTCGCGGGCGAGGTGATGCCGCTGGTTGCCCGCGCGCTGGAGGAGCGCCGCAGCCAAGCCGGCTGGGACAGGCTGCGGTTCTGGGACGAAGCGCTGACCGACCTGGAAGGCAACCCCAGGCCTGCCGGCGGGCACGACGTCCTGGTGAGCCGCGCCGAGGCGATGTTCGACGGCATCGACAAGCGCCTCGCTGACTTCTACCGCCTGATGCGCGACGGCGGGTTCACCGACCTCGATAACCGCGACGGCAAGGCGGGCGGCGGCTTCTGCACCAGCTTCCCCAGCAGGGGCGTCCCTTATATCTTCGCCAACTTCAACGGCACGTTCCACGACATCGACGTGTTCACGCACGAGATGGGGCATGCGTTCCAGGCATGGGAGAGCCGGCACCAGCCGATCCTCGAGTACCTGTGGCCGACAATGGAGGCGGCCGAGATCAATTCGATGGCCCTGGAGTATCTCAGCCATCCGCAGATCGGGCTGATGCTGGAGCCGGGCATGGCGGACCGCTACCGCCGCATGCACCTGACCAACGCGCTGGCGTTCCTGCCGTATGGCGCCTGCGTCGACCACTTTCAGCACGAGGTCTACGCAAATCCGCAGGCGACTCCGGCCGAGCGGCACGGGATGTGGCAGCGCCTGGAGAAGACGTACATGCCCTGGACCGATTACGGCGACCTGGCCTACCCGGCCAAGGGGGGCCGCTGGCAGGCCAAGGCGCATATTTACCAATCGCCCTTCTACTACATCGACTATACTCTCGCGCTGTGCTGCGCGCTGCAGTACTGGACGTGGTCACGGACCGACTACGCGGGCGCGCTCGAATCCTACGTCGCGCTATGCGGCCTTGGCGGCTCGATGCCGTTCGGGGAGCTGGTGCGGTCGGCGGGACTGAAATCGCCGTTCGAGGCGGGCGCGCTCGCGGGCGTGGTGCGCGAAGCGGAGTCGATGCTGGCGGTTTGACAAGAACGTCATCCTGAACTCATTTCAGGACCCATGCTTCAGCGCTCGTGCCGCCCTGGATCCTGACTTGCGTCAGGATGAGGAGCTTGTTGCGGCCGCTCCGATTCGCGCGTCTGCCACCAGAAGAACAGGATGATCAAGTCGATCACGATCGCGTCCACCCTGCCATGGCGAAGGAGCGCAAAAAGAATCGTGCCGCCAACGACGAGGAAGTTGGTCAGTCCGAAGTAACGGAGATGCATCGAAAATTCCGCAGGGTTTATGCGACTTTACTCGCGGCTCGAATGAGGGCAACGGTCGTGGCCTAGCGAAATTCGAGTTTGGTAACCTCTAAAATCAGTTGTTGTCTCCTTAAGCGTACGCGTGTTAGACGGCGGTCATAAGAAAACGACCATGGATGGGGGTTTATGGTTTTTTCCAGGTGCGGCGGCTCTTTGGGCCGCTTGCGAATGCTGCTCGTCTGCGGGCTTGTGCTGGCATCGGCCAGCCCGGCGCTGGCCATGAACTGCGTGCAGTACGTCCGGCAGGTTTCGGGCATGAACGTGTCCGGCGACGGCTGGCAGTGGTGGGGCAATTCCGCGGGCCGGTTCGAGCACGGGCACGCTCCGAAGGAAAACGCCATCCTGGTGTTCGACCGCACGCGCGAGATGGAGCATGGCCACGTCGCCGTTGTTTCGCGCGTCATGGGGCCGCGCCTCATCACCGTCAACCATGCCAACTGGACGCATGCCCGTTCGCTGAAAGGTCACGTCGAAACCGGGATCATGGTGCAGGACGTATCTGACAGGAACGACTGGTCGCAGGTCCGCGTCATGGCCGAAGGCAGTGGAAGCTTTGGGCGGGTGAACCCTATCCTCGGCTTCGTCTACAACACGCCAGGCCACTTCCCCGTGAACGACCCGTCGCTGCTGGCCGAGAACGACGGCAAGGCGGCGCTCAAGGACATCGACAACGAGTAGCCAGGCCCGTCACGCGTGATGCGGATCGTCACCTGGAACATCAATTCCGTCCGCCTGCGCATCGGCCTGGTCTGCCGCCTTCTGGCCGAGGTGCAACCCGACGTGCTGTGCCTGCAGGAAACCAAGGCACCCGACGAGACTTTTCCGGAAGAGCCGCTGGCGGCGCTTGGCTACGGCCATATCCATCGCCACGGGATGAAGGGATACAACGGCGTCGCCCTGATCAGCCGCGTCGAGCTGACGGAGCGCCAGGTCCATCACTGGTGCGACCGACAGGATTGCCGCCACGCCGTCGCGTCGCTGCCGGGCGGGGTCGAGCTGCACAATCTCTACGTTCCCGCCGGCGGCGACGTGCCCGATCCGGTGCTGAACGACAAGTTCGCGCACAAGCTGCGCTTCCTCGACGAGGCCACGGCATTCTTCGCCGCCAAGCCGCGCAGCGCGCGCATGATCGTGGTCGGCGACCTCAACGTCGCGCCGCTCGAGCACGACGTCTGGTCGCACAAGCAGTTGCTGTCCGTCGTCTCGCATACCCCGGTCGAGGTCGAGAAGTACGCGGCGTGGCAGGAGGCGGGCGGCTTTGCCGACGCAGTCCGGCATTTCGTCCCGGAAACAGAAAAGCTTTACTCGTGGTGGAGCTACCGCAACCGCGACTGGCGCGCCTCCGACCGGGGACGGCGGCTGGACCATGCCTGGGTGACGGCCGGCCTGGTGCCGTCCTTGCGCCGGGCTGAAATCCTGAAGGACGTGCGCGACTGGGACCGCACCAGCGACCACGTGCCCGTTGTGGTCGATATCGACCTGTGACCGGTTTGTCATCCCGAACTCGTCTCGGGACCCATGGGTCCGAGTGCGCCGAACCCAGGGTCCTGACTTTCGTCAGGATGACACAGAATGGTCTGCATTTTTCCTGTGTCGCCACCGACACCGAGTGATATAGCGGCGCGATGACCGCGTACTACACGTTGCTCCTGGTGCTGCACACGCTGCTGCTCGCCTACTGGCTGGGCCTCGACCTCGGCATCTTCTATCTCGGCTTTAGCCTGTCGCGGCGCGAGCTGCCGGCGTTCACCCGCACGACGCTGCTGCAGATTCTCGTCACGCTGGACATGGTGCCGCGCTTCTGCCTGATACTGACGCTGCCGGTCGGCGTGTCCCTGGCGCTGAACGGCGGCTATGCGACCCTGTCCGCGCGGTGGGACCTGCCGATCCTTTACTGTACCTGGCTGCTCACCCTGTTCTGGGCGGCGCTCGCCGGGTTCGGCTTCCGCCATCCCGGGCGGGGCGACCTGCCGAACATTGACCGCGTGATCCGCCTGGTCGTGATCGCGGCGGTGCTGTCCGCGGCGGCATCCTCGCTTGCCGGTTCCGGGCCGATCGACACGCATTCCGGCTGGCTCTCGACAAAACTGATCGTCTACGCCGGCATCGTTGCCGCTGACATGATGATCCATGCGGCGTTTCGGCCCCTGCGCATGGAATTCGAGCGCCTGCGCAAGGGCTCGATCCCGTGCGAGATGGAGGACACGATCCGCACGCGCCTGCGCCGGGCAAAGCCGTGGGTGTGGCTCAGCTGGGCCGGTCTCGTGCTTGAAGCCTGTCTGGGCCTCGCAAAACTGTATTAGCGTCCGGCTTCCCGCTTAAATCCCAAGTCCGAAGTTGCGCAGAAAACTTTTCTGCAGACGGCTGAACGTTTCGGAATCGACCTTGCCGAGATGGGCCCCTTGGTCGACGAACCGCGTCAGCGCGACGGGCCTTGGGCGCACCATAGGCTCCTCGTGATCAAGCTCCTGCGGCGTGACTACGGTGGCGGCGACTGGCCAGCTCGGGTCGGCGAGATGATCGGAGCCAAGAATGCATACAGTCTTGGTGTTTATCCGGTCGTGCCATTGCACCTCGAACACGTTCGCAGGCCGAAGCTCGTCTGACCCGGTCGCGGCTTGCGACTGATCGATCTGCCGACGCAAGCCATTAGAAATTCTGTCAAGGCTTTGCGGGTTCAGCTGTCCGTTGTATGAGCCGAGCCTGAACGGGTTGATGGTTGTCGCCTGCGCAATGATGGCGCTTTCACCTACGGGTCCATTCACCTCTATGGCCCTGCCGCTCGCAGTCGGTTCCTGCCCTGAAAGGGGCACGACATGGAAGGGAAGCCTACGGTTAAGACGCCAGATCGGGTTTTCGTTCATGAGAACCACGGGCCTGGCTTTCCAGACCTCGCCGCTCTCAACGCGCGGCTCGTTGAAATGATAGATGTAGATCGCGCCGCGGCGCATCAGCGGGTCGGGGTCGGCGCGGTGCTCCGCCCAGGCGCGCAGCCGCAAAACGTGGTCGCGCATGATGCTGGTGGGGTCGGGCAGGTTCGACGATGTCGTAAACGTGGAGGAGGTCATTTCGCTATCGTCTCTGGTTGATCGGTCACGGGAGAGGCGTCGTCAAACCGCAGTTTCGGCGCGGCGCCACAATGGCCCATTCCGCTGGTTGGGCAGAAACGCGGCCATGCAATGACTCCGGTTAGCGCATTCTTAATAGCACATAATGATTGGCATTCAACAGTCCAGTTCAAATCCATGCTGCCAGCGGCGGCAGCGACATGAGTATGGCTTCGATGTTGCCGCCGGTCCTCAGCCCGAACGTGGTACCCCGGTCGTAGAGCAGGTTGAATTCGACATAGCGGCCGCGCTTCACCAGCAGGGCGGCGCGCTGTTCCTCGCTCCACGGCTCGTTCATGTGGCGGCGGACGATGCGCGGGTAGACGTCCAGGAACGCTTCGCCGACGGCGCGGGTGAAGGCGAAATCGGCGTCCCAACCCGCCTGCGACCCGTCACCGGTCGCGAGGTTGTCGTAGAAGATGCCGCCGATGCCGCGCGGCTCGCCGCGATGCGGCAGGAAGAAGTAGCGGTCGCACCAGTCCTTGAAGCGGGCGTGGTACTCGGGGTCGGCGCCGTCGCAGGCGCGTTTGAGCGCTGCATGGAAGTCGGACGTATCCTCGTCGTTGGGGAAAGTCGGCGTCATGTCGGCGCCGCCGCCGAACCAGGCATGGGACGTCGCGATGTAACGCGTATTCATGTGCACGGCGGGAACCAGGGGCGAACGCATGTGGGCGACGATGCTGATGCCGCTGGCCCAGAACGTCCCGTCCTCGGCCGCGCCCGGCATTTGCCTGGCAAATTCCGGGCTGAAGGTGCCGTGCACGGTCGAGATGTTGACCCCGACTTTCTCGAACACGCGGCCGGTCATCAGCGACATTGTGCCGCCGCCCCCGTCCGTGTTTCCCGGCTGGCCCCCGGCATCGTCGCGCTGCCAGGTCTTGCGGGCAAAACGTCCCGGCGGCAGGTCGGCGTGCGTGCCGGCCGCCTCGCTCTCGATGGTTTCGAATTCCGCGCAGATGCGGTCGCGCAGGACGCTGAACCAGCCAGCCGCCTGTTGTTTGCGGTTTTCGGTCATCGTACTGCCTTCGCCGGAAATGATCGTGACTGCATGCCTGCGAGAGCTGTGAGTTAATGCTCATGTCGCCGAGATTGCAATCTGGCCGAAACGCGAATCCAGGGTCACTCCCGTTCGCTTTGCGGCAAACGGCGGCTCCAGGCCTTGCTGCGGGGGATTGCTATCCAACGAGCGCACGCCATGCCCATCGGCCCGATTGGCGATCGCGATTGAAATCCGGTGAATCCTTCGCCAAGCCAGAAGTCGATAAGCTTCGGCATAAACAGAAAAGGCGGGCCGAAGCCCGCCTTTTCGTCCGGTAAGCTGTAAAGCTTACTTGTTATCCTTCAGGCGGCCATCCGACTCCGGATGCTTGACAGCGCCCTGGCCGTGGTTGGTCGAGCTCTTGCTGTGGCCGTGAGCACGGTCGGAGTGCTCGTGAGCCGCGGTGGAGTTCCCGCGAGCCGTGGCGGAAGCCTCGTGGCCCTTGTCATGCTCGCCCTTCGCGTGGTGGGCGGACGCCTCGCGGTGAGACTTGGCGGCTTTCTCGTGATGCTCGGCGGCGGTGTCGTGTGCCTTGTTCGGCATGATGCGATTCCCTTACAGTTGATTATGAACCCGGCTGATGCCAGGCGTGCCACCCTGCGGCGGTCACGTACTAACTCCGGCCGGTGAGAAAAGTTCCGGTTGCAAATCGATATTTCAGCCTCGGTTTGCCTTCAGCCGTCGATCCGTGTCGGGACGCCGTACCTGCCCTTGGCCGTGGCTCGTCACCGCCATGGCCTGCTGCATGCGACGGGCTTGCGACGGCTCCGCGGGACGCGTCTGTGGCTGGACCTGGCCGGCAGGACGCTGCGTCTTGGTCTGATTCGCCATGATAAGTCTTCCTTTCGTTGGCACTGAACAAACACTTCTGGCGAACAAGCGTTCCTGCGGACCTCTCGTCACGATCCCTATCCTGAAGAACGGCGGAACGCTAGGCCCTGAGCCTTGCATTCATGCCGGGCGGGCGTATAGGGTAAACCACACAGTTTCGGGAAAACCCACTCCGATGTCCGATTTAGGGCCTGATCGGGACGATGCCTCCGCCGATCCGTCCGTTTTGCCCGGTGCTCTGCAGAAGGGCGCCGCACGGCGCGACTTCCTGTACCTGACGGCCCGCGCAATGGGCGCGGTCGGCGCGGCTGGCGCGGGCTGGGTCCTTGTGGACAGCATGAACCCTCCGCGGGATGCGCCTGCCTTGTCGTCGATCGAAGTCGATCTCGGTTCGATCGGCCCCGGCCAGGCGATCACCGTCAGCTGGCTCGGCAAACCCGTCTTTGTCCGCAGCCGGACCGAGCAGGAAGTCGCGCAGGCCCGGGCTATCGACATTGCGGCGCTTCCCGATCCGCAGCCGGACGCGGACCGGGTGAAAAAGCCGGAATGGCTGGTCGTGATCGGCATCTGCACGCATCTCGGCTGCGTTCCGCTGGGCCAGAAAGCCGCCGAGCCGCGCGGCGAGTTCGGCGGCTATCTTTGCCCGTGCCACGGCTCGCAGTTCGATACCTCGGCGCGGGTCCGCAAGGGGCCGGCGCCGAAGAACCTGGTTGTCCCGGACTATGCCTTCCTGAGCGACAAGCGCATCCGGATCGGGTAGCCGGACATGTCGCATGCGCCCGCCGACTCGGCTCCGCACCGGCCGGCTAATTTCAGGAACCCGTTGATCAACTGGCTCGACCAGCGGCTGCCGATTTTCCGCTTCGCGGTCCAGGAATACGGCGTTTACCCGACGCCGCGTAACCTGAACTACCTGTGGAATTTCGGTGCGCTGGCGCTGTTCATGCTGGTGACGATGATCGTCAGCGGCGTGTTCCTGGCAATGAACTATGCCCCCGGCACCGACACGGCGTTCGATTCCGTCGAGCACATCATGCGCGACGTGAATTACGGCTGGCTGCTGCGCTACATTCACGCCGACGGCGCATCCATGTTCTTCATCGTCGTCTACATCCACATCTTCCGGGGCCTCTACTACGGCTCGTACAAGCGGCCGCGCGAGCTGCTCTGGATGTTCGGCGTCGTGATCCTGCTGCTGCTGATGGCGACGGCGGTGACGGGCTATACCCTGCCCTGGGGGCAGATGAGCTATTGGGGCGCGACCGTCGTGGCCAATCTGTTCACGGCCGTTCCCGTCGTCGGAGGCGCGATCACGACGTGGCTGCTGGGCGGCTATGCCGTTGGCGACCCGATGCTGCACCGCTTCTACGCGCTGCACTACCTGCTGCCGTTCGTGATCTGCGCCGTGGTGTTCCTCCATGTCTGGGCGCTGCACGTCGCAGGCCCGAACAATCCTTTGGGCATCGAGCCCAAAAGCGCGAAGGACACGCTGCCCTTCCACCCGTACTATACGGTAAAGGATTTGTTCGGGCTCGTGGTGTTCCTGCTCTTCTACGCCTTTGTCGTCTTCTACTGCCCGAACTACCTCGGCCAGGCGGACAACTACATTCCTGCCGACCCGCTGGTGACGCCGGCGCACATCGTGCCCGAATGGTACCTCCTGCCGTTCTATGCCATCCTGCGTTCGGTCCCGGACAAGCTGGGCGGCGTGGTCGCCTTGGGATCGTCGGTGCTGATCCTGTTCGCGCTGCCGTGGCTCGACACGTCGCCGGTGCGCTCGGCCCGGTTCCGGCCGGTCTACCGTTTCGCGTTCTGGTTGCTGGTCGCCGATGTCATCGCGCTCGGCTATGTCGGCGCGAGCCCGCCCGAGGGGGGCTGGACCTTTATCGGGCGCCTCGCGACGGCCTATTACTTCCTGCATTTTCTCGTGCTGATGCCGGGCATCGGAAAGGTCGAGACGCCGCTGCCCCTGCCTCGCAGCATCGCCGAAGCGGTGTTGGAGGACCCTCATGCAGCATCGCCTCGTTCGTGAGGGGTGGCTGGTTCCTTGCCGCGCTGGCGTGCGTGCTGACGGCCAGCCCCGCCGGATCGGCCAAGGAGGCCCGGCTGAGGCACATCGCCTGGCCGCAGGACGGGATCTTGGGCACTTACGACCGAACGGCGGTGCGGCGCGGCTTCCAGGTCTATAGCGAGGTGTGCTCCGCCTGCCATTCGATGCGCCTGCTGTCCTACCGCGACCTCGCGGACCTTGGCTACACCGATCCCGAGATCGAAGCGATCGCCGGCAAGGCGAGGGTGACGAACGGGCCGAACGACAAGGGCGAGATCTTCGACCGCCCGGGCCGGCCGTCGGACCGTTTCGTATTGTCGTTCCCGAGCGAAAAGGCCGCGCGGGACGCCAATGGCGGGGCTCTGCCGAAGGATTTATCGCTGATCGTCAAAGCGCGCGAGGGCGGTCCGGACTACGTTCATGCGCTCCTGACCGGCTATGGCTCGCCGCCGCCCGGCGTGACCGTGGGCCACGATCTGTACTACAATTCCGCCTATCCGGGTCAACAGATCGCCATGCCGCCGCCGCTGGCGGACGGCAAGGTAGATTTCGGCAAGGGCCCTGACGGCAGGCCGATCGACAACAGCCTCGACGCCGAAGCACGGGACGTGGTTCAGTTCCTGTCCTGGGCGTCCGAGCCTCGTCTGGAAGAGCGGCATCGCCTGGGTTTCGATGTCATGGTTTTCCTGGGCGCCTTCGCATTGGTCATGTACGCCTCTAAGTCTGGGGTGTGGAAGAAGCGTACTTAGCGGTTTAAAATCCGTTGACCGCCGCCATTTACTGACGTCTACCCCTCCGGGGTCAGTGTCTTCTTGTGCCGCTCGCCCCATGGGATCGGCATGCGGAACAGGTCGTCGGCGGTGTAGGTTTGCGGCGGGGCGATCTCGTGCGTCGGGGCCTGGTGCATCTTTGCGAACAGAGTCGTTTGCAGCGTCTCGGGCGTCGCGACCGTGTACGCATTGAACTTCAGGTTGAAAATATGCGCCAGCTGGGCCGAGAACGGCTCGTAGATCAGTGCGTACACGCCATGGGCGCTGTGCACCGCCAGCTCCTCGACGCTCATGGTCTCGGCGATGTTGGTCAGGATGCCGATCTTGTTCTGGACCGCGTTGGACATGAACACGATCGGGTGCAGGCTGAGGTCGTAGTCCTCGCCGTAGGCGTAGCGGTAGGTGATGTGCTCGGAATACCCGCAGCGTTCGATGAAGTTGCGCCCCAGCTTGGCGATCGTGCGGTTGGCGTCGATGCAAGTCACCGGCATGCGGCATTTCTCGAACATCAACAGGGCGCTGACCGGCAAGGCGCCGGCGCCGATCATCAGGATGCTTTCCGGCCCCTTCATCGCGATGCTGGTGGTCGGGTAGCCAAGGCACGCCAGCTCGGCGTCGACCTGATGGTCGAAACTCTTGAACAGGCGGAAATCCTTCAGGTGCGAGCGTTCGAGGCGCGTGTTCCAGTACAGCTCGGAGTCGCGTTCCGCCTTGGCCATCAGTCCCCACATGCCGTACTGAAGCACCTTGACATCGGGATGTTTCAGGATCCGCTCGACCTGTTCCTCGCTCCACGGGCGGCGTATCGCGGAAACCAGAAGGGAAAGGTCACGTTGCGCCGCTGGATTTTTGGGCGACAGGTCCGGCGCGTCGTGCATCGTATCGTAAGCCCGGCGATAGGCGTCGAGCAGCGCGGTCACCCTGTCTGTGCTTGGCGGTTCGAGGCGCTCGGTGCCGGACATATCCCGTATGCTCCCTCCGTGATATGCGATCCTATGCTTCGTGAGGCGTAACCGTGGTCCCCGCCCAAGTTTCGTCGAACGAGTGACCTTGCATAATAGACATAGGTGAGCGCGCGGCGCAAGAACATGCAGCCGCCGCGAATACGAGCCGAAAGCGATGCAAGCCCGGCTGGTAGCAGCGGAGGGATTTGAACCCCCGACCAAGGGATTATGATTCCCCTGCTCTACCACTGAGCTACGCTGCCATGCCGGTCCGGCCCGTGCGGACGAGGCCGAACATGCAAATTCCGCGGGCGGAATGCAAGCCTTTCCACCTTCGGTTTTACGGAGTGTGAGAGGCATTCAAGCGTGAGCCAGGATTTCTTTGTAGTTCCAGCGCTTTATTTTCCGGTCTGCTGGATGGCAAGGACTGAAAAATTGGCTTCAAAGCTTCCTGGGCTAACGTATCATGCACGTCATGTTTAGCGCCTGGAACGATCGTCGTTCTTGCATCCGGAAACACAGCAAAGGCGTAGCTGTTGGGCAGCACCCACGCGTCTTCTGCACCGTATATCAGATTGACGGGAAAGGATGGTGAGCCGGCCTTTCCCGCTCCGATTTCCAAAAATCTATCGTGTTTTGTAAACAGCTCGTAATCCATCTGAGCATCAATCAGGCGTGTTTGAAAGAGCTCGTTCCATTCCGAATGGCTTCGGGATTTAATAGCTTTTTCAGAGTCAAAACAGGAGTCGTAAAGACGCTGAGTGTTGGCCCAACTCCGATACTTGTCCTCGAACCCGCCGCTTTCCGCAGCCAAAGAACTGCGTACAATGTCATAACCAGTCGACGCTTTGTGGTGCGCAAAATAGCGGTCTGCCGTGGTCGCATCGATATCGAACAGCCCCATGTAGTCTTCGTTGCTGCCGAAATACGGACCGTAGGAGGTCAGGCTTAGGGTCGTCCCGGGATGCTGCTGTGCATGCGCCGCAGCGAAAACATTGCCAAAGGACCAAGCGAAAACGTTCCATTCCTTCAGGTTTAGGTAGGTCCGCAACCGCTCGATATCCTCGACATTGCGACTTATGGTGTTTTCCACGGCAAGCCCCCTTGGGAGGGAGTTTCCGTTGCCGCGCTGGTGTGGAACGATCACCCGCGCATCAGAACCTTCCAGCGCTGAAAATTCTTCCATGCGGAACGTATAGTTGGAAGAACCGTGCACCATCAGGAGTGGCGGGCCATCAGGGTTACCGTACTCTGCCCAATGTACGCGATGTCCTTGCGCTTCGGGAAGATAGGCTTCTGCGTATGGTTTCATGGTTCAAACTAGCTTAATATTATGTAAAACTCAAGCGCAATTCTGCGTGATCCGGATCGATTCCGATTTCAAAACATTGTTGTCTGGAATGCGATCAGGTGTTACGAAATGAAAATCATTCTCAAGGCGATCTCATGACTCAAGCGACATTGATCGAACAATGGTGGAACGAGCCCGGTCAGGGCGATCAGTCGATGGAGGACGACCATCTCGAGTTCTGGGACGATGTCCTCGCCAACGCGATCGATGCCGATCTCACGGATAAGAAAATCCTAGATTTTGGATGCAACCAAGGCGGTATGCTCCGACGCATCTACCAAACCTACAAGTTTCGCGAAGCGATCGGTGTGGACTTGGCATCGAGTTCGATCGCGCAGGCAAACGCGCGCAAGGCGGGTTTGCCGATCACGTACCTCGCGCGAACGACGCTTGATGGGATGGACACGGATTTCGATTATGCGACCAGCACTGCGGTCATCTACCTTATCTCCGACATAGCTGATCACGCCAGACAGATATTCGATAGGCTGAGGCCTAGAGGAGTCTATTTTGCAACACATCCCGATTACATTGGGGATAAAAAGTTCCGCGTTGCACAGGAGGCAATCAATCGCCATGCCGCAGTTAAATGCGCTCAAAACACCATTGATAACATTATATCTGGCTTCGAAAGCGCCGGTTTTCTTGTGTACGTAAAGCGTATTATTCCGCTAGGTTACATCCCGGTGCCTGTAAGTGCAAATAATAGATGGTATGGAACTGCCTCCAATGAACTAGATTTCTGGTACGGTCATCGCTATTCCTTCCGATGTGTGAAACCGCAATAGTCAAAGTGCGCCAGATGGAATCCTCTAAAGTCACTAAATTGCGTCAAGCCATCGTCGAGAATGCCCAAATCGTGATCTCGGCCGACATCTGCAAGCTGGAACAGAGTGATTTTCATAACGCTCGCTACAATCTGTTTGCTATTGGCTCCAGAAAATATTCACAAAATGTCGTCAAGCAACTGGCTCAAGATGGTGAAATCATCAGGCTTTCTCGCCGGGTGTTCTCAATTTCATGTCGCGCCGGAGTCGAGGAAGAGCGGGCTATAGCCCGATCGTTACTGGAATACGATCAGCTAAAG
This sequence comes from Alphaproteobacteria bacterium, assembly GCA_965199265.1. Lineage (GTDB taxonomy): Bacteria > Pseudomonadota > Alphaproteobacteria > CALMVH01 > CALMVH01 > CBDAQV01. The sequence goes on along the minus strand of CBDAQV010000011.1, from coordinate 181,421 downwards.
TTCGAGGGTGTGTACAACAGTTACTTCGGGGCTATTTACGAAGTCCTGATGCGGGACGAACTGGAATGGTTTGCTTCGGTGGGCTTGATGCTGACCGAACAGCGCATCGCGTATATCGGCGGCGGTGCCATGCCGTTGCCGGCGCTGCTGATGGCCCGGCGTACGGGATGCTCCGTCACGATCATCGACCCTGACGAAGAGTCCTGTAACTTGGCGCGTATCCTCGTGGCGCGGCTCGGCTTAGCGGATCGCATCGACGTCAGGCAGCAGAAGGGAGAGGAGGCGAGCTACGAGCGTTTCACCATGGCCTGGATCGCCAACTGGATTGAGTCAAAGCAACCCATATTCTCGCGGCTTCACCAGTACCCTTCAGTTGGGTTTGTCGTTGCTCGCTCGGCGGCAGAGAACAGTCTCAGCTTCATCATCAACGATGCCGTGGATTGCCAGAACATCTGCGAAGGGTTCAAGCTACGGCACACGACGGCTCGGCGTAAGAACTTGTCGCTGGTATCCATCATTCTAGAGAACACGCCCTGCGTCCTGGCGAACACAGGGCGTCCCCTGCTGAAGGGACCTGCGGCTCCCGTCGTCGACAGCATGACGGCTCTGATCGGCAACACGCCCATGCTGCGGCTCGATCCAGCCAAGACCGGTCTCAAAAACATTCAGCTGTTTGCCAAGCTCGAGCATCTCAACCCGTTCGGATCCATCAAGGACCGCACAGCCTTGGGCATGCTCGGTCCGCACATTGAAGACATTGCCCGCGAAGGCAAGGATGTGATCGAATTATCCAGCGGCAATGCCGCGCGGGGACTCCAGGCGATCGCTTCCATGCACGGCGTGGCCATGGAAACGATCAGCAACCGCATCCGCATTCCCGAAATGCGCAAGGCCCTGCAAATTCAGGGTGCCAAGATTACACCACTACCCGATGTGGATCCCCACGATGCTTATGCGGCCCTGCACTTCGTAGATGAGCGCGCGCGCCGCGAGTCCAGCAGACATTTCTACACCGACCAGTACCGCAACACGGCCAATGCCGGCACGCACCACTCGAACACCGGTCGTGAGATACTGGATCAGGTCGGCCCGGTAGATTATTTCATCGGCGCGGTAGGAACCGCTGGCTCGACCATAGGAATTTCAACCGCGCTCAGGAGGGACAACTCGCAACTCGACGTGACCGGAGTGGTTTCGGAGAAAGATGATTTCATTCCCGGCATTCGCCACAAGGATGAAATCTTCAATGTCGGTCCTTTTCGTGAAGACGCTTATCAGCGATTAGTCGCAGTATCTGCGGCCGACGCAATTGAGGGTTTGCTGAGCTTGATACGGGATTTTGGTGTAATGGCAGGGCCATCGAGCGGCTCGGCGCTGATCGCCTCTCTGGCTCATCTGAGATCAGTCGATAACACGCTTTCCAGTCCAAAAACGGCTGTGTTCATAGTTTGCGACCGTATGGAGCTGTACCTAAGTTACATTGAGGAGCGTAGACCGGATTTGTTCACCTAAAATGTCATTCTCCCGCCGCTCCGCACCTGTGATCCAGCCGCCGCCCAGGACGCGGGTGCCGTCGTAGAACACGGCGGCCTGGCCGGGGGCGATGCCGTACTGAGGGGCGTCAAGTTCGATTCGCCCCGTGCCGTCCTCGTTCAGCCACAGCGTGGCGGGGCAGGGGGGCTGCGCCGAGCGCAGCTTGACGGTGACGCGGTGTTCCGGCGCGGGCCCGCCCAGCCAGTTCACCTCCCTCACCAGCAAGACGTCTCGGCGCAGCAATTCGCGCGGGCCGACGGTGACGGTGCGGGTGCTCGCCTCGACGCCGATCACGTAAAGCGGGTCTGACTCGATCCCCGGCCGGTTGTCGCTGACGCCGATGCCGCGGCGCTGCCCGACCGTGAAGTTGACGATGCCCTCGTGCCGGCCCAGCGCGCGGCCGTCGGCGTGCACGATCGGGCCCGGCTGCACCGCGCCCGGGCGCAATTTGGCGACCACCGCGGCGTACGAGCCGTTGGGCACGAAGCAGATGTCCTGGCTGTCCGGCTTGGCCGCGACGCCCAGGCCGAACTTTGTCGCCAGCGCGCGGGTTTGCGCCTTTGGCAGGTGGCCCAGCGGGAAGCGCAGGAAGTCGAGCTGTTCCGGCGTGGTCGCGAAGAGGAAGTAGCTCTGGTCGCGCCCGTCCTCGGCGGCGCGGTGCAGCTCGGGGCCCTTTTCCCCCATGACGCGGCGCACGTAATGCCCGGTCGCCAGCGCGTCGGCGCCAAGGTCGCGCGCGGTCTGCAACAGGTCGCGGAACTTGACCGTCTGGTTGCAGCGCACGCATGGGATCGGGGTCTGCCCGGCAAGGTAGCTATCCGCGAAATCCTCGATGACCGCCTCGCGGAACTTCGATTCATAGTCCAGCACGTAATGCGCAATGCCGATGACCTCCGCCGCGCGCCGGGCGTCGGCGATGTCCTGCCCCGCGCAGCACGCCCCCTTCTTCGCCAGCGCCGCGCCGTGGTCGTAGAGTTGCAGCGTGATGCCGACGACCTCGTATCCCTCGGCCTTGAGCAGCGCCGCCGCGACCGAAGAGTCGACCCCGCCGGACATCGCCACGACCACGCGCGTGTCGCGAGGCTCCTTGTCGATGCCAAGCGTATTCATCTCAAATCACTTCCCCGCGTTCCTGGTGCCGGCGGGCAGGGACACCGTCAGCCCGTCCAGCTCCTCCGTCACCTTGATCTGGCAGCCGAGGCGCGAGGTCCTGGTCAGGCCGAAGGCGAGGTCCAGCATGTCCTCCTCGTCCTCGCTCGCGTCCGGCAATACGTCGTACCAGTCCGGCTCGACGACGACGTGGCAGGTCGAGCAGGCCAGGCTGCCCTCGCACGCGCCCTCCAGGTCGACGTTGTTGCGGTGCGCGATTTCCAGCAGCGAAAGGCCGGCGGGCGCCTCGCAATCCTTGCGCGCGCCGCCGCGCTCGATGAAAACGACCTTGGGCATGTGCCTGTTCCCCCGGTGATCAGCTTGTGCGGGCCACGCGAGCCGCGTGCCGCCCGTACAGTTTTTGCCAGCTTGCAACGAAACGCGCAACATCCGCTTCCGTGCTGTTCCAGCCAAGGCTGACACGGATGGCGCACCGGCTGACCGTCTCGTCATAGCCCATCGCGGACAGGACATGGCTCGGCTCGACCTTGCCGCTGGAGCAGGCCGCGCCCGCGCTGACCGCGATGCCGTCCACGTCCAGCGCGATCACCTGGGTTTCGGCGGGCAGGCCGGGCAGGGCGAACAGCAGGGTGCTGCCGACGCGCGGCGCGTCCAACCCGGCAACCACCAGCTGCGGCGCTATCGCCAGCAGTTCGCGCTGCAACTGATCGCGCAAGCCTTCGAGACGGGCGTTCTCCTCGCCCGGGCAGGTCGCCAGCGCCGCCGCAACGCCGAACCCCGCCGCTCCGGCGATATTTTCCGTGCCGGCGCGGCGGCGGTTTTCCTGGCGGCCGCCGAAGCTCCACGGCGGCAGGTCGGCAAGGCCGGTCATGACCAGCGCCCCGATCCCCTGCGGGCCGCCGATCTTGTGCGCCGACAGCGTCAGGAAGTCCGCGCCCAGCGCCTCGGCCTCCAGCGCCAGCTTTCCCGCCCCCTGCACCGCGTCGACATGCAGCCGCCCGCCATGGCGGTGGACGATCCGTGCCGCCTCTGCCACCGGCTGGATCACGCCGCTTTCGTTGTTGACCAGCATCAACGACACCAGGGCCGGGCCGGTCGCCAGCGTCAGCAGCGCGTCCAGAGCCGCGAGATCGGCCGTGCCGTCCCCGGTTACGGGAAAGCGCTCCGCAGACGGCGCGGCTTCTAGGACGGAGGAATGCTCGATCGACGACACGACCACCCGCCAGCCGGCATGTCCGCGCAGCACCCAGTTGTTCGCCTCGGTCGCACCCGAGGTGAAGAGGACCTGTTCCGCCCGCGCTCCCGCCAGCGCCGCGACCGAAGCGCGCGCCGCGTCCAGCCGCGCGCGCGCCGCCCGCCCTTCGCCATGGACGGACGAAGCGTTGAGCGGCAGGTCCAGCACCTCATGCATTGCCGCGCGCGCCTCCGGCTTCAGCGGGCTGGTGGCGTTATGGTCCAGATAGAGCCTCATATCGCGTAGTCCGGGTCCGTGGGGCGCAGGATCCGCGCGGGAATGCCGCCGACGGATAGCCCGGCGCCGACATCGCGCGTGACAAGCGCATTGGCGCCGATCCTCGCCTCCGCGCCGATCGTGACCGGCCCCAGCACCTTGGCGCCGGCGCCGATCACCACGCCGTCACCCACTGTCGGGTGTCGCTTGCCACGAGCCGCCGCAACCGCGCCCAGAGTCACCTGATGGAACAGGGTGACGTTGTCGCCGATCTCGGCCGTTTCGCCAATGACCACTCCCATGCCGTGGTCGATGAAGAGGTTGCGGCCGATGGTCGCGCCGGGATGGATCTCGATTCCCGTGATGGAACGAGTGAACTGCGAGAGCGCGCGGGCCGGCAGGAACAATCGTGCGCGCCACAATCGATGCGCGATCCGGTGCGCGATCACGGCGTGGAAGCCGGGGTAGAGCAGGATTATCTCCGTCCGCGACCGCGCCGCCGGGTCGCGGGCGAGAATACTAGCGGCAAAAGTGAAAAATTCCTTGAACATTTACCATATATGTTGAATAGTTTTTCCACTTCGCAAGCTTGCCGGAAGTTCAATGTGCCGGGCGTGACTGCCAGGCGCGAGGTCGCCCCTGTTCCGGCGTGGCAAGCGGACTAGCTGATTGTGCTGCCGCTATTAGCAGTACACCGTGGAAGTCGAGTCACCATGCCTGAAGTAACGATCAACGGATCGGCCGGCCGGCTTGAAGGTCGCTATCATCATAATCCCGACCCCCTGGCGCCCGTCGCGGTGGTGCTTCACCCGCACCCGCAGCATGGCGGGACTATGAACAATCGGGTCACCTACACGATCTTCCAGGCTTTCTCGGCGATGGGGTTTTCCGTTCTGCGCTTCAACTTCCGCGGCGTCGGTCGCAGCCAGGGCAAGTACGACCGCGGCGAGGGCGAGCTGGCGGATGCGACCGCCGCGCTGGACTGGCTGCAGACCTACCATCCGAACGCGCGCTCGGCGTGGATCGGCGGGTTCTCGTTCGGCGCGTGGATCGGCATGCAGCTCCTGATGCGCCGCCCGGACCTGGAAGGTTTCGTGGTCGCCGCGCCGCCGGCCAGCCTGTACGACTTCAGCTTCCTCGCGCCGTGCCCGTGCTCGGGCCTCATCCTGCAGGGCGACAACGACGAAATCGTGCCCGAGCCGCTGGTCGCCAAGCTGTCGGACAAGCTGGCCAAGCAGCGCGGCCTGACCATGGATTACCGCGTCGTCTACGGCGCGGACCATTTCTTCCAGAACCACGCGCCGACCGTGCACGACCACATCGTCGACCACGTCAGCCGCACCATGGGCCTGGAACTGGCCCAGGTGGCGGAGTAACAACTTTCGGCTTACCTCCAGTCAGATAGAAGGAATAAAATGAGGCCAGCCCACAAAATCCTGCTTGCAACGGCTTTGCTTCCGGCCGGAGCCTTGGCGGAAGGACAAGGCATGGTGACCCACGCATCCCCACAGCCGTGCGTGGTGGCAAGTCAGGAAGATGAGAAGCGTAATTTGGAAATTTACTATCATGGTCTTGCTGAGGCCGTCGAAGGGACGGGTGTGTTCGCCAGCATCGTAGGTTCGATCGGCATTTATGCAGCGGTTACGTCCGGCCGGGGAAAAAGAGCTCGGGTGAACCGTCGCCCTGAGGCGTGACTTCGTGTTGCTGGTCACAAGCTTAGATCGGATCTGAACGGGATAAACTTCAACCCCACTCGATCGCCTCGACCGCGCTCTGCACGGCTTCGGCCAGGGTCGGGTGGATCATCACCGCGTCGACGACGGCGTCCGCGGTCATGCCGGCGTTCATGGCGATGCCGAGCAGCTGCACAATCTCCGAGCCGGACTCGCACAACGCCGCCGCGCCCAGTAAAAGGCGGGACCCACCGTCGGCGATCACTTTGATGAAGCCGCCCGTCTTTCCCAGCTCGCGCGCCTTGCCGTTCTTCTTCATGTCCAGCCTGCCAACGGCAACGTGCTGGCGCTCGTGTCTTGCTTCCGTTTCCGTCATTCCCACGCGGCCAAGCTGCGGCTCGGTAAAGATGGCGTAGCCTACAACGCGCTCGGTGGTATGAGCGCCATCCGCCAACATGCGCGATTCGACGATTTGAAAGTCATCGTACGCGGTGTGGGTGAATTGCGGTCCGCCACGGATATCGCCCACCGCCCAGAGGCCCGGAACCTTGCCGCGCAGGTGCCGATCGACTTCGATGATCCCGGATACGCCGGGGTCGAGGCCGATGCTTTCCAGCCCCAGGTCGTCCGTGTTCGGCGTGCGGCCGGTGGCGACGAACAGGTGAGTGCCGGAAACTTCGCCGGTGCCGGTCGCAAGCACGACGCCGCCTTTTTCCTGTCGCACGCCCTGCACCGCGCTGCCCAGCCGGAATTCGATCCCGTCGCGCTCCAGCGCCGTGCGCAGCGCATTTGATACATCCTCGTCCTCGTGCGCCGCCACGCGCGCGCCCTGTTCGACCACGACGACCTCCGAGCCGAGGCGACGAAATGCCTGCCCCATTTCCAGCGCGATGTACCCACCGCCGAGCAGGAGCAGCCGCGGCGGCAGTTCGGTCAAGTCGATCCAGTTTCCGGCATCGAGGAACGGCACGTCCGCCAGGCCAGGTATTTCGGGAACAAGGCTGCGCGTCCCGGTATCCAGAACCACGTCCGTTGCGCGGAAGCTCCTGCCGTCGGCCTCGATGTTCAGCAGGTCGCCGTCGCGTCCGGCCAGCCGCGCCTGAGCCCGCACCAGGGTCGGGTTGGACGTTTCGCGCAGGCTTCTGCCCAGCGAGTCGCGGGACTCGGCGGCAACTGCCCGTGCGCGCTCCATGACAGCAGGGAAATCGACGCTGAATTCGGGCACCAGGATACCGAAATCCTTCGCGGTTCGCGCCCCGTGTGCCGTCGAGGCCGAGGCGATGAGCGCCTTGCTGGGCGTGCAACCGAAGTTGACGCAACTGCCGCCCAGGTGCTTGCGTTCGAACAGCACGACGCGTTTTCCCGCCGCGGCCAGCGAGAAGGCGAGCGGTTGCGCGGCCTGGCCCGCGCCTATGATTGCCACGTCGTACCGTTCGTCGCTCATGCGCCCTGATGCCCTGCTCGTTGTGCCGATACGGTAATCAACCAGGCAAGGCGGCGTTCCACGATGGCCCGCACGCTTCGCGGTATTTGAGCCGAGCGCAATGAATCATCCCCTTGCAACGTATCACTCCTGCAAACAACTTTCGGGGACAACGATGAAACAGCATATGAAGCATCGGGTACTGGGCGCTCTTTTCGCTTTGCCGATGATGCTGCCGCTGGCGGCGCATGCCGACATGGGCGACGATCACAAGGACGGCGCCGAGCGGCACCAGGAAATGTGCAGCGACCATTACGCTCACACCGCCGGAAAGCTGGCGTACCTGCAGGCCAAGCTGGGCATCACCGACAAGCAGCAGGACGCCTGGAACAGGTTCTATGGCTCCGAGATCGACAGCGCGGCGAAAGAGCGGGATGCGTGCCTGGCGGAGAAGGATCACGGCCAGCACCCGACCGTCCTCGAGCAGGAAGACCGGCTGGAGAAGATGCTGAGCAACAAGCTGGACGCGCTTCGCGCTTCGCGCGGCCCGCTCGAGGATCTCTACAAGGTCCTTAGCGCCGACCAGAAGGACGAGTTCGACGAGTTCGGCGAGGAGCAGCAGCATCACTGGCACAAGATGGGCGAGCATGACGGCCTGGGTCATGAAGGCAGGGACCACGACGACCGCGGTCACGACGGCAAGCCGGAGTAACACCGCCGGTAGTGAGTGAAGAAGGCTGGCGCACACCGGCCTTCGCCATTCTTTTCGGATGCCATCCCGAACCCCGGCCTTTGCCGGGGCAGGCCCGTTTCGGGCCCAATCGTTCCGCGTCTGCCGGACAACGGGTCCTCGCCTTCAAAAGTCGCGCTGTGCGACTCCCTGGTCGGGCTACTCCTTCGGCGCGGGCGCGACCAGTTCGACCTGCGCTTCCATCCTGATCTTCTGCTCGACCGGGACGGAGGAGCTGTCCTCCTCCGGAGCGGACGGCTGCGGCGAGGCGATCCTGACCAGGCTGTGCACCATCGGCCGCATGACCCGGCCCTCCCCCGGCGCGGTGAAGGCGACGTCGCCCATGCGGTACTTGCGGTCCGGCTCGGCCGCCTGCAGCTGCTTCAGCTCGTCGTTGATCTGGCCGTACAGGCGGGCGCGCAGCTTGGCTCGGGTCGCCTCGACTTCCGCCACGGTCGGCGTGTACTCGATTTTGGTCAGGCTCAGCTGCAGCCCTGGCCTGCTGGCCTTCTTGGCCCGGTCCTGCAAGCCGTCGAGGTCGCCTTCCTTCAGCCGGGTTTCCAGCTGCGCGTTCCATTTGTCGAGGCCGCTTTCCTGCGAGTGGTCGAAGGCGACGAATTTCCAAGTAGCGCCCCTGGCAAGGGTCGCCATCGCGTCCTGCATGTCCGCCCGCGCCCTGGAGGCATCCTCGCCCGGCATGGCGGCGTCCACGTCCACCGTCACGCGCGCCGTGGTCGTTTCCACCCAGTCCTCCGCCGAAAGGTTGAACGACACCCTGTCCAGCTCGGGCTGCACCCAGGGCGGCGAGGGCGGAGTTTGCGCGAAGGCGCAGAGCGGCAGGGCGGACAGGCAGGCGGCGGTGCAAAGCGTCGCGAAAGCTTTCGGGGCGGTCATCGGAGCACTCCTTGTTAAAAATCCAGATCGGCGTAGTGCCGCGGCGGCTGGATGCCCAGCACCTGATCGGCGAGCAAGGGGCGGAAGGCCGGGCGCGATTTGACCCGCGCGTACCAGTCCTTCGCGCCGGGGTGCTTGTCCCACGGCACGTCGCCGATGAAGTCGACGATCGACAGCTGCGCCGCGGCGGCGATGTCGGCCAGCGAGTATTCGTCCCCCGCCAGCCAGCGGCGGTGCTCGGCCAGGTACTCGATGTATTCCAGATGGTAGTGGACGTTCGCAAGGCCGGCGCGGATCGCGGGCGCGTGCGGATCGCCGAGGCCGAATAGCCTTTTGGTGTACTTCTCGCCCACCAGGTTCTCCGACACCTCGCCCGCGAATTTCTGGTCGAACCAGACCACCAGCCGCCGCGTCTCGGCGCGCTGCAGCGGCGTTGCGCCGATCAGGTCGATGGCGGCGTAGGCTTCTTCGAGGTACTCGCAGATCACCTGCGACTCGGCCAGCGTCGTGCCGTCCGGCTCGGCCAGCACGGGCACTTCGCCCGCCGGGTTCAGCGCCAGGAATTCCATCCGCCGCTCCCAGGTTTTTTCGACTTCCAGCAGGAAGATCAGGCCTTTCTCCGCCAGGGCGAGGCGGACTTTCCGCGACGGGGCGGACAGCGGCAAGTGAAAGAGAGTGCGCTCCATGGCGGCAGACTAACCCCCGTTTTCCCGGAACCAAACAGGTAATTGCATGTTCGACTCTGCACCAAGGGCCGGCGCGGCAAGGCTGGCAAAACGATTACCGTGAAATCATCCAGGAGTCTTCCCATGTCCGAAATCCGGAACGTCCACGACCTGTTCATCGACGAACTGCAGGATATCTACCACGCCGAAAAGCAACTGGCCAAAGCGTTGCCGAAGATGGCGAAGAAAGCGTCCAGCGCGGAACTGCGCGACGGCATCAACGAGTACCTGGAAGACACCTACCGCCAGTGCGAGCGCCTGGAGCAGGTGTTCGAGGAACTGGGAATGCGCGCCAAGGCAAAGCCGTGCGAGGCGATGCGCGGGCTGATCGAGGAAGCGACGGAAATGATGCGCGAGGACATGCCGGAGGCGGTGATGGACGTCGCCATCGTTTCGTCCAGCCAGAAGATCGGTCATTACCAGATCGCCAGCTACGGCACTCTGACCGCGCTGGCCCAGGTGATGGGACACGAGACGATCGTCTCGTTGTTGCAGGAAACCCTGGAGGAAGAGAAACACAGCGACGAGAAGCTGACGGAGCTTGCGGAGAGCGAGATCAACCCCGCGGCAATGGAAACCTTCGCTTCCTCCGAAGAGGAAGAGGAGGAGGCTCCACGCCAAGGTCATGTCCGCCAGCAGCGCGAGCGTTATGCCGAGATGCAGCAAGCCGCTTCACGCCCGCAGCCTTCGCGCAGTCCGCGGTCCCAGCCCGTGTCTGCCGCGCGCGGACAACCGGCCCGCTCGCAGCAGCCCAAGCAGGCGGATCGTGAAGCGCCGCGCAGATCCGCGAACTCATCCACGGTCAGAAGCCGCGGCCGCGTCGAAGCGGCGGAATGATCCGATAGCGCGGGGGAACGGGGCGGGGCAGGGGGCCCCGCCCTTTTTCGTGTCCGGGGCGCATGCCACTTGAGCCTGAGCCTCCCTTGCTTTAGAGCGTTGCCTTTCATTGGCGGCAGCGGTTCAGGCGAGACGATGTTCGAAAAGCTTCTCGGTATTTTTTCCAGCGACATCGCCATAGACCTTGGGACGGCGAATACCCTCGTCTACGTCAAGGGACGCGGCATCGTCCTCAACGAGCCGTCGGTGGTCGCGATCTCGACCTACAAGGGCAAGGCGCAGGTGCTGGCGGTCGGGGACGAGGCCAAGCTGATGCTGGGCCGCACGCCCGGCAATATCCAGGCAATCCGCCCGTTGCGCGACGGCGTTATCGCCGATTTCGACACGGCCGAGCACATGATCAAGCATTTCATCCGCAAGGTGCATCACCGCACGGCCTTCGCCCGGCCGCAGGTCATCATCTGCGTGCCGTCCGGATCGACCGCGGTTGAACGGCGCGCCATCCAGGAATCTGCGCTGAGCGCCGGGGCGCGCCGCGTGTTCCTGATCGAGGAGCCGATGGCGGCGGCGATCGGCGCCGGCCTGCCGGTGACCGAGCCCACCGGCTCGATGGTGGTCGACATCGGCGGCGGCACGACGGAGGTCGCGGTGATCTCGCTCGCCGGCATCGTCTATGCCCGGTCCGTGCGCGTCGGCGGCGACAAGATGGACGAGGCGATCATCGCCTACATCCGCCGCAACCATAACCTGCTGGTCGGCGAAAGCAGTGCCGAGCGCATCAAGAAGGAGATCGGCAGCGCCTGCCCGCCGGAAGACGGCGAAGGCCGCTTCATGGAGATCAAGGGCCGCGACCTGATGAACGGCGTGCCCAAGGAACTGGTCATCACCGAGCGGCAGATCGCCGAAAGCCTGGCCGAGCCGGTTTCGGCGATCGTCGAGGCGGTGAAGATGGCGCTGGAGAATACCGCCCCCGAGCTCGCCGCCGACATCGTCGACAAGGGGATCGTGATGACGGGCGGTGGTTCGCTGCTGGGCAACCTCGACCTCGTGCTGCGCCACGCCACCGGCCTGCCGGTTTCGATCGCCGACGATCCGTTGTCCTGCGTCGCGCTGGGTAGCGGCCGGGCTCTGGAGGAGATGCGGACGCTGAACAATGTGATGACAAGCTCGTTCTAGCCACCCATGTGGCAACCCCTGCAACTCTGGTTCCGGCGCGGCGGCGAGCTGACACGCGCGCAAACCAAGCACGATACTCATCCCTGGTGGATCGTGATCTGGCTGACCGGCGTCGATTACTTCTCGACGCTCGCCTACCAGGCCGGCATCGCCCTGATCGCCGCGGGCACTCTGGCCCCGATCGCGACGGCTGTGCTGTCTGCGGTGACGCTGTTCGGCGCGGTGCCGATCTACGTGCTGGTCGCCAGGCGGTCCTATGCGGGGCAAGGCTCGATCGCGCTTCTGGAGAACCTGCTTGGCGGGTGGTGGGGCAAGCTGCTGGTGCTGGTGCTGCTGGGCTTCGCCATGACGGATTTCGTGATCACGATGACGCTGTCGGCGGCCGATGCGGCGCGCCACGCCACCGAAAACCCGTACCTGCATCCGGTCCTCGGCGACCATGCTTTCCTGATCACCGTCGTGCTGCTGGCGCTGCTTGCGGGCGTATTCATTGCCGGTTTCCGCGAGGCGATCGTCCTCGCCTCAGCGGTCGCCGTGCCCTACCTGCTGCTGAACACTGTCCTGCTCGTCAAATGCGCTCTGGTAGTGCTGACCGACCCGTCGCTGGTGGCGAACTGGCATGCCAACCTCGCCCTGACCGGCGACTTTTCCCATGTCCTGATCGCGTCCGTGATCATCTTTCCGGCGCTCGCCCTCGGCCTCAGCGGGTTCGAGACCGGCGTATCGGTCATGCCGCTGATCCGCGGCGCGCCTGAGGACGGCAGGCCGCCGCTGGGGCGCATCCGCAACACGACCAAGCTGCTGATCTCGGCGGCCATCATCATGTGCGTGTTCCTGATGGTCTCCAGCATCACAACCACCATGCTGATCGCCCCTGAAGACTACAAGGACGGCGGAAAGGCGAACGGGCGCGCTCTGGCGTTCCTCGCCTACCGGTATTTCGGTGACGCCTTCGGCTCGATCTACGACATCTCGACGGTGGCCATCCTGTGGTTCGCCGGGGCATCGGCCATGGCCGGGCTGCTGAACCTTATCCCGCGCTACCTGCCGCGCCTCGGCATGGCGCCGCGATGGACGGCGTTCGCCCGCCCGCTGGTGCTGGTGCTGTTCGTCATCGACCTGATCGTGACGCTGGTCTTCGACGCCGACGTCGACCGCCAGAGCGGCGCGTACGCGACCGGCGTGCTGGTCATCATCCTGTCGGCCGCGACTGCCGCCGCGATTGCGCTGGTGCGTGAGGACCGCGACAAGCCACGCTCGCAAAACGCGCTCGGCACCGGGATCAACTGGGGTTCGCTGTTCTGCTGGGTCGTCGCCGCCGTGTTCCTTTACGCTCTGGTGCAGAACGTGCGCGAACGGCCGGACGGCATCATCATCGGCTCCATCTTCATCGTGACGCTGATCGCCGTCAGCCTCGTCAGCCGCTACCTTCGCCAAGGCGAGCTGCGGGTGCGGCGTTTGAACTTCTGCGACTCAGGGTCGGCCCGCCTGTGGGACGAGCTCATCACCAAGCGCGTCAACGTGGTGCCCGTGCCCGAGCCGTCGCTGAGGCGCTACGAGCAGGAGAAAAGCTACATCCTCGCCCACTACGTCATCGAAGGGCCGATGGCCTTCGTCAATGTCGGCCTGCTCGACAACCGGACCGAGTTCTACGAGGAGCCGGTGATCAAGGTCACGCGCGCGGGCGACGACTACCGCATCGAGGTGACGGAGGCGACGGTGGTCGCCAACACCATTGCGTACCTGTCGATCGTCATCAAGGCGCGCGCCGTGTTCCTGCACCTGACGCGGCACTCGCCCATCACCCAGGCGCTACGCTACTTCCTGCTCGGCACCGGGGAAACGGGGCTGCTGGTGCATGAAATCCTGCTGAACCACCTCAAGCACAAGCCCGAAAGCGAACGGCCGCGCCTCAACCTGATGAGCCGGTAAGGCCGTAGGGCAAAGGCGAGAATAGTCTGGCATCATTCTTGCTGATACCTGTCCGACGCAGCAACCAATCGGACCGGACCCATGCAGAACCTTGCCGCCCTTGCCGCCGCGCCGGAGAACGCCACGGTGGTCAGCGCCATCCGCCAAGCCAGCGCGCAGAGCGGGGTCGATTTTTCCTACCTGCTGCAAAAGGCCGCGACCGAGAGCAGCCTCAACCCGAGCGCGAAGGCGGAAACTTCCAGCGCGTCGGGCCTCTACCAGTTCATCGACCAGACCTGGCTGACCGAGATGGCCGAGCACGGCGCGCAGTTCGGGCTTGGACGGGAAGCCACCGCGATCAGCGTCGACAGCGGCGGGCACGCCTTCGTCGCCGATGCTTCCGAGCGCCGCCAGATCATGGCGCTGAAGAACGACCCGACAGTCGCGGCCGAGATGGCGGCGGCCTTCACCAAGGAGAACAAGGCGTACCTGCAGTCGACCGTCGGCGGCACGATCGGAGCGACCGAACTCTACCTCGCCCACTTCCTCGGCGCCGGCGGAGCGACGAAGTTCCTGGCCGCGATGAAGCAGTCGCCGACGCAATCGGCCGCCGCGGTCCTGCCGCAGGCGGCCGATGCCAACGAGCCGGTATTCTATCATGCCGACGGCAGCCCACGGTCCTTGAGCGAAGTCTATAGCCGCTTCGCCGCAAAGTTCGGCGGTTCGGCACCCGTCGTCTCGACCAGCGCTGCGTCCCCTTTCACCGCCACGGGCGCATACGCGGCGTTTGCCGGATCGTCGCTGCCCTCGGTCGCCGCCGGCTCCTTGCCCTCCGGGTCTTTGGACGCTTCGGAACAGTGGGGCGCGCAGCGCGCGTCCCTGTACGAGATGATGCTCCTGTCGCAGATAGGAATCACTTCCAGCCAATCGAAGCAGGGTCAAGCGACCTGATAGACAAGATGGCAGTTAACAGGTCGTAAACAGTAATGATCCATTTACCTTAACTCGTCATTAAGTGCCTGTCAGAAAAAGTTCACATAACTTCAGTCGCTTTACTGTGGATGTCATTGTACTATCCACATGTAGAGCGCTTGTACTGCGCAAGAGGAAGACGTGAGAATACCTGGTATCGTCGAAGACAGCACCGATTTTTCCCTGAGCCGCGAGCAGCTAAAGCTGCTCGGGGGAATTTTTGCCCTGATGGGGCTGCTCGAGTTCGGCGGCGCCTACCTCATCGCAAGCTCGATCACCACTCACCAGGCGCAGGCGGCCGAGCAGGCGGTCGCGCAGGCGGAAGAGTGCAAGACGCGCCTGAGCGGCCTCGGCTACCGCGTCACTGTCAACGGAGACACCCTGTCAGCTGAAATGAGCGGCCTCGACGACGCCGCCTACAAGCTGGGACAAGCTTCGATCGCATTCGTTTCGTGCCAGGGCTGGGCGCCGTCGCGCTTTTGCATGGGCGAAGGATGCGGTCCGAGGGGCGGCGAGCAATTCGACCTGAAACCCGTCAAGTCGCCCACCTGAGTCAACTTAACGAACGATCCAACTGTAGGAGAATTAGACTATGGCCAACCTTATCATCACCGTCATCGCCATCGCGCTCGTCGCGGTCGCGTCCCTTATGGGAGCGTATTACGGCGGTTCCGCCTTCCTGAACAACCAGTCGGCCGCCGCGGCGTCGACGGCGCTCAACCAGGGACAGCAGGTCCAGGGGGCGTGGAACGCGTATCTTAGCGACAACCTCAACACCCCGCCCGCCAACATTTCCAGCCTCGTGACCGCCGGCTACCTCGCGCAGGTGCCGAATTCCCCGGCAGCGGCGGGCAGCGTATCGGCGGCTCCGATTACCGTCGGCACGGCGACGGCGACCGTCGGCGGCGTGTCGGGCACGCATTACTTTGCCTGGGCGAATGTGGGCGCGCCGAGCAGCAGCGGCGCCGGTACTGTTTCCGATCCGAACGCGAGCGCGTGCGCCCGTATCGTAAAGACGGCGGTGGGCGGCACGGGCTCGATCACCGGCTCTGGCGCGATGAACACCGCGGCACCCGGCGGTATTGCGACCAAGACCGGCACGAGCGGTTCGGGCAATGGCACGTTCGGCTGCGCCTATACCAGCGCCGCCACGACCGCCGGCATCAGCGGAGCAATCATTCCGACCGGCCAGTACGTCATGGAATACATGCTCCAGTAGTCCTGACCACGGAAAGGGGGCCTCCGGCGGAGGCCCCCTTTTTTCCTTTCTTCTCCTCCGTCCGGCGGACCCGTCCATGGCCAACCTGATCATCACCGTCATCGCCATCGCGCTGGTCGCGGTCGCCTCGTTGATGGGCGCCTACTACGGCGGTTCGGCTTTCCTCAACAACCAGAACGTCGCCAAGGCCTCTACCGTTCTCAACCAGGACGTTCAGCTGGCAGGCGCGTGGAACGCCTACCTCGGCGGCAACATGAACACTCCACCCGACAACCTCCTGGCGCTTACGGGCAACGACAACCTGGTCGTGAGCGGCGCCTACCTGGCCCAGATTCCCACGGTTCCGCCCGGTGCGGGCGGCGTCGGTTCCTTTCCCGTGTTCGTGGCGAGCGCCACGGTCAGCGTCGGCGCCATCTCGGGTGTCCACTATTTTGCCTACGCCGATCTTGGCCGCCCGAACTCCGGCGTCACCGCAGGTGTGACCGATACAAACGCCTCTGCCTGCGTGCGAATCCAGAAAGTCGCGACCGGCATCGCGCCGGCCTCGCTCGCCACAGCGGCGCAGGGCGCGATCTTCATCAGCGGCAACGGCATGTTCGGCTGCGCCATCCTGTCGGGATCGATTACAAACGGTTTCGCCGGGGCCACCGTGCCGTCCGGCGACCTGGTCGCGGGCGATTACGTCATGGAATACCTTATCCACTAAACTCAGTCCGAGGACTCACCCATGCAGATCAGGTCCCTCTATGCCAAGTCGCAACGCTATATCCGGCTTTTCGACTGGATCCTTGCCGCCGTGTCGCTCGGCTGGGGCGCGTACACGCAAAATCCGTGGTGGATTGCCGGCGGCGTCATCGGCGTTGCCCTCGCCTGGTACGATCCCGGCACGCGCCTGCGCCGGCACTTCGCCTTCATCAAGCAACAGCAGCAGGCGCCAAAGGCCGGCTAGCGGCATCTTAAGCTTTGCGGGCCACAGTGAAGCGAACAATGGCTACCTGAACCAAGACGCGTCCGGAGACATTCGATGATCAGCCTGGTCATATACGGGGTTATCGCCATCGGCCTGGCCTCCGCCGCAGGCTACGCCTTCCTGACGTTCACCAACGTGTCGCGCCAGACGACGCAGCTTCAAGAAAACCAGGTCCGCATGGAAACCGCGGCCTCGGCGCTGCGCGCAGCCATGCTGGCGCTCAACGGCAACGGCACGGTATTCGTGCCCGACGGCGTCGCCGGTCCCAGCTACACGCAGCTGCCAGCCACGCTGGGCGTCATCAGCGCGGCGCCGTGGGGACAGCCTTACCTCTACTGCCCGATGTCGCTGACCGGCGCGACCAACCCGCTGACAGGCACGGCCAACACGGTCACCTATCCTGGCGGTTCGTACTCCGTCACTGACTACAGCGGCCCGATCACGCAGGGCCTGCCGTACGTGATCACCAGCCCTACCAGCGTCATCGGCGGCGGCAGCGCCGCCAGCACCGGCTACGTCGCCTTCATCGTCTCCACCACGGGGCCGGGCCAGACCATGCCCGCGTGTTCGTCGATCACCTATGTCGCGCCCGGCGCCAGCGTGCTCAATCCGTACGGCGGCATCTCGGTCCCGAACGGCGTGGTGCGCGGCGTGACGGCCAATTTCCCCTTCACCCAGCGCGTGATCGCCTCCACCGACCGGACCGAGTTGTATGTCGGCCAGGCCTCCACCGGCAACGGCACGGGCCAGGACGTGAACAACCAGACCACGCTCGACAACGCGTTCCTGATCTGGCAATCGCTCCAGCCGCGCCTGACCGAAATCTACCTGACGCCCGGCGGCAGCGGCTACAGCTCGGCCAATAACCTCGACCTCGAGCCGACGCGCGCCTACGCGCAGGGCGAGAACACCAGCCTGGTGATCGGGACCACGCCAGGGGCGAGCGGGCAGGCGGCGCTGACATTGACTTCATCCTTGCGCATCACCGGCAAAACGACCTTCGACAACGTCGCGGTCACGCCGGCGTCCGGCGCCACTCAATACGTGTACCAGCCGTTGACGTTCCGCAACTCCACCTATTCAGGTGGGCAGAACACGATGCGCGTATACAATACGACCCTGACCGTCAGCGATTCGACGATGAACTACGTGACGGTCGGCGGCTCGAACTCGAACGTCGAATTCTACAATTACGCCAATTCCAGCTCGACCTTCACGAACCTGTCGATTGCGGGAAGCGCAATGCATGTCGGCTTCGACGGCGCCATCGCCAGCATCTATACGTTCAACAACGGCTCGGGCATTCCCGCGCTGGCTATGACCCTGGGCTCGGTGAACCTCAGTGCGGGCATGACCCTGAAGATTACCTCGACGCAGACGCCGGGCATCATTCTCAGCGGCGCCCAGTTCAACGACAGCGGCGCGCTCACCATCGCGACGTCGGACAGTTCGTACACCGGAAGAGCCTACACGGGCGGTGCGATCGAGGATATTGACGGCTCCAGCGTCGTCATAGCCTCGGGGGCTACGGCGTACCTTGCGTCCAATGGCACTTTGGACAACGGCATCTACGTGCGCGGCTCCTCGCTGGCGGTGAACGGAGCGCTGCAGGCCTACAACGTCGCCAACGGCAATGTCGGCGCGCAAGGCGCAACGCTGACCGGCAACAGCACGGCGTATCTGTACGTGTCGGACAACACGACCCCGTGCATCCAGTTTCCCAACCAGGCGATCGAAGGCACGAACCCGTTCACCACGCTGCCGTACTACCCGATCTTCGGCAACACGAACTCCAGCTTTCCGAATAATCCACTGTTCGGGCAGATCAAGAACGGGATGGCCCCGCTGCTCTACCCGGCAATCACCAGCGTCGCCAGCAACGTCTTCGATACGACCATCGCCGCCAACCTGGTTTACAATTCGGCCCCGTCTGCCCCGGGCCTTGCGGGTACCGATCCGTACATCGCTATCGCGGCGCAGCCCGTGTATCCGGCCAGCTACGCGCTCGACAAGTACTCGTTCGAGGCCGGCGTGCGCCAGATCGTCAACAGTGAATACCTGAACCCCGGCACCATGGCGTTTGACGGCAGCTGCGCCAGCTACCAATAACAGTTTCGCGCAGCGCTTTGTTAACCACGTCCGTGGCAGTCTCCTTCTCGAACTTGCGAGAGGGTAACGGTTCATGGAACTAGAAATTCCGGCCATCGGCATTCAGGGCAACCAGCGCATCGGCGACTACCTCGTCGAGCAGTCGCTGGCCGACCGCGAGGCCGTCGAGGCCGCCGTGATGGAAAGCCGGATCACCGGCGAGCGCATTGGTAACATCCTGGTGCGCAACGGCTTCCTGCGCTACGCCGACCTGGTCAAGGCGATCCTTAGGCTCTCGCCCGAGTACATCGTCTTCGAGAAGGCGTTCAACGCCCGCATCCCGCACGACCTGCTGGAAGAGTACAACATCGTCGTTTCCGCCGAAACGCACGAGAACGTCTACCTGTCCACGCTGGCGAACGAATCCGTCGTGCGCGAGATCGCGCAGAGCTATTACCCCGACAAGAAGCTGGTGTTCGTCTCGCTGTCGCCGGGCGACCTTACCAACTTCATCGAAGGCATCACGCGCGAGAACGACGACTCCTCGATGAACAACGTCGAGGACGACGCCGAGATCGTCGACATGATCATGAAGAAGGCGATCCTGGTGGGCGCGTCGGACATCCATATCGAGCCGCGCCTGCGCTCCTACACCGTGTTCTTCCGCCACCTCGGCATCCGCAAGATCATCCACGAAGGCTCGCTGGAGCAGTTCGGCGTACTGGCGGCGCAGATCAAGGACCGCAGCCGCATGGACCAGGTGGAAACCCGCATCCCGCAGGATGGCGGCTTCACCATGGAGTTCCGCAACCGCCTGGTCGACATGCGCGTCGCGACCGTGCCGACGGTCAACGGCGAAATCATCGTCATCCGGCTTCTCGACCCCGACAAGGCGCAGCGCTCGCTGGCCGAGCTCGGCATCACCCAGATCGCCAGCTGGCGATCGTCGGTCAACTATCCCTTCGGCCTTTGCCTCATCTGCGGCGCGACGGGCTCGGGCAAGACGACGACGCTCAACGCCACCGTGCGCGAGATGGACCGCTTCGGCAAGGCGATCCGCACTGTCGAGGATCCGGTCGAGTACCGCATCCCCTATGTCGGCCAGGTGAACGTCAACCCGATCGTCGGCCTCGACTTCGCCTTCGCGCTCCGCGCCTTCATGCGCGCCGACCCCGACGTCATCATGCTGGGCGAGGTGCGCGACGTCGAAACCGCCAAGCTGACGCTGCGCGCCGCGGAAACGGGCCACCTGGTGCTGGCGACGCTGCACACCGGTACGGTCCGGGGCGCCATGGGCCGCCTGCGCTCGCTGGGCGTCAACGACTTCGACCTGAAGCCGCTGCTGCGCGGCGTCATGGTGCAGCGCCTTGTCCGCACTGTCTGCTCGGCGTGCAAGGGCGAGGGCTGCGAGACCTGCCTGTTCACCGGTTACGCCGGCCGCACCGTTGTCGCCGAATGCGCGCTGTTTCGCAACGAGGGCGAGGTGCAGCGCGCGATCAACGGCGAGCGCTGGTGGCCATCGATGGTGTCCGACGCCGTCGGCAAGATCCGCGAGGGCCTGACCACCGCCGAGGAAGTCTACCGCGTGTTCCAGTCCGAGATCGACAACAACGACGAGGAAACCGAGGGCATCGACCTGCTGATGCAGGAGATGGAGTTGCAGAAGACCAAGCGCGGCGCCACCGCGACCGCCGCCGCGGACAAGAAACGCATCAGCGGGCATTAGTTTACTTCAGCGATGTCGTCCTGAGCGCCGCGAAGGATCTGGTCTACGCCGTCGAGTTGCTTAAGTTGCGGCTTGCCGTGGATGCGTGGTCCTTCATTTCGCTCAGGATGACAGATTGATAGAAATCCGCACGGTCGTTCACGACAGCCCCGCGTATTGGAAAACGGTCGACCTGCGCCGCCGCGTGCTGCGGACCCCGCTTGGCCTCGACTTTGCGCGCGACGAGCTCATGGCCGAAGGCCACAACATCCACATCGCGGCACTGGACGGCGAGGCCGTGGTTGGCGTGGTCATCCTCAGTCCGCCGGGGAAGCACGGACAGGCGCATTTGCGGCAGATGGCGGTCGCCCCGGAAGCACAGTGGCAGGGAATCGGCGCAAGGCTGGTGCGCGAACTGGAACGCATCGCCGCTGGGCGCGGCTGGCGCGAGGTCGCACTGGCGGCGCGGGAAAGCGCGGTCGGCTTCTATGCGCGGCTGGGGTATGTAGTCGAAGGCGAAACTTAGTTCAGGATCGGGATCCCGCATCTGGACATGCGCAAAAAGCTGACCTTGTCATCCTGAGCGTAGCGAAGGATCTGCTCGACGGTGCCAAGTTAGCATCAAGTCTCTGCGGAACGGCTGCGATAATCAAATCCTTTGCTTCGTTCAGGATGACATTGAATGCGAATTTGTGTTAGGCCCTGCAAGCCGCTGGCCAATCGCCTTTGCAACGTGGCGGGCTTTGTCCGACGGAGTGATTGTAAATGATTGCTCGGCAAATCGTAGGGTTACAGGACTGTCCTCAAGCAGGCGACCGAGTAGGATCGCGGCCTTCGTGCTTTTTAGGATATTGTGCCCCCGCGCTTCCGCAGTGACCGAGGCGACCAATTGCCTTTGCGCGAACTCGGGCTGCGGCGGTACTTTCGCAAATGTAAAAAGTTTTTGTTCGTTGGCTTCCGCTTCCTCCCGATTGCGCAACGATACCGCTCTGCTCAGGTTGTCACTCATGTCGAGGGTGCGAAGACCGTCTTGTCTCATGACCCCGAAGCCTAGGTGATGGCGATCTACAAGGTCCACATGGACATCGGAAATACGATCATAAATTGTCACCCGTTCTCTCCCGCAAAATGAGGTAATTATTTAGCTTATTAACAGACTTTTAGTATTTCCGCAAGGGAGACGATGTCTGGACTCAGCCCTTGCTCGCCCCCTTGCGCGCTCTGGCGGCTTTCTCCGTATTGGCGACGAACTGCTTCCCCTCGCGCGACCCGGCGCGCTTCTTCCCGTCCGTCGCCTTCTTTTCCGCCGGGCTCAGCTCGTCCCAGGCTTTCTTCGGCAGGTAGCGGGCAGTAGTCTCACTTCGCTCGGCGGGCTTGCCGTCGGCGGTGGTCCAATCCTCCTCGCCCCACTGCTTCAGGCTTTCCTGCGCCTCGCTGCGCGGATGCTTGTAGCCGCCGCCCTGCGCCTCGTACTCGTGCGCCAGCAACTGCGCCTTGCGCGCGCTCCACTGCCCGGCCCGCCCGCCCTTGTCGCCGGCGATGATCTCCTCTTTCAGCCGGTCGCGCAGATCGGGCTGCGTATACTGGTCCGGGTCGGAAAGGCTGTGCTGCTTGGTCATGACGGGCTCCGGTTCGCGATGCAAACAGGGTTGGACCAAACCGGGTTCCCGCAAAAAATCATGCCGCTTGGGGTTTAAGGATACCTGTTCGTCTTGGAGAGCCCAGCGCGGCTATCAGTCGCCATCCGCGAACACCCGCTCGAAGATCTCGTCCACATGGCGGAAATAGAAGCTCTCGTCGAACAGCTCGGCCAGCCCGTACGGGCTCAGATACCGCGCGATCTCGGCGTCGGCTTTCAGGTGCGTCAGGAACACAGGCTCGCCCCCGCTCGCCGGCTCGTCCCACACCTTCATTGCGCAGCGCTGCACGGCGGCGTAGGCGGTCTCGCGGCTCATGCCGGCTTGCGTCAGGGCCAGCAGCACGCGCTGCGAGAAAACCAGTCCGCCGTACTGGTCGAGGTTGCGGCGCATCGCCTCGGGGTAGATCACCATGTCGCCGACCAGCCCGGCGGTGCGGAACAGGGCGAAGTCCAGCGCGATGGTGGCGTCCGGGGCGAACACGCGCTCGACCGCTGAATGCGAGATGTCGCGCTCGTGCCACAGCGTCACGTTCTCCAGCGCCGGAGTCACCGCGGCGCGCACGATGCGGGCAAGGCCGGTCAGGTTCTCGGACAGGACCGGGTTGCGCTTGTGCGGCATCGCCGACGAGCCCTTCTGCCCGGGGGTGAAGTACTCCTCCGCCTCGCGCACTTCGGAGCGTTGCAGGTGGCGGATCTCGGTCGCCAGGTTCTCGATGCTGCTGGCGATCACGCCCAGCGTCGCGAAGTACATGGCGTGGCGGTCGCGCGGAATGATTTGGGTCGAAACAGGCTCGATCCCGAGGCCGAGGCGCGCGGAGACATAGGCCTCGACGCGCGGATCGACCGTGGCGAAGGTGCCGACCGGGCCGGAAATGGCGCACACCGCGATCTCCGCCCGGGCTTGCAGCAATCGTGACTCGGCACGGGTAAAGGCGGCGTAGTGGCCGGCCAGTTTCAGCCCGAACGTGGTCGGCTCGGCATGGATGCCGTGGCTGCGGCCGATGGTGGGCACGTATTTGTATTCCAGGGCCCGCCGTTTCAGCGCCTGGCGCACGGCGGCGACGCCTTCCAGCAGCAGGTCGGTCGCCTGCGCCAGCTGCACCGCCAGCGCGGTGTCGAGCACGTCGCTGGAGGTCATGCCCTGGTGCATGAAGCGCGCTTCCTCGCCGACATGCTCGGCGACGCTGGTCAGGAAGGCGATCACGTCGTGCTTGACCTCCTGCTCGATCTCGTCGATGCGGCCAACGTCGAAGTTCCCTCGCAGGCGGATGGCGACAGCCGCTTCTTTCGGGATGGTGCCCAGTTCCGCCATCGCCTCGGCCGCGCTGGTCTCGATCTCCAGCCAGATGGCGAAGCGATGCTCGGGATCCCAGATCGCGGTCATGGCGGGTCGGCTGTAGCGCGGGATCATGGGCAGATCTTCACAGGTGGGAGGCGAGCCAGGCGTAAACGGCCGAGCCGGGGTTTCGGCTCTGCCAGTCGACCGTATACAGCATCGTGCCGGCGTGCAGCTCCACCGAAGGGGTGGGACCTCCCGTGCAGATCACGCTTTTGATCTGCTGCGCCACGCGCCGTTTCGCCGCATCGTTGGCGCAGAGTTCCCCGATCGCCTGCAGCGCCGCGCCGCAGGCATCCGCCGGGCTGCCTGTGTGGATCTCCTGCGGGTCGATCGCGGTCCAGTCTATGCGCGCCTTCAGGTCGGCGTCGCACGTGTCGGACACGCGCGCGGCGTAGGCCGAGATGTCAGTGTCGGCCTGCTTGCGTATCGCCTGGTCGGCGGCGATCTGCGACGGCGTTTCGACCCTGGGCAACGGCCTGACATCCTGTTCGCCCTCGGCAGGGCGCGTCACGACCATGCCGGCGCCCGAGATGGTGCTCTCCGGTGCGATCTGCGTGCCGGGCTGTGACGGCTGCCCGTTGCCGCCCCACCGCGCCGCGCCGCCGACCGGCAGGTCGGGTACGCTTTCGGGGCCTGGCGTACGCAGGATGGGAATGGTCGCGCCGGTGACCTTCGGCATTGCTGCCGCCGGTTGCTGCGTCTCGGGCTGGTCGCCGTCCTGCCCCCATGACGGCGCGCACAGGAGCAGAAATCCCAGAATAGCCGCGCAAGCCGGCTTCATTTCAGTGTCTTTCCAACCGCATTGCCGGGCGACTTCGGATCGGGATCGGGCCGGACGGAAAACCCGGCCAGGTCGGCCTGCAGTATTTCCGCGCGATAGGGGGGCAGCTTGTACAGCCAGGCTTTCTGCCGCGCGGTGAAAGTCGCCGCCGGGCCCGCTCCCGTCTCGCTCGCCGCGCCCCAGACATCCTTGCCCGCGACCACTAAGTCCAGCTTGTAGGTCACACCGCCGAAGCCCTCGAACGTCGCCGAGCGCGACGGCTTGTCCTCGTTTGTCACTGCGCGGACGTCGGTGAAGTCGAGGGCGATGGGCGCGGTCGCGAGGCGCAGGGCCTTACCCTGATCGGGCGTACCTGGCGGGGCAGGGGCGATGGTGAACGCCTCGGCGTCGGGCTTGGCGCGAGCGACGCTCACGACCGGGCTGCTGCCTGCCGAGAGGACGGCCCGCCGGATCGCGGTTCCCTCGTTCAGCCCGAACACGTTGCGGTCGGTCCAGTCGAGCAGGGTAGCCGGAATGTCGATCGCGCCTTCGGCCAGCCAACTGCGCGGATCGTCGGCACGGCGGACGTAGAAACCACCACCGGCGCGCCCGAGAGAGACGGCGATGCGCCCGAGGACGACATCGGCCAGCACCGCGCCCTTGTCATCGCGAACTTTCACTTCCCGGCCCGCGCCGGTTTCCTTCGATGGCGGCGCAAGGGCCAGGTCGGCGTAGCGGCCCGGATCGGAGGTCTTCTCCTCGAGCACCGTCAGGTTGCCGATCGTCGCGAGCAGCTGCGCCACGCCCGCCTGGTTCGCCGGGTAATGATCCTTGCCCGGCAGGGTCCATACATGGTCCTGGCGTTCCAGGGTCATGAGGTCTCCGGCGTTGTTGATTTCGATTTTTGCCGCCGTCGGCAGCGTCTCCTTCAGCCCGGGAAAGAGCTCCACGCGTTGCGGCGCCGGATGCGTTCTCTTTGCTTCCCTGGCGACGACGGCATAAGCCGCGGCCACGGCCAGCAGGGTGACAAGCACCAGTCCGGCAAGGCCGCGCTGCCTCATCGCCGACGCCCGCGCAAGGACAGCGCCAGGGTAAAGACCACGACGGCCAGCGGCACCAGAACGATGTTGGCGAATTCGACCCGGTGCTCCAGCACATCGATCTCGCGGCGCAGATCGTGCTGCACTTCACGCAGCTGGCTGCGCGTCTCGCTCATCTCCGCGCGGAAGCGCTTCACGGTTTCCTGTTGCTCGTCGGTCAGCGAAGCCGGAGTCCCTTGCGCCTCGTCGCTCTTGGCCGGCGCCAAGGTCAGCAGCTTGCGCCGGGCATCGTCCAGCTTGTGCGACAGCGTGTCCTCGGTCGCGCGGTAGCGGCCGTCGGCGTCGCGCTGCAGATCCTCAAGGCGCGTCAACGGACGGTTTGCAATCCCTCGTCCGCGCAGCGAGGCAAGGGCAGGGCTGCCGCTGAGGTTTTCCAGCGCGTTGACAACGAAGTCGCCGTTGCTGGCGAAGGGCGAGGCGATCTGATGGCCCATCATGTCGCGGATCTCGACCCAGGTACGGTTGGCCAGCATGTCGACGTCGGCGACGACGATGATCTCCGCAGGCTTGGCGGACGTTTTCAGCACGGGCGCGGCCCACGGCACGGGCTTGCCGTCCTTGTCCCTGGGCGGCCCATCCGGAAATGCGGTGTTGGAAGTACCCCTGACACGCGCCGCCATGATGAAGCTGCCGGAGCCTTCCTTGTATTTTTCGAGGAAGGCGAGCGGATCGGCGTTGCCCAGCGTGTCGTCGGCATTGACGAGCGCCGAACGCGGCGAGGAACGGATCAACGGCGTGAATGCAATGTTCCTGGTCTGCGTCGCTTCCTGCGTTTGCATGAGCGCGCCGCTGGTCACCAGGTTCACGATCTTCAGCGTTCCCGTTACCGGATCGTCCTCGGCAAGGTAAGGCGGCTTGACCGAGACATAGGGCGGGAACTCGGTCACGATCGGCTTGCCGAAGCTCTCGCCCTCCACGCGCAGCGCCTGTCCCCAGTCGGCGACCACTTTGGCAGGATCGTACCGGACGCCCCATGCCTTGAGCAGCCCAGGCAGGTCCGAGGCGCCGCCGCCGGGTATGCCGGTCTGCATCATCTCCTCACGGCCGGGCGTGATGCTCTCGCAATCGGGATCGACGAAGGCCAGCACATGGCCGCCGCCCAGCACGAACTGGTCGATGGCGAACAGCGTTGCCGCCGGCAGGTTCTTCGGGTGCACGATCGCCAGCACCGATACCGAGCTGTCGATCGCCGTTGTCTGCGCGTCGATGTGACGGAACGTGTAAAGCGAGCGCGCCTGTTCGAACGAGAACCATGGCTTGCCCTCCGGCCCGCCTGCCAGGCCGCCGGGGCCCGTTCCGTCGATCAGGCCGATGACCGGCTTGGCAGGCGCGGACAGGCTGGCAACGAGGCGCGTCAGGTCATATTCGAGAAAAGCCTCGCGCTCGGGCGCCAGGAAGGGAATGGTCTGCGTTTCGTCGGTGGAATTGGTTCCGGCTACACCGAAATAGGCCTGGTCGCCATCCTCGTTCACCGGCACGGCGCGCAGGCCGAAGCCGACGGCCCGGTCTTCCTCGGGCGAGTACGGCTCGGGATTGACCGTCTCAAACGTCACCTTCCCATGGCTTCGCCGCTCGTACAGCTCCAGCAGAGCGCGGACATGCTGCGCGTAGCTCGTGTACTGCCCCGATACGCCCGTCAGCGACGGCGAGGCGTACAACCGCAGGCGCACCGGTTCCTTCAGCTCGGCCAGAAGGCCGACGGTTGCGGGCGACAGCGTGTAGATGCGCCCGGCCGTAAAGTCCAGCCGCGCCGATCCGAGCGCCACGCCGGCCACAAGGTTGACCGCCAGGAACACGACCGCCGCAAGGACAAGGGCGAGCGCGCTTGTCCAAGCCCGGGTATGCCGGCTCATCGTGCCTTCCTTGCTTCCAGAACCAGGGCGGTGGCGAACAGCCCGAGCGCGATCAGACCGGCAAAAAAGACGATGCCGGGGGCGTCGATCACGCCCTTGGTGATCGATGTGAAATGGTCGAGCAGGCTCAACCCGGTCACCAGCTCGATCAGGATCGGGGGAGCCCAGCCGCGAAAGAAGGCGAGCACGATCTCCAGCCCGCTCATCAGCAGCAGGAACAGCGCGAGCACCGCAAGGATGAACGCGACGACCTGATTGCGCGTCGCGGCCGAAAAGCACGAGGCGACCGCCAGCATCGCGCCCGACAGCAGCCAACTGCCGACGTAGCTGGCCACGATCACGCCGTTATCGGGATGGCCGAGGTAATTGACGGTAATCCACATGGGCAAGGTAAGGGCGAGCGCCAGCGTCAGGAACGCCCAGCCGGCGATGAATTTGCCGACGACCGCCTGGCCCGGGGTGATCGGCAGCGTCATCAGCAGCTCCAGCGTACCGCTCTTGCGCTCCTCCGCCCACAGCCGCATCCCGATCGCCGGGACCAGCACGAGGTAGAGCCAGGGGTGGAAGGAGAAGAACAGGCGCAGGTCCGCCTCGTCGCGGTCGAAAAAACCGCCGATGAAGAACGGCAGCGCCGCCGCGACGCCGAGGAAGATCACCAGGAAGACGGGGGCGAGCGGCGTGGCGAAGTAGCTGGCGAACTCGCGCCGGGCGATGGTCAGGGCGCCGTGCATCAGGCGGTCTCCCCGCCGACATCGATTCCGTCCTCGCGCTTGTCGGTCGTCAAGGTGCGGAACACCTCGTCCAGCCGCCCGCGTTCGACCGCGATGGTTTGCGGCACGATGCTGGCGGCGGCGAGAATAGCCTGGACTTCGCCGAGGATTCCCGCGCCTTCGCGCGGTTTGACCACCAGTTCGGCGGAGCCGCCGCCAAGCGGCAGCAGCAGCACGCGCTCGACCAGCGGCGAGTGCCGCAAAGGGGACTCCGCCCGCTTCGCGACCTCGTCGGTCAAGGTGATCACGACGGCGTTGTGGTAATCCGACCGGCTGCGCAGGGAGGCCGGCGTGCCGTCAAAGCGCACGCGTCCGGACTCGATGATGATCGCGCGCGTGCAGACGGCGTCGACCTCTTCCAGCACATGGGTCGAGATCACGATCGCCTTTTCCGCCGCCATCTCATTGATCAACGTCCGCATTTCGTGCTTCTGGTTCGGGTCCAGTCCGTCGGTCGGCTCGTCCAGGATCAGGACAGGCGGGTCATGGATAATCGCCTGGGCGATGCCTACGCGGCGGCGGAACCCCTTTGAAAGGGTGTCGATCTTCTTTCCCATCACCGGGCCGAGCGCGAGGCGCGCTTCGACACGCCCTACAGCTTCGCCGCGCGACGGTTTCGCCAAGCCGCGCGCGGCGGCGATGAACTCCAGAAACGCGCCCGCCGTCATCTCGCCGTAAAGCGGCGCGCCTTCGGGCAGGTAGCCCATGCGGTTCTTCGCCGCGACGGGCTTGGCCACCACGTCGGCCCCGTCGATCCGGGCGAAACCTGAGTCGGGGGCGAGAAAGCCGGCGATCATGCGCATGGTGGTTGTCTTGCCCGCCCCGTTCGGGCCGAGAAAGCCGACGACCTCGCCGCGATCGGCGCTGAAGCTGACGCCGCTGACGGCTCGCGTCGCGTCGAACGACTTGGTCAAGGACGATATCTCGATCAGCGGATGCATGGAGAGGAACCGTGGTAAGCCCTGTCGCATACGCAATGCGCCGGGCGAGTTCAAGCCTGTAAATCGCCCGAAGCGAGTTCAATGCGGCGTACACGCGAGAGCTTGCCGGAACAACGGACTGCAAGTACACGTTTGCGCTGAAGTCTTCCTGCAAACAACCACATCCTATAAAGGACTAGCCATGAAATCCCAAAACCTTCTCGCTGTCGCGTTCGGCGCCCTGCTTGCCATGCCCGTCGCCGCGCATGCCCAGATCACTGGCGCGATGACTTCCACAGCACCTGCCGCCTCGGGCACGTCCAACCTGTCGGCCGACGACAAGGATTTCATCCTCAAGGCGCATAACGGCGGACTGACCGAAATCGAAACCTCGAAGCTCGCGAAGAAGACCTCGTCGAACGATTCGATCAAAGCGTTTGCTCAGGACATGATCGACGATCACAAGAAGGCCGATGCCAAGCTGAAGAAGATCGCCAAGGACCTGAACGTGACGGTGCCGAAGGATCTCGACGCCGAGCACCAGGCTCAGGTCGACCAGCTGAAGAACGCCAAAGGCGGCGATTTCGACCAGAAGTACGTTGCCATTCAGGACAAGGGCCATAACGAGACGATCGCGGCCTTCCAGAAGGAAGCCGACAACGGCGACAATTCTCAGCTGAAGGACTTTGCGGCCAAGACCCTGCCCGAGCTACAGATGCACCTTCAAAAGATAAAGGCACTTGAGGCAAAAGTTCCGGCGGCAGCCTCGTCCAAGTAACCGGCTCCCGGGCGGCGATGGCCGCAGACTTCGATGGACAGCGCACCCTCGCGCTTCACGCGGGGGTGTGCTATATCTGTCGATAAGGACTTGACAAGGGGAGACGCTTTGGTGAGAAAGCATCCGACCGCCGCGGCGGCTCTGGCCACGCTTACCCTGTTTGCCCACCCATCCCGGGCACAATCGCCATGGGAAAGCGGTACTTACAAGAACTACGATCCGGCTCCTCAGGAAAATTCGTCTCCCTCGGTCCTCGAGGGAATTTTTCAGTCGCAGCAGGCGCCTCCCGCAATCCCCAGCTTGCCCGGCGATGCCGCACCCGCCTCCGCCACCGTCCTGAACTCGGCGCAGACGCCCCTGGTCGAGTCGCAGGCACCTCTGCCGACTCCGGGGGCTTCGGGCGGCAAGATGAACGCCTCCGACCGGAGTGCGATCCAGGATCAGAGTTTCGTGAACAGAAGCTTGCAAGCGACGCAGGTCATTCTGCAAACGTCGCAAGTTGCGGCCGACAAGGGAAGCACGCGTGAAATGCGCAAGCTTGCCGCCCGGCTCACCAAGCTGATCCAGCCGGTAGACGACGCGGTTGAACAAGCAGCCGGGACCGCCAACGACCATGCCGATACGGCGCTGGATGGGCTGAGCCAGCGGGACGTGACGGCCCTGACGAAGACGACCGGAGATTTCGACATCGAGTACGTCACCTTGCAGCAGAAAATGCTCAACACGCTTGCCTACCTTTTCGACAAGGAAGCGCGGCTAGGGAAAAACGACGAGTTGAAGTCCCTGGCGAAACGTGACGCTGCGGGGCTGTACAGCGAAGCTCAGTCGCTGCAGCAATACCTGCCGCCCGACGGAAAGCAGTGACTTCCCCGCCAGACGAACGCGCCGTGCGGGACGAGCCTGCCAGGCAGTATCCGTCTCGCCCGGTGACCGGCGTCGGAGTGGTGGCCTGGCAGGGGGGCAAAGTGCTTCTGGTGCGCCGTGGACAAGCGCCCCGCGCCGGGGCAATGGGCGTTGCCGGGCGGTGCGCAGGAACTGGGCGAAACCCTGTTCCAGGCTGCGGCGCGCGAGGTGTTGGAAGAAACCGGTGTGACGGTCGCACCCGTCCGCGTCCTGACCGCGATCGACCTTTTGGAACACGAAGGCGACCGGGTCAGCTTCCATTACACACTGGTGGAGATCGAGGCCGAGTACATCGCCGGCGAGGCGCGCGCGCGCGATGACGCCGCCGGAGCGGGGTGGTTCCGCCCCGACCAGATTTCCGGCCTGCAAGCGTGGGAGCAGGTGGAAGCCATGGTGCGCCTGTCCGCCGCGATGCGGGTGGCGTGAGTCCAACCAGCCGGCATGCCGCCGTGGATCCGCGCGCTGCGCTCGGCGCTGCGCAAGTTTCGGTGGATCAACCTCCTTGCACCGGTGTTCAAACGAGTATGAGAACAGCCCTTCTGATCGCGCTTGCCTTTTCCCTTTCCGCGTGCGTCGGCGACATCGTGCGAGGAACGGCCGACACTGCGGCGGGAATTGGAACCGGGGTGGTTGACGTCGCGACTTCGCCGTTGCCATAGCGCTGCCGTCCGCGCTTTACTTCCCGCTGGCTGACGGGGTAATTTGCGCGTTATGAGACTCACAGTGCCGCGTACAGGCCGTCAAGGCCGGTGCAGATCCGCCGAGCCGGGCCATCGCAGGCACGACGCGCTGCAATGAAACCGGCGCTTATCGCACGTGCTGTGTTCGCCGGCGCGGTTGTGCTTGCGCTGGACGCATGTTGCGCCCCGGAGACGCCTTTGGGCCTGGATGCGCAAACGGCCGCGATCAAGACCCTGCAGTCGGACTTGCTCGCCGTCGCGGTCGCAAACCGGGGCGACGATCCCGACGTTCCGCCAGCGGCACGCGACGACATTTCGGAACTGAAGAGCCGGTTGGCCGGGTTGACTGACGCTTACTTGGCCGTAAGGCCTAACGAACTCGATCCCTCAAGCGTGGAGGGTGAACTGGCGACAATGCTGAGCGCAAATCGCTCAAGCGCGCCCAAACCGCGGGGAATGTCTTCCGAGGCTGTTTCGGGACTTTACGGGGCTAACCTCGAAGTGAAGGTGGCGGGGCAGCCGGACGTGCTGACCGTCGCGTACCGGTTTGGCATCGATTGCGGGTCGGACGCGTTGCTGCTGGTCTATCAGCATAATGAGAACGCGTGGAAGCGGGCGCTTCGCTGGCAGGCTGCGCCGTACGACCTGATCTCCGGCGCGTTTGGCGACGGGTTCCAGTACAGGCTTCTACCTGGCGAGGTTTCCGGAGCATGGCGCATTGCGGCGGTGCACGGCTACCCTTGGTGCAGTTCGAATTTCAGCGAGTTCGCCGTCGACGTGCTGCAGCCGCAGCCAGGAACCGATCAGCCGGCGATCATCTTCCACGACAAGCAGGGCTACCGCCGCGATGAGGACCTGACCCTGTCCGCACGCCCGGACGAGTTCGAGGTGAACGCGAACTACGCGATCAGCCTCGACAGCGACGTGGTACAGTACCCGGCCGTATTCCGTTACGCGGAGAGCGACGGCACGTACAGCCGCGTCCCGCCGCTGGCGACCACGCCGCGCGATTTCGTCGACCAGTGGCTGCAGCAGCCGTGGAGCGACGCACTGCGCTGGAGCATGCCGAAAAACCTCGCGGAGCTGGAACGCATCCATCGCATCCCGGCCGCCCTGCAGGTAGCCGACGAGGAGAACGAGACGACCGACTGGTCGTACGGCCCCGTCCTCGCATGCCGTGACCCGGGCCGCACGCAGGTGGAGCTGGACTCGGTGTTCCGCGAAGGGACGAGTGAAACGCAATCCGCGCCGCTGTACTTCCAGCTAACCGGCCGGGAAGGCGACTACCGGATGAGCGCCGCCTCCGCCCACCCGGACCCTCAGTGCCTGGGCCATTGAATCGTTTCCAAGGACCTGATCCGGAACCCATCTCCGCCGCATCGGCCAACCAAGTTATTTGCGTATCAGCGCGGCGTCGGAAACCATGGGTCCTGAACGAGTTCAGGATAACGGCGCCAGGCGTCAGACATGGATCGGCCGCCCTTCGACGGCGAGGGCCGCTTCCTTGACCGCTTCGTTCAGCGTCGGGTGCGCGTGGCAGGTGCGGGCGATGTCCTCGGCGGAGGCGCCGAACTCCATGCCTACGGCGATCTCGTGGATCAGCGTTCCGGCTTCCGGGCCGATAATGTGCGCACCGAGCACCCGGTCGCTGGCAGCATCGGCGAGAATCTTCACGAACCCGTCGGTCATGTCGATGGCGCGGGCGCGCCCGTTGGCCGAAAACGGGAATTTCCCGACTTTGTAGGCGACCCCCGCCTGTTTCAGCTGCTCCTCGGTCCTGCCAATGGAGGCGACCTCCGGCCAAGTGTAGACGACCCCGGGCACCAGATCGTAATCGAGATGGCCGCCCTGTCCGGCAAGGTGCTCGGCCAGGATCGAGCCTTCTTCCTCCGCCTTGTGCGCCAGCATGGGACCCGCGCGAACGTCGCCGATGGCATAGACGTTGGAAGCGCTGGTCCTAAATCCCTCGTCTGTCACGACGCGCCCGCGCTCGTCCAGCCGCACGCCTGCGGCTTCCAGGTTCAGGTTTGCGGTGTGCGCGCGGCGGCCGACGGCCAGCAGGACGATGTCCGCTTCCAGAGACTGCGCCTCGCCCCCCGAGGCAGGCTCAAGCGCCAGGGCGACCTTCCCGCCCTCGCTCGTCGCGCTCGTCACCTTGGTTGTCAGCCGGAACTCCATTCCCTGGCGCGACAAGATGCGCTGCATCTGCCTGGAGACCTCGTGGTCCATGCCGGGCAGGACACGGTCTAGATACTCGATCACTGTCACTTGCGCGCCGAGCCGCCGCCACACCGTGCCAAGTTCGAGCCCGATGTAGCCGCCGCCGATCACCACCAGCTTTTCCGGCACTGCGCTCAGGGTCAGCGCCCCCGTGGAAGACACGATGCGCTGCTCGTCGACCGTCACGCCGCTCAGCGGCATGATTTCGGAGCCGGTGGCGATCACGATGTGCTTTGCCGCGACCTCCCGCTGGCCGTCCATGCCGTCCACGATCACGGCACCCGAATCCTTGAATCGCGCCGCGCCCTTGATCCAATCGACCTTGTTCTTCCGGAACAGGTACTCGACGCCGTCGGTGTTGGCCTTCACGACGCTTTCCTTGAAGCCCATCATCCGGTCCAGCTGCAGGCCGACCTCGCCGACGGTGATGCCGATCTCCGCCAGGTGGTGGCGCGCCTCGGCGAACTTTTCCGACGTGCTGAGCAGCGCCTTGGACGGAATGCAGCCGACGTTGAGGCATGTCCCGCCCAGCGTTCCGCGTTTTTCGATGCAGGCGGTCCTGAAGCCCAGCTGCGCCGCGCGGATCGCGCAGACATAGCCGCCGGGGCCCGAGCCGATGACAAGGACGTCGTAGGGTTGATCAGTCATGGAAATGGCTCGCTGAAGTTCAGTTTGAGGTTGCCGGAGCCGGAGCCCGCCAGGTACTTGACGGCAAGGCCGCTCCAATCGCCTTTGGGCCGCGCACCCGCCGCTCGCATGACGGCGGCGGCGGTTTCCGATCCCAGCCGGGCGCATTCGGTGTAGGAAAGGTCATGCGTGTAGCCGAACAGGAAACCGGCGGCGAACTGGTCGCCCGCGCCGGCATAGTTGGGGGTGGCGACGCGGATGTCGGGCACAAGCTCGACCGTCGGCACATGGATCAGCTTGCCCCGGCCGGACAGGCGCGCGCCCTCCGCCCCTTGCGTGATCACGAACAGCGCGTCGCCATGTTGCCAGTCTTCCAGAACCGTACCCGGAAAGTTCGCATCGAACTCCTTGCGGTTGCCGATCAGAAAATCGGCCTCGCGGAGGAAGGAATGGTCCTGCCCCGGCTTCAGATAGAGGTCGTTCATCGTGACCGCCACCTTGCGCTTGGCGCGCTGCGCGGCTTTCGCCGCCAGAAACACGGCGTCACGGCTTTCGGC
The DNA here is from genome assembly GCA_965199265.1 of Alphaproteobacteria bacterium. Lineage (GTDB taxonomy): Bacteria > Pseudomonadota > Alphaproteobacteria > CALMVH01 > CALMVH01 > CBDAQV01. The sequence goes on along the minus strand of CBDAQV010000011.1, from coordinate 146,859 downwards.
CGAGATGAACAGGTGGCCCTGAATTAGCAGAACCTGCGAATCGGAGACAAGGTCGAGGAACACGTCCTTTTCCGTCAGCCGGTCGGCCACGCCGCGATTATAGGCCATCGTCACAGAGTCGTCGGGCGTCGACAACACGAGGCAGGTGGCCGAAATGGCGCCTGGGCTGGCCGGATGCAGGTCGTTGGGGAAGAAAACCTTGCCCTGCCCGAAGGCGTTACGGAAGGCCCGCCCCGGCCCGTCGTCGCAGACCTTGCCGAGGAAAGCGCCGCGCCCGCCAAGCGCGGCAAGGCCCGCGACGGTGTTGGACGGCGATCCACCCGGGATCAGCGTGTAGGTTTCAAGCTGGCTGCGCAGGTCCAGCAGCGTGGCCGGCGGGGCTTCGACACCACGCCCCTTGATCAGGCCTGTCCGTTTCAGAAAGGAGTCGTCGATTTCGGCCAGCACGTCCGTGAAGGCACGGCCGATGCCAACCAGGTCGTAGGAAGCTTCGCTCATCGCGGCGCGCCCGATTCCGCATCCCAGATTCGTCGCCCTTCCCGAAGCGCGTCGCGCGTTTTGGTCATGGTCCAGATCGCGTCCAGCCCGTGCCCGATCTGCTCGAGTTCGCCCGGGCGGATGCCGCGCTCGAGGAACAGCCAGCCGTTGGCGTACTTCGCTCCGTCCGCTTCCAGCCCGAACGACCGTCCCATGATGTAGCCCTGCGGGCCCGTGCAGACCGCGCCGATCCGGTCTATCCGGCTGGCGTAAGGATGGGCGAGAAGATCGTCCCTGACTGCGATCAGGCATTTCGCAGCCGCGCCCGGCAGGTGACCGACGACGGCCGCCACCCACAGGATTGCCGCCCCGTCGTCCGGTGTCCACGGCGCCAGCTCCGTTTCCTTGCGCGTGCCCGCCTTCATGTCGAGCAGCATGGCGTGCGAGATGAACATGCAGCTTGCAAGTCCCGTGACGCGGGGAGTGGACGCGGAGAAATCGCCATAGACATGGTAGAGCTGCACCCCCGCATCGCGGTGCAGCAGCAGGTAGTCGCGCTGGAACGCATCGGCGGGCCCGAACTCGGCCTGGGTATAGGCTTGGCAGAGATCGAGATGAGCGAGCGTTTCATCGTGCGTGAAAAGGCGCGCCTTCCCCTGTGTGGCGTCCGGCGCGGGCATCGCGGGACTAGAGCTCCAGCAGCAGGCGCTCGGGGCTTTCAATGGCATCCTTGACCTTGACCAGGAACGACACCGCCTCGCGCCCGTCGACGATCCGGTGGTCATAGGACAGGGCAAGGTACATCATCGGCCTGACCACCACTTGGCCTTTGACCGCGATTGGCCGCTCCATGGTCTTGTGCATGCCGAGGATGGCCGATTGCGGTGGGTTGATGATGGGGGTGGACATCATCGAGCCGAACACGCCGCCATTGGTGACGGTGAACGTGCCGCCGTTCAGCTCGTCGAGCGACAGCTTGCCGTCGCGCGCGCGCGCGCCGAGGTCGCCGATCGCCTTCTCGATCTCCGCAAAGGTCTTCGTGTCGCAGTCCCGCACCACCGGCACCACCAGGCCCGTGGGCGTCGAGACGGCGACGCTGATGTCGTAGTGATCCTTGTAGACTATATCTGTGCCGTCGATCTCGGCGTTGACCGCCGGGAACTCCTTCAGCGCGTTCACGCAAGCCTTCACAAAGAACGACATGAATCCGAGCTTGACCTTGTGTTTCTTCTCGAACGCGTCCTTGTGCTCGGTGCGCAGCGCCATCACCGCGCCCATGTCAACCTCGTTGAAGGTCGTCAGCATGGCGGCGGTGTTCTGCGCTTCCTTCAGCCGAGCGGCGATGCGCTGGCGCAGGCGCGACATCGGCACGCGCTGCTCGCGCTCCCCGGCGCCCCGCGGTGCCGCAGGAGGCGGAACCACGGCAGGGCTCGAGGGCGCGGCGGCGGGAGCATCGGCGAAAGCCGTGCCTCGTGCCTTGGCAGAGGCCGCGTTCTGGACGTCCTCCTTCGTAATGCGTCCGCCCTTTCCGGTGGCTTCGATGGTCGCCGGGTCAAGGCCGGTTTCCTCCAGCAGTTTGCGCGCAGCGGGGCCCGACATGTCGATCGGGGCGCGCTCGCCGTTGTTGTTGACGGTGGTGCCGGCCACCTCTGGCGAAGAGGGGGCGGCAACGGGCTGCTCGTTCTGCGCTCCGGTGGCGGGACTCGCCGCGTGCGTCGCTGCCTCGCCGCCTTCACCGACCGTACCCAGCACCGCGCCGACTCCCACCGTCTCGCCCTCCTTGGCGGCGATCTCTCCCAGCGTTCCGGCCTGCGGCGAATTGACCTCGAGCGTCACCTTGTCGGTTTCCAGCTCCACCACGGCCTCGTCGGCCGCTACGGACTGTCCGGGCTGTTTCAGCCAGCGCGCCACGGTGGCTTCGGTGACCGACTCGCCCAGTGGCGGAACCTTGATCTCGATGCCCATCATATTCTCCCGATTAGCCCCGAGTTGTGGACCCGTGCGCCGGTTTTCGCAAGGGGACTGGCGTTCCCCGACCAGCAACATAGAGTGTGCCCATCATGAAAAGGACTCTTCCCCCCCTCGCGGATACCCTGGCCGTCCTGCTGCTGCTGGCGCTATGCATTTTCAGCATCACCGGTTTCGAGCAGGACTGGGACACGATCGCCTATCATCTGCCCTACGCGGCGCTGCGCAGCGGCCTCATGAACGCGCAGGACCTGTCGCTGTCGCCGGGGCTGCAATCGCGCTACGACGGCTTCCCCGGGCTGGTCGACTTGGTGCAGGGCGGGCTGTGGCGGCTGTCCGGGACGCCGAAAGCGGCGGCGCTGGTCACGCCGCTGGCGATCGCGGCGCTGGCTGTTTACGCGCGGCACGCGCTGCGGCTGCGGCTGATCTGGCCGGTCATGATCTTCCTCGCCGTGCCGATCCTGCACACCGCGCTGCAGGCCGCGTATGTCGATCTCTGGACCAATGCGTTCTTCAGCCTGCACCTCGTTGCCGCGTTCCGCTCGCTGGGAACGAGCGGGCGGACGAATCTGACGGCCACCATCGTCTCGCTGCTGGCGCTCGCGGTCGCGGTGAATTCGAAGGAACAGTTCTATCTGGTCGGCGGCGTGTCGTTCGCGCTGTATGGCGGCCTCATGCTGCTGCGGTTGGGGCGTCAGCCTGCGACGAAACGCGAGGCACTGCGCCAGATCATTACCGCGCTGGTGCTGTCGCCGGTCGTGTTTGCGAGCCCCATCCAGGACTGGATCGCGTTCGGCAACCCGATCTATCCTATCGACCTGCCGCGCCTCGGCTGGCACGGGCCGGAGCAGGTCCAGTTTCCCGCCAGCCGCACGCTGGACCATGCGCCGCGCATGGTCAGGTACCTTCTGTCGCAATTCGAGCTGAACGGGCTCAGCGGACGCGCTCATGGCTACACGATCGACCAAGGAGAGTCTGAGGCCTCGCCCGGCTACCACATGGGGGGATCGTCCGGCATCCTGCTGTTCGCCGCGCTGGCAGTGACTGTGCCCTGCCTGCGCCGGCTGCGGCTTACCCCTGTGCAGAAGGCGAGCGCCGCGGCGTTCGCGCTGCTGACGCTGTTCGTCGCCAATTTTCCCGGCGGGAACGAACTGCGTTACTTCTCCTTCGTCAACATCACGCTGCTGCTGGCGACGATGGCGATGCTGCAGCATCTGGCGGCGGGCGATGGATACTTCACCGGGCTGCAAACGGGTTTTCGCCTGACGCTGCTGGGCTCGGCGCTGTTCACCGCCTTCATCACCGCCTTCGTCCACGTGATCCCGCATCCCAAATCGATAGAACGGGTGATCGAAAAGCGCTCCGAAGTGCGGCGCGAACTGGGCGCGGCCCTGGCGAAATCCGATACGGTCTGCTACAGCCGCTTCGACCCCTACGGCCTTTATTACGCATACATTTTCAACCAGAACTTCGCGCACCGGCGCTACAAGCTGATCCTAGACCTTGACGGCAAGCCGTGCCCGGCGGAAAGCGCGCAGATAAGATAGCCGGTCCTGTCATTGTGCGACTTGCGAGCGTTTGATGAACTAGGTTATTGCCCTGCCAAGACACTCGCACCTATTTCTTGCCCCGGCCCTGCGGTCGGACCAGCGGCGGGGAGTCTGTCATCCTGAGCGAAGCGAAGGATCTACTCGAAGCTAAAAAGCTGGTGCTGAATAACCATCTTCAGTGTTGCCGTAAGAAGATGCCTCGCTGCGCCAGCATGACAGTTTAGGCTTTGAGCTTGCCCAGCTCATAACCCCACCGTCAGCGCTTCGTCGATCAGCCGAGCCTGTTCCAGGTTGTGCCGGCGCAGCAGGCCTGTCGCCGGGGCGGCGGACTCGGGGCGGCCGACATAGACGGGCCGGCCGGCCGAGTGGCCGATCTGGGCCAGCACCGCCTCGATCCGGCGGTCGAGGTAAGTCCAAGCCCCCATGTTCTGCGGCTCTTCCTGCGCCCAAGCCACCTTGGCGTTCGGATACTTCGCCAACTCGATCCCCAGCATGTAGGAGGGGAACGGGTAGAGCTGTTCGATCCGCACCAGCGCGATGCTCGGATCGTTGCGCTTCTGCCGTTCTTCCAGCAGGTCATAATACAGCTTGCCGCTGCACAGCACGACGCGCTTGACCTTGCCAGACTCCACCGCCTCGTCCCCGATCACTTTCCGGAACCCGGCATCGGTGAAATCGCCGAGCGGCGAGACGGCCAGCTTGTGACGCAGCAGCGATTTTGGCGTCATCAGGATCAGCGGCTTGCGGTGGTTGCGGTGCACCTGACGGCGCAGGATGTGGAAGTAGTTGGCGGGCGTGGTGCAGTTCGCGACCTGCCAGTTGTCCTCGGCGCTGTTCTGCAGGAAACGTTCCAGCCGCGCCGACGAGTGCTCAGGCCCCTGGCCCTCGTAGCCGTGCGGCAGCAGCATGACGAGGCCCGACATGCGCAGCCACTTCGATTCGCCCGAGCAGATGAACTGGTCGATCATCACCTGCGCGCCGTTGACGAAATCGCCGAATTGCGCCTCCCACAGCGTCAGCGCGCGCGGCTCGGCGAGGCTGAAGCCGTACTCGAACCCCAGAACGGCCGCTTCGCTGAGCGGGCTGTCCAGCACCTCGAACGGCGCCTTCGCGCCCTCGACATGCTGCAGCGCCACATAGCGGTCTCCCGTCTGCTGGTCGTAGATCGCGGCATGCCGCTGGCTGAACGTGCCGCGGCCCGAATCCTGCCCGGACAAGCGAACCGGATAGCCTTCCAGCACCAGGCTGCCGAACGCCATCGCCTCCCCGGTCGCCCAGTCGAAACCCTCGCCCGAGGCGAACATGTCTTGCTTGGCCTTCAGCTGGCGCGCGATCTTGCCGTTGGCGTCGAAGCCTTCCGGCACGGCCGCGATCGCCTTGCCGACCGTGCGCAGGATTTCGGCGGACAGCTCGGTCGGATGCTCGGCCTCGTCGTCGTGCGCCGATTGCAGGCCGCTCCAGCGGCCTTCCAGCCAGTCCGCCTTGCTCGGCCTGAAATCGCCCCCGGCCTTGAAATCCACTTCGAGCGCGCTCTGGAAATCGGCTGCCATCGCGGTGGCTTCCTCCTTGGGCACGACTCCGGCTTCGGCGAGACTTTTCGCGTAAAGCTCGCGCGTGGTCGGGTGCTCGCGGATGGTGCGATACATGACGGGCTGGGTGAAGCCCGGCTCGTCGCCCTCGTTGTGGCCGTGGCGGCGGTAGCAGACGATGTCCAGTACGACGTCCTTGCCGAACTCGCGCCGGTAGTCGGCGGCGATGCGCGCGGCGTTGACCACCATCTCCGGATCGTCGCCGTTGACGTGCAGCACCGGCGACTGGATCATCTTGGCGATGTCGGTGGCGTAAGGGCCGCTGCGCGAGCAGCAGGGCGCGGTGGTGAAGCCGATCTGGTTGTTGATGACGATGTGCATCGTTCCGCCGGTGCGGTACCCCTTCAGCTCGGCCAGCATCAGGCACTCGGCGACAAGGCCCTGGCCGGCCATCGCGGCGTCGCCGTGGATCAGGATGCCCATGACCTCGGACCGCTCGGCGTCCCGGCTCCCGTCCTGCTTGGCGCGGACCTTGCCCAGCACCACGGGGTTGACCGCCTCGAGGTGCGAGGGGTTGGCGGACAGCGAAACGTGCACCGGCCGGCCGCCGAACTCGCGGTCGTTCGAGGCGCCGAGGTGGTACTTTACGTCGCCCGACCCCTGCACGTCCTCGGGATTGGCGGAGTTGCCCTGGAATTCGGAAAAGATAGCGGCGTAGGGCTTGCCGAGCACGTTGGTCAGCACGTTAAGCCGGCCTCGATGCGCCATGCCGAACACCGCGTCGCGCACGCCCGCCTGCGCCGAGACTTTCAGGATCTCCTCGATTGCCGGGATCAGCGCCTCGCCGCCTTCCAGGCCAAAGCGCTTGGTGCCGGTGTATTTCACCTGCAGGAACTTCTCGAACCCCTCCGCCGCCGTCAGGCTGCGCAGGATTTCGCGCTGGACATCGGGCGTGGCGCGGAGCCGGGGCGCGCTTTCCAGCCTCTGCTGCAACCACGCCCGCTCGTCCGGGCCCTGGATATGCATGAACTCGGCGCCGAGCGAACCGCAGTAGGTCCGGCGCAGCACGTCGACGATCTCGCGCAGGGTCGGGTGATCGAGGCCCAGCACGCCGCCGATGCGGATCGGCCGATCGTAGTCGCCCTTCTGGAAGCCGTATGTGGCGGGGTCGAGGTCGGCATGCGACTCCCGCGCCTCGATGCCGAGCGGGTCAAGGGTCGCCTCCAGGTGCCCGCGCACGCGGTAGGCGCGCACCAGCATCAGAGCGCGAATCGCATCCTGCGCCGCCATTTCCGCCAGCACGTCCTGGCCTACATGCCCCATCGCGCCGCGTGGCTCGGCCTGTTCGGCGGCCATCGCGCCGGTCGCCTTTGCGGGCGCGTGCCTGGCGCCGCCATTTGTCAGCGCGGGAAGGAGGGCGGGCGCGCCGGGCGTGCCCCACGCAAACCCTTGCACGTCGCCAAGCAGGGCGCGCGGATCGTCGTGCAAATCCGAGAAGAAGTTCCGCCAGCTGGGATCGACGCTGGACGCATCGGCGGCGTATTTCCCGTACAGCTCGGCGATGAAGGCGGCGTTGGTACCGGTCAGGAAGCCGGCGGGCGGTGATGAATGCGGCATGGGCTTGTGACCTGCACCGAGGCGACGGCCTCTGCGGTTGACGTACGGGAATGATATACGCCCGCCGCCGCCGTGACTCAATGGATGCGCCGCGCCTATTCTGCTATACAGCAAGCCATGGACACGGAAACGCTTGCCGCGCTCCAGGACTTCAAACGGGGGGCTTGAATTGCGCTTTGGCGACAAGCTGAAGGGGGTGTACGTCGCTGTCGGTCCGGTGGTCGCCCCTGCGGACGTTGCCGTGCTGCTGGATGAGCCGATCCGGCGCTGAACGGAGTTCATTGAGGATCTGGTCCGCGAGGCAACCGCAGTCCTGCTGGGAAGAGGACTTTATGTCAGCCTTGGGCGCTGGAGCACGGCAGCCTGGAAAATCCAGGTATTTCTGGGGCTCATTCCTGGCCGGCAACGTTGCACGGGACGGAAGAGGGTATGACGGACTCAACGTTCAAGCTCGGCTGGACGGCTCTTGAAACGCAAAGCTTCTGTTTCAGGCCAACGGCTATAATGGCGCGGCCGATCACGCCCTATTACGCCTGTATGAAATGGCAGTCCAGCTTCTGCTCAGCGCCGTTTGGAAGCTCTGAAAACTTGCCAAGGGCTTCACGTGCTGTTCTCTCAGCATTTGCCAGGACGGGTTTGATTGAAATGGAGTGCGCAGACAGCCTCAGTAGCATCGAAAGCATCCGGCTTGTAGCTGATTACGAGAATCCCTGACTGCGTAGCTGGAATGCGATGATCGCTTGAACGCGCCCGGCAAATCTGAACTTTTAAAAGGACGCTTACAACTGCAGATGCTTTGCGTAAGCCATCATTGACGCATTTTCCTTGAGATACGCCTGAGTTGTCCCTACAGTCCGCCGCTTATGAGCGAGCCAAGGACAGAATCGCCTCCGCCGGTTTCCGGTGTGAAGGGACCCAGTGGATCCAATTCCGTTCAGGCGGCCAGTTCAGCACAAGCCGACATCGCGGCCATGAGCTTCGAGGAAGCGATGGGCGAGCTGGACCGCATCGTGCGCCAGATCGAGGAAGGGCGCGGCGAGCTGGACCAGGCGATCACGGCGTACGAACGCGGGGTCGCGCTCAAGCGACACTGCGAGGGCAAGCTGCGCGAGGCCGAGGCGCGGATCGAGAAAATCACAATGAACGGGGAGGGCGGCCTGTCCGCGATTGCCTTTGACACTTGACGACGTGACGACCAGGGGCCGTGTCTCGCTTTCCGAGATGATGGCCGAGACCGCCGCCGATGTGGAGCGCGCGATCGAGACGATGCTCGCCGACGACGGCGCCTCGGAAACCCAGCTGTACCAGGCGATGCGCCACGGCTGCCTCAACGGCGGCAAGCGCATGCGCCCGTTCATGGTCATGCAGAGCGCGGCGATGTTCGGCGTCGATCCCAACCGCGCGCTGCGGGTGGCGGCGGCCATCGAGTTCGTTCACTCCTATTCCCTGGTGCATGACGACCTGCCGGCGATGGACAATGCCGACCTGCGCCGCGGCAAGCCGACCGTGCACAAGGTGTTCGACGACGCGACCGCGGTGCTGGCCGGCGACGGCCTGCTGACCTATGCCTTCGAGATCCTGTCCGAGCCCGAAACGCACGAAGACGCGCATGTGCGCTGCCAACTGGTCAAGACGCTGGCCTGCGCCGCCGGACCCGCCGGCATGGTGGGCGGGCAGATGCTGGACCTGCTGGCGGAGAAGAGCACGATCGAGGACGTGGCGGCGATCACGCGACTGCAGCGGATGAAGACGGGGGCGCTGATCGCGTTCAGCTGCGAAGCCGGGGCGATCCTGGGCCGCGCCGCGCCGGTGATGCGGTCCGCGTTGCGCAACTACGCGCACGACCTCGGCCTTGCCTTCCAGATCGTCGACGACCTGCTCGACGTCGAGGGAAGCGAGCAGGAAACCGGCAAGCCGGTCGGGCGCGACAGCAATGCGGGAAAGGCGACGTTCGTTTCCATTCTCGGTGTGGAACGCGCCCGCGAGCAGGCGGAGATGCTGGCGCAGCAGGCGTCGGATCATCTGGACATATTCGAGGAACGCGCCGTTCCTCTCCAGCAGTTGGCCCGATTTGTTGTGGAGCGCAAAACATGAGCATCCCGAACACCAAAACCCCGCTCCTCGACGGACTCGAGACCCCGGCGGACATCCGGAAGCTGAAGCCGGCCGAGCTGAAGCAGGTCGCGGACGAGTTGCGGGCCGAGACCATCGACGCCGTTTCCGGCATCGGCGGGCATCTCGGCGCGGGGCTCGGCGTGGTCGAGCTGACCGTTGCGCTGCACTACCTGTTCGACACCCCGCACGACCGCCTGATCTGGGACGTCGGCCACCAGGCCTATCCGCACAAGATCCTGACCGGTCGGCGCGACCGCATCCGCACAATCCGCCAGGGCGGCGGGCTGTCGGGGTACTGCAAGCGCAGCGAGAGCGATTTCGATGCGTTTGGCGCGGGCCACACCTCGACCTCCATTTCCGCCGCGCTCGGCATGCAGGTCGCGTCCGAGATGCTGAACAAGCCGCGCCGCTGCATCGCCGTGATCGGCGACGGCGCAATGAGCGCCGGCATGGCGTACGAGGCGATGAACAACGCCGGAGCGATGAAGGAAAAGCTGATCGTCATCCTGAACGACAACGACATGTCCATCGCGCCTCCGGTCGGGGCGATGAGCGCGTATTTGTCGCGCCTGATCTCCTCGCGCCCGTACCGCTCGATGCGGCACATGGCGCTCGACATCGCCGACCGCCTGCCCGATTCGATGGCCAAGGGCGTGCAGAAAGCCGAATCCTACGCGCGCGGCCTTGTCACCGGCGGCGGCACGCTGTTCGAGGAGCTGGGCTTCTACTACATCGGACCGATCGACGGCCACAACCTCGACCACCTGCTGCCGGTGCTGCAGAATGTGCGCGACGCCGAAGACGCCGGTCCGGTCCTGATCCATGTCGTGACCAAGAAAGGCCACGGCTATGCCCCGGCCGAAGCCGCGCCGGACAAGCTGCATGCGGTCACCAAGTTCGACGTCGTGACCGGCGCGCAGGCAAAGCCCAAGGCCAGCGCTCCAACCTACTCCAACGTCTTTGCCACCGCGCTTACGGCGGAGGCGGAAGCCGACGGGGCGATTGTCGCCGTCAACGCCGCCATGCCGTCGGGCACCGGGCTCGACAAGTTCGAAGAGCGCTTCCCCGAGCGCTGCTTCGACGTCGGCATCGCCGAGCAGCACGCGGTCACATTTGCCGCCGGGCTTGCCGCCGAGGGCATCAAGCCATTCTGCGCGATCTACTCGACCTTCCTGCAGCGCGCCTACGACCAGATCGTCCATGACGTCTGCATCCAGAGCCTGCCGGTGCGCTTCGCCATCGACCGCGCCGGGCTTGTCGGCTCGGACGGCGCCACCCATTCGGGCGCGTTCGATGTCGCCTATCTCGCCTGCCTGCCCAACATGGTCATCATGGCGGCGGCCGACGAGCTGGAGCTGATGCACATGGTGCGAACCGCGGCGTCGCTCGACCAGTGCCCGTCGGCGTTCCGCTACCCGCGCGGCGAGGGCGTCGGCCTGGAACTGCCCGCGCGCGGCGAAATCCTGCCGATCGGCAAGGGCCGGGTGCTTCAGGAAGGCAGCAAGATCGCCCTCCTCAGCTTTGGCACCCGGCTAGCCGAGTGCCGCAAGGCCGCCGCGGAGCTGAACGCGAGGGGGCTTTCGACCACGCTGGCCGACGCGCGCTTCGCCAAGCCGCTGGACCACGACCTGATCGAGCAGCTGGCGCGCCACCACGAAGTGCTGATCACGATCGAGGAAGGCTCCGTCGGCGGCTTCGGCGCCATGGTGCTGCACGACCTGGCAGATCGCGGCGCGCTGGACCACGGATTGAAAATCCGGACCATGGTCCTGCCGGACGTTTTCCAGGACCACGACTCGCTGGCCAGGCAGTACGACGAAGCCGGGCTGAACGCTCCGCAGATCGTCCGAAAAGCGCTGCTGGCCATGGGCATGGAAGAGGCGATCGCGGGCCGGGTCCGCGGCTGAGTCGAATTGCTGTCACCTCTCCCTGAATGGGAGGGGCCGGCCCTAGGGGGCGACGGGGGGGGGGGGGTGCTTCTTCAACGGCTAGAACTCCCGTGCCTCCCATCCCGCGGAAGAGGACTTTTGCCCCTCCCGTCAGGGAAAGGAGCCTGGTCACATAGATTTTCCCTATCCAGCGCACGCGGCATGCGATATCCGTCAGGCAGGTTCAAATGGCGGCGCGGCGTCTGACTTCACTGTGAGGCGGCTCGCGGGCAGCCTCAAGTTCAGGGCGGCGACATTGGCAGACTCTCCCACCGTATTGTGCATCGGGGCCGGACCGGCGGCGCTGACGGCGGCTTATGTGCTGGGCAAGGGCGGCGTGCCGGTGACGGTGCTGGAGCGCGATCCGCGCTTGGTCGGGGGCATCTCGCGCACGGAAAGCTACAAGGGCTTCCTGTTCGACATCGGCGGGCACCGTTTCTTTTCGAAATCGGACAGGATCACGAAATTGTGGCGCGAGCTGCTGGGCGATCAGTTCCTGCAGCGCCCGCGCAAGTCGCGCATCTATTACCGCGGCAAGCTGTTCGACTATCCGCTCAAAGCCAGCAACGCCCTGCTGAACCTTGGCCCGGTGGAGGCGCTGCGCTGCGTTGCCTCCTACGGAGTGGCGCGGCTACATCCAGTCAAGAACCCGACCAACTTCCAGGACTGGGTCAGCAACAAGTTCGGCAAGCGCCTGTTCGGCATCTTTTTCCGCACCTACACCGAAAAGGTCTGGGGGATGAAGTGCACCGACATTTCCGCAGACTGGGCGGCGCAGCGGATCAAGGGCCTGTCGCTCGGCACCGCCATTCGCCACGCGCTGCTGCCGCAGAAGAAAAAACGCAGCGGCCCGGTGATCAAGACGCTGATCGACAGCTTCTTCTACCCGCGCAAGGGCCCCGGCATGATGTGGGAGGCGACCACGGACAAGATCCGCATCATGGGCGGCAAGGTTCTGATGGATCGAACCGTGACAGGGGCGTCCTGGGATGTAGCCTCCGGGCTGTGGACGATTACCGCTCATGGGGATGATGGGAAAAGCGAGACCTTCACCGCCACCGACCTAGTTTCGTCCGCGGCGATCCGCGACCTGGTGCCCGGGCTGAAGCCTGCTGTGACGCCCGCCGTTCTGGAAGCGTCACAGTCGTTGCGCTACCGCGATTTCCTGGTCGTCGCCCTGATCGTCAAGGACAGGAACATGTTCGACGACAACTGGATCTATATCCACGATCCGGGGGTCAAGGTCGGCCGTATCCAGAACTTCAAGTCATGGTCGCCCGAGATGGTGCCGGACCCGGCGCTCAACTGCTACGGCCTCGAATATTTCTGCTTCGAGGGCGACAATGTCTGGACCTCCCCGGACGCGGATCTGGTCAAGCTGGCCAGTTCCGAGCTGATCAAGCTGAAGCTGGCCGCGCCCGAGGACATCATCGACGGCCATGTGATCCGCCAGCCCAAGGCGTACCCGGTGTACGACGACGCGTACCAGGGGCACGTCAACACGATCATGGAAGGGCTCGCGGCGCAGTTCCCGACCTTGCACCTCGTCGGGCGCAACGGCATGCACAAGTACAACAATCAGGACCACGCGATGATGACCGGCCTGCTGACGGCGGAGAACATCATCGCCGGCAAGCGCGTGCTCGACCCGTGGATGGTGAACTCGGACGCCGAGTACCACGAGGAGTCGTCCGAAATGGAAAAGGACGTCGGCCGGGTCAGCGAGCGCCTGGTTCCCAGGCGGGCGGCCTCCTGAGTTTGGTTCGACAGGTCAGGTCGCCAGCTTGAGGCATCGTTGTTCCGTCGTTGCGAACGAAGCGAAGCAACCCAGGTCTTCCGCAGGCGCGTTCCTGGATGGCTTCGTCGCTACGCTCCTCGCAATGACGGCAGGTCAGCAGACTTGAGTCCTCTAGCCCGCGCATGCTGATCGCCGTTGCGCCGCTGGTGTTGATCGTGATCTTAGCCCTGCAACTGGCGAGCACGGGATTCAGTGTCGACGCGGCGAACATCGCGGATACCGACACGCTGATGCGCCTTGCCTACATCCGTGAAATTCTGGCGCATGGCTGGCAGAACGGCTTTTTCGCCCGTGACAATGCGCCCTATGGCGCCGTGCTTCACTGGACCAAGCCGTTCTACTACCTGATTATCGCATTCTACGAGGGGTTGCGGGCCGTCCTGCCGCCGGGCCGGGCGCTGGTCTATGCGGGATATTTCACGGGTCCATTGCTGGCGATGGTCACCTCGCTGGCCGCGTACTGGACGGCGCGGCCGCTTATGACGCCGCCGCTGGCAATGTCCGCATCGCTGGCCGTGGTGCTTTCCAACAGCTTTCTCGTCTACGACAAACCCGGCGTAGCCAACCACCACGCGTTGCTGCTGCTAGACTTCATCGTGGCGGCGGGTTTTTCGATAAGGCTGGCGCGGCGGCCGAACGATCTTTCCGTCGCGGTCGGCGGGGGACTTGCGACTGCGTTCGCGGTCTGGACCAGTTTCGAGATGCTGGTGCTGGCAGGACTCGTCTTCGCCTTCGTTTTCTACCTGTGGCTATTGGACGGCAGGTCCCGCCAGCTGCAGGTGCTGACCGTGGCGACATCCTTCTCGGCCCTGACAACAGTGTCGGTGCTGATCGACCCGCCCTACGGCGGTTACCGCGTGCTGGCCTTCGATCATCCGTCCTTGCCGGTGCTGTCCCTTGCCGCGGTGCCGGTGGTGGTTGCCCTGTTCCTTGAGGTGGTTTCTTCCGCCGGATGGCGGGGCAGGCTTACCGGCCTTATCGCAGCCTGCACGATGACACTCGGCATCTGGCTGTGGCTGTTCGCCGTCCTTCTAGCGCCTGTCATGCAGCACATGGACCCGGCAGTCAGCGGCGAGATGGACCCGACCATCGCCGAATGGGTGCATATCCGCCGCCTGTGGTCGAGTTTCGCCATCCTAGGCAACGGCCTGATCGGACTTTTCGCGGGGCTGCTTCTGCTGCCGAGGGGGCGCTATTACCTACCGATCGCCGGTTTGCTGCTGGCGCTTGCCATCGTCTCGCGCGAGCATCTTCGCTTTGCCGGGTATTTCTGGATCGCCGGTACCTTCGTCGCCGCTTACAGCCTGCAACGGATATTGCGCCGTGGACCAGCTTCCGCGTCTATGCCGCGCACGATCTCAGTCGCGATCGGGGCTTTCCTGCTGGTCGTTTTCTGCCAGGGTTTCGGCTCGATGATCCACACCCGTGCGGAAGCAGCCACTAAGGAGCCGCAGAAATCCTGCCAGATCTCCAATGTCGCGGCGGCGCTGAACGACCCGGCGTGGCGCGGCGTACCGGCAGGGTCCGCACCGATCTTCGCCAACGATTTCGAGACGACGCCGGGCCTGCTGTACTGGACCGATGCGCGCACGGTGGCGGGATATTACCATCGCGACATTCCGGGCGTCGCCGACCTGCTTTCGATCCTGCGCGACAACACGCCACGCGATGTCATGGCGCGCGGCCTGGTGCAGGATCACGGCGTGCAGTTCGTGCTCGTCTGCCCTAGTCACAGCGCCGTCAATTTTTCCCAGGCCAGCCTTGCGCTGTACTACAAAGCGGTGCGACGCGACCCGGACTTCACCTATGCGCCGCCAACCCTCTATGACCGGCTCTCTGCCGGCCACGATCCCGGCTGGCTGACGCCGCGTCCTTGGCCCGCGGGCACGAAAACCGATTTGCAGTTATACCAGGTGAATTCGGCGGTCACGGACGCACCCTAGCTTTACCCTTTCGCATGGGCCCGGGCTTTGCTTTACTCCGTCGCATGACGAAAGATTACAAGGATACGGTCTTCCTGCCGCAGACGGAGTTCCCGATGCGCGGCGGGCTTGCGGCGAAGGAGCCGGAGCTGCTCAAGGAATGGCAGGAGGCCGACCTGTACGGCCAGCTGCGCAAGGCGTCGGCGGGACACCCAAAGTTCATTTTCCACGACGGCCCGCCCTATGCCAACGGCTCGATCCACATGGGTCACGCGCTGGGCAAGGTGCTGCGCGACCTGTGCGTGCGGGCGCAGCAAATGTCGGGCAGGGACGCGCCGTTCATCCCCGGCTTCGATTGCCACGGCCTGCCGATCGAGTGGAAGATCGAGGAGAAATACCGCGCCGCAGGCAAGAACAAGGACGAGGTGCCGGTGCTGGAGTTCCGCGCCGAGTGCCGCGCCTTCGCCGCGCACTGGGTTGGTATCCAGAGCGCCGAGTTCCAGCGCCTCGGCGTCGTCGCCGACTGGAAGAACCCGTACCTGACGATGAGCAAGCAGGCCGAGGCGAGCATAGCGCGCGAAATCCACAAATTCCTGATGAACGGCAGCTTGTACCGCGGCGTCCGCCCGGTCATGTGGTCGACGGTGGAAAAGACCGCGCTGGCCGAGGCCGAGGTCGAGTACAAGGATTACAAATCGGCGACGATCTGGGTCAAGTTCCCGGTCGTGCACGGCAAGTGGCGGGACGCTTCGGTCGTGATCTGGACCACGACGCCGTGGACGATTCCCGCGAACCGCGCCGTGGCGGCGGGCAAGGACATCGAGTACGGCCTGTACGAGGTCGAGGCGGTTGCGGAAAAGGCGGGCGTCACCATTGGTGAAAGGCTGGTGATCGGTTGTTCGCTGGCGGAGGCGACTTTGCAGAAGGCGGGCGCAACCGCGTTCCGGCTGGCGGAGACCGCGAAGGGGGCGGAGCTGCGCGGCACGGTCCTGGCGCATCCCTTGCGCGGGCAGGGCTTCGAGTTCGACGTTCGCCTGCTGGAAGGCGATTTCGTGACGGAAGACGCAGGCACGGGCTTCGTGCACATCGCGCCCGAACACGGCGCGGACGATTTCCACCTCGGCAAGGCGAACGGTGTCGAGATCACCAGCTCGATGGACGATGACGGGGCTTACAGGAAAAACGTGCCCCTGTTCGCGGGCAAGACGGTCTACACGCCGGACGGCAAGCCGGGCGAGGCGAACGGGGCCGTCATCAAGGCGCTGGCCGAGGTCGGCAAGCTTCTGGCGAAAGGTTCGCTGCTCCATTCCTATCCGCACTCGTGGCGCTCGAAGGCCCCGGTCATCTTCCGCACCACGCCGCAATGGTTCATCTCGATGGAGGCGAACGACCTGCGCCAGACGGCGCTGGAGGCGATCGACCAAACGCGCTGGATTCCGCAGCAGGCGGTCAACCGCATCCGCTCGATGGTCGAGGGCCGTCCCGACTGGTGCATCAGCCGGCAAAGGACCTGGGGCGTGCCGATCGCGTTCTTCGTCGATGCCGAGACCGACGAGCCGCTGCGCGACGAGGCGGTCCTGGCGCGCATCGTCGATCTGTTCGAGCGCGAAGGGTCGGATAGCTGGTACGCGCGCCCGTCAGAAGATTTCCTAGGCTCAGCTTACGATGCGGCGAAGTACCGCAAGGTGATGGACATCGTCGACGTCTGGTTCGAAAGCGGCTCGACGCACAGCTTCGTGCTGGAGGGGCGGCCCGAGCTCGACTGGCCGGCCGACCTCTATCTCGAAGGCTCTGACCAGCATCGCGGCTGGTTCCAGTCCTCCTTGCTGGAATCATGCGGCACAAGGGGACGCGCGCCGTTCAGGACGGTGCTGACGCACGGCTTCCTGCTCGACGACAAGGGCTACAAGATGTCCAAGTCGCTGGGCAACGTCATCAGCCCGGACAGCATCTGGAACCGCGAGGGTGCCGATATCCTGCGGCTGTGGGCAGTGACGGCTGATTATTTCCAGGACATCGGCATCGGCCCGGAAATCCTGAAGCAGACCGGCGAATTATACCGCCGCCTGCGCAACACGCTGCGCTACCTGCTTGGCGCGCTGGCGGGGTTCACGCCAGCGGAAGCGGTCGAGCCTGCCGAAATGCCGGCGCTGGAGCGCTGGGTGCTGCACCGGTTGTGGAGCCTTGACAAGGAACGGCGCGAGGCCTTCGAGGCGTACGACTTCCCGACCATGACCGAGCGCCTGCACCATTTCGCCGCGCTTGACCTGTCGGCATTCTACTTCGACATCCGCAAGGACAGCCTGTACTGCGACGCGCCCGGCGATACGCGCCGCCGCGCCGTGCGCACAGTAATGAGCCATCTGTTCGATTGCCTGGTGAAGTGGCTGGCGCCGGTGCTGTGCTTTACAACGGAGGAAGCCTGGAAGGCGGCCGGCCACACGGTCAGCGTTCACCTGCAGCAATTCCCGCAAGTGCCGGATGCCTGGCGCGACGACAGGCTGGCGGCTGAGTGGGAGCGGTTGCGGGCCATCCGAGGCGTCGTCACCGGCGCGGTCGAGATCGAGCGGGCGGAGAAGCGCATCGGCGCTTCCCTTCAGGCCGAGGCGGAACTGTTCGTCGAAAGCGCAGAAGACTTCGAGTGGCTGAAGGACTACGACTTCCCGCTCGACACGCTGGCGATCATCTCGGGCCTGACGGTTACGCAGGCTGCGGCGCCTGCCGGCAGCTTCATCCTGCCCGACGTGAAGGGCATCGCGGCGGTCATCCGTCCCGCGCGCGGCGACAAGTGCGAGCGCTGCTGGCGCGTGCTGCCTGAAGTCGGCCGCAATGCAGGGGGCGAGCCGTTGTGCGAACGTTGCCTCGAAGCGGCCGGTCAGGCGCAGCAGGCGGCGGAATGAGGGTTGGAGCTGGAGAGCAAACTGTTTCGGTCGTTCCGGCCGGCACGGCCGGAATCCATACCCTTGGTGCGGCGGCACTGTCAGCATGGATTTCTTGCCACGCAAGGAATGACATGGAGGTAGGTCCTCGACCTTCGCCGAGGATGACAGGCCTGGAGAAGGAAAACATGGCATGATCCTTTCCGACCGCCACCTCGCCCTGATCAGGCGCGCGGCGCTGACGCTGTCGCTCGTGGTGATCGTCCTCGACCAGCTGACGAAGTACCTCGTGCTGACGCGCGTCGATGTTCCGGAAGGCGGGGCAAAGGTGATCCTGCCGGTGTTCAGCATCGTGCACTGGTGGAACCGGGGGGTAAGCTTCGGCCTGTTCAACAGCGCGCAGGGCGCTGGAACGCAGCTCGGCATCCTGATCATGCTGACGCTCGCCATCGTTTCGGCGCTGATCTACAGCCTCGGCCGGTCGACCCGCGCGTTGACGATCATGGGGCTGGGTCTGATCATCGGCGGAGCGCTGGGCAACCTGTTCGACCGGTTTACCCGCGGCGCGGTGGTCGATTTCCTTTACTTCCACTGGCACCAGCACGGATTTCCGGCGTTCAACCTCGCGGACAGTTGCGTGTGCGTCGGCGTCGGCCTATTACTCCTCGACGGTTTACTGTCGCGCAAGGGCGACAGCTCGGCATCCTTTTCCGACTCGTGAGTGGTGAACGTGAAACAAAAGAAGGGGTTCGCAGCCGCGCTGCTGCTCACAAGCCTGGGTCTTCTTTCGAGCCTCAGCGCCTGCGACGATATCGGACAGGCGCTCGGCATGGCGCGCGCGCGGCCGGACGACGGCAAGATCGCGACCGAGCAGCCGCTGGCGCTTCCGCCCGATTACAAGTTGAAGCCGCCGCGCGAGACGCCGAAGGACCAAGACGCCGCCAGCGACGCCAATCCGGCCTCGACCGATCCCGATCTCGAGAAGCACCATTGAACTGGCTGAGGGCCGGAGTCGTCGTTCTCGCCACCGTCCTGGTGGCGGGGCGCGCCGATGCCAAGATTTTCAGCCCGACCGTGTTCACCTTGCCGAACGGCCTGACCTGCGTCGTGGTCGAGGACCATATCGCCCCGGTTGTCACGCAGATGGTTTGGTACAAGGTCGGTTCGGGCGACGAGGTGCACGGCAAGTCGGGCATCGCCCACTTCCTCGAGCATTTGATGTTCAAGGGCACCAGGACGGACGGTCCTGGCGACTTCTCCAAGATCGTCGGCCGCAACGGCGGCAACGACAACGCTTTCACCTCCTGGGATTACACCGCGTACTTCCAATCGATCGCTAAAGACCGGTTGCCGCTGATCATGAAGCTGGAAGCCGACAGGATGCAGAACCTGAATCCGACGGACGCGGTGGTCTACCCCGAGCGCAACGTGATCCTCGCCGAACGGCGGCAAACGCTGGAGAGCAATCCTTCTGCGCGGCTGAACGAGGCGGTCGGAGCGGCGTTCTACCTTAACAGTCCCTATCACACCCCGATCATCGGCTGGCGCTCTGAGATGGAGCAGCTGACCACTCGGGACGCGATCGACTGGTACGATCGCTGGTACGCGCCGAACAACGCCATCCTCGTGGTTTCGGGCGACGTGACCGCCACGGAGGTGAAAGCGTTGGCGGAGAAATACTACGGCGTTATCCCGCGCAAGGACGTGCCGCCGCGCAGCCGCGCCTTAGAGCCGCCGGACGGCACAGAACGCACCGTCGTCCTTCGCGACGCTCAGGTGCGCCAGCCTTCTGTCGAGCGCCTCTATCCCGCGCCGAACTTCCGTACGGCAAAAGGGCGCGAAGCCTACGCGCTCGAACTGGGCGCCAACATCCTCGGCGGGGACAGCGCCAGCCGCTTCTACAATCGCCTCGTCGTCGAGCAGCGCGTCGCCAGCGCTGCCGAAGCCGGCTATTCGCAGGATACGGTCGATCCGCGCAGCTTCGAAGTTTACGCCAGCCCCGCCGCCGGAGTCGATGTCGGCAAGCTGACCGCCGCCATCGACGCCGAGATCGCCGACATCGTAAAGAACGGCGTGACAGAGGATGAGCTGGCCGCCGCCAAGCTGCGACTGACGCAGCAGGCGACGCTGGAGCGCGACAGCGTCACCGGCCCGGCGCAGATTCTCGGCGAATCCTTGGCTGTGGGCGAGGATGTCGGCGCGGTCGAGGACTGGCCGGACCGGATAAACGCGGTGACCAAGGCCGACGTGGACGAAGCGCTGAAGATCGTGTTCGCCAGGCGGGCGACCACCGGTCAACTGCTGCCGTTGCAGGGTACGACCGGATCGGATGCGCCGCCGGAGATGATGTCGGTCGGCGGCGGCGGGGCCATACGATGAGCCGCCTGACCGTTTTCCTGTCCGCGCTGCTGCTTATCGCCGCGCCTGCGCTGGCACGGCCTGCGCTGGCACGGGGCACGGTCCAGCCGCCGTCGCCGCTGCCGCCGGTCAGCAGCGGCCATCCCGGGGCGGCCGATCAGGTGCAGCGCGTTGTAAGCCCGAACGGGATCGAGATCTGGCTGGTGGAAGACCACCGGCTGCCTCTCCTCTCGCTGGCGTTCGCCTTTCGCGGCGGCATGTCGCTCGATCCGCCGGAAAAGGCGGGCCTTGCTCACTTCGTTTCCGGCGTACTGGACGAGGGCGCGGGGCCGCGCGACTCGCAGGCTTTCCAGAAAACGCTCGCCGACAACGCGATCGAGCTGTCTTTCGCCGCCGACCGCGACCAGTTCGAGGGCAGCGTGAAGACGCTGACGGCGCATCGCGACCTCGCGGCGGAACTGCTGCACGACGGCCTGACCTCGCCGCATCTCGAGGCCAGGGACGTCGACCGGGTGCGCGACCAGATCCTGGCGCAGATCAAGCGCAACCTGGCCGATCCCGAATGGGTGACGCAGCGCGCATTCAACAACACTGTGTTCCAGGGCCACCCGTACGGCCAGCCCGGCTACGGCACGCTCGATACCGTGCCCAAGATCGTGCCGGACGACCTGCGCGCCTACGTGAAGGACCATTTCGGGCGCGACCAGCTTCTGGTCACCGCGACTGGCGACATCGACGCCGCGGCGTTGGGGACGATGGTAGACCGCGTCTTCGGCGATTTACCGGCCAGGGCCGCGCCGTTCACCGTTCCCGACGTCCAGCCGGAGGGCGTCGGCAAGGTGTATGTCGTCGACAAGCCCATACCGGAAAGCGTGCTGCTGCTGGGAGCCGCAGGGATCAAGCGCGAAGACCCGGACTGGTATGCCGCGGAGGTGATGAACTACACGCTGGGTGGCGGCGGCTTCAACTCGCGGCTGATGGAGGAGGTGCGGGCCAAGCGCGCGCTGACCTACGGCATCTCGTCCTCGCTCGTGCCCTACCAGCATTCGTCGCTGCTGATCATCAGCGGCTCGACCAAGAACGAAGACGCAGGCCAGGCGCTGGACCTGGTGGACAAGGAACTGACGCGCATGGCGGCGGGCGGCGTCACCCCGGACGAGCTGCGGGATGCCAAGATCTACCTGACGGGGTCGATCCCGCTCGACATGACGTCGACCATGGGTGTGGCCGAGATGCTGCTGAACCTGCGCATCGGGCACCGGCCGATCGATTTCCTGAAAACTTTCGGCGCGCACATGGACGCGGTGACGCAGGAGGACGTGGCGCGCGTTGCCAATCGGCTCCTGCCACCTGCGGGATTTGCCGAAGTAATCCTCGGCAAGCCCGAGGGCGTGACGGCAACCGCGGCCGTTCCGCAGTAGCGTCAGGCGGTACCGTCTAGAAAATCGATCAGGTGGACGCTCTGCAGCTGCGAGATGATCGAGTACGACGCCTGCAGCTGCGTTTCGAGGTTCGACAGCGTGGTGCTCGCGGCCGCCGTCTGCGACGTGCTGAGATCGTCGACGTTGCCGATCGCGGTGGTCAGGACGCTCTGCGTCGTCGAGATTTGCGTCTGCGCCGCCGCCATCGAGGATGTCGCGGCCCCCAGCTTGGCCTGGGACGCGGTGACGCTGGTGATGCCGCTGCTGATCTGGCTGACGGCGGCGTTGTATACGGTATAGAAACTGGACGAGTCTGACGAAGTGTACTTCAGGTTGGCAATGGTCGAGAGCCCCTGCATGAGGCTCTGGAACCCGGAACTGTCGCCTTTTACCGTGTAGTCGATGGTCTGATTGTCGTTGCCCGTCGGCACCGACACGTTCGCCGCGGCCGCCAGCGTCGACGAGTATCCCATCTGCGCCGGCGTGTAGGCGGCGATGTTGCTCGTCAGGGTCGCCGCCGTTTCCGTTCCCGCCTGGTAGGCGGCCATGTCGGCCTGCACCGCCGCCGTCAGCGAAGAGGAGTTGGCGATCGGCGGGTTCGCGGAGTCGCTGGCCGCGAAGACGTAGGTCGTGCCCGACTGCGTATTGAGATAGTGCTGGATCGCCGAAAGGGCGTTGCCCGCCTCCTGGCCCAGGGTGTCCATGCCGGGATCCGCGCTGCCCTGGATGATCGATTGCAGGTTGGTCAGGACCGATTGCGCCGAGGAGGTGATGCCGGTCATGGCAGAGTCCATGGCCGAGGTGACGTTCGTCACGGCGTTGAGGCCGCTGTTGGCCGCGGTCAGCGCGTTGTTCTGCGAGGTCAGGGACAGCGACTGGTAAGTCGCAAGCCCGCCGAGCCCGCCGTAGGTCTGCGCTTTGAGCCCGCTGGAGATTTGCGCCTGCACGGTGTCGAGCTGCTGTTGCGAGGACGTGATGATGCTCTGCATCAACGTGTTCTGCCCGATGTCGCTTACCGATGTCATGATTGATACCCCTAGCTTGATGTTCCGCCGATGACGCTGAGCAGCGTATCCATCAGCGATTTTTCAGTGGTCACGACCTGCGCGGCGCAGCTGTAGGCGTTCTCGTACACCGTCAGGTTCGAGACCTGCGAGTCGAGATTGACGGAGCTGCCGTTCTGCAGGCTGGTCTGCAGCGAAGTCGCGTAGTTCGCGTCGTAGCTGGCCTGCGCGGTATAGGTGGAGGATGTCGCCGCCTGCGCCGCCACCGCGTCTTGGGCATAGGTCTGCAGCGTCGCCGTCGTCGGCAGGCCCGTCAGGCTCAACGTGCCCGCAGGGCCGAGGCCCGCGGTGTTGAACGGCGTGTTCGGCGTGCCGGCGGCATTCTGGTCGAGGCCGAACGTGTAGTTCAGCACTCTGCCGATCACGCTGTTGTCGCTGACGTCGATCGGCGTGCCGCCGGTGCCCTGCTGCACCAGCGCGGGGTTGGCTGTGACGGCCGGGTTGACGGCGATGGTGCCGGCGAACCCGGCGTAACCGGTCGACGGCGACATTGCCGGAACGTTGCCGTTCGGGTCGACGAACAGCTTCACGCCTTGAGCATTGAACCGGCTGGCGGTCTGCTCGGCTACTTCGTCCAGCTGCGCCTGCTGCTGCGGCAGGATCTGGTCGCGCAATTGCAAAAGCCCGCCCAGAGTGCCGCCCAGCGTGGCGGGCGAGGCCGCGAGGTCTTGGCCATTGGCCGAGTTGAGGTACACGCCCGAGACATTGGCCGGATAGGAGCTGGTCGTGCCGAGCGACTGCTGGCTGAACAGCAGCGTCTGCGCCTGACTGTCGGCCAGGACCTGGCCGCTGGCGGTCTGCACCACCACCATGCCGTTCGAGCCGGGGTAGGTGGTGATGTTCATCTGCGAGGACAGGGAGGTGATCGCGTCGTCCCGCTTGTCCTCCAGGTCGGCGGTGTCCTGTCCCTGCGCCGAGGCCTGCGCGACCTGCTTGTTCAGCGAGGCGATGGTCTGGAGCTCGCCGTTGATCGAGGTGACAGTAGCCGCGATGCTTGACTCGGCGGTGTTGCGCGCCTGGGTGATGGCGGTCGAGGTATCGTTCAGCGAAGTGGCGAAGGTCGTCGCGTCGCCAACCGTCTGCGCCTGCAGGGCAGTCGAACTGGGCGACCCCGAGAGCTGCGTGAAGTCGCCTTGGAGCGTGTTCAGGTAGCTGGAAAAGTCCGTGCCGTTGCCGGTGGTGCCGTACAGCGACTGAAGGTTGGACAGCGCGCCGCTGACCGTCGAGCTTTGCGAGGAGCTGGCGTTCTGCGTCCACACGCTTTGCTGCAGGGCGGTGTTCACCGTGCGCGTGATGTCGCCCGTGACCACCCCGATCGCCTGGCCGTTGCCGGCGGTGACGGTCTCGACCTGCAGGTTTTTCGACGTGTAGCCCGCCGTCTGCGCGTTGGCGATGTTCTGCGACGTGATGTCCAGAAGCTGCTGCGCGACGTTCAGGCCGCCCAGGGCCGATTGCAGGGCGCTCGTTGTGAAGTTGACCATTGCCGTTTCCGTTGTTCAGGCGAACCGTAACGGTCGATGCAAGTTTCGTGCCGCGCGCTGATGCCACCAGTGGCGGAAGCGGAGGATCCCCGTCAGGATCAGCCTTGTTCCGAGGGAGATCTCCTCCGCTTTCGCGGAGGATGACGTGACCCTACTTGAACGAAGGATGCTTTACGTGCGTCGAAGAAAACCGGACAAAAGAAAAGGGCGCCGGAGATATCCGGCGCCCTTTGTTCGTAAGCGACCTTGCCGGGTGGAAGCCCGGCAAACCTGCCTTACGGGCTTTCCGAGAAGTTGAAGCTGCGGGCCTGCAGGTTCAGCGAGGCGCTCTGGACCTTGAACATCTCCTTCTCGACCAGGTAGCGCTCGTACTCCATGCGGTTCAGGAGCAGCAGCTCGGAGTCGGCGAGGGCGAGAAGAGCACCGGGCTGCATGCCGGCCAGGTTGGCATGCATCTGGGGCATTTCGGCTTCCTGCCGGTAAGCGGCATCTTCCCATGCGGCCATGCTGATCTGGCCGTTCCCGTTTTTCGCAACAGTCGGCGGCGAAAAATTGGCGTTCTTAAAGATCTGTGTTACCGCCGTTGCCGAGCCTGAATCAACAGGATCATGGTTTGCTCGCTCGAAAGCGAACGCTTCCGCGCTCAGGTTGCGGAAAGCCAGCTTCTCGCGGTGCGTGACCAATGCTGAGTTAGCGACCTGCGTGTTTTCGCAGAAACTCTTAGTATGTGCAGGTATCTCGGGAGGCGTGCCTGCAAAATAAGTCGTCATTGCATCGTGCGCTTTAAGAACAGTGGGGCCGTAAGTCAGCGTATTGTACATATCCAAGGCACTGACATCGAGATGAAGAGGGGGAACACCATCGGATGTCGAGTTACCGGCAACATCTGTATAGGTTGTGGAGTTGTCACTGTTAGCTGACGAGTTGCTTCCTTCCGGACAATCCGTCGAGCCGGAAAAACCGGATGCCGCCAATGCCATGTCATGAACTCGGGCGACCCCTGACTCGCTGGTGAACGCGCTCGTGTTGGTCGGCGGCGCTGGAACGCCGTTCGCGTCGTCGCCGCAGGTCGTGCAGCCCGATGTTCCGCCTTGGCTCCCACCGCTCTGAGCGACCTGATTTTGCGTGGCGTTGGACAGGTTCACGACCGGAGGCTGCACCTGACACAGGATCGGGTTGTAGCTGCAATACTCGGATGTGATCGAGTTGCTGAGGGAACTGACGCCGCCGGCCAGCGTCGTGTTCTGGCAAAGGTTGTTGTTCTGGTAGGCAAGGTTGCCGGCGGAGTACTGCTTCTGCTCGTCGGCCTGCTTCAGCTGCATCGCCTGGGTGTACTGCGTGCTGGCCTGGTAGTCCTGGCCCTTGGCGGACAGGGCGGTGTTCATCGTCGAGTTGTTCGTGTTGGTGCCCGCGAGGTTTCCGAACAGGACCGTCAGGTTCGCGTTCATGACGCCGAGGGCGCTCATGATCTCGGTGTCGCCCTCGGAAATCGTGTAGTCGACGTCCTCGATGTCCGCGTCGGTGTTTTCGTCGATCGCCGGTATGGCGAGGTTGTCGATCGTACAGAGCTGCGCGAAGGCGGGGCTCACGGCTCCAAACGAAAGGCCTGCGCCGAGCAGCAGCCCCGGAAGCATGAGCCTGGACAGGTTGCGGGAAATTGCACGCATTATTCGCTCTCCTCAGAAATCGACACGGGCATGCACGGTAGGCACGCCGCGGAGGTTTACCGGTAACCCACTTTATCAATTTGGATAAAATTGTAAAGAGTTTTCGTCACGCCGCCGCCACAATGATAGAGCCGGTTTTATGTAAAATTGTTGACAATATCTAAAGTCCATTTTAAATTTTTACAGGAATTGTGAGATGGCCGGCCCGATCGGGCGCGCCACGCTGGTCATTGAAAACCCGGCGGGTTTCGCTTAGTCAGTGATCCGCGGCGGAACAGCAACGCGCGCAGGGGCCGGCACGGGTCGGCCGGCACGAGGGGAGAACAGCAGTATGGCAGGTCCTGACGCTTTGAACGCCGTGGTGAACAGGAACGAGTTCTATCGTGACGGTTACCGCCGCCTGCAGAAGATCGCCCTGATCGAGGCGGTCGCGATCATCGCCCTTATCGCGGTCCTGGCGCTCACGATCCAGGTCACGCGCGGGAAGGACCGATTTTTCGCGACGACGTCCGACGGGCGCCTCCTGCAGATGGTCCCGCTCGACCAGCCGAACCTGCCGACGGCGAAGCTGACCTCGTGGGCCGCGGAAGCCGCTTCGGAAATCATGACCTTCGGCTTCAACGACTATCGCAAGCGGCTTCAGGAATCGAGCCGGTTCTTCACGCGCTCGGGCTGGTCCACCTTCAACGAGGCTCTGACGAAATCCAACCTCCTGCTGCAGGTGACCAACAACGATCAGGTGCTGACCGCCGCGCCCAAGGCCGCCCCCGTGGTCGTCCAGGAGGGCGTGATCCGCGGCGTGTACCGTTGGTACGTGCAGATGCCGCTCAACGTGACCTACACGGTCGGCAGCAAGGAAGACAACCGGCCGCAGCTCGTCACGATGTCGATCGTCAGGGTGTCGACGCTCGAAACCCCGGACGGCGTTGCGATCGACCAGTGGATTGCAGAGGAAACAAAATGAACTTGAAGTACCCGCTGCTTTTCCTGGCCGGGCTGGCCCTTCAGGCCGGGACGCGCCCGGCGCTGGCGCAGTCGCCGGGCGTGCAGCCTGGCGCCGGCCAGCCGTTTCCGGGCTTTCCGGGAGCCTCGGCGGCGACCGGCGGGGGGCTGCAGCCCGGCTCCGCGGCTCCTGCCCCGACGCCCGTGCAGGCTCCTGGCCAGGGCGCATCCGGCCAGGGCGCATCCGGCCAAGCCGGAGACAGTTTTGCGTTGCCGCGCACCTCGGGAACGCAATCGCCGGCCAGCCAGATCCCCCTGGCGGGCATCCAGCCGGTCGACAATCAGGCGATCATCAACGGCCTGGCCGATGCCGCCTCGCCCGCCGGTTCCCAGGCCGGCTCGTCCGACAGCCCGCAGGAGAAATCCCGCCGCCTGGCTTTCGATTCCGCCCTGAACGGGTTGTTCCCGATGCGGCCGGGCGAAATCAAGTCGCTGGTGGACCGGCTGCACGAGAACGAAAGCGTGATCGCCGACCAGCAGTTCGGCAATCCCAAGGCGATCATCAAGGCCGAAACCATCTCCACCGAGCCCGGGTCGGACCCCAAGACGATCGAGATGGAAGTCGGCTACGTCACGACGATCGAGGTGCTCGACGGCACCGGAAACCCCTGGCCGATCCAGGACATCGGCATCGGCGGCAATTTCGAGGTCCCCGCGCCCGAGGAAGGCAGCAATATCATCCGCATGACGCCGCTGGCAAAGTACGCGGTCGGCAACATGTCCATGCGCCTGATCGGGCTGAACACGCCGCTTTCGTTCAAGCTGCGCGCCAGCACCGGGACGGTGTTCTACAGGTACGACGCCCGTATCCCGAAGCTTGGGCCCAAGGCCGTCGCGCCCCTGATCCAGCACGGCAACGACCTTGTCGCGGGCGACTCGCTGCTGATGAACATCCTGGACGGCTCGCCGCCGCTCAGCTCGACCCGGCTGAGCGTCACGGGCGTGGACCAGAGAACCGCCGCGTGGCGCATCGGCACCAAGGTCTACCTGCGCACGCCGCTGACGCTTCTGTCCCCGGGGTGGGAGGGCAGCGTCGGGTCGGGGGACGGGACGCATGTCTACCTTATTCCCGATACCCCCGTGCTGCTGCTGTCGGATAACGGCAACATGGTGCACGGCCGGATTGGCAACAACGCGAAGGTGGACGAGCAGCCCGTGCCCGCGATCGAGGACAACCTGACCCACCCGCTGCGGACCTCCGCCGCGGTGCAGGAAGAGTACGACAACGGCACGCTCACCCGGGCGTCCGACGACACGATCCTCCCCTCGCCGAGTTCCTCGCGGACGCTGATCCGGCCGATTCCGGCCCGCGCGACCGGACAGGCCGCGCCCGCTGCGGGAAATGCCGCGAACGGGACGTCGCCTGCCGGCGCGGCGGCTGGTGCGCCGGCGGCCGGCGCGCGCACCACAGCTTCAACCTCGACCCAGAGTGCCCAATAATGAGCGACAACGACTCCCTCCGCCCAGAGGATTTCGAGCCGCATCGGGTCGAACCCGAGCGGCGCGATCCCCGCGCCACCATCATGGCCATCTTCCGCGAGCAGCCGCTGCTGCGGCTCGGCGCGCTGATCCTGCCCGTCATCGTCGCGGTTGTCGTGATCATCAGCGTGTTCGGCAAGTCCAAGACGGTTGTCACGCAGGACAGGGTCAGCGGGGGGTCCACCATCAGCAACCCGAACGGCGTCGAAGGTTCGACGAACGCCAGCTACAACAAGGCGCTCGAAGCGGAAAACCAGCGCAAGATCGACGAGGCCCGGGCTCAAGGCAAGGACATCATCCAGGCGACCGGAGCCGTTCAGCCTCAGGATAACGACCAGGCGGCGAAGGATGACCTGCTGGCATTCAACAAGACCATCGTTCCACCGGCCCAGGTCACGCAAACGCCCGTGAAGCCGCCGGAATACACGCCTGCGGTAAGCCCGCAGCAGATTGCGCCGCCGCCGCCGCCGCCGCCGCCCGTGGTCAAGGTGGACACGCAGCTCGCGGCCAGTTTCGGCAACGAGATGCGCACGATCATCGGCGGCATGAGCGCCCGCCAGGTGTCCGTCGTCAGCGTCACCCGGCCCGGCCCGGACCAGGCGGCCCAAGCGGCCCAGGCGGCGCAAGCGTCCGCCGCCGCGGCCCAGCCTAGGGAAGAAGGCAGGAAGATCATCATGGCCGGCACGGTCGTGTACGGCCAGACGCTGATCGAAGCCGATTCGGACATACCGGCTCCGGTGCTGGTGAACGTGCTTTCCGGCCCGCTGTCGGGCGGCCGCGCCATCGGCAGTTTCCAGACCGTCCATGCCGCCGATGATTATCTCATCCTTGCGTTCGGAACGATCATCCGCGGCCAGAAGGAGTATAAAGTCAACGCGATCGCCATGGATCCCGAGACCACCCTGACCGGCCTCGAAACGGACGTCGATCACCATTACTTCGAACGGTTCGTCCTGCCGGCCGCCGCCGGCTTCATTTCCGGCGTCGGTACCTACACCCAGCAGGCCGGGTCGACCACGACGGTCAGCAACGTCGGCATCACCCAGAGCTATCCGCCGCTGAACACGCACCAGGAGCTCCTGAGCGGCCTCGGGCAGGGCGCCAATGCGATCGCGAACGCCGTTCAGCAGGAATCGAACCTGCAGCCCACCGTGTACGTCGCGAGCGGCACCGGCATCGGCATCCTGTTCGTCAATTCCGTCCGTGAGGTGACCGAGTGATCGAAAAGAAGACGCCCAAGGTATCGGACGGCGCCGAGCCGGAGATCCCGGCCGCAACCCCGGCGATCGCCCCCGAACCGGACGATCTAGCTTCCGCCGGGCCGGCTGCACCCGAACCGCACTTCGAAGATCGGGACGAGGAAGAGGCCGTACGGGACGATTACGAGATCGACCCCGTGGAAGAGGCGCGCAAGCGCAAGCAACGCTCCGACATGATATTCTACGGCGGCATAGCGCTCGTGGCGCTCGTGGTCGGATACATTTCCTATCCCCATTTCAAAAAGTATTTCGTGAAGGACGAGCCGCAAACGCATCAGCTGGCGGGGGTTCCCTTTCCGGCAGCGGCTGCGAAGAACCATTTTCTTCTCAGCAGCGACGAGCCCAAGCCGCAGGCTCCGGCCGGGGGCATCGCCGGGGGCGCCCCGATCGGGGCGGTCGGCTCGCCGAACGATCCGGACTCCTCGCCGCCGCCGGTTGCCGTTGCCCCTGACAGCCATGCCGACTTGCCCACAACCGTCGCGCCTCGCGCCGCGGACACGGCGAGGGCCGATATCGACGCGTTGACCGGATCGTCGGGCGCAACAGCCCCCGCTGACAAAACTCCGCAACCGGCGACCCCGGTTTTCGGCACGGATACCGTGGCGGTTGCCCCGCCGGCGCCGGCTCCATCGTCGCCGGCCCCGGCGGTTGCGCAGGCCGCTCCGTCTTCCGCCGCGGTTCCCGCGCCCGCGCCCTCGAAAGCGGAAAGCCAGACTAGTTCGCCGCAGGCTCAAGCCAAGCCCGGTGCCGCAACCCCGCCTGGCCGTCAGGCATCCCAGGCGGGTGCGTTGCCGCTGCCTGCCGTCGTGGCAAGCGGCGCCGGCACGCCGCCACCGGCGCCGTCGCAGGCCGACGCCGCCCCAGGCCAACTCGGCGACCTTGCGGGCAAGGTGTCCGCGTTGCAGGGCAGCGTCGCCTCGCTTGCGTCCAGCCGCGACGCCACAAACGCCCGCCTGCAGCAGATCCAGGCAAGCCTGGACAGGCTTCAGCAACAGATCGGCGACCTCGCCCGCATCAGCGGCGCTCCCGCAGGTCCGCCTAAAAACGCGGCGGCTCGCGACGCGGCCGTTCGCAAGGCGCAGCCGGTTGCCGCCGCACGCCCGGCCGGCAAGTGGGAGCTTCGCTCCGCAACCCCGGACATGGCGCTTCTGGGGCACCCCGGCGACCAGGACCTGCACAAGGTCATGGTCGGGGATATGGTTTCCGGGTTAGGGCGAATTACATCTATTGCAGAGCATGATGGAAACTGGGTTGTCCAGGGTACAAGCGGGAGAGTCGTCCAATGAAGACCAACCGGGCCGGGCTAGGGTATCTGACGGCAGTGCTTCTGGCGGCGACGTTTCTGCTGCCGGACCAGGCGCAGGCGCAGCTGAACAACGGCCTCGGCGCGGAGGTTCAGAACGTCGCCTACCAGACCCATTTCAGCTACGTGCTCAGCACGTTTTCCTATGTCGTCGGCATCGTTCTGGCGATGTGGGGCGTCATAAAGCTCAAGGCCTGGTCCGACGGCGAGCAGGTTTCCGTGATGGACGGGGTGTGGCGGATCGCCGGGTCCGCGCTGATGATCGCGCTTCCCAGTTTCTGGGGCGAGATCATGACCAGTTTCTACGGGACATGGGGCAACTCAGCCTCCAGCAGTTACAACCGGATCACGGGTCTGCAGAGTAACTACGGTAACGGTTACCTCGGCCTCGACCAGATGATGGAGAACTTCGTCATCGACATCTACAAGCCCGCCAAGATCGTTCTAAACTGGGCAGGCTACATCGTCGGGTTCGGCTGCATGATCAACGGCGTGTACCGGCTGGCGCAATCGGGCCAGGCCGCTGCCGGCCGGGCGCCGAGCGCGAAGGGTACCATGGGCTTTATCATCGGCGGCGCGCTGATGGTGTCGTTCGGCGATGCCATGGACGCGATCAGTACCACGATTTTCGGATCCGATGCGCCTCCCGCGTTCAGCGGGCTGGCTTATAACATCCCTGGCCTGAACATGACCCAGGTCAACAATGTCGTTCAATCGCTGTTCGCCTTCGTCGAGATTGTCGGGTGGGTAGCGTTCGTCCGCGGGATATACCTTCTGGTCAAGCTTTCGCAAGGCAATGCCGACAGAAGCCACGCGCACGCGTTCACGCATATCGTGTTCGGCGGGCTGGCGGTGAACATGGCCGCGGTGGTCAGCGCAGTACAGAATACCCTTGGAGTCCAGATCATCAATTCCGGCTCATAAATATTGTTGACATTCGCGACGGGATGTCTAAAATCCA
This sequence comes from Alphaproteobacteria bacterium, assembly GCA_965199265.1. Lineage (GTDB taxonomy): Bacteria > Pseudomonadota > Alphaproteobacteria > CALMVH01 > CALMVH01 > CBDAQV01. The sequence continues at coordinate 115,081 of CBDAQV010000011.1, read as the reverse complement.
CAATAGTTTCACCACCCAAGAAGGAGAACGTTATGAAACTGAACAATCTGACCCTGAAGCTGAGCGCTGCCGTGTCGACCTACCTGATGGCCTCCAGTGCGGCACACGCACAGGCGAGCATCATCAACGTGTCCGGCCAGGTGTCGAGCAACATCTATGCCGTGACCGACGTCGTCTCGACGGGTTCCTACCTGACGGGCGCAGGCTTCGCAATGGCGGGCGTCATGTCCCTGAAGAAGCACGCCGAAAACCCGGGCCAGGAGCCCGTGTCCAAGGGCGTTGGCCGCATCGCGGCTGGTGCGGCTCTGGGCGCGTTGCCTTGGGTTGTCAACACGGCCTTCAACTCGATGGGCGTGACCGAAGACCAGGGCGTTGGCGTCAGCGGCAACACGGACCGCTTCTAATATCCCTCGGGGTATCGGAAAAAGATGGGGCTGCTTCGGCAGCCCCATTTTTTATGTGTAAGTCGAAGCGGAGCGGCAAAAAAAGTTTTCGACTTTCGCTTTTCCAACCTTATGGTGTCAGACTAGGTCGGCAACCAGGCGGGTCATTCGTTTCGATCGCCTTCCTTGGATGGCAGGTAACGGGATGGCAGCGATGAACTTGATGCCACTTCAGCTCGGCGTAACGCGCACTCTTTTTCCGCAGCGTGCACGCGGGCAGTCACCTCAACCGGTCGATGAGTCGGCAGCGCGCCTTTCGATCTTGAAGCGTGACGGCAACTCATGCCGGTTCTGCGGCTTCGTATCGAACAAATACCAGCAGATCCATTTTCTGAACGGCGACCGGCGCGACTGGAACCATGAGAACCTCGTCACCAGCTGCATATTCTGCGATCAATGCTTTACCCTCGAACGTGTCAACGCCATGCGTTCGGGCAAGTTGATCTGGTTGCCGGAGATTACGCAGGCAGCCCTGCACGACCTTTGTCGGGCGATCTACGTCGCGCGCATATCACCAGGCAACATGGCCGATGCGGCAAGGACCGCGCTTGAAGTCCTTGGCACGCGGGGGGAAGAGGCCAAGCGTCGTGTCGGAACCGACGACCCGGGTACTTTATCCGCGGCCTTGCAGGACTATCTTGAAGACAGTGACTACAAGAAGCGGACGCTCAAGCTGGAGGGATTGCGGCTGCTGCCGGTCGATCGCAGGATCGTACAGGAGGCGGATATAGAATTTAACCAATTCCCGCAGATACTCGCCTACTGGCGTTCCAAGGATGGGCCGTTTGGCAAGAGCTTGCCGTCCACTTGGGAAGAATCGTTCAGAAACGTTGCCAAAGCTGCAGCTTGAGGTGAACCGATGGGCATCATAGATAAAGTGGGGGCCGCCTTCCTGAGGGGGCTGAGGCAGCCGATCGAGTCGTTCATTCGTCTGGAAACCGCAGACGACGATACGACCTTCGTGTCCAAGGATGGATCGCTTGTCACGATCGTTGCCGTGCATGGCAGCAACCAGATCATCGGCGATAGCGAGTATCGTTCGATCATCGAGCGGGCCACGGTCAAGATGGGCTCGCGTTTTGACCGTCCCGGCCAGGCGTGGCAGATCTACTTCGCCCGCAATCCCGACGACACCGCAAACGAACTGCGCCGTCTTGTTCGCCCGGTGCGCATCACGGCGCGCGCCATCGGCCTTGACGTCGAAGACCTCCTCGACGAGCGCGAGCGCAACCTGGCGCGGTACGTTTCTGCGGAAAAGTCTTTTTTCGTTTTGTGGACCCGTCCCGAGGTGCTGACCAAAGCGGCGGTCACGGACGAGAAGAAGCGCCGCGCCGCCGTCAAATGGGTGGTTGCGAAGGAAGCGCAGTATCCGTACGCGGCGATGGACGCGATGCGTGCCCGGCACAAGAGCTTCGTGGGGGGCGTCGTCACCGTGCTGGACGAGCTGCAGATCAGGACGAGCGTTCTAGAGGTTCACGAGGCGATGCGGCAGATCAGGTCCAGCCTGTTCCCGGGCCGCGAGCACGCCCAATTCCAACCTTGCCTGCCCGGCGATCCCGTCCCGCCCCGCGCGCCCGTCGGCGAATCGGACATGTCGGAAATCCTTTGGCCGACCCTTGGCGCGCAGCTCGCCATCGGCGAGGCGGAGGTCCTTTCCCCGACGCTCGTCCGAATCGACAATCTTGTCTGGGGCGCGATGGATATCGTTCTGGCGCCCCAGGATCCCATGCCGTTTCCCCAGCTGCTGGGCCGCATGCAGGAGGCCGGAATCCCTTTCCGGATATCCTATCTGGTCGAAAGCGGGGGCATTCAGGGCGCGTCGTTCCGCAAGATGGTTGCCTCCATCCTGGCCTTTTCAAGCGAATCCAACCAGCAGATCCGGAAAAGCCTTGAAGGACTCGCCGAGCTGGCAAGAAACAAGCCGGTGGTTCGCCTGCGCATCTCGTTGGCAACCTGGGCGCCCGCGGGCAACATCGCCATGCTCGAACAGCGTGTGTCGATGCTGATGCAGGCCGTGGAAAGCTGGGGTTACTGCCAGGTCAGCCAGACCAGCGGCGACCCGCTGGAAGCGGTGATGTCTTCGGCGCTTGGCATCGCCTGTGCCTCGACAGCCCCCCCTGCCGTGGCGCCGTTGCAGGAGGTTGTCAAGATCCTGCCATGGCAGCGTGCCTGCAGCCCTTTCGAAAGCGGCCCGATCCTCCTGCGTACGGCCGACGGCAAGGTATGGCCGTACGAAACCGGCTCGTCGCTCTCCACCCTCTGGTTCGATCTGATCTACGCGCAGCCTGGCGCGGGTAAGTCTGTGTTGCTGAACGCGCTGAACCTCGGCACTTGCCTCAAGCCGGGCCTTGCAAACCTTCCGTTTGTGTCGATTATCGATATCGGCCCATCTTCGTCGGGCCTTATTGCCATGTTGCGCGACGCCCTGCCGCCCGAGCGCCGGCACGAGGTCGCGCATTACAAGTTGCGCATGACGCCGGAGTATGCGGTCAATCCTTTTGACACGCAGCTTGGGTGCCGCTTCCCGCTCATCGATGAACGCAGCTACTTGGTCGAGCTGTTGACGCTTGTCTCGACGCCACCCGGCCAGACGTCGCCCTACGACGGCATCAGTCAGCTGGCCGGCATGGTCGTCGACGAGATGTTCCGCTGGCGCGCCGACAAAATCGCCAATTCCGAGCCGCGGCCGTACATTTCACGCATCGATGCGGAGATCGACGATGCGGTTCTCGAGCACAAGATCGAAATTACGCCGGATACGACGTGGTGGGACATTGTCGATTCGCTGTTCGACGTGAACGAGATCCGTTTGTCCATGCAGGCTCAGCGATACGCCGTTCCGACGTTGACCGATGCCGCGACGGCCGCCAGACGTCCACAAATTCGCGCGCTTCTGGGCGAAACGTCGATTGCGGGCGGCGCGGAAGGAGTTATCCATGCGTTCGAGCGCATGATCGCCTCAGCGATTCGCGAGTTTCCGATCCTCAGCTCCATCACAAAGTTCGATATCACCGGGGCAAGGGTTTGCGCGCTCGACCTGCAGGACGTCTCGCCGCAGGGCGACGAGACCGCAGACAGGCAGACAGCGCTTATGTACATGCTGGCCCGGCATACGCTGGTCCGTAGCTGGTGGCTGGGCGAGGATGCGCTCAAGAACATGCCTCGCAAATTCGTTCCCTACCACAGCAAGCGCCTGCAGGACATTCGGGAAACCGCCAAGCGTATCTGTTTCGATGAATTCCACCGGACCAGCCGCAGCACCGCGGTACGCTCGCAGGTTATCCGCGATGTCCGCGAAGGCCGTAAGTGGGGCGTGCAGATCGCGCTGTCCTCGCAGCTGCTGGACGACTTCTCGGACGACATGGTCGATCTTGCGACGGGGGTCTGGATATTGGGTGCCGCGCTGTCCGATCGCGCGGTGAACTTCTCGGTTGAACGGTTCGGTTTGTCCGATACGGCGAAATGGGTCATGCGCAACCGGCTGACCGGCCCGCGCGCCAGCGGGGCGCCGGCGCTGTTCATCCTCGGCACGAACGAAGGTCGCTACGAGCAGTTCCTGATCAACACGCTGGGGCCGATCGAGCTGTGGGCCCTGTCGACTTCGGCGGAGGACGTCGCGATCCGCAGCCGGCTCTACCAGCGCATCGGCGGCGCCAAGGCTCGGCGCGTTCTGGCGCGAGCTTACCCGCGCGGGTCGGCGAGGACGGAGCTGCGCCGCCGCATTACCCAGCGCACCGAATCGGGCGAGGTTGAAAACGCCGCGGTATCGATCGTGACGGAGGAAATGGTCGAGGAGCTGATCCGCCTGTCGGAAGAGCGTCCGATGCTGGAAGGCCGCCGTGGCGGCGGTGGCTTGCCGCAGGCCGCAGAGTAACTTTCAAATTCTAGACATGGAAAGCGGCGGATCCTTTGTGATCCGCCGCTCCGCTACGATAAGGCGCGCTCAGCGCGTGACGCTGCCTGTATCCGCGTGATCGATGTAGATGACGGCATTGCGTTCTGTTGCCGTCAAGCCAAGCGGTGTCGCTACACTGCGCAACACGTCACGCCACGGGCGGCCGCCCTTCCAGTTGACGAGCGTACCGAGGTTGAGACCGTCGGCAAAGGCGAACTGGTAGGAAGACGGCACGATCTCGCGCAGCGCCATGACGAGCGGAACCTGCGTACCGAACCCGCTGATAACCTCGCCGCCGGACATTGGTTGCGAGGCAGCCGGCGAGCTCATGGCCGTTCCGCCGGCCGGGTAGCCCGGCGCGCTGCCGAGCGGGGAACTGGTGACCGGCGCGGCGGGCGCCGCAGCGCTGTCGCTTGCCGGGCTTGCCGGAATATACTTGAAGTTCGCGAACGCAACCGTAGAGGTGCAGGCGACCGCGATCGCGGTCCCGGTGCGAAGCAGAAGGGAACGAAGCAACGCGCAACTCATCTTCCGTAATCCTTTAACCGGCGGCCGCGGGACCATGCTGTCGCGGGACGTTTTGGGCCGATGATGAAGCTTCGGATGCGGCGCAGCGAAGCGTTGAAATCGTAACCGGCACGCTCGGCCATCCAGAACGCCGTCATCACCGCCAGCGCAAGCATGAAAGTCCACATCCGGATATGCAGGATCACAAGCACGATCCCGAGCACCGAGCGAGCGTCGAACATGAAGAAACGCGCGGTTCGCATGCTGTTTCTCCAATGGTAGTCATTGGCGGCTTCGCTCATTATTCCCCCTTTTTCATCTCCATCTCGGTGCGCTGCGAGAGCAGGAGGAAGTTCCTGCGGTCGATGATGTTGTTATCATATAGCATTTCCGCCGACTGGGCCATAGTTCGCCCGCGTTCGGGCAGCATGCGCTGCAGCTCGACCGTCCAGTTGTCCTGCGACATGCTGAGCAGGTACTCCCGAATATCGTCGGTAAAGGTCATCCATTCGCGGACGCCGATGCGCCCGCCGCCTATTTTGGGCACCAGCGCCTGCGAAACGATAAGGCGCAGCGTCTCCATCAGCGCGTAGGCGCGCTCGGTGCGCTCCGAAGGTTCGAAGGCGGACATCATGCGCCGGACGGTGGAGGCCACGCCGATGGTGTGAACCGTCGCATACACGGCGTGCCCGGTCTGCGCCGCTTCGATGGCGGCGCTGACCGTCTCGCGGTCACGTGCCTCGCCGACCAGGATGATGTTAGGCTTGCGCCGCAGCGCGTTGCGCACGCCGTCGGCGAAGGTCGGCAGGTGCCGCCCGATTTCCGACTGCGCAACCAGGCTCTGCGGCCCGGTGATGCTGTCGTAGACATACTCGATCGGCGCCTCGTAGGTCAGCATCTTGCCGCAGCCTTCGGGGCGCTCGATCATCATGCGGTTGCCGGCGGCCAGAAGCGTTGACTTGCCGCTGCCCGTTGGCCCCGTGACAAGGACCAGCCCCTGGCGCGGCGACCAGTTGTCGATGATGTCCTGCTCGATGCCGATATCCGACATGCGCGGGGGCGAGTTCGGCAGGACGCGCAGCGTGACCTGCACCGCGTCGCGGCCGCGGGCCAGGATCGCGGTCGCATTGACGCGGAAGCGGATGCGCTCGTTGCGGTCCGTGCGGACCTCGTAACCGAGGTCGAGGTCGCGGCCGCCGGCAAGTTTCGCCAGTGCTTCGGCCCCGTACAACCGGCGCAGGATGATGTCGATGTCGGCGGCATCGAGCGAGCGGCGCGATACCGGGCGCAGGTAGCCGCTGATTTCGCAGTAGACCGGACGGTCCGTCTGCAAGCTGATGTCCGAGGTTCCTTCGGCGGCGCACCACGCCAGTAACTGGTCGACATGCTCCTCGAGCAGGCGAGGAGGTTCGCGGGGCCAGAGCTTTTCCTCCAGACCGCCCTCGGGAAGTGGGCCGGGTTCGCTACTCAATGATCGGCCGGCTTCCACTGGTTGGGCCTGGGATTGAGCTGCGAGGTGCCGGTGATCGTGATCGCCTCGTCGCCGATCCGCATCTCGTTGCCGCCGCCGGTGACTCCGCGATCCTGCGTCGCCGCGTAGGGCGCCGTGATGATGCCCTGCGCCAAAAGGTTGCGGTAGCGCACCATTCCGGTAAAATCGCGCACTAGGCGATCAAGGTCGGCCTGGAAAATATCATCGGCCTGCTGGTAGCCTTCGGCCCAGCCCTCGGCAACCCATTTGCGCCACTCGTCGCGCTCGTCGTCGTCCTGCGGCAGCAGGAGGGTAGGGGGCGGCGTCACCGTACCCCAGTCGCGTTCGAGGTAAGCATGCCAGTTACGCGGCGCGGTCACGATCCGGGCGTTCTGGTTGATGCGGTAGATGCGGTCGGCGGTTGCCGCCTGCTGCCCACGATCGGCGACCACCGAGGCGTCGTCCGCCTCGTTGACGATCGGCGGCTCCATGAGCAGGCCGGAGCCGACCGGAACCAGCAGCTGACGGAAATCGAAAGTGGAATTCATCACCGACTGGTTCTGCTGCAGCTGCTGCATGATCTCCCACGTATGGCGCGCGAGCCCGCCCCGGGCGCCGTAGGACAGGGCCGCTTCCCGCAGCGCCTGCTGGCGCAGAACGCCGCCGTTGGGAATTTCATCCTCGCCCTGGTCGATTTCCTTCAGGTCGTCGAGGGTCGGCGGCGTCTCGGGCCGGGCCTGCGGCGGCTGGCGATCGGGCACTTCCTTGGCATGCGCCGGCACGGGCGCAAGCCACAGAAACGCCGTCAGGCACGCCATCCCGAGGCAAGCGGGGAGTTTACTGGCCGACTGTGGCATATTGCAGTTCTACCGTTTTGCGGTTTGCGTCGATGACCAAGTTGGCCCGCGTGCCCAGTTGCAGGCCGACATCGCGAAGTACGTCCATGACCGGCTGCTCGATCACGTCGACGGTCACCGTGGCCGGAACGGTCGGCGGAGTTCCGATCTCGCGGAAATGGTAGCCGACCCGGGTCGCAAGGCGCAGCGCCAGCGGTGCCGCCGGCCCGTTCCAGGCAACGGTGATCGGCTTGTCCAGATCGTCCCCCGACGGCGTGACCGCCGGCAGCGGCGAAGGTGTGCGCGCCTGCTCGACCGCGGCAAGCGACTGCAGTGCCGAAGACGCTTTCTGCGCCGCATCGGCGAGGCGAACGGCAACCGGATCGGGCGTCGCGACCGCAGGGTGCGCCGCGTCCGACCCCCACAGGCCGTTGTCGCCGGAACACGCGCCGAGGCCAGCCGTCAGCAACAGCGAGGCGACCAACGCGGCGCATCGCGGCATAGGCCTGCTTTTTCTTGTTTTTGTTGTCATTTCAGTCTGCATTTAAGTTGGCGCCCGAAGTGGAAGGCTGTGACGATGTAGCGCTTGTGTCTTTTATTAGACCAAAACGCCGCATCACGGCTACTACTTTCCGGGCATAGTCGGTGCCCAGCACTGGCGTTGCCGAATGGTAGTTCGAGATGCCGCGGATCAGGTAGCCGGTTTTGTTTATGTTGCGTTTTAGAATCCACGCAGCGACCTCGACATTGACGCAGCCATCGTCGCGAACCCAATGATAGGCGGTACGCTGGTCGACGTTCCAGCGCCGCGCCAGCTCGGGCATCCAGCTGGTGTTCACCTGCATCGGGCCAAGGTCGTAAGTGCCGTTCGTATTGAGGACTTCCTGGCCGACATGCCCGCCCTCGACCCGCATGATGCCGATCAGCACCGCTGCCGGGACGGAATGGGTCTGCGCCGCCATCACCAGGCAGGCGGCAAAGGCGGCGGGCGTCATGTGAAGCCCTCCGACTCGGCTTCTTGGGCTTCGCCCGGCGCTATTTTGCCCTGCGCGGCGGCGCCCTGCGCGGCGGCGCCCGGCGCGGCGGCGCCCGGCCTGGGCAGGTAGCCGGCAAGTGCTTCCAGCATGCCCAGCCGCAATCCCAGGCGTTCCCAGACCGGCTCCATCGGGATGCGGCGTCCATGCGCCACCACATACTCCTTGCGCTCCTCGGGCGGCATTTCCAGCAGGCGATCCATTTCCGTAAAATGGCTTTCCTTGTAGAACTCCCCGGCGACTTCGAGCACCGCGAAATACAAGGGGCTGCCCAAAGCATCATCAGGCACATCCATCGGCGACAGCTTGCCTGTGATCTCGCCCGCGATGGAGGTCAGCCGCCGCGAAACGTCAGCCAGCAACTCCATGGGATCGCGGCCGAAGGAGAAACGTGCGATAGCGCTTGCGGCGGGCGCGAGCGCCTTCAGGCTGCGGCCTAGCGTCGACGCTTGTTCCTCGGCTTCGATCGGCGGGGGGGAAAGCCCCGCCATGCCTTCCTCCACCGCATTCTTCAACGCTCCGATCACGGCAAAGCCCTCCGCGTCCGACATGGCGCTGGTCGAAACACGGTAGTGGGCGGCGACGATTTCAGCTACGCCCGAGGCTGAAAGCCACCGGGCGTTCCCGCCTGCGGCGTCCAGTCCAAATATTGTGGCAACATGCTGGTTGAGATGTACCGTGCTGGCAATCAGTTCGGACAGCTGGGACGCATGCCGGCTGGGTGTCGCGCCGGCCTGGTCGCCGGTGTGGCTCCAGCCGGTGACCGCGGCCAACAGCGGCGCCGCGATCTTGCGGAATACCAGCAGTCGCCGCTCCGTGGCGCGGTCCTCCTCCGTACCGGCGCCGGGAAACCCATCTTCCGGCGCGGGGCGCAACATGTCGAGGCTGTCGGGCTGACGCAGTTCCAGGGAAGCTGAAAGAGGAGGATCGTTGGAGATCATTTCGGGACCGGCCATATCATCGCATCCCGCCCATCAGGCCGTTGCCGAAAAGGTTCAGGACAAGGCATAGCGGACAAAGGGTTTAAATTCCGTGCTTTGGCATGTCGGGTCGCCGATCAACCGGAGCCGATGTCGTTGAGCAGCGCACCCATGTCGGACGGGATCCCGACCACGAGTTTGACCTTGCCGGCCTTGTTGCGGTAAACGCAGGTCGGCGTACCCTGAAATTTCCAGTCGGATACCAGCTTGCCGTTGTTGGCGATTTTGCTCGAGCCGTCGCTCGTGATGGCGCCGAGGTCGCTCTGGTTTCCCTGTTCGATTTCGTCCCACGTCTTTGTAGGATCGCTTGCCGACACGATCTTCTCCGCTTCCTTGATGCTTTCCTCCGACAGGATGCCGACGGGAATCACCCTGAGCTGAAGCTTATCCCGGTACTTGGACGAGATCGTCTCGTACAAGTCGTGGCAGTAATGGCATCGCGGGTCCATGACCACATACAAGGGCGGCAGGGTATCGGGCCCGTACTTCAGGTAAGTGGTGGACTGCACCTGAGCCCACAGGCGCTCGCTGGGCAGGGCCGAGGCCGAACCGGGAACAGGTGCGGCGAGGGCGACAGCAGGTTGGCTGGCCGCCGGAGAAGCGGAAACAGGCTGTTCCTGACCCGCAGTGCCGCGTGATGCGACGGCAGCGGCTGAATTGACTCCTTCAACGGGCGGCGGCACGTCGGCGGGTGCGGTGGTCACGCTGGCGGGGACCAGCCCGTTTTTGCGCGCCTCCATCAGCTGCTTTTCGGTTTCCAGCATACCCGTCGGACCGTAAAGCGTGCCGACCACCGCGCCTTGCCCGTCCGTTGTCGTGTAGATCACCTGCAGGTCGGCGTCCTTGGTCAGAAGCCAGCCGTCAAGGCCGTACAACCTCCCGAGATAGCTGACCGCCGCCCCTTTGGCCTTGAAGGCGCGCAGGATGAAGTTGCTGTCCGAAGACGGCGCGACCGCCGCAGGCGCCGAAGTCGTGGCAGGGCTGTCGACCGCAGGCTGTTTCGCATCCGCGTCCGTCGAAGGAGCATCCGCAGCCAAAGCCATGCAAGGTGCGGCGGCTGCAACGGCGACTGCGAACACCCAACGGTACATACTAGCCATGACAACATCCTATGAAGCCCGCACGAAGCACGGTACCCTTCGACTATCACTCCAGGGCGGAAAGAGCAAGTTTCATAAAATTAAGATAAACTCCCGCTCTATTGGATCAAGCGTTTCCACCATCCCTGCCGTGGGGTTTCGGGCTCTTGGTTCACGATCTCGTAATCGCGCTTGGGAGCCACCAGCGGCTCTGCGGGTTGCTCCTCTCCTGGCTCGAGCGAGCTTGGACCGCCCGGCTCGAGCGAGCCTGGGGCGGAAGGAGCGGTTTGCGTTTGCGCCGGAGCGGCTGTTCCCTCGTTCGGCTTCTCAGCCCGGCTCCTTGCCGATTGGCGGCGCACGGAAAGCGGGGCGGAGACAATGTCGTCATCGCCGAACGATTTTGCAGCGATCGCGGGTCCGTTCAGGCTGTACCCGGCGGGCAGAGGGCCGTCATCCGCTTGCCCGGCCGGCTCGTGCGGTTCCCCCGCGGGTAGGCCCAGGCCTGGCTCGCCAGCGTCGTGGCCGGTGACGGGTCCTGCGGCATAGTCGCCGTCCTCGACCGCCGCGTCCGGGAACGGTGCGCGGCCCTCCGGCGCGGCGTTGACTTCGACGTACTCGCTTGAAGGCAGCTCGCCCTCGCCCCGCCGCCGCCGGCCGCCGCGACGGCCCCGCCGCCGCCGGTTCCCCCGCTCGCCCGTGCTTGCGGCGGTATCGAGCGCTTCTGGCGGGTAGTTGAACGCAGGCTGCTCGCCTGCGGTTTCGCCGGCGGCGCGCTCGGCCGCATCGGTTTGTGCGGCATCGCCGTCTTCCTCGTACCCCGAGCCGAACGCGCCGTCGTTGCCTCCCTCGCCGCGGCTGTCGCGGTATGCGTCGCCGGCTTCGCCGTCCTGCTCGCCAGGTTCGCCAGGACTATGCCGGCGTCCGCGGCGGCGGCGGCGGCGGCGGCCGTTCTGCCCGTCGCCATCGCCTGATTCGGCATTTTCGGACGGTTCGCGCTCTTCTTCGATTTCCTCTTCCGGATCGTCGTCTTCCGGCTCCGCCAACGGCAGCGGCTGAGCCATGATCGGCGGCACGAAGCCGGCCGGATGAGAGCGCAGGCGCTCGATCCTATATTCCGGGCTGATGAGCGACTCGTCGGCTTCTATGGTGACGGCAAGACCGTAGCGCTCCTCCATCTCCGTCAGGTTGCGGCGCTTCGCGTTGAGAATGTAGAGCGCCCCCGCCGGATGGATCGAGAAGGCGATTTCCGCTGCCTTGCCCTTGATGCCTTCTTCCTCGATCGCGCGCAGCGCCACGAAGGCGGCCGACTCGAGCGAGCGGACGATGCCGGTTCCGCGGCAGGCCGCGCAGGTATGGAAGTTGCTCTCGATCAGGCTGGGGTGAAGCCGCTGGCGCGACAGTTCCAGGAGCCCAAACGCAGACATGCGCCCGATCTGGATGCGAGCGCGGTCGTTCTTCATCGCCTCCTTGAGGCGGCGTTCGACCGAGCTGTCGTGGCGCGGGTCTTCCATGTCGATGAAGTCGACGACGACGAGGCCGCCCATATCGCGCAGCCGCAGCTGGCGCGCGATCTCGTCCGCGGCTTCAAGGTTGGTCTTGTAAGCCGTTTCCTCGATGTTGCGCTCGCGCGTAGAGCGGCCGGAGTTGACGTCGATCGAGACCAGCGCCTCCGTCTGGTTGATTACGATGTAGCCCCCCGAGCGCAGCTGCGCGACCGGATTGTGCATCGCGTCGATCTGGCTTTCGACCTGGAAGCGGAAGAACAACGGAACCGGATCGCGGTACAGCTGGACGCGGCGCGCATGGGCGGGCATCAGCATGCGCATGAAATCCTTGGCCTGGCGGTACCCCCGTTTCGCCGGCGACCAGGATGTCGGTGATCTCCTTGCCGTACACGTCGCGGATGGCGCGCTTGATCAGGTTGCCTTCCTCGTACACCAGCGCCGGCGCGGTCGAGCGCAGCGTCAGGTCGCGGATCGCTTCCCACAGGCGCATCAGGTAATCGAGGTCGCGCTTGATCTCGATCTTGCTCCGCTCGACGCCGGCGGTACGCAGGATGACCGACATGCCGGGCGGCAGTTCCAGGTCGCCGATCAGCTCCTTCATCCGGCGGCGATCGGTCGGATTGGCGATCTTGCGCGATACCCCGCCGCCGCGCGGCGTATTGGGCATCAGGACGCAGTAGCGGCCGGGCAGCGACAGAAATGTGGTGACGGCGGCCCCCTTGTTGCCGCGCTCCTCCTTCGACACCTGGATCAGCATGATCTGGCGGCGCTTGATCACTTCCTGGATCTTGTAGCGCGGCATCTGGGTGCGGCGGCGATGGCGAATTTCGTCCACCTCGTCCCCGCCCACCGTTTCGACGCTGCTGCCTGCCGGCTGGTCGTTGCCCTCGCCCTGCGGTCCGGCGTCCCCCTCGTGCCGGCCGCCCGAGGGCACATCACCGTCGTGCGCGGAACCGTGGTCGTCGCCGTTTCCTTCTTCGCCGCGCGGCTGCTGCGACACATCGTCGTCGAGGCTTGATGGCGGAGCGGAGTCGTAGTCGGGAACGTCCAGACCGTGCGAGCCGAAACCGTTCTCCTCATGGGCGGCGTGATGATCGTCTTCCGCATCCTCTCCATAGGATTTGCGGACGGAGTCGAACGCCTCTGAAATCTCGTCGCGTTCGAGCTCCGACCGGGCGGCGCTCGCCTCGCCGTTCCAGGAACCGCCGAAAGCGGTTTCGGGCAATGGCTCCTCGCCATTCCCGTCATGGCCGTGCTCGCCGTCCTGCTCGTCATGCGGGCGGTCGCCGATCGGGATCCGGTAGTAATCGGAATGAATTTCGGGGAAGGGCAGAAAGGCGTGACGGTTGCCGCCGTACTCGACGAAAGCGGCCTGAAGCGACGGTTCGACCCGCGTCACCTTGGCCAGATAGATGTTACCCTTGAGCTGTTTTCGGAATTCGGTCTCGTAATCGAATTCCTCTACTCTGGTCCCGCTCACGACCGCGACCCGGGTTTCCTCCGGGTGGGTCGCATCGATCAGCATGCGCCTGGTCACTAACTTGTATCCTCCGCAGCGACCGTGAGTCCCTCCCCGCGCGACGAACGGTAAGAGCGGCCTGCCGCTGTATCGGATGAGGCTGCGGCTTGGTCGTGATCATCGTCGAACGGCGCGGCCATAGCCAGCAGCCAGGACAATGGTTCCAAACCCGCGCCAGCCAAACCGATGGCTGGGCGCCTCATCAATTCTGTATCGGGTTTTCCGCAGGCCGGGCGTCAGCCCCGCCGTGGGGAAACCCTACGTCGTGACTCACGACCATATAGCCATGAACCGTTTGGCTCAATGCTAAAAAAAGCGGGTCGGAAAATGAATTTCCTCGTTCATGTAGCGCAAGAAGGATGTTGCGCGAAGTAGCTGATTCCATTACCGTCCCGTTCTTACCGTTAGGGTCAACACAGCCGTGTTCCGCCAGCCTGGTTCCCGATTCCGACTGTTCGCCGCGTCCATGCTGGCGATCTTCTGTTTCCCTTGCGCCGACTCAGGCGCTGTTCGGGCGGCAGCTTCCTCCAGCTCCGCCGCAGCCGTTCACCCGGCAGGCGGGACGGCCCGGATCACGGCCATTCGCATCGAAGCGGGCAATGACAGCACGACGCTGGTGATCGGTTTGTCGTCGCCCGTTCCCTTCAACGTCGCCGCCAAGGCCGATCCCGACCGCGTCGAACTTGATTTCCCCGCGCTTTCCTGGTCCGGGAGCGTAGCGGCCAGCGGGATCGGCGACGGGTTGATCGCGGTTTACCGCCAGGGAACTCCGCTACAAGGAGGCAGCCGCATCGTGCTGGAGACTACCGTGCCCGTTCGCGTGGCTAGCGCGGGGACGGGACTGGCGGCGCGCGGGCAGCCCACTGAGTTCCGCCTGACGCTTGTCAGCCTGGACGGTTCGCCGCCCCCATCCTCCGAGCCATCCGCGCTGGCGGCGTCAGCGCCGGCAATGCCGCCTCTCCGCCAGGAACGGTTCCTTCCGCCGCCGCCTCCGGCGCGAACGCAGGCGGCACTCGTTCCCCCTCCGGTCATGTCCCCGGCAGCGGTGCCGCAGCCCCTGGCCGTTTCCTTGCGTTCTCCAGGTCGGCCCGTGCCGCCGGCGCAGCAAAATGCGGCCAGACCGGTTGAGAAAGCCCGGCACGTCGTGGCCATTGATCCAGGGCACGGCGGCATCGATCCCGGCACCGCCAGCCCGGACGGGGTGTTCGAGAAGGCGATCACCCTGCAAAGCGGCCTTGCCCTCAAGGCGGCGCTGGAGGCGAGCGGACGCTACACCGTGGTCCTGACCCGGGGCGAGGATCGCTTCGTGCCGCTGGCCGACCGGGTCAAGATCGCGCGCGCCGCCGGGGCGGAGCTGTTCATCTCGCTCCACTGCGACGCGATGGAGGGCCGCGAGGCGCACGGCGCGACGGTGTACAGCCTGTCGGAAACTTCCTCGGACGCGGTGTCGGACCGTCTGGCGCAGCAGGAGAACCGCTCGGCGGCCATCGGCGGCGTCGACCTGTCGCAGGCAGATGACGGCATTGCCAGCACGCTCATCAACCTGTCGATGCGCCAGAGCCTCAACCAGTCCAACCGCTTTGCCGAATTACTGGTGGGCGAGTTCGGTGAAAATCACATTCGCCTTCAGGAACTTAAACCTCACCGCTCGGCGGGGTTTGCCGTCCTGAAAGCCGCCGACATGCCGTCCGTGCTGATCGAGATGGGCTATCTGTCAGACCCGGAGGATGCCGAGCAGCTCGGCAATCCCAGGCACCAGCGGGCCGTCGCCGCCGCCATAACGGCCGGCGTGGATAGGTACTTCCGCAATGCCGGCCGTTCGTAAGCCGTCGGCAGCGTCAGGGCATCAACCTGTTGCGTACGGCGCTCAGTTTCGGGTGCTCCGGCTTCAGCTCCCGGTGCTGTTCGCCCCAGGCACCGACCTGCGCCGCCGCTTCATCCAGCATGAGCCTGAGAAGCGGATTGGGTGCCATCTCGCTGTAAGTCGCCAACGCGGAGGACAGTTCCAGCCCGTTCGCCTGAGCAAAATTCCGCTTGTGCCGCAGGGCATCGATCCAGAAATCGATATCGCCGGCATTCGGCTGGTCGTCCCTCAGATCCTGCAGCAAGGTCCTGACGTGCTTGAGCGACCTATGCTCGTCGTACCAGTAAGGGTAGAAAGTAGGCGCGTCGCGTAAGCTGTCAGGGAGGAACCGCGAACGATCCCTGGTATCCAGCTCTGCCATGCGTCCTTCCTCCACATGGCAAAAGCCCTTGCCGAAGCCGAGCACGACGACATCCTGCTCGGCGACGTTTCCCTGCGTGATCCCTAAGCCGGCGCGGCCCAATTCTTTCAGCACCTTTCGATTTCCAAGGGAAATTGCGAACATCTCGGTTTTCGCCGGGAGCTCGATGGGATCGCCTGTCAGGGCATGGTGCCCGGCGTCGTAAACCCGTGGCAAGGGCAGCGAGACGGTCTCGTTGCCATGATCCGCGCGGTTGACCAGTCCGAGCAGCCGGCCCTGATGATCAGCGACCGTTCCGCCGGACATGCCTTCCACGATCCCCGAGGGCCTGGAAATGATCCCGCTGAGGAAGCCCGAGCGCGCTTGTACCGGCGCCAATGCAACTCCGGGAATCGCATCGTATGCCGGAGACGCCTGCATCATGCGAAGCACGGCAAGGTCGTCGACGTTGCTCGCCGAAACGTCCCGCGTTCCCATCAGCACCGGTTTGGCCGGGCCGAGCAGGACGCCGTCCGACTGCACGACCAGAACGTGGTCGGTCGGCACGCTCACGCCCTCGTACCATGCTTTTCGGATGCCCAGGCCGTGCGCGACCGTGACGATCGCGTTGTGCGGATCAGTGGGCGAAGCGCTGTCGCGCACCACGACCCCTGAATCGATCCCATGCCTTTTGCCGTCGATGCCGATCGTGATCAGCATCACCGTAGACGCCTCGACTCCTTGGGCGTTCGGTACGCTCGCGGGCGCGGACAGGCAGCTTTCCCCGACATGGTCGAGGTTGGGCGTGACCGCGATTTGCGCACCGGCGGCAGGAACAAGGCTGGAAACCGCCAGCAGCGTTGCGGCGGAGGAATGCGATCCGAGGCTGGAACACAGTCGAACAGCAGAGCGGCGCTTATCGTGAGCCATGATGTAAAATAGCCTGCGAGATTGCCGGCCGCAAGGCAGAAGGCCGGCGCTCGAGAGGTTTTCACGCCGTTTCGCCAGCGGTTGACCTTCGGTTCGGCATCATCTGCGGCGCTTCGATGCCCAGCAGGTCGAGGCAGAGCGTCAGGTGCCGCCGCACGATCGCGACCAGGCGCATCCGGGAGGCGCGCAGGGCGGGATCTGCCTCGGTCAGCACCGGCGAGCTGGCGTAGAACGTGCTGTAGGCCTGCGCGGCCACGAACGCGTGCTCGGCGATCACGCTCGGCTCGTACCCGGCCGCCGCGGCTTCCAGCGCAGCCGGAAAGCCCAGCAGCTCCAGCGCCAGGGCGCGCTCGGCGGGGTTGGAAAGAATCACCTGATTCAGGCCAGTACGGTCATCCTCGGGCTCGACCCGAGGGTCCGCCGCAGAATGGGTTTCAATATGAAAGAGATCCGCGGCTTTCGCCGAGGATGAAGAGACAGGAGAGGAGGATGACAAGGCACCGGCTAGGAATGACGAGGTAGTTGTAAGGTTACCCGCCTTCGCCAGGATGGCGTTGCAGCGCACGACCGCGTATTGCAGGTAAGGCCCTGTCTTGCCCTCGAACTTGGTGAAACTGTCGACATCGAAAATGTAGTCGGACAGGCGGTTGTTCTTCAGGTCCTGGAACTTGATCGCCGCAACGGAGATCTGCTCGGCCAGACGCTCGAGCGCCTCGGCCGGCATGCCGGTTTCGGAGGAAGCGGGCAGTTCCTCCATCGCCTTGGCGTGGGCGATGTCGAGCAGTTCCTCCAAACGGATGACGCCGCCTTCGCGGGTCTTGAACGGCTTGCCGTCCTTGCCGTTGATGGTGCCGTTCGCCGCGTGCACGAATTCCACTCCGCGCGCGTACCCCGCTAGCTTTACGGCGGCGAAGACCTGCTCGAAATGCTGCGCCTGCCGGATGTCCACGACATACACGATCAACTCAGGGTGCAGGTCGCGCACCCGCTGAACGACTGTCGCGATGTCGAATGTGCCGTACATGTAGCCGCCGTCGCTTTTTTCCAGGATCAGCGGCGGCCTCGGCGTGTTCGAGGGAGCCTCACCGGCCGGAATCACCAGCGCGCCCTGGCTTTCGACTGCGATGCCGCTTGCCCGCAGCTCGGCAACGATCTCGCGCTGCAGGTCGGCGGTGTCGCTTTCTCCTAGCCACAGGTCGAAATGGATGCCGAGGCGGCCGTAATTGCGTCGCACGGCCGCGAAGGTCACGTCGCGGAAATGCCGCCACAGCGTCATGTAGCCCGGCCGCCTGTTCTGCAGGCCGACGGTGGCGGCGCGCGACGCGTCGGCGGTCGCGCGGTCGGCCTTGTGGCGCGCGCTCGCCTCGCGGTAGAGGGCGGACAGGCTCTCGATATCCACGGGCGGCTCGGCCGGATAGCCGCTGGTGATCGCCGGATCGAAATAGGGCAGGGACGGCTGTTGCCGCGCCAGTTCGGCGATGATCATGCCCATGGGCGTGCCCCAGTCGCCGAAATGCGCGTCGCTGGTCACATCGTCCCCGGCAAAGCGCAGGATGCGTTGCAGGCTTTCGCCGATGATCGTCGCGCGCAGATGCCCCGCGTGCATTTCCTTGGCGATGTTGGGGCCGCTGAAATCGATCACCACCCGGCGCGGCTTGCGCCCTGCTGGATCGTAACCCTGCCCAGGGTCGTCCAGCAATGCGCCCGCTTGCGCGCCGAGGTAGCTGTCGAGCAGGCGCATGTTGATGAAGCCGGGTCCGGCGACGGATACTTCGGCAAACAGGTCTCGGCGCGTCTGCAGCCGCGCCGCCACGTCCTCGGCGATCGCGCGCGGCGGCTTGCCTGCGGCCCTTGCCGCCGCCATCGCGCCGTTGCACTGGAAGTCCGCCAGGTCCGCGCGCTGCGAGCGCACCGCGCGCGCCGCACTCGCCTCGAATCCTCCGGCGCGGAAGGCTTCGGCAAGAGTCTGGTTCAGTTCGCTGGTGATCGACATGGCTGAACCATAACAGGCCTTCGCCGCCTCGCAATCCTCCAGGCAGGCTGGCCTTGACGAGAGAAGGTGAAACGCGTTGACTGACACGACCAGAAAAATTTCTCGGCTCGCGTCCGAGCCGCTCTTCGAGCCGTCCCATGCGCTTCCTGCTCTACACCCTGTCCGGCCTCGTCATGGTCGCGATCTGCGGGCTTGTCGCCGTCCTGCTGGTGGTCGCCAAGTACGGCGGCGACCTGCCGGACTACCGCCAGCTTGCCGACTACCAGCCCAAGGTCACCACCCGCATCCATGCCGGCGACGGGCGGTTGCTGAAGGAATTCTACACCGAGAAGCGCGTCTACGTGCCCTACGACGCGATTCCCAAGCGCGTGATCGATGCGTTCCTCGCCGCCGAGGACAAGGATTTCTTCAAGCATGGCGGGGTCGATCCGGTGCGCATGGCCAAAGCGATGGTGAAGGACCTGGCGCACATGCATTCGGGCAAGCGACCGGAAGGCGCCTCGACCATCACGCAGCAGGTGGCCAAGAACATGCTGCTGTCGAACGAGCCGACGATGAGCCGCAAGATCAAGGAGGCGATCCTCGCCTTCCGGATCGAGGAGGCCTTCAGCAAGCAGCGCATCCTGGAGCTCTACCTGAACCGCATCTACCTGGGGCAGGGGACGTACGGGGTCGCCGCCGCAGCGCTCAACTATTTCAACAAGCCGCTCGACCAGCTGACGATCGCCCAGGCCGCTTACCTTGGCGAACTGCCCAAGGCGCCGAGCAGCTTCGATCCCGACAAGCGCAGCGACGCGGCGCTGGAGCGGCGCAACTGGGTCATCGGCCGCATGGCGACCGACGGTTTCATCACCGACATGGAGGCCGAGGCGGCCCGCGCCGAGCCGCTGGAGATCCACCATGGCGACGAAACGGCTGAGCTGCACGCGAACTATTTCACCGAGGAAGTGCGCAAGCAGCTGGCGCAGCAATTCGGCGACGAAGGCGTGTACGGCGGCGGCCTTTCGGTGCGGACGACGCTCAACCCGAAATACCAGGACATCGCGGTGCGCGCCTTGCGCGATGGGCTGGTCGCCTACGACCAGCGGCATGGCTGGCGCGGCGTGACCGGCCACATCGCGACCGGCGCGGGGTGGCAGGCGCGCTTTGCCAGGTACACCCCACCCGACGGCTCGCAGGCCTGGACCAAGGCGCTGGTGACGCAGGTCGGCAAGAGCGCGACGCTGTATTTGCCGGGCGGCAAGATGGCCACGCTGGGCGAGGCAGGGTTCAAATGGACGCATCACGCGACGGCAGCCGATTTCCTTCAGGTCGGCGATATCGTCCTGGTCGAGGCGGTTGCCGACGAAGCGCCCGCGCCCAGGAAGGCGGCGAAGAAGGGCAAGGCCGCCGAGCCGGAGGACGTCGCCGCTGCAACCGCTGCGCCGGCTGCGCCCGTTCCCGGCGGTCCGACGCACTGGGCGCTGCGCCAGATGCCCGCGGTCAGCGGCGCGCTGGTGGCCATGGACCCGCACACCGGGCGCGTGCTCGCGATGATCGGCGGCTTGTCGGCGTCGGACAACGAGTTCAACCGAGCGACGCAGGCGCAGCGCCAGCCCGGATCCTCGTTCAAGCCGTTCGTCTACATGGCGGCGCTCGACAAAGGCTTCACGCCCTCGACCATCGTCGACGACGCCCCGATCGCGCTCAGCCAGGGGCCGGGGCTGCCGATGTGGCGGCCGGTCAACTACGAGCACGACTTCTTGGGTCCGCAGCCGCTGCGCGTCGGAATCGAGAAGTCGCGCAACGCCATGACCGTGCGCATCGCCGAGTACATCGGCATGCCCGCCGTCGTGGACATGGCGACCAGGTTCGGGGTGCTCGACAACCCGCCGCCCAACTATTCCCTGGCCATCGGATCGGGTGATACGACGCTGCTGAAGATGGTCACGGCCTACTCGATGATTGTCAACGGCGGCATCGGCATCACGCCGACCCTGATCGACCGCGTGCAGGACCGCACCGGCAAGACGGTCTATCGCCATGACACCCGCACCTGCGCGGACTGCGCCGACCAGGCCTGGAGCGGCCAGCCCGTGCCCGTGCCGACGGGCGAGGCCAAGCAGGTGGAAGACCCGCGTACCGCGTTCCAGATGGTCAACATCATGCAGGGCGTGGTGCAGCGCGGCACCGCCAAGGCGCTGTCCAGGCTGATCGACCAGCCGCTGGCGGGCAAGACCGGCACCACCAACGAAAGCAAGGACACTTGGTTCATCGGCTTTACTCCTGATCTCGCCGTCGGTGTGTTCGTGGGCTTCGACAAGCCCAGCTCGCTCGGCAAGCACGAGACCGGCGCGACGGTCGCCGTGCCGATCTTCGGGGCGTTCATGAAAGACGCGCTGGTCGACGCGCCCGCCATCCCGTTCCGCATCCCGCCGGGCGTGCGCATGGTGCGGGTCAACCCTGCGACGGGCCAGCCGGACTTCGCGGCCAGCAATGCGATCTGGGAAGCCTTCATCCCCGGCAATGAGCCGGGCGACACGGACTTCGTCCTCAGCGGCGCGGCCCTGGCGTCCAAACTGAAGGAGCGCGGCGAAAGCATGGCCGAGGGCAACGCCGCCACCGACCCCAGCGCGCCGTCTGAAACGGACGCGCCCGGTACGGCCGGGCCCGGCCCATACGGACCTAACCCATCCGGCGACACCGGTAGCGACGAGGACAGCGACAGCGCCGCGCCCGAGAGCGGCGGAGCCATGAGCGGAGGGGCCGCGAGCGGAGGGGCCGCCGCCACGGCCATCTATTCGCCTTCTGGGGCAAGCGGACCGGCGGCTCAGGACAATGGAGCGGAATCCGCCCAAACCCAGCCCGCCAGCATCACACCGGCCGCCCCTCCTGCCGTTCCGACATCAACGCCAAGCGGCACGGCGGGCGAGGGCACGGGCGGGCTGTACTGATGCTGTATCTGGTGGGGAGCGCTCCGCACGCGGGTAAGACACGCTGGCGCACAGGATGGTGATGGAGCACGGCATAGCATATTTCAGCCTCGACTTCATCGCCAACATCTTCCAGAACGGCGCTCCGCAGACAATCGAGCAGATTGCCCCCGCCCGCCCGTCCGTTCCGGACGGGCGATCTCCCGCAGTGCGTGAGAGGTGATTTGATTAACCTCGTGACCCCAGCACCCGGTCCGGATAGTTCGTGAACACGCCGTCCACGGCCAGCGTGCGCATGCGCTCGATGTCTTCGGGGTGATTGACCGTCCAGACGAACACTTTGAGCCCGCGCGCGTGGGCATCGTTCACGAATTCTCTGTCGATGAAATCGACGGAGGGATTCACCGACCAGGCGTTCAACTCGGCTGCGAAGGCGGCATTGGTGAGCGGCAGGCTGGAAAGGAGGGCGCCGATCTTGATGTTCGGATCAAGATCCTTTGCGGCCTTCAGTTCGCGATGGTTGAACGACGAGACCAGCAGGTCTTCGTAGCTCCAGCCTTGTGCGACACGGCGCTTTACGATGTCGGCCACCGATTTCGCGGTACCCGGACCTTTCAGCTCGACATTGATCCCCGCGCGCCGGTCGATCAGGTCGAACACCTCGTCCAGCGTCGGGATCTTTTCACCTTTGCCGGCGTCGAGCGAACGGAGATATTCGAAGCTCTGCCGGACGACAGGGCCGGTGCCGTTCGTCGTGCGCTCCAGACGGTCGTCGTGGATGACCACCAGTTGGCCGTCGACATGGTACACGTCCAGCTCCACCCATGGCGCCCCCATGTCGAGCGCTTTCCGGAACGAAAGCAGCGTGTTCTCCGGCTCGTAACCCATCGCGCCGCGGTGTCCGATGCAGAGCATGGCTTCTCCGATTGTCATCCCGAACTTCTCTCGGGACCCATCCATCGGCGTGGATGAAACCATGGGTCTTGACCTTCGTCAGGATAACATTGCTACTTGCATATCACCTCATCGATGTTTCCGTCAGCCAGATAGAAGAAACTATCCTGCCGCGGGCTGGGCAGCTGGCGCAGGCCTGCTTCGTCGAGGCCGAGATAGACCATGCGCAGCACCAGCCCGATCATGCCGTGCGACACCGCGATCGTCGGTCGCTCGACCCGGCCCAGCCACTCGGTCGCGCGCGCGACCGTATCGGCGAAGCGTTCGCCGTCCGGAGCGTGGAATTGCGGGTGGTCCTTCTTGTGCTCCGAAGTGCCGGGGGCCATCGCGTCGATTTCCGGCCAGGTCAGGCCTTCCCACGATCCCATGCCGATTTCCATCAGCAGGGGGTCGGCCGCCGGGGAAATCCCGCACGCCTGCGCGACGATGGCCGCCGTCCCGAAGGCGCGCGGCTGCGGGCTGGCCAGCAGCTGCCAGTCGAGCGTCCGGTCCAGCGTCGCCGCGAGGGTCCGCCCCATGGCGGCGGCCTGGTCCAGTCCCCTGACGGTCAGCGGGGATTCGAGGCGCCCCTGACGCTTGTCATCGCGGTTCCATTCGGTTTGCCCGTGGCGGAGCAGGTAGATGGGGAAGGCCGGTTTCATGGCGGATACACTCGATGAAGGTTTGCGTGCCACCTTGGAGCAGGAACATCCCGTCCTGGGTAGTGCGGATGTCCTGATGGGCAAGTTCCGGGTCGTTCAGGTACAGCCCACGCAGGACCTTGCCGAACACGCCGTGCGAGACGAGGATCGTCGGGCGTTCGACCGATTCCAGCCAGTCGCGCGCCCGGCTTGCGATTTGGTCGTAGCTCTCGCCGTCCGGCGAGGCGAAGGGGCCGGCTTCCCACGCCGCCGCCTGTGCGGGCGTGGCCGAGTTCCAGCTCTGCCCTTCCCACGAGCCGAGCGAGATCTCGCGCACGCGCGCGTCGAAGCCGAGCGGCAGGCCGATCATCCCGGAGATGATGCCGGCGGTGCACGCGGCGCGCCCCTGCGGGCTGGCGACGATTTGCCACGAAACCGCGGGATCGAGCGTGGCCAGCAGGGTCGCGCCCATGTTGCGCGCCTGCATGACCCCGCGCGGCGTCAGCGGCGAGTCGCTCCACCCCTGACGCCGCCGCTCGGCATTCCACTCCGTCTCGCCATGGCGCAGGAAGTAGATGGGATGAGGGGCGATCGTCATTGCGTGCACGCGATGAATTCGATCCGGCCATCCCGCAAGGAGTAGATCCCGTCCTGGCTGGTGTGGGCTTTCTCGTCCCGGAGTTCATCCTGGCCGAGGTAAAGGTTGCGTACGACATAGCCCAGAATGCCATGCGCCACCGCGATCGTCGGTCCGGTGATCGAGCTCAGCCATTCCCTGCCGCGCGCCGCCACCTCCGCGAAGCTTTCGCCGTCGGGCGAGTGGAAGGTCCAGTTTAGCCGGCGTTCCGCGTCCGGAAACCGGGCCTTCACATCGTCCGCCAGCATGCCATCCCAGATCCCGAGGGAGATTTCCCGCAGTCGCGCGTCGAAACGCAGGGGAAGGTCCAGCATGCCCGCGATGATCCCGGCCGTGCACGCCGCGCGTCCGAGCGGGCTTGCGACGAGGTCCCAATTGGACTGGCGAAGAACCAGGCCTTGCAGCGCACGACCCATGTTTCGCGCCTGAACGACGCCATGCGCGGTCAGGGGCGAGTCGAGCGCGCCCTGTACGCGCCGCTCTGCATTCCATTCCGTCTGGCCGTGCCGCAGCAGGTAGATCGGGTGGGCGGAACTCACGCGTCCTCCACATAGTGGAGGTCGATCCCGTGCGTTTCCTTCAGCCGCCAAAGGGCAAACAGGCTTACGGGATAGATCAGTATCCCTATCGCGAGTGCCGAGTGGTCGATGCCGAGGGCCGGTTGCAGCGCCTGGAAGGCGAACACGATGGGAATCGTGAAGCCGCGGACCAGGTTGGTCACCACGATGGAGGTGGTGGCGCGGATGTTGGTGCCGAACTGCTCGGCGGCGACGGTGGTCATCAGGACCCAATATCCCACGGACAGGCCCATCAGGAAGTAAGCGCCATAGAACTGTGCCGACGAAAGCCTGACCAGTGGCGCCCCGAACAGGAAGGCGGAGGAGGTTACCATTCCCCAGACCAGGAAAACGGTGATCGTCTTGCGACGGCTGCGCCAGAGTTGCGTCAGCGCGCCGCTGGCGAAGTCGCCGAGCACGGACCCGCAATAGAACGCCAGCAGAGCATATTTCTGGACGAAGACCTCGTCCGGCCGCAGCACGATCCGGCTCCATTCTGTGGAGAAGAAATTGATGACGTTGAAGCCGTACAGAAGCGGCCCGCCGATCAGGAAACAGAACAGCAGTTTCAGCAGCGGCCCTTTTTTTGCCAGCAAGGACCAGGAGCCCCGCTTGACCCCGCTGTCGCGCGTCTGGGTGAAGGTCGCGGATTCGGACAGCGTCTTGCGCAGGGTGAACACGATTAGCCCTGCCACGCCCGCCGCCACGTAGGCACGCCGCCAGGGCAGAAGCCAGCCCAGCCCCACCGCGCCGATCGGACCCGCAAATCCGATGCCGCCGATCAGCATCACGCCCCAGCCGCGCGAGGCGGCGGGCATCAGCTCCGCCACCAGGGTCACGGCGGCGCCGGTTTCGCCCGCGAGGCCGAAGCCGGCGAGGAAGCGGTACACGCCGTACACAACCGGATCGTGAACCACGCTGCACAGCAGCGTGGACACCGAATAGATCAGGATGGAGCCGTACATGGCTTTCAGCCGGCCAAGGCGGTCGCCCAGCCAGCCCCACAGCAGGCCGCCCGCGAGAAGGCCAAGGGTTTGCACGTTGAGGATGATGCCGGCGACGCGGGCGAGCCGGTCGGCGGGTACGCCAAGATCGGTCAGGCTGGCCGTGCGCAGCACCGCGAACAGCTGGATGTCGAACACGTCGATGAAGTAGCCCAGCGCGCCGATGATGATCGCGCGGCGGATCAGATTGGCGTTGTCGGTCGTCATTATCAGTCCAGCTGCAGCGTCAACGCCTTCAGGTAGGCGCTTTCCGGCAGCAGCGGGTGCACCGGATGGTCCGCACCCGCGCCGCTGGTCCGAAGAATGCGCCCGCCCCGTTTTGCGTCCGCGACCCCCCGGCCCACCGCCTCGGTGAACGACGACGTTTCGGCGTGGTAAGAGCAGCTGGCGATGAACAGGAAGCCCCCCGGGTTCACCAGACGCGCCGCCAGTCGCGCCAGCTTGCCATAGGCCTTCAGGCCCGGGTTCGCGTCCTTGCGCGACTTGATGAAGGCGGGCGGGTCGGCGATCACCACGTCGAACTTCTCGCCCCGGTCCTGCAACTCTTCCAGGACCCGGAACGCCTCAGCGCGCTTGGTGGTGATCTTCCCTTCCACTCCGTTCAGCGCCGCCGCCTTGTTGACAAGTTCCAACGCGCCTTCGGAACGGTCCACCGCTGTAACATGCTTCGCACCGGCCAGCGCGCACTGCACCGCGAAGCCGCCGGCGTAGGTGTACATATCGAGGACCTTAGCCGCGTCTTTCGCCAACTCGGCCATGAAGGCGCGGTTGCCGCGCTGGTCGTAGAACCAGCCGGTCTTCTGCCCCGATGCGAGTTCGACCGCGAATTTGGCGCCGTTCTCCTCCAGGACCATCGGACCGTCCAGCGCGCCGCGCACGATCTCGGTTTCCGCCTCCAGCCCTTCGGTTGCGCGCGCCGGGCTGTCGTTGCGCAGCACGACCGCGCGCGGCGCTAGGAGGGAATGCAGTGCGTCCAGCAGCAGGTCCAGAAGGCGGTCCGATCCCGCGGCGTTGGTCTGCACCACGACCACGTCGCCGTAGCGGTCGAGGATCGTGCCGGGCAGGCCGTCCGCCTCGGCATGGACCAGCCGGTAATACGGTTTGTCGAACAGCCGCGTCCGCAGCGCCAGCGCGCGGGACAGGCGGCGTTCGAAATAGGCCTGGTCGATCGCCTCCTCCGCGTCGCGCGTCAGCAGCCGTGCCGCGATCAATGTTTTGGGATTGTAGCTGGCGGTGCCCAGCGCCTTGCCGCCTTCGCTGACCACGCGGACAAGGCTGCCCGCCTCCAGCGCCTGCAGCGCCGGATCGGGCGCGATCTCGTTGGAATAAACCCAGGGATGGCCGGACAGAACGCGGCGGTCGCGGCCATGCTGCAGTTTGATGATAGGGAGGTCGTTCATGTGCGTCATGGCTTATACCTCTGGCGCGGCGAGAGGAAGGCACGCTGTCGGTTCCCGGTTTGAATAATTGTCATCCTGATAGTCGCGAAGCGGCGTGGATCAGGACCCATTTCTGTGCTCTCGTTGCCGGCGGGATCGGTTTCGCTGACTGGCAAACAATGAGCCAACCGGTCCATGGGTCCCGAAACGAGTTCGGGATGACAATAGGTAGCTGAGCCTTACAATCTAACCGGAGGGTAATGCATCACACCTTCGAGCTCATCACCATGACCATCTGCTTGCCTTCGAGCTGCGGGTATTGCTCGACCTTGGCGAACTCGTCCATTTCGGCGCGGACGCGGTTCAGCACGTCCATGCCGAGGTTCTGGTGCATCATCTCGCGGCCCTTGAAGCGCAGGCTGAACTTCACCTTGTCGCCCTCGGCGAAGAACTCCTTGGCGTGCTTCATCTTGGTGTCATAGTCATGGTCATCGATGTTGGGCCGCAGCTTGACCTCCTTGACCTCGATCACCTTCTGCTTCTTGCGCGCCTCGTTGCGCTTCTTCTGCTGCTCGTACTTGAACTTGCCGTAGTCGAGGATCTTGCAGACCGGGGGCGCGGCATTGGGGGAAATCTCGACAAGGTCAAGCCCCACTTCCTCCGCGCGCAGCAGAGCCTGGCGGGTGGGCACCACGCCCAGCATCTCGCCGTCGGGCCCGACAAGGCGGACACTCGGCACGTTGATATCGTAGTTGACCCGGGGACCGTCCCGATTGTCACGGTGGCCGCCTTCGCGGCCGTTTTGCGCTTCGCCAGGGATACGGACTATGGGCTGCTCCTCAAATTGCGGATCGTTCTGCTCAAGCCTAAATCAGGCCGTGCGGAATTACTACCACCGTCGGGGTGATACAAGCTTAAAAAGCGGCCTTGTGGCAACCTAACGCCAGCACCGTTGTTATAGTGTACAATACAGCGGAGTATTTCATGTCAGGCAACCTGGTTGATACGTTCACGATAGGCGGCGATCTGGAGGTGGATCGCCTGGGATTTGGCGCGATGCGCATCACCGGGGAGGGCGTGTGGGGCGAGCCGAAGGACCGCGACGGCGCGCTTCGGCTGCTGAAGCGCGTGGTGCAGGCCGGATGCAATTTCATAGACACCGCCGACGCCTACGGCCCCAATGTCAGCGAGTTGCTGATCGCCGAGGCGCTGCATCCCTATCCCGCCGGCCTGGTCATCGCCACCAAGGGCGGCCTGACCCGGCAGGGTCCCGGCCAGTGGAGCCCCGACTGCCGGCCCGAGCGTCTGAAAGCGTGCTGCGAGGCCAGCCTGCAGCGGCTGCGGCTGGAGCGGATCGACCTTTACCAGCTGCACCGCATCGACCTCAAAGTGCCCGTCGCTGACCAGATGGGCGCGTTGAAGGACCTGCAGGACCAGGGCAAGATCCGCCACGTCGGCCTCTCCGAAGTCAGCGTCGAACAGTTGCGCGAGGCCGAGAAGTACCTCGAGATCGCGACAGTGCAGAACAAGTACAACTTGGCGGACAGGACCAGCGACGGGCTTCTCGACATATGCGGCCAGGAAGGTATCGGCTTCATCCCCTGGTACCCGCTCGCGGCAGGCGATCTCGCGAAGGTTGAGGGCAAGCTGCAGGCGGCGGCGCAAAGGACGGGGGCGACGCCGTCTCAGATCGCTTTGGCCTGGCTTCTGGAGCGTTCGCCCGTCATGCTGCCTATTCCCGGTACATCCTCGGTCGCGCATTTCGACGAGAACATGGGCGCGCTGGAAGTCGATCTCGCCGATGAGGACTTTCAATCTTTGCTGGCGGCGTGAGTAGTCGCATCGATGGTCGGCAATGTAAGCTGCTTAAAAAGAAGGCGTGAGGTTAAGGCGCAGGCATAATTATTGGCTTTTTATCTAATTCTCTTATTGTTGAGCGCCGTATTCGATGTTAGCCTCTCTCTCGTACCCATCATAAGGAGTGAGTAAGTCATGGCCCCATCTCCCGCAAGTAAGTTTGGTACTCGCTACGCCGCACACGCTTTTGAAAATTGCGCTATGCTCGGTGATGAAAAGCTTCGCATGGTCGGCCAGTCCGTCGCCGTGAAAACGACTCAGCCGACGGTAGAGGCCGGTGTAGTCGAAGCCAACAGGATTTCGGCTCCCGAACTGTCTTACCGCGGCAGACCTGTAACAGGCCCGAGTTTCTAGCTCTCGAAGTTCCTTGGTTGAGGAAGGCCTGGCGAAATCGCCGGGCCTTCTTTTTTCAAGTTTGGTTAGTTTCGAACCGCTATCGTGCTGCTCCGACATGAACTATATGCCCGGATCACCCAGAGCTTACGAGACCAGCCCATGACCACTGACAGCGCTACACCCATCGTTCCCGTCATCCTGTCCGGCGGCGCGGGTTCGCGGCTCTGGCCGCAATCGCGCGAACAATACCCCAAGCAGCTGTTGGCTTTGACCTCGGAACACACGCTGATCCAGGAGTCGGTTCTGCGCGTCCAGGGCGGCGACCTATTCGGGCCGGCGGTCATCGTCTGCAACGACGACCAGCGCTTCATCATCGCCGAGCAGATGCGCGCCATCGGGGCCGTGACCCGCTCGATCATCGTCGAACCGGTGGCGCGAAATACGGCCGCCGCCATCGCCGCCGCCGCGTGGTTCATTGCCCCGAAGGATCCCGACGCGCTGATGCTGGTCGCCCCGGCCGATCACCTCATCACAGACCGCGAGGCGTTCCTGATCGCCGTTCGCCGCGGGGCGGCTGCGGCGTTGGAAGGCAAGCTGGTGACCTTCGGCATGACTCCGAACTTTCCAGAAACAGGCTATGGCTACATCCGCCGCGGCCAGGCCACCCCCGCCGAAGGCGTGTTCACCGTCGCGCAGTTCGTCGAGAAGCCGACCCGCGACGTGGCCGAGCAGTACCTGCAATCGGGCGAGTTCTTCTGGAACAGCGGCATTTTTCTGTTTTCCGCCGGAGCGTTCCTGAAGGAGCTGGAAGCGCACGCGCCCGAAATTTGGGCGCAGTCCAGGCAGGCGGTCGAGCAGGCGAAGGGCGATCTCGACTTCCTGCGCCTCGACCATGCGGCGTTCGCGGCCTGCCCGTCCAACTCGATCGACTACGCGGTTATGGAGCACACGGCGCGTGCCGTTGTCGTTCCGGCGCGCATGGGCTGGACGGATATCGGCTCTTGGTCGGCGCTGTGGGACGTGGCGACCAAGGACGCCGACGGCAACGCCTGGCTGGGCGACGTGATCGTCGAGGGCAGCCGCGGCTGCTACGTCGACAGCGCGCAGATGCTGACCGCGATCGTCGGCCTCGAGAACATTATCGTGGTCTCGACCGCCGATGCGGTCCTGGTCGCCGCCAAGGATAAGGCGCAGGACGTCAAGAAGATCGTCGAAAGCCTGAAGCGCGATGGCCGCATGGAACACGTGGTGCATCGCCGCGTCCACCGCCCGTGGGGCAACTACGACACCGTGTTCGAGAGCGGCCACTGCCAGGTCCGTCACATCCATGTCGCGCAGGGCGGCACGGTCGCCTTGCAGAAGCATGCCCACCGCGCCGAACACTGGGTGGTCGTGCGCGGCCGCGCGACCGTGACGCGCGGCGACGAGCAGTTCGAGGCGGTGGAGAACCAGTCGGTCTGGATTCCGACCGGCGCGCCTCACCGCCTTGAGAACCGCGGGAGCGAGCCTCTGGAACTGATCGAGGTTCAGTCGGGCGAAACGCTGGACGAGAACGACATTGAGCGGCTGGAAAACGCGTATTGATTTGTAGTGCCGTCGTCGTCCGAGCCGGTGGACGATTTACTCAGCCGACATGACCGAGGTGAGTTTGTCCATGGGTTCGCCGCTTGTGGCCCTGAAAAGTTTCAAATTTACAATAGTCCGGCAGAGCGCGACATCGCTGGCCCGACAATCAAATCTTAACCATAACCGGCAAGGGTAGGCCTGACGCGTAAACCACGGGACCACCATGACTTCGGATCGCAAGGTCGCATTGATTTCGGGCGCCACGGGGCAGGACGGGGCCTACCTGGCCGAGTTCCTGCTCGGCAAGGGGTACACGGTGCACGGCATGAAGCGCCGCTCGTCGATGATCAACACGCACCGCGTCGATCACCTGTACCGCGACCCGCACGAGGAGGATGTTCGTTTCCACCTGCATTACGGCGATTTGACGGATGCCACCAACCTCATCCGCCTGGTGCAGGAAGTCCAGCCGACCGAGATCTACAACCTTGCGGCGCAGAGCCATGTCCAGGTCAGCTTCGAGACGCCGGAGTACACCGCCAATGCCGACGGCATCGGCACGCTGCGCCTGCTCGAAGCCATCCGCATCCTGGGCCTGAAGGACAGGACCCGGTTCTACCAGGCCTCCACCTCCGAACTGTACGGCAAGGTGCATGAAACGCCGCAGCGCGAGACGACGCCGTTCTACCCGCGCAGCCCCTATGCCGTCGCCAAGCTGTACGCATACTGGATCACGGTCAACTACCGCGAGGCCTACGGCATTCATGCCTCGAACGGCATCCTGTTCAACCACGAAAGCCCGACGCGCGGCGAGACCTTCGTCACGCGCAAGATCACGCGCGCGGTCGCCTCGATCGTGCTGGGGCGGCAGGACACCCTGTTCCTCGGCAACCTCGACGCCAAGCGCGATTGGGGCCATGCGCGCGACTACATCGAGGGCATGTGGATGATGGTGCAGCAGGACGAGCCGGACGACTACGTGCTGGCCACCGGCGAGACGCACACCGTGCGCGAGTTCGTCGAGCTGGCCTTCTACCATGTCGGCCGCCCTATCGAATGGCGCGGCAGCGGCGTGGATGAGAAGGGCTATGACCCGCGCACCGGCAAGGCGGTGGTGGAAATCGACCCGCGCTATTTCCGCCCGACGGAGGTCGACCTGCTTCTGGGCGACCCACGCAAGGCGCACCAGCGCCTCGGCTGGCGGCACAGGATCAGCTTCCAGGACCTGGTGGTCGAAATGGTTGAAAGCGACCTCGCCAAGGTGAAGGGCGAAACCGAACGCCACGACTTCAGTTACTGAAGGGTGGATACCTCCTACTCCCTCACCGGCAAAAAAGTCTGGATCGCCGGGCATGGCGGCATGGTCGGGCAGGCGCTGACGCGGCGGCTGGCGAGCAGCGACGTCGAACTGGTGACCGCGCGCCGGGCGGAACTGGACCTGCGCCGCCAGGATCAGGTCGAGCGCTGGATGGACGCGACCAGGCCGCAGGCGATCTTCCTTGCGGCGGCGACCGTGGGCGGAATCCTCGCCAACGACACGCGCCCGGCGGAATTCCTCTACGACAACCTGATGATCGAGGCGAACATCATCCACGCCGCGGCGGCGAACGGGGTGGAGAAGCTGCTGTTCCTAGGCTCGTCCTGCATATACCCGAAGTTCGCGCAGCAGCCGATCGCCGAACCCGCGCTGCTGACCGGGCCTCTGGAGCCGACCAACGAATGGTACGCCGTCGCCAAGATCGCCGGGATCAAGCTGGCCCAGGCTTACCGCCGCCAGCATGGCTGCGACTTCATTTCGGCCATGCCGACCAACCTGTTCGGCTACGGGGACATGTTCGACCTGCACGCCGCCCATGTCGTCCCGGCGCTGATGCGCAAGATCCACGACGCCAAGCTGTCGGGAGGCGAGGTCACCATCTGGGGCACCGGCGCCGCGCGGCGCGAGTTCCTGTTCAGCGAGGATCTGGCCGATGCGCTGGTCCACCTGATGGAATCCTACTCGGGCGACGAGCACGTCAATGTTGGAACCGGCGAGGACATTCCCATCGCCGAGCTTGCGGCGCTGATCGCCGGCGTGGTCGGCTTCGATGGCAAGTTCGTTTACGATGCGTCCAAGCCCGACGGTACGCCGCGCAAGCTGCTTGACGTCACGAAGCTGCGGCGCCTCGGCTGGAAGCACGAAACTTGCCTGAAACGGGGACTCGAGCTGACCTACGCGTGGTTCCTTGAAAATCAGGCAAGTCTGCGCGGAGCCTAGGAACTTAATTTTGCCACATACGTTTTCGTCATAAATACGGGAGAAATCGATGCCACGCGCGCCTTTTGCAATCATGATCGCAATGACCACTTTCCTTGCCCTGCCGGCCTTGCCCTCATGGGCGCAGGACGCGGCGAGCGACGCCACCACTCCGATGGACAAGCAGGTCGGAAACCAGCAGCCGCCGACGGACGACACGCTGTCGAACCAGGAAGTCCAGTCGCTGGAAAAGGCCGGCGGGCAGCCGAGGCGTACGGCCGCGCCGGTCGCGACAGATCCCGCCGTTTCTGGCACGACGGCGATCTACAAGGAAAAAGGCGGCTCGGCCGCGCAAAGCGAAGAGCAGGAGTAAAGCGCGCAACAAGGTGTTCCGCGCGTAACTCGGCACAACCCAGATTGCAAAGAGCATAGCCATCAGGCGTTCCGAAAAACGCTTCAGGGCGGTTTCCTTCAATGTGGTCGCTTCGTCCTCCGCGAGGCGTAGGATTTCCTGCAGAAGGAGACCGGTTCTGCGGGAAACCTTCGGGTGGGCCCGAAGATGACAGCCAGATTGAATGTACAACGTTCTACGATTTGCCAGTTATGATCTGCCTGAGCTGTTCAAGGCATGCGTCGCGGTCAGGGCGGAAGCCGTTCTCGATCCACCATGCTTCCGCCGCGCGCAGCAGCTCGCCGTAGAGCGGCCCGGGTTCCACTCCCAATTTCTTGAGGCTTTCCCCACCGAGCGGAAACCGCGGTTCGCGCCAGTTTTCTAAGAAAGCGAGCAACTCGGAAAGTGTCGTTTCGTCGCTGGTTACGGCGGCGTGCAGTACCGCGTTGTCGAGGACGGACACGAGGTCGGCCTTGTAGAGCGCGCGGCCGTAATCCCGTACCCGCAACGCCGCAAGCGTGGAAGCATTAGCGACATTCGACAACCGCTGCCGCTGCGAGCCGCTCAGTTTCAGGCGTTCAGAAATCTCGAACAGTGTCGTTCCGGGCGGACGCTCGGAAACCACGCCGTCAGCATGGACTCCGGAGCTAGGCTCCGGAATGACGATGGGGGAAAGGCTGCCCATCAATCGACGCAGAGGGTCGTTTAGTTCGTGCCGCGTTTCGACTGCGATCGTGCGGCCGAGACGTGCCGCATCCGTGGCCCCTGGCAGGATAGCGGCGATCACGCCGGCACCGGTCATCGCCTGCCACATCTCTGCCGCGCGCGGGCCGGCCAGCAGCTTCCATAGCTCGGACCGGACTCGTTCGCCCGAGAGCCGGACCATCTGCGGGGCCGCCTTGGCAATCGCCTGCAACGCAGCTTCGTCCGGATCCACCGCAAAGCGCGCGGTGAAGCGGAAGAAGCGCAGGGCGCGCAGGTAATCTTCGGCAAGGCGCTCGGTGGGTTGACCGATGAAGCGCACCCGTCCGGCTTCGAGGTCGTCCATCCCCGCGAAGTAATCGAACACCGCTCCATCCGCACCGCAAGACAAGGCGTTGATCGTGAAGTCGCGCCGTGCCGCGTCGGCTTGCCAATCGCCGGTGAAAGAGACCACGGCGTGCCGTCCGTCGGTTTCGATATCACGGCGCAGGGTCGTCACCTCCACCGGGCCCCCCGGCAGCACCGCCGTGAAAGTGCCGTGGGCAAGCCCGGTGCCGACCACGCGAAAGCCCGCCTTTTCGGCGCGCCGCATCGCCGCTTCGGGCAGGGTCGGCGTCGCAAGGTCGATGTCGCTGTGCGCGGCGCCCAGCAGCGAGTCGCGGACGCAGCCGCCGATGAACCGTGCCTCGCCCAGTTCGTGCAGCGTTCCAAAGAGCCGGGCAAGCTCCGGGTCGGCCAGCCACACAGTCGTGTCCACCGTTCGCCTCACGGGTTTGCGTCCAGCGCAAAGGCGACTCCCTGGCTTTGCAGGCACAATCCGGCACCGGCCAGTTCCACCGCCTCATAGTACACGGCCCTGTTCAGCAACGCTTCAAGCCGGTCGCGTACGACCACGTACAGCCGACCGCCGCGCGCGCGCAGAGGGTGCGCCGGTCCGGCCGTGACCCAATCGTCGAGGTTGGTGCGAAAGCTGACGCTCTGGTTCTCGCCGTTGCCGTCCACCTTCATTTCCACAGCCACAAACGGCGCGTCCTCGACAACGACCCGGCCGCGCTCGGCGGGCGTCACGAGCCAGAAATCGCCATGGTCGTCACGCTGAAGCACCGTCGCGAACAGCCGCACCAGCCCCGGCCGGTCCACGCGCCGGCCCTCGTGCCACCACGATCCGTCGCGGGCGATGCGGATGTCGTAAGCCTCCTCGGTGGCGTGCGCAAACCCCGAGTGGTTTTCGTTGCCCATCATGCGGCCAGCCTGTACATGCTGAACCATACACCTTTTGCGAGGACGCGTCGCCCCCATGACGATAAACCCGATGACCGAACCCGAGCAGGGCACAGGCGACGCCTTCCGCGTGTCGCGCGAGATCGAAGCGGCGGGCGCGAAGCTGCGCGACGTGCGCGCCGCCCTCGCCCAGGTCATCTTCGGCCAAGGCCGCGTGATCGACGAAACCCTGATCACCCTCCTGTCGGGCGGGCACCTGTTGCTGATTGGCGTGCCGGGCCTCGCCAAGACCAAGCTGGTCGACACGCTCGGCCGGGTCATGGGGATGAACGCCAAGCGCATCCAGTGCACCCCCGACCTGATGCCGTCGGACATCATCGGTTCCGAAGTGCTGGAAGAAGACGCGTCGGGCCAGCGCTCGTTCCGCTTCCTGCCCGGGCCGGTCTTCGCGCAGGTGCTGATGGCCGACGAGATCAACCGCGCCAGCCCGCGCACGCAGTCGGCGCTGCTGCAGGCGATGCAGGAGCGGCGGGTATCTGTCGCGGGGGTCACGCACGCTCTGCCCGCGCCGTTCCATGTGCTGGCGACGCAGAACCCGCTGGAGCAGGAGGGA
The DNA here is from genome assembly GCA_965199265.1 of Alphaproteobacteria bacterium. GTDB lineage: Bacteria > Pseudomonadota > Alphaproteobacteria > CALMVH01 > CALMVH01 > CBDAQV01. Next base: position 79,700 of record CBDAQV010000011.1, on the reverse strand, counting down.
ACCTACCCGCTGCCCGAAGCCCAGCTCGACCGCTTCCTGATGCAGGTCGATATCGGCTATCCCGACCGCGAGGCGGAGCGCACGATGCTGCTGGCCACCACCGGCGCGGACGAGTTCGCGCCGGTGGCACTGCTGAGCGGCGACGAGCTGATGCGCTACCAGCAGCTTGTCCGCCTTCTCCCGGTCGGCGAGAAGATCGTCGAGGCGATCCTGACGCTGGTCCGGCAGGGCCGGCCGGAAGAGAGCCCGCTCGGCGACGTTCGCCGCTATGTGTCGTGGGGCCCCGGACCGCGCGCCAGCCAGGCGCTGATGCTGGCCTGCCGCGCCCGCGCGCTCCTGGATGGCCGCCTGTCCCCGTCCATCGACGACGTCGCGGCGTTGGCCGAGCCGGTGCTGAAGCACCGCATGGCGCTAGGCTTCGCGGCCCGCGCCGAAGGCATCACGACAACATCCATCGTCGGGCGCCTCATCTCAGGTCTCGGCTGACGCGTGATCATCGGGTTCGTCCGCTGCTTCTATTTTCCGTTTCCCCCATCGGGGGAGAGGGAGAGGGTCAGGGTGAGGGGGATTACCCTCACCTTCCCGTCCCTTGCGGGATCGGCCCCTTCCTGTCCTGCGGTGCGGGAGAGGTGTTCGAAAGCCTTGCCGGAATGAAACCGCTGCGTCGCTCCCCATCGGTCGAAGCGTCCGCCCTTGGCGCGGGCCTGCCTGCGCTGCTGATCGAGGCGAGGCGCATCGCCGAAACGATCCTGCAAGGCACGCACGGCCGCCGCCGCGTCGGGCTAGGGGAGAGCTTCTGGCAGTTCCGAGCTTACGAGCAGGGCGACCCCGCGACCCGGATCGACTGGCGGCAATCGGCCAGGGGCGACCGGTTGTTCGTGCGCGAAACCGAATGGGAAGCGGCGCATTCTCTATGGTTGTGGCGCGATGCTTCCGCCTCGATGGATTACGCTTCGTCCGAGGCGCTGCCGACGAAGCGCGCGCGCGCCGATCTGCTGCTGCTGGCGCTGGCGGCTCTGGCGCTGCGCGGCGGCGAACGCGCCGGTCTGCTTGACGCGACCAGCCGCACGCTGGCGACGACGCAGAGCGGGCTGGAGCGGCTGGCGCGCGCGCTGGATCTGCCCTCCGCAGGTCCCGCCGATCTGCCGCCCGCTCAGGATTTGCCGCGCCATTCCACAGTCGTCCTGTTCGGCGATTTCCTGGGGCCGCTGCCGGAAATTGCCGAGGCGGTCGGCAGGCTGACACTTCGCGGCGTGCAGGGCATCATCGTCCAGATCCTCGATCCCGCCGAACTGGCGCTGCCCTTTACCGGCAGGGTGCGCTTCGAGGGTGTCGAAGGCGAGGATTCAGAGCTGGTGCCACGCGCCGAACGCCTTGCCGAGCAGTATCGCGACCGGCTCGCTGCGCAGCAGCAGGGGCTTGGGAGCATCGCCTCTCGCGCCGGGTGGCGCGTGACCCTGGACCGTACCGACCGCGTCCCGCTCCATTCGCTTTTGTCTCTGCATCAGATGCTTGGCGGTGAACTCTGATGTTGATTATCGGCCCGATCGGTTTCACCGCACCGTGGGCGCTTCTGGCGCTGGCGATCCTGCCGGTGCTGTGGTGGCTGCTGCGCGTCACCCCGCCGCCTCCGAAAGTCGTCGCCTTTCCGGCAATCCGGCTGCTGCGCGACCTGGTTCAGCCGGAGGAAAGCGCCGCTCGGACGCCACCGTGGCTGATCCTGTTCCGGCTGGCGTTGACGGCTTGCGTCATCGTCGGGCTTGCCGGACCCGTGCTGCATCCCGAGGCCGCCGCAAGCCGCTCCGGCACTCTTCTGGTGGTAGTGGACAATGGCTGGTCCTCGGCGGTGAACTGGCCCGCGCGACAGTCGGCGCTGGGCGAGGTACTGGATCGCGCCGAGCGCGGCGGACGAACCATCGTCGTGCTGCCGACCGCCAAGAGCGCCAACGGGATTTTCCCCACGGCCGTCGGCCCGGCACGCGCCTCGGTCATCCGCGCGGACGTCAACGCGATCCAACCCATGCCGTGGCCGGTGGACCGCGACTTGGCGGCCTCTGTGCTCGGCCGCCTCAGGCTGTCCCCCGACAGCGAGGCGCTCTGGCTGTCCGACGGCGTGAACTCGCCGGGGGCCGAGGCGTTGGCGCATGAATTGGCCCGCTTCGCCGCGCCGAAGATCCTGTTTCCCGGTGGCGCGGGAACGCCAGAGCTTCTGCTGCCTCCATCGATGTCGGATGCCAAGCTGAGTGCAGCTATCGTCCGCCCGGTCACCGGCGAAGCCGACACGGAGGTGCGGGCACTGGCGAGCGACGGGCGGATCGTCGGCTCCGCCAAGGCTCATTTCGCCGCCGATGCCCGGACAGCGAACGCCGTGTTCGACCTGCCGTTGGAACTGGCCAATGAAGTCGACAAGCTGGAGCTGGCGGGCCAGCATTCCGTCGGAGGTACCGTTCTGCTAGACACAAGATGGCGGCGGCGTCCTGTTGGAGTCGTCTCGGCCGGCGGTAACCAGCAATCGCTGCTCAGCGGCAATCCATACCTGAAGGCGGCGCTCGCGCCTTTTGCCGAACTGCGCGAGGGGACTTTGGACACCCTGCTGAAACGGCCGCTCTCGACGCTGATCCTCGACGACCCGGCGGCTTTGTCCGAAGCCGACCAGGCCAGCGTTTCGCGCTGGATCGAGACCGGGGGCGTCCTGATCCGCTTTGCCGGGCCGCACCTCAGCGCAACGACAGACGGGTTGGTGCCGGTTAAACTTCACGACGGTGACCGCGCTTTGGGAGGGGCATTGTCATGGTCGCAGCCCGAGCACATCGCGCCCTTTCCGGTAGGCAGCCCGTTCGCCGGGCTGACCGTTCCGACGGAGGTGACGGTCAGTCGGCAGCTGCTCGCGGAACCTTCGCCCGATCTGGCAAAACATACCTGGGCGGCATTGGCCGACGGCACGCCGCTTGTGACCGCCGCACCCCGCGGCAAGGGCTGGATCGTGCTTGTCCACACTACCGCCGGTCCGGACTGGTCGAACCTTGCCCTGTCCGGTGTGTTCGAAAAAATGCTGCGCCGCGCCAGCGAGCTTGGCTCCGGCGTCGCCGCCGAGACGATCGTGCCCGGATCCCTGCCGCCAGCCCTGACGCTGGACGGCTTCGCGACGCTGGGAGGCGCACCGGCGACCGCTCTGCCGGTCGAGGCGACGAAGTTCGATGCGACGCAAACCGGCCCGTCCCACCCGCCCGGCTACTACGGCACCGGCGCGGCGCGGCGCGCGCTGAACCTGACCGCTCATTTGACTGACGTTTCTCCGCTGCCGGCGTTTTCCGGATTGACCGTTGCCGGCTACCAAGCTCCTGCCGAGCGTAGCTTGGTCCCGTTGCTGCTGGCGCTGGCGCTGCTGATGCTCGCCGGCGATACGGTGATCGGGCTTTGGCTGAAGGGATTGCTGACACGCACCGGCGCGCGGGCGGGAACGCTTACGCTTCTGATCCTGCTGTTCCCGCTGCATGCGCGTGCCCAGAACGGCGACAAGCTGATGCAGGCGGCGACGGCCACCACCCTCGGCTACGTGCAGACAGGCGACAGCAGCATCGATCAGGTCAGCCAAGCGGGCCTCAAAGCCTTGGCCGGGGTGCTGGTCGCGCGGACTTCGGTCGAGGAGACGGCAGTACAGCCTGTGTCGCTCGAAAATGATCCGCTATCGCTGTATCCGCTGCTGTACTGGCCGGTAACCCAGGACCAAGAGACCCCCAGCCCCGCCGCCGTGACCAAGCTGAATACTTACCTGGCCGATGGCGGCATGATCCTGTTCGACAAACGCGACCCCGAGGAAGGGACGCCCGGCAGCACCGCAACCTTGAGGCGGCTGACGACGGGGCTGAACCTTCCGGCGCTGGAAAAGGTGCCTGTCGGGCATACCCTGCGAAAATCCTTTTACCTGATCGACAGCTTTCCCGGCCGCTACAGCGACGCACCCGTGTACGTGGAGCGCGTACCCAGCGACCGGAACGATGCCGTGTCCTCCGTCGTCGTCGGCAGCAACGATTGGGCCTCCGCTTGGGCGGTGGACGAGACCGGGATGCCGATGGCCCAGGTTGATGGCGGCGAGCGGCAGCGCGAACTGGCCTACCGCTTCGGCATAAACCTCGTCATGTACGCGCTGACCGGCAACTACAAGTCGGACCAGATCCATACGCCGATCATCCTGGAGCGGCTGGGCAAATGAACGCGACCCTGCTTTCGACCGCGCCGCTGATCCCCTGGCCGTTGCTCGCACCGTTGCTGGCGGTTGCCGCCCTGCCGCTGCTGCTGGCGCTGGTACGCCGCGCGCGGGGGTCATGGCTGCGGCTTGCCGCCGCGCTGGCGCTCGCCGCCGCACTGGTGAACCCGGCCCTGGTCGAGGAAAAGCGCGAGCCGATCAAGGACGTCGCGGTGGTCGCGGTCGACCGCAGCCAAAGCCAGAGTCTCGACGATCGGACCGAACGGACCGACAAGGCGCTGGCCGCATTGCGAACCAGGCTGGCGGCGTTCCCGGACCTCGATACGCGGGTCGTCACGGTGGGCGGGAACAGCGCCACGAGCGGTGAGACCGATGTGTTCGGCCCGCTGGCCGAGGCGACGGGCGACGTGCCGCAGGGGCGCATGGCGGGCACGATCCTGTTGACGGACGGCGAGGTGCAGGACGTGCCGGCGCATCTCCAGGAACTGTCGGGGGCGGGACCGTTTCAGACCCTGCTCACCGGCCGGCATGACGAGCGCGACCGTAAGCTGACGGTCGTCTCCGCGCCCGCCTACGGCATTGTCGGCAAAACGGTGCAGGTCACCATCCGTGTCGACGATACGCGCGGCATCGACGCGAAGAACGCGAACGTGACGGTGACTCAGGATGGCGGCGATCCGCAGGTGATGAGCGTGCCGGTGGGCGAGGATTTCGCGATCGACGTGCCGCTGATCCACGAGGGGCGCAGCATCGTCGAGTTCGAAGCCGAAGGCGCGGCAAACGAGCTGACCATGGCGAACAACACCGCCGCGGTCGCGATCAACGCCGTGCGCGACCGGCTGAAAGTGCTGCTGGTGTCGGGCGAGCCCTATCCCGGCGAGCGCACCTGGCGCAACCTGCTGAAGGGAGATCCTTCCGTCGACCTCGTGCACTTCACCATCCTGCGCCCGCCCGAAAAGCAGGACATGACGCCGGTCAAGGAGCTGTCGCTGATCGCCTTCCCGATCAAGGAGCTGTTCGAGGTCAAGCTGAAGCAGTTCGACCTCGTCATCTTCGACCGTTATGAGCAGCGCGGAATCCTGCCGCAGGCTTACTACCAGAACATCGTCGATTACGTACGCGGCGGCGGCGCCCTGCTGGACGCCAGCGGACCGGTGTTGTCGCGGCCAATGTCGCTGTTCTTCTCGCCGCTCGGCGACATCCTGCCCGCCGTGCCGGGCCAAGCGCTGTCGGGCAGGTTCAAGCCGCATGTGACAGCTGTTGGCCATCGCCATCCCGTCACCGCCGGGCTGACCGGCGATGTGGCTGCCGGCGACAAATCGGGCGCGGAGCCTACATGGGGCAACTGGTTCCGACAAACCGACGTCGCGCCGAAGAACGATGCCGCGGTGGTCATGTCCGGCATCAACGACCGTCCGCTGCTGATCCTTGGCCATGTGGGGCAGGGCAGGGTGGCGGAACTGACCAGCGATCAGATCTGGCTGTGGTCGCGCGGCTATGACGGGGGCGGCCCGCATGCCGAGCTGATGAAGCGCCTCGCGCACTGGCTGATGAAGGAACCGTCGTTGGAGGAGAACGACCTGCGCGCTCGTATCGACGGTCCGAGGCTGACTGTCGAGCGCGTCAGCCTGCAGCCGGGCGGTCCCGACGTGACGGTGACCGCTCCCTCCGGCAAGACGCAAGTCCTGAAGCTTGCCGATGATGGCTCTGGCCGCCAAACCGCCGCGGTCGAGGCGAAGGAGATCGGCGTCTACCGGGCCACCGACGGCAAGCTGACCGCCTTCGCCATTGCCGGATCGCTGGACGCCCCCGAGTTCCGCGACGTGCTGACCACCGAAGCGAAGCTGAAGCCTGTGGCCGAGGCGACGGGGGGATCTGTGCACTGGCTGTCGGACGATCCGGACATCGAGGTGCGCCGCGCGCCGGCCGGCCGCGCTCTGGCGGGGGGATCTTGGATCGGGCTGCGCCAGAATGGCGGCTATACGGTCAGCGGCATCGACCAGGTCCCCTTGCTGCCGCCGCTGCTGGTGCTGGCCGCGATCCTGACGGCGCTGGTCTGGGCGTGGCGGCGCGAAGGGCAATGACCGACGCCGAAGACCCCTACGTGACGGCGGCAAGGCTGATGCGGTTCACCCGCACGCTCTCGCTCGGCACGTTCGGGCCGGAGGGGGCGTGGGTCGCGCCGCTCAGCTTCACGGTCGAACCCGATTTCAGCCTGCTGATCGAGCTGGCGAACGATTCGCATCATTGCCTGAACCTGCGGATCAACCCGGCCGTGGCAGGGGCGGTGTTCGACCCGAAGCGCTCGCCGCATCACGCCGACAGCATTCAGTTCACGGGTACGGCGCTGCCCATCCCCGCCGATCAGGTCCCGGCGGCGCTGGACCGGTACTACAAGCTTTCCTTTCCCGACGATGCTGAGCGCATCCGCTGGATGAGGCCCGCCGAGGACTTCTTCGGACGGACGCCGCACCGCTTCTTCCGCATCACCTTGCGAACCGCGTTCAAGCTCGATCTGGAGAGTACCGAGGCTGATCGCCGCATCTCGCTCGACGTCAAGCAACTGAAGAACATACACGATTCGCTTCTGTCATGAGCAAGCGGTTTTTCGGCGCTTTACAGGATTTGCGCGAACGGCCTATCCCGGTTCTGGACGAAGCACGAGCCAAACGCGCGGGCTACCGCACCCATGACATCGATGCGGAAAACGCGCTGTACCGCGAGCCGCTGGCCGATCTGGCAGCGCTGGGCATCGATGGCCGGAACCAGTTCGCCCACGACGCCAATCCGCCGTACTATGAGGCTTTTCCGGGCGCCATGCTCAATCTGCTGCTACGTGCGTCGGTGGCCTCCAGGCTGTTCAACGTCGATCAGCGGCTGCGCGCGCACGGGGTAAAGCTTTACGTGCAGGACGCGTACCGCCCGACAAAGGTTCAGGCCCATGCGCACGACGTCTGGATGCCGCAACGCCTGCGCGAACGTGATCCGGCCCTGGACGGCACGGCGCTGGTCGCGGCGGTCGAGCGGTACTGGGCGAGGCCGACGGACGATCCCGCCTCGCCCGCGCCGCACAACACCGGTGCGGCGGTCGACCTGACGCTGGCTTTCGCGGGCAGCGGGCAATGCCTGTTCATGGGGACGATCCTCGACGACGTCACCGCGCTTTCGCACACCGAAAGTTTCGAGGCGCGCGAGAGGTCGGAATCGTACTCCGACCGCGAGGCGATCGCCAATCGCAGGCTGCTGTACTGGGTCATGCTGGACGCGGGCTTCGCGAACACGCCCAACGAATGGTGGCACTTCAGCTGGGGCGACCAGTTATGGGCTAGGCTGACGGATCAATCGGCGGCCTTGTACGGGCCGGCGGAGTTGTGATCGCGCTTGATTCGCAATCCCGTGCGAAAGTGCAGCGTTACGCGTTCCAGAACGATTTGACCGGCGTGATTGCGAGCGAAAGGCGACGCAATCCCGATAATTTCTGTCCTTTCGGTAGCAGACCTGCGGTCCACTCCAGTCTGGATTGCTTCGCCTTTCGCTCGCAAGGACGGATCAAACGCTCCATCCTTGACTTAAATGCTCTGATTAAACCTTCACCGCCGTTCCGCTCTTGGCCGCCTCGTAGATTTTCATGATGATCGACACGTCGCGCAGGCCTTCCTCGCCCGGGGTCGCCGGTGTCCTGTCGTTCTTCACGCAGTCACCGAAATGGTCCATCTCCAGAGCGAACTGGTCCTTGTCCTCGATCTCGTACTGCGTTTCGTCCTTGGCGGTTGCCAGCTTCAGCTTGATGCCGTGGTACGGGATGCCGGGTTCCAGGACCAGCGATGCCGTCTCGCCGTTAAGGCGGCAGCCTTTACTGCTGTGCGCTCCGTAAGAGCTGGCGCATACCGCCTGCGCGCCGCTGGGAAAGCTGGCTATGAAGTGGCAGGCTTCCTCCACCTCGGCAAAGCGAGGATCGCCGGGCGTGGAGTAGGTCATTGCCCGCACTTCGTTCGGCTCCTCCCCCAGCAGGAAGCGCGCGCCGTTCAGCGCGTAGATGCCGAGGTCGATCATCACGCCGCCACCCGCCATGGCGCGCTTCTGCCGCCATTGCTCCGGGTCGCCCTGGTCCTGGCACAAATCGGCTACGAAGACTTTCGGCTTGCCGACAGCGCCCTGCCTGAACAGGTCGCGCGCCCTGACGTTATGCGGCTCGAAATGAATGCGATAGGCGATCATCAGCTTGACGTTAGCCGCCTTGCACGCATCGATCATCGCCTGGCAATCCTCCGGCGTGATCGCCATCGGCTTTTCGCACAGCACATGCTTGCCGGCCTTTGCGGCGCGGATCGTGAACTCGCGGTGCATCGAGTTGGGCAGCACGATGTACACGGCCTGTATGTCCGGGTTGTCCTTGATCGTGTCGAAGTTTTCGTACGAGTAAAGGTTCTTGGGATCGATGCCGTAATCGCCGGCCAGGCGCCGGGCCTTGTCGGGATGCCCGCTGACCAGCCCCGCCAGCCGCACGGTTTTCGAGCGCGCGAAGGCGGGCAGGATCTGGCCAAGCGACAGTTGCCCGAGGCCGACCACGGCTATGCCGATCCGTTCGCCCGGCGGCAGGGGAGCCTTGTCGAGGTCCTCCGGCCCCTCGCTCGGCGCGTGCGCCTGATACTTCTCGTCGGTGATCACCTTGGCGGAACCTGTGGCGGCGATCAGGGTGGTGCTGGCAGCCGCCAGGAAAGCGCGGCGCGAGAAAACTGAAGCTGTCGGCATGCGGGCGTAACGGACTTTGTGAAAATAAAGTTCCGCAGGGTTACCTCCTGTTCAGGCGTGTCATCTACAGTCGATGCGGGAGACAAGATGCGCCTGTCCACTGCCATGCTGTTTTGCGCTGTCGCGCTTGTGCCGCCACGGCTGGCGCTGGCCCAGGACGAGGCTGGCAGCCGGCAGGACAGGGAGCAGATCCGCGCCTACTACGTCCTGACCCGGCTGGGCTTCGGCCCTTCTGGCGACGACGTGGCGCTGGTGACGCAGATCGGCGTCGACAACTACATCCAGCAACAGCTGCATCCTGAAAAAATCCCGCTGCCTGAAGAGCTGCAGCAGCAGCTTGCGCAGTTCAGGACCCTGGGGGAATCGACCACGGACCTGTTCCTGCAGGACCGCGAACTGACAAGGGAGCGCAAGGAGGCGGAGGCGGGCGACAAGCAGGCTATCAAGCAGCAGATCGGCGAGCCCTCGCGCGAGGCGCGCGACGCACGGCTGCTGCGCGGCATCGAAAGCCCCCGCCAGCTCGAGGAAACGCTGGTGGATTTCTGGTTCAATCACTTCAACGTCTTCCAGGGCAAGGAGATCGACCGCGTCTTCGTTGGCGCGTACGAGCGCGATGCGATCCGACCGTACGTCCTCGGCCGTTTCCGCGACATGCTGGAAGCAACCGCGAAGCATCCGGCGATGCTCTACTACCTCGATAACTGGAAGAATGTCGCACCTTCCGCCCAGGTTTCGCTGCCAGGCAGGAACGGCAAGCAGAAGGAGGAGGGCATCAACGAGAACTATGCCCGGGAAGTGATGGAGCTGCACACGCTGGGCGCCGGCGGCGGCTACACGCAGGCGGACGTGACCGAGCTGGCGCGCATCCTGTCCGGCTGGGGTTTTGGCGCGCGCAACCTGAAACCCACCAACGCGTTCGGCGGCCAGCTGACGCGCGACCAGGTGAAGCAGCAGGTCGAGGCGCAGAACCGTTCGGCCTTCTTCTTCAACCGCGACCATCACGATTGGGGGCAGAAGCAGTTCCTCGGCCAGGTCTTCCCGGGCATGGGGCAGGAAGAGGGCGAACGCGCGCTGGACATGCTGGCGTTCAGCCCGGTCACCGCGCGCCACCTCAGCTTCGAGCTGGCGCAGTATTACGTCTCAGACAAGCCGCCCGACAGCCTCGTGAACCGGATGAGCGCGGTGTGGATCCGCACGGGCGGCGACCTTCGCCAGGTGACGGCGGCGATGATCGCCTCTCCCGAGTTCTGGGATCAAAGGTACCGAGGCGACAAGTACCGTACCCCGCTGCAATACCTTCTCGGCGCCGTCCGCGCGTCGGGCGCCCCGGTCGATGTCGAGGTGCTGAACGGGGCGTTGAAGAAGATGGGAGAGGAAATTTACGGCTGCCTGACGCCCGACGGCTACAAGAACACGCTGGACGCCTGGCTCAATACCGCCGCGACCGAAGCGCGGCTCAGCTTTGCCACCGAGCTCGGCGCCGGCAAGCTCGAGCAGGTGCACATCGAGCGCGACGCCAGCGGTATCCCCGGCAAGACCACCGACGGCGGGCCGCCGACTCCGCTGGACCCGAGGGTGATCGAGACGACGCTCGACGATTTCTTTTCGCCCGCGACCATGGCGGCCGTGAACGCCGCCGACCCGAAGCTCCAGGCCGCGCTGCTGCTGGGCAGCCCGGAGATGATGCGGAGATGATGCCCCTAACCCGGACCCTTTCCCACAGTGAGGGAACGATCCACTCGTCGACGAGGATCCCATGATCTACTCCCGCCGTGACGTGCTGAAAACCATCCTGCTTGCGTCGGGCGTCAGCCTGATGCCGCTATGGCGCGAAGCGTGGGCGGCGCAGGTGCCCCCCAACGCTCTGAATGGGTCCGGCCAGAACCGGCTGGTGGTGATTTTCCTGCGCGGCGCGGTGGACGGGCTCAGCCTTGTCCTGCCCTACCGTGAGCAGGCCTATTACGGCCTGCGCCCCACCATCGCCATTCCGCCGCCAGAACAGGAAGGCGGGGCGATCAACCTCGATAACTATTTCGGCCTGAACCCGTCGCTGGCGGCGATCATGCCGATGTGGCAGGCGGGGCAGCTTGCCTTCGTTCACGCGTCGGGCTCGCCCGACCCGTCGCGCTCGCATTTCGACGCGCAGGCCTACATGGAAACCGGCACGCCGGGCAGCGCGGGCAGCGAGGGCTGGATGAACCGCGTGCTGCAGGCGATCCCAGGGCCGCACGGGCCGACGCAAGGGGTCAGCTTCGGCGCGACCCTGCCGCTGATCATGCAGGGCAGCGTGGCCGTCGAGACCATGGCGGAAGGCAAGGACAACAAGCCCAGCGTGCTCGACCGGCCGATGATCGCGCAGGCGTTCGACCGCATGTACGCAAACAGCAACGACGTGCTCGGCCAGTCCTACGTCGAGGGCCAGCAGGCACGGCGCGAGATCGCCGCCGATCTGGGCGAGGAGGAGATCGCCGCCAACAACGGCGCGCCGGTCGCCGGCAACGGCTTTTCGCGAAACGCGGCGCAGCTGGCGCGGCTGATGAACAGGGACGGCTCGGTGCAGCTGGCGTTCATGGCGCTGGGCGGCTGGGACACGCATGTCGGGCAGGGCGGCGCGAAGGGCAAGCTTGCCAACCTGCTGAAACCGTTGGGCGACGGGCTGGCGACCCTGGCGCGGCAGCTGGGACCGATCTGGGCGAATACCGTCGTCATGGTGGTGTCCGAATTCGGCCGGACCGCGAAGGAAAACGGCGGCGGGGGCACCGATCATGGCCACGGCAACGTGATGTGGCTGATGGGCGGCGCGGTGAACGGCGGCAGGATCTACGGCGAATGGCCGGGCGTCGATCCCGCCCACCTTCACGAGGGCCGCGACCTCGCGGTCACCACCGATTTCCGCAGCGCCATCTCCGTCGTACTGGAGCGCCACCTGCGCCTGCCGGACGCCTCGCTCAGCTCCATTTTTCCGCAGGCGCCGCGTGTACCGGGCGGGTTGACGGGGATCGTGCGGGCTTGAAGAGGTTGACAAATATCAATTCTCTGTTTTAGCCATATGAAAGATTTATTGGAAAAACTGCTCGGCAGGACCGCTCCAATTCAATTTATATTTCGCTTCTCAGTTAAGCCCGAAGACTTGGTGAATAGGCTGGATTTGAACAATGCGAGGCTGACAAAACATCGATCACAGGTGATTACCGACGTGCCCGGTTTCGAGCGGATGCAGTCTGGCGGGAAAACCTCCGCCGCGCCGTTAAGCCAACGCGGAAACGCCTAGGATCTCGAAGGCGGAGCTATCCCGCGGAGTCCTGCGCGATTCTCAATCTTGAGTTGCAGACGGGCGATTGCGGACAATTAACTCAGGCTTGTAACCCCGCTACTGTGAACCATCCAATACCATCGCGGGGTTTGGGCTAACTTTAGCGGCTGTGACTTGCACCGGATGAAGCGTCGTAGCGGACGTTTGCGTCGGGGTTGAAGGTTTGTCCAGAACCTGCGGCTGGCTTCCGGCGCCGCCCGCCGGTTGCGGCGCGGAATTGCTTGGCACGGTCGTGGCCGCGGTCGCCGCGGCCAGCGGCGGCACCGCGACGGCGTCCAGGATGTCGAGGCCCTGCGGCACGTCGCTCGGCGTCGTGTCCGGCGTCGGGATGTCCTGCCAGCCGCCGCCCAGCGCGCGGTAGAGCTGGATGACGTCGACCGTCACCGACAGCGCGGAATCGGTGTATTGCTGCCGCGCCGTCACCAGCTGGTTCTCCGTCGTCAGCACGTCGATGAACGATGACAGCCCGTGCCGGTAGCGGTCCGTGGCCAGCATCAGCCCGTCCTGCGCGCTTTTCACGGTGTCGGCGAGGCTGACCTGCCGTGCGCGGTCGGCGCGGTAGGCGGCCAGCGCGTTCTCGACCTCCTGCAACGCGTTCAGCACCGTCTGCTGATATTGCAGCGCCGCTTCCTTCTGCTCGGCCGTGGTCAGGTCGATGTTGGAGGTCAACTGGCCGCCCTCGAAGATCGGCAGCGAGACCGCCGGGCCATAGGAATAGAAAAGGTTCGACCAGTGCGTCAGGTAGTGCGCTTCCAGCGCGCGCGTGCCGACCTCGCCGGTCAGGGTCACGTCGGGATAGGTCTGCGCGACGGCGACGCCCAGCGCGGCGGTCGCCTGGTGCAGCTTGGCGGCCGCTTCGCGTATGTCCGGCCGACGCTCCGCCAGCGTCGAGGGCATGCCGATGGGGATGTCGGGCGGCAGGGTGGGGACGGTCTGCCCCTGGGTCAGCTCCCCATCCAGCGCGCCCGGCGGCAGCGCCAGGAGGACGGCCAGCGCGTTGGCAGCCTGCTGCGTCTGCTGCTGGAAAGTGGGCAGCGAGGCGGTCGTGGTGTCGAGCTGCGTCTGCGCGTTGTCGACGTCGAGGTCGCTGGCAAGGCCGCGCGCGACGCGGTCCTTAGTCAGGTTCAGCACGTCGGTCTCGACTTTTATGTCCTCGGCGGCGATGCGGTCCTGCGCCTGCGCGCCGCGCAGCTGGGCGTAGCTCTGCGCCACCTGCGCCTCGGCCGAGACCAGCGCGTCGTTGCGCGCCTCCACCATCGCCTCGACGTTGGCCTGCGACTCCTCGACCGAGCGCCGGACGCGCCCGAACAGGTCGATCTCCCACGACGCGTTCAGGCTGTCCTGGAACAGATCGAACGGCTGGTAGAGCTTGTTCAGCAGGCCGGAGGTTGTGTTGCCGTCCGTCCCCGTGTTGTTCGTGCCGGTTGTATTGTAGCCGCTCTCGTTCACCAGCCCGCGCAGGCCTTCCTGATCGCGCATGTACGAAGCATTGCCGGTCAGATGCGGAAGCCCGGCAGAGGCGGCGCCAACCTCGTCCGCGCGCGCTTCCTCGATCCGCAGCACCGTCTGGCGCAGGCTGAGGTTGGCACCGGCCGCGCGGGTGACAAGCGAGTTCAGCTCGGGATCGTTGAAGCTTTCCCACCAGTGCGGGTCGGGGTTCGATTCCATGGTGATGTTGCTGCGGTTCTTCGGACCCGGTTTCTTGACCGACGGATCGTTCCATGTCGCTGGAGTTTTCGGATCGGGCGGCGTGTAGTCCGGGCCGACGCTGCACGCGGCAAGAGCCAGTATGGCGGCCATGGCGGTGAGGGGGCGCAACATCAGTGACCTCCACCGCCGCCCTTGGAGGCCTTGGCGGAAGAAAACAGGAAAGTGATCGGAACCACGCAAAATGCCATGATCGAGCAGAAGGCGAAGACATCCTCGTAGGCCAGAACGGCGGACTGCGTGATGAAATTATTATACATCAGCGGCGTGGCCAGATCGGGGGAGGTGCCGTTCATCCTCAGTCCGTTCTGCAACTGCGACATGGTTTCGTTGAAAGGCTCCCACAGCGGAGTCATGTATTGCGACAGGTGCGCCTCGCGGACTTGCGTGCGCGACGTGATCAGCGCGGTCGCGACCGAAATGCCGATCGACCCCGACACGTTCCGAAACATCGTGTACAGGGCCGCTGCATCGCCGTTCAGTTTTTTCGGTATCGTCAGATAGGCGATCGTGCTGATGGGCACGAACAAGAATGCAAGAGAAAACGTCTGGGCGATGCGCATTTTCGCAAGCGTCCGGTAATCGAGATCCGGTGTCAGGTCGTGCGAATAGATCATCGCGCAGCCCATGACGAAGAATCCGAACGCGATGATCAACTTGGTCGGGATGAGCGGGAGCAATCGCCCCAGCATGGGGATAAGGACGACAATCAGCAACGCGCCGGGCGCCAGCACCAGCCCGGCCCACGTGGCTGTCCAGCCGAACTCGCGCTGCGCCAGCTGCGGGATCAGCACCGCGCTCGAATAGAGGATGAAGCCCATCGCCGAGATGCACAGGGACCCGATCGCGAAATTTCGGTCCTTCAGCACGCGGATGTTGACGATCGGCTTTTCCGCGTACAGCAGCCAGCATACGGCGCCGCTGATGCCGACCGCCGACAATACCGCCATGATCCGGATGAAGGAGGAAGACAGCCAGTCGTCGTCCTCGCCGCGGTCGAGGAACACCTGCAGGCTGCCGAGGCCGAGGGCGATCAGGCCGATGCCGATATAATCCACCTTCAGCTTCTTGCCCGTTTTCAAAACGCTCTTGATCCATGGCGGGTCTTCCACCAGGGCCAGCACCGCGAAGAAGCAGAGAAGGCCGATCGGAACGTTGATGAGGAAGATCCAGCGCCAGCTGTAGGTATCGACCAGGAAACCGCCGACGACGGGCCCGAGAACCGGCGCGACGATGGTTGCCGCCGCCGTGATGCCGAACGCCTTGCCGCGCTGCGAGGGGTCGAACGTGTCAAGGATGATCGATTGCTGGTTGGGTTGCAGGCCGCCGCCGAAGAAGCCCTGCAGCAGGCGGAAGACAACAAGCTCAGGCAGGCTGGTTGAAAGCCCGCACATGACGGAGCAGACGGTGAAGGACGCGATGCAGATCAGGAAGTAGCGCTTGCGGCCCAGCAATTGCCCAATGAAGCCCGAGATCGGCAACACGATGCCGTTTGCCACGAGGTAGGAGGTCAGCGTCCAGGTCGCATCGTCCTGGCTCGCCGACAGGCTGCCCGCGATGTGCGGCAGGGCGACGTTGACGATCGTCGTGTCCAGGATTTCCATGAACGCGGCCAGCGTCACCGCGATCGCGATCGCCCACGGGTTCGCCTTGGGCTTCCATTGGCCCTGCGCGCCGCCACTCATGATGCGCGTTCGATCATGGGTGTGTTCCAGGCGGTGTCGCGGGCGTCAGCGCGGTCTGGTTAAGCAGCGCTTTGGGCTGGCCGCGGAAATCTTCGAACATGTGCAGCGCTCCCTGGCCTGGATGCGGCTCGGTGCCGAGCCGCACGATCGGCTCGACCGACAGCCCGATCGGCAGCATCGGCCAGTCGTTCTTGCCCCCGCCCGGCGGATTGTTGTTGTCGAGGACAATCTTGACCGGCAGGCGCTGGACGATCTTGACGAAGTTGCCGGTCGCGTTCTCCGCCGGGAACGCGCTGAAGCGCGAGCCGCTGCCCATTTGCAACGTTTCCACGTGTCCCGTCAGCTTCAGGTTCGGATAAGCGTCGACCGAGATATCGACATGCTGCCCGAGGCGCATGCGGTCGAGCTGCGTCTCCTTGTAGTTGGCCACGATCCAGACGTCCCGCGTCACCAGCTCGAACAGCGACTGGCCGGCCTGCAGGTACGAGCCGAGCTGGACGTTGCGGCGTGTGACCCAGCCGTCCTGCGGCGCGCGCACGCTCGTCCACGATAAATTGAGATCGGCCTGGTCCAGTTGCGCCTGCGCCTGCGAAACCTGTGCCTCCGCCTGCTTGACGCTGGCGTTCACCGAGGCGAGGTAAACGGGGATAGGCTTCGCGATGTCGATCTGCGCCTGGCTCTGCGTCACCTGGGCGGCGGCCGAGCGTTGCTGCGCGGTGGCGGTATCGATATTCTCCTGCGTCGTCGCGCGCTCGTTCACGCTGTGCTGGCGCTTGTACTCCTGGTCTGCCTGGAACCGAGACGCCTCGGACTGCGATTTCTGCGCCTCGGCCTGCGCCAGCTGCGCGGGGTATCTCACCTTCGCGAGATCATAGTTCACCTTGGCCGACAACAGCTGCGCCTGCGCCAATTGCAGGTTCGCGACCGCCGTTTCACGCGCGTTGATGTAGTCGCGCGGATCAATCAGCATCATGACGTCGTCCTTGTGGACGAACGAGTTGTCGTCGATGTTCAACTGCACGACGTAGCCCGAAACCTTCGGGGCAATGGTGACCGCGTTGCCTTCTGTATAAGCGTCGTCCGTTCCAATGTCGTTGCGCGTGACATACGTCCATATCGCGGAAGCGATGCCGAGGATCACCACGACCAGTCCGAGGATGATCAGCGGCTTCTTGCTCTTCTTCTTCTGGTCACCGTCCTGCTGTTCGCCATCCTGCTGGGCGTCGTTCTTCTTGTCGCCGCCAGCCTGATCGCCACCTTGGTCGTCCCCGCCCTGACCGTCTTGCTGCTGATCCTCCTGTTGATCCTCGCCCCCGTCCTGCGACCCCTCGTCGTGATCCTGCCGCTGCTGCTGGCCATGAGCATCTTCGTTCCGGCCGAACCGAGGCTGCCGCCTCGGGTCGCCCGTGGTGGCGCCCTGCGGATCGTCGGCAGGTGAAAAAGCTGTCTCGTTGTTCTGGGGCATGATGTCTTTCCGGCAGCGCGGCGAAGCCGCTGCAATAAGGTCAGGTTGTCGGTTTGTCCAGACGGCCAGTCCGGTAGAGTAGCGTCAGCGGCTTCACCACCGCGGCAACGCGCAACGCGATCTCATCGTTGCCGGGATGCCTTTCGGGCCCGCCCATCAGGCTGCTCCACACCAGATCGCCTCGCAGCGCCGACATGAACAGCCGGGCCGACTCGTCCGCATCGTGCGCGATCAGCTGTCCCGACTCGATCCCGTCGCGAAATATGCCGGCGATCTGCTGCCTCGCGTGCTCGCGCGATGTGTGCAGGAAGTTCTGGCATATTTCGGGTATACGCTCGCTTTCGGCGATGATAACGCGAAACATCTGCAACCGCGGGGGAGACAGGAAAAACGTCAGGAGATTTTTCCCCGCGCGCGTCAGGCGTTCGGCCGTATCGCCGTCGGGCTCGGCGGTCAGATCGTCCAGTTCGCGCTCGAAATCCTCCCGCTGGGCCTTCATCACCGCCGAAAACAGCACGTCCTTGCTGCTGAAACGCGCGTACAGGGTCGCCTTCGATACGTCCGCATGACGGGCAATAGCATCCATGCTCGCCGCTTCGAACCCTTCCTTCAGGAAGATTTCGCCTGCGGCCTGGGTGATCGCGCTGCCGGTGGAAGCGGGTTTGCCCGAGGAGGTCTGGCGTGTCGGTGACATGGCGGCACTATACTGAACGGTTCAGTACATGCAAGGAACGTTTTCTGTTCTCCACGCTTACCGCCGTATGACCGCCCTTTCCCTTCTCGCTCTCAACGTCGGATCGTCAAGCCTCAAGTTCGCGGTCTACGGCGCGGCTGGCGAGCTGCGATTGAAGGTGAGTGGCGGGATCGAGCGGATCGGCAAGCCCGGTACGGTTTTGACGCTGCGGACTTTTAATAAAAATGAAACGGTGCCGGCGCCGGTAATGGAAACTCCGGTCGAGGCGGCCCGTCTTGCCGACTCGCTGCCCATCCTTCGCAAATCGATCGCAGACGCCGGCTTTGGGTCATTGTCCGGCATCGCGCACCGTATCGTGCATGGTGGGCCCGAGTTCATGGATCACGTCCGGGTCACTCCGGAGCTTCTGGACGGCCTTGGAAAGATAGAGGCGCTTGCGCCGAACCACCTGCCAGCCGAAATCGCCTTTGTCGAGGAGGCGCTCAGGCAATTTCCGGACGTGCCTCATTTTGCCTGTTTCGACACAGTCTTCCATCGTGATCTGCCGCCGTTTGCAAGGCTGCTGCCCCTGCCGCGCAAGCTGGAAGGGCAGGGAGTGAGGCGATACGGTTTCCACGGCTTGTCCTACGCCTCCATCATGGGCAAGCTGCCGGAGTTGATCGGCGAGCGCGCCAGCGGGCGGGTGATCATCGCCCATCTCGGCAGCGGCTGCAGCATGGCCGCGGTGAAGAACGGCGGGAGCATCGACACCTCGATGGGGCTGACGCCGCTCGGCGGGCTGATGATGGCGACGCGCAGCGGCGACCTTGACCCCGGCATCGCCGGATACCTCGCCAAAACGCAGGGCTTGTCGGGGGAGGCCTACGAACACATGGCCTATGCCGAATCGGGATTGCTCGGCATATCGGAGACCTCGGGCGACGTGCGCGACCTGCTGGCGCGCGAGGCGAACGACCCGCGCGCGGCCGAGGCGCTGGGCATGTTCTGCTATTCGGTTCGCAAGGGGATTGGCGCGCTGGCCGCGGCGCTGGAAGGCGTCGACGTGCTGGTGTTCACCGGCGGGATCGGCGCGAACTCGCCTGTCCTGCGCCAGCGCATCTGCGACGACCTCGACTGGGTGGGCGTGACGCTCGACATGGGCGCGAACGCGCATGGCGAGCCGTGCATCAGCGCTCCACGCTCGAAGGTGACGGCTTTCGCGCTGCCGACGGACGAGGAACGCGTCATGGCGCAAATCGCGTTACATCTGCTGGGAGCCGGACAATGAACGTCGAAATACCCGCGCCTGTCGCCGACGACGTGCTTTACCGCATGAACGCGTGGTGGCGCGCCGCGAACTACCTGAACGTCGGCCAGATCTACCTGATGGCCAACCCGTTGCTGCGCCAGAAGCTTTCGGCCGACCATATCAAGCCGCGCCTGCTCGGGCATTGGGGCACCTCGCCGGGCCTGAACCTGGTCTACGTGCACATGAACCGGCTGATCAGGCAGTACGACCTTGACGCGATCTACCTTGCCGGTCCCGGACATGGCGGCCCGGCCTTGCTGGCCAATGTCTATCTGGAAGGCAGCTACACCGAGCATTTCCCGGAGGTCACCCAGGACGAGCCTGGAATGCTGAAGCTGTTCCGCCAGTTCTCGACTCCGGGCGGCGTTCCGAGCCATGTCAGCGTGCCGACCCCCGGCTCGATCCACGAAGGCGGCGAACTGGGCTATGTGCTGGTCCACGCCTTCGGCGCGGTGTTCGACAATCCGAACCTGATTTCCGTCGCGGTCATCGGCGATGGCGAGTCCGAGACGGGCCCGCTGGCGGGCAGCTGGAAGAGCATCGATTTCATCAACCCGGCGCGCGACGGCGCGGTGCTGCCGATCCTGCACCTCAACGGCTACAAGATCTCCGGCCCGACCGTCTGGGGCCGGCGCGGCGACGAGCAGTTGAGAAAGTTTCTCGAGGGACAGGGCTACGAGCCGCTGTTCGTCGAGGGCGACGACCCGATGCAGGTGCATCGCGACATGGCCGCGACCATGGAAACCGCGATCCTGAAGATCCGCGCGATCCAGAAGGCGGCGCGCGAAGGCACGCTGACCGAGCGGCCGGTCTGGCCGGCGATCGTGATGCGGACGCCCAAGGGCTGGACCGGGCCGAAAGTGGTCGACGGCAAACCGGTCGAAGGCACGTTCCGCGCTCATCAGGTACCTGTCGAAGAGGTAAAGACAAACCCCGCGCACTTGAGGATCCTCGAAAACTGGATGCGCTCGTACAAGCCGGAGGAACTGTTTGACGAGCAGGGCCGTTTCCGAAGCGAATACGCCGATCTGAGCCCCGGCGGCGATCGCCGCATGGGCTCGAACCCGAACGCCAACGGCGGCAAGCTGACGCGCCCGCTGAACATTCCGGCCTATACCGACTATGCGGTGAAGTTCGGGAAGCGCGCGGCGGAGCGGCAGAGTTCAACCAAGGTTTTCGGCGAACTGCTGCGCGACATCTACCGCGACAATCCTGACAACTTCCGCCTGTTCTGCCCCGACGAGACCAACTCGAACAAGCTCGGCGCGGTGTTCGAGGAATCGGACCGGTGCCTTGTCAGCGAGATCATTCCCATCGACGATCACGTCAGCCACGACGGGCGCGTGATGGAGGTGCTGTCCGAGCATTGCTGCCATGGCTGGCTGGAGGGCTATACCCTGACCGGGCGGCACGGCCTGTTCGCTTCCTACGAGGCGTTCGCGATGATCGTCGATTCGATGGCGGCGCAGCACGCGAAATGGATCGAGCACTCGCTGCAGGTGCCGTGGCGCGAGCCGATCCCGTCACTGAATTACCTGCTGACCTCGACCTGCTGGCGCAACGACCATAACGGGTTCAGCCACCAGGGACCCGGCTTCATCAACAACCTGCTGCAGCACAAGGCGGCCGTTACGCGCATCTATCTGCCGCCGGACGCGAATTGCCTGCTCTCGGTGGCCGACCATGCCTTGCGCAGCAGGAACTACCTCAACCTGATCGTCATCGACAAGCAGCCGCAGCTGCAATGGCTGACGATGGAGGAGGCCCAGAAACACTGCGCCCTCGGCGCGGGTATCTGGCCTTGGTACAGCAATCAGCCGGACGATCCCGACATCGTGTTGGCCTGCTGCGGAGACATCCCGACGCAGGAGGCGATCGCCGCGGCCTGGATGCTGCGACAGTACGTGCCGGATCTGAAAGTGCGCGTCGTCAACGTCGTCGACCTGATGAAGCTGAGCCCGCCGGAGCGCCATCCGCACGGCATGAGCGACGAGGATTTCCTGCGCACCTTCACCGCGAACGTTCCGGTCGTCATGGCTTTTCATGGCTACCCCGGCGTCATCCACGACGTGATCCACGGCCGGCCCGAGCACGACCGCTTCCACGTTCGCGGCTACATGGAGGAAGGCACGACCACGACGCCGTTCGACATGGTGGTCCAGAACAAGATCAGCCGCCTGCATCTGTGCCTCGACGTGCTGCGCTACGTGCCCGAGCTGATCCAGAGCAGTGGCGAGCTGGCGCAGAAATGCGTCGGCCTGCTGCAGGAGCACGAAACCTACATCCGCGAACATTTCGACGACTTGCCGGAAATCAAGAACTGGGTGTGGAGCGAGTAAGGCTCCCGAGCAGGAGAGGCAAGTCTAGTGATAGATACGCTATCCTACGCCCCGACGTTGCGGACATCGCGCACCTCGCGCACGCACGGTATGGATTTCAGGTCGCGCATCACCGCCAGGATCTGGCGCGCCGAGACGTGGGTCAGGGTGACGGTGATCTCGTCCCGGTCTTCCAGCTCGCCCTGGTGGACGACGAACTGCTTGACCTTGACGTTGCGCGGTCCCAGCGCCTCGTTCAGCGTCGCCAGCGTCATCTCGCCCTTCACCGCCGAGACGTAGAGCTCGGATGAATGGCGCGAGGCACGGTAGCGTTCTTCCAAAGGTTTGATCCCGGCGAGGATGCCGAGGATGATCGCCGTTCCCGCGGCCGCCGGCACCAGCAGCCCGCCGCCGACCGCAAGGCCGACGCCGGCGACCGCCCACAGGCTGGCGGCGGTGGTCAGGCCGCGCACGGTTTCTCCCCGCAGCATGATCGATCCCGCGCCGAGGAAACCGATGCCGGAGACGACCTGCGCCGCCATGCGCGACGGGTCGAGGCTGACGTTGGGCGTGCCGAGGATATCGGCGAAGCCGAAGGCGGAGACGATCATGACGAGGCACGCGCCGACGCAGACCAGCATGTGGGTGCGCAGCCCCGCCGCCCAGGACAGACGCTCGCGCTCGAAGCCGATGACGCTGCCCAGCAGCGCCGCCAGGAGCAGCCGCTCGATCATGACCCAGTCAGACAGCATGGCGGTTCGCCTTGTCGTTCATGTCCGGCATTGTTGTACACGCGGCGGAGGGCGTAAAGTCTCTCGGTGACAAACGCATCGTCGCGGCAGGAGGCAGGCAGATGACGGATGAGGGTTTTCGGCGGATCGACCCGGAACAGGTGGATTTCAGCGCTGGACGGATGGCGCGGAAAACCGCCTGGGTCGCCGCGCGCCCGGCGCGCGAGGGCGAGCGGATCGCCACGATCCTGCGGGACTCGCATGTCGAGACCACAAATATCGCGAAAGCGACCGACATGGTCGTGAGCAACCCCGCGGGCGAGCGGTACATCGTCGAGGGCCAGAAATTCATGGCGCGCTATCAGAAAACCGATACCGCCGGCCTGTACCAGCCGCGCAACGCGCCCGTGCGCGTCGTGAGCTTGAGCGAAAACGTCGAGTTCGTCGCCCCGTGGGGCGAGATCATGCGGATACGCGCGGGCGGCGTGCTGGTGCTGGGCGGTCCCGGCGACATCTACGGTATCCAGCCAGAGGAGTTTGCGGAGACGTACGAGTACGTGGATTGATCGTCATCCTGAACTTGTTTCAGGACCCATGGCTGGATGACGGGACTATGGGTCATACCTCAGCCGTTCCCGGCTGCCCGAAAATGGGTCCCGAAACAAGTTCGGGATGACAATCAATCATTTTCCCACACCCTTGCGCAACTCAGCTTCCACCAGCGGCTTCAGCCCCTCGACAATGATCGCGACGCCCTTGGGATTCGGGTGGATGCCGTCGCCCTGCATCAGGTCGGGGTGGAACATGGCGTTCTGCAGCACGAACGGGTAGAGCAGCGCGTTGTATTCCCTTGCCAGGTCGGGATAGATCGCGTCGAAGCTCCGCAGGTAGGCATCGCCCATGTTGGGCGGAGCTATCATCCCGGCCAGCACCATCGGCACGTGGTGTGCGGCGATCTTGCCGCAGATCGCTTCCAGGCTGGCGCGGACGATCTTCGGGTCGATGGCGCGCAGCACGTCGTTGCCGCCCAGCTCGACGATCACCAGCCCGGGATTGTCGCCCAGCATCCAGTCGACGCGCGCCGCGCCGCCGGTCGTGGTGTCCCCCGATACCGCGGCGCTAACTACCTGTACATCGAAGCCGTCGGCGCGCAGCGCCGCCTGCATCCGGGCGGGAAAGGCCTCCGACTCCTGCACACCGTAGCCGGCGAAGATGCTGTCGCCGAACGCCTCGACCTTGACCGGCTCGGCCCTTGCGCCACGCGACGGGAGAACGCCCGCCAGCAAAGCCGCAACAAAGAGAGTTCTGCGCGTGTTTGCTTGCTTGAACATGACCGCGCCCACCTCATTGCTGCAACTGACCCACGTGACCCTCGCGTACGAAAGCGCCGCCGGGCGGGTCGAGGCCTTGAAGGATATAAACCTGACGGTCGCTCCCGGCGAGACCGTCGGGCTGGTCGGGCCGTCGGGATCGGGAAAAACCTCGCTGATGATGGTGGTCGCCGGTCTGGAAAAGCCCAATAGCGGCGAGGTGTCGATCGCGGGCGAGGCGATCACGACGCTGAGCGAGGACCGGCTGGCCAGCTTTCGCGGCGCCAACCTCGGAATCGTTTTCCAGAGCTTCCACCTGATCGGCACGATGACGGCGCTGGAAAACGTCGCCCTGCCGCTGGAGTTCGCGGGAGCGGTAAGGCCGGACGCGACGGCGCGCGAGATGCTGGGGTCGGTCGGCCTCGCCGGGCGCGCCGATCACTACCCGGGGCAGATGTCGGGCGGCGAACAGCAACGCGTCGCGCTGGCGCGGGCGCTGGTGGCAAGGCCCCGCCTCCTGCTGGCGGACGAGCCGACCGGCAACCTCGACCAGGAAACCGGCAACAGGGTCATCCAGCTGATCTTCGACATGGTGGCGCGGCACGCGGCGGGGTTGCTGCTGATCACGCACGACAGGCAGCTTGCCGCGCGCTGCGACCGGACCGTGACGATGCGCGACGGCCGGCTTACCGGGTGACCATGCTGGCGGTTCCTCTTGCCCTGCGTTTGGCATGGCGCGACCTGCGCGGCGGTTTCGGCCGGTTCACGATCTTCATCGCCTGCCTGGCGCTCGGGCTTGCCGCCATCTCTGCCGTCGATACGGTTTCGCACGGGATCGAGCAGGCCCTGCAAGAGGACGGCCGCGCAATCCTGGGCGGCGACCTTACGGTGCGCGCCAGCTACAACCGGGTCACGCCCGAGCAGCTGAAACTGCTCGGCAGCCTTGGCGACGTCAGCGAGACCGTGACGATGCGAGGCATGGCGGTCAACGGCGACAACGCGACTGCGACCGAGCTGAAGGCCGTCGACGACGCTTACCCGCTGTTCGGTGCAGTCCAAATCACGGGCGGCGGCGACGTGCACGGCCTGCTCGGCCCGGACGCCGCGCTGGTCGCGCCCGAAGTGCTCGATAGGCTCGGCCTCGCCGTCGGGCAAAGCTTCAAGCTGGGTCACGCGACGCTGAGGGTCGCGGGCGTGATCGCGCGCGAGCCGGACGCCGCCGGTTCGTCCGGCTTCGTGCTCGGCCCGCGCGTGCTGGTGGGGCGCACGGCGCTGGACGCCACGGGCCTGGTTCAGCCGGGAAGCCTCGTGTACTGGACCTATGCCTTGCGCCTGCATCCGGGCGTGATGCTGGAGGGCGCGGAGAAAAGCCTGGCGGGACCGGGGGGAGAGTCCGGCTGGCAGGTACGCAATTACCGGCACGCCGCCTCGGACATCTCCGACGTGCTCGACCATCTGTCCGAGTTCCTGACGCTGGTCGGCGTGTCGGCGCTGATCGTCGGCGGTATCGGCATAGGCAACGCGGTCAAGGCCGCCCTGGAAAGCCGGATGCACGCGATCGCGACGATGAAGTGCATCGGCGCGTCGCGGCGGCTGGTATTCGCCACCTACCTGATCGTCACGCTGGCGATGGCGGCGGTCGGTACGCTGCTCGGGCTGTTGCTGGGCGTCGGTTGCCCCTTGCTCGCCGGGCCTTACCTTGCCACGCACCTGCCGATCGCGCCGCGCCTCGGGGTCAACCCCGGAACGGTCGTATCCTCGCTGGCGTACGGCGTGCTGATCACGCTGATCTTCGCGCTGCCGACGCTGTTCCAGGCGGGACGCGTCTCGCCCGCCCTTCTGTTCCGCGGACCGATCGCGCCGCCGGTCGTCCAATTGAGTTTCCGGCAGATGCTTGTCATGGGGCTTCTGATCCTGGCCTTCTGCCTCGTGCTGCTCGGCCGCAGCCATGACAAGGAGCTGGCGATCGTCTTCCTGTTCGGACTTATCGCCAGCATGAACCTGTTCGCGTGGGCGGGGCAGGCCCTCATCGATGCGGCGCGGCGCCTGCAGCCGCGCATTCCTGCGCGGGCGGAGATCAAGCTGGCGGTCGCCAACCTGCACAGGCCCGGCAACCGCACCCGCGACATGATGGTCTCGCTCGGCATGGGGCTGGCAGTGCTGATCGCGATCGGGCTGGTCGAGACCAATTTCCGCCACGAGCTCGACGAGCGGGTGACCAGCGAGGCGCCCACCTTCTTCTTCCTGGACGTGCAAAAGGACCAGTACGACGCCTTCAGGAAAAGCATTGCCGAAGTGCCCGGCGCGACCGAGTTCCGGGCGACGCCAACCCTGCGCGGCCGTATCTCGGCGGTGAACGGCGTGCCCGCCGGACAGGCTTTGAAAGACAAGCGGCTATCCTGGATCCTCGCCAGCGACCGCGGCATCACCTACTCCGCCGAACTGCCGACCGGCTCGCACCTGACCGAAGGTCGATGGTGGGATGCTGGCGCGCCTTCCGAGCCGCTGCTGTCGATCACGACCGCGATCGGCCGCGCCTTCCGCATCGGTCCCGGCGACCACATGACGCTCAACATCGCCGGGCGCGATGTCATCGCCAAAATCGCCAACCTGCGCGACGTCGACTGGGGAACGCTGAACCTCAACTTCACGCTGGTGTTCGCGCCGGGCACGCTGGAATCGGCACCGCTGACCTGGATCGCGACCGTGCGCGCCGAACCGGGAGCGAAACGCGAAATCGCACGCGACGTGGCAAGGCGGTTCCCCAGCGTCACCAGCATCGACGTTTCCGAGGTCCTGGCGGCGCTGGACGCGATCATGGGCAAGATCGCGACCGCGATCAAGCTGGCGGCCTTCATCATTCTCGCCACCGGCATGCTGGTGCTGCTGGGCGCGGTGTCCGCTGGGTTCGAGCGCCGCACCGGCGATGCCGTCGTGATGAAGGTCCTCGGCGCGACGCGGCCGCGATTGTTCCGGATCTTTTTGATGGAGTACGGCGTGCTGGGCGTCGCCGCCGGGATCATCGCCGTGTTCGCCGGCACGGCGGCGGCATGGTGGGTCACCACAAGGCTGTTCAGCTTTCCGTGGACGTTCCATCCGTGGCCCGCGATCAGCATCGCGCTGCTCAGCCTGGCCGTCACCTTGTCGGTCGGGTTTGCCGCGACCCTGGTCGTTCTAGGTCGCAAATCCTCGCCCTATCTCAGAAGCGAGTAGCCGGCCCGGAACAAACATCCGGCAAGAGTCTTGTACCTGCGTTACCAACAAGGACGGTCGTCATGAACAGCTTTGAGAACCTTTTCCTTCACTTCACGAAGGACATTTATTACGCCGAGCACAAGATCCTGAAGACGCTGCCGCAGCTTGAAGAAGCCGCCCAGGCTCAGGACCTGAAGGACGCGATCAACCAGCACATCGTCGAGACCGAAGGGCAGATCAAGCGCCTGGAGCAGGTGTTCGCCCTGTTCGACCAGAAGCCCGAAGCCAAGACCTGCGAAGCGATCGACGGCATCATGCAGGAAGGCGACGAGCTGATGGAGGAGAACCCGACGGCCAGCGCCGTGCGCGATGCCGGAATCATCGCCAACTGCCAGGCGGTCGAGCACTACGAGATCGCGCGCTACGGCTCGATGATCGCGTGGGCCGAGGAGCTCGGCATGGACGACGCGGTGTTCCTGCTTCAGCAGACGCTGCAGGAGGAAAAGCGCACAGACGCGCTGCTGACGGAGCTCGCCACCGGCGAAGTCAACCCGGAAGCCTCGGCGACCGCCGCGGCGTAACGCTCGATGTCGTTGCTGGAACCGCCCGCCAGAAATAGCGGGCGGTTTTTGCGTAACGCGGCCCGGTCGGACGAGGGAACCCGATACCCTGCTATCTGCTTATGATCAAAACCGCAAATCGCGGCCACTCTACGATTTGGGTTCCCCTGACCACCGCTCATATCAATCGCATCGCGACTGCCGTTCCCCCGCACGACGTCCATCGCGCTTTCGAGCATTTCGCCGGCGAAATGCTCGAGGATCGGCGCGCGAAGGCGCTTTTCGCGCGCATGGCGGGCCGGTCGGGGATCGACAGCCGTTTTTCCGTCCTCGGCACCGCGGCCGATCCGACCGGCGAGACGACCAATGCCTGGGACTACTACCGGCTGGGGCAGTCGCCGAGCACCGCCAGCCGCATGGCGATCTACGAGCGTCACGCCCCGGACCTGCTGCGCGTCGCGCTCGACCGCCTCGACATCAGCGACGAGGAACGGGGCAGCATCGGCCATGTCATCGTGACCAGCTGCACCGGCCTCTACGCGCCGGGACTGGATTTCGAGATCGTCGACCATCTCGACCTCGCCAGCACGGTGGAGCGGACGATGATCGGCTTCATGGGCTGCTACGCCGCGATCAACGCTCTGAAGCTGGCACGGCACATCGTCCGCTCCGAGCCGGAGTCGCGGGTGCTGGTGGTCAACCTCGAGCTGTGCACCCTGCACCTGCAGCACACGCAGGACCTGGAGCAGGTTCTGTCGTTCCTCGTCTTCGCCGACGGCTGCGCCGCCAGCCTGGTCAGCGCCGACGCGGTCGGCCTGGCGATCGACAGCTTCCGCGCCGTCCATGTGCCCGCCACGCACGACCTGATCACCTGGCGCATCGGCGAACTGGGCTTCGACATGATGCTGTCGGGCAAGGTGCCGGGCGAGATCGGCAAGGCGCTGGAAAGCGGCGCGGCCGAGGTCACGGGCGGCGGTATCGGCGGCATCGATCTCTGGGCCGTCCATCCCGGCGGGCGGACAGTGCTCGACGCGGTTGAGCAGGGGCTCGGCTTGTCCGCCGAGGCGCTGGCTCATTCGCGCGGCGTGCTGTCGCGCTGCGGCAACATGTCGTCGGCGACCGTGATGTTCGTGCTGCAATCGCTGATGGTGCAGGCGGCATCCGGGCAGAGGGGCTGCGCCATGTCGTTCGGCCCTGGCCTCACCGCCGAAACCATGCTCTTCCACGGTGTCTGAGGCGTCGATGAACGAGTTCTCGCGACGCGCCCACACTCCCGAACTGATGGACGGGCCCTGCACGTACGAGGAGTTTCGCGCCTGCCTGCACGACCTTGCGCGCGTCAACAAGTTGACCCTCGCCTACGGGCCGACGCTCGGGTTCCTGAACAGCCTACCGCGCCAGGACGCACCGCTCAGGATCGTCGACGTAGGCAGCGGCTATGGCGACATGCTGCGCCGGGTCGCGCGCTGGGCGGCGCAGAAGGAGATCGCGGTCGACCTGACCGGCATCGATCTCAACCCCTACAGCGCACGCGCCGCAAGCGAGGTCACCGCCATCGAGCGCGGGATCAAATGGGTGACAGCCGACGCGTTCGGATACATGCCTGAGAAGGGCGTGGACGTGGTGATCTCCTCGCTTTTCACGCATCACCTCCAGGATGCCGAGGTAGTGCGGTTCCTACGCTGGATGCAGGACACGGCGCGGGTGGGCTGGTTCGTGAACGACCTGCATCGCGCCCGGCTGCCCCATGCCGTGTTCAGCCTGTGGTCGCGGATGGCAGGATGGCACCGTTTCGTGCAGAACGACGGGCCGGTGTCGATCACCCGCGCCTTCACGACCGCCGACTGGACAAGACTTTGCGATGAAGCGGGGCTTTCGCCGCAGGACGTGACGATACGCTGGCGCGTGCCGTACCGCCTGTGCGTCGCGGGACGAAAACACGGATAACCGCCATGCAGCTGCGAACCCTCCTTAAAAGCAAGATCCACCATGCGGTCGTGACCGATGCCGATGTGAACTACGTCGGCAGCATCACCATCGATTCGCTGTTGCTGGAGCGCGTGGATATCGTTCCGGGCGAACTGGTCCATGTCTGGAACGTCAGCAACGGCAACCGCTTCGAGACCTATGCGCTGGCGGGCGATCCCGGATCGGGCGTCGTCGTGATCAACGGCGCCGCCGCCCATCTGGCCAAACAGGGCGACAAGATCATTGTCGCTGCTTTCTGCCACTGCGATGAACCGGTGGTGCCCCGGCAGATCGTGGTGGACGCGCGGAATCGGTACCTGCGCGACCTGCCGCCGTTCTCCACGCCGGGCGGATGATGGAGACGCTGGTTGTCGGCGGCGGTCTGGCCGGCGCGGCGGCGGCGATCCATCTCGCCCGCGCCGGGCGCGAGGTGACGCTGGTGGAACGCGAAACGACGGCGCACGACAAGGTGTGCGGCGAGTTCCTGAGCGGGGAGGCGGTCGGCTATCTCGCCGCGCTTGGAATCGACCTTCCTTTACTCGGGGCCGAGCCGATCGCCGACGTGCGATTTGCCGACGGTAGCCGCGTCGCCCGGCGTGCCCTGCCGTTCGCCGCGTACTCGCTTTCACGCCGAATTCTGGACGAAGCGTTGCTGGCGCGTGCGGCCGAGGCTGGCGCGACGGTGCTGCGTGGGCAGACGGTGCAGGGGCTGGAGCGAAGCGGGCAGGGATGGCGGGCCAGATTAAGCTCCTCTCCCGCTGGGGGAGAGGGAGTTTTCTGCCTCACTGCCAATTCAGTCTTCCTGGCCAGCGGCAAGCACGACGTACGCGGCTGGAAACGCTCGCCGGGGAAGCAGAACGACCTGATCGGGTTCAAGATGCACTGGACCCTGACTGCGCCGCAGGCGCGCGACCTGTCCGGCCATGTCGAGCTGTTCCTGTTCCCCGGCGGCTATGGCGGGATCGAGCCGGTGGAGGGCGGACAAGCCAATTTCTGCTTCCTCATCCGGCGCGCCCAATTGGAAGCCGAAGGCGGCCGTTGGGAGGCCGTCCTGTCCCGTATCGCCAGGTCCTGCCCGCATATCGCGGCGCGGCTGGAAGGCGCCGCCGCATCATGGGAAAAGCCGCTGGCGATCACCGCGATCCCGTACGGGTATGTGCGCCGCGACAGCAGCGACGGCCTCTGGCGACTGGGCGACCAGGCGGCCGTCATTCCCTCCTTTTCCGGCGACGGCATGTCGATTGCGCTGCACAGCGCCCGCCTCGCCGCCCGCACCTATCTGGGCGACGGAACAGCCAGCGCTTACCAATGCCGCCTGGCAGGCGACGTGGCGCATCAGGTTCATCTGGCCACCGCGATCAGCCGCGCGCTGGTCACTCCTGGCGGGCAGCGCCTGTGCGGACTTGCCGCCGGATTGATGCCGTGGGCGATGAGCACCGCGGCCAAGGCAACGCGCATCCCGGAGCGAGCGCTGGCGGCGTAGTGCCGAGCTGGGCCAAAAGGTTACAAGAGTGTATCCCTCGTAGAAACAGGCGTCCATGACACAGATCAGCACGATCATCGTCTTCGGTTTCTTCGCCGTCGCGCTGTTCGTCGGCTGGCGGGCGCATCACGGTCGCGGCGCGCACGATGTCGACGAAAATTTCCTCATCGGTAACCGCGCTATACCGGGATGGATGGTCGCGATCGGCACGATGATGGGCTGGATCGACGCCTTCCAGTTCAGGATCACGCCCGCGCTCGCCTTCGATCTGGGCTGGGCCAGCCTTGCCTACATCGCGGGCGTGCTGGCGTCCTTTCTGTTCCTGATGCTGTTCGCCGCCAAGGTGCGCCGCAACGCCGCACAGAGCGGCGCGTACATGATGGGAAACTATTTCTCGCGCGCCTACTCTCCGCGCGTGTCCGCGCTCATCGGCATCGTCATGACCGTTTACTTCTTCATCTGGCTATGCGTGCAGTTTACCGTCGGCGCTGGGGTGATCGGGCAGCTTACCCACATTCCGACCCTGGCGGTCGGGCTGACCATGGGGACGGTCGCTCTGGCCTACATGCTGATGGGCGGGTTCCTGGCCTCGATCAGGACCGACCTGGTCCAATTCTTCATCTTCATCGTCTTCGCCGCCGTGATCCTGTTCTCTTGGGCGCCGAAAATCGGAGTTTGGGCGCCGCCGCTGTCCACCTTCGGCAGCCAGAGCGTGATGGAGAGCCTGACCATGTTCGTGCTCAACGTCGGCGCAACGGTAGCCGCGCCCGACGTGTGGCAGCGCGTCTACAGCGCCCGCTCGGACCGCGAGGCGCGGGGCAGCATGGGCGTGCTGGCAGTCATCATGACGTTGATGCTGCTGTTCTTCCTCTCGCTCGGGCTGACGCTCAAGGGCATGGGCCTGTCGACCTCCAGCGGCAACATCACGCAGGACATCTTCGCCCGTCTCGTCCCCGGCTGGTTCATGCCGTTTGCGGTGTTGACCTTCGTTGCCGTCATCATGGCCACCATCGCGACCTGCGTGTTCGGCACGGCGATGACGGTCGGCAGCGACGTGCTGGCCGAGCTGAGGCTGATCCGCCGCGACCAATTGCCCTACATATGCCGCCGGCTGATGGCGGGCGTGCTGGTGGCGGCGCTGGCCGTCGCCTTCCTGGACCTGGACGTCATGGCGCTTGCCTTCACCAGCCTGGGGGTGACGCTGATCGTGCTGCCGCTGCTGGTGCTGGCGCTGTTCGGGGTCACTGTCGGCGAGCCGGCCGCGTTCTGGAGCCTCGTCCTCAGTGCCGCCGCGTTCGCCGTCGGCGCATGGTACAACATCTACACCGGCCCGCTCGGGCTTGCGCCGCTTGGCGTGTCAGTCTTGATGCTGCTCGTGCTGGAAGGGGCGGTGCGTGCGATGCGCCGCCGCGCCGCCCCGGCTTAACTTCAGGCCGCTTCGCCCAGCGACCCCATATCGATGACGAAGCGGTACTTCACGTCGCTCTTCAGCATGCGCTCGTAAGCCTCGTTGATCCTGCCGATCGGTATCATCTCGATATCCGCTGTGATGCCGTGCTCAGCGCAGAAGTCGAGCATTTCCTGGGTTTCGCCAACGCCTCCGATCATCGATCCCGACAGGCTGCGGCGGTTGGCGATCATGCTGAAGGGCGAGACCGGCAGCGGCTGCTCTGGAAGCCCAACCAGGATCAGCGTTCCGTCCAGCCGCAGCAGGCTGAGATAGGCGTTCAGGTCATGCTGCGCCGACACTGTGTCCAGGATGATGTCGAAGCTGTTCTTGTGCATGGCCATTTCCTCCGCGTTCTTCGAGACCACGACCTCGTCGGCCCCGAGGCGCTTGCCGTCTTCCGTCTTGCCTGGCGAGGTGGTGAACAGCACGACATGCGCGCCGAAGGCATGCGCGAACTTGACGCCCATGTGGCCAAGCCCGCCGAGGCCCACAACGCCGACCTTCTTGCCGGGACCTGCCTTCCAGTGCTTGAGCGGGGAGTAAGTGGTGATGCCGGCGCACAACAGCGGCGCGACCGCCGCGGGGTCGAGCTTGTCGGAAACGTGGTAAACGAACTTCTCGGTGACGACGATGCGTTGCGAGTACCCGCCGTAGGTCATGCCGCCGCTGGCCTTGTCGGGTGCATTGTACGTGCCGGTCGCGCCGTTCTCGCAGTACGGTTGCAATTCCTGCTTGCAGCTGTCGCAGTGACCGCATGAATCCACCAGAACGCCCACTGCGGCAAGGTCGCCCGGCTTGAAGCTCCTTACTTCGCCGCCCACTCGGGTGACGCGGCCGACGATCTCGTGCCCCGGTACAACTGGATAGGTCGACCCTTCCCATTCCCCGCGCGCGGTATGCAGGTCCGAGTGGCAAACGCCGCAGTACTGGATCCCGATCTCGATATCGCGCGGACCCGGTTCGCGCCGCTCGATCGTGTGCGGGCCAAGCGGCGTCGTCGGGCTTTGTGCGGCGTAGGCTTTTGCGGTCGTCATCCTGGATCCTTGGGTGGTCGCGTAAACTGGTTCCTACATAGCCCGAATGCGAGGCGTCGGAAAGTGGCCGCCGATGGCGGGCACGCCCATTGACCCGGCCCTGCCCTTGTGTACAGTGCCGCCAACGTAACCAAAGGGGCGGAGATGCCGTATGCTGCGCAAGATTCTGATCATGATGGGGCTGATGCTTCCCATGGCCGCTAACGCCCAGGCCACGCCTCCGGAGCAGTTCCCCGCGGACGGCAAGTACCAGGTCAAGACGACGTCCGGCCTCCAGTACACCGACGTGACCGTCGGCGATGGCGCAACACCGCAGACCGGGCAGAGCGTGACGGTGCATTATGCCGGCTACCTGCTGAACGGAACCAAGTTCGACGCCTCGACCGATCGCGGTAAGCCCTTCACCTTCGAGATCGGCGAAGGCCAGGTCATCAAGGGCTGGGACGAAGGCGTGATGGGCATGAAGGTGGGCGGCGAACGCCTGCTGCGAATCCCGGCGGACCTCGGCTACGGCGGCCAGGCGATGGGCCGTTCGATCCCGGCGTACTCCACGCTGCTGTTCGATGTGAAGCTTCTCGGGGTGAAGTAACGCCGTTACCCATCTGATTTGAAACTGTTACGAGGATCGCGGGTTTCCAATGCAATTGTTCTTGCATGGAGACATCATGTCAAAGCGTCGCCTCCTTTTCGCCTTGTCCCTTCTTGCCGGCCTCGCCGCGTGCGGGCCGCAAGCCCATGCTGCCGACTGCTCCAGCCTTCCCGGCTACGACGCGTTGAAAAAGGCGCTTACCGATGCCCGCAAGGCAAACAACGGCGGGCTGAACCATGACATGTGGGGCTCGATCGTGGACCGGACCGGCAAGGTGTGCGCGGTGGCCTATACCGGCCTGGCGCTGGGCGACCAGTGGCCGGGCAGCCGCGCCATCTCGGTCGAGAAGGCCAACACCGCCAACGCGCTCAGCCTGCCGAACTACGCATTATCCACCGCGAACCTCTACGCCGCGAGCCAGCCCGGCGGTTACCTGTACGGACTTCTACAAACCAATCCTGTCGAACCGAAGGCCCTCATGGGATTGCCGGGCGATTTCGGCACCGCCAAGGACCCTTTGGTCGGCCAGTACCCCGGCGGCGTGGTCGTGTTCGGCGGCGGCTTGCCGCTGTACGACGCGAAGGGCGCGCTGCTGGGTGCGGTTGGCGTCAGCGGCGACACGTCCTGCGGCGATCACAACATCGCCTGGCGCACCCGCAAAAATCTGAAGATGGACTTTGTGCCCAACGGCCCCAGCGACCAGCATAATGACCAGATCATCTACGACATCGGACTGACCGGAAAAAGTTCGAGCGGCTTCGGCCATCCGACCTGCGGCAACAAGGAAGACGACGTCGCGAAGACCCTTCCGGCCACCGAGCAGGTGGGCAGGTAAGTACAGTTATCGATCTCTCCTGCATGGGAGAAGTCGGCGCCGAAAGCGACGGGTGAGGGTGTTGTTCTCCGGCGAGTCAGCATCCTTGCTCCCCATCCCGGGCCGAGAGGCTTCGGGCTGACGCTCCGGATGGGCCTTTCCCGTTAGAGAAAAGGCTAACAGTTAGTGTCACTGATCCGCGAGCGGGATCACATCCAGGATCTGCCCGTTCGCCTGCGAGATCAGCATGGCATTGCGGTTGGCGAACACGTACTGCGTCCCGGCCGGGGCGGGCGGCAATTGGCTGGCCAGCTCGGGCGGAAAAACCTGGTAGGGCGTGCCTGAAATGTTGCCTCCCGCCTGGTAAGGCGTGTAGGCGCCGCCATTGTAGCCGCAGGTCTGACAGAGCCAGTAGGTGCTGAAGTAAGTGCCGATGGTATTGCGGCTGTTCGACGTAAAGCCGAATGCCGGCCCCATAATGCCTGCGCCGCCCGGCGCGGCGCTCGACCCGTTCGTGGTCGCTCCCAGTTCCGGCCTGTTCGGGATGGTTGTACCGTGGCCGTAAGGCGGGCCATTGTACGTGCTGTCGTTCTGGGCAGTCGCAATCCGGATGGTTGCCGGTACGGCCTGCATTGGAAAGAACAAAGCAAGAGGGCTTGCCTGCACGGTGCTGCAAAGCAGCAGTGACGCAAGGGCGAGACTGGCGGCTGGCTTATGCTGCATTGTAGCCTGCGGTCGGCGAGGTTTGCAAAGTGGACGGGCGAGCCGTCATTTCGCGAAGGTTGGAAGCAGGGCTGGAGCTTGTAAACGGGTTCGCCGACAGGCTTTTGGTCTGCAGGTATCGCTTGTAGGCGTTTTCCCATTCGCCCTTGTAGGTGCGCGCGAATTTCTCCGTTTCACCAAAACCGATGGTCGCGGGGTCGATCACGCTGGAGTCGCCGCCCGCTTCTTCCAGAAGGGCGGACATGACCAGCTGGACCACCATCGCGGGATCCTTGGCGTCGGGCCTTGCCCGTATCCGGCTAATTCGCAAGGTGTTGGGATCGTACAGGAACTGCACGATATCGCCGGAAGTCGTCAATACGGTCGGCAGCTTGTATTCGTCGCTCATCGAAAGGGCTGCGATACTGGGCTGCGTATCGTCGGAGAAATGCCGCTTTACGAAATCGAAGCTTTCCTGGTTGAACTTTGGACCGTGGCGCAAGAAAAAATCCATGCGCGTTTCCGGCGTCATTTGGTCAAAGCTGAAGTCATCGAAACCGCCGTCCGAAAACTTCACCATGCTTGCCTCGCTCGCCTAGGGATAACGTAATCGAGGTAAGTTATCATAAAATTAGGGCGCTTGCGAGTGCCGGATTTTCAAGCGGGTTTTGCCTTGCTCTTGCCCGTTGCCTCGCCGATCGTATCGGCCATGCTGGCGGCGCGACTGCCCATTGGTTGCGGCTCTCCCACGGTCGTGTCCACGGCCGTCTGGTGCTCGGATTCAGCATTGAACTCCGCGCCGATCAGGATCAGGTACGATGTGATATACAGCCACATCAGCAGCACGATGACCGCGCCAAGCGAACCATAGGTCTTGTCGTACGAGCCGAAGCGGGACACGTAGTAGGAAAAGCCGGCCGATCCGACGACCCAAAGGATCGTCGTCATCGCCGCGCCGGGGCTGACCCAGCTCCATTTCGGTTTGTCGCGGCTGGGGCCCAAGCGATAGATGATCGCCAGCGCCACCATGACCAGCACGATCAGCACGGGCCAGCGGATCAGCGAAAGAGCGTCTTTCAAGTCCTGCCCGATAGGCAGGAAGTCGATGATCGCAGGCAGGAGAGCGATCAAGGACAATGCAAGAATAACGAAGAGAATCGCGCCGAAGGTGAGCCCCAGCGCCAGGAGATTGCGGCGAACATAGCCCCGCCGTTCCGTCTCGCCGTACGCGATATTGAGAGCCGTCATGATCGTGGTGATGCCGTTGTGCGCGCTCCACAGCGCGAACAGGATACCTGTGACCGCGGCAAAGCTGAGGCCGGTGCTGGGCTTGGCGATCAGCGCGGTCATCTCGTCGGCCAGAATCTTGTTGGCGTCGCCGGGAATGACGTAGGCGGTCAGGCTCAGCAATTGCTGGATGTCGGAAGGGTCGGCGACGAGACCGTACACCGACACCAGCGCGGCAAGGCCGGGAAAGATCGCGAGCAGCGAGTAGAAAGCCACTCCCGCCGACACGATGCCGAGGTTCTTGGAAGACAGGGCGTGAAAGGTGCGGATCAGGATATCCTTCCACCCTTTCGCGGGAATTTGCTCCGGCGTGGCCGCCTTGCGCCCTCGCTCCCCTTCATCCGCGCGCGCGGCGCTCTCACGCCGGTCCGTCATCTTGTCGTGGGCTGCCTCTTTATTCTGGCCCTGATCGCCGAGAGAACTCTCGTTGGTCATCTACTTTGCCTGGTCAATGATCTGGTGTGGTGGTTCGGGCGGCGGCTTGCCCTCCGTCTTATCGAGCAGGATGGTTACCACACAGCCGAGCAGGATCATGAACAGGGCGGCGAACAGGATGCGTAGTTTGCCAAGCCGCCGAAGTTGCTCGCGTCGGGTAGGCCTGGGTTGATCGCTGTCCGACATGCTACTGCAGCTTGACTTCGACGCCCACCGGCGCACCGTTCCGGATCACGGTCACGGGCACCACAGCGCCGTGTTTTTCCTGCAGTTCGATTTCGCGCAAGGTCTGCATGGTCGTGATCTGATGATGGTCGAAGGCGATGATCCGGTCCAGCGGCTTCAAGCCGGCGGTCTCGGCGGCGGAACCTGGCGGCACGTCCTTGATCAGCACGTCGTTCTCGCTGTACCACTCCGGCTCGAACGTGACTCCGAGCTGCGCGCGGTCATCCAGCGCCTGCTTGGCCGCCCTGTCCTCGGGAGTCGCGCAACCGGCCAGCAGCAGCAGGGAAACGATGGCGGCCAGTTTCGATTTCATTCGTTTTTTCCCTTCGGCGCTTTCTTGTTGCCGTGACTGTTGATTTTACCTCGAACGCTAAGAACGGTTCAAGCGCGCCTGGGTTCCGTTGCGACTCGTCACCTATTGCTCGAGCGCCGGGCAGACGGCTTC
Organism: Alphaproteobacteria bacterium; assembly: GCA_965199265.1. GTDB lineage: Bacteria > Pseudomonadota > Alphaproteobacteria > CALMVH01 > CALMVH01 > CBDAQV01. Next base: position 42,043 of record CBDAQV010000011.1, on the reverse strand, counting down.
GATCTCCATCAGCAGTTCGGTCCGGCACACATCCGCGCGCAGGTACATCGCCGCCGCCATGTCCGGAAACTCTGCCTGGACCAGAGCGCGCACGGCATCGAGGTTTTCGCCATCGCGCAGGTAGACTTTCAGCTTCAGTCCCGCCAGGTCGGGCTGGAAACCGGACTTGACTGCCTGTGCGATGACTACCTGCAAGTTCGTAAGCGTTTCGCGCGTCTGCGCCTCGACGTCCTCGGGATGCACGCTGGCATGGCCGACGATGCTGGCCGTACCCGAGATGAACAGCAGCGGGGTCCCGCCGAGTTCGGCAACGGTGCCCCGCGAGAAGGTCGGGCTGCGCGGGCCGTACTGCGACGGGTAACGGTAGGCGCTGACCTGGCGCGGGTTTTCCAGCGCCTTGCCGGGCTTCTGCCCTGCTAGCAGGAAGATGGCGGTCGGACCGCCGGATGTACCCAACGCGCTGGCGGCAGGTGGCGTACGCACCTCGCCGCGGCGCGAGACAAAGGCTTCATGACGGCCGACGTTGAAGCGGCGGTAGCGTTCCATTCCGGCAAAACGCCCTTTTTTCGGGCTGGTCCGGTCGGGGCCGGTGATGTCGGGAAGGTAGTTCCAGACGCGCAACAAGTGCAGCCCAGCCTCGTCGACCAACTGCAACAGGCGGCTGTAGGCTTGCTCGGCGACCTGCTCCAGCGGCCTGTGCGCGCCTTCTTCCGCTTCCGCAAGGGCAAGGAGCACGCCGCCGCCGCGCGCGAGCGAAAAGGCATCGGCGGTCTCGTACCTCACCGCGGCAGCAACCGACCAGACCTCGTAGCAGGCACGGGCGAGCGCCGGAATTTGCAGGCGCACGAACGGGCAGCCCTCGGCAAGGCCGGCCGGCCGATCGGCGCCGTAGCCGACCACGCAAAGCGGGAAGGGAGGCAAAAGCGTTTCTGCTTCTTCCCGGTCAAGATAGGTTACGCTGATGGGCACGCGATTTTCTGGTAGGCACGGTTGGGGAGACAGGCTAAAAAAAGTCGCCTACCCTAACAGCCGGAGACACCCAGTGCCAGACGCAAGCAGCGCGATTTCCCCGGTTCGGGACGCTACGGTCACGCCGTGCGACGTGTTCGTCGCGGGAGGCGGTCCGGCCGGATCGACCATCGCGGCTCTGCTGGCGGCGCGCGGCTTCGACGTCGCGCTGGTGGACAAGGACAAGCATCCGCGTTTCCACATCGGCGAGTCGCTGTTGCCGTTCAACGTTCCGTTGTTCGAGCAACTGGGCGTCGACGAGCAAATGCGCGATACAGGCATGCTGAAGCTGGGGATCGAGTTCGTGTCGCCGTACCACGAGAAAGGGTCGCAATGCCTGACCTTCGCCGATGGCTGGGACAAATCCAAGTCCTACTCCTACCAGGTGCGCCGGTCGGAGTTCGACCATATCCTGCTGAAGAACGCCGCCGCGAAGGGCGCGCAGGTGAGCGAGGACGTGCGCGTCGGCGACGTCGAGTTCCTGGAAGGCGGCGGCGCGCTGGTGACCGCAAAAGAGTCCAGCGGTGAGACACGGTTCTGGAAGGCGAAATTCTTCGTCGACGCAACCGGGCGCGACACGCTGCTCGCCGGAAAGCTGGAGCTGAAGCAGCGCAACGCGCGTCATAACAGCGCGGCGATGTACGGCCATTTCACCGGCTTCAAGCGCCTGGAAGGCGCGAAGGCCGGCAACATCACGATCTTCTGGTTCGACCATGGCTGGTTCTGGGCAATCCCGCTGGCGGACGGCACGACCAGCATCGGCGCGGTATGCAAGCCGGATTACTTCAAGACCCGCCAGGGCGACCTCGACCAGTTCTTCCACGACACGATCGCGCTGTGCCCGCCGCTGGCGGAGCGCCTGGCCGGCGCGAAGCTGACCCATCCGGTGACGGGGACCGGCAACTACTCATACCGCGCAAGCCGGATGAGCGGGCCAGGCTACATCATGCTGGGGGATGCGTTCGCCTTCATCGATCCCGTCTTCTCCAGCGGCGTCTACCTTGCCATGCGCAGCGGCTTCCTGGGCGCGGACACTGTCGAGCAATGCCTTCGCAACCCGCGCTACGAGGCACGAGCGTTGCGTCGCTTCGACCGCGAGACACGACGCGGCATCGATACGTTCTCGTGGTTCATCTACCGCATCACCACCCCTGCCATCCGCAACCTGTTCATGAACCCAAACAACCGCTGGCGGCTGGTCGAAGCTGTGCTGGGCCTGTTGTCGGGCGACGTCGCCAGGGATTCCCCGATCCGTTCGCGCCTGATGCTGTTCAAGGCGATCTACTACGTCAACCTCGCGGCGATGCGGCTGCGCGGCAGGAAGCCTGCGCCGCTGCTCGCCGTGACGCAGAAGGCCGAGGAGCGGCAACTGCAAGCCGCGTGATGCCGTGAACGCCGGGCCTGCCGGCTCGTCCACGCACCTTGTCCTTATCCCAAGCTATGACAGCGGCCCGAAACTGTTCGACACCGTCCGGGACGCCACCGCGGCGTGGAACCCGGTCTGGGTCGTGATCGACGGCAGCACGGACGGCACGGCAGAGGAACTGCAAAGGCGGGCAGGCGAGTTTCCGAGCCTGAAGGTGTTGGTGCTGACGCGCAACCAGGGCAAGGGCGCGGCCATCCTGCACGGGCTGCGCGCCGCCGAAGCCGCTGGCTTCACCCACGCGCTGACGATGGATTCCGACGGCCAGCACGCGACGTCCTCCATCGCTCGCTTCATGACGGCCAGCCTTGCCGACCCGAACGCGCTGGTGCTGGGCCGCCCTGTCTTCGACGACAGCGCCCCCTGGGAACGGGTGCAGGCGCGCAAGCTGTGCAACTGGTGGGTCGACCTGGAAACCCTGTGGGCGGGCATCGGCGACTCCCTGTTCGGGATGCGGGTCTACCCGGTGGCCAAGTTGCGCGCGATCATGGAACAAGGCCTCTGGATGCGCCGCTTCGACTTCGACGCCGAAGCCGCCGTGCGCCTCGTCTGGAGCGGCTGCACGCCGGTCAACATCGACTCCCCCGTGCGTTACTTCCGCAAGGCGGAGGGCGGGGTGACGCATTTTCATTATGTTCGTGACAACATCCTGCTGTGCGGCATGCACACGCGGCTGTTTTTCGGGTTTCTCTTGAGATTGCCGGGCCTGGTACAAAGGCGATCCCAGCGAGGAACAAGTAGGTCATAGGCGCAAGCAGTGGCTGACACGTCATGCCGCTTTGGCGGCTGTCGGGATGACGATTTATTTAGACCATCCCGCCATTGATCGAGATCACCTGGCCGGAGATATAGGCCGCGCGGTCCGACGCCAGGAAGGCGACCAGGTCTGCCACTTCCTGCGGCGTTCCGGCGCGCTTCATCGGCACCAGTTGAGCGATGGTCTCCTTCGGGAAGGCGCCTTCGCTCATCGGTGACTGGATGATACCGGGGGCGACCGCGTTGACGGTGATGCCGCGGCTGGCCAGTTCCAGCGCCAGGGACCTGGTCGCGCCGTGCAGCCCGGCCTTGGCGGCGGCGTAGTTGGTCTGGCCGCGGTTGCCGGTCAGCGCCGCGACGGAAGACACGTTGACGATCCGCCCCCAGCGCGCGCCGATCATCGGCATCAGCAGCGGCTGCGTGACGTGGAAGAAGCCGTTCAGCGAGACGTCGATGACGCCGTGCCATTGCTCGGGACGCATGCCGGGCATGACGGCGTCGTCATGGATGCCCGCATTGTTGACCACGATCTGCACCGGGCCGCATTCGAGCAATCGCAGGATGGTGGCGTTGGTCGCGGCGCCATCCGCCACGTCGAACGCTACCGCCTCGGCCGATCCACCAACCCCGACGATTTCACCGGCCACGGCGTGCGCCCGTTCCAGCCCACTGTTCGCGTGGACGATGACATGGCAACCATCGGCGGCCATGCTCCGGCAGATCGCCGCGCCGATTGCGCCGCTCCCGCCCGTGACCAGCGCGCGTTTCATGGGGCCATCACCTCGAGGACGACGGCGGCACGTCCGGTCACCAGCGCCGCCTGCCCGCAGCTTACGGTGAAGCGGTAGATCACCTGCGGCGCGCCGCCTATCAGTTGCACCGCTCCGATCACCAGTTCCCCTGCCAGATCGTCCAGCCGTGCCACCGCGCACCGCACGTCGCGCAGGCTGGCAAGGTACCCGGCGCGCGGGCGGCCGTTCGTGGCCGCGGTCAGCGCCCCGTGCACCGCCATCGCCTGCGCGGCATACTCGATTGCGCATAAACCCGGCAACATCCCGTTTTCGGCCAGCGGATTTTCGGGATCGCGGTGGCTGACGGCCATGCAGGCGATCGAATCCGCGTCCCAGGACTCGATCCGGTCCAGCAGGCACATAGCGCCGGAATGCGGGACTAGCCTGGCGATTTCGTCGCGGCCGATCACAGCGGTTCGAGCGATAGCGTCATGCCGCGTCCCGGTACATAGGGGATGTGCAGGGTTTGTTTTTCCTTGCGGGCCAGCGCGACGAGCAAGGGCAGGCTGCGCGCTGCGGGAGCTCCACGCCGCAGGCGCTCAAGGTCCTGGTTGTCCACTTGGGTCTCCTCCGCCTCCTTCCCGATACCGAGCGTGAGCTTCGCCAGGCTCGCGCCCGTGCGCTCGGGGCTCAGCACCAGCCCTACGCCGAAGGTCGATGCAATCGGGCGGACAGCGGCGAGAGGGTCGGGGTAGGGCAGGTCGTAGGCGATCAGCGCAACGATGCGCGCGTCCACGGTTGCCTGCGCCGCAGCGTCCAGAAGCCCGACGGCAAAGCTGGCGTCGTAGCCGCACACGCTGGTGGTCGGCTCGTGCGAGCCGACGGCAATGTTCCAATAGCCCGACGGAGCGTTGTGGACCGAGTTGTGGAAGCGCGTCGGCGATACTTCGCGCAACGGCGAGGCGAGTACTTCGAGGATGGAATGGACGGTGTCGCCATCGCCGCCCGAGGAGGAGAACACGGTGGCGACCGACCGGGGATCGCATCCGGCATTCTCCAGCGCCTCGCTGCCGACCGTCAAGGCAAGTCGCACGGTCGGCACCGTACGCCTGCGCTCCGCCGCAGGCAGCAATGCGGGCGGGTGCAGGATAACGGGGCGCGGATCGTAAGCGGCCTCGTCCGTCAGCACGCGAACCCCGTCTATCCAGCCGTCCAGCCCCGGACCGCACAGGCCGACGCCCTGAACCCAGACGTCCATCACGCCCTGCCGAGCACGACGGAGCAGTTGCTGCCGCCGAATCCGAATGAATTGCTCATGACCCGCTTGAGCGTCGCGTCGTTGCCTTCGACGAGCAAAGCGCTTTTCATGCCGGGATCAAGGGACAAGGTTCCCGCCGTGCCGGGCATGTAGCCGGCGCGCAGGCAAAGCGCCGAGACGATCGCCTCGATGATCCCGGACGCGCCCAGCGTATGCCCGGTGTAGCCCTTGATCGAGCTGCAGGGAGTTCCGGTACCGAACAGACCCGAGACGGCAAGGTCTTCCGCCGCGTCGCCGACCCGCGTCGCCGTGCCGTGCAGGTTGACGTAGTCGATATCGCCTGCCGCAAGGCCCGCCGAGGCCAGCGCGCGGTCCATTGCCATGCGCGCGCCGAGGCCTTCGGGATGCGGCGACGACATATGATGAGCGTCGCTGCTTTCCCCGACGCCCAGCAGGCGGACCTCGTCGTCGCCTCCCGCGCGTTCGATCAACACGAAGCCCGCTCCCTCGCCGATGGAGATGCCATCACGGCCTTCGTCGAAAGGGCGGCACGGCTTGGGAGAGGTCAGAAGCAGCGAATGAAAACCGTACATGGTCGTCAGACATAAACTGTCCGCGCCGCCGACAATGGCCGCGTCGCACAGGCCGCCTGCAATCATGCGCGCGGCATTGCCGAACGCCTTGCTGGTCGACGCGCACGCCGCTGAAATGACCATTGCCGGCCCCTCCAGGCGCAGCAGCCGGCGCACGAAATCGGCGACCGAAAAGGTATTGTGCGTCTGCGCGTACCGAAACTGACTTGGTAAGCCGCGCGCGTCGCCACGGCGCGAACGGTAGGCGATTTCAGTTTCCAGTATGCCCGAAGTGCTGGTGCCGAGGAATACGCCTATGCGCTCTGCCCCGTACTTCTCACGCGCCTGTTCGACAGCGTCCGCAAAGCCGTCCTGTCGCAACGCCAGCGCTGCGAGCCGGTTGTTGCGGCAATCATAATCTGACAGATCGCCCTCGATGCGGAAATCTTCCAACCCTGCGACTTCGCCGAGGTAAGTATCGATCTCAACCGTCTCGAACCGGCACGGTTTCAAGGCGCTGCGCCCGGCACGCAGGCTGTCGAGCGTCGCCGCCTCGCCGGCGCCCAAGCCAGTGACAATGCACGACTGCCTCAAGGCAAACGAAGGCATGGTCACCGCACTGCGTCCCTTTCCGGTGCGGCGATCCCGTCGATCAAGTCGAGGTCGTCATCGGTCTTCTGCTTCATGCGCTCGATATAAGCCCAGTAGGCGGCATAGAAAGCGTCAAATCCCGTCTGTTCGCCGCCGTCGTGATAGGTACGATAGCTTTCCACAGGCCTGCGCTCGCGTTGCAGCCTGCCGTACAGAGTTGAAAAGTACAGCAGGTTCACGCGAAGATCGGTATAGCGCGGGTCGGAAAAGATTTTATCCTGCCACGGCTGATAGGTGCCGAAGATCGCCTCGTCGAAAAAGATCAGACGCGAATGGGTGCTGTAGACGTCGTTCTGCGCCGTCACCGGCGAGAATTCCGCCAAGGCTCCCGGTTCGTCCGGCAGGAAGCCATACTGCATCAGGCCGTCACGAACGGTCTTGTCCCCGTACAGCGCGTCCAGATCGGACAGGTCGGTGTCGTTCGTGCGGCGCATCAGGTTGATGAACTCGTTCTTCGGCACCGGGAAGTCGAGGGCGGCCAGCGCAAGAGAGTCGTTGCGCGGCCATGTATCCCAGACATCGGCGGCGGCGACCACGTCATGGGTCATGTGCGTGCAATTGTTGCGCAGCACGTCCCAGTGAAACTCTTTTTCGCCCGAGCGATACGGGGCGTTGCGGCCGTTGAGGTAATCGACGGCCGCCTGCATCTGCGCTTTTGAAACCGGGGCGCGGGCGCAGAGGCGGTTGCGGGCGAAATCGGGCGCGAAATCCGTCCCGATCGAAACGTCGTAGGAGAAATCTCGGCGCGACATCTCCGGCGGCATTCCCTGGAAGACCTCGTCGTGGAACTCGACGCCGTCATAGATACCAAATTGCTCGGCCTTCGCCTCGGTAGACTGGTAGACGTCGCGCGTCAGCCGCTCGCCCGGCCGCAGCGTACCGTGGAAGAAGAACTCACGTCCCGGTGTCGCGACCCAATTGGCGTTCTTGAAGTGATCGTTGACGCTGAGCCCGACGCCCTGCAGGTCCTTCGGCGTAGTGTCGTCACACAGCTTCAGGACCGGATATCCGGCGCTCGTATCGCGGCACACCCCGCTCAGGTATAGCAGCGAGTGCCCGCCGGGACCGCCGCTCTCGATCGCCGCGCCGAAATCGGCCGTCTTGTTGATTTCCGACTCCGCGCACAGCTCCGTGTAATACGGGAAGATCTCGGAGTAGGTCTTCTCGTCCGGCTCTGCCTTTCCATCGGGAAAGGAGCTGCATGCGGCCAGAGCCAGGAGTGTGGCCGAGATCAGGACGCGCTTCATGCGGTCTCCATGCCGCGGCCGATCACGATCGCGCCGAAAACAAGGCTGAGGAACGCGCCAACCGCAACTGTGCCGCCGATGCCGTGCAGGACGGGGATCGACGAGAACGACAGGATGCCGAAGCCGATCACGGTACAAAGGTTGGCGAGCGCTAGCGAGGCAATCGTTCTGCCGCGCTGCGCCGGGTCCGAGGTTTCGCGCTCGAAGAACAGGCAATAGTTCGAGCCGATGGCGACCGTCAGCAGTAGCCCGAACAAATTGAAGATGGACAGTTTCGCGCTAGCCGTCGTGATAAGCGCCAGCACGACGACGATGGCGGCGGCGAGCGGCATCAGCACCCGTACAACCCGCCGGGTGGATCGAAGCGCCAGCGCCAGCAGCAGGACGATGGCAAGGCTGCCGACCAGCGACAGCGTGATCGCCTCGCGCCGGTAGATGTGCAGCAACCCATCGGACTCACCCTTCATATCGAGCAGCACAGCGTCAGACGGTGCCGCGCCTAAAACGGCTTCGACCGCAGCTACGTCTTTCACTTCGTACAGTGCCACAATCGCCTTCCAGCCGTCGCCCCGCGGGAGCAGAAGCGAGTCGAGCTTTAGCGCCAACCCCGTTCCTTTCAGGCTGTCCTCCGTCAGGAATTGTTGGGTCCGCGCCGCCTCGACATCACCGAGGAATTTGGCGAAGTAGCCGGGTTTGAACGGCAAACCGGCTAGCGCCTTGTCGAGGTTCGCTCTGAGTGCCTCAGGCGAGGGCAGGGCGGAGCGACGGGCGCGCTGGGCCTCGTCGCTGGGCAGGTAGGCCGCGGGCGAGTCGAAGCCGCCCAGCGCGTTCCTGTCCACCAGGTCGCGGAGCCGTCCGGCAACGGATTCGGCTGCCCGCAGGGCAGCCTGCCTGTCGGGTGCGCTCAGCGCGATCATGTAGCGCAGGTCCGGCGCGCCGACATCGGCGCGAAGCTGCTTGTCCAGCGCCTGCTCGGCAGGAGAGAGCGGGCTGAGGCTGGTGATCTCGTCTTCCCAGAAGCCGCCGCGGTGCAGGCATAGCAGGCAGGCGCCGGCGAGCACGGCCGCCAGCAGCGGCAGCCGCAGCCGAGGCGCAAACGCGGCGGCACGCGCCAGAAGCGGAATCGGCGCCGTTGCGACCGAAAAGCCTGAAGGCACCAGCGCCGGCAGGACATAGCGCGTGACGCCCAGCGCCGCGACGAGCCCGCCGACTGTGAACAGCCCGAGCTGCGCGAAGCCGGTGAAGGACGAGAACAGCATCGCCGCGAAGCCGAACACGGAGGTCAGCATGCCAAGGCGCAGCGTCGGCCAGATCCGGCGCAAGGTGTCGCGTGGCGGGCTGCCCGGGCCTCCTTGCGTGAACAGGTAGATGGCGTAATCTACAGCCTCGCCGATCAGCGTCACGCCGAAGCCCAGGGTGATGCCGTGGACGAAGCCGAAGCACAGCGAGACCGCCGCCATGCCCGTAAGAGCGCCAGTCGCGACCGGCAGCAACGCCAGCACCAGCGCGCGGGGCGAGCGGTATGCCGCCAGCAGGATGGCCGCGACCAGCACCGTCGCGATCGTCGAGAAGCGCGTCGCGTCCGCTTTCATCCGGTTGCGCCCGTGCACGGAGAACACCCCCGGCCCGGACTCGAGCAGCTTCGTGTCCGGCGCATTAGCTATTTGGCGCGCGGAGCCGAAAGCGGCCTGCACCTGGTCCAGCGCGTGCTGCTGAGCGTCGATGTCGAAGCCGGGCGCCCGCGTTCGCAGAAGCATGACGGCGCGCTTGCCATCGCGCGACGCCCACACGCCGCCGTGCATTGCGGGACGGCTTGCTCCGGCCAGGCCGTTCGCCGTCCGCAACATCTCGCCGGTCGGATCGCCCGGCAGCATCGGTTCGATCACCGGCGACAGTTCCGAGCGCAGAAGGGTCAGGTCGCGCTCCAGCGAGGCGTGCAGGCCGTCGACGCTGAAACGATCCGCAGTGACGGCCGGACTCAACAGGTAGCGGTCGTCCCACAGGAAGTCGCGATCGGCCTTGAACGCGGCCGGCTCCCCGTCCTCGACCAGGATGAAATCGCTCTGTTGCCGCAGGGTTGCCGCCATGTCCGTAAGCATGGCGGCGAGAACATCGGGCGCCGCGCCCTCCACCCCGACCACGATCAGGCGCGAGACCGCGCCGTCGTGCATCTGATCCAGCATCACCTGCTGCGCAGGCGTGGGCGCACCGGGAAGGAAGGCGGACATGTCGGTGCTCAGCCGCGTGCCGGCGATCACCATGACGCAGAGGACAACAAGCGCAAGCCACGATGCCACCGGCAGCCATCGGAAGGCGGATTTCACGGCAGGGCGACAGCGGGAAGCGGCGTGATGGTCATTTCGGACCGTTCGCCATCGGCATTGATCGTCTCGACGGTTTTCACATGACCCTTCGATCCGGTGATGCGGACCGAAATCACCATCTGCGACATCGTCGTGGCGCCGGGCTGCAGCGTTAGAGTCCAGTCATTTTCATTGCCAAGGAATCCAACCTCGTAATAATGGCGAAGGACGCCGAGATCGCCCTTCAGGGTCGAGCGGATGCCTTCAACGAACCCTCCGATTTCGGGATAGTCCGACAGTTCCAGCGTTCGCGTGCCGCCATCCTGCACGATGGTGAGAGTGTTCCCGGTGACCGAAAGGCTCTGCGCCTCGGGACCGTCCGTCCTTTTCTCGACGTGATCGGGCGGCATGAAGATCAGCGTTCCCTCGTCGCGCAGCGGCTCCGTCAACGCCTCGCTGTACTTGTCTTCGCTGAAGTGCGCGCTCGAAGGCCCGGCCGATTGCAGGTCGAGCATGACCTGATCGATCGGGGCGGACGGCTGGCCCGCTTGCGCGCTGCCGCACAGCAGGCCTGCCAGGCGCGTTGCGATCAGGAACGTCCTACTTCCAGAAATCATAGAAATTGAACCAGTTATAGGGGGCATCGCGGCAGAAATGCTCCAGCCGCGCGGCGTAGTGCCGCATCAAAGCCTTTGTGTCGTACCCGCCTTCGGGCGGAAGCACTTCCTCAAAATGGATTTCGTACCGGTTGCCGCCCCGGTAGATGCCGAACATCAGCACAGCGGGATACCTCAAAAGTTCGGCAAGGCGGAACGGGCCTTCCGGGAACGGGGCGGGCGCACCGAGGAAAGGAAGCGACACCTGATCCTCGGTTCCAAGGCCGCGATCCGCCAGCACGCCGACGAACTGTCCCTCCGCCAGCCGCCGCTCGACCGTCAGCAGCGAGTGGGAACGGCCAAGGCTGATTACGTCCATTGCCAGTTCGGGATTGATGCTGTTGAGGGCGGCAGCGACCTTGCGCGCGTTTTCCTCGTACATGACCATGCTGACTTTCAGCGCCGGCTGCGAGCGGCCGACGGCGCGCAGCACCTCGAAGCTGCCGAGATGCGCGCCGAGCAGCAAACAGCCCTGCCCGCGCTCCAGGATGCCCGTAACCAGGTCTTCACCGTGCAGCGACAGGTCGAACAGGTCGATCTGGTCGTTCAGCAGGTAGATGCGGTCCAGCACGCAGCCGGCAAAAGTGTGGAAATGACGGAAAACGTCGCGAAGCGCCGGCGGACGGCCGAGGACGCGGCGCAGGTAGCGGCGAGAATCGGTCCGCGCCTGCGTGGCGACCGCGATGTAGTACAGGCACGCCGGGTAAAGCAGAAGCCGCACCGCGCGCCGCCCGAGATGCAGCGCCAACCATACGAATGCCTTCATCACGGGAATGGAGCCACGCTCCTCGCGTGTCAGCCACTCCTGGTCGCGGTCGTCGGAGTTTTCCGGGGTTGGCATCAGCATGATGTTCCCCCAAAGGCCAGAACGCCGGCCAGGACTTTCTCGCCTGATGCGTGCCGCGTGCATTCGAACCGGACATTGCCAGCGGTATCCCGGCGCCAGGCGAGATCGACGGAGTCTCCCGGCGTGACCGGGCTCAGGAACTTGGCGGACTGGACGGTGACAGGGGCGTGACGGTGCTTCCCGACTTCCGCCACCGCCCTGCTTACCCGCGCCAGCAGCACCGCGCCGGGAACGATCGGATGCCCAGGGAAATGCCCGGCGGTTGCGGGGTGATCGCGAGGAAAGTCAAGGCAAAGCCAGTTATCCATTGGCGACGGTCCGTTGCACCAGCTTCAATGCCGCCTCGCGCGGCAGCTTACCCATCTCGTTGCGCGGCAGAGAGTCTACAAGGCAGAGCGGACGCGGAAGGAAGGCCGGGTCGATATGTTGCCGCAAGGCCGCCATGATCCTGTCCACCGACAGTCCCGGCGCGACGACGAAAGCGATCGGCCGCGCGTTGTCGCCTGCGTTCTCCGGCAGAAGGAAGACGCCGTCCTCGACGCCTGGAACGGCGTTGAGGTGCCATGTCAGATGGGCGAGAGAGCTGCGCTTGCCGGCTATGTTAACCAGGTCGGCGCTACGTCCGTGCAGCAGGAAGCGCGTGTTGCCGCGAAGCTCTATCACGTCGTTCAGCAGCGTTTCCGCGCCGACCGCATCGCCCTGGGCCCATGTGCCAGCGTCGTCCTGGCGCAGCATGATGCCATCGAAGCATTGCCACTCCTCACCCGCGGCCGTGCGGCGGGTCGCCAGCTGTCCTGCCTCGGAGCAGCCGTAGATTTCGTACAGCGGCGCGGCAAAACGCCGTTCGGCTTCGCGCGCCAGATGGGGGGCCAGCGGGGCGGTCGCCGATACGATCAGGTCGGCACGCGGCAGCGCGCCTTGCCCGGCCAGCAGGGCTTTTAGGTGTACGGGCGTCGTCACCAGCAGGCGAGGGCCGGTAACCTCGTCGAGGCAGGCGCAGACGTCGCCTGGCAGCAGCGGCCTTGCGTCGTGCATCACCAGCCCGTGCTGCAACGGCAGGAACACGGTGGATTCGATACCGTAGCTGTGCTGGTGCGGCACCGTGCCGACCATCGTCGCGCCCGGCAGGTTCCGGGCTCCCAGGCGCTGTCCCGCAGCCAGCGTGCTTCGCATCAGCGCGCCCCAGGTTTTGACCTGCGGCCTGGGCTGTCCCGTCGAGCCCGACGTGAACAGCAGCGCCGCCACCTGGCCCGCTGGAAACTCAGGAATTTCGGCGCGGAAGCCGTGCGGCTCGGCCAGTTCGGGAAATGTCAGCAGCGGCATAGTGCCGGTATCAGCGGCGCGATCGGCGAGGACATAAGCGTCGTCGTAGTCGTCATGCAACCGCGCCAGGGTTCCAGGGGCATCGTTGGGCGGCGCGAGGCTGACCTGCCCGCGCATCAGCGCGGCCGCAACGCCGACGGTGAAGCGGTAGCGGCTGTTGCATAGGTTCACGACGTGACGCCGCGCCGGCATCATCGCCGCCAGCAGCGTCGCCTCGGCAAGGAACCGCCGCGCCGCGATGGCGATACCGTCGCGCAGCGCCACGGGGGCGTCCAGACTGGAAACGCGAAGCAGCGGGAATGCCGTCATGGCGACCGCTCCGGACCGGCCCGCAGGGTACCCCGTTCCGCGCGGAAGGCGCGCACCATGTCGACGATCGATCCGTGATGCATGTGGCGGAACCGGATCAGGCGGTACGAATACTCCGCCCCGCCCATGACCAGCAGCAGAGGCAGGTTCCACAAATTGATGAAGGCCAGCCAAACCGGCAGCGGGCGCGCCGCAAGCAGGAAGGCCGAGGCGGCCAGCTGCGCTGCGAAGAAAATCGCCCAGGCGAGGGTCACGCGCCTCGTGTAGCTTTCGATCTGCTGTGGCAGATCGCCCCGCATCCGACGGGCAACGCGAGCGACGATCGGCTCGCCCCCGGACCGCAGCGAGCGCGCGAAGACCCAGAGCAGCGTTGCGTATGTGATCGTGTGAACCAGTCCGGTCGGTGCCGCGAACAGCAGAAGCCACCCTTTGAGCCCTTTGTCGCCCAGCAGGAAATGCGCGGCCGCCAGCGGGACAAGGGCCAGCGCCGCCGCTCCAGCCAGCTTCAGCCGCGCGTAGGCCGCCTGCCTCATCCCGAGGCCGTACCTTTCAGCACGGCGATATACCGCGACAGGGCGCGGAGCGAGCTGAATATCTCGGCGTTGTTCTTGTCGTCCGAGCGCAGCTTGACGCCGTAGGTCTGGGTCACCGCCAGGGATAGTTCCAGCATGTCGATGGAATCGAGCCCCAGCCCCTCGCCATAGAGCGGCGCTTCCGGGTCGATCGTGGCGGGATCGACTTCAAGGTTCAGCGTCTTTACGATCAGGTTCGCCAGCGCCGTTTCCTGCGCGGCTTGGTCTCGGGTCTCGATCATTTGCTCATGAGTCAATGTGTGCAGAACGGATACGCGGGCCCGCGGCCTGTACCAAGATGTAACATGGCTGTTGTCCCGGCAAACAGCAACCGGTATGCCCAGCCCGTCTTTCCGAATGCAACGCTTGAAGTGAACGTATGACAAACGCGGTTCTCGTCGCCGGCGGCGCCGGTTTCATAGGCAGCCACGTGTGCAAGGCCCTCGCCGCCGCCGGGTACCTGCCTGTGGTGCTCGACGACCTGTCCGCCGGTCGGCGCGATTTCGCGCGCTGGGGACCGTTCTACCAGGCCTCGGTCACCGATGGCGCGACGGTCGCAGGGATCGCGTCGAGCCACGGTATCAAGGCGGTAATCGATCTCGCCGGCTTCATCGAGGTCGGGGAATCGGTGCGCGATCCCCTGAAGTACTACGACAACAACAGCGCGGCGAAGAGCGCCTTCCTGCGCGCGGTTCAGGCGGCAGGCATCCAGGCCTTCGTGTTCTCGTCCACCGCCGCCGTTTACGGCGAACCCGAAGCGGTGCCGATCGTCGAGACGCACCCGCTGCGCCCGAAAAACCCCTATGGCTGGTCCAAGCTGGTGTTCGAGCAGATGCTGCGCGACTTCCGCGCCGCCGGCGGCCCTGCCTTCATCGCTCTGCGCTACTTCAATGCCGCGGGCGCTTCCCCGGACGCCGAGATCGGCGAGTGCCACGAACCCGAAACGCATCTTATCCCGCGCGCCTGCCTCGCCGCGCTGGGCAAGGTTCCGGCGCTCGACGTGTTCGGCGCCGATTTTCCGACGCGCGACGGCACGGCCGAACGCGACTATGTCCATGTCGCCGACTTGGCCTCCGCGCACGTGCTTGCCGTATCTGCCTTGCTGGGGAAGGCGCAGTCCGACGCCTACAACCTGGGCAACGGGCGAGGCACCACGGTCAGGGAAATCCTGGATACGTTCGAGATGCTGGGGTGCAAGGTCCCGCACCGCTACGCTCCCCGGCGCGTCGGCGACCCGGCCAAGCTGATCGCCGACTCAAGCCGCGCCCGCGCCGCGCTTGGCTGGACGCCCGTGCATGACGATCTCCAGGTGATCGTGAAATCGGCTTATGACTGGCAGGCCAAGCTGCACAAGGCTTGAATCACTTACCCCGGCTTCATGCCGCCGCGGCCCAGCACCCGCCACATGTGTTGAAGAAGCCCCTGCAAGCCTATGCCCGGCCGGGATGAATTCGCCTCCGTGAGCGAGGCAGGGGGATGCCGGAGAATGTCCTCGGGATCGAATAAGGCCACCATCAGCCTGTTCGCTGGCTGTGTCTCATGGCGGATGGTCGCCGCTTCGATTTCGCGAAGAGCCTTTTTGACCTCGCTCTTCGAGGCGTAGTCGGGATCGTGTTTATGCCCGCTCATGCGTGGCCTCCGCACGCATTCGCCGCCAGGGAGGGCTTGGTCCGCTCCTCCACGATCGGAACGCCGTTCTCAGCCAGCACGTCGCGCAGTTCGCGGATTACCGGGAAGACTTCCTGGTTCCAGTCGCCGCCCTGTTCGTCGTGCGCGCGCTGCTCGGCCTCCACGATGTCGCGGTCTTCCTTGAAAATGCGATCGGTGAACCATACCAGCGCCGGCCAGCCGAGCGTCAGCAGGAACGGGACCTTTTTAGGCTTCTGCACCGACAGCAGGCCGAAGGTGCGGTGCGTACGCTGTTCCAGGTCCAGCGGCACGTAGACGATCCACAAGTTCATCACCGGCACTTCTTCGGCGGTCTGAATCTTCAGCGTCTGGTACGGATATTCGGTGCGGATCGTCATCAGGTCCTTGTGGTCGTGCTCGCCGATCACGCGGCGCTGACCGAAGATCGCCGCCTCGCCCAGCGGCTGTTTGCCGTCGGTGCGCGCAAAGGTGTAGCGCACCTCCGCCCAATCGGACCCGCGCTCCGATCCGCGGTAGCGCGGCGTCATCTGGCCCATCTGCTTGCGGTGCAGGAACTGATGGTTCATGTCCATCAGGTTCTCGTGCATGAAGGTGTAGTGGCACGCGACCTCGCGCCCGAAGCGCCGGGTCTTGAACCGCTTGTCCGCCGCGGAGCCCAGGCTTGGGAAAGGCTTGGTCCCGGCCAGAGCCGGGTCGCCCGGGAAGACGAAGATCATCCCTTCCGCCTCGCGGCAGGGATACGCCTTGACGCCGTTCGGCAGCTTGCCTTTGCCGAGGTAAGGCACGTCGATGCACTTGCCCGAGGCGTCATAGGTCCAGCCGTGGTAGCCGCAGCGCACCGCGCAGCCGGAAACGACGCCTTGGTCGAGCGGCACTTGGCGGTGCGCGCAGCGGTTTTCCAGCGCGAACACCTCGCCCTCCTCAGGACGGATCAGCACGATCGGCTCGCCCGCAAAGCGCACGGCGTGAGTCTCGCCCTTCTTCACCTCGCGGCTCCACGCCACCGGGTACCAGAAGTCGGGATGCGCGCCGACCCGGCGAAGGTCGGTCTTGGCGACCCTAGACGATGCTTCCGGATAATCCAGCTCCAGAGAGACCATTCTCTCCTACCCCTCATGCGATGTGCGTAAGCGATCAGACTAGCAGAAACCCAGGCGGTTTCCAGCATTAGATGAATCTTGCCGACAGTCGCCGCCGCTTGTTTAATGCGGCATGCCCGAACAGTCCGACACGATCAAGCACGTCACCTATTCCTGCGCACAGCCCGGCCCTAAGCTTCTGGTTTTGGGCGCGGTGCACGGCAACGAGACCTGCGGCCCGCTGGCGATCGCGCGCGTGCTGGCCGAGCTGGACGGCGGCGCGTTGGAACTGGCGCGGGGGCAGGTGACGTTCGTGCCGGTGTGCAATCCGGAGGCGCACAGGCGCGGGGTGCGTTTCGTCGAGCGCAACCTCAACCGCTTCCTGGTGCCGCATGAAAATCCGGACACCTACGAAGCGCGGCTGGGCAACATGCTGTGCCCCTTGCTGGAATGCTGCGACGTGCTGCTGGACTTGCATTCCTTCCACAGCGACGGCGAGCCGTTCGCTTTCCTTGGAGAGGATAACGAAGCGACGCGCGCCTTTGCCGCCAGCCTCGGGCCGGTGAAGCTGATGGCGGGGTGGAACGAAGCCTACGCGGCTTCTGGAGGCAACGCGCCTGGACATCCCGACCGGTCCATTGGAACGGTCGAGTACGCGGCGCGCTGCGGCGCGGTCGCCGCCCTGCTGGAATGCGGCGGCCATACCGACCCGGACGCGCCGGAAATCGCCCATCGCGCCATTCACAATGCGCTGCGGTACCTGAAGCTGATCGACTTGAAGAATGCGGATGAAACCCCGGCGGCGACGGTTGTGACCGTGAAGTCGGTGATCTACCGCCAGCGCGAGGGCGCGCTGGCGCGGCAATGGAAAAATTTCGATCCGGTTCAGGGGGGCGAAACGATTGCGACCTATGACGATGGCGAGGCTCTGACCGCGCCGGGCAATGGGTTGGTAATCATCCCGTACCCCGAGTGCCCGGTCGGGCAGGAGTGGTATTATTGGGGTACGCTTCAGCAGTCGTCCTGAAATTAAAATGGTAATCTCAATGCCTAACGTGTCGAGCACCATCAAGCACGTCACCTATTCCTCGCAGCGATACGGACCGGCGCTGCTGGTGCTGGGCGGCGTGCACGGCAACGAGACCTGCGGCCCGGCCGCGATCAACCGCGTGCTGGCCGAGCTGGACAGCGGCGCGGTCACGCTGGCGCGCGGGCAGGTGACCTTCGTCCCGGTGTGCAACCCGGAAGCGGCGCGGCAGGACAAGCGCTTCGTCGAGCGTAACCTCAACCGCTTCCTGGTGCCGGTGGAAGCGCCGGACACGTACGAGGCGCGGCTGGGCAACCTACTCTGCCCCCTGCTCGAACAATGTGACGTGCTGCTGGATTTGCATTCCTACAGTTCCGGCGACCTGCCATTCGTCTTCGTCGACCAGAACGAGAACTTGGAGGAACGGGCCTTCGCGAAGGCCCTCGGGCCTGAAAACATGGTGACCGGCTGGGAGCAGGCCTACGCCGCCGCCGGCCGCAAACCGCCGCAGAATCCCGACGAGCCGACCGGAACCACCGAATACGCCCGCCGTTTCGGCGCCATCGGCGTCACGCTGGAATGCGGCCAGCACAAGGCCGCCGATGCGCCCCAAACCGCTTATGCCGCAATCCATAACGCCATGCGGCATCTGGGCCTAATCGAAAGTCCTGGCCTCAAGCCGGCCGGCAAGCGCCTCGTTACGGTGAGAACCGTGATCTACAGGCAGCGCGAAGGCAGGTTTCCGAAAGCATGGAAGAACCTGGCGCCCGTCTCGGCCGGCGAGGCAATCGCGATCTACGAGGATGGCGAGACGCTGACCGCGCCTGTGGACGGCTTCCTGATCATGCCGCACGAGGACACGCCGATCGCCACGGAATGGTATTACTTCGGCACGGAGTAGTCCCACGTGACCGGCGTGCCGCCGGTCAACCTCTTCCGCAGTGCGGGAAATGTGAGTAACGAGATTGCTCCTTCTCCCTCAATGAGGGAGAAGGTTGGGGTGAGGGCGATTACTCCGCCGCGTGCAGCGTGGCTTCCTCGGCGCGCTTGGCGGCTTCGATCTGGGCGGCTTTTTCCTCGACCAGCTTGACCAGGTGCTCGACGATGCCCTCGTCCTTCAGGCGATGAGCGGGCTGGCCGGCGATGTAGACCTGGTGGGTGTTGTTGCCGCCGCCGGTGAATCCGATGTCGGTCTCGCGCGCCTCGCCAGGGCCGTTCACGACGCAGCCGATGACCGAAACCGACATCGGCGTCGAGATGTGCGACAGGCGTTCCTCCAGCACCTTCACCGTCTCGATGACGTTGAAGTTCTGCCGCGCGCAGGACGGACACGAGATGACGTTGACGCCGCGGTGGCGCAGGTTCAGCGCTTTCAGCATGTCGAAGCCGACGCGGATCTCCTCGACCGGGTCGGCCGACAGCGACACGCGGATCGTGTCGCCGATACCCGCCCACAGCAGCGAGCCCATGCCGATGGACGATTTCACCGTGCCCGAACGCAAGCCGCCGGCTTCGGTGACGCCGACGTGCAGCGGATAGTCGCAGGCATCGGCCAGCGCGTGGTACGCGGCGACGGCCAGGAACACGTCGGACGCCTTGCAGGAGATCTTGAACTCGAAAAAGTCGTTGTCCTCGAGGATCTTGATGTGGTTCAGCGCCGATTCGACCATCGCCTCGGGGCAGGGCTCGCCGTACTTCTCCAGCAACTCTTTTTCCAGAGACCCGGCGTTGACGCCGATGCGCATCGAGCAGCCATGGTCCTTGGCCGCCTTGACGACTTCGCGCACGCGCTCGGCCGAGCCGATGTTGCCGGGGTTGATCCGCAGGCACGCCGCGCCGCTCTCTGCCGCCTCGATGGCGCGCTTGTAGTGAAAATGGATGTCGGCGACGATCGGCACCTGAACCTGGGCAACGATGGCCTTGAGCGCGCGGGAGGACTCCTCGTCCGGGCACGACACGCGGACGATGTCCGCGCCCGCTTCTTCCAGCTCGTGGATCTGACGCACGGTCGCGTCCACGTCCGTGGTCAGCGTGTTGGTCATCGACTGCACGGTGATCGGCGCGTCACCGCCGACCTTGACCTTGCCGACGCTGATCTGGCGGCACTTGCGGCGCTGGATTTCGCGGTAGGGGCGAACGCTCATGGAACGGGTCCGATCTGAAAGGTATCAGTCAAAAATAGGCGATCGCGCGGTAAAAACCAAGGAAAAACTCTGCCGTCATTCCGGCGCAATGCGCCGAAATCCATACTGCCGGTGCAGTTTGAACTTCGCATGGATTCCGACGCTCGGCGCCGGAATGACACTCAGTGTTGGGCAGGCCTGCCCTGGAGGGGCATCAGCGACACGCCCCTGATCACCTGGCCGGACTTGCCCAGCGGCGCGCCTTCGGTACCGTCGATCATCAGGCTGATGCCGCCTGCGTTGCCGGCGACCAGGCTCCAGCCCGGCTGGTCGGGGACGCGGTAGGAATCGCCTGCGTGCAGGACGCCGGTATAGGCGACCTTGCTGGGATCGCGGATCTGCACCCAGCTGTCGGCGCTGGCTTTGACTTCCACGCGGGACGGGCCACTCGCGCCCAGGGCGGTTCCCGGAACGGTCGAGGCACCGGCGTCGGCGGTCGCGAAGTGGAAGGCCGGGCTCTGCGCCTGCGTGTCGCGGTTGTAGGTTTCGTCATGCGCCTCGTCCTGCTCGCCTTCCGCAGGCGGGGGCGGGGACGCTTGCGCGGTTGCCGGCACGGATGACGGACCCGGCGGCTGGGATGGTTCCGAGGGCTGCGGCGGTCCGGCGGCGGCGGCATTGTTCGACCGGCCTTCCGGCGCGGCCGGCTGGCCGGCCTGCGCTTCCAGCTGCGCCGGTTTCTCCTGCAGCCGGTCGGGCACGGGCGGCACTTCTTCGGCCAGGGTGCGGTCCGAGCGGTGGAGGTAGGCCCAGCCGACCCATCCCGCGGCGAACAGCGCCAGCACGACGAACACCAGGCTGAAGGTCGGCACCCGGCTCTCGCCGACCGGCCTGCGCATCGTCAGAGGCTGTTTCTGGTTGGCGTGAGCCTGTTCCTGGCGGAACTGCGCCGCGGCTTTTTCAGGGTCGATTTCCAGCGCCCCCGCGTAGCTCTTGATGAAGCCGACGCGATAGGCGCCCCCAGGCGGAAGCTGCTCGAACGCGTCGTTCTCGATCGCCTCCAGGAAGGGAAGCCGGATGCGGAGATAGGCCGCTACCTCGGCCAAATCGAGCCCGAGGCGTTCGCGCTGCTCGCGCAGCAGGCTGCCGACACTCATTCTGAACCGCTCATCCTGTATTTTCCTCCACCAGTATATGATGGTCGTGCGCGAAAGCACGCAGCTTGTCGCGCAGGGAATGGTCGCGCGACCTGACGATCTGCCCTAGGTAGGCCGAAGCGCGGCTCATCTCAAGCGACCTGACCATCGCCTTGACCGGGCCGATGGCGGCGGCAGGCATGGACAGCGTCTCGACGCCGAGCGCGACCAGGGCCATGGCATCGAGCGGGCGCGACGCCATGTCGCCGCACAGGCTCAGCGGCACGCGCGCCGCACGGCACTTCTCCACCAGCCAGGAGAGCGCGTTCAGCAGTGGGGGCGACAGCGTGTCGTAACGCTTGTTGACACGGCCGTTGTTGCGGTCGGCGGCGTAAAGATACTGCATCAAATCGTTGCTGCCGACCGAGACAAAATCGATGTCGCGCAGCAGCGAATCGAGCTGCCATAGCAGCGACGGCACCTCGATCATCACGCCGACTTTCAGTGAACGGGGCGCCTGACCGCGCTCGTTGGCGCGCTCCATTTCGCGGTTCAGCAGGGCGCGGGCGCGATCGAGTTCGGCGACTTCCGCCACCAGCGGGAACATCAGCCGCAAATCCTTGCCTGCCCCGGCGGCGATCAACGCGCGCAGCTGCGTGCGCAGCATCGCCGGCCGGTCGAGGCCGATGCGCAGCGCCCGCCAGCCCAGCGCCGGGTTTTCCTCCGCCGGCACGGCGAAGGAGGGCAGGGGCTTGTCTCCACCCACGTCTAAGGTGCGAAAGGTCACCGGCTTGCCGCCCGCGGCTTCGAGGACATCGCGGTAGAGTTCGAGCTGCGTGCGCAGGTCGGGATACTCGGCCCGGACCATGAACGGGATTTCGGTGCGGTAGAGGCCGACGCCGTCGGCGCGCACGTCGTGCAGCTGCGGCATCTCGATCAGCAGCCCGGCATTCATCAGCAGGGTGACCGGCACGCCGTCCAGCGTCACCGAGGGCAGGTCGCGGATCTCGCGGTACAGCCCCTTGCGCGCGCGCCGCAGTTTCTGCGTCTGCTGGTAGCCGGCGACGATGTCCTCGGACGGGCGCACGTAGACCTGGCCGAGGTCGCCGTCGAGGATCAGCGGATCGCCGCCCTCGATCCGCGTCAGTGCGTCCGCGCAATGCCCAATCAGGGGAATGCCGAGCGCGCGCGAAACGATGGCGACGTGAGAGGACGTCGAGCCCTCCTCCAGCAAGACGCCGCGCAGCTTGTCGCGGTCGTAGTCCAGCAGCTCGGCGGGGCCGAGCGCGCGAGCGACCAGGATCACGTCGTCCGGCAGGACGGGTTTTTCCAGCTTGCCATCGGCGGACAGGTGACGCAGCAGCCGCATCGACAGGTCTTCCAGGTCCAGCAGCCGCTCGCGCAGGTACGGGTCCCCGATCTTCCCCAGCCTGGCGCGGTTGCCGTTCTGCACCTGCGCCACGGCCGCCTCGGCGGTCAGGCCCTGGTTGATCGCCTCGTCTATGCGCGAAAGCCAGCCCCGGTCGTCGGCGAACAGCCGGTAGGTTTCCAGGATCTCGATGTGTTCGCCGCCGCCGATGCGGCCGCTCTGCTCCAGCATGGCGTCGATCTGGACGCGCATCGATTGCAGCGCGGCATCCAGTCGCACCTCCTCGTGCGCGGGGTCGTCGGCCACCATCTGCCCGATGGTCAGCTGCGGACGGTGCAGCACGGCAGTGCCGAACGCCCCTCCGCCGTTCATGCCGAGCCCGCTCATGCGCTGCGGCAGCAGGCTGGCGTCGCCCGCCGAGGACAGCTCGCGCGGGTCGACCAGGTCGCCGCCCGCGATCAGCTCGGCCAGCACCATCGCGACGGTCTGCAGCGTCTCGACCTCGTCGATGGTGTACGAGCGCTCGCTGCGGTTCTGAATCACCAGCACCCCGCGCACCCGGCCGCCGCGCAGGATCGGCACGCCGGCCAGGCTGTGGAAGGGGTCCTCGCCGGTTTCCGGACGGTAGGCGAAGTTGGGATGCGAGGGAGCGTCGGCCAGCGCCATGGGCTGGGCCTGCGCGGCGATAGTCCCGACCAGTCCCTCGCCGACGCGCAGCCGCGTCTGCCGCACCGCGCTCTGGTTGAGGCCGACGGTCGCGAACAGCTCCAGCACTTCGCCGGCGCGCATGACGTAGCACGAGCAGACCTCGGCCACCAGTTCGGCGGCGATCAGGCCGACGATCCGGTTCAGCCGCTTGCCGGCGTTTTCGCCTTCCGCGCCGCGCGCCATGATGTCGCGCAGCCGCGAGATCAGCCGGCGCGAGGCCGCGTTGGCGCGCCGCGCGGACGATCGTCGCGACGGGGCCGAGGTCCTGGGCGGCTTACCGCGGGGCTCGTCTTGGGTGGGCCTGCCCCAGGCGCCGTCACCCGGGGTGTCGGTCACCTACTGCCCGTCCAGCCCGTAGGCGGTGTGCAGCGATCGCAAGGCAAGCTCGGTATAGGCCTCGTCGATCAGCACGCTCACCTTGATCTCGGAGGTCGAGATCACCTGGATGTTGATGTTGCGCTCCGCCAGCGCGGCGAACATGCGCTGCGCGATGCCGGCATGGCTGCGCATGCCGACGCCGATGACGGAAATCTTCACGACGCTGGAATCCGAAATCAGATCCTCGTACGTCACGGAGTGTGTCGCGCGGATCACGTCCACAGCGCGGCCAAGGTCCGCCTTGGGCACGGTGAAGGTCATGTCCGTCGTCGCATCCTTCGAGATGTTCTGCACGATCATGTCGACGTTGATCGCCGCGTCCGCCAGCGGGCCGAAGATCGCGGCGGCAACGCCCGGGCGGTCGGCGACACGAACCAGGGTTATCTTCGCCTCGTCGCGGCTGTAGGCGATTCCGGTTACCGTTTCGTGTTCCAAGATCTCATCCTCGTTGACCACCAGCGTTCCCGGCAGGTCGCTGCCGACGGCTTCCCCGAACGTCGAAAGCACCTGCACTTTTACTCCGTGCCGCATCGCCATTTCAACCGAGCGGGTCTGCAGCACCTTGGCCCCTTGCGACGCGAGTTCCAGCATTTCCTCGAACGTGATGCGCGACAGCTTGCGTGCCTTTGCCACGATACGCGGATCGGTGGTGTAGACGCCGTCGACATCGGTGTAGATGTCGCAGCGCTCCGCGCCCAGCGCCGCCGCCAGCGCCACGGCGGAGGTGTCCGATCCGCCGCGTCCCAGCGTGGTAATGCGCCCGGTTTCAGTAACGCCTTGAAAGCCGCTCACCACCGGCACCTCGCCCGACAGCACGCGCGGCTTGATGCTGTCCGCCCCGATCCGGCGGATGCGCGCCACCGAATGCGCGTCGTCCGTGACGATCGGGACCTGCCAGCCCTGGTAGGAGTGCGAGCGGATGCCATGCGCCTGCAACGCCAACGCCATAAGCCCGCTGGTCACTTGCTCGCCCGAGGCGATGACGCTGTCGTATTCGGGGCTGCGGCGGTCGCCGGTCAGGGCGCTGCAGTACTCGACCATCTGGTTGGTGACGCCGGCCATCGCGGACACGACGACCGCAACGTGGTTGCCGCGGTCCTGTTCCGCCCTTACCTTAAGCGCAGCGGCCTTGATCCGCTCGACGGTGCCGACCGACGTGCCGCCGAATTTCTGCACGATGAGAGCCATGGAGGGTTGCTTAAAGAATGAACGGCTTTCCGGCAACAGTCGACCCGTCCGAGGTGGACAAGTTCAGCCGCATGGCGGCGACATGGTGGGACCCGGCGGGAACTTCCGGCCCGTTGCACAGGATCAACCCGGCGCGGATGGCGTATGTCAGGATGCAGGTGGAGCGGCATTTCCAAAATCTCCCCCAGCCGGAGAGGGAAAGGGCCCGTTCCGGATGGAATGGGATGCGTGAGGGTGCTACTACCGCCGGTGAAACAGCATTCTCACCCGACCGGCTACGCCAGTCGACCTCTCCCGTGGAGGGAGAGGTAAATCTATTGCGCCCCTTCACCGGCCTATCAATCGCCGATGTCGGCTGCGGCGGCGGGCTGCTCTGCGAGCCGCTGGCGCGGCTGGGCGGCGCGGTCACCGGCGTTGACGCCAGCCCTGAGGCGATCGACATGGCAAAGGCGCACGCGGCTGAAGCAGGCCTTGCCATCGACTACATCGCCGGAACCAGCGATGCCCTGGCCGCGACCGGCGCGCGCTTCGACCTCGTCACCGCGCTGGAGGTGGTGGAGCACGTCGCCGACGTGCCCGGCTTCATTGCGTCGCTCAAAGCGCTGCTGAAGCCCGGCGGGCTGCTGATCCTGTCGACCCCCAACCGCACGCCGCGATCCTACCTGGCGGTGATCGTCGGCGCCGAGCGGGTATTGCACTGGCTGCCGCGCGGCACGCACGATTGGCGCCGGTTCCTCAAGCCGTCGGAGCTGGCGCGGCGCTTGCGCGCGAACGGTCTGGCTGTGCGCGACGTGAGCGGTCTTGTGTATGATCCGGTGCGGCGAGAATTCACGCTCAGCCTGACGGATGTAAGCGTCAACTACCTGATGAGTGCTGCGCTTGAACATCCGTCATCCTGACGCAAGTCAGGATCCACGGTTCAGCTTGTATCGTCGAACACTGCCAAGCACTAGGCCCGGCCGGCTACTTACCCCAGTCTTGTCACAGTCCGCGAAAGCGGCCTGTCCTCGTAAATTTATTCTGAGAGAAATCCCCGCTTTCGTAGGAATGGCGAGCAGGGGAGGGCTAAGCGTCGCTCTTCTTCACCCACGGCACCGGCGCAATTTCAATACCCTCCTCTTTCAAAGCAACCGCTTCGGTCTTCGTCGCCTCGCCGTAGATTGGACGCTTTGGCGTGCTCTCGCCGTAGTGGATCTTGCGCGCTTCCTCGGGAAACTGCTTGCCTACGTAGTCGTGAGTGGTCTCGACGCTCTTGCAGAACTCGCCGATCATCTTCGTCACCTCGTCGGAAGGTGCGGTCGACGGTGCAGGGGGTGGGGCTGCGCGCTCGGACGCAGGCACGCGCGCGTGCCTGGCGATCCGCGGCGCCATCGGCGCCTTGCCGATCGCTCGATCCTCGCAAACGGGACAGGCGATCTGGCCGTCGGCGGCCTGCCTGTCGAACTCGGCGGAGGAGGCGAACCAGCCTTCGAAGCCGTGGCGTTGCGAACAGGTCAAGTCGTACAGAATCATTGGAAGAATCATATAGGAAGAGCGGTTAAGTTTCTCAACCGAGCTCTAGCGGATTACGCGCGCGGCGCACAGCACGTCAACCCGGGCGGCTCCGGCGCGGCGCAGGATCCGGCAGCATTCGCCGATGGTTGCGCCGGTGGTCCAGACGTCGTCCACCAGAAGCACGCGCGCGCCCTTTACGCGGCTGGCCCAGCCGGGCGCGACCGAAAAAGCGCCGCGCACGTTGCGCAGGCGCCCGCTCCGCGACAGCCCGCCCTGGCTGGCGGTGCGGCGATGGCGGCGCAGAAGCGCCGGTGCGGATTTGGTTCCGGCACGCTTCGCCACCGCGTGCGCCAGCAGCGCGGCCTGATTGTAGCCGCGCCGGGCCAGGCGCCAGCGGTGCAGCGGCACCGCGCAGACGAGGTCGGCCTCGGCGGCGAGCGGGCCGGCGCAGCGCAGCATCCATTCAGCCAGCGTGTCGACGCTGTGCACCCGGTCGTGCTTCAGGCCGATCAGCAAGTGCCTGCTGCCGTCATCATAGGCCAGCGCCGCCCTCGCGCGGTCGAACGGCGGAGTCTCGCCGCTGCACGGGCCGCACAGCGCGTCCGGCCCGGTTCGGTAGTCGAAAGGCAAGCCGCAGCGCGCGCAGCAAGGCTGCGTAATGAAAGTCAGCCGCTTCCAGCACGGCGCGCATACGCTTCCCATGCGATCGACCGGATTGCCGCAGGCGAGGCAGCGTGGCGGGAACAGGAAATCCAGCACGGCGAGGGCAAGTTTTTGCGGGGGTGCTGCGGCCTTCATCACTCGCTATATTAAGCGCATGGATGATTCTGTCACGCCGTTCGACCGCCCACTTATGCGCCTGCGCCGCGAGCGTGCCGCCGTTAAGGGCGGCGATTACGATTTCCTGCTGCGCCACGCTGTCGCGCAGCTTGCCGACCGTTTGGCGGACGTGACGCGCACGTTCACCCGTGTGCTGGTGCTGGGCTGCCATGCGGGGCAGGGCGCGGCTTTGTTTGCCGACCGGATTGTGCCGGCGCTGGTGATCAATCTCGACCTGTCGCAAGCGATGGCAAGGCAGGCGGGCGGCATCGCCGTCGTTGCCGACGAGGAGTTCCTGCCGTTCGCACCGGGATCGTTCGACCTGGTGGTTGCCCCCCTCACGCTGCATTGGGTAGGGGACCTGCCCGGTACGTTGCTGCAAATCCGCCAGGTCCTGAAGCCGGACGGCCTGTTCCTTGCCGCGATGCTGGGCGGCGAGACGTTGTGGGAACTGCGTCAGGTCATGCTGCAGGCGCAAAGTGAAACCGCGCGCGGCGTTGCCCCTCGAGTCTCGCCCTTCGCCGAAATGCGCGACATGGGCAACCTGCTGCAGCGCGCGGGGTTCGCGCTGCCGGTGGTCGACAGCGACCTCGTGACCGTTACCTACGCCGACCTGTTCTCGCTGGTGCGCGATCTGCGCGGCATGGCGGCAGGCAACGCTCCAGCCGTGGCCGCGCCGCCGCTGTCGCGCGCCACCTTGTTCCGGGCCGCGGAACTTTACCAATCCCGTTTTGCGGAAGACGGGCGCATCACGGCGACGTTCGATATCATCAACCTAGCGGGCTGGTCGCCGCACGAGAGTCAGCAGAAAGCTTTGAAGCCCGGCAGCGCAAAGGTCAGGCTGGCGGACGTTTTGGGAGTGCAGGAAATGGGAACCGGCAAGGACGGGTAGTACGGGTAAAGCGTGTCAAGGAAAGCTGTCATTCCGTTGCGAAGCAACGGAAGCCATACCGTCCACGGTACAGCGCATGCGCAGTTCTCGAACCCAGGATCCAGATTGCGTCAGACAAGTTTCTGCCGGATCAGGTCGCTTGCGCATTCGAGGACGGCTTGCGACGCCGGGCGAGGGTGCCAGCCGAGAAGAGCCGCGGCCTTGCCCACATCGAACCCGGTGCGTCGCCCGAGCAGGGGAGCCATGAATCGCGCCTCGTGCTGGAAAAGCGCCGCGATGCGCAGGGCGAGGTCTGGAAGAAGACGGGTCGGCACTTTCGAGGCCTGCTCCCCAAAATGTTCGCGCAGGAGGCTTGCCATGTCCCCCATCCAGAGGAAGTCTCCCACCGCAAGGAAACGCTGTCCCGCGGCTTCCGGCGCCAGCATGGCCTCGATGTGGAGATCCGCAAGGTCGCGAACGTCGACGATGCTGAAACCAATCCTCGGAACGGCCGGAACTTTGCCGGCCAGCATGCGCGAGATGATTTCCACCGAGCCCGAGACGCTCGCCGCCATTACCGGGCCCAGGACCATGCCGGGAAGGATCGTCGTCAGCTCCATCGTACAATCCGGCCGCCGCGCGAACTCCCATGCCGCCCGTTCGGCCAGCGTCTTCGATCGCGCGTACTCGCTCACGCCTTTCCCTTCCGGATCGGTCCATGTGCTTTCGTCCGTCTTCGTTGCTGAGGCGTCTCCGCCCTTGCCCGAACCCATGGCGGCAACAGTGGACGAGGTGAGCACGACGCGTCGCACATGATGTTTTCGGGCGGCTTGAAGCAGGCGCAGCGTTCCCTCGCGGGCGGGACGGACAAGGTCGGCTTTGGGCTGCCCCTGGCCCAGAGGCGAGGCGACATGGATGGCATAGTCGCATCCTTCGACGGCATGGTCCCACCCCTTGTCCTCCAGCAGATCGGCCAGCGAAAAGGAGAGCCGGTCCTGCGGGTCGATCTGGCTTGCCACGGCACCGCGCATGGCAGGCTCCCGCGAAAGGCCGCGCACCGTCGTTCGGACGCGGTAACCCTGCTGAAGCAGCCGCACGACGATCCACCCGGCGACGTAGCCCGAACCTCCCGTCACCAGCACCGTCGTTTGCTGCCTGGAGCTGGAAGAACTGGTGTTTTCTTCGTGATTTTCGTTCATGCCGGGATAGTATCGAGTGACGACAATCAGTCACAAGAAGGTACTTTCTTGAAACCCGGTCACCTCGACGTAACCGCCCCCTGCCAGCGTGCGGGCTTCGATGCCCTGCCGCCCGGTATCTGCAACTCGGCGGGCGACGTGCTTGCACGCGTGGGCGACAAATGGTCCATTCTCGTCGTCTACGTGCTTTCCAACCAAAGCATGAGGTTCAGCGAGTTGAAGCGAAGCATGGGGTCCATTTCGCAAAAAGTGCTGACTGCCACGTTGCGGGGACTTGAGCGGGACGGATACGTCACGCGCACGGTGACGCCGAGCATGCCGCCGCGAGTCGATTACGGGCTGACCGAGCTTGGAAAGGACGTGCTTGTTCCCGTGACCGCGCTGGCGATGTGGGCGTTTTCCCGGCGCGGGGAGGTCGAGGCCGCCCGCGCGTCGTTCGACCGTCTGTCCGAGGCTTCGAAAACTGACGGCGATACACGTTTTTCCTGACCTCTGGATGGTGAAATTCTGCGATCTCCGAAGTTGCGTTCATGTACGCTCCGTTTGTGTGGATCGCGATCCCGACATCATGCCTGGGCCGCCGCCGCTATGGCCGGTTCGAAGGCTTGCAGGAACACTTCCCGCCGCTGCTCTCGAAGATCGACGACCTTGCTGCTCCCGCCGCACCAAAAGCTTTGGCATGGCGTTCCCTATCCCAGATCTGTTCAACCCGACGTTCAAGCGAGTAGCGAACAAGCTGTTCGTAGCGCTAACCTGAAGCGTGGAACGAACCTCCACAAGAAGGCACTATTTTGAGCGAAACGCACATTCCTGTTCCCGATGAGTCTCTCCCACAGATTGCAAAGGTCTCGCCGACGTGCTTGGAAGCGTCGGCGACAAATGGACCATCATGGTCGTCGGCTCTCTTTCCAAGGGCCAACTGCGCTACAACGAGATCCAGCGGCGAGTCGGCGGCATCTTGCAACGAATGCTCACCTTGACGCTCAAGCGGCTCGAAGCGGACGGCATCGTAACGCGAACGCTGTTTCCAAGCGTTCCGCCGCGCGTGGAGTACGAGCTGACGGACCTCGGCCAGACACTTCGCGCCGCTTTGATACCGCTCCACCGCTGGGCATCATGGAACAAGGAAACCATCGAAGAACATCGAGTGCGAACCACGGCGCGGTTTCGGCCGGAGTAAAAAAACCTTGAAATTACCGCACCACAGGGCTTGCGCGCCGGGCTCGATGCGGTTTCATTGCCAGTTGTGACCTCTCCCGAACAAATCGCGGTCGATCCCCTGCGCAGCCGCGCGCTGGGCTACCCCGATTTCCGCGCTTATGTCGTGCAAAGGCTCCTGACCACGCTGGCGATCTCGATCCAGAGCGTCGTCGTCGGCTGGCAGGTCTACGACATCACCGGCAGCACGCTGAGCCTGGGCTTCGTCGGCCTTGTCCAATTCGTTCCCAATATCGCCCTTGCGCTGTTCGCGGGGCAGGTGGCGGACCGGTTCGACCGCAGGCACATCCTGCGTGTCGCGATCGCGGTGCTGATGCTGTGTTCGCTGGCGCTGATCCTCATGACCGCGACCGGCAACCGCGACGTCGTGCCGATCTATGCCGTGCTGGCGGTGTTCGGAGCGGCGCGCGCCTTCATGGCTCCGGCCGGCCAGGCGATCATCCCCAAGCTGGTGCACCGAGACGCCCTCGGCGGCGCGATCGCATTGGGATCGTCGGTATTCATGGTAGCGCAGATCTTTGGCCCCGCCGTAGGGGGAGTTCTCTATGGCTGGCAGGGAGCCACCGCGGCATTCGGCGCTTCGTGGCTCTTCTTCGTCGGCGCACTATTCGCCAACGCGCGGATCAGGATTTCGCTCCGTCCGGAAACGCAGACCGCGGCGAGCCGGCGCGACCTGCTGGGCGGGGTCCGATTTATCCGCGCCAATCCCGCGGTACTGGGCGCCATATCGCTGGATCTGTTCGCTGTTTTGCTCGGCGGGGTGACGGCGCTATTGCCTGTCTATGCGCGCGACATCCTTGATGTAGGCGCGCGTGGGCTAGGGGAATTGCGCGCTTCGCCCGCAATCGGCGCGCTGCTCATGTCGCTGGTTCTGGCAAGGACATCGCTGGGCGATCGCGCCGGGGCCAAGATGTTCGCCTCGGTCCTCCTGTTCGGATTGGCAACGATCGTCTTCGGCTTGTCGACCAGCTTCCCGCTTTCGGCTCTGGCGCTGGTCGTACTCGGCGGGGCCGACGTCGTCAGCGTGTATATGAGGATGAATCTGGTGCAGCGCACCACACCCGATTTCATGCGCGGCCGGGTCAGCGCGGTCAACTGGGTGTTCATCGGCGCTTCCAACGAACTGGGCGAGATGGAGTCGGGCTTCACCGCTTCTCTGTTCGGCAGCTCGGTAGCGGCGGTCGTGGCGGGCGGCATAGGCACCTGCGCCGTGGTCGGGCTTTGGGCCTGGCTGTTCCCCGGCCTCAGGCGCATCCGCCGGCTGGAAGATATCGAGGCCGTGACTTAGCGTTTCGTGTCGAAGCTCTCGTTCGGGTCTGCGCCCCACAGCTCGCCTTCCTTCATCCAGCCCTCGAAATCGTCGAACTTCACATGGCACCAGCCGCCGGTGCACGCGACGGCGTGGGCGATCGCGCCGGGATCGGCTAGAGCCACCGCGGCTGCCGTATCCTGGGGATCGTGGCGCAGGGTGCGCCGCGACCGTGCCACAATCAGTGTCCGTTTTTCGCTCAGCATCGTGGTCTCGACCCAGCCGACGGTGCCCTCGGGATCGGAAACCTTCCGCCATACGTCGTAGCTGGCGAGGATCCGCACCGGCAGGTTCTTGCGCTGGTAAGTCCAGATCACCGGATACTGCTGGCCCGGCCCTGCGTGCATGTTGACCTTGCCGGCGCGCAGCGCCTCGAACCCAGGAACCGGCGCCGGGGCAGCGTCTTCGGCGTGCGCCGGTAGGCACGCTGCGGTCAGAAAGGCAAGGAAGAGCAAACGCATCGGGCAATTATAGAAACAAGCCGCGAAAAGAGGTAGCGTTCAGACGTCATGAAATCGATTCAGCTTTCCGTCGCCCCGATGATGGACTGGACCGACCGCCATTGCCGGTCGTTCCATCGCATTCTTGCGCCCGGCGCTGTACTTTATACCGAAATGGTGACCGCCGCCGCTGTCAGGTTCGGCAAGCGCGACCGCCTGCTGGGCTTCGACCCGGGCGAGCATCCGGTGGTGCTGCAGCTGGGCGGCAGCGATCCCGCGCTGCTGGCCGAGGCCGCGCGCGTGGGCCAGGATTACGGCTATGACGAGGTCAACCTCAATTGCGGCTGCCCCAGCGACCGGGTTCAGGCCGGACGGTTCGGTGCCTGCCTGATGGCCGAGCCGGCGCTGGTGGCCGAGTGCGTCGCGGCGATGCGCGATGTCGTGTCGATCCCGGTCACGGTCAAGACGCGGATCGGCATCGACGCGCGCGAAGGGTACGAGTTCGTCGCCGCCTTCGTCGACACCGTGCGCCGTGCCGGGTGCGACACGTTCATCATCCATGCGCGCAAGGCGTGGCTGAGCGGCCTGTCCCCGCGCGAGAACCGTGAGGTACCGCCGCTGGACTACTCCGTGCCGTACCGGCTGAAGCGCGAGTTTCCGGCCCTGACCGTGGTCGTTAATGGCGGTGTCGCCTCGCTGGAAGACATCCGCGAACACGGCTTGCATGTCGACGGCGTGATGATCGGCCGCGAGGCGTACCAGAATCCGTCCTTCCTTGCGGCGGCGGATGCGATGCTGACGGGACGCGGCGCGATCGCGCGCGTCCAGGCGGTGACGGCCTATCGTCCCTATGTCGAGGCACGGCTTGCCGAGGGCGTGCGCCTGCACGCGATGACGCGTCATTTGCTCGGCCTGTTCAACAATGAACGCGGCGGCCGCGCCTGGCGGCGGTTTCTTAGCGAAAACGCAATACGTCCGGGGGCAGGACTGTCCGTGCTGGACGAGGCGCTCGGCCTCGTTACCTCGATGTACCTAGGGCAGGCCGCATGACCGATACCGTTCTCGCAATCCCGACCATCCTTCCGCCGTCGCTGGACATCTCGTTGGCCGAACATTTCAAGGCCGCGAACGAACTGCACCGGCAGGGCAAGCTGCGCGAGGCGGCGGACGAGGTGCGGCGGGCGCTGGCGGTCAAGCCCGATTCGCCAGAAGCGCACTACAACCTCGCCAACATCGTGCGCGACGCGGGCGAACCGCAACTGGCGGTTCAGGGCTATCAGATGGCGATCGACTGCGCGCGCGCAAAGCGACACGTCTACCCCGACGCGCTGACCAACATGGGCGACGTGCTGCGCCGGCTCGGCAAGTACGACGAGGCCAGCGCGGCGGTCCGGGAAGCGATCCGCCTGCAGCCGAAACGTATCGAGGCGCATATCGGCCTTGGCACGATCCTGCTGGCGCAGGGCAAGCTCGGCCCGGCGATCACCCGGTTGAAGATGGCGACCGAGCGCGGGCCCGATCACGCCGGCGCGTGGTACCAGCTCGGCATCGCCCTGCATTGGAACGGTCGCTGGGAGGACGCCCTGCACGCCTACGAGCGGGTCATCCGGATCAACCCCGACTTCCTGCCCGTCCGGATCGAACGCGCCCGCACCCTGTTCCGCCTCGGACGGCTCGAGGAGGGCTTCGCCGAATATGAATCGCGCCTGCGCTCGCCTTCCCTGAAGCAGCCCGACGGTTTGAAACCGGCATGGGACGGCAAGAAGGCGCTGAAGAACAAGACCGTGCTGGTAGTGTCCGAGCCCGGCTATATCGACGAGATGCAGTTTGCTCGCTACGTGTCGCTGCTGGCCAAGAAAGGCGTGAAGCCGATCGTGGTGGTGCAGGAGCCGCTGCGAGAGTTGTTCGCGACCCTGCCGGGCATTGCGGGAACGGTAGCGCTGGGCTCTGCTGCGCCGGAGCACGATGCGTCCGTGCCGCTGATGAGCCTGCCGCATCTGCTCGGCACGACGCTGGCGACCATTCCCGCCGAGATACCTTATCTCTCCGCCGATGCAGCCCGTATCGCGGCATGGGCGGAGCGCCTCAAGGGCGTCTCCGGGCTGAAGGTCGGCATCGCCTGGATCGGCGGGGCGCAGACCGGCTCGCTGAACGGCCGGGCGCTGACGCCAGAAAATTTCGCGCCGCTTGCCGCGCTGCCGGGTATCAGCCTCGTGTCGCTGCAGCAAACGAAGTCTGACGAGGCGCGTCCGGGCATCGTCTCCCCCGGCTTGCTGCCCGATTTCGCGCAGGCGGCCGGCCTGATCGCGAACCTCGACCTCGTGATCTCCGTCGACGCCGCCGTCGCGCACCTCGCGGGCGCGATGGGCAAGCCAGTCTGGCTGCTGCTGCCGGTCATCCCCGACGCGCCGTGGAGCATCAACGGCGAGGCCAGCCGCTGGTACCCGACGATGCGCATCTTCCACCAGCGCCGCAAGGGCAACTGGGACGAGGTGATGAAGCGTGTCGGACGGGCTCTGCGGGAGTTTGGGGGTAGTTTAAAATCAAACTCTTGAGTTGGATATCTGTCGCGCTTCCTCGATCGATTTCGCCTGTTTAACTCAGCATCACGGGGTAAAGCATTCGCATGACAAAGTTATTCCTTTTCTTACATCCACAGGCCGTATGAATACGCCGTTCTCACTGCACTCTCCCAGACGCGCTTTGCACGAAATCTGGAGACCTTCGGGTAAATCAACCGGATGGCTCGACGAATGACGACCGGACACGCGCCAATGTGAAATGCGGACGGTAATCGTCAAAAGACGTGAGCACGCTCAAGCCGAGATTTTTAGATGGGTATAACAGTCCCGCTACAATGTCATAAGACTGTCTTCGTGAATGGTTTCGATCTCGGGCCAGACCGTTCCTGCGTGCTCGTTGGTACCCTGTTTGATCCTGAAACCGGCAAGCGTCAGTGTTTGCCGTTTGTATTTGGCCATGAAGCAAACGCTTCGCGCGCCGCTGCTTCATCTCTGGCCCTGAATTGGCACAGGGTCACATGGGGGGAAGCGCTTTCGAGCCTAGCAGATATCCGTCACCTGTCGCGGCGAACGGTTGTGAAGCCCGCTTTAGACTCTCGTTTCAGCTATTGATGGGCAAGAGAGCAAGATTAAATCTCGGACCGAGTGTCATAGTAATGCTTTTCTCCTCTTGGATCCTCGACCGTGTCGCCGTCGAGGTACGCGGGGCCGACCGGGACCTTGCCGTGGCCGCCGGGGATGTCCAGCATGTAGGCGGGCAGGGCGAGGCCCGAGAGCTGGCCGCGCAGGGTGCGCAGCAGGGTTTGGCCGTCGAGCAGCGTGGTGCGGAAATGCGAGGTGCCGCGCGCCAGGTCGCCATGGTGCAGGTAGTACGGCTTGATCCGCAACTCCACGAAGCGGCGCAGCAGCGCGTCCAGCGTCGCGACGTTGTCGTTGGTGCCCTTCAGCAGCACGGTCTGCGACACCAGCGGCAACCCGGCATCTGCCAGGCGAGCGACCGCGGCGCGGGTCGGCGGCGTCAGCTCGTCCGGATGGTTGCAGTGCAGCGCGATCCAGACCGGCTTGGGGCCGCGCAGCGCCATCACCAGCTCGGGCGTGATGCTTTCGGGGGCGACGACCGGCTGGCGCGTGTGGATGCGGATCGTGCCGACATGGTCGATCCCGGCCAGCACGTCCACGATGTATTTCAGGCGCCGTGGCGACAGCACCAGCGGGTCGCCCCCGGACAGGATCACTTCCCAGATGCCGGGCGTGCGGCCGATGTAGTCCAGCGCTGCGTCCAGCTCGGCCTTGTTCAATGCGCCACCCTTGTCGCCCAGCTGCTCGCGCCGGAAGCAGAAGCGGCAGTACGCCGCGCACACGGTCACCGGCTTCAGCAGAACGCGATCGGGCTCGCGGTGGACGATGCCCTTGACCGGTGTGTGCGGCGCATCGCCGATCGGGTCGGGCAGCTCGTGCGGCAGGACCATATTCTCCGCCGGGCTGCGCACGAACTGCCGCGCGATCGCGCCGTCCGGGTCGGCATCGATCAGCTCGGCCAGATGCGGCGTGATCAGGCTGGCGAATTCGGACGCACTTGTCGCGAAAACGTCGGGCGCTGCGTTCGAAAGAAAGGTACCGTCCATGTCCACCCGTTGTCCCTATAGCCTCACACTATAGTGCGGTGATCCAGCAATGCCAGCATCGGCAGGTCGTGCGGGTCGTTGCCGTAGCCCCAGGTTTCCTCCGGCTGGTGGAGTGCCAGCCAGTTCCGGACCACTTCAGCCTTCGCGGCGCGGACCGAGTTCACGCCGGACAGGCGTCCCGTCAGGCGTCCGTTCCTGACCTCCAGCGTGGTGCCCAGCACCTCGTCCACTGGGAGGCCATCCAGCAGGGCCGGCAGGTAGATTGTCGCCGCGCCCGTGACAACGATCACCCTGTGCCCGTCGGCGTCATGCCGCTTCAGTACCGCGACCATTTCGTCGCGCCATCGGATCCTTGCCCTGACCCGCGCGCCGGCCGCCGCCGCCCTGTTCACGGCCATGCCGCGCACGGTCAGCCGCAGCAGGCAGGCCTTGATCCGCCCGCGCCGGTCGAACGCGCCCGCGTCGTGGACGAACCCGCCAACCGTGCCCGCAAGCAGGTAGGCCAGCACCGTCCAGGGCCACCCGCGCAGGGCCGCCAGCCACAGCGGCAGCGTATCGCCGTGCGTCAGCGTGTCGTCGAGGTCGAAGAAGGCGGCTTTCATTCCTGCATTCAAGCAATGTTGTTGTGCATTGTCGTAACCAGGATAAATTTTCAAGCCTGTTTTCTTGCAGAAAAACAAAAAACATTTGACACAAGCATTAATTTTCTGGAAAGATTTTGGTTTCCGCATGAGGAGGCGATGGTTTCTGAGATCAGGTGCTGGAACCAGGAGATCCTGAGCCAATCGGTCGTAGAAGGGCTGCGGAGCATTCCGCCTGATCAGCTCCTGATCGTGACCGATGCCCACTGGACGTTGTTCACAGGGGGAGAGCGTGCTTCGTCTCATCTGGTCGGACTTCTGGAGCATATTCACGATACAACTAAGGGAGGGCTCGTGGTCGTTTCCGGCGGAACGATCGCGGAACTCGACAAGGATCTGTTTCCCTCGGTTCTTCCCGTGATCGGCGGCCGTTGCGTCGAGCAGCGGTTCGACCGCGCTGGACAGGTCCGCTACCAGCACGAACGGTTGTTCTCCCCCGGCTTCACGGAAAGCCTGGAGCGTCTCCAGGATGAGTTCGGGGGCGACATCATGGTCGAGTGCGTGCCGCCGGGAAAGCAGCCCGGCAGCATCTACCTATCGATTGATCCCGCTGTCCGAACCGATTGCGAGAAGCGGCGCCAGTTGCTTCAGGTCATGGACGAGTTTATCGCGACCTTGCCCGGAGCGGACGAGGTTTCCATCACTCCGGGCTTCAGCACCCGTTACCTCACCTACGGTCAGCCGTCCAAGGCACGGGCGTTGCAAGCCCTGCTATCCCACGAAAAGTTTGAAAACCGGATCGTCGTTGCGTTCGGCGACGATCCCGCGAAAGATGGCCCGCTTCTGTCGGGGGCAATCGAACGCGGGGGGTACGGGTTCCTGGTGAACGGACGTCACACCGGCGACGGCTTGCCAGGCGATGTGCTTACACTTGAAAGCCCTGCAGCTCTGACCGCCTTGCTTTGCCAGGTGTTCGATTATCCTGAGCCCGGCGAACGGCACGGGCCGATGGCTGCGTCTTCGGGCGCGTTGCGAGACATGCTGGGACAGTTTCGCGATCCTGGCGTCGGCGTTGCCCCGAAATTCGCCTGAGACCTTTGCGGGCCGGCTGGCTCGCAACCGCGCGCCTGATTGAAACCGCTGGGCGGAACGGCTACATCCACGGCAGATTTTCCTGAACTTCGAGAGCCCGCCATGCCCGCCTACCAGTACGTCTATGTCATGAAGGACGTCTCGAAGTCCTATTCCGGCGGCAAGAAGATCTTCGAGAACATCTACCTGTCGTTCTTTCCCGGGGCCAAGATCGGCGTGCTGGGCGTCAACGGCTCGGGCAAGTCGACGCTGATGAAGATCATGGCGGGCATGGACACGGATTTCTCGGGTGAGGCGTGGGCGGCGGAGGGGGTCAAGGTCGGCTACCTGGCGCAGGAGCCGCAGCTCGACCCCGCCAAGAACGTCCAGGAAAACATCATGGAAGCGCTGGCCGAGACCCGCGACATCGTGAAACGCTTCGAGGAAGTCTCGATGAAGCTGGGCGAGGTCGAGGACGCGGACGAGATGAACGCGCTGATCGAGGAGCAGGCCGAACTGCAGGAAAAGATCGAGAACGCGAACGCGTGGGACCTCGACCGCACCGTGGAGATCGCCATGGACGCGCTGCGCTGCCCGCCGGGCGACGCGGACGTGACGAAGCTGTCGGGTGGCGAAAAGCGCCGCGTCGCGTTGGCCAAGCTGCTGCTGGAAAAGCCCGACATGCTGCTGCTCGACGAGCCGACCAACCATCTCGACGCTGAATCCGTTGCCTGGCTGGAGCGCACCCTGCGCGAGTACACCGGCACGGTGGTGCTGGTGACGCACGATCGCTACTTCCTCGACAACGTCACCGGCTGGATCCTCGAGCTCGACCGCGGCAAGGGCATTCCCTACGAGGGTAACTACTCGGCGTGGCTGGTGCAGAAGCAGAAGCGCCTGGAACAGGAGAAGGGCGAGGAGTCCTCGCGCCAGAAGACTCTCGCCGACGAGCTGGAATGGATCCAGGCCAGCCCCAAGGCGCGCCAGTCCAAGAGCAAGGCGCGCATCACCGCCTATGAGACGCTGCTGGCCGCCAACAAGGATGCGGCAAACGACGCCATGACCATCGTCATCCCGACGCCGCCGCGCCTCGGCGATGTCGTGGTGGAAGCCAACCACCTGAAGAAGGGCTATGGCGAGCGGCTGCTGATCGAGGACCTGTCCTTCAAGCTGCCGCCAGGCGGCATCGTCGGCGTGATCGGCCCCAACGGCGCGGGCAAGACGACGCTGTTCCGCATGATCACCGGGCAGGACAAGCCCGACACCGGCACATTCCAGGTGGGGGAAACGGTGGTGATGGGCTATGTCGACCAGAGCCGCGATACGCTGGGGGACAAGAAGACGGTGTGGGAGGAAATCTCCGAAGGCAAGGAGCTGATCGAGCTCGGCAAGCGCACCATGCCCAGCCGCGCGTACGTCTCCGCGTTCAACTTCAAGGGCTCGGACCAGCAGAAGCGTGTCGGCCAGCTGTCGGGCGGCGAGCGCAACCGCGTCCACCTCGCCAAAATGCTGAAGTCGGGCGCGAACCTGCTGCTGCTCGACGAACCGACCAACGACCTCGACGTCGACACGCTGCGCGCGCTGGAGGAAGCCTTGGGCAGCTTCGCCGGCTGCGCCGTGGTCATCAGCCACGACCGCTGGTTCCTCGACCGCATCGCGACACACATCCTCGCCTTCGAGGGCGACAGCCAGGTCGTGTGGATCGAGGGCAACTACGAAACCTACGAAGCCGACAAGAAACGCCGCCTCGGCGCCGACGCCGACCAGCCGCACAGGATCAAGTACCGGCCGATCCGGAGGTGATCTCTGGGTAGACCGAATCTGCTTAGCTGGCTGGGTAGGGATAAGTACTTAGTTCCCTCTCCCTTGGCGAGAGGGTCAGGGCGAGGGGACTGATTGATTCAGAAATCCCTTCACCCGCCCGCCTTCTGTATCGCCCCGGTTTTTCAGACGAGTTAACCGCTAAGTCAATCTTGCCCTGCCCACGGGTGAGCCGTCCTACTCCGTGCCGGTGTATTCCAGCGAGGCCGCGCGTTGCGGGCGTCGTTCCATGCGCCACAGGTTGGAGGCGGGGGTAGGAACGGCTTGAACCGTGGCCTGTGCCTCGGGCGCGTCCGCCGGCTTGCCGGTGACATCCAGCCTGCCCAGCAGGCGCGAGTGCGGCCGGGCTTCGTTCGCGCTTGCGGGCGCGACGGCATCTTCCCGCGCCAGCAAGGCGGTTGGAAATTTTTCGAGCAGGTCGGCGAGCTTGACGTCCTTGCCGCCCGCAAAAGTATCCCCGGTCAGGCGGTTGCGCCACTGGCCTTCCGGCAGGGCAAGGGAAGTCTCGCCGTCGCCCGGCTTCATGCCCAGCGTCAGGATGGGCGCGACCGCGACGACCCTGGCGCCTTCGCTGTCACCGATCACCTGAGCCACGACGCGGTCGGCGTTCGGGCCGGTGGCCATCAAAGGCGTATAGCTGCCCTTGTCGCTGAACGCCTCGTTGAATTCCTGACGCACGGCCAGCACGACGGCGGTCTGCCACTCCTTCGCGGCGCCGGCCGGTTCGAGTTCGAGCCGCTTTTCGACGGGGCTTGCCCGCAACCCGTCGGCCACCGCGCGGCCGCGTGTGAAATCGACCCGCTGGCGGTTATCGGGATCGACGTTGCAGAAATGCCAGCGTTCGCTGCCCTGGTAGTAGTCGGGAATGCCGGGGCTGGTTGCCT
Organism: Alphaproteobacteria bacterium; assembly: GCA_965199265.1. GTDB lineage: Bacteria > Pseudomonadota > Alphaproteobacteria > CALMVH01 > CALMVH01 > CBDAQV01. Next base: position 1,878 of record CBDAQV010000011.1, on the reverse strand, counting down.
TGAGCAGGGTCTGCGTCAGCGAATTGCGATATCCGGCCTCGACGATCGGCGCGACGAACTCGTCCATGCTCTTCAGGAACGCCTCATCCTTGTACAAGGCCGAAACAAAGTTGCGTGCGCCCGCCTCGTAACCGGCATCGGGCTCGATCCACGATGTATGGGCCTTGGCTTCCTTCATGGATTTCATGAGGTAAGCCTGCATGCGGTCTTCATTGATCGGCCAGGTGCCGACCATGGTCTGGTAGACCGCGTACTCGGTGTTGCGGTCGATGCCCACCGGTACCACATTGGGATCGCTCGCCGTCCGGCGGTGAACCTCGTTGTGCTTTGCCCAGCCGGTGACGGCCTGTTCCCAGGCTTCCGGCATCTCCGACAGCACGGACAGGCGGGCGCGTACGTCCTCGCTGCGCTTGGTGTCGTGCGTCGAGGTCGAGTTCATCTGGCGCGGGCTGCTCTGGTGCACGTCCAGGCAGTATTCGTGGAACTGCCGCACCAGCGTCGCCGGCAGCGCGCCATCGTTCCGGGGCGCCGGGTCGCCGCCGACCTCGTTCTTCGCCAGGAAGCGGTTGTACTGGTAATAGGTGGTGTCCTCCACCGCCTTGGCCATCACCGGGCCGGTGACCTGCTGGAAGCGCTCCACGAACTCGGATTGCGCCGGGCCCTTGTTCCTCAGCAACAGGACGTCGCCGACGGCATCGAACAGCTTCGGATCGATATCGGGGCGGTGCGACCGCGCTCCGCTCAAGGCATGGTCGATCTGCCCGCGGTCGCTTTCGGAAACGGCGTCGTCCGCAGGCCGGACATAGGTGCGGTAAACGCGGAAGTTCGCGATCACCTCGCTCAGCGCGTCGCGCGTTTCGCCCGGTGTGAAACCGGCCGTCGCAGGCGATGTCGAGAAGGCGGTGCCGAGTGTCCGGGCCAGGCGCGACACCTGGCTGGACAGGACGTCGCGGTAACCGGGATCGGGCTTGTCCGACCCCATGACCATCAGCTTGTTATCGTGGCAAAGCGCCTCGTAGTCCTTGTCCAAACCCGTGAAACGCTTGTACACGCCGGTCAGTTTTGCCTCGTTGCGCGGGTCGATCAGCAGCTGGCCGACCTGGTGCATGAAGTCGTAGCCGGTGGTTCCGTCCGCCTTCCACTCAGGCTTCAGGCGTTCGCCCGGCTCGGTGATCTTTTCCACCACCTTCCATAGCCCCGGCGACCTGTTCTCGATGTCGTCGAGATATTTCCCGGGATCGCGCAGGCCGTCCGGGTGGTCGATACGCACGCCGTCCACCGACCTGTCGGCGACCATGCCGAGGATCAGCTTGTGCGTCGCCTCGAAAACGTCCGGGCGCTCGACCTTCAGGGCCGGCAGCCCGTCGACGTCGAAGAACGGGCGGTAGTTCAGCTTGGTCGGGCCGTCGTGGTAGTCGGCCAGGATGTAGTGCTGTTGCCCGACGAGGGCGTCGACCTTGGCCGGATCGGCGTTGATGCTGTAAAGGGCTTCCGGATCCTTCGCGACCTGCTCTCTCAGCGCCGCGTTCGATTCCGGAGACAACGGCCAGTCGTTCTCCCAATAAGCCAAGCGCAGTTCGCCCTTGCGCTCCTCAATCCTGATCTGGCCGCTGGCCAGCACGGCTTCGTACTTGCCGCCCAGCTTGGGCACCAGAACCTTGCCCTGCAGCTCCGGCTGCGGCGGTTTCCAGTCTATGTCGAAAGCCGCGGCATGCGGGCTGGCCTCGCCGTTGGCGAGAACATCCTGCCACCATGTGCCTTTCGTCGACATGTGGTTAGGCACTATGTCGACGATCTGCTTCAGTCCCTCGGCCTTGGCCTTGCTGCTGAAGCGGTCATAGGCTTCGCGACCGCCCAGCTCGGGATTGACCCGGCTGT
>CBDAQV010000010.1:0-155423 GCA_965199265.1 Alphaproteobacteria bacterium | reverse complement strand
GCGCGGCTCATCCCTGGACTGAAATCGACCCTGGCGGACGGCGCCAAGGCTCGCTATACGGGCGTTGGGGAACCAACAGCGGCGTTCCTATGGCTAAGCCGCTCCCCGATCAATAAGAGCTAAGCCTGACAAGGTTCGGTTTATGACTGCTCGCGTGACGGTGTTTTGTCCCATATACAACGATGGAAGGTACCTTCCAGATCTCATTCCAAGTGTATTGTCTCAAACCTTTGAGGATTTCGAGTTTCTCATACTTGAGAACGGCTCGACAGACAACACTCGGGCGCTTCTTGCACAGTACAGCGACCCTCGTATCAGGATCGTTCGATCCCATATCAACCTGAAGTCAGAGACGTCGACGCGGCTCTTGCGTGATGTCGAGAGCGAATTCATCGCCCCTATCTACGCCGACGACGAGTTCCTTCCGCAGAAGCTGGAAGTCTCGATCAAGGCTCTTGAGGGAAGTTCCGCGGACGCCTGTTTTTCGAACACCGCCTTCATGGATGAAATCAAGCAGCCGGTCCCTCGAACCGCGGTGCCACGTTCGATGTTCTCAGGGGACATCAGCTTAATGAACCGCTGCGAGCATTTGCACTATTTCGCGCGGACCGGGAACTCGTTGCATCCTGTCTCAATGGTGATCAGGTCGCAGGCCCTCAAAGATTTGAAAGGGTTTCGAGGAGATATGCACCAGGTCGGCGATATGGACTTCTTCGCGAGGCTTCTCTTAAGAAAGAAGGTCCTGTTTCTTGAGGACGAGCTTCAGAGAATCAGGATTCGGAGCGGCGGCCGCAACGAGTCCACCATCAACGACGTCGCGACCAACCGTATCCGCGGGGAACGGATCAACTTCTTCAACAACTACCGGTCCCCGGAAGCGCTGGCGATTATCGACCAGATTTTCCTTCCCGACCCCCGCGGAATCAGCGTGCCGAAGGATTTGCGACTGTGGTTTCTCGGGCAGCAGTTCGTGCGCCACTATGAGCCCGATTGCCGCTTCTTCGGCATGTCCTGCCTCTACGACGCTCTGCGCGACAACGGCGACACTATCGAGAGCGCGCTTACAGCATCGCTGGGGATGCCCCCGGGCGCCTACATCGACCAGCTCGCCCCCACGATCTTCTCCGACTTTGGCAGCCGCGACGCCGCCAAGGACGCCGAGATCGGCCGGCTTGCAGGCGAGGTGCTCTCACTCCGAGCGGCTGCGGAAGCCGCATCGCTCGCCGCGCAGGAGCGCGAAGATCGCCTCGTAGCAATCGGGAGCGAGAATAGCCGGCTTCGCCGCAACGTGGAGGAGAGCTATGCCCGCATCGCGGAGCATGAGGAGGCGAAGGAGCGAACGGTTGGCGATGTTCGGTCGCCCTCGTCCTTGGAAAAGGCAAACGGCGGGGAGAGGACCGGCACGGCGACCGCCCTGCTTCCCGTGCTGGGCTTCGACGAGGTGGTCGACCTCAGTCAGCAGGACGGCGACCCCTACGTCGACGACGGCTTCTCCTATCCGGAGTCATGGGGCCGGTGGACCGCAGCCGATAGGGCTACGATCCGCTTCCGCTTCCGCGGCAAGCCGGAGCCAGCGGTGCTCAGGCTGCTGCCCTATTGGGTGTTCGAGCCGGCGATGGCTGGCAAGAAGCTAGGACTGTCTCTGAACGGGAACCCTCCGACTTGGCTCGACGTGCAGCCAGGAATTCCGGTGGAACTCGAGCTTCCCGAGCGAGTTTTGCGTCGCTCGCGCGATATGCACGTGACCTTGCACATCAAAACGCCAAAATGTCCGGATGAGGGCCCATTGGCCGACACCCGGATGCTGGGCGTCGGCCTCTCTCAGTTTTGCCTAGTACGGCCTCATCACGACATGCGGAGAACGTCTTAATGAGCGATCAGGGCCGCACGAAAATTCAAGGGGAGTTCACTGGCCGCTCGGCAAGCGAGCAGGATCTTGACCAGCAGCTCCTGCAGACGGTGAAGGCCAACGTTGGACGTCCTGGACCCCAGTGGAACTACCACTCCATCGCCTATCTGAAGCGGCAGGTGCTGTCTCGGATCCTGTATCTCGACCAGCTTTATCGGCAGGTCGTAGATGTGCCTGGCGTGATCTGCGAATACGGGGTGCAGTGGGGAGGCACGCTTGCCACACTGATCAACCTGCGAGGCATATATGAGCCTTTTAACCACTCGCGGCGAATTTGCGGGTTCGACACCTTCGAGGGCTTCCCCGCTGTCGACGCCAAGGACGGCGGTTACACCAACGCGGGAGACTATTCGGTCTCTGAAGGCTACGAACAGGAACTGGGCAGGCTTCTAGAGCTTCATGAACAGTTTTCTCCCGTGCCGCATCTAAAGAAGCACGAACTTGTGAAGGGCGACGTCAGCGAAACCTTTCCCGTCTGGCTGGAGCAGAACCCGCATGCAGTCGTCGCCATGGCAATCTTCGACATGGACATCTACGTGCCGACTCGCGACGTCCTGCAGCAGATCAAGCCGCGCCTCACGAAGGGTTCTATCCTCGTCTTTGACGAGCTGAACTGCCCCTACTTCCCGGGCGAAACGGAGGCCGTCATCGAGACGTTCGGACTGAACAATCTTAGACTGCGGAGATTCGCGCATCAGCCGTTTTGCGCCTGGGCCGTCTACGGCGACTGAGCGCCGACAGCGCCCTCTCGATGGGTGCAGTGGCGATAGAACTGAGGCTGCAAGCGACAGTGCTGCGGCCATGATGCAGTTAGGACGCAAGCGACGGGGACAGCGAGGCGCCTAAAGATTTAAGGCGCAGCAGAGGCGCCGCCGCCCAGATGCGCGCTGAGGAAGCGGGCGCACTTCAAGCTCGTGAGATGCGGCCGTTCAAAGGGTATATGCTTCTGGTAGCCCGTTGCGAAGCGGCGGGCCTAGACGCATGCACATAGATAAATTGTGTGCTGACGGCTGGATGAATTCGGGCTAACGGGGATCAAGCTCGCGCCGACTGCATACTGGCATCCGGGCCGCGGCGGCATTTCGTTGCGAAGTGAGGGCCTAGGAGGACAGAGCTAGGGGTCGATGTCTTGGGGAGACACAAACCAATTGTCGTCCGCGAAGAACCCCTGGCGTAGTTTGATGAGGCAAACGCTTGGCCCAGTCACTCAGGCCTAAAAATCGCACAGGTTGACAAAGGCGCGAAACCTGAGATGCGGCTTATCCAACTCCGTGTGCGAATGAGCTATGGGTCTCGCTATGACCGATCTTAGTGGCGTCCTCGCACATCGTGATGGTGTCGCGATCTGCCCGATCTGCGACGGGCTCGTAGATCGCTCGCTACCCGCGCAGATGTCGCCTTTCATTCGTGAGCGGTGTTGTTTGCCGGACGACGTAAGTCCTTGCGCTTATTTCTGCGATGTCTGCGAACACGTATTCATGACCCCGTTCCTAACGGCCAAGGAGTTGGAGCGCTTGTACAGTGAGTACCGTGGCGCCGAGTACACCGCGCAACGGATCGCATTGGAACCGGATTACGCCGGTCATGCCGTTTCCTTTGCGGACCGTGGGAGCCCGCATCACCAAATCCGCCGTGAGTTTTACGATGCGTTCCGCAGCGAGATGAACGATCAACGGGGGCTGGTCGTGGACGACAGCGAAGGCGACGGGTATTTCGCCCGCTATGCATTTCCCCATGCGGATGTCGTGACGCTGCTGCGGGCGCCCTCGACCCCGGGCGTCGACCTTGAGCGCCTGTTGCCGGCGGCCGACACCCTTATGTGCGCCTACGCGCTCCAAACCGATCCGCGGCCCTTCGCCCGTCTTTCGTCGCGCGTCAGCCTCATGAAGCCGGGTGCTACCGTCTGGATTGAGGTTCCCACTCAGTATCAGGGCTCTCTGAAGGCAACCTTCGAGGTCCTTGAAGCGCGCGCCGCCCGCGGGACGCGCAACTATGAACCCCTGCAGATATTTCACGAGAACCAAGCGCACTTCAGCGTCCGTTCGCTGCGCCGGCTGATGCAGGCGGCGGGGCTGGTCATCTCCGAGATTATACGTTCAAACGGCATGGTGGGTGTGCACGCCTATGTCGCAGCGTGTCCTGCATTCAAAACGTCATTCGGGTCACACGACCAGCTTGGAATCCATTGATGCCCGATCTGTCTGCGCCGTCGACAGTGTCGACGACGCCAGTGTCGCTCGCGCCTATCCTGACCGTCCTAGTGCCGACCCGCAACCGCTGGGGCTTGCTGGCGGCGCAGGTTCGCGCGGTGCATGCGGTGCTGGACGAGACCGGCTTGTCGTACGAGATAATCATCCACGACAACTCCACTCAGCCGCCGCCCGCCGGGCTGGTTGAGGCCCTGCCGCCCACCGCTCGCTACGTCCGTTCTCCCCAGGATTTTGATACCGCTGAGGAGAACATCTGCGAGGCTTGGCGTCATTGCGGCGGGGAGTACGTCTGGCTTCTAGCGGACGACGACGGTGTAGAGCCGGAAGGCGTTTCAGAACTCGTGCGCCTGCTGCGGCGCGGCGAGCAGGACATCATCGTCTTCAACAGCCGTCACGGCCGCGACGAGCGCCTGGCGGGAGACGAGGCCTACGTGACCGAGAGGGCGCGCCGCTTCTTCTACGAGAAGGAAATGGCTTGCACGATCGGCGACTTCGTCCAGCGCACGGGCTTCTTCTATTGGCTGTGCGCGATCTCGACGGTGGTCGTGCGGCGCTCCGCCGCGCCTGTCGAGCCGCTGCGCAAATATCTGGGCATCGCCCGCATCTATGCGCACGTGGCGTGGCTCATCGAAATCGGCAAGGACCGGCGCTTCCTGTTCGTGAACCGGCCCCTGGTCGTATATGGCCTATCACCCAATGATCATGACGGCGGTCAGGGCCGGCGCAGCGTGGGCGTGCGCGAAGGCGGCTACTCCAACTCGGTCTGGACAGGCCTTTGGCTTCGCGTGTTGGATGAACTGGTGGCGCAGGGCGCGCTCACCTTGGCGCAGATCCGGCGGACCGCCGAGATGAACCACACCACGCGGTTCCACTTTGGCTCCAATCTCGCCCACCAGGTCTTGGAGCAGCTGGGCGACCTGCCCGAGCTCCCGCCGCCCGAAGACCTTGCGCTGATCCGCCACTGGCTGCTGCTGCTCTTTCCGGGCGCCATCTTCCTGGCGGCGCTCGTCGATGAGGTGGTGGATTTCACGGCCACGCATGGCGCAGGGCTGCTGCGTATCGAGCAGGATCCTCGCCGCGGACAGACGGTGCGCACCCTGTCGCACGATTTGCGGTTGCGGGTGGACTGGTGGCGACGTGCAATTGGCTCAACGCCTTGGTACGCCCGCTTCTACGTGGAGACGCTGCATCTCTACGACATCTACGATTTCGGTGACGACTGGGTGGCGGCCCACACAAGCTTCGGTGGCCTGCGCGAAGCATTGGAGGTCATCGACCTGCCGAGCATCCCACCGGCTTTCCTGCGGGCGGCTTCCTATACGGACCTGCGGGAAGCCGTGGAGGCCCAGCCGCTCGAACTCGAAACGCTCAAGGGTCTTCGCTCCGCCGCCCTTTCTTTGCCCAACGAATGGGGACGGCTAGGGACGGAGGCGGCGGGCGCGCACGTCCATGTCGCGCCCTCGCCCGTTACAGTCATTGCGCCTGGGCCGCCCTCCGCGCCGGTTCACGAGGAGCTGGCGTGGTTCAAGGCTGAGCTGGCGCGGCAGGATGCGCAGCTGGCGGACGTCTACGCGTCGACCTCCTGGCGTCTCACGGCAGGGTTCCGCTGGCTTGCAGGCCGTCGGCGGGTCACAACCATTGTGGATGCGCCGACCCTTGAACCCGGTGTGGAACTCCAGCTTGGGGAGGAGAGCGCGTCCGCCTATGTCCCCCGGGGGTTCGCTTCTCCTGAGCCCTGGGGCCGATGGACGACCGGGCGCACCGCCATATTCCGCTGCCGCCACCTTGCGCGCGAAGCGCCCGCCGTCCTGACATTTACGCCAAAAATGGTCTGGCCGCCCGAGGGCCGCCCTTGTGAGATGAGCCTGGCTGTCAATCGTCAACGCGCGCGCAGGCTGACGGTGCGCGCCGGTGAGCCGATCCGGATCGAGCTGGCGGCGGCAGACATGTCGCAGCCTCTTCTGGAGGTCGTATTCACCTTGCACGCCCCCAAATCGCCAGATGAACAGCCCAGGTCGGACATTCGGCGGCTTGGAGTAGGGTTGGCTTGCGTTCAGTTGGCTTGGCGCGATCCCGGGTGACTAGGCCCCAATCTCTGGTCTTGACCGGGCCGACGGGATGGATCGGAACCGCGATCCTGGCGACCGCCGCCGCCGCCTGGGGGCCCGGCTGGAACGATCGCGTGACCTTGTTCGGCTCAAGCGAACGACGGCTCATCGCGCCCGACGGCGTCGATCTTCCGATCCGGCCGCTGTCACAGATCAACGGCGCCGATCTAGAGGGGGCGCACATCGTCCACTTGGCCTATCTCACCAAAGAGAAGGTTGCGGCGCTCGGCGCCCAGGGCTTCTTTGCGGCCAACATGGCCATCGACGACGCATTGCTGGATGCGATGGCGGTTGCGAGTCCTCGCGGCCTATTCGTGGCGTCCTCCGGCGCGGCCCAATCGGCGCAGTCAGGGGAAGGACGAGAACTCTACGGACTATGCAAGCTCATGCAGGAGGATCGTTTCCTCGCCTTCGGAGCGGCGCGCGGAGTTCCGGTGCTGGCCGGCCGGATATTCAACCTGGCGGGTCCGTTCATGAACAAGCTGGGGTCCTACGCCGTCTCCGCATTCCTGCAGCAGGCGTTCGCGACGGGCGCCGCCCATATCCAAGCCCGCACGCCGGTTTATCGCTCCTATCTGCATGTCAACGATCTCGCGGCCTTGGTGCTGGGAAGTCTGGATCAGGGGTTGGGGCGCGGCGTACCCGTGGACCTCTGCGGCGGCGAGGTGGTCGAGATGGAGGATGTGGCTCGCGAGGCGCTCCGCGCAGCCGGCGCGCCGGACGGGCGGATCGTGCGGGGTGAAGTCGACTTCGGTCGACCGAGCAGCTATCTCGGCGATCCCACGTCCGCCCGAACCTTGGCCCTGCGGCTGGGACTGCGCCTGCGCCGCTTCAGCGAGCAGGTGGACGACACCGCGGCCGACCTCCGCGGCCGGGGGGCTGCGGGTTGACTGCCCCAGGCTAATGTCGCTATTGATGCCGCGCCCCAAAACAAGTCGAGTGTTTGCGTACTCCCATGAGTGCAGATGGCTACAGTCCATCGGACCTGTCCGCCGTCATCTTGGCTGGCGGTCTCGGTTCCCGCCTCTCCGAAGAAACAGATGTCAAACCCAAGCCGCTAGTGGAGATTGGTGGCCGCCCTATTCTTTGGCACATAATGAAGATCTATTCGGCTTACGGCGTGAAGCACTTTGTGATCTGCCTGGGGTACAAAGGTTACAAGATTAAAGAATATTTCGCCAATTACTACCTGCATCAGAGCGATGTAACGATGGTGATGGGCGGCGAGACCGTCTATCACGCCGTACAGGCTGAACCCTGGCGGGTGACGCTGATCGACACGGGTGACGAGGCCATGACCGGAGGCCGCCTGAAGCGGGTGCGAACATACCTGCCGGCCGATCGGCCGTTCTTCATGACCTATGGCGACGGGGTGGGCGACGTCGACATCGGCCGCCTTCTCCAGTTCCACACCACCCATAAGGACCGGGCGACGGTCACCGCCACCCGGCCCCTGGCGCGCTTTGGCGCCCTGGAACTGGAGCAGGACCGGGTGCGCGGCTTTAAGGAGAAGCCCGTTTCAGAAGGTGGCTACATCAACGGTGGGTTTTTCGTGCTCGACCCCTCCGTCATCGACCTGGTGGAAGGGGACCACACGATCTGGGAGCAGGAGCCGCTGGAGCGGCTGGCCCAGAGCGGGGAGCTTCACGCCTTCCGTCATGATGGCTTCTGGCAGCCGATGGACACCCTGCGCGACAAGAACCACCTCAACGAGCTGTGGGCGTCGGGCCACGCCCCGTGGCGAGCGGCGTGGTGAGCGACGATCACGCTTTCTGGTCAAGCAAGCGCGTCTTTCTGACCGGGCACACCGGTTTTAAGGGCTCGTGGCTGACCTTGCTGCTGCATCGCCTTGGAGCCCACGTCTGCGGCTTTTCGCTCCCCGAAGCTGTCAGCACCCCATCCCTGTTCGACGCCGCCGGCCTGAGCGCCCTTTGCGACGACCGGCGTGGGGACATACGGGATGTCGACGCTTTGAGCGGCGCGCTTCAAGCTTCACGCCCGGACGTTCTCGTCCACATGGCGGCCCAGCCAATCGTGCGGGCCAGCGTCAGCGACCCTTTGTCGACCTTCGACGCAAACGTCATGGGAACGGCCAAGGTGCTACAAGCCGCCCGCCAGGTCCCTGGGCTCGGTGCGGTGGTCGTGGTCACCAGCGACAAGTGCTATGAGAACCGCGAGCGAGTGTGGCCTTACCGCGAAGACGAGGCTATGGGCGGCTCGGACCCTTATTCCGCGAGCAAGGGTGCGGCCGAGCTCGTCACCGCGGCATTCGCTCGGACCTATTTTCATGCCGACGGCGCCGCGATCGTGAGCGTACGCGCAGGCAATGTAATCGGCGGCGGCGACTGGGCGGCGGACCGGCTCATCCCTGACCTGGTGCGCGCCTCAAAAACGAGGATCCCCGTGGAGATTCGAAATCCCGGGGCGGTCAGGCCTTGGCAGCACGTGCTCGATCCACTGTATGGCTATCTACAAGCCGCGCGGCGCGCTCTGGTGGGCCGCTCGATGCGGCCGCACGACGCTTGGAATTTCGGGCCCAATCCCGGCGAGGAACTCACAGTGCGGGAGGTGGTGGAGACCTTCCGAACGATGTGGAGCGATCCTTTGGACGTATGCTACGCCGAGACAGCCCGGGCGGCGGACGAACACCGCGAGGCCACCCTTCTGCGCGTCGATGCGACAAAGGCTAAGGTCGAGCTCGGCTGGCGTTCGGCCCTGACCAACGCCGCAGCCGTCGCGATGGCGGCGAATTGGTACTCGGACTATCACTCCGATAGCAAAGTTGCTACCGTACGTGGTATCACCGAGCGCCAGATTGAAAGCGTCCTCGGTGTTTGACGCCGGCAGGACATTGGAGGACTCCGTATGAGTCGAACCACAACAGTGCTGGCGCAGCAGACCATCGTGGGAGCTAACGATGCAAGCGAAGAGGCGTCGACATTGCGCGCCGAAATACAAACCTTGGTCCGCCGATACGCGGAGATTGCTCATGCGCCTCGCGATTTCATCGCTGGAGAGAGCCGCATTCCGGTCTCAGGCAAGGTCTATGACTATGAGGACGTCGGATCGCTCGTCGACTCCTCGCTGGATTTCTGGCTGACCACCGGCCGCTTCAATCGTGAGTTCGAGTCCAAACTCTCGCGTTTCATCGGGGTAAGGCACTGCCTAACGGTGAACTCTGGCTCTTCAGCCAATCTGGTGGCGGCCAGTGCGCTCACTTCGCCCTTACTCAAGGACGAGGCTCTAAAGGCCGGCGACGAGGTTATAACCTGTGCGACCGGGTTTCCGACCACCGTCAACCCTCTCATCCAGAACGGGCTGGTTCCTGTGTTCCTGGATGTGGACATCCCGACTTACAACATCGACGTCGCCCGGCTGGAGGAGGCGCTTAGCCCGCGCACCCGCGCCATCATGGTGGCGCACGCGCTGGGCAACCCGTTCGACCTGGCTACGATCACCGCCTTCGCTCAAAAGCATGACCTGCTGCTGGTGGAGGACTGCTGCGATGCGCTCGGCGCCACCTATGGCGGCCGCAAAGTGGGAACGTTCGGGGCATTCGGCACGCTGAGCTTCTACCCCGCCCACCACATTACGATGGGAGAAGGTGGAGCCGTGTTCACCAACAACCCCATCTATCGTCGCGCGGCCGAGAGCGTGCGCGACTGGGGCCGGGACTGCTGGTGCGAGCCGGGCTTCGACAACACCTGCGGGCAACGCTTCGAGTGGCAATTAGGTGATCTGCCGTTTGGCTACGATCACAAGTACACCTATAGCCACATCGGCTATAATCTGAAGATCACGGATATGCAGGCTGCAGTCGGTGTTGCGCAACTTGGTAAGCTGGACGGCTTTATCGCCGCGCGGCGCCGCAACTTCGACCGACTGAAGGCGGGATTGGCGGACCTTCAGGACTTCTTGATTCTGCCCGAAGCCACGGCGAACTCAGAGCCCTCTTGGTTCGGCTTCCCAATCACGGTGCGCCCCAAATCGCCCATCGGCCGCACTGATCTGGTCAAGCGCTTGAATGCGGAAAAAATCGACACGCGGTTGCTGTTCGCAGGCAACCTCATTCGTCAGCCGTACTTCAAAGACCAGACCTACCGGGTCGTCGGTGATCTCACTCAGAGCGACTGTGTAATGACGGACACCTTCTGGATCGGAGTTTTTCCGGGCCTTACGGATCGTCATATAGATTACATGATCGATCGCCTTGGTATCGCCCTTCGCGGGGCTTAATCTATCATCTGTTTGCGTTGGGAAGTGCGTCGGTCGAAGGGGACTGGCGCGCACTCCTGTGAAAGGCCGTTCCATGACACAGACCATCTTCGACGACCTGTTCGTTTTAGAGCTCGCCAACAATCACTGGGGCAAGCTGGATCGTGGCTTGAAGATCATCCGCGATTTCTCCCAAGTGGTCCGCTTTAACAACGTGCAAGCGTCGATCAAGCTTCAATTTCGGGATGTGGACTCCTTCATACATAAGGATTTCCGAGATAGAGAAGACATTCGCTACATCAAGAAGACACTCGACACGCAATTGCCGTGGCCGGAACTGCGGCAGATGGTGCACGCGGTACGTGACGGCGGGCATGATGACGATGGTGACGCCGTTCGACGAGGTGTCTGTGAGCAAATGTGTGGAATTTGACGTGGATATCATCAAGATCGCCAGCTCCGATATTAAGGATTGGTTTCTGATCGAGAAGATAGCATCCACACGGAAGCCTGTCATCGCCTCCAGCGGGGGCTCCTCGCTCACCGATATCGACAATCTTGTAAAGTTCTTTAAACATCGAGATATCCCGTTTGCGCTGAACCACTGCGTTTCCATGTATCCTTCGGAAGACAACGAGCTGGAACTGAACCAGATCGATTTTCTGCGAGAGCGTTATCCCCCATCTGGTGGTTGGCCTGTCGACCCACGAATACCACGACTGGGCCAATTCAATGTTGATCGCCTATGGCAAGGGCGCGCGCACCTTCGAGCGGCACATCGACATCGACTACGAGGGGGTGCCGGTCAGCCCCTACTGCACGCTGCCAGAACAGGCGGACCTATGGTTTAAAGCATTCAAGAAGGCTCAGGAGATGTGCGGCGGTGCGCCTACTCAAAAGCGGATCGCGCCTGAGAAGGAGATCAAGTACCTCGATGCTTTAGTCCGCGGGGTTTATGCCAGGCGCGACATGCCCGCCGGCCACATTCTCAAGGATGAAGACGTCTATCTTGCCGTACCGCTGCTGAAGGGGCAGATCTCCTGTCGAGAATTCATGCGCGGGGAGGTGCTGCACGACGCCATCGGTGTGGACGCTCCCATCGCCTTCACGAGCATCGACAGTCCCTACCGAGCCAATTCGGAACTCGGGCGCATGATCGCGGAGAGGGGGCTTGACCCGGCTGTGCCCAGCGCCTCGCCTGCGCGGCTTGTCGCGGCGAGCTGACGCCTCCTTCTTAGTCGGGCAAGCCTGGGTTCTCTCCGGCTCTCATCTTCAGATCCTCAGGATGTAATCCGCCGTGGTCCGTCTGTCCGACTACATCGCCTCGACCCTGGCCGCTCATGGCGTGCAGCATGTCTTCATGCTGACCGGCGGCGGCGCTATGCATCTGAACGACGCGCTCGGGCGCAACCCCGATCTCCGCTATATCTGCTGCCATCATGAACAGGCGCTCTCGATGGCGGCGGAAAGCTACTTTCGCCTCTCCGGCCGTTTGGCCTGCCTGAACGTGACAACCGGCCCAGGCGGCATCAACGCCTTGAACGGCGTCCACGGGGCCTACACCGACTCCATCGGCATGGTCGTCATCTCGGGTCAAGTGAAGCGCGAGACTCTGCGGGCCAACGCTGGTGTGCCCTTGCGTCAGCTCGGAGACCAGGAAGTGGACATCGTGGCCATGGTCAGGCCAATCACCAAGATGGCGGAGCTGGTGTCAAATCCCCAGGACATCCGCTATCTTCTGGAAAAGGCCCTTTGGCTCGCGCGAACGGGGCCGGCCAGGACCTGTTTGGCTCGACATACCTATCGACGTGCAGGCAGCTCCTATCGATCCTGAGACCCTGCGCGGCTTTGATCCTGTCAAAGAGGGTTACGGCCGCGAGTACGCACTGCCGGCCGAGTATGGACGTCTGCAAGGCGAGCCACTACGCCAAGCCGCGCGCGCGATTGTAGCCCGGTTCCGGACGGCTCTGCGGCCGGTGGTGCTTCCAGGCACCGGCGTGCGCATCAGCGGTGCTTACGAGGCGTTTCGCCAGGTCATCGAAAAGCTTGGCGCACCCGTCGCCCCAGGCTGGAACGCGCAGGACGTCATTGAGGACGACCATCCGCTTTATGCCGGCCGCCCTTCGACCGTCGGTGACCGTGCCGGCAACTTCACCGTACAGAACGCCGACGTTCTGCTCGTGCTCGGCTGCAGACTGAACATCCGCCAGATCAGCTATAACTTCGCCTCATTCGCACGTGGCGCTCACAAGATCATGGTTGATATAGACACTGCCGAGATGCGCAAACCGACTCTCGAGATCGACGAGACGATCCACGCCGACCTGGCCGAACTCCTGCCCGTTCTGCTCGAAGAGCTTCATGGCTACGAGCCCTCGCCGGCGCATGGGGAGTTCGTGCATTGGACGTTGGAGCGTCGCCGCCGCTATCCGATCGTCCTGCCGGAGTACTGGGAGAACAAGGAGGCTGTGAATCCCTACTGCTTCACAGAGGCGTTGTTCGACCAGCTCGAAGAAAACGAAGTGGTCGTGATGGCCGACGCGACGGCCGCGGTCGTCACCGTGCAGGCGGCCAAGCTGAAGAAGGGGATGCGGCTCTTCTCGAACTCGGGGGGCCGCCTCTATGGGCTATGACCTTCCAGCCGCAATAGGTGCCTGGCACGCCATGCCGGAGGGGTCTAAGCGGGTTATCTGCATGGCGGGCGATGGAAGTATCATGCAAAACCTTCAGGAGCTGCAGACGATTGCCGGGCAGAAAATACCGGCCAAGATCTTTCTCTACAACAATGCTGGTTATCATTCGATCCGCCAGTCTCAAGAGGCCCATTTCGCTGGCTTTTCTGTCGGTTGTGGGCCGGAGTCGGGCGTGAGTTTCCCTGATTTCGAACGGTTGGCGGCGGGTTTCGGCATCGCGTTCGTACGCGCATCGGACCACGCCAACATGGCGAGCGCCATCACCCGCACCCTCGCTGAGCCGGGGGCTTGCCTTTGCGAGATCGTGGTCGACAAATCTCAGGCGTTCGCTCCCAAGCTGTCTTCCAGGCGACTCGACGATGGAACGATGGTGACGGCTCCGCTGGAGGATCTCGCCCCCTTCCTCTCCCGGGAAGAGCTGCGGGCCAACATGTTCATACCGCTGCTGAACTGAGCCGTTGTGAGCTTAAGGGCGATCCTTTTCGACCTTGACGGTACGCTCGTCGACAGCGCCCCTGCTATCGCCTTAGCGCTGTCTCATCTGCGTGAGGCGCGCGGCGCGACTTCCATCCTGCCAGCTCAAGTCCGCCCCTGGATCAGTCTAGGGGCGGATGAGCTGGTACGTAGAGCGTTGATGGGGTGCGCGACCCATGTTTCAAGCGATTTGGCTGAATTTCGGGGCGCGCTTTTTTCCCTTCCGACTCCGGTCGATAGTCTGTACCCCGGCGTCCGCGAGCTTCTCTCAGCCTTGCAGGGCGTGGGGCTGTCTTTGGGAATTGTAACAAACAAGCCGGAAGGCCTAGCACGCAAGCTCCTGCTCGATCTCGACCTGCAGCGCGCCTTCCTGGCGGTGATTGGAGGGGACACGACGGCCCGGGCCAAGCCAGACTCTGCGCCCCTGCTCGCCGCACTCACCGAGCTTGCGGTCTTTGCGGGTGAGGCCGTGCTGGTGGGCGACAGCGTGGTGGACGCCAGCGCAGCGGCCGGCTTGGCCATGCCGTTCCACCTTTTCGAGAATGGTTATGGTGCAGCTGAGTGCGCAGGATGGCCCGTTGCATCCCGCTTCGCTCGCCACGCTGATCTTCTGCCCACACTCCTGAGCGCGGCCGCCGAGCGGGCGACGTGACCCCCGGCTCGCCGCTGCCGGTGACAGCTGCCGGACGCGCGTTCTTGCACCCCTACGTGATCCACACGCCACCTTACAGCGGCCAGTCCGCAGGCATCCGGGTGCTGTATTGGCTTTGTGACGCGCTGAACCGTCTAGGCGCCAAGGCCTGGGTCGCGGTCGATCTTGAGCGAGGGCCGGTCGGCGCCGACCCGGCGGCTGGGATCGCCGCGGGTCTCGATGCGCCGCCATTGGATGCCGCGGCGCTAGCGGAGTTGCGCGCCCGTGAGCGTGCGCCGATCTCGGTTTATCCAGATGCTTTCCCTAATGTCACGCCAGGAGATGTCGCGGTACGCTACGCCTTGAACTACTTGGGGCTGATGGCGTCTGACCCGCTTGACCCTTGCGATCTGACCGTCGCTTACTCCGAAAATATCCGGCGCACGATTCCGGGTTGCAAGGACGTCATGTTCATCCCGGGTTCCGATCCCCTCTGGTGGACCACCAAGGACGGGCCCCGGCACCGTAACCCGCTCCTATATGCGGGCAAGTACGTTGACTATCACCACCAAACGCCGCCCTTGCATCTTGACGATATGATCCGCATTGATCGTCATCATGCGAACGCTCCTTCCACCGAAGCGTTGCGCCAGCTTCTAAGAGCCGGGGCGCGGCTATATATTTTCGAGAACACGGCCGTCGCGGCTGAAGCGGTGCTGTGCGGCTGTCCGGTGGTGGTATGTCGCAATTGGTTCTTACCCGAGTTGATCGCCGAGCACGAGCTCGGTCTTGATGGGTTTACCTTTGACGACACTCCTACCGGATGGGCGCGGGCGCGCACTAGTCTACCGAACTTCCGCGCGCGCTATGAAGCCGCTCTGGCGGCCGCTCCCGCGGCAGTACTAAGCTTCGCCGAGCGAACCCAGGCGCTAGCAGAGGCGCAAGGATCCCAGTCCTGATCAGCGCCTGACGAACATGAAAGAAGGCAGCCGCTGTTCCGTAAGCGGCGCTCCGGGGAATCGATTCTTCTCGACGCACCAGACTGACAGGGGCTTGGCTTGCCGAACAGGCCGGGCTGACGGGCGACGGGGGGCGTTCCTACATTTCAGGCATGGGACCTGCCCTCCTCCTGCTGACCGGCCTGTTGGGCGCAGCCGCGCCGCCGCCCGCGCCGCCGGACACGACGGTCTCCACCGTCGTGGTCACCGCGCGCAAGCCCACGAAGGTCGCAGACGTGGTCGTCACAGCGACGGTCTGGTGCCCCGAGCCCAATCCCGCCCGCTACCCCGCCGACCACGCGCCCCGGGTGGTGGACAGCTTTCCCGCCCAGGGCGGCGTCGTGGCGCCGGGGATCACCCTGGTGCGGGTCACCTTCGACGCGCCCATGAGCTGCTATTCCGAGGTGACGGTGATCGGCGACGCGGGCGATCCGTGCGAGCCCGCCGGCGCCTGGGCCCTGCCCGCCCGGCGCAGTTGGGTGATGCAGTGCAGGCTCGCCCCTGGCGCGGCCTACACCCTGCGCTTCCGCAAGTCGGACGGGGCGGGGTTCGTGGGCCTGTCCGGGCGCGAGGCCCTGCCCTACGACCTGGCCTTCACCACTTCCACCGCACAGCCGACGCCCACGGCCGAGGCCGCCCAGCGCGCCGATCCCGGCCCTCCCGGCGAACCGTCCCGCACCGCCGCCTATGTCACCTGCGTCGACGCCCGGGGCGCGGTGCGGGGCGCCGACTGCACCCACCAGGTGTTCAAGCGGCCTGAGTAGGCGCTCCCTCTCCCACGCCGCTTCACGAAGTGGGCCCCTCCCTCTCCCGCAAGGGGAGAGGGGACGCGGGCTCGAGCTCCTCCAGCAGGGCCTGCAGCCGCCGGCGGCCTTCCGCGTCCGGGTCGATCGCGCCCGACCACACCAGCCTCGAGCCGCGAGCCTCCAAATCCTTCCGTGCGCCGCCGGCGCGACGGGCGCTCTCCGCATCCAGGAAGTCGAGCGCCACGCCCTTGGGCCCCACCGACGCCTTGACCACGCCCAGCGCCTTGGCGAGCCGGCCGAGCCGCGCCTGGTCCAGCAGGCTCGCCGCCGCCTCGGGGAGCGGCCCGAAGCGGTCTTCCAGCTCGTCGGCGAAGGCGCGCACGGCCTTGGCCGTGTCCAGCCGGCTGAGGCGGGCATAGAGGTTCAGCCGCACCTCGGCGTCGGGGATGTAGGCCTCGGGCAGTTCGCCCGCGGCGCCCAGCGCCAGCTCGGGCTCGGGCCGATCGTCCACCGCCTGGCCGTGGGCCTGGCGCACGGCGCGCTCTAGCAGCCATTGGTACAGGCCGACCCC
The DNA here is from genome assembly GCA_965199265.1 of Alphaproteobacteria bacterium. Classification (GTDB taxonomy): domain Bacteria; phylum Pseudomonadota; class Alphaproteobacteria; order CALMVH01; family CALMVH01; genus CBDAQV01. The sequence goes on along the minus strand of CBDAQV010000010.1, from coordinate 138,868 downwards.
GATCAGCTTGAGGTGGCCGGCCTGGTCCTCGCCCACCAGGTCGCCCGCGCCGCGGATGTCCAGGTCCCGGGCGCTGATGGCCAGGCCTGCGCCCAGCCGGTCATAGGCGACCAGGGTCTCGAGCCGCGCCCGGGCCGTGTCGATCAAGGGGTGGGCGGGGTCGTAGAGCAGGTAGGCGCTGGCCTGGGTGCGCCCGCGCCCCACCCGGCCGCGCAGCTGGTGCAGCTGGGCCAGGCCGAAGCGGTCGGGGTGCTGGACCAGCATGGTGTTGGCGCGCGGCACGTCCAGACCGCTCTCGATGATGTTGGTGGCCAGCAGCACGTCGCCGTCCCCGTCGGCGAAGCGGACCATCACCTCGTCCACCTCTTCGGGCGGCAGCTCGCCGTGGGCGACCAGCAGGCCCAGCTCGGGGACCAGTCCGGCGAGCTGGGCGCGCAACGGCTCGATGTCCTCGATGCGCGGGGTGACCACGAAGCTCTGGCCGCCCCGGGCCCGCTCGCGCTGCAGGGCGGTCTTGATGGTGACGGGATCGAAGGGAGCGAGGAGGGTCCGGACCGGCCGCCGCCGGGCGGGCGGGGTGGCGATGACGCTGATGTCCTGCAGGCCCACCAGGGCCGCCTGCAGGGTGCGCGGGATCGGGGTGGCGGTCAGGGTCAGCACGTGGGCGTCCGGCGCCAGGGCGTGCAGGGCCGCCTTCAGCCCGGCGCCGAAGCGCTGCTCCTCGTCGATCACCAGCAGGGCCAGGTCCTTGAACCCCACGTCCTTGGCGGCCAGGGCGTGGGTGCCGACCACCACGCCGATCTCGCCCGCGGCGATCGCCGCCTTGGTCGCCTTGATCTCCGCCGGCTTGGCCAGGCGCGACAGATGGCCGACCCGGATGCCGAACTCGGCGAAACGGCGCTCGAAGGTCTGCAGGTGCTGGCGGGCCAGCACCGTGGTGGGGGCGGCGATGGCGACCTGGCGACCGCCGAGGGCGACCGCGGCGGCGGCCCGGAGCGCCACCTCGGTCTTGCCGAAGCCCACGTCGCCGCACACCAGCCGGTTCATCGGCCGGCCGGCGTGCAGGTCCTTGAGGATGGCCTCGATGGCCGCGCCCTGGTCTTCGGTGAGGGGATAGGGGAAGCGGGCGATGAAGCGCTCATAGGCCTGGCGCGGCGGGGTGATCTGGGGCGCGCGGGTCTGGTCGCGGGTCCTGGCCAGGGCGACCAGCTCGCGGGCGGTGTCGCCGATGGCGGCCTCCACCTTGGCGCGGCGCCTGGCCCAGCCCTGGGTGTCCAGCCGGTCCAGGGCCACCGCATCGGCCTGGGCGCCATAGCGCCAGACCTTGCGCAGCTCCTCGGCCGGGACCAGCAGGGCGACGTCGTCGCGGTAGTCCAGCCGCGCCGTGGGGCGGTCCTGACCCTCGGCCTGCACGGTCTCCAGCGCCCGCAAGACGCCTACGCCGTGGTCCTCGTGGATCACGATGTCGCCGAAGCGCAGGTCCGGATCGGCCTCCAGCAGGGTCGAGGCCGTGGCATGGGTGGCGTGGCGGGCCTTGGAGCCCAGCACGTCCTGCGCGGTGACCACGCAGAGCCGGGGCGCCGCCTGCTCGAAGCCGCGGGCGAGCTCGGCGGTGAGCGCCAGCAGGGCCGGGCCCTTGGCCCGCTTCACCGCCGCCCAGTCCGGCACGCTCTCGCAGGGTCGCCCGGTCCGCTCGGCCATCTCGCGCGCCAGGCGGGCGAGATCGGACGCCGCGCCGGCGAGCACGGCCACGCCCTTGGCCTCCAGCACCGCGGCGATGTGGTCCGCCGCCTCGCGCACCGGGCGGGTGGACAGGGCGAACAGCGGGGTGGGGCGGGCGTTGAGCTTCAGCTCGACCCGCTCCCGCCCGGCGAGCGCCTGATCCAGGCCGTCGGCGAGGTAGAGGGCGTCGGGGCGGGGCGGGGTCGGGCGGCCCTTGTCGATGGCGGTGGTCCGGGCGGTCTCGTGGGCGGTGGCGATCTGGTCCGCCAAGGTGGTCCAGCGGTCCCGCGCGTCCGGCGCCAGGCTGAGCGCCGCCTGGGGCGCGTGCTCCAGCAGGGAGGCTAGCGGGCCGCTCAGGCGCGCCAGCTCATGCTCCACGCCCGTCGGCCGCGGCGCCTCGGCGGGGAAGACGGCGGGGTCGGCCTCTGGGTCCGGCGCGATCAGCTCGGAGGCCGGCCCGAGCGTCAGCGTCTCAAGCGGGCCTGTGGTCAGCTGGGTGAGGGGATCGAAGGCGTGCAGCGCCCGCACCCGGCCGTCCTCGATCATCAGCCGGCAGGGCAGGGGACTGGCGGGCGGGAAGATGTCCAGCACCTCGCCGCGAAGGGCGACGTCGCCGGGCTCGGCCACCTCGTCCTGGGCGCGGTAGCCGGTGCGGCGGGCGAAGGCCGTGACCGCCTCCACCTCGCCGTCCCGGTCCAGCACGATCGGGTGCGAGGCGTCGTGCAGGGCGGACGGAGGCAGGGTGAGCTGGATCAGCGCCTCGGGCGAGGTGAGCACCAGGCGCGGCGCCTCGACGCCTTCGGCCAGCGCGAGCAGGGCGGCCATCCGCGCGCCCATGCTGGAGGCCGAGGGAGAGGCGCGGTCATAGGGCAGGCAGTCCCAGGGCGGGAAGACCAGGACCTCCAGCCCGGGCGCGAAGGCGCGGGCGATCTCGGCCAGGACCTCGGCGCCCCGCTCGTCGGAGGCGATGTGGACCAGGCCGCCTTTGCGGCCCGTCGCCGCTTCCACCAGGGCCGCGGCCGCCGCGCCTGCCGGAACGGCGCCTGCCTCGGCGTCCACGGGGTCCGCCGGCTGCCGCATGTCCATCCGCCACTCCCCCGCACAGGTCCCCTGAACAGGCCTGACGCCCCGGTGTTCCATCGGCGCGACGGTGGCGGCTAAGCGCGCCCATCTCCGCCCTCGGGCCGGCTACGGTCCTTCGGCCAGAGACAGAGCTTGGCGAGAAGTGGGGTCCGCGGTGTAGGCCGTTGGCTGTGGCGCCTGGAGGGCGAAGCCAACCGCGGGTGCAGTCTGATGATCCTTGCAGGTGATCGGCGCTGGTGCGGCGGGTCTCCGCATGATCCCCTACCGGGCCGCCGATATCTCGCTTCGCTGCCGTCGAGCAGCCCTGATCGCCTGCAGCAACTGCCTACGGAGCGCCGCCGCATCCTTCTTGAGGCTACTGACCTCGTGCTTGAACCTCTGGTCCATGCTTGCCTCCCACGTTTCTTGTTAGGGGATCAAAGCACAGGCGCGGCTAAGGGGGAATGTGGCGCGGGTGGATGCTTGTGTCGCAGGGAGGCCGGCTGCAGCATGGAGCAGGAGGACCCGGCTATCCCTCGCTGCTACATCCGTCACCCCTTCGGCTTGATCTTCGACCTAGCTCGATAGCGTCGCCGTTCACCGTATCGCGGTCGGCTTCGTCTTCCCCGTCCTGAGCTGTAGCAGACCCATCCTCCTCCCGCATGTCCCTGAGAGCTTCGGGATGACGTCGTCCATATGCGAGCGACTTGATGGCCGGGGCGGGGCTATCCGTCGCCTGACGTGAATACACACTTTTCAGCATTCATCCGCCGTACATATGGGCGTCGCTATCCGGACCTAGGAGTTGGAGCGTCGAAGATGAACTCGCTTACCGACACGGGGCAAGCTCCGTCTCTCCCCATCCATCCGGCCCTTCAGGCGCTCGACGTGCCGGTGATGATCGCCCTGGTGGTCGCCGCGATGATCGGGCTGGTCTGGATGTGCTGGAAAGCGCAGTCGAAGGACTGAGCGCCTGTTCCAAACGGTCCCTGAGGGGGCCGGGCTCTCCTGCTCGCCGGCCTCCTCCCGCCCGTCGTGGCGCCTCAAGCCTCCAGCTCGATGTCCCAGTAGAGGTAGTCCACCCAGCTCTCGTGCAGGAAGTTGGGCGGGAAGCGCCGGCCAAGGTCCTGCAGTTCGTACATGGTCGGCCGCCGCACGTGGCGGTGCGGGATCATCCCCGCCTCCTTGGGCGTGCGGCCGCCCTTGCGCAGATTGCAGGGCGCGCAGGCCGTGACGATGTTGTCCCAGCTGGTCCTCCCGCCCCTGGAGCGCGGAAGGATGTGGTCGAAGGTCAGGTCCGACTGCGATCCACAGTACTGGCAAGTAAAGGCGTCGCGCAGGAACAGGTTGAAGCGGGTGAACGCTGGCGGCCGGTCTTGCGCGATATAGCTCTTCAGCGCCACGACGCTGGGCAGCAGCATCTCGAAGGAGGGGGAGCGGACCGTGAAGTCATAGGTGGACACCACCTCGACGCGCTCCAGGAACACCGCCTTGATCACCTCCTGCCACGGCCACAGCGACAGCGGGTAGTAGGACAGCGGCCGGAAGTCGGCGTTCAGCACCAGGGCCGGCCAGCCCGACGGCGGTCGCTTCAGCACATGCATGGACGCCTGCCGCGCCGCAGCGCGCAGATTGACGGCCTCGGCCGGCCTGGAGATGACGGCTTGACTGAAGACCGGCCTCCTTCGATTGCGGCCGGGTGTGTCGTCACTTGGCCGGCTGCGTCAAGCCTTAAGCGATTCTTGGCGACAACCTAGTGACGTTCGATCAACGGCCTACTGCATCAGCTGCACGTTCTGGCGCTGGTTGCCGACCCCATGGGGGACGGGCACGTTGGAGATGGAGTAGTTGGCGTTGATCACCAGCTGCGCGCCGCCGTTCACCGTGAGGCCCTTGGCGGCGATGACGGTCCAGGGCGAGGTGGCGCCGGATCTCCCGGTTCCCTGGACGGCAAGCGTTGCGGTGGGGACATAGATGGTTCCGGTCAGGCCTGTGATGAAGTCGCTCTGCAGGGTGAAGATGTTGGCGTAGTTCCGGTCCGCGATGATGACGAAGCCTGCAAGCGGTCCGCTCTGGCGGCCGCTCAGGTTCACCGTCGTATTGGCGCCGGACAGGCTCATGATCGCGGCCGAGTCGAACACCAGATCGACGTCCGTTCCCGTCACCGTCGACCCGCCGGTGACGGTCAGCGTCTGGCAGAAGTAATGGTCGCCCGCGCCAAGGCTGAGGGTGCTGCCGCCCGAGACGGTGACGGGGCCGTAGTGGGTGCCGGCCGCCAGGGGTGTTGTCGCGCCCCCATTGACATTGATGGGGGTGGGCGTGCCCGAGCAGGAACTCGGGTTGACGTTGAGGCCGGCGAACGGGTCGAGCGGACTGGTGGGCGGTGCGCCGATCAAGGCTGCGGGCGTGATGGGTCCGACGGCGACCGTGCCCGCCTCGCTGGCCGACGCAAGGATGGAAGCGGCCGGGTCGGCCGTGAGCGACTGGTTGGAATGCACCAGGCACTGGCCCGCCTGGAGCTGGCTCGTTCCGGTGACGTGAACGGTGTCGGTCAGGGCCGGTGCGATGCCCAGCACGCAGAGCGGCGTGGTGTTCACCCCTTTGGCGGTCGACGTCACGTGGGTGTGGAAGCCGCCGAGCGGCAGCAGGTTGCCGAAGAAGGAGACGCGCTGGGTGTCGATGGCCACCGTCATGACGTTTCCCTGACCTACGGTCGCCTGGATCGTCACCGTGGCGTTGGCGGCGACATCGGTGAGCTGGGTCTGGGCGTAGCTCTGGGTGCGCTGATCCGCTCCGACCGGGGTCACCCCAAGTTGGGACGCCCCCATCAGGGCGGCGGAGTCCGCCACGTCCTGGGTGCGCTTCTTGTCGGTCATGATCTGGTTCAGCTGCACGGCGCCCAGGCCCGTGACCAGCAGCACCGGCAGCATGAGGGAGAAGATCAGCGCGACATTGCCCCGCCGGTCAGCGAGGCGTGCGCGAAGACGACGCTGGACGGCGCGGCGATCGTGCGGTGAGCCGCTGCTATCGCCCATGCTAGCCGTCGCGTCTTGCGGCGCAGCTCGGCTCGACCGTCTCGGCCAGGAGGGTCGCATAGCGGAGCGCGGCTTCGCGCAGCTCGGGAGGGCCGGCCATGGCGTGGCGTATGAGGGCCGCCCCATCGCGCGCCAGCCGCAGCACGCCGGTGCGGAGCGCCGGGTCCTCCCGGGTCCGGATGACCGCCTCGTTGCGGCCGGCCCGCATCACGTAGCGGATCTGGTAGCTGAGCAGCCGCCAGTTGATCGGCTTGACCAGGAAGGAGGTGGCGCCAGCCTGGAACGCCCGGTCGATGGCGGCCACATCCTCCCGCCCGGTGACCACGATCACCGGCAGCTCGCGGGTTGCAGGGGCGGCTCGGAGCCTGGCCAGCACCTCGAACCCATCCAGGCGCGGCATCTCCAAATCCAGCAGCATGATGTCTGGAGCCGCCGCCGCCGCCCTGTCCAGGGCGTCCATACCGTCGGCGGCGAGGGTCACCTTCGCCTTGTCCGTGGACAGGTGGACCACGGCGAACTCCCGCATGATGGGATCGTCGTCGACGAACAGGATGTGGAGCGCGTCCTGCAGGACGTAGAAGAACGAGCCGCCGTCCGCCTCCTCCGCCTTCACGTGACCACCCCAGACGCTCAACGCCTGGCGAGCCTTAAGCCCACAGTCATTAATCCGGGGTAACCCGGTAACCACGCCCGCAATGTGCGCGGGCTGCGGAGTGGACATGGGCGGCTCCAGGGATGCCAGGCTCGGACACAACTTGATCCGCAGGCGGCGAACGCTCCGGGGCAAGATGACCTTCCTCGTGGTCTCCTCGGTTGGCGTGGCGGTGGCCCTGGTGGCCGGCGTCTCGGCCTGGCGCGAAGGCCAGCGCGACGCGGCCATGCAGATCGACCGCCTGCGCGCCACCGCCACCGTCATGAGTTCGCTGTCCGCCGAGGCCACCGCAGCCCAGGATCGGACCCGAGGCTTCGAGGTGCTGCGTTCCATCGCGCGCATGCCGGGCGTCTTCTACGCCGGCATAGAGCGGAGCGACGGGCGAGTGCTGGTGCAGACGGGCTCCGGCGCCCGGCTCACCCGCGACGTGTCGCTCAGCGCCGAAGGCCATGATCGTCCGAGCCTGATGTCGCAGCTGCAGAGCCGCACGGTGGAGGTCGTGGCCCCGATCCGCTCCGGGGCCCATGTGGTGGGACGCCTGGTGCTGGTCAGCCGCACCGAAGGGGTGCTGGGCCGCTTCGCGTCGAGCCTTGAGGTCAGCCTGTTCGCCGCGGCCGCCGCCCTGCTGGTGGGCCTGATGGTGGCTTGGCGCATGCAGCGCTCGATCACCACGCCGGTGCAGGCGCTCACCCGCTCCATGGACCAGGTGCACAAGGACCACGACTTCAGCGGCAGCGTCCAGGTCCAGGCCGACGACGAGATCGGCGAGCTGGTGGCGGGCTTCAACCGCATGCTGGGAGAGATCAGGACCCGCGACGCGTCGATCGCCGCGCACATGGCCGGGCTGGAGGGGGAGGTGGCCGCCCGCACCGCCGACCTCCGTGTCGCCAAGGACGTGGCGGAGCAGGCCAACAGCGCCAAGTCCGATTTCCTGGCCACCATGAGCCACGAGATCAGGACGCCGATGAACGGCATCATGGTGATGGCGGAGATGCTGGCCGCCGGCGAGATGCCGCCCCGCCAGCGGCGCTTCGCCGAGGTGATCGCCAAGTCCGGGTCGAGCCTTCTGGCCATCATCAACGACATCCTGGACTTCTCCAAGATCGAGGCCGGCAAGATGGACCTGGAGTCCGTCCCCGTGGACCTCGCCGACGTGGTCGAGGACGTCTGCTCGCTGTTCTGGGATCGGGCGGCGTCACGTGGCCTGGACCTCGCCGCCTATGTCGATCCGGCGACCCCCAAGCTGGTCGCGGGCGACCCGGTGCGGCTGCGCCAGGTGATCGGCAACCTGACCAACAACGCCATCAAGTTCACCGAGGCCGGCGGCGTGCTGATCGAGGTGGAGCCCGATACGCCCACCTCGGTGCGCATCAGCATCCACGACACGGGCATCGGCATCCCCAAGGATAAGATCGGCGCGGTGTTCGGCGCCTTCAGCCAGGCCGACCAGTCCACCACCCGCAAGTTCGGCGGCACGGGCCTGGGTCTGGCGATCTGCAAGCGGCTTGTGGACGCCATGGGCGGCCGCTTCCACGTGACCAGCGATGTCGGCCGCGGCTCGACCTTCGCCTTCCGCTTGCCGGTCAAGGCGCTGGAAGCCGCCGCCCCTTGGCCCAAGCCGCGCCACTTCGGCGAGAAGGTCCTGCTCGGCTCGACGGGCCTGTCCAGCCGCCGGGCCATGGCGCGCTATCTGGCGCGGGCGGGCTATGGGCTGGCGAAGCCCGGCGATGCGCCCGTCCTGGTGCTGGGCGATCCGGCGGCCTTGCGCGAGCCGACGGGCGGGAATGCGCCGCGGGTGTGTCTGGCGGCCTACGGCGACTCCGCGCCCCACGACTTGCAGCGGGCGGGCCTGGCGCAGGCGGTGCTGGTGCAGCCCTTCCGCCGCCGCGACCTCGAGGCTGTGTTGCGCCAGCTGGAGGCCGGCGAAGCCGTGCGCGACCCGCAGGCGGAAGGCGCTTCAGTCGGACAGGCCGAGACCTTGCCGGCCTTCGTCGGCGCCCGCGTCCTGGTGGCCGACGACAGCGCGGTGAACCGCGAAGTCGCCCAGGAGGCGCTCAGCCGCCTCGGTGTCGAGGTCAAGCTCGTCAATGACGGGCGCGAGGCCGTCGACGCCGTGTTCGCCGAGGGGTTCGACCTGGTGCTGATGGACGGCTCCATGCCCGTCCTCGACGGCTATGACGCCACCCGCGAGATCCGCGCCCGAGAGAGCGAGATGGTGCGTCCGCGGGTGCCGGTGGTGGCGCTGACCGCCCATGTGGTGGGCTCCGCCGCCGACACCTGGCGCGCGTCGGGCATGGACGCGGTGCTACATAAGCCCTTCACCCTGGCCTTGCTGGCCAAGGTGCTCGGCCAATTCCTGCAGCCGAGCGAGAGCCGGCCCGTCGCGCCGCTCGGGCTCCTTGCGCCCGCCGCAGCGGCTGCCATAGCTCCCCCAACCGTGAAGCCTGGCTTGGCGCTCCATGGCGGCGAGCCGCTGATCGACGCGGAGATCGCCGCCCAGCTCGCCGCGATGGCAGCGGCGGGCCGCACTGACTTCGTCGACCGGGTGCACGGCCTCTACCGCGATAACGCACCGGAGAGCGTCGCCAAGCTGGCGGCGGCGGTCGTTGCGGAAGATGCAGATGCCGCCGCCAAGGCCGCCCACGCCCTGAAATCGATGAGCTACAACGTCGGCGCCCGCATCGTGGCGCGCATGGCCGGCGACATGGAGGCTTCAGCCCGGGAAGGTCGACCGCCCGCGCCTGCTTCCGTGGAGGAGCTGAACCGGGTCCTGACCCGCACCCTGGCGGCCATCGCTGAGCGCGCCGGGCGTGAAGTCGTCGAGCCCGAGCTTGATGAAGGCCTGTCGCCCAAGGACGCGGAGCTGCTGCGCGACCTGAAGGAAGCCATGGCGCTGGATCACCTCACCCTGGCCTACCAGCCCCAGGTGGACCGCGAGGGCGAGACGATCGTGGGCGTGGAGGCCCTGCTGCGCTGGACCCACCCCACTCGGGGCCCGGTCAGTCCGGCCCTGTTCATCCCGCTGGCGGAGAGGGCCGGCCTGATCGGGCGGATCACCACCTGGGTGGCCGACCGCCTGCTGGCCGAGACGCGCTATCTCAGCGGCCTGCAGGTCGCCTTCAACGCCTCCGCCATCGAGTTCGCCGACCCCAGCTTCGTCGACCGTCTGTACGGGCTGATCCAGCACCACGGCTATGATCCCCGCCGGCTCGAGGTGGAAATCACCGAGACCGCCATCCTGCAGAGCGAAGCCCAGGTCAGGCTGAACATCGACAAGCTGCGCGCCCTGGGCATGAAGGTGGCCCTGGACGACTTCGGGGCCGGCTATTCCAGCCTGGGCCACCTGCGGCGCTACCCGTTCGACAAGCTGAAGATCGACCGGGAGTTCATCACCGACTGCTCGCGCGACATGCAGGCGGCCACCATCGTGCACGCGGTGGTCTCCATCGGCCGGGCGCTGGGCATGAAGGTGATCGCCGAGGGGGTGGAGACCGAGACCCAGCGCAAGTTCCTCAAGGTCGCCGGCGTGCACGCCATGCAGGGCTATCTGTTCGGCAAGGCGGTAGGCATAGATGAGCTGACCCGCATGCTGGCGCGTCCCGCCCGGCGGGCGATCGCTTAGGGCTTTCTCCCGCTAGGGGAGGAGCTCACACGGCCCCATGCCGCTTCGCCCTGGCTCTCAGTCCGCGGCTGGCCAGCAGCATCTCGTAGCAGAAGCAGCCGAGCGCCCCGATGGTGCAGAGGATGGCGGCCCCGAACAGGCAGAACAGCATCAAGCCTGCGCCGCTATTGCGGATTGCGCCGAGGAACAGGGTCAGGGTCGCTCCCGACGTCGCCGTCCCGCCGACGGCGCCCAGGATCACCGCGGCGTCAAGGACACGCGAGCGATACCGGAGGTAGGCCAACTGGTGACGGTAGACGGACTCCGACGGGTTCATCTCGGCGTCGAGGCGGGCGCTGACGGCGTCCACCTGGTCCGCCACCCGCCCCAGCCGGGTGGAGAAGACGTTGAGCAGCGCCGCGATCCCTGACAGCAGGAAGACGGGGGTCAGGGCGAGCTGGATGACGTGGGCGACGCTTTCCAGCGATGCGGTCTGCATGTCCGGCGCTCGAGATGGCGTAGGAACAGGAGCTTGGCGTCAGCCCGGCGTCTCGGCCGAGCGCTCCTGCGCCTCTTCCTCGAACACGATCTCCATCACCTCCCTCACAGTGGTGTTGGTGAAGCGCGACTCCCGGAAGGCGCGGTTGATCCGCTTCATCGCCCGGATCTGGGCCTCATCCATACGGGCGAGGGCGTGAACGTGCTCGGAGCGCACATCTTCCTTCGTCATGGGCATCTGCGGCGGCTCCTCGGGCGGAGATGAGATTGCAATGATAGGTTCGCTTCACAAGCTGGGGAGCCTGGGTGACACGATCGGCGAAAGGTGTCAGCCTGACTCAAACATAAGTATCTCCGACCGGGAGATCGGCCACATGATATTCGAATTTCCCGTGCGCGACCCGCAGAGGCTGGCGCTCGGTCGACGACTGCGGACGGCGCGGGAGGCGCGGGGCTGCAGCCTGGAGACGCTTTCGGCGGCTATGCGGATCAGTCCCGGCAAGCTGCATCGCGCCGAGGACGGACGCGAGCGGCTGAGCGGGTCGGAACTCTACGGGGCGATCCTGGAGCTGCACCTGCCGATGGACCTGCTGTTCACCTCCCGCGAAGGTGCGCCCGGAGCCTGAGTGGCCCCGAACAAAGCCCCGGCCCGCGCGTTCCGCCCCCGACCTCATCCAAGGCGCACCATGACCCCCGATGAACGTAACCTGCTGCAGCAGTTCCTGTCCGACCTCGACGCCACGCGCGGCGCCGCCAAGGACCCGGACGCCGACGGCATGATCGCCACGGCGCTGCGCTCCAATCCCGACGCCGCCTATCTGCTGGTCCAGCACGCCATCCTGGCCGACCAGGCGCTGCAGGCCGCCCAGCAGCAGATCGAGGCGATGGAGCAGGCGCAGACCCCCGCCCGCGCGCCGGTGTCCTTCCTCGGCGGCGGCCAGCCGGCCCAGGGCCAGGCGCAGACGCCCGCAGGGCCAGGCGGCTATTGGGACGACCAGCCGCCGCCCCCGCCGCAGAGTCCCCTGGCGTCCACCAGCGGCCTGGGCGGCTTCCTCCGCAACGCCGGGACCCTGGCGGCCGGCATGGCGGGGGGCGAGTTCCTGGCGCAGGGCTTGTCGAACCTGTTCTCGCCGCGCGACTTGTAGGAGGACTGGCGGGATGCGGCCGCTCTACCTGCAGGCCGCCCATGGCCTCGCCTTCCAGGCGCCCGGGCGGGCGGCCCGGCCTTCGACGCCTATGTCGCCGACCCCGCCAAGCCGGTCCCCTACCTGCCGCGCCCGGACCGCTTCGCCGACAGCGACCGGTGGAAACAGTGGCTGACCACCGATCCGCTCGATCAGAGCGGCGAGGCGTCATCTCCCGCTGCGCCCCGCCTTCGGCTAGGTGTGCGCCCAAGGCGGCTCCGATCGAACGAGCGGCGGGACGACACGACTGCGCAAACCCGGGGGCCGGAAGGCGCCCAAGAGATTGTCTCCGGTCAAACGGCGCAGCATGAGGGCCCGTCAATCAAGTAGGTCGTCTCAAAGGCAACCGTATTCCTAGACATCGCCCAGGCCCTGACAGCGGCGGAGACAACCCCCGCGCAGGACCCGCCCCGGCGGGGGCGCGTAAGCTTAACCGGTCCTTGACATGCGTTCGCCCCACGCGGGGGAGGCTCCACCCGTGCGAAGCCGCGCTGAGGACAGCGCGGCCGGACGCGTTTGGGGGAGAGCGGCGGCTGAGCCCCTCACCCTGCCCTCTCCCCGCAGGGGAGAGGGTTCCACATCGCGGCGCTTAGCCCTCTCCCCGCCGGGGAGAGGGTTGGGTGAGGGGAACCGCTTCCGCCTCCGGCCACCGCCCAGGAATTGCTGGTGGCGTCACTTCGCCATCGTAAGCTCGACGCCCAGCGTCTGCAGCATGTCCCAGTAGGCGGGAAAGGTCTTCCCTACGCACGCGGGGTCTTCGATCGCCACGCCGTCCAGCCTCAGCCCCAGCAGGGCGAGGCTCATGGCCATGCGGTGGTCGGCATAGGTCCGCAGGCGCGTCAGCGAAGCAGGCGGGGAGAGGGCGGTCGAGCCCGTCACCACCAACTCGTCACCCTCCTCCCGCGCGAGGCCGGGCTGCAGGCGGTCCAGCTCCGTCGCCAGCGCCTGCAGGCGGTCGCACTCCTTCACCCGCAGGTTGGCCACGCCGGTGAAGCGCACGGGCGTGGCGTTGAAGGCCGCCAGGACCGCCAGGGTGGGCACGGCGTCCTGCATCTGCGCGCCGTCGATCACCGCGGGCATGTGCGGGAAGGCGGCGATCAGGGCGTGGGCGGCCGCGTCGGGCTGGGTGAAGTCCGGCGGCGCCAGGCCGAGGTCGATCCGGCCGCCGGTGAGCCGCTCCGCCGCCCAGACATAGGTGGCGGCCGAGGCGTCGGGCTCGACGGCGAGGTCGCAGGCGCCGTAGCCGGTGGGCTGCACCCGCCAAGCGCCGGGTCCGGTCGAGTCTGCTCGGGCGCCGAAGACGCGCATGGCCGCGAGCGTCAGCTCGACATAGCCGCGCGCGCCGATCTCGGAACCCTTCAGCGCGATCTCCACCGGCGCGCGCGCGCAGGCGGCGAGCATGAGCAGGGCCGAGACGTACTGGCTCGACAGCCCCGCATCCACCTCGACACGACCGCCGTCCACGCCGCCCCGGCCCCGAACGCGCACGGGGGGACAGCCGGTGGGCGCCTCCGCCTCCACGCCGAGCGCCGCGAGGGCGTGCAGCAGCGGCGCGATGGGGCGGCGGCGCATGTGGGCGTCGCCGTCGATCACCACCTCGCCCTCGACCAGGGCGGCGGCGGCGGTCAGGAAGCGGGTGGCGGTGCCGGCGTTGCCGAGGAACAGCGGCCCGCCGGGCGCCCGCAGGACGCCCTCGCCCGCGACCTGGAAGGTCGTGGCGTCCGGCTCGCCCACGCCCACGCCCATGGCCCGCAGCGCCTCCGCCATGAAGCGGGTGTCATCGCTCTTCAGCGCGCCGGTGAGACGGCTCTGGCCCCGCGCCAGGCCGGCCAGCAGCAGCGCCCGGTTGGTGATCGACTTGGAGCCCGGCAGCTGCACCTTCCCCACCAGCGGACGGCCGGGCGGATGGATGCGCAGCGCCGCGGTCATCAGAGCGTCGCCAGCAGGGCTCGCAGGGCCGCCACGGTGGCGAGCGGCTGGTCCAGGAAGACATGGTGGGCCGCGTCGGGGATGGCGGCGAAGATGGTGCCGGCCGGTGCGACCGCGCGGGTGTGGGCCAGATTGTCCGGCCGCACGATCGCGGACCGATCGCCGTAGAGGAGGGCGATCGGACAGCGGGCCCCGCGAAGGGCCGCTTCGGCCTGTCCCTGGGCGGCGCCGGAGAGCTTGTGGAAGACGAACGGATCGGAGCGCCACGTCCACGCCTCCGCCGCCCCGGGGGTTGCGACGGCGTGCAGCGACTGGCGGCCGATATAGTCGACGATGAAGAGGTTGTCGCAGACCTGGTAGGGCATGAGCCGGAAGCGGGATAGGGTCGCCTCGAAGCTGGGATAGGTCCGGTGCGGACGCGCATCCATGACCTCCGCGGCCCCCGAGGCGGGCAGCGACACGGCCGCGTCCAGCAGGACGGCCGCCCGCAGATCCAGGTCGGGATCGGCGGCGGCGTTCAGCAACGGCCGGCTGCCGAAGGAGTGGGCGACGAACACCGGCGGCCCGGCCTCGTGCAGGCCGGCGGCCCGGGCGACCTCAGCCATCTCGCGGGCGAACTGGGCCACCTCGTAGCGCTCCCGCCAGCTCGACCGCCCTGCGCCCGACATGGACAGGGCCGCGACCCGGTGGGTGTCGGCGAAAAAGGGGGCGATGTGGGCGAACCAGTCGGCGTTGGCCATGCCGCCGTGCAGGAACAGCAGGCCCGGCCGGCCCCGCTCGCCCCAGATCAGGGTCTCGATCTCCACGCCTTCCACCGGGGTGACGCTGCGCTCGGGGGCGCGGGCGAGGGCGGTGGTGAACCACTCCGGCGCCGGCGGCCGCTGGCCATGGAGCGCGGCCAGGGGTGCGCGCAGGCGCCAGTCGAGGTCGAGCACGGGATCGGACATGGACGGCGGCCCTCCGGCGCATGCGGGCGCGCCGGCCTCGCTTGGCTAGGGGCTAGCGCCCGCGCTGCGCCACAGCAACGGTCAGGGCCGATAAATGCGCGCGCCGCGGGCGATCAGCGCCCGGCGAAGCTCGGCGGTCGCTTCTGCACCAAGGCGTCGATGCTCTTGCGGTAAGGGGTTGGTCACCGCGGTTGTCCCAGCCTGGCGCGCCGCAGCGCAGGCTCAGCCGGCGTAGGCCTGGGTGAGCAGCGCCTGCAAGCCCCGTGCAGTCGAGTCGTTCAGGATTGCGGTCGGAGACATAGGAGAAGCCCTCCGGCAGCTCCAGCGCGCCCCCCGCCAGATAGGCCCTGCGGCTGGCCAGGTCGTGGCTCGGCAGGATGACGTAACGGTCGGCCAGCTCCACGGTGGAGCGGGCGTCGTCCTCGGGCACCATGATCTCGTGCAGCTTCTCCCCGGGCCGGATGCCGACCAGCTTGTGCGGCAGGCCGGGCGCGATGGCGGACGCGAGTTCGGTGGTGCGCATCGAGGGGATCTTGGGCACGAAGATCTCCCCGCCCGTCATCGCCTCCAGGCTCGAGAGCACGAAGTTGACGCCCTGGCCGAGCGTGATCCAGAACCGGGTCATCCGCGCGTCGGTGATCGGCAGCTCCGCGGCCCCCTCCGCCAGCAGCTTCTGGAAGAAGGGCGCCACCGACCCGCGCGAGCCCATGACGTTGCCATAGCGCACCACGCAGAACCGCGTGTCGGTGTCGCCGGCCATCGCCCCCGCCGCCACGAAGATCTTGTCCGAGGCCAGCTTGGACGCGCCGTAGAGGTTGATCGGATTGGCCGCCTTGTCGGTGGACAGCGCCACCACCCGCTTCACGCCGGCGGCGATCGCGGCGTTGACCACGTTCTCGGCCCCCATGACATTGGTCTTGATGCACTCGAACGGGTTGTATTCGGCGATCGGCACGTGCTTCAGCGCGGCGGCGTGGATGACGTAGTCTACGCCGCGCATGGCGGTCTGCAGCCGCAAGGCGTCGCGGACGTCGCCGATGAAGTAGCGCAGGAACGGCCAGCGCTCCGGCGGGAAGGCCTGGGCCATCTCGTACTGCTTCAGCTCGTCGCGCGAGAACACGATGAGCTTCTTGGGCGTGAACTGCTCGCATACCGCCTTGACGAAGGCGCGACCGAACGAACCCGTGCCGCCGGTGACCAGCACGACCTTGCCGTCCAGGTCTGGCCGGGGGTGCAGGAAGTCGCGCACCGGCGCTGTGATGGGGCCGGGCGCTTCAGCAGCAATGGCGACGGAAGGCATCATGGACTCGCACAGGAGGACCTGAGGCGACCCTCTATCGGCGGGGTTAATGGAATGTGGTTAACGGCTTCGCAAAGGGTGGGGCGCAAGCCTCGCGTCATGGCCGCTCCCGCCTTGCATTCCGCATCGCCGCCCTTCCTCCGCTACGGCCGCCAGCTGATCGAGGACGACGACGTCGCCGCTGTGGTCGCCGCGCTCCGAAGCGAGCATCTTGCCCACGGGCCGCGGGTCGATCGGTTCGAACAGGCGCTGGCGCAGGCCTGCGGCGCGCGCCAGGCCGTCGCCTGCTCCTCCGGCACCGCAGCGCTGCAGCTCGCGCTTGCGGCCCTGGACGTCCGGCCCGGCGACCTCTGCGTGGTTCCCGCGGTCACCTTCCTGTCTACGGCGACGGCGGTCCGGCTGCTCGGCGCGGAGGTGCGCTTCGCCGACGTCGATCCTGACACTGGGCTGATGACGCCTGAGACGCTGGCGGCGGCGCTCGCCGGCGGCGCCCGCGTCAAGGTGGTGCTGCCGGTGCACCTGGGAGGGCGTCTGTGCGCCATGGGCCCGCTGTCCTCGTTGGCCAAGGCGGCCGGAGCCGCTGTGGTCGAGGATGCATGTCACGCGATCGGCGGAACTGACGCAGAAGGCCAGCCGGCAGGCGCCTGTACACAGTCCGACGCGGCCTGCTTCTCCTTCCATCCGATCAAGACGATCGCGGCGGGAGAGGGCGGGGCCGTCACGCTGAACGACCCCGACCGGGCTGACCGGATGCGGCGGCTGCGCAATCACGGCGTCACCCGCGATGCAGCGCTGATGAGCGAGGCGGACTCGTTCGACGCCGACGGCGAGCCCGAGCCCTGGGCCTACGAGCAGATCGAACTCGGCTTCAACCTGCGCATGGATGAGATGTCCGCCGCGCTCGGGCTCAGCCAATTGGCCAAGCTGAAACGTTTCGTGGGCCGCCGTGCAGCGCTTGCGGCCGTGTATGACGCCGCCCTGGCGCCGTTAGCGCCGCGAGTGCGTCCGACGCCGCGATCGGGGAACGACCATCCCGGCCTTCACCTCTACACCGTCCTTCTGGAGGGACCTGGCCTGGCGGAGCGGCGCGGAGCAGTCATCCGCACCCTGGCCTGCGCAGGTGTGGGCGCGCAGGTGCACTACATCCCCCTTTACCGTCAGCCCTACTTCCGGGCTCGCTACGGCCAGATGCGACTGCCGGGAGCGGAGGCCTACTTCCGCCGGGTGCTCGCCCTGCCGCTTCATCCGGGCATGGACGTCGGCGACGTGGCGCGCGTGGTCTGAGGCCCTTGGGCCGGGCCCTGGACGGCTGAGCGCCTGCGACCAACCGCCCGAACCGCTCCGTTTGTCCCTGGCCGCCCGCTCTTCTACACCAGCGGCCACTGTTTGGCCGGAGCTCCACCATGACCATCGAACCCGTTTCCGGTCCCCCGGGCGAGATCACCGGGCAGGTGCTGTTCTACACCAAGCCTGAACCCCTCACCCTGGACGCCCACGGCAAGCTCGCCTTCAAGCGGCTGGACGCGCCGTTCGCCTTCGCCGCCGGCGCCCACATCATGCCGCTGCAGGTGGGCGAGTTCGGCATGGCCGCGCTGACCTATCCCATCATCTTCGCCGGGGAGGCGAAGTCGCCGATGGCGGTCCTCGGCGTGCGCCAGGGCGAGAACCTGTTCGTGATGAACGACGGCAGGTTCGAGGAGAACGCCTACTTGCCCGGGTTCCTGCGTCGCTATCCGTTCGTCCTGGCGGGCGATCCCGGCGAGGGCGGCCAGATGATCGTCTGCGTCGACCGCAACGCGCCCATGCTGGGCGAAGACGGAGAGGTGCCCCTGTTCGAGAACGGCAAGCTGTCGGCCGCCGGCGAGAACGCGGTGAAGTTCTGCAGCGACTTCGAAGGCGAGCGCCGCCGCAGCGACGAGTTCGTGGCCCGCCTGATCGAGCTCGACCTGTTCGAGGCCAAGGCGGCCACCTTCACCCCGCGCCTCGCCGATGGCGGTATGGGCCAGCCGGTCCAGATCGCCGACTACTTCGCCGTCTCCGAGGAGAAGCTGAAGGCGCTGTCGGACAAGGACCTGCGCGATCTCGTCGCGACCAACGCGATGCGCCAGATCGATGCGCATCTGATCTCGATGTTCAACTGGGAGCGGCTGATGAGCCGCGCTGTCCAGCGCCAGCCGGTGGCGGGTCACGCCTGAAGGCGATAGCGGTCCGGGGCCGGCAGACCTCTGGGCCGCTATCGCTTCTTCCTACAGGAGGCGCCTAGCTTCAGCCCTCCGCCTCCTCGTCGGGCAGGCCGACGATGTGGAAACCTGCGTCCACGTGGATAACCTCCCCGGTGGTCGATCGGCCGAGATCCGACAGTAGCCAGAGGGCGCAGCCGCCGACGCTCTCCACCGAGGTGTCCTCGCGCATCGGCGCCCAGGTGCGGCCGCGCGACAGCATGCCCCGCCCGCCGGAGATGCCCGCCAGCGACAGGGTGCGCACCGCGCCGGCCGAGATGGCGTTGGCGCGGATTTTCTGTGGCCCGAGGTCGCGGGCGATGTAGCGGGTGGACGCCTCCAGCGCCGCCTTGGCCACGCCCATGACGTTGTAGTTCGGGATGGTCCGCTCGGAGCCGAGGTAGGTCAGGGTCACCAGCGAACCGCCGTTGGGCATCAGCCTGGCCGCCCGCCGCGAGACGTCCACGAAGGAATAGGCGCTGATGTCCATGGAGCGGGCGAAGTTGGCGCGGGTGGTGTTCTCCACGAACGAGCCCTTGAGCTCGGCCTTGTCGGAGAAGGCGATGGCGTGGACCACGAAGTCGAGCGTGCCGAAGGTCTCTTCCACCGTCTTGAAGGCGGCGTCCATGGAGGCGTCGTCGGTGACCTCGCAGGGGATCAGCGTCTTGACCCCTATGCTCTCGGCCAGGGGACGGACGCGCTTCTCCATGCTGTCCAGGATGGTGAAGGCCATCTCGGCGCCCTGGGAGGCGAGCTGGCGGGCTATGCCCCAGGCGATGGAGTCCTTGTTGGCCACGCCCATCACCACGCCGCGCTTGCCGGCCATCAGCGTGCCCTGGGGCAGCTCCTGCTCTTCGGCCCATGTATCCTCCCGAGTCTCGCCCTTGCGGCTTAGGCGGCCCGGTCTAGAGCCTCGCCGGGCCCGCCTCAACACGCTGCGGCCCCGCGGCTTCGGCTGCGCGCCAGCAGGTGGCTGCGCCGGGTATGTGAAAGGGCGGCGAAATACCCAGGCTATGGTCGTCCACCAGCGGTTCGGCGACAAGCCTACTGAGGGTGGCCGGTGGCCGGATCGGTGCGCGTCTTGTCGGTCTTGGTGGACTGCTCGGCGCCTTCGGGCTCGGTGGCGGGGCGGAGCGGATTGGCGCCCTGGCCGCTCAGATTCTCGTTCTCGGTCCCGTGGCTGTGCTCGCGGCCGCTGTCGAGCGGATGGCTGCGGTCGTCCGGCATGGTCGTGTTCGGCATGACAGCTCCTCGTCGTCCCTGGCAGGTCAACGCCGCCGTAGGCCTGCGCGATCCGTCGGCCGCCTCAGTCCGCCCGGGCTACGAGGCCGCCCGGCAGCAGCTCCGCCCGGCCTGCCAGCGACAGCTCGACCAAGGCCGCCAGGACGCCCGGCGCAGGTTCCGCCAGCGCCCGGACAATCTCGTCCCGAGGCGTAGGGGTGG
Organism: Alphaproteobacteria bacterium; assembly: GCA_965199265.1. Classification (GTDB taxonomy): domain Bacteria; phylum Pseudomonadota; class Alphaproteobacteria; order CALMVH01; family CALMVH01; genus CBDAQV01. Next base: position 119,276 of record CBDAQV010000010.1, on the reverse strand, counting down.
GCGAGAGCAGGGCATAGGCGTGCTCGCGCAACCGGTCCGCCGCCGCATCGAGAGCGGCTGCGTCGCCGGGGCTGGAGGCGAACAGCTCCAGCTGCGGCTCGCCCGCATGGCGTACATCAGCCAGGGCGCGCAGCACGTCGTCCACCCCCTCGCATAGCGCGGCGCCCTGCTTGATCAGCTCGTTGGGGCCCTTGGCGCGCGGGTCGAGGGGCGAGCCCGGCACTGCGACACTTCGCCGCCAGAGCCGCGGGCAAGGAGCCCGCTAAATCGTTCACGCTCGCCGCGCTGGAGAGGCTGAAGGCGCATAGCTGGCCGGGCAACGTTCGCGAGCTGGAAAATTTCATCAACCGCATTCAGGCCCTGTACGGGCAGGGCGTGATCGACCCCGGCATCATCGACGCGGAGCTTGCCGAGCCGGTGCAGGCCGAAAACGGTTTGCCGCGCGTCGATGGCCTCAGCGGCGCGGTGGAGAACCACCTGCGCGATTATTTTGCCGCGCACCGCGACGATCTGCCCAGCGCCGGTGTTTATGACCGCGTGCTGCGCGAGGTCGAGCGCCCGCTGATCACGCTGACCCTCGCGGCAACGCGCGGAAACCAGATCAAGGCGGCGGAAGTGCTCGGCCTCAACCGCAACACGCTGCGCAAGAAAATTCGGGAACTGGACATCCCAATTCTCAAGAGCCAGAAGTAACCTTTACAGGAGTTTGCCATGCAGCCCATCTATACCGCCGAAGTCACGACCGAGGGCAACCGGGACGGAGGCCACGCCAAAAGCTCGGACGGCAAGTTCGACCTCGCGCTGAACCTGCCCAAGGAACTGGACGGGAAGGGCGGTCCCGGCACCAACCCCGAGCAGCTGTTCGCCGCCGGCTACTCGGCCTGCTTCGGCAGCGCCATCAAGGCGATAGCCGGACAGAAGAAGGTCGATACCGGCGCGATCACGGTCACCGCGCACGTAACGCTCGGCAAGAACGACGCCGGCGGCTTCGCCCTGGCGGTCAAGCTGAAGGTCAAGCTCGCCAACCTCCATGGCGAGGAAGCGCACCGCCTTGTCGAGGAAGCGCACAAGATCTGCCCATACTCGAACGCGACCCGGAACAACATTCCGGTGGAGCTGGAGGTCGCCTGATCGGTACCGTCCAATCACCTCTCCCGCATCGCGGGAGAGGAAGGGGCGGTTCTGCCAAGGACTGGAAGGTAAGGGTCGGCGCCGGGCGATGAAGATACCCCTCACCCTGATCCTCTCCCCCGGCGCGGGAGAGGGAACCTAACCGTGACGCTTCTTGCTGCCGACAAGCCGCATCGCTTTTTGTGGCGCCTCCTTTCCTGGGCATCGCGAGTTAGCTTGGGCAACAAGCTGGCCTACACGCTGACTACCGCCGCGTTGGCCTCGGGAGCGGCGACGTACTTCGTCATGACGGCGGGCGAGCCGCTGCGCTGGCAGAAGCCGAAAACCGCTTTCTGGCTGCTCAACCTCGATCTCGTCCTGCTGCTGATCCTTGGCGTCGTGGTCGCGCGGCGCATGGTCGTGTTGTGGTACAGCCGGCAGCGCGGCCTTGCCGGAGCGCGCCTGCAGACCCGTGTCGTGCTGGTGTTCAGCGCATTGGCGGCGATCCCCTCGATCCTGACGGCTATCTTTGCCGCGGTGTTCTTCTATGTCGGCGTGCAGTCCTGGTTCAGCAACCATGTTACGACCGCGGTAGACAACTCGCTCGCGGTCGCGCAATCCTACCTGCACGAGCACCAGCAGGCGATCCGCGCCGACGCGCTGGCCATGGCAGGGGACCTCAACCGCGAGGCACCGTGGATGATGGGCAACCCCGTGGCGCTCGATCGCGCCGTCCGCACGCAGGCGCTGATGCGCAACCTGACCGAGGCGCTGGTGATCGACGGCTACGGCCACATCGTCGCCAAGTCGGGCGTGGCGCTGGAACTCGAGTACAACCCGGCAGACGCGACCGAGCTCGACCGCGCGCGCGACGGCGAGGTGCTGATCCTGACAGGCGCCAAGGACAACCGCGTGCGCGCGTTGCTGCGGCTTGACCGCTTCGTCGACAGTTTCCTCTACGTCGAGCGCCGGATCGAGCCCAACGTGCTCAGCCAGATCCTGACCGCGCAGAATGCGGTAGTGGAATACAAGGAGCTGGAAGGTCGCAGCAACGAGATTCAGATCAAGATCACGATCATCTTCATGGTGATCGCGCTCCTGCTGCTGATGGCCGCCGTATGGCTGGGCATCCTGTTCGCCAAGTATCTTGTCACCCCCATCGCGGCGCTGATCGAGGTGACCGAGCTGGTCAGGGCAGGGGACCTCACCGTGCGCGTCGCCGAAGGCGGGACCGAGGACGAGCTGGCCACCCTGTCGCGCGCCTTCAACCGCATGACCGCGCAGCTGGAAGGCCAGCGCCGCGACCTGGTCGAAGCCAACCAGCAGCTCGACTTCCGCCGCCAGTTCACCGAGACCGTGCTCGCGGGCGTGTCGGCCGGGGTGGTCGGCCTGGACGCGGGCGGCAGGATGACCCTCGCCAACATCTCGGCGGCGCAATTCCTCGACCTTGAGCCGGAGGAGCTGGTCGGGCGCTATCTGTCCGACTTCATTCCCGAACTGGGCGCGATCCTGGAGGGCGGCGCGCCGCGCAACAACCGCGTCGTACAGCTGCACATCGACCTGCGCCGCCCCGGATCGCCCGAGCGCTCGTTCCTGCTCCGCGTCAGCGCCGAGCATACCGGGGGCCAGATTCGCGGCTACGTCGTTACCTTCGACGACCTGACCGACCTTATGGTCGCGCAGCGCAAGGCTGCCTGGGCCGATGTCGCGCGCCGTATCGCGCACGAGATCAAAAACCCGCTGACCCCGATCCAGCTTTCGGCAGAGCGCCTGAAACGCAAGTATTCCAGGCAGATAACCAGCGACCTTGAGACATTCCAGGCCTGCACGGACACCATCATCCGCCATGTCGAGGACATCGGCCGCATGGTGGACGAGTTTTCCTCCTTCGCCCGCATGCCGGCCCCGGTCTTCGCGCGCGAGAACCTGAACGATCTCTGCCGCCAGCTTCTCGCGCTGCGTGGCGAGGCCTATCCTGAGCTCGGCTTCCACTTCGACTTCCCCTCGCCACCGATCGTCGCGCAGTGCGACGGCCGGCAGATCGGGCAGGCGATCACCAACCTGTTGCAGAACGCCATCGAGGCGATCGAAGGGCGGAGCGCCGATGAAGGCGCTCCCCTGCCGCGCGGCGAGATCGGGATCGCGCTGTCCCTTGACGAGGACCAGGTCGTGATCGCAGTCGAGGACAACGGCCGCGGCCTGCCGGTCGTCGAGCGCGAGCGCTTGACCGAACCCTACGTCACCAACCGCGCCAAGGGCACGGGCCTCGGCCTTGCCATCGTCAAGAAGATCATGGAGGACCACGGCGGCGAGCTGATCCTGCAGGACCGCGATGGCGGCGGGACCGTGGTGTCGCTGGTGTTTCCGTTGGAGAGGGTGCCAGATGCCAGCAGCGGCATTGTCCCCTCGACCGGCGGGAGAGGATCAGGGTGAGGGGCTCTGCCGACGGTTCTAACCAGCCCTCATCCAACATTGCTGAGCAGTAGCTACCTTCTACGCAGGGAGGAGGGTTAATAAGGGCAATTTTTACATATGTAAAATGGATATGCACTGTATTACGAGTAACATCACCAACTGCGCCACACCGTGGCAACATGATCACACCCCTTGACGCCCACTGCCTGATTTTGGGACAAGTGGCTTAATGGCAAGCGACATCCTCATCGTCGACGACGAGGCCGACATCCGGCTCGCGATTGGTGGAATCCTCTCCGACGAGGGGCATGCGGCACGTTACGCCGGCGGCAGCGACCAGGCGCTCGCCGCGTGCAAGCAGCGCCAGCCCAACCTCATCATCCTCGACGTCTGGCTGGAGGGCAGCCGGCTCGACGGGCTGCAGCTGCTCGAGGAAATCCAGCAAACCCATCCCACCGTGCCCGTGATCATGATCAGTGGCCATGGCACGATCGAGACCGCGGTGGCGGCAATCAAGCGCGGCGCCTACGATTTCATTGAGAAGCCCTTCAAGACCGACCGGCTGCTGCTGCTGGTCGAGCGCGCGCTGGAGTCAGCGCGCCTGCGCCGCGAAATCGGCGAGCTGCGGGCGCGAACCGGAGCCGACACCGAGCTGATCGGCACCTCCGCCGGCATCGCGCAGGTACGCCACGTTTTGGAAAAAGTCGCGCCGACCAATAGCCGCGTCATGATCACCGGCGCGCCCGGTACCGGCAAGGAGCTGGTCTCGCGCCTGATCCACACCCAGTCGCGGCGGGCCGATGGGCCGTTCGTCATCCTCAACTGCGCCGCGATCCGCCCCGAGCGGCTGGAGATCGAACTGTTCGGCACCGAGCAGGCCTTCGAGGGGCCGACGCGCAAGATCGGCTTGCTGGAGCAGGCGCATAACGGCACGCTGCTGCTGGACGAAGTCGCCGACATGTCGCTGGAGATTCAGGGCAAGATGGTGCGCGCGCTGCAGGACCAAACGTTCGAGCGCGTCGGCGGCACCGCCCGGGTTGAGGTTGACGTGCGCGTCATCGCGTCGACCAACCACGACCTGGTGTATGAAATGGCGGACGGGCAGTTCCGCCAAGACCTGTTTTACCGCCTCAACGTCGTGCCGATCCGGTTGCCGGCTTTGGCCGAGCGGCGCGAGGACATCAGCCTGCTTGCCACGCATTTTCTTCGCCGCGCAGCGGACGCGGTGGGCGGCAGCCCACGCGAACTGGGGCAGGACGCGGTCGCCGTGCTCCAGACCTACGATTGGCCCGGCAACGTCCGCCAGCTGCGCAACCTGATCGAATGGCTGCTGATCATGGCCCCGGGCAGCGGCCGCGACCCGATACGCGCCGACATGCTGCCCCCTGAAATCTCCGCCGTCGCGCCGTCGGTGGTAAAATGGGATCGCGGCGCCGAAATGATGAGCCTGCCGCTGCGTGATGCCCGCGAGGTGTTCGAGCGCGAGTACCTGCTGGCCCAGGTCACCCGTTTCGGCGGCAACATCTCGCGCACCGCCACCTTCATCGGCATGGAACGCTCGGCCCTGCACCGCAAGCTGAAGCTGCTGGGCGTGCAAGGCACGGAGCGGGAGAAGACGGCGGCGGAGTAGGTTTCTCAACGATTGTCATCCGTGCGTGGCGCGCGATCCATGCCGGTGGTTGCAACTCATGCAGCTGTAGAAATCGATGCCGCGCGCCCAATCACCCGACGAAAGGAAGCCATGATTTCGCTCTCCCCTCCAGCCGCCATCCTGTTCGATTGGGACACGACGTTGGTCGACAACTGGACCGGCATCGTCGGCGCCTGGAACCACGCTTTGAGCGAACTCGGAAAACCCCCTACCATGACCCGCCGGCAGGCAATCGCTCTTTCCGGCGGGCCGCCAACCGAGAACTGCCGGGACGTGTTCGGCGAAGAAGACGCGCAGCTTGGCGCCAGCTTGTTCTACGAGGGCATGCTGTCCGCCACGGAAAGCCGGGTAATCGAAGGTAGCGCCGAAATGCTTGACGAGTTCCATGCGGCAGGGTTGCCGATGGCGGTCGTCAGCAACAAGAAGGGATTCAACCTGCGGCAGGAGATCGCGCGCCTCGGCTGGGAGAAATATTTCTTCGCCAACGTCGGCGCGGGGGACGCCGCCTTTGACAAGCCGCATCCGGCCCCGATCCTTTACGCGCTGGAGCAACGCATGATTCCCGCCGCAAGCGACGTTTGGATGGTGGGCGACATGCATTCCGACATGCAGGCCGCAAGGCGGGCAGGGGTGACGGCCATCCTGATCGAAACGACCGCCGGCCTCGGCCTGGGCCTTGAAGGCGACTTGAAACCTTACCCGCCGCATGCGCGCGTGCGGAACGCAAGCGCGCTCAGGGAGTTGGTAAAGGGCGTGCCTCGCACCATATAGCGTTGAAGGGCATACGGAGGAAAGACGATGGCGCAGGCACTCGGCAGAACTTTGACGCTGAGCTCGGGAAACGAAGGCGAAACCCGGGCGGCGGAGCCGAAGATGGAACAGAAGAAAGGAAGCGCGATGGCCGACAAGAGCCAGAATGTTCAGGATGTTTTCCTGAACTCAATCCGCAAGCAGAAAACCCCTGTGACGATTTTCCTCGTGAACGGGGTCAAGTTGCAAGGCATCGTGACGTGGTTCGATAATTTTTCCGTGCTGCTGCGACGCGACGCGCATTCGCAGCTTGTGTACAAGCATGCGATTTCCACGATCATGCCGGCACAGCCGGTTCAGCTATTCGAGCCGGAAGACGAAGAATAGAATTTGGCTCCAATCGAAACCCGTTCACCGCCTGTCAAAGCGATCATTCTATGTCCCGACATCCGGTTCGAGCCTTCGAACCGCGAACCGGAAGCGCGACTGGCTGAAGCCGAAGGCCTCGCCCGCGCCATCGATCTAGACATTGTAGACTCACAGATCGTGCGCGTGCGCGAGATAGAGCCATCCAGCCTTTTCGGCCGCGGCAAGGTCGAACAGATCGGCGAAATCGTCGAGGACCGGCATGCCGGTCTGGTCGTCGTCGACCATGCGCTCAGCCCCGCGCAGCAGCGCGAGCTCGAGACGGCATGGAAAGCCAAGGTCATTGATCGCACCGGCCTCATCCTTGAGATTTTCGGCGAACGCGCGCATACGCGCGAAGGCCAGCTTCAGGTCGAACTGGCCGCGCTGCAATATCAGCGTTCACGCCTTGTGCGCTCGTGGACCCACCTTGAGCGGCAACGCGGCGGCTTCGGTTTCCTGGGCGGCCCCGGCGAGTCGCAGCTTGAAATCGACAGGCGGCTGACCGACAAGCGGATCGTCCGCATAAAGGTGGAACTGGATACGGTAAAGAACAGCCGCAGCCTGCAACGCCGTTCGCGCATCGACCCTGTCATGGCGCTTGTCGGCTATACCAACGCCGGCAAATCGACGTTGTTCAACCGCCTGACCCGCTCGGGCGTCATGGCGGCCGACATGCTGTTCGCGACGCTCGACCCCGCCATTCGCCAAGCCATGCTGCCGTCCGGCTGGCCGGTACTGGTATCGGATACGGTCGGGTTCGTGTCCGACCTGCCGACCGGGCTGGTCGCCGCGTTCTCGGCAACGCTGGAGGAGGTCCGCCAGGCGGATATTATCCTGCATGTTCGCGATGTTTCCCACCGCGACACGGTGGCGCAGCGGGATGATGTTCTGAAAGTGCTGGAGGAAGACCTTGGGATTGCACCGGACGATAGCCGATTGCTGGAAGTACTGAACAAGGCGGATCTTGCTTTGCCTGAAGCCGTGGCCGGTACGGCAATCCGCGTTTCCGCGCTGACGGGGCAGGGAATGGACGCCCTTCTGGCAGAGATCGACCTGCAGCTTGCCACGGATCGCGAGCGGGTCCAGATCGAGATCGACTCGACGGACGACAAAGGCCTTGCGGCTCTGTACCGGCAGGGAAGGGTGCTGGACCGTCATGACGACGACGGAACGACGCGGGTGACCTTGGAGCGGCGAGTGAATAAATAGTTCCGACGCAGGCTTACTCGGCCGCCTGAACGTCTTTTTCCATGCGTTTCGCATCCTGCCACAAGGCTTCCATCTCTTCGAAGCTGGCCTCGTTCAGCGATTTGCCTGATTCGGCCACACCGGCCTCGATGTGCCGGAAACGGCGTTCTACCTTGGCGGTGGCGCCGCGCAGGGCGGTTTCGGGCTCAATTTCAAGATGGTTGGCCATCTGCGCCACCGTGAACAGCACGTCTCCCAGTTCCTGCTGCGCCAGTTCGCGTTCGCCTGCGAGGATTTCTACCTTCAGCTCGGCCAATTCTTCCTGGATTTTTCCAAGCACCTGTTCCGGCTTGTCCCAGTCGAAGCCTGCGCGCGACATGCGGCGCTGAAGCTTGGCGGCGCGGGTCAGGGCGGGCAAAGAAAGCGCGACCCCGTCAAGAACGCTGGCCGGCTTGCCCGGATGAGCCTTGGCGGCGCGTTCTTGGGATTTCTTGTTTTCCCAAATCCCGAGCACATCATCCGCGGTTCCGGCTGACTCTTTCCCGAATAAATGAGGGTGCCGGCGCACCAGCTTCTCCGCGATTGCGGCGGCGATGTCGTCGAATGTGAAGCTGTGTTGTTCCTCGGCCATGCGAGCATGGAACACGACCTGCAGCAGCAAATCGCCAAGCTCCTCCTTCAAATCCGCCATGTGGCCACGCTCCGCGGCGTCAGCGACCTCATAGGCCTCCTCGATGGTGTACGGGGCAATGGTCGCGAAGGTTTGCTCGATGTCCCACGGACAGCCGTTCTGCGGATCGCGCAGGCGAGCCATCAAGGAAAGGAGAGTGTCGATCGGCTTGGTATCTTCCATCCTTCATCACTGGCAGGAGACGCGGAGTTTGTCGAGATCGACCTCGTTTTAGTCGTATAATATATATTATGGAAAATAATATGCCTCAGCTTCGACCGTTGGCTTCAAGCTTCAGCAAGCGAAACAAACAGACTACGACAAACCACGTCAGAAACGCAGCGATCACGCAGTCGCTCAGGAAGTGTCCTCCTGCCGCAAGGCGAGCCAGCGCGGTCACGGCCGTCAGTCCGATAGCGCCGCAAACCCAGCGCCTGCGGCGACTTGCCAGCATCGCCGGTGCGAGCGCACAGGCCGCGAACGAGACATCGCCTCCGATAAAGGAGCAGTTCCTGCCGCATTGGTCACTGATGACCCAGGCCGACGTGAACCGGGCCTTGCCGCCGTACTCACTGATCTGGTTGGGGCGCGCCCTGCCCCAGTGATCTTTCAGCAAAACGTTGGTGACCAGCCCGGCGCTCAGCGACAGGCTGAGAACAACGAACAGGTACTTGCGTCGTGTCAGGCCAGCGGGTTGCCGGCCAATGATCAAAAGGATCCCGTCCAGAACCAAGCCGGCAAGAAACGCGCCACGCAAACCGTAATGAATCCAGTCGGACAAAAAAGCGGCTGGTTCTCCCTTCGCCAGCACGAAGTGAGCGCCATTCCAGAACAGCGCGCTGGCGGCGAGATCGACCTGAGGAAAAAGGTAGAAACCGAGGCTCGCAAGGACGGTCGCTGCTAGCAACGCCCACGCCGCTGTCGCGCTTGATATCAGCGGTAAAGACCTGCTGGAAAGGCGAGAACGCTTGCCGAACGTGACGGAAGGGGGCAGGCGTTTGCTCACGGCGCCAGCTGCAAATCGCGGCAATCGAAAAGGTAGAACTCGCGCTTCTCGCCAGGACTGGGGATCAAGGCGAGGCTGCCAATTTCCTTGTGCTTGGGAAACATGTTTTCAATGTTCGGCTCGGGCCATCGCGTCACCAGCAGGACTTCCCTGCCGGTCTTCAGATCGATCGAGTTCGTCATCGAGAACTGGCTATGGTTTTTTCCTTTAAACGGCCATATTACAATCTGGTACGGCTTGTTGCGCAGGTAATAACTGAACAAGACTGCAAACTTGCGCTCGTCCAGCAGCAGGTTATGGCCGGGATGCTGCTTCAGTTCGCCATCGATCAGCTGCGCCATGCGGTCCCAGCCGCGAAGCTTGGCAAGGATATCGATCCGGTGCGGGATATCGCGCGCCGGAACGTAGCCCGCGAACATGAAGCAGAAGACGATGATCAATCCCAAGTGAAGCACCGTCGAGGTCAACAGCCATCTCGGCGCGCTTGTCACAGCCCAGTGCGCCAGCAGGATCGTGAGGGCAATATAGGCCGGCGCTGCCCAGTTCGTATGCGAACCGGCAATAAAAGCCTGAGACAAAACAATTACTAGAAGCGGCATACTGAAGCAGAGAAGGAAGACCGTGCGCTCGCTCTTCGGCTTGCCGCGGCCGCTTACCAGGAACCAGATCACCATCCCAAGCAGGATCGGACCGAACATGCCGAACTGACCGCCGATGAACTCGAGCGCGGGCTCGAACCCGCCCTTGCGCGAGCCCTCCCAGTCGGCATTCTCTGCGGTGTGCGAGAACGTCGCCCAGCCATGCTCGAAATTCCAACACAGGTTCGGAATTACGATAATGGTGGCAACGGCCGCGGCGATCAGGCAAAAGCGCCGAAGTATTTTCCCCCTCGCCTCTCGCGACACCGCCAGGTGAACCGCGGCGGAGAGTACGAAATAAATCATTGCATATTTGGCCATGAGGCCCAAGCCGATGCAAATACCGAGGGCGACGGCAAGCCGGTCGCTTGGCCGCTGCAGCCCACGCCACCACAACCCGAGCGCCACGGCCCAGAACGGGAGCAGCACCGCATCCGTCGAGATGATCAGCGAGGAGTAACCGACGGCGGGGAGCGTGATGTACACGATGGCGGCCCAGAACGCAGTCAGCCCATCGTACATGATCCGCGTCACGGCAAAGATGGCCATTGCGGTCAATCCATGCAGGACCGGTGCCGAGGCGCGTATCCCTGCCTCGCTGTCGCCGAACAGGGCGGTCGTCGCACGAATCAGCCACGCGATCAGCGGCGGTTTCGAGACGTACCCGAAGGCAAGGTGCCGCGACCAGTCCCAGTACTGCGCCTCGTCGAACTGCAGGTTGATCGGGCTTTCGACCAGCGTCACCAGCCGGAAGACCGTGATCGCCAGGATCGCCGCGAACGCCGTCGATAGCGTGCGCTCCGCCGTCGCCTGCCGGGTTTGCGCCCTGCTCGGCGGTTCAGTCTTCAAGTTCGATGACCAGTCCATCATAAGCCGGCTCGATGCCGGAGGGTAGCTCGTCCAGAAGCGTTCGGTAATCCATGCTGGGATTCATGTGCGTCAGGTAAGATCGCTTCGGCGCCACCCTGCCGATCCAGCCGAGGATAACATCCAGCGCGGCATGGGCCGGATGAGGTTGTCGTCGCAGCGCTGCGACAACCCACGTGTCTAGGCTTTCCAGATTGCCAAAGGCAGCCTCCGGCATCTCCTTGACATCCGTTGAATACGCGAAGCTGCCGATCCGGAGGCCGAGGCTTGTCCAGTACAGATGTTTCTGCGCGAAAGTCGAAATCCCCAGTTCCGGCACGCCTTCATCGTCGCCGATTGCATGAGCGCTCAGGAAGCCGCGCGCAACGCCTTCCTTGGTCTCGTCGAACATGTAGCCGAAGCGCTGACGGATCGAACCGATTGTGTCCACCGTACCGTAGACAGGTAGCGGCCGACCGCTCATCTGGAAGAAACTACGCAGGTCGTCCACGCCCTGCGTATGGTCCGCATGCTCGTGCGTGAAGACAACCGCGTCGAGGTGCCTCGTCCCCGCGGTCAGCAGCTGTGCGCGCAGGTCCGGTCCCGCGTCGACCAGAATCGCCCTGCCGGCATGCTCGATCAGGATCGAGCTGCGGGTACGGATGTTGCGCGGTTCGGCAGGATTGCAATCGCCCCAATCGTTACCGATCATCGGCACCCCAGTCGAAGCGCCGCATCCCAGGATGGTAACTTTCATCGTACGGCGCGAGCGAAGAGCCTGAAGAAATTTCCGGTCGTGCGCTCGGCAAGCTGGCGCACCGGGACTTCCTTGATCATGGCCAATTTTTCAGCAGTGTGACTGACGAAAGCCGGCTCGTTGCGCTTGCCGCGGTTCGGGATCGGCGCAAGGAACGGCGCGTCGGTCTCGACCAGCAGCCGGTCGAGCGGGACGATGCCGGCAGTGACGCGGATATCGTCCGCACTCCTGAAGGTGATGATGCCGGAAAAGGAGATCAGGAGGCCGAACTCCAGCGCTTCCTCCGCCAGCTTGCGGCTTGAGGAAAAGCAGTGCAGCACGCCCTTGAGCGGCGCGCCTGCAGATTCCTCGCGAAGCAGGCGCATGGTGTCGTCTTCCGCGTCGCGGGTGTGGATGATGAGCGGCAGCCCGGTTTCCAGAGATGCCTGGATGTGCTGGCGAAAGACGGACTGCTGGTCACCGGACGGGCTATGGTTGTAGTGGTAGTCCAGCCCGCACTCGCCGATGGCAATCACTTTAGGTCGCGAAGCAAGGCGCAGGAGCTCCGCCTTGCCCAGGTCGAGCTCCTCTTCCGCATGATGCGGGTGGGTGCCGATGCTGGCGCTGGCATCGGTGTAGGCGTCCGCGACGGCGAGGACCGACTCCGCCTTGCGAAGATGCGTGCAGATGGTCAGGAAATGCCCGACCCCGGCCTTGCGCGCACGTTCCATGACTTCCTCACGGTCCGCGGCGAACTCCGGGAAGTCGAGGTGACAGTGGCTGTCGACCAGCATCACGCCGTTTCCTCGACGAAGCGCGGAAAAATCCCTTGCGGCGCTGGCAGGACGGTGCCGGCGGGAACGTCGCGTTCGAGAGCGGCAAAATCCCGGCTCTCTGCTGGTACGCCGAGCTGGTCCAGCAGCCGCTCCATCGCGTCCGGCATGAAGGGCAGCAGGCAGGTCGCGACTTCGCGCAGGACGCGCGCCAGCACCGCCAGCACGGTTTCCATGCGCGTGAAGTCGGTCTTGCGCAGGTTCCACGGCGCTTGCCGGTCAACGTAGGAGTCGGCTTCGCCGACCACCGCGAAAATCGCGTCCAGGGCCTTGTGGTAAGCCGGGATCTCCAGCTCCAGCCGCAGGATCTGCGGCAGCTGCCGCGCCGCGAATAGCAGCGCGTTGTCGTCATCGGTTGGGTTCGCGACCGAGGGCAGCTTGCCACCGCAGTTCTTGGCTACCTGCGACAGGGTACGCTGCGCCAGGTTGCCGATGCCGTTCGCCAGGTCGCCGTTGATCCGCTCGATCATCGCCTTTCGCGAAAAATCGCCGTCATTGCCGAACGGAAAAGCGCGCAGCAGGAAGAAGCGCGTCTGGTCGAGGCCGAATTCGCGCACCAGCGGTTCGGGGTACAGGCCGTTGCCGAGCGACTTCGACATCTTCTCGCCCTCGTTGGTCCACCAGCCGTGGGCGAAGACGCGCTTCGGCAGCGGCAACCCCGCCGCCATCAGGAAAGCCGGCCAGTAGACGGCGTGAAAACGCAGGATGTCCTTGCCGACCATGTGCAGGTCGGCCGGCCAGAACTTGTTGTAGGCTTCCGTCTGGTCGGGATAGCCGAGCGCGGTCATGTAGTTAGTCAGGGCGTCGAGCCAGACATAGACGACATGCGTCTCGTTCCCGGGCACCTTGACGCCCCAGGTAAAGCCGGTGCGGCTGATCGAAAGGTCGGTCAACCCGCCGCGGACGAAGCTGACGATCTCGTTGCGGCGCGAGGCCGGCAGGATGAAGTCCGGATGGGCTTCGTAATGATCGAGCAGCCGTTCGCTCCATTCCGACAGCTTGAAGAAGTAGCTCGGTTCCTCCATCCACACGCATTCGGAGCCGCTGGCGGTGGCCTTGCGCTTGCCGTCGGGCATGATGCTGGTCTCGTCCTCGGCATAGAAGGCCTCGTCGCTGAGCGCGTACCAGCCGGAGTAACCGCCTAGGTAAATCTGTCCGGCGTCTTGCAGGCGGTTCCAGAAATCCTGCGCGCCGCGCTTGTGCCGCCCTTCGGTGGTGCGGATGAAGTCGTCTATGGAGAAGTTCATCAGCCCGGAAAGGCTACGAAAAGCCTGCGAGACCTGGTCTGTGAACGCCTGCGGATGCAGCCCTGCCGCCTTCGCCGCTTTCTCGACCTTCTGGCCGTGCTCGTCCGTGCCGGTCAGGAACATCACCTCGTGCCCGTCCAGCCGCTTGAACCGCGCCAGCACGTCGCAGGCCAGCGTCGTGTAAGTCGCGCCGACGGTCGGCTCGCCGTTGACGTAATAGATCGGGGTGGTGATGTAGAACGGGGGCTTCGACATGGAACTCGGCTCAAGCGGCAGACCGCGCGCCCAGCCGTGCCAGTGTTTCGAAGACGCTCCAAACCGCCAGCCTGCGGTCGAGGTTGGCGGAATCGGTAGCCGTCAGGCGCTGGGCGATGTTCTCGCATGCGTCAATCCAGCGATCAAGGCCGCTCAGGCCAAGCAGCCGCTGCCTTTGCGCGGTATCCCCCGGCAGGATGTCCGTCACGCGCTCGCCCGCGCCGGTTCTGACCAGCCGCGTCAGCCAGCCGCTCAGGAACTCGGTGAACAGGCGGTAGGACGGCTCGGCGGCGGGACTTCCGAGCCGGTCGGCAAAGGCGTGAACCGCCGGCCAGTCCGGATCCGGAAGCGTTTCCAGAAGCCCCGCAAGCTCGCCGTAAAGCGGCAGCCCATCGTTTTCGACCAGCCTCAGCGCGCGGCCCAGGCTGCCCTCGGCCAGGGCGACGATCGCCGGGCGCTGCTCCGCGTCTAGCTCGGGCGCGTGTGATCTCAGGAGCGTTTCCAACGTCGCCGGAACAAGCGGCGCAAGCCGGATGAGGCGGCAGCGGGAGTGGATGGTCGGCAGCAGCAGGCCAGGGCGGTCGCAGACCAGGATCAGGACCGAACGCGGCGGCGGCTCCTCCAGTATCTTCAGCAGGGCGTTCTGACCGGCGCGGTTCAGGAACGACGCATCGTCGATGATTGCGATCCGCCATCCGCCCTCGGATGCCGTCAGGCGCAGGAACGGCGCGACCTTGCGGATATCCTCGACGGAAACGTCCCGAGCCTGCTTGCCTGTCGAAGCGTCCGTCTCGCGCTCGACCACGATCAGGTCGCCGTGCGATTGGGCGCCGACCCGTCGCGCTGTCGCCGATCCGGGCTCTATCTCCAGCGAACCGGTCAGCCTTGCTTCGGGCGACAGCAGGTATTTGGCCAGCCGGAACGCCAGCGTCGCCTTGCCGATTCCCCATTCGCCGCCAAGGATGATGCCGTGCGGGAGGTGGCCTGCGGCTACCGCCTCCGCAATCTGGCGCTCTACCTTCTCATGGCCGAGGAGGGTGGAGTTTGTGCGGGGAGAAGCTGTCATGGATACCTAATCCCCGATGGGAATGGGAGGGCTCCGTTCCGTGGGAACGAGGGGGGCAAAGGGAAATATCAGATTGGTATCTCCCTCACCCGTCCGCCCGTTCCGGGCCGACATCCTCTCCGATAAGGGAGAGAGGAAAGCGTCGCTGCATCTCGTCTAAAATCGCCGTCTCGACCTCCTCCACCGATTGACCGGCGTCGATCAGCGCGCAGCGCGCTGGGTTTGCGGCGGCAACGGCTAGGAAACCGTCGCGCAGGCGGCAGTGGAAATCGAGGCCCATGGCCTCGTAGCGTTGACTCTGCCCCGACCTCGCCAGCCCTGCCCCGGCTTCAATGTCGAGCACGAACGTCAGGGCGGGAGCCAATCCAGCAAGAACAAGCTCCTGCAGCCGGGAAATAGCGGCGATGTCGTATCCGAGGCCATAGCCTTGGTAAGCCAGGGTCGAATCGGTGAAGCGGTCGCACAGCACCCATTTGCCGAGCGCCAGGGCCGGCCTGATCACGCGCTCGACATGTTCGTAGCGTGCGGCGGCAAATAGCATGACTTCGGAAAGCGGCAGCCAACGTCCGGTCTCTCCGGTGACGACAAGAGTGCGGATCGCCTCGGCGGACGGCGTGCCGCCCGGCTCGCGCGTCGTCAGCACGGTTTCGCCACGCGCGCGCAGGGTTTGGGCCAAGCGGCGCAGCTGGGTCGACTTGCCGACCCCCTCCCCGCCCTCGAATGTGATAAAACGCCCGTTCACGTCACGCGTGGCCTGACACGAGGCTGCGCAGGGCGACGAAGATTCGCGACACAGCGCCGACCCTGCCCACCGCCGCGGTAGCGACCAACGGGAACTCCTGGACGTCCTGCCCGGGCACCTGCAGCCTCAGGACGCCCACCTTCTGCCCGACCGCCACCGGCGCGGGAGCGGCACTGTCGTACGCGATCGTCGCTTTCAGCCCATGCCGCTCGTTGGTGGTGAGGCTTAGCTGGACATCGTGTTCGACAGCAACCGGAACCGCATCCGCCTGCCCCATCCAGACGGGCGCGTTGTCGACGACGTCGCCGGCCTTGAACAGGTCGAACAGGCGGAACTCGTGCCAGCCCCATTCCATCAGGGTGGTCGGCTCGTCCGCGCGCGCCTGCTTGGACGGCAGGCCGTTGATGACCAGGATGATCCTGTGCCCGTTCTCGACTCCCGAGGCGGTCAGGCCGTAACCCGCCTGATCGGCATGTCCCGTCTTCAGGCCGTCAACGCCGATGCCGCGGTACAGAAGCGGGTTGCGGTTCTCCTGGGTGATGCCGTTCCAGCTGAACTTGATTTCGCCGAAATAATGATAGTACTCGGGAAAGTCGGTGATCAGGTGGTGCGCGAGGATGGAAAGGTCCTTGGCAGTCGAGTAATGGTTCGGGTCCGGCAGGCCGCTCGCGTTGACGAAGTGGCTGTCGGTCATGCCGAGCTTCTGCGCCTCGACGTTCATCTTCTCCGCAAATGCGTCCTCCGACCCGGCAATGCCTTCAGCCAGCACGACCGTCGCGTCGTTGCCCGATTGGATGATGACGCCGCGTATCAGGTCCTCGACGGCGATGTTGTCGCCCAGCTTGGCGAACATGGCCGAGCTGTCCACGCCGCTGCCGCCCGTCTTCCAGGCGCGCTGGCTGACCGGCAGCTTGTCTTCCAGGTGCAGGTGGCCTTCCTTCAGCTGCTCGAAAACCAGGTACATGGTCATCATCTTGCTCATGGAGGAGGTCGGCATGTGCTCCTCCCCGTTCTTGTCGTAGAGCACCCGGCCGGTATCGAAGTCGACCATGTACGCGTAATGCGCGTCCGTGCCCGGCGCCTCGGGAACCGGGCTGGCCGAGGCCGCTGTTTGAGGCGCCGCGGAAACAGGCGCCGGAGGGTGCTTCACAGGTCGCGGCCGGGCGTCGACGGCGCCGGGCATGCCGGATGAAACCAGGGCGGAGCACAGCAACAGTGCGGGAAGTTTCTTCACTGGAAATCCTCGGTATTCCGAACTTTACTCGACGACGATCTTCGCACCGGCCGCACCGGCCTGCAGCACGCGCTGCAACTCGGCGTCGGCGCTCGGCACGTCGGGCAGCGGCCCCACGCGGACGCGGTAGAACTGCCTGCCATTGACTGTAACCGGCAGCACCTGCGTGCCGAGCGTCTGCAACCGGTCGCGCAGGTGGTCGGCGTTGTCCTGGCTGGCGAACGCGCCGGCCTGGACATAGATTTTTGTCTTGCCCACCTTCTCGTGCCTGACCACCGGCGCTGGCAGGTAGCGTCCGCCGACAGACTGTCCGGCAAGCGTATCGCCGGTTTCCTTATGGATGACGGCTTTCTCGTTCACGACCTTCAGACCGCCTGCCTGATCGGCCAGCGGCGCAGGCGCGCCCGGCTGTTGCAACGTTTGGGAAGCTGGCAAAGGCTGGCTCTCGATCACGGGCGGCGGCGGCGCGGCCGGCTGGACAGCGGGCTGCTCGATCTGAGGCATTTCGCCTGGCTCGTTGCTGGCGACCTCGACCGGCGGCGCGACGGTAGCAGCTTGCGGCGTAATTGGATTGGTCTCGATTGCGCTCGCCACCGTCGTCGCCAGCTCGCCGTGGCGCGCGGCGTCCGCCAGCGCCAGGCTTTCCTGCGCCATGATCTCCACCTTCACCTTGGCCGTCCCTTTCTGCTCGAAGCCGAGCAGCTGCGCGCAGCGGCGGGAGCAATCGAGGATCCGGTTCTGCGCGTAGGGGCCGCGGTCGTTGACGCGAATGATTAGCGCCCGCCCGTTGTCGAGATTGGTGACGCGCACCAGGCTGGGCATGGGCAGCGTGCGATGCGCGGCGGTCAACTGGTTCGGATCGTAGAGTTCGCCGTTGGCCGTCGGCTCGCCCGTGAACTCGCCCGCGTACCACGAGGCGATACCGGTTTCAGAGTAGTCGGGATCCCAGGCGGGCGTATAGGTCACGCCGTTGATCTGGTACGGCCTGCCGATCTTGTAGTAGCCGCCCTCGCCCGGTCCCGCGCCGCCGCTCGAGGCCGTTCGCCTTGGTGGCGGCGAAGACGAACAGGCGGCAAGCATGACCAGCGATGCCAGCAGCGCGGCGCCGCCATGCCGCGTCATTCCCGTCCCTCGATCGCATCGCTGATCAGCCCGACGCTGGTCGCGAAGTAAGTCGAGTGGTTCCAACGCATGATGACCCGGTAATTGTTGTACGCCAGGAACGCGCGCCCGTTCGGGCCGTCGGGCAGCACCAGCGCCGCGTCGATATCGGCTTCAGGCAGTTCGGTGCCGTCCGTGCGCAGCACACCCAGCCTTTTCCAGTCGTCGAGGGGACGAGGCTTGTCGAGTCCGATCAACGTCGAACTGAAGTTCCCCGGGAGAGTAACCTCCCGACCCCACAGCTCGCCCCTGTGCCAGCCGGACTGCGAAAGATAGTTCGCGGCAGAAGCCAGCGCGTCGGCATTGTCGTGCCAGATATCGCGCCGCCCCGCACCGTCGTAATCGACGGCATAGTTCTGGAAGGTCGAGGGCATGAACTGCACCTGCCCCATCGCTCCCGCCCACGAACCGACCATGCCCTGAACGGTGACATCGCCGGCATCGACGATCTGCATCGCCTTGATCAACTCGCTTTTAAAAAATTCGTGGCGCCGTCCCTCGTAGGACAGCGTTGCCAAGGAATGAATGGTCGGCGAATCGCCCATGACAGAGCCATAGCTCGACTCCATGCCCCACAGCGCGACCAGGACTGCCGGCGCCACGCCGTAGTCGCTTTCGATCCGTTCCAGCAGCGGGCGGTTTCGCGCAAGCTGATCCTGACCCTTGGCTACTCGCGAATCGGTCGCGGTGTGAGCAAAGTACTGATCGAACGTCTGGGTTTTCTCCGGCTGCCTGCGGTCGAGTTCGATGACGTGCTGGTTGGGCTGGAACCCGCGCAGGCTGGCGTCGATCGTTTGCTGCGATACGCCTGCTCGAGCGGCGGACTCGCTGATTTCCTGCTCGAAATCCGCCAAATCCTGTGCGGCCGCGACGTTCGGAACGGCGATCGCGAGCACGGCGAACAGCAAAGGTGAAAGGAAGCGGGTCACGATTCCTGTGTAGCCCCCCGCCGCTTGCGCGAAAAGATGCTTTCCGTGCACGGGAGCAGAAACGCGTCGAAAACCTTGAAGCCGCCACGGGTTTTCTGATTTATAGTCCGATTGCGGGATGGGTGGCCGAGCGGTTTAAGGCACCGGTCTTGAAAACCGGCGAGGGCGCAAGCCCTCCGTGGGTTCGAATCCGACCCCATCCGCCAATATCCAGGGACAACGCCGGCAACCATGTTCCAGCTTGCAGCGCAGTCGTGAAACCTTGATCACCGCTTACTCCTGCGTGAATTATTTCCTGATCGTCGCGCTGATGATGGCGCTCGTCTCCTTGCCCATTTTTAAAGCCGCCGATAGCCCGCCTGGCTCGCCAAAGGCGCGACTTGTCGCACTCGACGGGCTTCGCGGCATTCTGGCGTCGTCCGTGCTCGTCCATCATGCGGCGTCCAACTACCGTTTCATCCGCGACGGCAAGTGGGACTTGCCGCCCTCGGGCTTCTACACCGTGGCCGGGGAAGGCGCGGTCGACATGTTCTTCATGATCACCGGCTACCTGTTCTGGTCGCGGCTGATCGCCGAGCAGGGGCGTCCCCGGTGGATGCGGCTGTACCTCGGTCGATTCTTCCGCATCGCGCCGGTGTACTTCGCCGTCATAGCCGGTGTGTTCCTGAGCGTTCTTTCGTTTGCCGGCTTTACCCTCAAGATCGGACGCCTCGCGCTACTGGAAGAGACGGTCGAGTGGCTCAGTCTCGGCGTGACGACGCCCGGGGATTTTAACGGGGACACGGCGATCGGGCCAAGGATGGGCATGGCTTGGACGCTGCACTCGGAGTGGATTTTCTACTTTACCCTGCCCACCGTCGCGTTCGTCGCCGGCAGCACGAAATGGCACTTGACCGCGACGTCGTCCTGCCTTGCGGCCGGCCTAGTGCTGGTGCTGCTCACACAGAACGGCGACCATACCGATTTCGTCGTCGCAACCCTGTTCCTGATGGGAATGATGGCGGCATCCTTGCAAGCGAAGGACGTGCGTTTGCGCCTCAGTCCCACCGCGTGTTCCGCAGCCAGCGTGCTTCTGCTCGCCGGCGCGGGGTTCGGGTGCGCCAACGGGTACGACTTTCCCGCCGTGCTTATGCTCGGATTGGTTTTCCACCTTGTCGTTTCCGGCTCCACAATCTTCGGGCTTCTGACGTCCAAGCCGTCCCGCCGCCTGGGCGACATAAGCTACGGCATCTACCTTGTTCAAGGTCTCGTTTTCTACGATGTGCTGGGTATCCGCCGGGTAAGGGTGTTCGCGCGGCAAAGCGACGCGAGTTACTGGCTGGTGATGGGGCTTTGCGCGACCGCAACCGTGAGCCTGGCCTGGGCGATCCACCTCCTTGTGGAAAACCCTGGCGTGCGCCTTGGCAGGTACGTCAGCAATCGCAGGGACACCGCAGCCCTATGACTTTCCGGCAAGCACATCGTAAACAGGTTGCCGGGACGTTCTTCATCCGGTAGGGTTGGGAATGGCGAGGTTATGGTCATTGGGCGATGCGGCGACACCGGAACATCGCGAGTTCATCGCGTCCGGTACTCTGGCTGATTACCGCGAGACGCTGGGTTTGCACGAGGATCAATACGTGACCCCCTTTGGCGAATGGCCCATGTTCAACGAACAAAGCGGCTCGTGGGTAGAGGCCAAGGACACTTATGCCGTTGTCGAACTTGCAGAAGAAGACGTGACCGCAACAGAGTGGGCGGCCGGTTTTTACCTGCTCGACCTTCCCGTAACCGAAGTCCGCTACCGGCTCGGCATTGCCCAGAGCTGAACGAAACCCAGCCGTGGAAACTCACGAAACGCTGCATTCTTTCCTGAAGCAGGCCTCGATGGCGAGGCATGAGCGTACGGAAGCGACGATGGGCGGCATCAGCCTGTTCACGCGGCCGCAATACATGATGTTCCTGCGTATCCAGGCGGCGGCGGTCGCCGGGATCGAGCAGGCCTTAATGCCGTTCGAGCCGGAGTTCGCCGCAGCCGGCATACGCTGGTCGCTTCGGTCGCACGCGGCTCTTGCCGACCTCGCGGCGCTGGGCGGCCGGCCTGCTCCAGCAACCGTATCGGTGCTTTGCAGTTTCGATGGGGCGCTGGGGGCAGCTTACACTCTCGAAGGTTCGCGCTTGGGAAATGCCATGCTGTTCCGCCAGCTACAGGCACAAAATCCAGTGCTTGCCGACGAAGCTTCCGCCTTTCTCGGCTTTCCGACCGCGCCCGGTTTTTGGCGCGGCTTCACGGATCGCATGAACGCACAAGCGCCTCACCGCAGCCGCTGGCCCGAGATCCTGAAGGGATCGATCAGCGCCTTCGATGTGTTCCAAAGGACCGCTGAAGCAGAACATGCAGCGCATGCGGAATCCTGAGGATTATAGGCATTCCGTGGTGAAACTTTACCCCCCTCAGCAAACCGTTGAAGCCGGTTCCATCGACCTTGGTAACTGCGACCGTGAACCGATTCATGAGCTGGGCGCAATCCAGCCATTTGGGTTCCTGCTCGCCGTTTCTGCCCAGTGGACCATAGACTACGCGTCGTCGAACGTGTCCCGCTGGCTTGGGCCCGATGCCCGGGATCTGATAGGCAAACCGCTCGGCGATGCCCTGTCGGCCGAGGCCGAACATGCCATCCGCAACCGTTTGCAATCGCTGCGCGGCGGCGACAGCGTCGAACGGGTGTTTGCCCTTCCCCTTTCCCGGAACGGTGACGAACGCTTCGATGTTGCGGTTTACCTGTCCGGTAGCACGATCGTTATCGAGGCCGAGCCGAGCGTTTCCGAGCCGGATCTCAATTCGGGTTCTCTGGTGCGCAGCATGATCTCGCGCCTGAACCTTGCCGAAAGTTTCACGGCTTTCTGCCGCGAAGGCGCGCGGCAGGTCCGGATGCTCAGCGGGTTTGACCGGGTCATGATATACAAGTTCAACGTCGGCGCCTCGGGCGAGGTGATCGCCGAGGCCGTTCGCGGCGGCGTCGAGTCGTTTTTCGGGCTGCGTTACCCGGCGTCTGACATCCCGTCGCAGGCTCGTGCTTTGTACCTGCGGAACTCGATGCGGATCATCGCGGATGTCGCGGCTGAACCAGTGCCGCTGTTGCCGCAACGCGGGACGCCCCTTGACCTCTCGCTGAGCGGGATACGCAGCGTTTCACCAATCCATATCGAATATCTTAAAAATATGGGCGTTGCCGCGTCCATGTCGATCTCGATCGTGGTGCGCGGCAAGCTATGGGGCCTGATCGCCTGCCATCACCTCGCGCCGCGTTACCTGTCGTTCGAACGGCGGATCGCAACCGAGCTGTTCGGACAGATGTTCTCCCTGTTGCTTGAAAGCCGCGAGCGCGAGGAGGAAGCCGACCAGGAAGCGCAGGCCCGCGCGATCCAGAACAAAATCCTCGCTTCGATCGCGAACGAAGGCGCGTCATTGCAGAGTCTCGGCTATCTCGCCGCCGACATGCGCGAAATGGTGCGATGCGACGGGATCGGCATCACCCTGGGCGACGGGGTATTTCTTCACGGGCTTACCCCGACGAAGGAGGAGTTCCTGGGCGTCGTGCGGATGCTCAACCAGAAACGGCACTCGACGACGTGGTCGACCCAGGCCCTGTCGGCGGAACACGGCCCAGCAGCTGATTTCCCCGAGCGCGCCGCCGGCCTGCTCGCCATCCCGCTGTCGCGCATGCCGAGGGACTACATAGTCTTTTTCCGCCGCGAGGTGGCGCAAACGGTGAACTGGGCCGGCAACCCGCAAAAGCCCGCGGAACTCGGACCGAACGGCATTCGACTTACGCCGCGCAAAAGTTTCGAAATGTGGCGCGAGGTCGTGCGGGGCGAGAGCGAACCTTGGTCGGAACTCGATTTGAGAGTTGCGGAGTCATTGCGGATGACGCTTCTCGACGTCGTGCTGCGCATGTCAAGCGAGGCCGAAAACGAGCGCAAAACGTCCAACGAGCGCCAGGAACTGCTTATTGCGGAACTCAATCACCGCGTTCGCAATATACTCGGCTTGGTCAAGGGATTGCTTGCACAGACCAGCACCACGGGATCGGTGGAGGAGTTCGCGCAGATCGTTGCCGGCCGCGTACAGGCGCTGGCGCGCGCGCACGATCAGATAACCACCGATGACTGGCAACCGGCGCCCCTTAAAGCGCTCATCCGTGCCGAAGGCGAGGCGTACCTGGTCGGCAAGGGCGATCGTATCCGCATCGACGGCGAGGACGTCCTCATCGCGCCGCAAGCCTTTTCGACCATGGCGCTTGTCATACACGAGCTTATGACAAATTCGGCCAAGTACGGCGCGCTTTGCGATCGCAGCGGCTGGGTCACGATCAAATGGCGCCGGGACAATGCCGGAAACCTGGTTCTCGATTGGCGCGAGCAAGGCGGTCCTCCCGTACGGCCCCCGACGCGTCGCGGTTTCGGATCGACGATCATTGAACGGTCAATCCCCTTTGATCTCAAGGGGGAAGCGCAGGTCGAGTACGCGCTCGAAGGGCTGAAAGCTCGGTTCACCCTTCCGAGTCACCTTATCATGCTCGGCAAGGCTACGACGCCGGAACGTTTCACGGAAACGGTGACGGGCGAGATGGCAGGGTTTGTCGGCCCGATGCTCCTGGCCGAGGACAACATGATCATTGCGCTGGACGCCGAGGATGCGCTGCACGACATCGGCATCGGCCAGGTTATTTCCGTGAGCTCGGTAGAAGACGGGTTGCGCTACCTGGATAAATCGCGTCCAGAGGCGGCTGTACTCGACTTCAATCTCGGTTCGGAGACCAGCATCGGCTTGGCCGAAAAGCTTTCGGAACTCAACGTGCCGTTCTTCTTTGCCACCGGCTACGGCGAGATGCTGAAGCTGCCGACGGAGTTTGCGTCGCATCCCGTGGTCAAGAAACCGTACAACGCGGATAGCCTTCGCTCCGCACTGGCCGCTTGCCTGCAGCGGCAGTGAACCGGTTCGCCGTTGCCTTGGCCCGGGGGGCCGACGGCGCTCCGACTGCATTCCGCCTTGCGGCCACGGTAATTGTTGTCCTCGGGCTCGCCTTGCGCATCTGCGGAGCGCGCGGGGACCTGTGGATGGACGAGATCACCAGCCTGAGGCTGGTCGAGCCGCTTCATTCACCCGGCAAGGTGTTCCTGCTTGCTCATGACAATAATCATTTCCTGAACTCGTTCTACCTCTGGTTCACCGGTCCCGCGGCCGCGCCTCAGGTGCAGCGCGCGTTCTCGATCCTGCTGGGCACGGCAACCGTCGCCGCCGCGGGGATCGTGCTGGCTCCGGCCGGTAGAGGGGCGGCCCTGCTGGGAATGCTGCTTTTCGCCGTGTCCTTTCCGATGGTCAACTACGGGTCGGAGGCACGCGGCTATGCCGGATTGATCCTGTGCACGGTGCTGGCGATCCATTACCTCGACCGGCAGCTTGCCGTTGGAGGCCACCGGCTCAAGTTCGGGCTTGCCGCCGCGTTTGGCATGCTCATGCACCTGAACATGATCGCGGCCGCCACGACGCTTGGCCTGTTCACGCTCGCGCGCGCCGTACGGCATGCACGCAGCATGCGGGCGGCGTTGGCGGCGACCGTGTTCGTCTTCGAACCGGCCCTCTACCTTGTCACGCCTGTCGCCTTGCTGCTGCTGTTGACAGTCGTGCGCAGCCATGGCCTGCATTTCGGCTACCTGAAGCCCTTTACGCCTGCGGACTTCATTTCCGGTTACGGTGGAATCATCAAGGTCGTCATCGGCGTGCCCGACCCATATCCTTCCTGGACAGGGTTGCTGGTCGCGGTCGCCGCAGCGCTGTTGTGCCTGCGCTGGGGTGGGCCTGGAAACAGCCGTCCGGATTTGTACGCGAGCCTTACGCTGGGCCTGCCGGCGGCGCTCTTCCTGGTCCACATGCCCAACGCCGAAGTCAGGCGCTATTTCCTGACCAGCGGAACGGCCTTCCTGTTGTGCAGCGCCGAGCTTGCGGCGATGGCATGGAAAAAAGGTATCTGGAGCCGTGGTCTCGCAACGCTTGCGCTCGGGGGAGTCCTGGCCGGCAACGCCGTTTCCCTGTTCATGTTCCTGAATGCCGGCAGAGGACATTACAGCGATGCGGTCCGTGTCATGGCTTCGAAAGGGCCGGCAAGTTACGGCGGGACCGGCCCGGATTGGAGCAACACAGCGGAGCTGAGCTTCTATGCATCGCGAACCGGCGTGCCTCTGCAGTATGTGCCGCTCGCCCAATCTTGCGCGACGCCGCCCGAGTGGGTGATCGCGAAGTCCGGGCCCTACCAGTCGTCAGGAGCTTACGGGATCGTCTGGGGATTACCGGCGTGCCGGATGGATTTCACTCGCGTCGATGTTTTTCCGGCCTGGGGAATGTCAGGCAATACCGTCACGTTGTACCTGCGCCGGAAATCGTAGCGGACCGCAACGGCTCATGCCAAATCCGCTTGATCACGACCTGTCTTTTCCTGTCATCCCGCGACGCCGGATCAATCCGGGATCGGGCCTGATCGCGGACTCAGCCGTGCCGCTGTACTCCGCGGTCAAGCCAAAGGCCGCAAACAGGCTTCGATCAGCCGGGATCGGTATCAGGCGCGATCGCGCCTTCGCTTCTGCGCTTCGGCGAGGGCCCGTATGGTATCGGCATGGCCGCTGCCGGTATGAAGTTTGCCGGATGCTGCTGCCGCATGCGTTTCCACCTTGCTGCCGAGTCCTCGCATCAAAGCTTCCATGCCGATTTCGGAGAGCGGCTTGGATACAGTCTGGGCCGCCTGAGTTGTTTCGCGCGACAGAGCGTGGGCAATGATTCCGGGCAGGAACGGCTCAACCAGCTGACGCAGGAACTGGGGATCGTGCGCGATCGCGTCGCGGATCAGGCGTTCCGCATGGCTGCGGTTGCCACGCGCCTGTACAACGATTTCCCTGACACGGGACGATGGGCTGGACGACATAGGCGTTCCCTTGTTTGGCGTAAGTCTACTCCCGTCATGGCTAAGAAAGCGCTAACCCTGTTGATCGCTCAACAGATTCCCGAGTGCCGCCAACAGGTTGATCGCCCCCTTTACCCGCAGGCCTTGGTCCGCCCAAGCTTTTGCGTAGACCAGTTTACCGTCCGGTCGCAGCTTGGCGTAATGCGCGTACTTGGTTACGAACGCGGCCAGCCGGTCCACGCGGGGGAAAGTGTTCTTGTGAAAGGTTACCACCGCACCCTTGAAGCCTGCATCGATCCGCTCGACATTGGCCGCGTGGCACAGATGCTTGATCGAGACGATCTCCAACAGGTTCCTGACCTCCTCCGGCATCGGGCCGAAGCGATCCACCAGCTCCGCGGCGAAGGCCTGGTTTTCCGCCTTGCCCTGCAATCCGGCGATGCGCCGGTACAGCGACATGCGCAGGGTCAGATCAGGGACGTACTCCTCTGGAATCATGACAGGCAGGCCAAGGTTGATCTGCGGCGTCCATTCGCCCGAAGCGGCGGCTTCGGCGTCAACGCCCGCCCTGGCGGCGGCGACCGCGTCATCCAGCATCTGCTGGTACAGCTCGATGCCGACTTCGCGGATATGCCCGGACTGTTCCTCGCCCAGCAGGTTGCCCGCGCCGCGCAGGTCGAGGTCGTGGCTGGCGAGCTGGAACCCCGCGCCTAGCGTATCCAGAGTCTCCATGACCTTGAGCCTTTGCTCGGCCGAGATCGTAAGCTTCTTGTCAGTCGCGTAGGTCAGGTAGCAGTACCCGCGCAGCTTCGACCGACCGATTCGGCCTCGCAGCTGGTAAAGCTGCGCCAGGCCGAACAGGTCGGCGCGGTGCACAACCATCGTATTGGCGCGGGGGATGTCCAGGCCCGACTCGACGATGTTGGTCGAGAGCAGAAGGTCATACTTGCCCTCGTAGAACGCACCGATGCGATCCTCCAGTTCGGTTGGGGTCAGCTGGCCATGCGCGGTGATGATGCTGATCTCAGGCATCAGGCGGCGCAGTTCCTCCTCGACCTTGGGCATGTCCTCCAGCCGCGGGCAAACGTAGAAGCTCTGCCCGCCGCGGTAGCGTTCGCGCAGCAGTGCCTCGCGGATGGTGACGGGGTCGAACGGCAGGACGAACGTGCGCGCCGCCAGCCGGTCGACCGGCGGGGTGGCGATCAGGCTCAGTTCCTTGACTCCGGTCAGCGCCAACTGCAGCGTGCGCGGGATCGGCGTAGCCGTCAGCGTCAGGACGTGAAGGTTTTCGGAAATCTCCTTCAGCCGTTCCTTCTGCTTGACGCCGAAGCGCTGCTCCTCATCGACGATGACCAGGCCGAGCCGGGCGAACTCGACGCCCTTGCTCAGCAGCGCGTGCGTGCCAATGACGATGTCCAGCGTGCCGTCGGCCAGCCCAGCCTTCACCGCTTTCGCGTCGATCGCGCTGGCCAGGCGCGACAGCTGCCCGACCTTCAGGTCGAAGCCGCCGAAGCGTTCGCGGAAATTGCGGAAGTGCTGACGGCAGAGCAGAGTCGTGGGCACGACCACGGCCACCTGCTTGCCCGCCATGGCGGCGACAAACGCGGCGCGTAGCGCGACCTCCGTTTTCCCGAAACCGACATCGCCGCATACCAGCCGGTCCATCGGCTTGCCGGAGGAAAGGTCCTCGGTCACGTTCTCGATCGCGCGCAATTGATCGTCGGTCTCGGTGTAAGAAAAGCCGGCCGAAAATTCGTTGTAGAGGCCTTCCGGCACGAACATTGGGTCCGTGCGCTTCAGCGACCGCGCGGCGGCGACTTTCAGCAGCGCGTCCGCCATATCCTTTAGCCGTTTCTTGATGCGCGCGCGCCGGCCCTGCCACCCTGCCCCGCCCAGCCTGTCGAGTGCGACCCCATTGTCCTCCGATCCGTAGCGGCTGATGACGTCGATGTTCTCGACCGGCACGAACAGCTTGTTATTGCCTTCGTACTGGATGCGCAGGCACTCGTGCGGCGCGCCGGCGACCTCGATGGTCTCCAGGCCGTCGTAGCGGCCGATGCCGTGCTCGACGTGCACGATCAGGTCGCCTGTCGCCAGCGAGGCCGCTTCGAGGATGAACTTGTCGCTGCGCCTGCGTTTCACGCGCGGGCGGCCAATGCGGTCGCCGAGGATGTCCTGCTCGGTCAGCACCGCGAACGCGGGCGCGGTGAAGCCGCGCTCCATCGGCAGGATCGCAAGGCCCGCGGTGTTGATCGGCAACTTCAACAGGTCGGCCCAGCTGTTCACCGGCTCGATCGGCTCGATACCATGGTCGGCCAGAACGGAGCCCAGCCGGTCCACCGATCCGGCGCTGTACCCCGTGATCAGGATGCGCTTGCGGCTTTCGATCAGCCCGCGCAGGTACTCGCCCACGGCGTCGAACAGGTTAACGTCCTGGCGGTTGCGCGCTTCGGCGAAATC
Organism: Alphaproteobacteria bacterium; assembly: GCA_965199265.1. Taxonomy (GTDB): domain Bacteria; phylum Pseudomonadota; class Alphaproteobacteria; order CALMVH01; family CALMVH01; genus CBDAQV01. The sequence goes on along the minus strand of CBDAQV010000010.1, from coordinate 90,993 downwards.
GCGCGCGCGCCGGCCGCCCGCGTCCTCGGCGGACGATTCCTCGTGCGGGGCAAACAAGGCGAAGCGCGTGACATTGCGCCGCGACAGGATTTCCATCCACTCCGGAGGATCCACGTACAGCAAGGCCGGCTCGACAGGCTTGTACTGCGGCTGTTTTGCCTTCTTGTCGATCGCCTGGCGCAGAACGCGCGCCTCGTGGAAGTCGCGCACATGCGCCCAGCGCTCGTCCCGCGCTTCGTTTGTCTGCGGCGAAAGGGTGACAAGCGCGCCCGGCATGTAGTCGAACACGGTTTCCAGCCGTTCATAAAACAGCGGCAGCCAATGTTCCATGCCGGCGAAGCGGCGGCCTTCGCTGATCGCGACATAGAGCGGATCATCCTCAAGCACCGCGCCGAAGGCATGACGGTAGGCCGCGCGGAAGCGGCTGATCGATTCCTGGTCGAGGAACACCTCGGCCGCCGGTTTCAAGATTACGCTCTTGCGCTCGCCCGTGGTGCGTTGCGACAGCGGATCGAAAGTGCGGATGCGCTCGATCTCATCTCCGAACATGTCGAGGCGCAACGGCTCGTCGAGCGAGGACGAGAACAAATCCACGATGCCGCCCCGTATCGCGTACTCTCCGGTTTCGCGAACGGTTTCAGTACGATGGTAGCCGTTGTTCGCAAGGAACTTTTTTAAACCTTCCACATCGATGCGTTGCCCGACCTGCGCGCGAAAGGTCGCGGAGGACAAGGCCGCGGCAGGCGGCAGGCGCTGCGTTGCCGCCCCCACGGTGGTTATCACCACGCGCTTTCCGCCTGCGGAAGCCGCAAGCTCCGTCAGCGTGTCGAGGCGGCGGGCGATCGTGTTGGGATTGGGCGAGACGCGGTCGTAGGGCAGGCAATCCCAGCCCGGAAGCCTGAGAACAGCGAGTTCAGGCGCGAAGAACGCCAGTTCGTCGGCGATCCGGTCTAGCGCCGGCTCGTCCAAGGCGACGTGAAGAATACCAGCGGCGGCATCTCGCGCCATTTCGGCCAGTACAAATCCCTCGTAGCCTTCCGGCACGCCCGCAATCGTCTGCGACGCAGGATTATCGTTCTTGTTCAATATTCTGGCGGTTGTTGCTGACAAAACGGAACTCTTTCAAACGGCGCATGATCTCGTGATCATGGCAAGGGGGCGGCTGGCTCCGCCCCGTCATCCAGTCATATATATCCGGATCGGGGCATTCGAGGAGTGTTTCAAACTGGTCTAACCCCCGTTCGTCAAGTTCGGGCACGATCTTGTCGGCAAAACTGCCGATCAGCAGGTCGGCTTCGCGCGTTCCGCGATGCCAGGCACGAAATTTCACCCGCTTGCGCCGGGTATAAATTGCATTTTCACCACAATCCGGCTTCATACGCGCATCCTGACCAAACCCAAGAGAAAAACAGCTTATGGATATAACTAAGATACCGCTCGGCAAGAACCCGCCCGATGACGTGAACGTCGTGATCGAAATCCCGCAGGGCGGCGCGCCGGTAAAGTACGAGCTGGATAAGGAATCCGGCGCCATGTTCGTCGATCGCTTCCTGAACACGGCGATGTTCTACCCCGCCAATTATGGCTTTATCCCGCACACCCTGTCGGCCGACGGCGACCCGACCGACTGCATGGTCGTTGTACCGACCCGCGTCGTTCCCGGGGTCGTCATCCGCTCGCGCCCGATCGGCGCGCTTCTCATGGAAGACGAAAGCGGCGTTGACGAAAAAATTCTGGCGGTTCCTGTGGACAAGCTGCACTCGTTCTACAGCTCGGTAAAAACCTACAAGGATCTGCCGGACATCACGATCCAGCAGATCGAACACTTCTTTACCCATTACAAGGATCTGGAGCCCGGGAAATGGGTCAAGGTCAGCCATTGGGTCGGTCCCGAAGAAGCCAAGCAGCTGATCGTGGACGGGATCGAGCGATACAAGAACACACCGCACTCGTAACCGGCGAGCGCCTCAGCTCCGAGCTGGAGCCGCTGTTCGCGCCCGTGGAGGATTTTCCGGGCGTGACGCCGCGGCTCGCGCCGCTCATTCGCCGCGCGGCCGGTCCACGAGTCGTGGATTTGTTGTGGCACCTGCCGTTCTCCCTGCTCGACCGCCGCCTGATCCCGTCCATTTCGCAGGCGCGGATCGGCGCTCCGGCGACCCTGCGCGTACGCATCGACGCGCACCGGCCAGCTCCGCGGTGCGGCCGGCCGTACCGCGTGAATGTCTCGGACGCGACCGGCTCGCTCGATCTCGTGTTCTTCAAGCTGTCGGGCGGCTACCTGCAAAAAATGCTTCCGATCGGCGAGGAACGGATCGTCAGCGGCCACCTCGACAGTTACGACAGCTTCCTGCAGATGGCGCATCCCGAACTGGTGCTGCCGATCACCAGCCTTGGCGAAGTCGGAAGCCTGCAGCCGGTGTACCGCAGCACGCAGGGATTGCCGGCGCTTACCTTGCAGAAACTGATATCCCGGGCGGTGGAGCTTGTTCCCGACCTGCCCGAATGGATCGACGGCCCGCTGCTGAGACAGCGCGGCTGGCCGAGCTGGCGCGAGGCGCTGCAGGCCGCGCATCGTCCCTCGACGAGTGCCGACCTCGAAGCCGTAGCGCCGGCGCGAACGCGTCTTGCCTACGATGAAGTGCTGGCCAGCCAGCTGACGCTTGCGCTGCTGCGCGGCCGGCTCAAGCGCGAGCCGGGGCTGGCTACCGTTGGAGACGGCTCGCTGCGGGAAGCGGCACTGGCCGCCCTGCCCTTCCGCCTTACGAATTCGCAAACCATGGCGCTTGCGGAAATCACCGCCGACATGCAGAGCCGCCGCCGCATGATGCGCCTGCTGCAGGGTGACGTAGGCAGCGGCAAAACCATCGTCGCCCTTCTGGCGATGCTGCTCGCGGTTGAAGCCGGCGGGCAGGCGGCGTTGATGGCGCCGACCGAAATCCTTGCCCGCCAGCACCTCAAGTCGATCGAGCCTCTGTGCCGCGCCGTCGGTGTCGAATGCGGCCTGCTGTTGGGGCATGGGCGAGGCGAAGCACGCAGCCCCGTCCTGAAGCAGCTTGCCGATGGCAGCCTCAAGATCGTTATCGGAACGCACGCGCTGCTGCAGGACGCGGCGAAGTTCCGGAATTTGCGGCTGGTGATCATTGACGAGCAGCATCGCTTCGGCGTGAACAATCGCCTGACCCTGGCGGCCAAGGGCCAGAGCGTCGACATGCTGCTGATGACCGCAACCCCGATCCCGCGCACCCTGAGCCTTGCCATGCACGGCGACCTCGACATCAGCCGCTTGACCGAGAAGCCGGCGGGACGCAAGCCGATCGACACCCGCGTCATGCCGCTCGACCGGCTGGAGGACCTGCTCGCCGCGATCGGCAGGAAGATCGTCGAAGGAGCGCAGGTCTACTGGGTCTGCCCGCTGGTGGAGGAAACCGAGCAAAGCGACTTCGCCGCCGCCCGACAGCGCGCGATCCTGCTGCAGGAACGGTTCGGCGGCGATAGGGTCGGCCTCGTGCACGGCCGCCTCAAGCCGAACGAGAAAGCGGCCGCGATGGAGGCGTTCGGCGCGGGCCGGATGTCGATTTTGGTCGCGACGACGGTGATCGAGGTCGGGGTCGACGTGCCGCGCGCGACCGTGATGGTGATCGAGCATGCCGAGCGCTACGGGCTGGCGCAGCTGCACCAGCTGCGCGGCCGCGTCGGCCGCGGCACGGATCAGTCGACCACGCTGCTTCTCTACTCGCCGGGCTTGTCGCGCATCGCCGCCGAGCGGCTTCGCATCATCCGCGAAAGCGAGGACGGCTTTTTCCTCGCCGAAGAGGATTTGCGGCTGAGACGCGAGGGCGACATGCTGGGCACCAAGCAAAGCGGCCTGCCCGAATACCGTCTGGCCGACCTCAACGCCCATGTCGACCTGATCGCCGTGGCCGATGCGCAGGCGAAGCTGGCGCTTGAGCAGGATCCGAACCTGTCCGGGCAGAAATGGGGGAACCTGCGGCTGTTAATGGCCCTGTTCGACCGTGAAGAGGAAACGAGCTACTCGCGTTCCGGCTGAGCCGCAGCTCGATCAATCGAAGTATTTCCAGAATGGATCAAGCAGTGCGTCGCAGCGGGAGAGCTGTTGATTCCGGTCGTGCCGACCGTGATGAACAGCCCTGTTCTCTATACAGGAGGTTGCCTTGGGATCAATGGCAAGTCGCCGGCGTTGTTGGGGTGCACGAGATGCTGGCGGGAAGGGTCGAGCTGCCCACCAGCGCCTGACATCCCTGCTCCGCATCGCCAGCACCGCTGAAGATAACGCCGTCGGAGCGCGTACAGGTAAACCCGTCGTAATAGCTTGTTCCAAGCACCGGGTCGGTTGCCGTGGGCAAGGTCGCGGTGCCGACCGGGGTCGAGCCGTTGCAACTTGCCACGCAGGCCCCGTAGGTCGGGTTGGACGAGGTGTAGGTGTAGCAGCTTGAGTAATTGTAGCAAACCGGTCCTGGAGGCGGCTGGTTGTTTACGCAATAACTGTTGTCGACGATCGTGCCGTCCGGGAAGCGCTCGCACTGCCAGCTTGCCAATTCCTGGTGACTGGGCGCCCCGCAATCGGCAGGTGCGCACGTGTTGCTGTAGCTGTAGTTGACAGGCTGGTAGGTAAACGTACAGCTGGAGTAATCCGTACAGGCCTCAGTCGGCGCAGTGCAATAGCTATCCGGTTCCAAGGTCCCGTCCGAGCGGGTGCAGGTGAACGCCGTCGCGGTCTGGGTACCCGTGCCGCAGGTACTGGAACACGCACCCCAGGCCGTAGGCGCGCTCGCGGCATAGGTACAACCGGTGTACGCGCTGCAGGCCATGCTGCCTGCCGGGGCGGTGCAGTCGCTGCGTGTCGGTGCGGCATTGCCGTTCGCGTCGGTGCAGGTCCACGAACTGTTCAAGGCCTCGGTCCCGGCGCCGCAAGTCGCATTGCATGCTCCGTAGCTGGCGTGAACCACGCATTGCGAAGTGCTCGTGCAGCTTTGAGTGGGCGCGGTACAGTTGCTTGCGGCGACCACGGTTCCGTCCGACCTTTTACACGTGAACGTGCCGGCCGTCTGCGTTCCCGTTCCGCAGGTTGTCGAGCAGGCGCCCCAGTTCGAACCGCCGCTGGCGGTATAGGTGCACCCGGACGTGGCGGTACAGCTTTCGCTGCTGGCCGGCGGCGTCGGGCAGTAGGTGCTGGCCGGCGTCACGACGCTGCCGCCGCTCGTGTCGCACGTCCACGAGGTGAGCGTCTGCGTGCCGGTGCCGCAGGTCGTGTTGCAGGCGCCGTAGGTGGGGGTTGCGACGCAGCCTGTGTTGCTGCTGCAGCTCTTCGTCGGCGCCGTGCAGGCGCTCAAGGGCTCGGACGTTCCGTCGGAGCGGGTGCAAGTGAACGCGGTCGCGGTTTGCGTACCCGTTCCGCAGGTTGTCGAGCACGATCCGTACGCTGTCGGATTGCTGGCGGTGTAGCTGCAGCCGCTCGTAACCGTACAAGAGGCAATGCCGATGGGCGCGGTGCAGTAGTTCAGAGCCGGCGCTGCATTGCCGGTGCTGTCCGTGCACGTCCAGCCCGGCAGAAGCACCTGCGTACCGGTCCCGCACGTCGACGAGCAGGATCCGTAGCTTGCATGCGGAATGCACTGTGTGGTGCTGGTGCAGGCGCGCACCGGGGCGGTGCAGTCGCCCTGCGGCTCGGACGTGCCATCCGAACGGGTGCAGGGATAGGTGGTTGCGGTCTGCGTGCCGACGCCGCAGGTCGTCGAGCAAGCGCCCCACGCCGAAGGCAGCCCAGCTACGTAGCTGCAACCCGACGTGCTGGTGCATATCAAGGTGCTGGGAGGCGTCTTGCAATCTGCAGTGGGCGCTGAGTTGCCGTTGCTGTCTGTGCAGGTGGAACCCTTCAAAGTCTGGGTTCCGGCTCCGCAAGTGGCAGAGCAGGGACCGTAGGAGTTATGCAGGACACATTGCGACGTGCTTGTGCAGCTCGTGGTCGGCGCGGTGCAGTTGCTTTGCGCCACGACGGTTCCGTCCGAGCGTGTACAGGTGAACGCCGTTGCCGTTTGCGTGCCTGTTCCGCATGTTGTCGAGCAAGAGCCGTACGCCGTCGGGTTGCTGGCCGTGTAGCTGCATCCGCTGTAGCCGGTGCAGGCCTGCGTGGCTGCGGGCGCGGTGCATTGCGACTGGCTGGCGGTTTGCGCCAGGAACCCGCAGGTCCAGGACTGCAACGCCTCCGTCCCCGTGCCGCATGTGTTAGAGCATGTGGGCGAGTAGACCACGTTTTCGGGCGTGCACAGCGAATAGTTCGTACAAGCCTGCGACGTCGGCGAAACCCCGTGCGCGAGGCAGACCGACTGGCTGACGCTGGTACCGTCCGATTGCATGCATGTCCAGTTGCTGCCGGCCGCCGCCACGCTGCTGCCGCAGGCGGGCGTGCACGTTCCGTAAGTCGACGCATTGGCGGTGTAGGTGCACGAAGTCGTCGACGTACAGGCCTGCGTCTTGGCGGGAGACGGGCAATTGCTGCTGGCCACCGAATTACCGGCAAGGTCTGCGCAAGTGTAGCTGACCAGAGGAGCCGTGCCGGTGCCGCATGTCGCTGAGCAGGTACCATAGACCGGGCTGCTGGCGACGCAGGTCGCGTAGCTGGTACACGCCTGCGTCGCCGCCGGCGTCACGCCCGCGCTGGTGCAGTCGCTTTGCGAGACCGTCGTGCCGTCGCTCCGAACGCACGTCCAGCTTGCGACAGGCGCTGTGCTGCTGCCGCACGCGGCCGTGCAGGTTCCGTACTGGGCATTTGAAACGGCGTAAGTGTAGTTGTTATTATTGTTACTGGTTCCGCATGTCTGGGTCAGATTTGGTGGAGGCGTGCATTGGTTTGAATTGAGCTTGACCCCGTTCGCATAACAGTTCCATTGCAGGGTCTGGACGCCGCCTATGCAAGGACCATAGCCTGATACGACCGCAGCACCTTGGACACTGCAGTAGGTTGTGTCCTGGCAGGTACCGAGGTCAGTAGGCGGTCCGGACGCGCAGTAAGATTGCGCTACCGTCTGACCGTCCGAGCGTACACAGCTCCAGCTAACCAGCACGCGCGGAATCGACTGTCCGCACCCCAGGGGGCATGTCGTGACGGGAACCGGATTATAACTGTAGAACGGCGTGGCCGTTGCCGCGCTCGGCGTGCCGCCCTGCATGCGCAGGGTCAGGGTGTAGCCGTTTGCGGGGGCTGCGGCGGGCCACGCATGCGGGTCGGTGACGTTGTTGGATCCCGAACAGCTCGATCCGTACTCCACCCGCGACAACGACGTGGAATCCATTTCGGACAACGCCGACATCTTGGCGGCCTTGTAGGTCAAATCCGAACCGTCGCTGATTGTGGTACAGAAACAATCCTGCACCGTGCCGTTGCTCGCGGTCCCGCAGCCCGGCACGAAAGTCCACTTGACGCCGGCGGTATTTCCCTGGTCGGCATTCGTGGTCACGGTGGTGGACGACCCGGCTGAACTGTAACTGTACTGCGAGTTGGCGGACTGCTTCGGATACTGCGCCGCGTAGTCCGCAGCCGTTGGCCTGTGCCCGAGGTTCATCGACAGGTTCTGGTAGTCCGCCGCCAGGGCTTCGATCTGCGACGTACCCGCCGTCGCCTGGCGGTGCTCCACGAAGGCGCTCGGGTTCAGGTAGCTGATGCCGGCGGTGGCCAGCGCGGCGGCAAAGACTATCCCGATGATCGCAATAAGGAGGTTGGCCATGGGTCTTCACGCGACGAGTTCTAATTCGCCATTTTGACCCCGCCTACGCTAAGAATTGGTTAGCCGTTCGAAGCCGTTAGCCCCTGAGTCTAAGGGGTTTCAGGGCTTCGGACCATTTATGAAGTTCATCCAGCAACCCTTTGGCTGAACTGTCCAATTTTTCATCAGAGATCAAGACGTCATCCTTGTCGAGTTTCTTTTCGAAAAAAGGAATCGCCACCTGCTCGACAACAGGCACCATGCGAAAAGTGCCGACCAGTTGCCTGGTGGTCTCGACCGCGCGCAATCCGCCCGAAAGCCCGGCGTAGCTGACGAAGCCGACCGGCTTGTATGTCCATTCGTGATAGACGTAGGTCATGGCATTCAGCAGCGCCGGCGGCGTGTGATGGTTGTACTCCGGCATCACGAAAACGAAAGCGTCTGCCGCGTCGACGCTGGCGCTCCAGTTTTTAGTGTGTTCATGAACATATTGCCGTTTGGCGGGATGTTCCGGCTCGTCGAACACCGGCAGGTCGAACGCGGCGATGTCCACCAATTCGCTCTCGAACTTTCCGTGCGTCGCGGCGTACTGGCGGAACCAGCTTGCAACAGCCGGCCCTTTCCGCGTCGGCCGTGTGCTGCAGATCAGGATATGGAGTTTCAAGGTTGTCTTCCATGCTGGAGAAATGGCTGTGCGGACACTTGAAGTCCTTCGGATAGCACATCAACGCCCCTTGCTAAGGCGAGTTCCTCGTCCGCACGCGACCCGCGCATGACCTCGGACATCGCTTGGAACAAGGCCTCGTCAGGCGGGTTCCCTATTCCCAACCAGTTTACTTCCTGTCCGAGGTCAAGATGAACAAATTCGCGAAGACTGCAGCTTTGGGATGCCTGATGTTGGCCCTGCCCGTCAGCGCCCATGCTCGCGATGTGTCGCCGCCCTTGGCGTCCAGCCAGGACGGACTGTTCGTCGTGCTCGCAACACAAGGCAGTATGACAGAAATGGAATCGTCCAAACTTGCGCGCGATCGCAGCAACAACCCGGAGGTGCGGGCCATTGCGGACCGTATGATCGCTGATCACAAGTACCTTTCCAAGGTGGTCGCCAAGGACGCCGACAATGCCGACGTTTACCAGCCCTACGATCTTGACGCCGGTCATCAGATGGAAATCAGCCAGCTCGAGGACGCTTCGGCCACGGATTTCGACAACCTGTTCCTGCAGATCATGGACAAGGAACATCGCGAGGCGATCATGGCCTTCAGCGAGGAAGCGGACAAGGGCATGAACCTCGGCTTGGTGGCGGACGCAAAGGAAGGTTTGCCAAAGGTCGAAATGCACCAGCGGATGATCCGCGACGCCGAGCAGAAGATGGGAATAAAGATCGGGGCCCTGCCAAGCATGGCGGACAAGCCGCCTGCTGTTATGGCGAACACGGATACGCAGGCAAAAAAGTTTAATCGCAAGGCCTGATCTGCAAACGCGCCGCACTGGGCGTCAAGTCAGGCATCGCCTTTTACCATAAGGCTTGTGACGCGCAGGGTTGGTGACCGCTGTGGGACTTGAACCCACGACCTACTGATTAAAAGTCAGTTGCTCTACCGACTGAGCTAAGCGGTCGCCGTTCGATCCCGCTTACGGGTCGGCGTTCAGCGTTCTAGCGTAAAACTCGCACGGTGGCAAAGGATGATACGACAGGGCCGCGCGGAGGTGGATTGGTTATCCTCCCGCAGTCGGCAGGCCTTCTGCCCTTGCAAACCGCTCAGCCAAGCGTTCGGCGACGTTGGGGGACACGAACTTGCTGATATCGCCGCCGAGCCGTCCTATCTCCTTGACGAAGCGCGACGAGATGAACTGGTGCCGGTCGGACGCCATCAGGAAGACCGTCTGGATGTTAGGGTCAAGGCGGGCGTTCATTCCGGCCATCTGAAACTCGTATTCGAAGTCAGAAACGGCACGTAGGCCGCGCACGATCATAGCCGTCCCCATTTGCGCGGCAAAATGCATCAGCAAGTTGCTGAACGTGACCACCGTGACATCGCAACCCTCAGCAACCAGCGGCGCAACCTCGGACCGGACCAGAGAGGCACGCTCGTCGGCGCTGAAGATCGGGCCTTTGCCGGCGTTGGCCGCCACCGCGATAATCAGGCGATCGCAAAGGCTGAGGGAGCGCTGGATGATGTCGAGATGGCCGTTGGTGATCGGGTCGAAAGTGCCGGGGTAGAGCGCTGTCCGCGGCTTAAGGCTCGCCGGCTCGTTCACCGGGTCATCGCTACAAAGCAGAAATGCCATTCCAGCTGGCGGGCGCCGGCGCTCATGATGTAAACCTAGTTGAAGCCGAGAACAGGACCGCCCGCCGGGCCGGGTCGCGGTACTCCCTGCCGCTGCGTGAAAATATCGACAAGCAGGCTCGAAAAGCTTGGCCATGCGGTTGCTTCAAGTACGAACTTCGGACGGATCGCAAGGTGATATGTATTTGTCGACCCGTCGTGGAGGTACACGTAACTTTCCGATGTCCCGATCATGAGCTTGTCGCTTCCAATCCGGCGGGCCGGATCAATCGTCGATTGTGCGTTCAGCAGGTGAATGTCGCTACGGGTTGGAGGCACTCCGAACATGTCGATGCCGTTCCACGTAAAACCGTTAACCTCGGTGAGGAACTCGCGGTAATCGCCCGGCAGTTTCTGACCCTGTTCGGAAAGCACATATTCGGCTTCCTGCAGGGTACGGGAAGCTACAGGGTCCGGAGCAATGATCTGGTTGGGAACCGTGAAGAGGTCCAGGATCTGCCTGAAGCCGCTGGATGTAACCATGTACGAGTGTCTCAGAGGAAAGGAGTGGGCCTCATCACCTGATGCGCCCGTGAAAACATCATAGACGATGTTCGCGGCAATTGCGAGATGTCCAGGTCACGCCATTTTGCCAGGATGACAGGATTACTGGTTTGCGGCTCCTTTGCGCCGAAGAACAGGAAGCCCTGGGACGGTCCTTGTTTCGGCCGCGCGCACAAGATCAAAGTCCGGTCGGAACCGCCAGTCGCCTTGACCGCCGAGGGTGACTTCCATTTTTCCGTAAACAAGCCGCTCTCGAACTGCAGCTGTTCGAGCGTCGCCGTCCAGCGGTTGATCACCGCGGGCATGATCTGCAGGTTCCCGATCCGGTTGGCGGATTGCCCATCCCCCTTCACCAAGTAACGGCAGCTTACATGCTCGACATTCCAGCCTGGCGGAGTCTTGCCTGCCTTCATGCACACGATGCTTTCCGGCCCGAGCGTCATTAACGTCGTCTCGGGCTGTGATGTCCGGGCGTTGCGCGACGGGACACGCGCCTCGACATGAAACTTAGCCCCTTGCTCGGCGGCGCGCTCGGCAGTCCAATGAAGATAATCGGCCCGGTGCAGTTCATATAACTTCGTTTGCAGTCGCCAATCGGTCTTCATCGAAGGCTCGGCCGCGGCGACCACCAGTTCCAATTGATCGGGCATCCTGTTCAAATGCGGGACCATGTCGGAAGGAAGGCCGGCAAGGACCAGCCCAATGCCGGTTTCGCGGTCCATGCCGCTACGCTCCAGGAACCGCCTCGTACCCGCGGCAATGACCGGATTGCAAAGCGCTGCGCGAGCCTCAAGCGTCAATCCCCTGAGATGCTCCGGAACGGAAACGGCCGCTCCTGTTGGAGCGGCCGTTTGAATGTTCAGCATGGGTGAGAGCAGAGCTTCCGCAGGGCGGGGAAAACCGCAGGCCGGTGACGTAGGATAAGGCGTGATTACGTTTATATCGGCAGCCATAACTTATTTATAACAGAATAAACCGATAGACGGAAGTTTTGTTTCCAAAGCCCTTCAGGATATTAGTATTTAAAAAAAGTGCAGTTGCCTAAACTGTAGGCTTGGCTGCTTCATCAGAAGTTAACTATACGATTTGGACGGTATGACGAGGAATTACATTTTCAGATGGTCGCTTACACAGCCTGATGAACGTTTCTGATTTACCGATAGACCGTTCTCAAAGCGGGCTTTCCGGCCCGTCGATCTCGACGATTTCACCTTCCTCGTCGGCCAGGATGGATGCGGCGGAGACTACCTGCTCGTCGGCCGCGATGCGGAAGAGGGTCACGCCCTGCGTCCGGCGGCCGGCGACGCGGACTTCCCTCAAGTTCATGCGCAGGACCTGCCCGCCGTCGGTCGCCAGCATGACCTGGTGGTCGGCGTCGATCGGGAAGGCGGCGATCACCGTGCCGTTGCGCGGCGTCAGGTCCATGTTGCCGAACCCCTGCCCACCCCTGCCCGTCACGCGGTATTCGTACGACGAGGTGCGCTTGCCGAAGCCGCGATCGGTAACCGTCAGCACGAACTGCTCGCGTCCCTGCATCTCGGCGAACTTCTCGTCCGAAAGTGCGGTTTCGGGCGCGGCTTCCTCGTCCTCCGCCGGTGTTTCCAGCTCTTCCGTCGTCTCGCCCGCAGCGCGGCGCAGCGCGTTGGCGCGGCGCAAATATGCTTGGCGTTCCTCCGGCGTTGCCTCGACATGGTGCAGCACGGACAGGCCGATGATCTCGTCCTCCGCCTGCAGCTTGATCCCGCGCACGCCGACCGAGGCGCGGCTCATGAAGGTGCGCACCTCGTCCATGGCGAAGCGGATGCACTTGCCCCGCTTGGTCGCCAGCAGCACGTCATCGCTGTCGGCGCAGGTCTTGACCGCGATCAGCCGCTCGCCATCCTCCAGCTTCATCGCGATCAGGCCGTTGGTGCGGATATTGGTGAAGTCCGACAGATTGTTGCGCCGCACGGTACCCATGCTGGTCGCGAACATGACTGACAGGCTGTCCCAGCTGGTTTCGTCCTCCGGCAGCGGCATGACGGTCGAAACCGTCTCCCCCTGCTCCAGCGGCAGCAGGTTGATCAGCGCCTTGCCCTTGGATTGCGGGTTGCCGACCGGCAGGCGGTAGACCTTCAGCTTGTAGACGATGCCGCGCGTGGTGAAGAACAGGATCGGCGTGTGCGTGCTGGCGATGAACAGGTCGTCGACCGAGTCCTCCTCCTTTGTCGCCATGCCGGTGCGGCCTTTGCCGCCGCGCCGCTGCGCCCGGTAGGTCGAGAGCGGCACGCGCTTGACGTAGCCGGCATGGCTGACGGTCACGACCATGTCCTCGCGCTGGATCAGATCTTCCATGTCCGCTTCGAACTCGGAATCGTCGATCGCCGTCTTGCGCGGCTCGGCGAACTGATCGCGGACTTCCCTCAGCTCGGCACGCAGGATCGCCAGCAGCTTGTCGCGGTCGGCCAGGATCGAGAGCAGCTCCAGGATGTCGTCGCTGACCTTCTTCAGGTCCGAGCCGATCTTGTCGCGTTCCAGCCCGGTCAGGCGTTGCAGGCGCAGTTCCAGGATGCCGCGCGCCTGTTCCTCCGACAGCGTGTACGTGTCGCGGACCATGCGCGCTCCGGGCTCGCCGATCAGCTCGACCAGCGGGCCGACGTCGCTGACTGGCCAGGCACGGCCCATCAGCGCCTCGCGCGCCGAAACCGAATCCGGCGCGGCCCGGATCGCCGCGATGATCTCGTCGATGTTGGCGACGGCGATCGCAAGCCCGATCAACAAGTGGGCGCGGATGCGCGCCTGCTTCAGGTCGAAGATGGTCCGACGCGTGATAACTTCCTCGCGGAAGTCGATGAAGGCGGCGATTACTTCCTTGACGTTCAGCATGCGCGGGCGTCCCCCGATCAGCGCCATCATGTTGACGCCGAACGAGGTCTGCAGCCCGGTGTGGCGGAACAGCTGCGCCAGCACCACGTCGGGCACCGCATCACGCTTCAGGTCGATCTCGATGCGGAGGCCGCCGCGGTTGCTCGACGTGTCACGCACGTCGGAGATGCCTTCGACGATCTTTTCGTTCACCACCTCGCCGATGCGCTTGACCAGCGTCGCCTTGTTCACCTGGAACGGGATTTCGGTGACGATGATGCGGCTGCGGTCCTTGCCGTGCTCCTCGATCTCGGTCTTGGCGCGCATCAGGATCGAGCCGTGCCCCGTCTCGAACGCCTGGCGGATGCCCGAGCGGCCGAGGATGGTGCCGCCGGTCGGGAAGTCCGGACCTGGCATGATCTCCATCAGCTCGGCGAAGGTCACGTCGTTGTTGTCGAGGTAGGCGAAGCAGGCGTCGATCACCTCGCCAAGATTGTGCGTCGGGATGTTGGTCGCCATGCCGACGGCGATGCCGCCCGACCCGTTCACCAGCAGGTTGGGAAAACGCGCCGGCAGGACCAGCGGCTCCTCGCGCGCCTCGTCGTAGTTCGGGCCGAACTGGACGGTTTCCTTCTCGATATCGGCCAGCAGCGCGTCGCCGGCTTTGGCGAGGCGCGCCTCGGTGTAGCGCATCGCCGCCGGCGGATCGCCGTCGACCGAGCCATAATTGCCCTGCCCCTGCACCAGCGGCAGCCGCATCGAGAAGTCCTGCGCCATGCGGACCATGGCATCGTAGATCGCGGCGTCGCCATGCGGGTGATAACGGCCCATCACCTCGCCGACGATGTTGGCCGATTTCTTAAAACTCTTGTCGCTGGAATAACCGCCCGCGTGCATGCCGTACAGGATGCGGCGGTGCACCGGCTTCAGCCCGTCGCGCACGTCGGGCAGCGCGCGCGACACGATCACGCTCATCGCGTAATCGAGATACGAGCGCTGCATCTCCTCCTCGATGGCGACGGGAGCGATGTCGGAGCCGGGAGTGCGGGGGCCGAGAGGGGCGGTAAGGTCGGTCATGGAAAGGTTTCTAGCATCTCGCCGGTTGGCGCGAAAGCGAAGGCTGGACGTTTTCCGCTGGGTAACGCTCCGTCACCGCCTCGACCAGCGTTTCCAGCGCAGATTGCGCCGCGCCGGGATGTAGGGCCGCTTTGAACAGGGCCAGAAGCTCTGGCTCGTGATCATTCAACCACTTGAACGAGGTTTTTGGACCTTCATACCAACGCTGACGGCAGGTGAAGTAATCTTCAAGTATCGCTGTCATCAGCCAAACGCGACGGTAATTCGACTCTATATCGCCCCTGCCTGCTCGTTCGAGCATCTTGAATGCCCAGACTCGGCGCGCTTCAACTTCGTTGGACGACAGCTTTTCAGGACCTCTCGCGTAAACTTCCTCGAGAGCTTGCAGCAGATTCGTCCCGTAGACGTCGGTTTCGTATAACACCTTTCCGCCCCGTGCCTGCATGAAGTCTTGCGGGTTCGCGAGTTTATCGCGCGGGTATATGAATAGATCCAGATAGGTGCCCATCCATAGTCCGGTATCGCGTATAACGTCGCCCTTTCCATTATGGATACCCAGAACATCATAGTCGCTGGTTGCGTCTGCATCGCCACGCGCCCGTGAGCCGTATAGGATTACCGTATGGCATGAGTGGGCAGTACGAAGTCTGTCGACGATCAGGCCAAGGATATCGTTATTGTCTGGCATACGGCGGGTAGAACGGCAGGTATTTCAGCGCACCAGCCTAGAACGGAATCTCGTCGTCAAGGTCGAAGTTTGAATTGGAACCACCGCCCGACGAGCCGCCGACCACTTCGGGAGCGGGCTTTGCGCCTGCCAATGGCGAGACGTATTCGCGCGCCACACCCGGATCGTCATAGCCGGACTGGCCATACCCGCCCGATCCGCCGGCGCGGTCGCCGCCGCCCTCGCCGCGACCTTCCAGCATCGTCAGCTCGCCGCGGTACTGCTTCAGCACCACCTCCGTCGAGTACTTCTCGGCGCCCGACTGGTCCTGCCACTTGCGGGTTTCCAGCGAGCCCTCGATGTAGACCTTGGATCCCTTGCGCAGGTACTTCTCCGCGATCTGGGTCAGGTTGTCGTTGAAGATCACCACGCGGTGCCACTCGGTCTTTTCCTTGCGCTCGCCGCTGGACTTGTCCTTCCAGCTTTCGGAGGTGGCGATCGTCAGGTTGCAGACCCGGCCGCCGTTCTGCATGGAGCGCACCTCCGGATCCTTGCCAAGATTGCCGATCAGGATGACTTTGTTGACGCTGCCTGCCACGGGATTATTCCTGTCTGAAATTGGTGGCGCATCCTAGCCAGCGCGAGGGCGTCCGCAAAGCGAAAACTGGGATCAGGAGCGGCCTAGTTTGGACGAACCAGCCGCGCCCGTAATTTGAGGACGCGCCAAGCGGATATCGCCCTGGCGCTCGGCCAATGCCTGCCTGTACTCATTCTCCTCGCTGCGGTAGTTCACCGCGGCGGCGGCATCGGCCAACAGACATGCCGCCGTTACAACGGCTCCGGTTCGCAGCGAACCTGTAACGGCGGCGAGGACGACCCCGGTCCCAAGGCTGGCGACAACCCCCTTGCCCAGACAGGCCGACAGGTGGGCGTGCGAGATGCCGGCCCTGTGGCGCAGCTCTGACGGGCTCAGGTTTTCAGGAAACAGCAGCAGCGAGTCATCGCTCATGGGCAGTCCTACCGATCCGGCCGGGTTAAGGTTACGCGGCCATGGCGATCGCCCGCACAGCTGCGTAGTGCGTCGCCAGCCTCGCCCAAAGCCTTCGCCGCGCTTACACAGAGACTTCCCGCTTCCAACCCTGCCAGCAAGAGCAACGCCCCGAGCGATCGAACCGGCCGGAGAGGCTCCAGGTCTGCCGCACGCGCGCAGTCATCGCGAAAGTCTTCGAACTCCAACATGTGGGCAACACTGTAGTATTCTCAATTAATCTATACTCTGATCCGACGATTGCGGCAACTCGAATTTCCGCTGTTCCCTCTGCTTCGTTCGCGCCTATATGCTGTGCAAACCGAACGATTGACCACGGCCCCATGAACAAATTCCTGACCGTCCGCGGCGCGCGCGAGCACAACCTCAAGAACATCGACGTGGAGATGCCGCGCGACTCGCTGGTGGTGATCACCGGCCTGTCGGGTTCGGGAAAATCGTCGCTCGCGTTCGACACGATCTACGCCGAGGGGCAGCGC
This sequence comes from Alphaproteobacteria bacterium, assembly GCA_965199265.1. Taxonomy (GTDB): domain Bacteria; phylum Pseudomonadota; class Alphaproteobacteria; order CALMVH01; family CALMVH01; genus CBDAQV01. Next base: position 74,323 of record CBDAQV010000010.1, on the reverse strand, counting down.
CGCTACGTCGAGAGCCTGTCTGCCTACGCGCGGCAGTTCCTCGAGCTGATGCAGAAGCCGGACGTCGACTCCATCGACGGATTGTCGCCTGCGATCTCGATCGAGCAGAAGACGACCAGCAAGAACCCCCGCTCGACGGTGGGCACGGTCACCGAGATCTACGACTACATGCGCCTGCTCTTCGCGCGGGTCGGCGTTCCTTATTCGCCCGCCACCGGGCTGCCGATCGAAAGCCAGACGGTCAGCCAGATGGTGGACCGAATCGTCGCCATGCCCGAGGGCACGAGGCTGATGATCCTTGCCCCCATGATCCGCGGTCGCAAGGGCGAGTACCGCAAGGAACTGCAGGATCTGCGCAAGCGCGGTTTCCAGCGCGTCAAGGTCGACGGCAAGCTGCACGAGATCGACGAGGTCCCTGCCCTCAACAAGAAGCTGAAGCACGACATCGAGGTGGTGGTCGACCGCATCGTCGTGCGCGGCGACCTTGGCAACCGGCTGGCGGACTCTCTGGAAACGGCGCTCGGCCTCGCCGACGGCATCATCTACACCGAGAACGTCGACGGCGGCGAGCAGACCACGTTCTCCTCCAAGTTCGCCTGCCCGGTATCCGGCTTCACCATCGAGGAGATCGAGCCGCGGTTGTTCTCGTTCAACAGCCCGCACGGCGCCTGCCCCGTGTGCGACGGGTTGGGAACCAAGCTGTTCTTCGATCCCGACCTGATCGTGCCGGACCCGGAGAAGAACCTTCGCGAAGGCGCGATCGTGCCGTGGGCGAACAGCACCAACTCATATTACCGCCAGACGCTGGAAGGCATCCTGCGCCACTACAAGGCGAGCATGAACACCTCGTGGGAAGACTTGCGCAAGGAGATCCGTGAAACGATCCTCAACGGCTCGGGCGAAGTCGCGATCAAGATCGCCTACGAGGACGGCCTGCGCGAGTACGAGACCAACAAGCCGTTCGAAGGCATCCTGAAGAATCTCGAACGCCGCTGGCGCGAGACCGAAAGCGCGTGGATGCGCGAGGAGCTGTCTCGCTACCAGTCCTCCGCTCCGTGCGAGGGCTGCCACGGGGCGCGCCTGAAGCTGGAAGCGCTGTCGGTCAAGATCGACAGGAAGAACATCAGCGAGATTTCCGCGCTGTCCATCGCAGAGGCCGCACGCTGGTTCTCCGCGCTGTCAGGGACGCTGTCCGAGCAGAACCGCGAGATTTCGGCGCGCATCCTGAAGGAGATCAACGAGCGACTCGGCTTCCTGGTCAGCGTCGGCCTTGAATACCTGACCATGGCGCGCAACTCTGGCACGCTGTCGGGCGGCGAGAGCCAGCGAATCCGCCTCGCCAGCCAGATCGGCTCGGGGCTGACCGGCGTTCTGTACGTGCTGGACGAGCCGTCCATAGGATTGCACCAGCGCGACAACGACCGGCTGCTCGACACGTTGCGCCGCCTGCGCGATCTCGGCAACACCGTGCTGGTGGTCGAGCATGACGAGGACGCGATCCGCGCCGCCGACTACCTGATCGACATGGGCCCGGGCGCCGGCGTGCACGGCGGCTACGTCATCGCGCGCGGCACGCCGGAGGAAGTGCTGAAATGCCCGGACAGCCTGACCGCGCAGTACCTCAATTACCACCGCATGATCCCGATCCCCGAGCAGCGCCGGCGGGCGGAAAAGGGGCGCGAGATCGCGATCGTCGGCGCGGCCGAGAACAACCTGAAGAATGTGTCCGCGCACATCCCCATCGGCCTGTTCACCTGCGTGACCGGCGTATCGGGCGGCGGCAAGTCGACGCTGATCATCGACACGCTGTTCAAGCACGCCAGCCGCCGCCTGATGGGCTCGAAGGAGCATCCGGGCAAGCACGAGCGCATCGACGGGCTGGAGCACCTCGACAAGGTGATCGACATCGACCAGTCCCCGATCGGGCGCACCCCCCGCTCGAACCCCGCCACCTATACCGGTGCGTTCACGCCGATGCGCGACTGGTTCGCCGGCCTGCCCGAGGCGAAGGCGCGCGGCTACGGGCCCGGCCGGTTCTCGTTCAACGTCAAGGGCGGGCGGTGCGAGGCGTGCCAGGGCGACGGCGTCATCAAGATCGAAATGCACTTCCTGCCGGACGTCTACGTCACCTGCGAGACCTGCAAGGGCAAGCGCTACAACCGCGAAACACTGGAAGTGACGTTCCGCGACAAGTCGATCTCCGACGTGCTGGCGATGACGGTCGACGACGGGGCGGAGTTCTTCAAGGCCGTGCCCAGCATCCGCGACAAGCTGGTGACCCTGCAGCGCGTCGGCCTCGGCTACGTCACCATCGGCCAGCCCGCGACCACGTTGTCAGGCGGCGAGGCGCAGCGCGTCAAGCTGGCGAAGGAATTGGCCCGTCGCGCCTCGGGCACCACGCTGTACATCCTCGACGAGCCGACCACCGGCCTGCACTTCGCCGACATCCACAAGCTGCTGGAAGTGCTGCACGAGCTGGTGGACGGCGGCAACACGATGATCGTGATCGAGCACAACCTGGAGGTTATCAAGACCGCCGACTGGATCATCGACATGGGGCCCGAAGGCGGCGACAAGGGGGGCCGCATCGTCGCCGAAGGGACCCCCGAACAGATAGCTGCGAGCAAAGCCAGCTACACCGGGCATTACCTGGCGCCGTATTTGGCAAAGCGGGAGAAAGCCGACGCGCCGGCGAAGCGGAAGCGGGCTTGACACAATGCCGCCTTCCGCCAGGATGCAAGGCCTGTTATCAAGTCGGTACTCTTCGCGCTTTCAGGCAGGCGTGTCCGAGATATCCAGACGCCGCTCGATGCGGGCCGTTCGTTCCAGGTGACGGTCGTGCGAGGCCCAGATGCGGGCGTGGGATTCTTCCAGGGAGACGACGTCACGGCGCAGGGAAACGACGGCCAGCTCGACCCCGGTCAAGCGGTCCTTCACATCGCGCATGTCGTCGTGAAGGCGATCCATGGCGCTACCGAGGTGTCGCAAATGCTCTAGCACCAGATTGATCGGTTCATCACTCATGGTAGTGGTATATAGATCGCTATAGAAATTACCAGCTATGGCCGCACATGCTCGACCTCACGCCCCTGAACAGCGCCATCGCGCAGCTTGAGAACGCCCTGGCGGATGCGGCTCGTTATCCCGAGGTCGAGACCGTCCGCGCCGGGGTGATCCAGTGCTTCGAGTTCACCTACGACCTCTGCCCCAAGATGTTGCGCCGGTTTTTTGCCGAGACCGAGGCGGCGCAGCCGGAGGGCGATGACGGCTCCTTTCCCAACCTGATCCGGCTGGCTTCCGTACGCGGCCTAGTGCTAAACGGGTGGGACCGCTGGTTCACCTACCGCAAGTCGCGCAACATCACGAGCCACACTTACGACCGCGCCAAGGCCCTCGAAGTTCTGTCAATCGTTCCTGCTTTCCTGGAAGATGCCCGATACCTGCGCGACCGCATGGCCCGGCGCTTGAAGGATGCTTGACCTGCCCGCCGAACAACTGGAACTGGTCCGCGACGCTTTGCGCCGCCACCTGCCCGGCCGGACGGTGATCGCCTTTGGCAGCCGGGCGAACGGTAAGGCGCGGATATACTCCGACCTCGACCTGTGCGTGATGGGCGAGGAGCCGCCGGACAGCCGGGCTCTATCGAACCTGAAGGACGAGCTGGAGGACTCGCCGCTGCCGATCCGCGTGGATGTGCTCGATTGGGCTGGTACAAGTTCGCCATTTCGCGAGATCATCAAGGCGCAGAAACAGGTTACGGTGCAGGAATGACCCCCATTCACATCATAGGCGGCGGCATGGCGGGTAGCGAGGCGGCGTGGCAGGTCGCCGGACGCGGTGTTCCGGTCGTGCTGCACGAGATGCGCGGCGTTAAGCCGACCGAGGCGCACAGGACGGACAGCCTGGCCGAGCTGGTCTGCTCGAACTCGTTCCGCTCGGACGATGCCGAGTACAACGCCGTCGGGCTGCTGCACGAGGAGATGCGGCGCTGCGGCTCGTTGATTCTCGCCATGGCCGACCGGCACAAGCTGCCCGCCGGCGGCGCGCTGGCGGTGGACCGCGACGCCTTCGCGGTCGCGGTGACGGAGGCGATCGACGGCCACCCCCTGATCACGCTGGTTCGCGAGGAGATCGGCGGCATGCCGCCCCTCGACTGGCAATCCGTGATCGTCGCCACCGGGCCGCTGACCTCCGCGCCGCTGGCGCAGGCGCTGCGGGAACTGACCGGCGACTCGCTCGCCTTCTTCGACGCCATCGCCCCCATCGTCTACAAGGACAGCATCGACTTCGGCCGCGCGTGGTTCCAGTCGCGCTATGATAAAGTCGGCCCGTCGGGAACCGCCGCCGATTACATCAACTGCCCGATGGAGAAGGACGAGTACGCCGCGTTCATCGCCGCGCTGCTGGCGGGCGAGACGACCGAGTTCAGGGAGTGGGAAGCCAGCACGCCCTATTTCGACGCCTGCCTGCCGGTGGAGGTGATGGCTCAGCGTGGGCTCGACACCCTGCGTTTCGGGCCGATGAAGCCGGTCGGGCTGACCGACCCGCACACCGGCCGCCGCCCCTACGCCGTGGTGCAGCTGCGCCAGGACAACGCGCTCGGCACGCTCTACAATCTGGTCGGCTTCCAGACGAAGCTGAAATACGCCGCGCAGGGCGACGTGCTGCGCCTGATCCCCGGCCTGCAACATGCCGAGTTCGCGCGGCTGGGCGGCCTGCACCGCAATACTTTCATCAACAGCCCGAGCCTGCTGGACCGGACCCTACGCCTGAAGGCCGAGCCACGCCTGCGCTTCGCCGGCCAGATCACCGGCTGCGAGGGCTATGTCGAGAGCGCCGCAATCGGCCTGCTGGCGGGACGTTTCGCCGCCGCCGAAAGCCGCGGCGAAGCCAGCATCCTGCCGCCGGACACGACCGCGCTTGGCGCGCTGCTGGGCCACATCACCGGCGGCGCGAACGCCGAGACCTACCAGCCGATGAACGTAAATTTCGGCCTGTTCCCGGCGGTGGAAAGCAAGGCGAAGGGCCGCGAGCGCAAGAAGGCGTACACGACACGGGCGCTGGCGGATGTCGCGGGGTTTGCGTGAACTGCGAAAAGGTTGACGTTCACGCCGTCCGGCGCGCCCAGGCCCACGCCAGATCCAGCGGCTTGAGGGGTGATGGGGCAAGGTTCTCCGGACGGAACGGGTCGTATTCAAGCCGCGCCAGCCGCTTGATGTAATGGCACGCCAGCCGTCCCGGCAGGAAGGCCGCGATGGCGGCGCGTGGAACGCTGGGATGGTTGATGCGCAGCAGCCGCGTCGCCTCGCAGGCGATCAGCATCGTCACCACCTCGATCCCGAACGGGCGCGCGTTCTGCGGCGCGGCGGGGTTTATGTTCAGGCGCCGGGCGAGCGTGCTGGGCAGGTACGACTTGCCTTGCGCCGTATGGTACGGCACGGAGCGGAGCAGGCCGACGAGTGTGACCGCCTCGCCGATGTCCGCAGCGGCTTCCAGCGTGGCAAGATCGGTCACGTCGAGCAGCATGGCGGCGGCGCGCATGAGGGCTCCCCCGGTCGAACGCGCGTATTCCTTCACCGCGACATCGGTCGCAGGCGGCACGTCGGCCAGATCGACCTCGCGTCCGTCGATCATCTCCTGCAATAATGCCTGGTCGACCAGCCTGGATACCGCGCCGTCCAGAGCCTGGAGAACTTGATGTCCGCGCACCTTCGCTTCGTACAGGTCGGCGATCGCCTCGCGCCACCATTGCAGGCGGATCTGCCCCATCATCGGCTCGCGCACGCTCTCGCGGATGCGCGACAGCTCCAGGTTGAACGCATAAAGCGCCAGCAGGCTTTCACGTTTCTCGGAAGGCGCGAACAGCGCGGTCAGGAACCGGTCCGGGTCGTACTGGCGCACCTGCTCGCCGCAATAGGAAAGAACTTGGGTCAAGTTGGGGACAAACCGGCTTGGAAAGCGTTAGGGGTAGGAGTATCTAGCGGCATTCGCGTTAGCAAACCTTGAAAGGTGATCCCATGGCGTTCGAACTTCCGGCCCTGCCCTATCCGAAAGATGCGCTACAGCCCTATATGTCGGCCGAGACACTCGAGTTCCACCATGGCAAACATCATCAGGCCTACGTGGACGCGCTGAACAAGCTCGTCCCCGGCTCGGCCGTCGATGGCAAGAGCCTCGACGAGATCGTACAGGAGACCAACGGCAAGGCCGAACTCGCGGCGATCTTCAACAACGCCGGGCAGCACTGGAACCACATCCAGTTCTGGAAGTGGATGAAGCCGAACGGCGGCGGCGCGATCCCGGGCGAGTTGGAAAAGAAGATCGTCGCGGATTTCGGTAGCGTCGACAAGTTCAAGGAGGATTTCGTCGCCGGCGGCGTTGGCCAGTTCGGCAGCGGATGGGTCTGGCTGGTCAGCGACGGCCACAAGCTGTCGATCCTGAAGACCCCCAACGGCGACAACCCGCTGGCGCATGGCAGCCACGCCCTGCTGGGCTGCGACGTGTGGGAACACTCCTACTACATCGACTACCGCAACAAGCGCGCCGACTACTTGAAGGCATTCCTGTCCAACATGGTGAACTGGGAAGCAGTTGCGGAGCTGCTGGCCAAGCACTAAGCGATAGTGACGTCATCCCGGATCATGGTTTGGCGCTGTCCGGGATTGTCTGGACATGCAAATCAACCCGGCAGCAGCGCCGCCGCAACGCGGCGCTCCTCGGAGAGCATCACGTTGTAGGTCCGGCACGCGGCGCCCGTGTCCATGCCATCCATGGCAAGGCCTTGTGTTTTCAGGTCACGCTTGAGCTGCGAGGGTACCAGAAGCCCGGTCGCGCCGGTGCCGAACAGCACGACTTCAATCTTCGGTTCGCCTTCCAGTAGTGGCGCGAAGTCAGCGGCGCAAATGGCGGAGAACTCGCCCACCGACCACGCGATCACCTGTTCCGGCAGCACCAGAACCGGCCCCTTGTACACCTGCCCGCCGATTCGGAACCCGGCTGGCCCGTAGCTCTGGATGATCTGCTTGCCTGCGGCGACGGCGGGGGTGATGTCCATCAACGGCTCGTTGCCTGCGTGGTCGCCACCGGAGCGGCGATGCCGCTCTTGCGCAGCCGGCCCTCGCCCAGGAACAGCAGGATCGGCGCGGCAATGAAAATGGACGAGGTCGTGCTGACAACGATGCCGAACAGCATGACAATGGCGAACTCGCGCAAATCCTCGCTGGCGATCAGCGCCAAAGGCAGCGCCGACAGGAAGGTGGCTGTCGAGATATTGATCGTCCGGTTCAGGGTTTCGTTGATCGAAAGGTCGATCAGCTGGCGCAGCGGCATGGTCTTGTACTTGCGTAGATTCTCACGCATGCGGTCGTACACCACAACCTTGTCGTTGATCGAATACCCCATGATGGTAAGGATCGCGGCAATGCTGACCAGGTCGAACTGCAGGCGCGTCAGGGCGAAGAAGCCGATTGTCTTGGTCACGTCCAGCATCAACGTCACTACCGCCCCCAGCCCGAACTCCCACTCGAAGCGGAACCAGATATACACCAGCATGGCACACAGCGCGAGGCCAAGCGCCAGAAGCCCCTGGCTGAACAGCTCGTCGCTGACCGTCGCGCCGACGGACTCAACCCGCATGATCCTGGCCTGGGCAAAGTGGCTAGTCAGGTCCATTTTGACCTTGGCCACGGCTTGTTCCTGCGCGTCATCGCCTCCTGCCTGCCGCTGCAGGCGGATCAGCACTTCCTCCGGGCTGCCGAACTGCTGCAGCTGCACAGGCCCGACATCCAGCTTCTCGACGTCGTTTCGCAGCGCCTCGAAATCGGCCGGTCCTTCGGTACGCAGCTCGATCAAAATGCCGCCCCGGAAATCGACTCCGTAGTTGAGGCCGGGGTGGAAGAACAGCACGACCGAGGCGATGGAAAGGATCGCCGAGGTCACGAGGCCGGCGACCCGGCCCTTCATGAACTGGATCCGCGTGTTGTCGGGAACGAGGCGAAGCAGCGGCATGTCAGACCTGTGTCAGCAAGGTTTTAGGCTTGGTGCGGCGCAGCCAGCTGACCATCATGTAGCGCACCAGGACCATGGCGGTGAACAGCGAGATAACGATGCCGAAGCTGATCGTCACCGCAAACCCCTTCACAACGCCGGCGCCGAAGGTGAACAGGATGGCCATCTTGATCAGCGTGGTAAGGTTCGCGTCCAGAACCGTTCCGAAGGCTCGTTTGTACCCCGCGTCCAGCGCGGCGAAGGGAGTCCTTCCTAGCTTGCTCTCCTCCCGGATCCGCTCGTTGACGAGGATGTTGGCATCGACCGACATGCCGACCGTCAAAAGCAGCCCGGCGATGCCGGGCAGAGTCAGCGTCGCCTGGATCAGCGACAGTACCGCGATGGTGATGATCAGGTTGAACACCACGGCGATATCGGCAAAAAAGCCGAACAGGCCGTAGGCAAGGATCATGTACACGGCAACCAGCGCAAGGCCGATGCATGCGGCGATGACGCCGGACCGGATGGAGTCGGCGCCGAGGTCCGGGCCGACGCTGCGCTCCTCGATGATCTTCAGGGGCGCGGGCAAGGCGCCGGCGCGAAGCAGGACGGCAAGGTCGTTGGCGCCCTTGGCGTCGAAGTTGCCGCTGATCTGGCCGCGGCCGCCGGTAATCGGCTCCTGGATCACCGGCGCGCTGATCACCTTGTTGTCGAGGACGATGGCGAACCGCTTGCCGACATTGGCTGTGGTCGTCTCTCCGAAATGCTTTGCGCCGACGCTGTTGAACTCCTGGCTGACCACCCAGCGCCCGGAGCTGGGATCGGTCATCGCCCTGGCATCGGTCAGGTCAGCGCCGGAAACCTCGATCTTCTTGCGGACCACGTATTTGATCGCGCTTCCGTCGGGACGTTTGTCCTCGCCATCCAGGATCTCGTCGCCCGCCGGCGCGACCGTCGCACTCGGATCGGCGGTTTCATCCAGCATCTGGAAATTCATCTTGGCCGTCGTGCCTATGATCGCCTTCACGCGGTCGGGATCCTTTACGCCGGGAAGCTGCACCAGGATACGATCGTTCCCCTGGCGCGCGATCTGCGGCTCGGCGACACCAAGCTGGTCGATGCGGCGGCGAATGATCTCGATCGATTGCGTTACAGCTTTCGAAGCCCGGTCCCGCCCGGCCGCTTCGGTAATGGCGCCGTCGATGCCCGTCCCGTCACCGGTCGGCGCGATCCGGAACGTTGCGGTCTGGTCCTGCCCGACGCCCTCCACTTTCGCGAGCGAGCTTATCGCAGCCTGCGCCTGCGCCTGATCGCGTAATGTGATGTGAAAACCGTTTGCCGTGGCGGCAAGCGTCGTAAAGCCGATCCGGTCATTGCGCAATTGGGTCTTCACCCCGTCGAGCGCTGTTTCGAACTGCTCCTTGCGCATGGCGTCGAGGTCGAGCTTCAGCAGCAGATACGCTCCGCCCTTCAGATCGAGACCGAGGTTCATCTGCCGGCTGGGCAGCAGGGCAGGCCATTTCTCGACCTGCTCTTTCGGAAAGAGGTTCGGCATCGCAAACAGGAGGCCCAGCAGGCACACCGCGACCATGGCCGCGATCCTGGCGCGCGAAAAATACATCAGCGTGTCTTGCCGGGAAACTTGGAGGCTTTCTCGGGCGCGGCGGCGCCATGCAATCCGGAAATCGTCGAGCGTACAACACGGACGCGAACGTTCTCCGCCAGTTCGAGCAGCAGTTCCTCATCGTCCACCCGCTGTATCGTGCCGATCAGGCCGCCTGCGGTTACGACCTGATCGCCTTTCTTGACGCCTGCGAGGATCAGTTCCTGCCTTTTGCGCTGCTGCTCCATGGGCCTGAACATCAAGACGTAGAACACAAGCACGATCAGGACCAGCGGCACCATTGGCAGCAGCAGGTCGCTCGTTCCGCCGCCCGCATGCGTCAGCGTTTGTGCATAGGCCGAAGTGACGAACATTCCCGCTCCACCCTTCATGATTTCTTAGGGGACTATTGGCTTGCCAGAGACGAGTTGGCAAGCAATCAATCAACCATGATTGACGAACCCGGCATTCCGACTCTGCTTGGCCGCATTGCCGACGCGCTGGAGCGCATTGCCCCAGCTCGGCAGACCGCGGCGATGCTGAAGGAAGGAAATGCCTTCCGCTGGGAGTCAGGAACTCTGACCGGCGTCGCCGCGGTAAGTCATGTCGATCTGGCGCAGCTGAAAGGCATCGAACGCCAGGCTGAAACGTTGCTGCGCAACACGCGCCAGTTCGTGCGTGGGCTCCCGGCCAACAACGTGCTGCTATGGGGCGCAAAGGGTACGGGCAAAAGCTCGGTCGTCAAGGCCGTGCATGCGGAGGTGAACCGCGCGGAGCCGGGGTCACTGGTCCTGGTCGAGGTTTCGCGTGACGAGCTTGCTACGCTGCCTCGTCTCCTCGGCCTACTTTGCCAAGCCCAGCGCCGCTTCGTGCTATTCTGCGACGATCTTTCGTTTGAGAGCGACGACAACACGTACAAGGCATTGAAATCGGTTCTGGACGGCGGCATCGAAGGCCGGCCTGACAATGTCGTCGTTTACGCGACTTCGAACCGCCGTCACCTGATGTCGCGCGACATGACCGACAACGAGCGCTCGACGGCAATCAATCCGGCCGAGGCAGTGGACGAGGAAGTTTCCCTGTCGGATCGGTTCGGCCTCTGGCTCGGCTTCCGCACTATCGACCAGGAAACCTACCTCGCCATCGTCGAGGGGTATGTAAAGGCGGCAGGGCTCGCCATCGCGCCCGACGGGCTCCGCGCCGAGGCCTTGGAATGGGCGATCACTCGCGGCAGCCGTTCAGGCCGCGTGGCCTGGCAGTTCGTACAGGATTTGCGCGGACGGGCCTAGCTTATGCTCCCTTCAGCTTATTGGGACCACTTTCATTACCGTGAGCAAAGCGAACTGGTATCTTTAGGTGCTCAGCTTCGTGGTCGGGTCCACCGCGTCCTTGCCGTGACGCAGCTCGAAATGCAGTTGCGGGCTGTCGACCGATCCGGTCTGGCCCACCGCGCCGATGGTCTGCCCGGCTTTTACGGTCGCGCCCTTCGCCACGTTCATCGAAGCCAGATGCGCATAGGCCGTCACCCAGCCATCGGCGTGGCGGATCAGGATCAGATTGCCGAAGCCCTTGAGGTCGTTGCCGGCATAGGCGACCGTGCCTGCCGCGGCGCTGTGCACCGGCGTGCCTTCGGCGGCGGCGATATTGATTCCGTCGTTGTGCAGACCGCCCGGTTTCGCGCCGAAGGTTGAAACCACCTCGCCGCGCACGGGCCACATGAAACCGCTGGCCGGTAGAGCCGCTTCTTCCATAGGGAGAGCCGCCACCGTGGTCGGCGGCGCCAACGCCGCCGGCGAAGACCGGTCCGTCATCCCCGGTTTCGCCATGGCGGAAGGCGGCCCAAGCGGCGCCGTCTCCACGGCTTCGCGGGGCGGCGGCGGCGGAACACCCTCGCTTGCGGAGGCGGCACCTGCCGCGTTCAGGGTACCGGTATCGACGTCTTCGCCATGAAAGTTGGGCAGTTGGAGTTGCTGGCCGACTTGCAGCTTGTAGGGTGGCGAAAGTTGATTGAGGCGCGCAATGCTGTTCTGGCTGACATTGAAGCGGTTGGCGATGGTGGATAGCCAGTCGCCCTTCTGCACCACGTAGATATGCGGCACGGGCACGACCAAAGTTTGCCCTGCGGCCAAATAATAAGGCGGCGACAAATGGTTGGCGTCGATCATGTCGCGCACGGGAACGCCGACGCGCTGCGCGACTTGGTATACGGTCTCGCCGGGATGCACCGACACGGTCTGCATGCCGCCCAGTGCCGTCCCGCGATCCGGGTGGCCGGCGCAGGCCCCCGCCATCAGAGGAAGCAGCAAAACGAGGGCACGTAGTTTCAAGACTGCTTCTCCGGGACGAGCGGCACGAAGCGAACGGGAAACAGATCCCTGCGCTCGATGCCGGTTTCAGTGCGGGTGAACTCGGCCACTACCTGGTTGATCGCGTCCTGCGCAATGGGCGCGATCATGATTCCGCCCGGGCCGAGTTGCTCAAGCAGCACCGGCGGCGGCTCGCGCATCGCCGCGGCGGTGACGATGATCCGGTCGAACGGCGCCTGCTCGATCCAGCCTTTCATTCCGTTTCCAACCTTGGCCGTCACGTTGGTGAGCCGAAGTTCATGAAGGATGTTTTCAGCCTCGACCTGCAGTTCCCGCAACAGCTCCACCGTGTACACGCGACGCGACAGCATGGCGAGGATCGCGGTCTGGTAACCCGACCCTGTCCCGATCTCGAGGACCTTCATGGTCCTGGCCAGCCTCAGGGCTTCGGTCATGGTTGCAACCACCAGCGGCTGGCTAATCGTCTGTCCCATGCCAATAGGCAACGCCGTGTCGTCGTAAGCCTTGTCCAGGAAGGCCTCGGGCACGAAGCGTTCGCGCGGGATACGCTCGATCGCGCTGAGTACATCCATATCCTGGATGCCCGAACGGCGCAGGTGCATGACCATCCTGATCTTGCGCGCCTCGATTGTCATGAACCCGCTTCGGCAAACACAGTTCGAGCGCTTCGCAGTGCGGACTGATCAGTCGAGTCCAGACTGAGCGGAGTGACCGTGATCCCGCCTTCAGCCAGAATGGCTATGTCGGTTCCGGGTGTGGCGTTTCGCGTTTTGAAGTTCGCACCGACCCAGAAGTAGTCCCGGCCACGCGGATCGCGGCGCACCTGCAAATCCTGCTCGAGGTCGTAAACGCCCAGTGGCGCGACATGGGGTCCTGTCGCTTCCTCCGGATCCACGTCGGGAAAATTCACGTTGTACAGGATGCCAGGGCTGAAACCATGTAAAACCAGCCTACGCACTATGTCCGGCAGGAAACGGCGGGCCACATCCCAGCGCGCGCCTGCGGACCAGTCGCGCAGCTCCTGGCTGAAAGCTATGGCAGGAACGCCGAGCACGGTCGCCTCGCGCGCCGCGGCAACCGTTCCGGAGTAGCTTACATGCGTGCCAAGGTTCAGCCCGCGATTGATCCCGGACAGCACCAGGTCGGGCTTACGGCCTTTCAGCAGGTGATGAACGCCGATGAACACGCAATCTGCCGGTGTGCCGCTGGTCGAAAAGCGGCGGTCGCCATGCTGCGAAAGGCGCAGCGGATCATGGATTGTCACCGAGTGCCCGCATGCCGAACGCTCGATGTCCGGAGCGCAAACCCATACGTCGCCCGTGATCGTCCGCGCAATGGCCTCGAGTTCGCTCAGGCCGCTTGCGCTGATCCCGTCATCGTTGGTGATCAGGATGCAAAACCGCGAGAGGTCCGCGCCCGAGATGTCAGTGGCTTTCAATTCTTCCGATCCCTCCCATGTAAGGCCTGAGCACGTCGGGCACGCTGATCGAGCCATCGGGGTTCTGGTAGTTTTCCATCACCGCGACCAGCGCCCGCCCGACCGCGACGCCCGATCCGTTCAGCGTGTGGACGAACTGCATGTCCTTCTCGCCTTCCGAGCGAAAACGCGTCTTCATCCGCCGGGCTTGGAAATCGCCGCAGTTCGAGCAGCTGGAAATCTCGCGGTATGTGTGCTGCGCCGGCAACCAGACCTCAAGGTCATAGGTCCTTCGCGCAGTGAACCCGGTTTCACCCGTGCATTTCAGCACCGTACGGAATGGCAGATCGAGGCGCTTCAGCACCGTTTCGGCATGGCCCGTCATTCGTTCCAGCTCTGCGTCCGAGCGCGCCGGCTCTGTAATAGACACCATCTCGACTTTCCAAAACTGATGCTGCCGGATCATGCCCCTGGTATCCCGCCCCGCCGATCCGGCTTCGGAGCGGAAGCACGGAGTCAGCGCCGATAGCCGGATAGGAAGCGTTTTTGCATCGATAATGCGCTCGGCAACAATGTTGGTCAGCGACATCTCGGATGTCGAGATCAGCCATCTTCCGTCGGTGGTGCGGAAAAGATCCTCGGTGAACTTGGGCAGTTGCCCGGTGCCGAAAGCCGCGCTGTCGCGGACCATGAGCGGCACGGAACACTCCTGGTAGCCGTGCTCGTTCGTGGCGACATCCAGCATGAACTGTCCAAGCGCCCGCTCCAGCTTCGCCAGCCCGCCGCTCAGGATCGTGAACCGGGCGCCCGACATGCGGCTTGCTGTTTCGAAATCCATCAGGCCTAGCGCTTCGCCCAGGGCGGCGTGGTCCTTGGGGGCGGCCATCGGCCTGATCGCCCCTACACGGCGAACCTCGAGGTTGGAGTCATCGTCGGGACCTTCGGGGATGGCAGGGTCCATGACGCTCGGCAGCGCGGCAAGGATCGTGTCCAGCTGTTCGGCGACCAGTTTTTCTTCCGCTTCCAGCGATGTAAGCCGATCCTTGAGGGCGCTGACGCGCGCCATGACCTCGCCCGCGTCCCTGCCCTGCTGCTTCGCCGCGCCGATCTCCTTCGAGGCGGCGTTGCGTTCCGCCTGCAGTTCCTGAATCTCGGTTTGCAGGCTGCGGCGGCCACGGTCCAGCTCCAGGATGGAAGGGGATTGTGCGGACAAGCCTCTCCGCGCCATTTCTCTGTCGAAGGCGTAGGGTTCGTCACGAATCCAGCGAAGATCGAGCATTCACGCCGTCCATCAGTGTTACGCGCCTGAGGTACCGAAAATCAGGCTAGGAGGAAAGCGTGACGATGACCGGCGTGTGATCGGACGGCTTCTCCCGGCCGCGCGGGGCCTTGTCGATGGTGCAAGTCTCCAGCCGGTCCGCAGCTTCGGGTGAAAGGAGCAGGTGGTCGATGCGGATGCCATGGTCCCGTTCCCAGCTTCCGAAGTAATCCCAGAAGCTGTACTGCCCGGGCTTGCGATTCACGGCGCGGAACGCGTCTGTATAGCCAAGGTGCTTGATAGAACGGAACAATTGCCGGGTTTCAAGGCGGTATAGCGCGTCGCCTTCCCACGATGCAGGGTTATGACAATCTTCCGGCTCGGGAATCACATTGTAGTCGCCGCCCAGCACGACCGGCATCTCGGTTTCCAGAAGCATGGCGGCGTGAGCGCGCAGGCGCTCCATCCACGCCAGCTTATAGGGAAACTTGAGCGAATCGACGGGATTGCCGTTGGGCAGGTAGATGGAGGCGACGCGAACGCCGCGCACAGTACCCTCGATATAGCGCGAATGGTCGTCCTGCGGATCTCCGGGCAGCGCCGTCACCAGATCGGTGACCGGCTCGCGCGACAGGATGGCAACGCCGTTGTAGCTTTTTTGCCCGACATAGACCGTCTGGTAACCGAGTCCCGAAAAATCCAGCTCGGGAAACTCGAGCGTTTTTATCTCCTGCAACAGCAGGACATCAGGCCCGGCGTCGCGCAGCCAATCGACCACGATCCCCAGCCGCGCCCGGATGGAGTTGACATTCCAGGTCGCGATCTTCACCCCTTACTTCGCCGAAAAGCTCGTGCCGCAGCCGCAGGTGGAAGAGGCGTTCGGATTGCGGATCTCGAAATACGATCCCATCAGGCTTTCGACAAAATTGACTTCCGCCCCGGTCAGCAGGTCCATCGAGACATCGTCGACCACGAGTTCGGCGCCGTCGCGCTCGAACACCTTGTCGTCGGCGTTCGACTGCTCCACGAAGTCGAACTTGTACTTGTAACCCTGGCAACCCCCGCCCAGCACGGACACGCGCAGTTTCCTGGAGTCGCCTGCCTTTGCCTGCAGCGCCCTGATGCGGCGCGACGCGCTTTCGCTCAAACTTACGCCGGTATCGATTTTCGTGATCTCGTTCATGTCGGAAGTCTCCTGTTCGCTGTAATATAGCGTGGAATAGCTCTGGATCAAACCGGCAAACAAATCGTAGACTCAACGTCATGCCGAATGCATCAGAGCCGTTCCCGCCCCAGCAGGCGTCGTTCGCCTGCGATCCGGCGCGCTCGCGCGGGCGGCAGTTCGCCGAGAGCGAGGCTCCGACTCGCACTGTGTTCCAGCGCGACCGCGACCGGATCATCCATTCGGGCGCTTTCCGGAAACTGCAGTACAAGACACAGGTCTTCGTCTACCACGAAGGAGACTACTACCGCACCCGGTTGACGCATAGCATCGAGGTGGCTCAGATCGCGCGCTCGATCTGCCGCGTGCTGGGACTGAACGAGGATCTTGGCGAGGCGCTGGCTTTGGCGCACGACCTTGGCCATACATGCTTCGGCCACGCCGGCGAGGACGCGTTGCGGGCCTGCATGGCCGAATATGGCGGCTTCGATCACAACGACCAAGCCTTGCGGATTGTCACCCGTCTCGAGTGCCGGTATGCCGATTTCGACGGTCTGAACCTGACCTGGGAGACGCTGGAAGGCCTGGTCAAACACAATGGCCCGGCGGTGCCGGTCACTCACGGCAAGAAACTGGGCCTGACGACCGAAGCGTTCAGCCGCCAGTACGATCTGGAGCTTGCCAGCCATGCCTCGGCCGAAGCGCAAATCGCGGCGTTGGCCGACGACATCGCCTACAACAATCACGATCTAGACGACGGGCTTCGCGCCGGAGCGTTCACCATCGACCAGCTCCGCGGATTGCCGATCGTCGGCGACGCGCTGCGCTCGGTCGACGTGCGGAAAGGCCCTGTCCTCGACCGCTCGCGCCTGATCCACGAGCTGATCCGCTCGACCATCAACCATATGGTTCTGGATGTGCTGGACGAGACCCGCAGACGGCTTGCGGCCCTGAACCCGCAAAGCGCGGATGACATCCGCAACGCGGGTGCGCCCGTGGTCGCCTTCTCGGAAGGGTTCCAACCGGCGGAAAAGCAGTTGCGCGCCTTCCTGTGGGAACACCTGTACCGGCATTATCAGGTAAACCGGATGACCAGCAAGGCGAGGCGGGTCGTGCGCGACCTGTTCGAGATTTTCATTGCCGAGCCGGAAACCCTTCCACCCGACTGGCGTTCACCTTCGGGAAACAAGGCAGAGCAAGCCCGGCTGATCGCCGACTACATCGCCGGCATGACCGACCGTTATGCCCTGACCGAACACAACCGCCTTTTCGACCTGCGCAGCCCGACCCCATGAACCTTTACGAGACCTATGAACACCTGATGCGGTTCGAGCTGGAGCGGATGGTTTCCGCCGGCGACCTCGACGCAGTGGACTTCGGGCGTCTCAGCGTCGAGCCGGCACGCGACCCAAGGCATGGGGATATGTCCACCAACGCCGCACTGGTCGCCGCCGGCAGGGTGGATGCGCCCACGCTGGCAAAAACCCTGGCCCGTCACTTCATTGCCCTGCCCGATGTGCTGCACGCCGACGCGGCCGAGAACGGCTTCGTCAACCTGCGCCTGAAACCGGTTGTCTGGCATCGCGCCATCGCCGGCATCCTGCATGGCGGGGGTGACCGGGATGTATGCGGGCATGTCGATCACGCCGCCGCGACCGACTGGTCGGCGACCGATCCGGTGTTCAACCTGTCGCACGTGCTGGCGCTGTGCTGCTCCGTCCTCGGGC
Organism: Alphaproteobacteria bacterium; assembly: GCA_965199265.1. Lineage (GTDB taxonomy): Bacteria > Pseudomonadota > Alphaproteobacteria > CALMVH01 > CALMVH01 > CBDAQV01. The sequence continues at coordinate 56,843 of CBDAQV010000010.1, read as the reverse complement.
ATGCCGCCAAGTCAGGTGAAGATTTGCACGACAATGCTCTCGCCGGTGCAAAGCTGGCCCGGATCGACGGTCAGCCGGACGCCGCATTGATGAAAACTCTCGCCGGCTGGCCTTATGCGCTTGCCAACGGCCAAGATCGGCAGATTGCTAAGTACTTGCAGGATGTGGCGACCGCTTTCCGCGCGGTTTGGGCATCGCGGCGAGACAATTCGATGCTCGGCTTCATCGCCCCTGCGGACCGTGAGCTGTCGCGCGCCCGTCTGGCGCTTGTCAGGGCGACCGCCCTCGTCCTTTCCCACGAGCCAGGATGACAGGCAATCCGTTCGACGACGATCACCGGCAAGAGCCACCGTTTGGCGCTGGCCCTTACAGGAAACGGCACGAACCTTATTTCGAAGAGACACAGAGGTCCTCGCCCATGCCGACACGCCGCGGACGCCGATCGCTGATCCCGACTTTTCTTGTCGGCTGCGCGCTGGTCCTGTTCACCGCTTTTGTCATGATCGCCTATCGGCGCCATCCTATCGGCGCATCGGGGCAGCTGCCGGTGATTGCCGCGGAGCCTGGTCCGGTCAAGGTCAAGCCGGACAACCCAGGGGGAACGGAGATTCCATTCCAGGACACTACTGTCTATGATGAGTTGACGCAGCACAAGGGACGGCGTGCGTCCAGCGAGGTCGAACATTTGCTGCAACCCCCCGAGCAGCCGCTGCCCAAGCCTCAGCCGCCGGCAGCGGAGGCGGCCAGGAGTACCTTCGATGCTGATGCGCCGGCAGCGCGCGTACCCGGCACATCCTCGGACGCGGACTCCCCCCCTGGCGACGTCGAAACCTCGACGAGCGACAATCCCTCCGCGCTTGCGCCTGTCACAGCTCACAACCCATCAGCGATCCCGGCCAACAAGCTCCCGCTTCCGCCGGCACCGGAAAGCCAGGCAGCGAACGGGCAGGATCGTGACGGGAGCAATCCTGAGGCGGCGATTGCACCTTCCCCGTCGAAACAGGCCTCCAAAGCGATCCCGCAAAAGGCCAAGCCCGTCAACACAGGCGCTGGCGGCGGCATGATCCAGCTCGGTGCCTTCAGGGACGAGGCGAGCGCGAACGGCGAATGGAAACGGCTGCAAGCGCGTCACGCCGACCAGCTGAGCCCCCTGTCGCCGTCGATCCAGCGTGTAGACCTTGGTGACAAGGGGATATGGTTCAGGCTGAAGGCCGGGCCGCTCGGGCCCGACATCGCCAAGCAAACCTGTGCAACATTAAAGGCAGCCAATGTCTCCTGCATCGCAGTCTCGCGCTGACTATCCCAGCGCGGCTTCCTTGCCGCTTGCGGTCATACTCGGCTGTTCCGGAACCGTGCTGACAAACGCCGAGCAGCGCTTCTTCCGCGAACTCGATCCGCTCGGTTTCATCCTGTTCCAGCGCAACTGTGAAACTCCCGATCAGGTGCGTGCACTAACCCGTGCTTTGCGCGACAGCGTCGGGCGTGACGATGCACCTATCCTGATAGACCAGGAAGGGGGGCGCGTTGCGCGTTTGAAACCGCCGCACTGGCCCAAATTTCCACCGATGCGGGTGTTCGGTGACATGCTCCGGGCCGACCGGGCCCATGGCTTGGCGCTGCAGGCAGGTCCCGATGCCGGCGAGCTTAGCCCGGCGCTGGAAGCGGCAATGCTGAACGCCAGCCTGATCGCCTACGAATTGGCTTCGCTGGGGGTCACGGTGAACTGTGCCCCCGTCGCGGACTTGTACTTCCCCGACGCGCACGGCGTCGTGGGAGACAGGGCTTTCGACAGCGATCCCGAACTCGTTGCGCAGCTGGCAACGCAGGTATGCTTCGGCCTGCAGATCGGCGGCGTGGTCCCGGTCATCAAGCACATTCCGGGCCACGGCCGGGCGCCGGTGGACAGCCATGCAGACCTGCCCAACGTCACGACATCCCGAGCCGAACTGATCAAAACCGACTTTCACCCGTTCTGGAAGCTGGCGCATCCAGGAAACGCCGGACTACCCTGGGCAATGGTGGCGCATGTCAAATATTCCGACATAGACGCGGAGCAGCCTGCTTCCACTTCGCGCACCGTGATCGAGGACGTTATCCGCATCGGCATGGGATTTCCGGGCGTACTGATCGCGGATGATATCGGCATGCATGCGCTGAGCGGAGGGCTTCGCGAACGAGCCGAAGCCACTCTGGCGGCGGGTAACGACCTGACGCTTCATTGTAGCGGCAAGCTGGATGAAATGGAGCTGATCGCGCCGGCAATCACGCGAATCACACCGGCAACCTACGCGCGCCTGGCCGAAGCGGCCATGCTGCCTTTCGCGTTGTCCCGCCATTTAATGCCCGAAGTCGCTTTCGCCAAACGCGCCCGGCTGCGCGAGCTGATTCCCGGCTATGGGGAGTAGCTTACCAGCCGAGGCGCCGGATGGGCAGCTGATCCTCGACCTGGACGGGTTTGGCGGTCCGCTTGACCTGTTGCTGCAACTCGCGCGAGACAGGAAGATCGATCTGACGCAGCTGTCCATCGCCACGCTTGCGGAGCAGTACATCGCGTTCATTGAGCAGGCGCGGCATCTGCAACTCGAAGTCGCAGCCGACTACCTAGTCATGGCGGCATGGCTCGCCTACCTCAAATCGCGGCTGCTGCTTCCCGCATCGCCCGATAATGACGGTGAAACCGAGCAGACTCCCCTAGAACTGGCTGCTGCGCTTGCGTTCCAGCTGCGCCGGCTGGAAGCGATGCGCGATGCCGGCGATGCGTTGATGGTGCGTCCTCGTCTCGGCAGTTCGGTCTTGTCCCGCGGCGCGCGGGAAAGCTTTTCAACGAAGCTCATCGGGTCCGTCGACCTGTCGATGCATGATTTTCTGGAAGCCTACGCGAAGGCGCGCGCTCGGAGCGAACCGGTCTCGCTCTATCAGATCGCGCCGCTTATGCTCGATTCGATCGAGCATGCGTTGGAACGGCTTTCGGGCGTCCTCTCTTGCCTGCCGCACTGGTCGGCACTGTCCGGTTTCATTCCTGCGGACGTTCCCTCGCCTCTGCATCGCCGCGCTCACTTGGCAGCGACGTTTGGTGCCGGCTTGGAGCTGGTAAAAAGGGGAACTCTGACGATAAAGCAGGAGAGGCCATTCGCGGCTCTCTACGTAAGGGGCATTCCACAACCTGAAGTTTTCGGAGAGCGCGATGGATGATGATCTGCGCTTGCTCGAAGCGGTGATCTTCGCCAGCGCCGAACCCTTGGCCGAGAAGGAATTGGCCGGTTACCTGCCGGGCCGTGACGTTCCCGCGTTGCTGGAGCAACTGCGTCGGATCTACTCGGCACGCGGCGTCGTTCTGGTGGAACGCCAGAAACATTGGGTATTCCGCACGGCGCCGGATCTGGCGGCGCAGCTTGGCAAGCTGACGCAAGCTCCCCGCCGGCTTACGCGCGCGTCGACCGAAGTATTATCGATCATCGCGTATCATCAACCGGTAACGCGGGGCGAAATCGAGCAGATCAGGGGAGTTGCGTTTCACAAGGGCGCGCTTGACACGTTGGTCCAGCTTGGCTGGGTAAAGCCCGGGCGGCGACGCGAAACTCTGGGTCGCCCCTTGACGTGGGTGACGACGACCGCGTTCCTGGACCACTTCTCGTTGTCAAGCATAACTGACTTGCCTGGGCTGGACGAACTGCGCGCCAATGGCTTGCTGGACGCGCGCCCGGCCAAGGCAAGCCTGTTCGACCGTCTGGAAGAGAGACAATCCGAAGCTATCCTGGACAGCTGAACCCGCTATTGAGGCTGATCGGATCCGGGCGCGCGGCCGCGTGGACGCCTGTCCATCAGCTGCCGCTCCCATTCCACCTGGCGTTGGGACAGGTAGATCGGCTCGACCGGTTCCAGAGCCTGCAGTTCCGCTCGCGCACGTTTTGCGGTTTCGGCCATGCCATGGAAGTTCGCGAAGTTGCACGCAACATTCAGGTGGTACACTGCTGCCGCCGGATCGAGACTGGCCGCCTGATCGATAAGCCGCTCGCTGTTGCTCCTGATCGCCGCCTTCTTGCCGGCCACCCTCTGGTCCGGGCCCAGTTGCAGCGCCTGGAATAGGGTCGACGCCGTTTGTTGCACCGTCCGGTGCATGCGCAGCTGGAGGGGTGACAACTCCGGTACGCTCTGCAAGCGCCGGGCTGCGCGAGCTTCATCTACCCTCTTCGTAGCAGCATCAAAGCCGAGCTGGTCTGCAAAGAAGTGGGCTGTATCCTCCGAACCTTGCCGCAAATGCCGGTCCGGAATCAGGAGGGCATTTCTTGCAATCCCCCATATCAACGTTTTCTGCAGGGAGAGTTCGGAATTGAGTCGCAAAGCCTGCCTATCGTGCGATCTCGAATGATGCAGGGAGCCTTCATGAGCATGCGACAGAAAACTTTTTCGATGCTCGGAAGCGAACAGCTCGTTTACGGCCCACATCATCGTCGGCAAGGGATTGGAGCGGAAAAGCGTCTCGAGCTTCGCAATTGCCGCTGGCTCGGTACGCTCCTTGAGAATGTCTTCCTTCTGCTGCGCTTGGGACTTCAGATCGCAAAACGCCCTCAACTTAGGATCATAGTACATTGATCAATCTACCCTTGGTCTACCTCTCTATTTACACTTATGTAACTAACATGTCTTGGTTTCTGCTGCAACGGTAACCTGCGACTTTGCATGCCGGAACTTGCAAATTGCTCAGGAACGGAGCACATCATGCGCATGTTCGATATGTCATGGCAGGAACTGCTGTTGATCGGAGTGGTGGCGCTTCTTGTGATACCACCGAAGGATCTGCCGCGCGCGATGGCGACGGCAGGGCGCTGGATGCGCCGCGCGAAAAGCATGGCACGAGATTTCCACGTTGCCATCGATGAACTGGCGCGCGAAGCCGAACTGCACGAGCTTAGGCAAGCTGCACAGAACGCGGCCAACAAGGTTGCGCAGCCGTTGAGCATTGACCAGATCGTACAGCCGGAGGCGAACCTCGCAAGGGAAGCAGGTCTTCCCGAGCGGCCGGTTTCGGAGCCCGATCATGACTGAGACTCTCGACCACGGCCGCATGCCCCTGCTTGAGCATCTGGTCGAGCTGAGGCGACGCCTTGTTTACTCTCTGGCAACACTGATCATAACTTCCGCCGCGAGCTACCATTTCGCAGCCGATATTTTCGAGTTCCTGGCCCGTCCGCTCGCCCAGGCGTTCGGTCCGGACAAAGGGCATATGATCTACACCCATCTGACGGAAGCGTTCATGACCGAGGTGAAGCTGTCGGTTTTCACCGGTGCTTTCGTTTCCTTTCCGATCATCGCCAATCAGGTTTGGCTCTTCATTGCGCCCGGCCTCTACAAGCACGAACGGCACGCAATCCTGCCTTTCCTGGTTGCAACCCCTGTACTGTTCTTCCTGGGCGCTGCTTTGGCATACTACATGGTTCTACCGGCTGCCTGGAGGTTTTTTCTTGGTTTCCAGTTCGGCGGCGGCAGCGGCGGCATTCCGATAGAAGCGCAGCCAAGGGTGGAAGACTACCTGTCGCTTGTCATGCACATCATTTTCGCCTTCGGTATCTGTTTTCAAATGCCGGTGCTGGTGACATTGCTGGCGCAAACCGGTGTCATTACTTCGGCGACCCTGCGTAACAAGCGACGCTATGCTATACTAATGATGTTCATTGTCGCCGCCGTACTTGCACCGCCTGACGTCATCAGTATGATCGGGCTCGTAATCCCGTTGCTGGTGCTTTATGAAATCTCCGTGCTTCTTGCCAGTTTGATCGAGAGAAAAAACCGTTCGGGCAATCTACCCACATCCGTGCCGTAAGTTCGCTGTACCGCGCTTTTCACTGTATCGCGCTTGCGGGGCGGGTTGCCAGTATGGACGCGATTACCGGTTCAGACCGCCTATGCTTTTCTTCATCAGCATGCCGTTCATGTCGAACTGGAAGTCCCATGATTGGTCACCGGCATGGTAATGATAGATATGGGCGCAGATCGATCCGCCTGAGTCTGTCAGCGGCGCTTGCGGGCATTCCTGAACGTCCTCGTGCGACCCCATCAACGCGATTACGTCATCCTGGGTCGATGTCGGGGCTACTTGTTCAAACCCTTTTTGCAGGGTCGCCGCGTCTGGCTCGTCAGATCCGGAGTCCGTGAGGTTTATAACGTTGAGCACGACGTTGGCGAGTGCGAACAACGCCAGGACCGCGACCAGCGCGAGCACGATATAGAAGGTGACCCGGCGCCTGTTCATCAGATATCCGCGTAGGTATGGGTTTCGGCCTTGCCGCCGGGGTGCGTGACAGCGCCCTTGTCGGCGCCGCCGACGGTCTGGGCATATTTCCAAAGCGCGCCCGACTGGTAGTCGGTTCTGCGCGGCTGCCATTTCGTACGGCGTTGGTCTAAGTCAGCCATGCTGAGCTCGACGTCCAGAGTGCCTGATTCTGCATCGAGAACGATGATGTCGCCATCCTGTATCAAAGCGATCGGGCCGCCTACCGCCGCCTCCGGGCTGACATGGCCGACGCAGAAGCCGCGCGTTCCCCCCGAAAAGCGGCCGTCGGTAATCAGCGCCACCTTGCCTCCCGTTCCCTGCCCGTACAAAGCGGCGGTCGTGGACAACATTTCCCGCATTCCGGGGCCGCCGCGTGGGCCCTCGTAGCGGATGACAAGCACCTCGCCTTCCTTGTAGGCGCGCGTCTCCACTGCCGCGAAGGCTTCCTCCTCGCTGTCGAACACGCGTGCCGGGCCACGGAACCGCAGTTCCTGTCCCTGCATGCCCGCGACTTTGACCAGGGCGCCATCGGGCGCAAGGCTGCCGCGCAGGCCGACCACCCCGCCTGTGGGCGAGAGCGGGTTCGTGATCGGACGAACGACATCCTGGTCGGTCGGGAACCTAACATCGGCAAGGTTCTCTGCGATCGTCCTGCCGGTCACGGTCATGCAGCCGCCGTCGAGATAGCCGCCGTCCAGCAGCGTTCTCATAACGATTTCAACGCCGCCCGCTTCGAACAGATCCTTGGCGACATAGCGTCCGCCAGGCTTCATGTCGGCAATGTAAGGGGTCTTCCGGAAAATCTCGACCACGTCATGCAGGTCGAACTCAAGACCGGCCTCGTGCGCGATGGCGGGCAGGTGCAGCGCGGCGTTGGTCGAGCCGCCGGTCGCGGCGACGATGGCCGCGGCGTTACGCAGCGAGCGCAGGGTGACGATGTCGCGCGGACGGATGTTCTTTTCCAGCAGTTGCATCACGGCACGGCCCGAAGCTTCGGCATACGCGTCGCGGCTCTCGTACGGCGCCGGCGCGCCCGCCGATCCGGGCAGCGCAAGGCCCATCGCCTCGGACACGCAGGCCATGGTATTGGCCGTGAACTGCCCGCCGCACGACCCGGCGGAGGGACAGGCGACGCATTCAAGCTCGTGCAGTTCCTGATCGCTGCACTCGCCGACACTGTGCCTGCCGACCGCTTCGAAAACATCGACTACCGTGACGTCGCGGCCCTTGAACCTGCCTGGCAGTATGGTGCCGCCGTACATGAACACCGAGGGAACGTTGAGGCGGACCATCGCCATCATCATGCCCGGCAACGACTTGTCGCAGCCCGCAAGCCCGACCAGCGCGTCATAGCAATGGCCTCGCATCGTCAACTCCACCGAATCGGCAATGACTTCGCGCGACACCAGCGAGGATTTCATCCCCTGGTGGCCCATGGCGATGCCGTCGGTCACGGTAATCGTCGTGAATTCGCGCGGCGTGCCCGCCGCGGCGGAAACCCCCGCCTTGACCGACTGGGCTTGGCGGCTGAGCGAGATGTTGCAGGGCGCTGCCTCGTTCCAGCAGGTTGCGACGCCCACCAACGGCTGCGCGATCTCCTTGTCCGACAATCCCATGGCGTAAAGGTACGAGCGATGCGGTGCCCGCTGTGGCCCCACGGTGGTGTGCCGGGACGGCAGCCTGGATTTGTCCCAGGCACGGACTGGCTGGGAATGCGTTTCGTCTAGGGGCATGGCGTTGCTCCGCTTACTGGCTTCCGAGGAAAGACGCATCGGGTGTGGTGGCGGAAGTAACGGCTTCCTGGATGGCGCGGCGGAACTCGATCGGGTTGGCGATCGGCGGAAGCTTGACCTCGTCCACACCGATGCCGAAAATCACCAGCGAGCCGAAGTTGAAGATACGCCCGGTGAAGCTCTGGTTCATGTTGACGCCTTCCAGTCGATTGATTGCAATCTCAGCCGTGCGCCGGGCAAAGAAACCGTGGCTGTAGACGACACGGCGGTTCGTCACGGCGATTTCTGTGTTCACCCAAGGCAGCGCGATCGCTAGGTACTGCCAGATCCCGACCACGAAGACGCCGAGGAAAGCGTACCGTATCACGTCCGCCGGAATTTTGATCCCGAGACTGCTGTGCGTCAGCACCTCGAACCCGAGGTACACAACGATCAGGCAGAACCAGAACGGCGCCATGGACAGGAACAGGAACAGCCAGGAAAACGTCGCTTCACCGACGATGTTCTCGCCCGGCGTGGACGTTTCCTCTATGTATTTTCTCATAAGTCCTCGGCTTTTCGTGTGATCTTGCGCAGCTCGCGCTCGACAAGCCGCTCGACGATCGACGGCAAATTCTGATCGATCCACTGGCGCAGCATGGGCTTGAGGAGCTCGCGCGCCAGGTCTTCAACGGTCAGCCCGCTCGAACGCGGCTCGGCGCCGCCCATCTCGGAGCTTTCCAGATGCGTAAGCCTCGCGAATGCGCCCGAAGCGGCCTCAATGGTGGCGTTGGACAGCAGCTCGCTGTCGACCGGGGTAGCGGATCTGGCTGAAGGCGGAGCCGGCCGCGGTTCTGGAGCACGCGGGGCAGGCTGCGGCAACACGGTCACGTTCGAGGGGGGCTCCACCGGTTCGAACTCCACTTCAAGCTCCGGCGGCGTAGAGAAAACAACGTCCGTCAGCTCCAGGATGTCGTCTTCCCCGCCTGAGTCGACTTCAGAGTCGGCCTTCTCCGGCGGCGGATCAGGCTCGCCATCGTCATCGGAAATGATTTTCCGGATCGACGCCAGGATTTCTTCGATCGAGGGTTCCGGTGACTTCGCGTCCGTCATTCAACCTTCCCGTTTGCGAACCCTAATCAGGTTCGCGTAATTTACACAAGCTTTGTGCGGTGTGGCTTCATGTCTTTGCCGGATGCAGGTGCGGTTCTCAATAGCGTGCCAGGGAGGTATCGACCTGTTCCGCCCACGCATCTATGCCACCTTCGACATTCGTCGCGTTCCAGCCATTCTGACGCAGCCAGGCTGTAGCCCGTGCGCTTCGGGAGCCGTGATGGCAGATTACCATCACCTGCTTGTCCTTCGGCAACTCGGCAGCGCGCTCGACGATCGCGCCGAGAGGGATGGCCACGGCTCCTTCCAGCGCGACTATGTCACGTTCCCACTCTTCGCGCACGTCCACGATAATCGGAGCAGGCGATTCCTGCCGGGTGCGATGCAGATCACGCACCGATATCTCGGTTGGACCGCTCACGACGCGAACTCGAATCCGGGTTTCGGCTCGAACCCTGGCAGTACGGGTATGGCGGCGTCGAAACTGACGCGGGTGGAAAAGTAAGCTCCCGCGCGCTCGATCACGACGCCGTGCGGGCCGGAGCGTTCGTCGAGCAGCACGGTCGTCAGCCGACCGCCCTCGGCGAGCTGGTCGAGGATCGCCTGCGGCACGGCGGCGACCTGGCCATCGACCACTATAACCTCGAAGGGGGCGCCCTGCGGGTCGCCGCGCGTCAAGACGCCCGACTTCAAAGTGATGTTCGCCTGTCCGAACCCGGCAAGCGCCTCGGCGGCGAAGCGGCGCAATGTCTCGTCATCTTCGAGCGCGACAACGCTGGCGGCGAGAAAGGAAGCGAGCAAACTCGTGTAGCCCGTGCCCGCTCCCACAACCAGCACCCGGTCGCCGGGCTTGATGGCTGCGTTTTCCAGCAGACGCGCGGTGACCAGCGGCTCCGTCAGGTAACGGCCGGGCGCGATCTTCAGGCTCTCGTCGGCGTAAGCGACGGCTTTGACCGCCGGGGGGACGAAACCCTCGCGCGGCACGTTCAGCATCGCCTGCAACAGGTTGCCGTCATGCACACGGTTGGGACGGATCTGCGATTCGACCATGTTGGTTCGCGCGATCTGGCCGGGGCTCGGCGCAGAACCGGAACCCGTGTTCATCGGCAAGGACGTTTGTGGCATAGTTTTTCCGGTATGAAATCAAGAACGTTATAAGGCCTTGGCGGTCGCCGCACAATACGGGCTCTCTGCGTGCGGGAGTTGCCGTGCAGAGCTGTTCTCCGCGTCGTGCGTGCGATTTGGTATTGTCCCTACCCCGCTCTTGAGCCTAGGAATATCCGTCCCATGGCGGAACGGCATGAGGCGCGGTGGCGGAGTGGTCACGCAGAGGACTGCAAATCCTTGTACGCCGGTTCGATTCCGGCCCGCGCCTCCAGGTGCGTCGTACCGTCGCCAAGCGTCAGCTTGACAGCGCGCAAACCGTTGGTAAACGTCTTGCGGACCATGATGTTTCTGCTACAAGCTGGCGTAGGCCGTCGGCTTTGTTCCCCGGTAGCTCAGTGGTAGAGCAAGCGACTGTTAATCGCTTGGTCGCTGGTTCGAATCCGGCCCGGGGAGCCATTTTTTCCAAGTTCCGTTCCTTATGACTCATCGCGACCTCTACCCTGCCATTGAACCCTACGGGATAGATCGAGTGCGGGTCGGCGCAGTCCATGAACTGCATATCGAGCAGTGCGGCAACCCGCACGGCGCGCCGATCGTTTTCCTGCATGGCGGCCCCGGTGGTGGCTGCACGCCTTCGCACCGCCGCTTCTTTGACCCCGCGCGTTATCGCATCATCCTGTTCGACCAACGAGGAGCCGGGCGGTCGACACCGCTGGGCGAAACAGCGGAAAACGGGACCGACCTGCTGGTTGGCGATATGGAAGCCATCCGGGATATGTTGGGCATCGAGCGCTGGCACGTGTTCGGCGGCTCGTGGGGCAGTACGTTGGCGCTCGCGTATGCCGAGGCGCATCCGCGCGCTTGCCTTTCGCTGACCCTGCGCGGCATTTTCCTGCTCCGCCCGTGGGAAATAGACTGGTTCCTGTACGGGATGCGCGCAGTTTTTCCCGAGGCCTGGGCCAGGTTCTCGGGTTTCGTCCCGCAGGACGAACGCGGCGACCTGATGACGGCCTACACGCGCCGACTGTATGATCCCGACCCCGCCATCCAGCTCGCCGCCGCGCGCTCGTGGAGCGGTTACGAGGGCGCGTGCTCCAGCCTGATCCCGAACCCGGAAACCATCGGCGGCATGGAGGAGGAAACCACCGCCATCGGCATTGCCCGGCTGGAGGCGCACTACATGCAGCATCACGTCTACGATCCTGCGGGCCCGCGCGACCTGGTCCGCAACGTCGGCGCGATCCGCCATATACCTGCGGTGATCGTCCAGGGCCGCTACGACATGGTCTGCCCGATCCGCAGCGCCGACGAGTTGCACAACGCGTGGCCCGAAGCCGACTATATCGTGGTTCCGGATGCGGGCCACTCCGCCAGCGAAACAGGAATTCGCACCGCTCTGCTGGACGCCACGGACCGGTTCGCAGGGGTAAGGTGAAGCTCACCCCTCGGTCGGGGTTACGCCAAAGTCCCCGGCGGTTCCCCTTGACAAACACCTGCGCGTCGGCGTAACTCGGCGCTCAATCAGGATAAAACCATGGCAAAAGCAGCAACCATCAAGGTCCGGATGAACAGCAGCGCTGACACCGGCTATTTCTACGTCACGAAGAAGAACACCCGTGGTCCCAAGGCCGCCAACAAGCTGGCCAAGAAGAAGTACGACCCGGTCGCGCGCAAGCACGTCGAGTTCCGGGAAGGCAAGATCAAGTAACTGCAGCTTGGCTGGAAAGAGCGTCTTCCGTCGAAGCCCGATCACCACTTTCACCGTTGCGAGAGTAAAGCCAAGCAATCCGGGTAAATCCACCGCAAGCGGCCCCCGACCAGAAAAGCCTAATCTAGGTTGCTTCGCCTCGTTCGCGACGAAGCGTCAAGCTGCCCTGAAAGTGATCTAGTTCGCGGCGTTGCCCAGGTTCAAGCCACCTTGATTGACCGACCCGAGCACGGCGGCTTCGGCCTGTTCGGTCGATTGCAACAGCTGAATTTCGACCCGGTTGCGCCCATTGTGCTTCGCGGCATACAGCGCCTCGTCAACGCGGCGCAGGACTTCACTGACGGTATCCCCCGAAGGCTCGGCGATTGTGACCCCCACGCTGGTCGTGACCTGCAGGGGACCGCCAGGAACCGTGATCGGGAAGCTGCGGTCGGCGATAGCCACGCGCAGGCGCTCCGCCACCATCAGAGCGGTATCGAGACCGGTATCGGGCAATATGGCCAGGAACTCCTCGCCGCCTACCCTGCCCATCAGGTCGAAATTGCGCATCGACGCGCCGACGCGAGTTGCAAACTCGCGCAGGACATCGTCACCTGCCGCGTGGCCGTAGGTGTCGTTCACGCGTTTGAAGTGATCGATGTCGAAGCTCAGAACCGCGAACTGCTTGTTGGTTTCGGCGCTGCGTTCCATGACGCGGTCAAGGTGAGCCATAACGTAGCGCCGATTATAAAGCCCGGTCAGCGAATCGGTCAGCGCCATGGAAAGGTTGGCTTCGTAGTTCGCCTGCAGGCGATCCTGGTAACGCTTCTGCCGGATTTGGCTGCGCGCCCGCGCGAGGATCTCGTTACGGTCGATAGGGCGAAGGACATAGTCATTTGCCCCAAGCTCCAGCCCCTTGGCGACGCGCTTCAGGTCTGCGTCATCGGCCACCAGCAGTACCGGCACCTGCCGGGAATGCTCGTGCGAGCGCAATTGCGAGCAAAGGCGCAGGCCGTCTTCCTCGGCCAGGGTCAGGCTGATCATGATCAGGTCGAAGCGCTCGGCCTTTACGCGCTCGAACGCCTGCATCGTATCCGGGACCTTGATCACTGTGTTGCGGTCACGCGCAAGGGTGGCAACGATCCTGTCGCAATCGGTCGCGCAATCCTCGACCAGCAGCACACGCGCCAACTCGTGCGACTCACTGCGGGCCGAGAAATTGTTCTTCAGAACGCCGAACTGGCCGGACGTGTTCTCCCGAAGCCGCCATTGATCGATAGTGAGCTTCAAGCGCACGAGCGAGCGAACGCGCGCGAACAGGGCAATGTCGTTGACCGGCTTGGTCAGGAAATCGTCCGCCCCGGCCTCGAGCCCGCGCACCCGATTCTCGCTGTCGGAAAGAGCGGTGACCATGACGATCGGAATGTGAATGGTCTCGGGATCGCTCTTGATCCGTTCGCACACCTCGAACCCGTCCATGCCGGGCATCATCACGTCCAAGAGGATGATATCGGGCGAGCTTACCTTCACCAACTCGAGCGCCTGTTGCCCGCTGGTTGCTGTAACAACCTCGAAGTACTCGCTGCTCAGCTTTGCAGCCATCAGCTTGACGTTCGGGAGAAGGTCGTCGACGACCAGGACGCGTGCCGACATGCTAGTGATGATCCCTCGGGTCGTAACTCGTGTTCAGGTGAGATGCCTTTGAATGGTTTCCAAAAACTTGTTAACCGAGATCGGCTTCGCGATATAGTCCTCGCAGCCGCCCTCGCGGATTTTTTCTTCATCGCCTTTCATGGCAAAGGCGGTGACTGCGATCACCGGGATTTGACGCAGATCCACGTCGTCCTTCAGCCATTTCGTCACGTCCAGCCCTGATACTTCCGGCAGCTGGATATCCATGAGGATGAGGTCCGGGCTGTGCTCGCGGGCCATCGCCATGGCTTCCATGCCGTCCCTTGTCTGGAACGTGATGTACCCATGCGCCTCCAGCAGGTCGTTGAAGAGCTTCATGTTCAGCTCATTATCTTCGACAATGAGCACTTTCTTGGACATCGGATCCAGCTCCTGTGCTGCCGTGAAAAATGCCATGTCATCGTCCCTGATCTTCAGACCATTTCTGAAAGCACCACGGCCAACCTATACAAGCAGCTCTTAACGAACCATTACGCTCAAGGCGTTCACAAACCGGTACGCGTTCGGCTGTAAACAGTGGAACTGACATGGTTTTTTCGCGGTCCGCTAACTTCGTGCACAAGGCGAAACTCGGTTGGCGAACGGAAAACGTATCGGGATCGGTAGGTATCCGCCGCGCAGTAATGCACAGCTTCGGCAGCCAGTTCGTTGCGGCCATGGACGGACGAAAACCTCATTCCATGAAACAGTTCTCCGTTGCGGCTGAAGTAAACCGTAAACCCGTCTTGCGTAGGCCGGAACACGTAGGCCTGCTCGGCATCGAATTGGTTTCCGTCCGCCAGGCGCAATTGTCCTGATTCATGGTAGTTCGAGCTCTCCGCACCGTCCGGCCGGAAGACCGCAATGCCCCTCATCCTCGCCTGGCACGAGACAACTCTGCTGAAAATCCAATCACCAGACAGGCATTTAAACAATTCACCTGGCTTGGCAAACAGACTCACCGCGTCATAGGTTCTGTTTAAAAAATCAGCATTTCGGCCGCGGAACGGCCTCGATGGCTTCCAACTCGCCACGCAAGCTGAATTGGTCGTAGTCGATCTGCATCCAGCTGACGATGCCGTTCTCGTGCAGGATCATCGTCATTTCGTAATCGGGCTCGGCCTCGTCGTCCTCGCTTTTGCCCTTTTTGTCGTCCGGTTGGAAAAATGCCAGCCTTACCTTGCGCGCCGGTGACTGCAGCAGGGCGTTCCCGGCCAGCTTGTCGTTCACATCCGGCTTGATCACGTTGCCGATCACCACGTTCACCTCCACGGCAGGCGTACCGTCGCTGCCGTCGAAAATCTGCGAGTTGAAAATATGGTCGCCCGCCTGAGCGTGCCTGATGATCTCGTCGGTATGCTGGGTCGGGAAAAAGAAGTCCTTAGGTAGCGACAGCTCGCGCTTGTCGGGTTCGGTGAACGAAGCGGCGCCGCTGCCATCTTCCTTGCGGGTCGCGGAGCCTACGAACTGCTCCTCGAGGTTATCGTTCTTGGAACGGCGGACCGCGAAATCGTATGAGTTGCCGTTCTTGGACTCGTGCGAGCTGAACTGCGTATTCATCCTGGCTTCGGGTTCGTCGGCGTAGACGTAATTCAGCGCAAACTTCTGATCGCTGGACCATGCGTCGCACGTGTCGGTGAAATCGTAGTACATCTGCCCGTCAACGCTGACGATCGACGTATTCTTCGCTGACACCAGCGTCATCTTGTATATGGCCTTGTGCGCGGCGGCTCTGGAATCGGCAGCCATCGCGGACGGCACAGCCAGTAGCAGCGCGCAGGCCAGAGGCAGGCTTTTGAGCAGTTTGTTCAAAGTTCGTCCGATCCGTTCGGGGGATATGGCTGTGGGCTGCCTCAGATACAATGCAAGCACCACCATCTTGTTTCAGCAACCGTTTTCCGAGTTTGGAAATCCGCATGGACGCCAGGGCTTGTCAACTATATTAGGCATCCATGAGATTGATCACGGACACCGCAGAGCTGGCGCAGCTGTGCGAGGAACTTCGCGCCGAACCTTACATCGCGGTCGATACCGAATTCATGCGCGAGTCGACCTACTGGCCCGTACTTTGCCTGCTGCAGATCGGCTGGTCCAAAGGCGCGGCCGCGGTCGACCCGCTTGCGGCGGCAATGGACCTTTCCTCCTTCGACGATGTGCTTGCAGATCCGGGAGTTCTGAAGGTCTTCCACGCCGGACGCCAGGATATCGAGATTTTTTTCAACCGCTCGCAACGTGTTCCAACCCCGATCTTCGATTCCCAGATCGCTGCAATGGTTTGCGGGTTCGGTGACAGCGTCAGCTATGAAACGCTGACAGCGCGGCTCGCGGGGGCGCGCCTCGACAAAGGAAGCCGTTTTTCCGACTGGTCGCTGCGTCCGCTCTCCGAGCGTCAGCTGTCCTACGCGCTGGACGACGTCATCCACCTGCGGACCATCTATGAAAAGCTGCAGGTCGAGTTGAAGCGTTCAAACCGCGAATCATGGGTGGAACAGGAAATCGAGGTTCTGCGCAACCCCGCCACCTACACCACCGACCCGCAAAATGCTTGGCGACGTTTGAAGCTGCGCAACGACAAGCCGAAGACTCTTGCCATATTGCAGGCCGCCGCGGCCTGGCGCGAACGCGAGGCGAAGCAGCGCAACCTGCCGCGCGGCCGAGTCCTGAAGGACGAAACGCTGATCGACCTTGCGTTGCAGGCGCCGAGCACGCCCAAGGAGCTTGCACGGCTGCGCGGACTGCCGGGCAATTTCGCGGAACACCCGCGGGGAGCCGCGCTTCTGGCCGAAATGAATGCCACGCTGGAGCGTCCGCCTTTCGAGTGGCCGAAGCCGGAAGTGCGGCAGGATTTGCCTTCGGGACTTTTCGCGACGGTCGAGTTGCTGAAAGTGCTGCTGAAAATCTGCGCCGACAAAAACGACGTCGCCCCCAAGCTGCTGGCCTCGTCCTATGACCTCGAATTGCTGGCGGCCGACGACGACGCTCCGGTTCCGGCACTGGAAGGTTGGCGGCGGGAAATCTTCGGCGAGCTTGCGCTGCAACTTAAACATGGAAATCTCGGCCTTGCGCTTGAAAAGCGGCAGATCGTACTGAGGCCGCTCGGCGGATCCTGATGCCTGAAATCGATTAAAATTTTCGGTTTAATCGAAATTAGAACTTCTCGCTCCAGACTGGCAGGACCATGGTAGTCCAGTCATTCAGCAACCCGAACACCGGCAAGGCCGAGGGCCGGTTTTTCGATTATGTCTTGCGCCTCGAACGGCTGCGGCAGCGTCGGCTTGGCGTTCACATTCATATTTCGCGCCTTCAGCCGCAGCACCGCCGCGACTATAACCTGCGAATCGCGGCGCACGTGTTCGACAACATCATCGGACAGCACGAAGGTGAGCTGTTTGTGCTTTCGAACAACGACATCATCTTCATCGCCGAGGGCGTACCGAGGATGCAGGTTGATCGCTCCATTGAGCGTTTGAGAGGGCTGTTCAGCGAAGACCCGCTTATATCCTCGCCGGAAAACGGCGAGGCGTTCTGTTCCTGGTACGATCTTGAAACGGAATACGACTCGCTCCTGGCATTATCGAAATCTTTGATGACGAAGCTGGCGGAAACCGGAGAGGCTGGCTTTGGAGACGCCAGCCTGGCCCGTCTAGATGCCAAGTCCCTGCTCAGCCTGGAAGACGTGCTTAGCAAAGCCGATATCAGCAACTTCGTCCGTAACCAGTCGGCTTGCGCTTATGTCCAAGGTTCGATCACGCCCGTTTTCGACGAGCTTTACGTGTCCATTCCCGATTTGCAGAAAGCGTTGCTGCCAAGGAACGACCTGCGTGGCAACAAATGGCTGTTCCAGTACATTACCGAGGTGCTGGACAAGCGGATGTTCGTTTACTTAACCAATCTCGAACAGAAGCTGGACCGCGTTTTCAGCATCAATCTCAACATCTCCACGATCCTTTCGGCCGAGTTCCAGGCCTATGATCGCACTCTGAGCGCCCGTACGCTTGGCGGCAACCTCGTGATCGAGGTGCAAAAACACGATATCTTCAGCGACATGGGGGCTTTCAGCTTCGCTCGTGATTTCCTGCACGAGCGCACCCACAAAATTTGCGTCGACGGCATCACGCACATGACACTGCCCTTCATCGACCGCAAGGTACTCAAGCTCGACCTCGTCAAACTGTGCTGGAGTCCCGAAATGCTTAACGACCGCGAACGCGTGCTGCTGCCGCTGCGCGAGCATGTCGAGCGCATCGGGGCTGCGCGCTTCATCATGATCCACTGCGACACGCCGGATGCGCTGGATGTCGGCCGGCAATTGGGAATCTCGATGTTCCAGGGACGCTATGTGTCCCATCTGCTCAACCGGGCTCAGAAGGTTCCGCGTCAGGCCAAGTAGACCGCGATCGCCTGGCCTGGACGTTTCGGCATGATCTGCCTGGCTCACACAGCCCGGCCTGCCTGAGGTTTCATTTCTTGAGCTTTGCCGGCCAGTCTGGTAGCCGGTAGCAGGTCCACAGGTACCGCGGCGGAGCGATGAGCGATAACATTTTCAAGGAAATCGACGAGCAATACCGGCAGGAGCAAATGCTTCGCTTCTGGCATGCCCATGCGGCGAAGCTGATTGTCATGCTTCTGATTGCGATAACAGCGGCCATTGGGGCGGGATACTGGCAAGTCCAGCGCGTTCAGAAGAAAGAAGACGAGAGCTACGTACTGGCGCATGCCGTCTCGAAGGCGCATGGCGAGGAACCTGCGACGGCCAGGACGACGTTTGCCGAAGCCGGCGCTCGTCTGACAGGCGAGCGCCAGGTTGCGGCGACCCTGGCGCAGGCGCATGAAGCCGCGATGGCCGGCGACGTCGCGGGTGCGATCCGTGAGTATGATTCTGTTGCGACCACCTCGCCGGCGGATTTGCCGGAGCGCCGGATAGCGGAAATGTCGTCGCTGGCTCTCCAACTCGATAGCGGCGATCCCGCCACCCTACTGGCCCGTCTTGACAAGCTGGCGGACGATAACGACCCGTGGCGCTTCAGCGCGCGCGAGTTTCAGGCGCTGCTGGCGTTTCGCACCGGCGACAAGGCCAGGGCTTTCGCCATTTCTTCAAAGCTGGCGAAAGACAAGGACGCCCCCGGGGGGGTTCAAGCGGTTTCAGGTCAGATCGCCGCGCTTGCGGGCGAGGGCGTGCCGCCCTCGCCCGAGCCGGCCGCTTCCGGACCCGCCTCGATGTTGCCGGCCGTATCGCCTCCCTCCTCCGTGCCGCTGCCAACGAAGTGAGATTTATGCGCCTGATCCTTTCAAAGCTGCGGTTCGCCGCAGTCGTTTGTGCCGCTACCGCGGCGATGGGAGCGTTGACCGGCTGCGACACGCTGGACTCGCTCAATCCCTTCGGCAGCGCTTCCGATCCCAAGCTGCAGGGCACACGCGTGCCAGTGCTGCAACTTGACCAGAAAATCCAGCCCGACCCGTCGGTGCTCGCGCTTGCCGTGACCGCACCGCCGCCTGTGACGAACGCCAACTGGCCGGTTGCGGGAGGCAATCCCGCTCACTCCCTTTCCGACCTTGGCCTTTCGGGAAACCTGGACCGGATCTGGCGGGCCAGCATCGGCGACGGATCCTCCAACGGCGTAAAACTGCTGGCGCAGCCGGTGATCGCCGCAAACACAGTGTTCACCCTCGATGCCAGCGCACAGGTCACCGCGACGGCGGCCCAGAGCGGCGATCGCAAATGGCGCGTCACCATCTCGCCCGAGGAAGCACGCGAGGAAACATTGGGTGGCGGGGTCGGCTTCGGTGACGGACGGCTCTACGCGAGCGCCGGGTTCCCGGAAATCGTCGCGCTCGATCCCGAGACGGGCAAGGTCTTGTGGCGTCACAAGACAAATGCACCCACTCGCGGTTCGCCGCTTTACAGCGACGGACGGGTGTTCGTGCTGACGATCGACAACGAACTGACGGCTCTCAAGGCCGCGACAGGCGACGAGGACTGGACGCATAACGGCGTTCCCGAGACCGAAGCCTTCCTTAGCGATACCGGCCCGGCCGCCGACAGCACGGTAGTCGTCGTGCCCTACTCTTCCGGCGAAGTGTTTGCGTTGCGAGTGGAGACAGGGCGGGTTGCATGGTCCGACAACCTCAGTGCGGTGCGGCGCGCCAGCGCGCTGTGGAGCCTGACCGACTTCAACGCCATGCCCGTGATCGACAACGGCAAGGTTTATGCCGTCAGCGTCAGCGGCCGCCTCGTTGCCATAGACGAGCGGACGGGCACGCGCATTTGGCAGCACGAAATCGGCAGTTCCTCGACCCCTTGGGTTTCAGGTGATTTTATTTACATGATCAATCCGGACGATCAGCTGATTTGCATTTCGACCGCCAATGGCGGCATCCGCTGGGTCGTGCAGCTGGAACGGTACGAAAATCCTGAAAAGCGCACGCATCCGATCTTCTGGACCGGACCGATGGTAGCCAACGGCAAGCTCATCATGGCCAATTCCGCTTCTCAGTTGGTCGAATTCTCCCTTGCCAACGGCGCGGTGCTACAGGCGACGGAATTGCCGGACCCAGTTTTTGTACAGCCGATCGTAGCGAACAACACGCTTTACATCGTGACCGATACCGGCGACCTGCTGGCGTATCATTAAAGTTACTTCGTGATCACCGTCGCCATCGTCGGCCGGCCCAACGTCGGCAAATCGACCCTGTTCAATCGCCTTGCCGGCAAGCGCCTGGCGCTGGTGGACGATACGCCGGGACTGACCCGCGACTTCCGCGAAGCGGAAGCCTCGGTCGGGCCGTTCGACTTTCGCCTGCTCGACACGCCTGGCCTTGAGGAAGACGCAGGGCATGCGCTGGAAGCGGGCATGCGGCGGCAGACCGAGCTCGCGCTGGAGCAGGCGCAACTGGCGCTGTTCGTCATCGATGCGCGCACCGGGCTTACCGCGATGGACCGACATTTCGCCGAGTGGCTGCGGCGCCGCGACTGCCCAGTGCTGCTGGTCGCCAACAAAAGCGAAGGCAAGCAGGGCGACGCCGGTTTCTTCGAGGCGTACGAACTGGGTCTTGGCGAACCCGTTGCCATGTCAGCCGAACACGGCCAAGGCCTTGCCGACCTGCAGGAAGCCATCGCGCCCTATTTCCGCGACGACAGGGCCGCCAAGCCGGAGGGCAGCGGCGAAACCGGAAATCGCCGCATTCATCTGGCGATCGTCGGGCGGCCCAACGCCGGCAAATCGACGCTCGTAAATGCCTTGCTCGGAACAAGGCGGGTGCTGACCAGCGACGTTCCCGGAACGACCCGAGACGCGATCTCGACCGACTGGACCCATGAAGGGCAGGATTATCGCCTGATCGACACGGCGGGCCTGCGTCGGCAGGCCCGGGTCAGCGAACCGATCGAGCGCATGGCGAACACTGACACGCTGCGGCAAATCCGGCTGGCGCAGGTCGTCGTGCTGCTGATGGAGGCCGACAACATCCTGGACAAGCAGGACCTCACAATCGCCAAACTGGTGCTGGAGGAAGGCCGGGCGCTGATAGTGGCGGTCAACAAGTGGGACACCGCGACGGACCGTTCGGAGTCGATCCAGCGCCTGCGCGACAAGCTACAAACCAGCCTTGCACAGGCAAGGGGGATTGCGACTGTCACGATATCGGCGCTCAAAGGAAACGGGCTTGACCATTTGATGAACGCAGTCGCCGAAACATACCGCATATGGGACACGCGCGTGTCGACAGCGCAACTGAACCGCTTCCTTGAAGGCATGGTAGAAGGCAATCCGCCGCCGCTCGCCTCGGGGCGTAACAACAAGCTGCGCTACATGACACAGGTCAAGGCGCGGCCGCCGACCTTCGCCGTATGGGCGTCACGCCCCGAGGAGCTGCCGGAATCATACCTTCGCTACCTGACCAACGGCCTGCGCGAAGCCTTCGACATGCCGGGTGTCCCGATCCGCCTCCTGCTGCGCAAAAGCAAAAACCCCTTTGCGGCCAAGGCTGGAGAAAAGGAGTAATCTTCCCGATCCATCCGGCAGAGATCAGATGCTGCAGTGCGTCTTGCCGCGCTTGGCCAGATACTGCTGGTGATAATCTTCGGCTTTCCAAAAGGTCGAGGCGGGGGTGATCTCGGTGGCGATCGGTTTGCGGAACTTACTTGAATCCTGCATCCGCTCCTTTGATGCGGCGGCCTGTTTCTGCTGCTCGGGCGTGTGATAGAAGATCCCGGTACGATATTGGGTGCCGAAGTCCGGACCCTGCCGGTTGACCTGAGTGGGGTCATGCATGGCCCAGAACGCATCCAGAAGCTTGTCGAACGTGATTTTTTCGGGATCGAACGTCACCTGCACGACCTCGGCATGCCCGGTCGTGTCGGTACAGACCTGCTTGTAGGTCGGGTTGTCCAGCGTTCCGCCAAGATAGCCTACAGCGGTTTCCGTCACACCGGGCAGACGACGGAAGTTTTCCTCGATACCCCAGAAGCAGCCTGCGCCGAATGTTGCGAGTTCCATGTTGCCCTCTCCTAGTTCTTTTTAGGATATAGGGAGGCGACCAGCCGTTCCAACTCCGCCGCCATGGGTTCGGGCTCCCACCCTGTCGCGCTTCGAAAGCGGCTGTTGTCGACGACGAGAGATCCCATGAGGCGATCGAACTTCTCGCGCTGATGCACGACTTCCGCAGCTTCGCGCATGAGGCGGGGCGGAACGTTTACGAGGTAAATCTTTTTTTTCAGCGCCCGCGCTATCGCGCGCACCAAATCCGGCGTCGAAACTGGAGCGCCGTCGGAAAGAAAGAATACTTTTCCGGCAACCGCCGGCGAGGACAGCGCCGATGCGACGGCGGTCAGCAGGTTGGTAAGCCCAAGCATGCTCCGACGATTGATCACTCCCCCGAACGGCAACGGCACTTGCAGGCGAACCATTTTCACCAAACGTGCGAAGTTGGCCTTCACCCCTGGCCCGTACACCAGGGGCAGCCGCAATATGACAATGCCCATCCCGACTTCGGCGGCGACGTTCATCAGGTCGATCTCGGCCTGGCGCTTTGAAATTCCGTAGGGGCTGTGCGGCTCGGGCCTGATCGTTTCATCCACGCCGTTCGGCGAGGTGTGATCGACGGCAGCCTTCACGCTGCTGACGAAAATGAAACGCTTCACCCCCTGCGCCGCGGCTGCGATGGCCAGCCTTACCGTTCCGTCGCGGTTGACGGCCATGAACTGGGCAAGGGGGTCGGTTCCCTTCTTTTCCTTCATCTGGTGTACGCGCGCAGCCAGATGGACGATGGCGTCGATGCCCTGGAGGACATCGGTCCAATCAGCCACGGCGATGTCGGGTACAACGATGACCTCGGACGCGCCGTCAGGTTTGCCCACAGGTTGGCGCGTCACGGCGGTCACGGCGTGCCCCTGACGGGACAGATATTGTACGAGGGATTTGCC
Organism: Alphaproteobacteria bacterium; assembly: GCA_965199265.1. Lineage (GTDB taxonomy): Bacteria > Pseudomonadota > Alphaproteobacteria > CALMVH01 > CALMVH01 > CBDAQV01. The sequence continues at coordinate 33,861 of CBDAQV010000010.1, read as the reverse complement.
GACGAACCCCGTCGCGCCTGTTACAAGGATCCTGCTCATTCAGAAGCTTGCCGCGATCGGCTGCGCATCCACAGCAGCAGCAAGGCGACCGCAGGCAAGCCGAGGGCGACCGCACCTGCCGGATGGGCCGGCGAAAGCGCGACCGCACAGAACAGCAGCACGGTATCGAGAATGTACACGGCGATCGCCACCTGCCTGTGACTGCGGCCGGACAGCACGGCAAACTGGTAGAAATGCTGGCGGTGCGGCTTCCAGATCTGCTCACGCCGTGCCAAGCGCTTGCCAAGCGTGATGGTGGCATCGACAAGGAAGTACAAGGGAAGCAGCAAGGCGGCCGCCCAGTTTCCCAGCTCGGCACCATGAAGCAGCCACCCGCCCAAAAGATATCCGAAAGGAATGCTGCCGATATCGCCCAGCATGATCTTGGACGGCGCCCAGTTCCAGGCAAGAAACCCCAGGACCGAGGCCGCGAACACGATGGCCGCCGCCGGGTGGGGAGCCATCAGGAACAGGCCAAAGGCAATCGCCAGGGCCTCGCCGCCGCAAAGCCCGTCCATCCCGTCCATAAAGTTGAACAGGTTCACGAACCAGAGCCATGCGAGAGCGGCCAGGGAATAATCCAGCCAGGTCGGCAGCCAGCCCTGGAAGACATGACCGTGCAATGTCTGCAGTCCCAAGGCGACCGCGAAGATCTGCGCCCCGAACCGGGGCAGCGCGGACAACGACTTAACGTCGTCGCGGCCCGAAACAGCCACCAGCACGACCGTGCCGCAGATCAGCGGTGCGACGCCGCGCAAGGTGCCGATATCGAACCCGGAACAGAACAGGCCCGCGACGAAGCCGGCAAGCACCGCGATCCCTCCGCCGCGGGGCTTGGGAATGCTGTGCAGGCTGCGCTGGTTGGGAAGGTCGAGGATAGCGCGCCGGCGCAGGAAACGGATCAGCGCCGCCGTCAACAGGAACGAGGCGGCGCACGCAACGGCGGCGGGAATGATCCAGTTTTGGCTACTCATCGGTTTCCAGAAGCCGATTATATAGAGTCACCGTCCTCGCGCCAACCTCTACGGCCGAGAGCTCGCTTTCCACCATTCGGCGCGAGGCTGCGCCGTAGCGAGCGCGCAGGTCGGGGTCGGCCGCCAGCCGCTGCAAGGCCTCGGCAAGGGCCGCAGGCTCCTCTGCCGGCACAAGCAGACCGTTTGCGCCGTTGCTCACGATCTCGCGGCAGCCGGCGACATCTGTCGTCACAAGCGGCCTGCCGCACGAAGCCGCTTCCATGAGGCCGACCGGCAGGCCCTCGCCGGTGATCGAGGGCAGCACGCCGATATGCGCCCTGCCCCACAGATCGCGAATAGTCTCGATCCGCCCCAGCCATTCGATATTCGGCTGAGCGGCGATACGTCGCATCTCGGCGTCGGAAAGGGAGTCGCTACTCTCCGGGTCAGGCACGCCCGCCAGCAGCAATCGTAATGGCGAACGGTTTTCCAGCAAGCGCATTGCCTCTGCCAGAACAAGTATCCCCTTGCTGCGAAGCATGCGCGCCGCGCAGGCAACGGTGGGCGCGCCGGCCGGTTCGGGCAGGACGTGGAAATAGTCGATGTCGATACCCGACCCCCGGATCACGGTGCCCTGCCGCGGCCGGATCATGCGCGCCCTTAGCAGCGTGTCCAGGTGATCGTGGTTTTCTGTAAGAACATGCACGCGCCGGCTGCGCAACGCCCAGCGTAGCAGCGGGAATAAGGCCAAGCGGAGCAGCCTGATCTTGACAGTCGCGCCAAGGAACAGCAGGCCGAGGCCGGTAAAGGCGTTGACGATGATCGCCTGCGATGCGCAAGCAGTCCCTTCAGCCCTTCTTCTCTTCCTCTGCGCAAGCGGAGGATCCTTCTCAGCACCTGCACGGGATCCTGCGCTTGCGCGGAGAACAACAGGGTCCAGAGGGAACAAGGCGGCCACCCGCGCCGCAATGGTACCCAGCAGGACCGACTTGAGCGAGACGTGGTGCACGATGTCCGGGCATTCGCGCCGGTACATGCAGGCGATCTCGACGATGTCGCGCAGCGCGGCGAACGGGTTCAGGCTGCCGCGCTTCCAGCCCAGCGGGATCAGGCGGAACCCCTCCGCTTCGATCTTCGTGCCATGCGCGCGGAGTCTGGTCGCCACGCACACCTCGAACCCCGCCTCCCGGGCCGCCCGCGCTTGCGGCAGGCGATGCATATGGAAGTACCAGTCCTCCGTGACGAGGAAGATCAGTTTCGAATGGATAACGGTCATGATGGGCAGATCGCGCTCACGCCGCCTTCGGCTCCTTGATCTTCATGAACCGGATTTTCGGCCAGTCCTCCTGCGCCTTGCCCAGCGCCCACGAGTTTCGCGCCAGGAACACCGGAGCGCCTTCGTGGTCGTCGGCAAGGCTGCCTTGATTGCCGTCGGTGAACTTCTTCAGCTGCGCGGCGTCGTCGGCGTCCAGCCAGCGCGCGGTATAAAGGGTGGTCTGCTCGAAATGCACCGGAATCTCGTATTCCGTGCGGATGCGGTCGGCAAGAACCTCGAACTGCAGCGCGCCGACCACGCCGACAATCCACGCGCCGTCCATGCGTGGCTTGAACACGCGCGCCGCCCCCTCCTCCGCCAGCTGTTCCAGCGCGCGGCCCAGGTGCTTGGCCTTCATGGGATCGTCGGCACGCACGCGCTGCAGAAGTTCGGGCGCGAAGGACGGGATGCCGGTAAAACGAATCGCCTCGCCTTCGGTCAGCGCGTCGCCGATCGACAGCGTGCCGTGGTTAGGGATGCCGATGATATCGCCCGCCCACGCTTCCTCGGCGATCTCGCGGTCCTGCGCCATGAAGAACAGCGGGGCATGAATCGTCATCGGCTTGCCGGTACGGACATGCGTCAGCTTCATGCCACGCTTGAAATGGCCCGAGGCGACGCGAAAGAAGGCGATCCGGTCGCGGTGCTTCGGATCCATGTTCGCCTGGATCTTGAAGACGAAGCCCGAAACCCTGGCCTCCTGCGGCTCGATCGGACGGGCCAGAGCCGGTTGCGAGCGCGGCGCTGGCGCAAGCTCAACCAAACCCTGCAACAGTTCGCGCACGCCGAAATTGTTAACGGCGCTGCCAAAGAACACGGGGCTGAGATGGCCTTCCTGATAGGACTGCCTGTCGACGGGCTTGCACAGCGTGCGCGCCATCTCGACGCCGCTACGCAGCTCTTTAGCCTGCGCTTCCGGCAAGGCTGCATCGATCCTGGGGTCGTCGATCCCGTTGCACACCTGTGTCGGCGCGGTGTCGGTGTTGTTTGTCTTGCTGCCCTTGGGCATCAGGATCAGGTGGTCGTGCATCAGGTCGTAGCACCCGGCGAAAGCCCGGCCCATGCCGATCGGCCAACTGGCGGGGGCGACGTCCAGGGCAAGGCCCTGTTCGATCTCGTCGATCAGGTCCAGAGGCTCCCTTCCCTCGCGGTCCAGCTTGTTGATGAAGGTGATGATCGGCACGTCGCGCAGGCGGCAGACCTCGAACAGCTTGCGCGTCTGCTCCTCGATGCCTTTGGCCGCGTCGATGACCATCACCGCAGAGTCGACCGCGGTCAGCGTTCGGTAGGTGTCTTCGCTGAAATCCTCGTGGCCGGGCGTGTCGAGCAAGTTGAACGTGCAGCCGCCGTAGTCGAATGTCATGACCGAGGCGGTGACCGAAATCCCGCGCTCGCGCTCCACCTTCATCCAGTCGGACCGTGCGCGCCGCGCGTCGCCGCGCGCCTTGACCGCGCCGGCGGCCTGGATCGCGCCGCCGAACAGCAACAGCTTTTCGGTCAGCGTCGTCTTGCCGGCATCGGGGTGGGCAATGATCGCGAACGTACGACGCCTCGCGACGGCAGGTGGCAGAGGAGCTTGAAGCATGGATCGATCTAGCCACATGCGGAGAGTTCGGAAAAGACCATCTTACGCCACGCTGTGAAATATGTTGACCGAGGGTATCATGGCGCTAGCATCCTGCGCCTTGGGATCCAGGAAGGGTCAAGATGGAACGGATACACAAACAGTATGACGGATTTATTGCGGGTTCGCTGCTTGGGCTTGCGGGCGGGGCCGTCCTGGGTTTGGCCGGCGCCTACCTGACAGCTGCAGGGCCGGACAGTCCCGCGATAGTACGGCCCGCCGCGGCATTCCTGCACCGGACGCTTGGCCTGCCGGACCAGGGAGGCCCAGAGCAGGCAGGCATGATGCTGCTTGAGATTTTTGCCGCTCCCGCATTGGGAGCGATCGCAGGGATCGGCGTTGGCCGGCATGCGGACAAGAGTGCAAGCCGTCAAACTCCGGAGGAGTCTGAGATGAACGCGGCTTTGGGCTCCGACATGCAGGTCGAGTTCACTGCCCAAGGTAACGTCCACGCGCTGTTGCGAACCGATCAAGCCTCGAACTATTTTCGGGTTGACCGCCGCACCGGCGAAAGCAACGTCATGGTCGGCCGCAAGCAATATGTTCTGGAGCAGGAAGTGGTGGGCAGGTCCGGGGGCATGGGTCATGCCGACACGCGGCGCACGGTGGACGTGATAACCCCGAAATGGGTTAACGACCATTGTTTACCCTACAGTGCGATGACCGCGGAACAAAAGACGGTCGTCGATACTATCTGCAGCCGGATCGGAACGGCGCCCTGCGATCCCGAGCGTCGGCCTGCCAAGTCACCTGCTGACGCGCTGCGGCGAACCTTGCCCGCGGCGGAGAATGCGCCGGTAGCGCGACAACCCTGACGTTGGCGATTGTGAAATAGTACTGCGCCGCTATGTTGCCCTTATGGTCCAGGACAACGCTCACCCAGCCAAACTTCCACCAGCCTTGCGCGAACGGTTCAACGCCGACGGCACGCCGCTTCCTTTTGCCGGCAACACGGTCATCTGCCATGTGGAGCGGCAGAGCCCGTTGATGGCGGCCCTTAAGGAAATCCAAGCCCAGGGGAGCCATTGGTCCTTTGGGCGCAAGATCACCCTGCTTCCCGCCGTCAGCTATCACATGACCGTCTTTGGAGGCGCAAAGGACAAGCACCGGCGCGTGCCCGGGGGATGGCCGCAAGGCATGCGGGTCGGCGCGTCGATGGAGGACTGCAACACCGAGATGAGGAAGCGTCTGGAGGCGGCCGATTTCGGAAACTACTCGCCGCTTCGGATGCGCGTTTCGCCGGTCGATGTCCAGGACACCGACTATTCGTTGCGGCTGGAACTGGAGCCTGCGGACGAGATCGAAGACCGCAAGCTTCGCAAGATCCGCGCGGTCCTGGCCGATATCATGGGAATGCGGTCCGAGGGCCACGATCGATTCCGCTTCCACATCACGGTGGGCTACCTGCTTGGCTGGCTCAACCACGGCGAGATGAGCGACTACAGGACCAGTTACCAGCAATGCCGCGACCTGATAGCCGAGCGCGTTCCAAGAATTGAATTCAGGCAAATGGAGTTTTGCGCTTTCGACAACATGCTGCACTTCGAACGGCGTTTGCTGATCGGCTCCAAAAGCTGAAGCCAAGCTAGTTCGGCGAGTGCTCCAGAAAGTCCATGACGATCCGGGCTGCGCCGTAAGCGTAAAGGTCCGTGTGCCCCGCGCCGGCAAGGAACTTGCCCACCTTGGGCGCGGTCGCCGCATTGAACAGCGCTTTGCCCTGCTCGACCGGAATGACCTTGTCGGCGGTGCCTTGGATGATCAGCAACGGAATCCGAACGCGAGCAATCTTGGCCAGGTTGTCGTACCGGTCTGACTGCATCAGCCAGCGCGCCGGCAGGGACGGGCCGGACAGATGGACTGTATCGGGCAGCGTGGTGTAAGGCGCTTCCAGGATCACTGCGCGCGCCTTGTACTCCAGCGCCATTTCAACCGCGATGCCCGTCCCCAACGAATGGCCGTAGAGCACGAGCCGCTCGGCGGGATACCCTCTCTGGCCGAGCCACGTCACGGCGGCCCGAGCATCGCGGTAGAGATGACTTTCCGACGGAGTGCCGGGGTTGCCGTTGAAACCGCGATAGCCGAGCAGCAGCATGCCGTAGCCGCTCTGCAAGTACGGCCCGAAATCGTCAATCCTGTCGGACAAGGCCCCGCTGTCCCCCATGAAGAACAGCAGTACCGGCTTGGCCGGATCGGCGGGTGGCTCGAACCATGATACAAGCTCGAGGGCGTCGGAGGTATGCAGCACGATAACCCGCATTCCTGGTGCGCCCGCCTGCGCCGGGGTCGGCAGGGACGCTCCGGGATGATAAAGCGCGATCTGCGTTTTCGCATGCAGGACGATGCCGAGGGCTGCAAGGATCGCGATCGTTGCCAGCCATCTGCCCCATGCGGACCGGGCTGACCGACGCCTCATGCGAGGGACAGGTACGGTTCGCTCGATGCCTGCAAGCCATACAGCCGGCTGTACAATCCGCCATTTCTGAGCAGTTCGGCATGGCTGCCCTTTTCGGCGACCCGGCCCTGGTCCATGACGTAGATGATGTCGGAGTCGATAACCGTCGACAGGCGATGAGCGATGACGATCGTGGTCCGCCCTTCTCGCAGGCGGCGGAGCCCGGTTTGCACCGCGCGCTCGGAGTCGGCGTCGAGGGCCGACGTCGCCTCGTCCAGCAATAGGATCGGCGCGTTGCGCAGCATCGCCCGGGCGATGGACAGGCGCTGCCTCTGCCCGCCCGACAGCATCGCGCCGTTTTCGCCGATCCGCGTCTGGTACCCCCGAGGCATTCCCATAATGAAATCGTGCGCGGCCGCCACCTGGGCCGCTTCCACGATCTCCTGCTCCGACGCGTCGGAACGACCGTACAGGATGTTTGCGGCGATCGTGTCGTCGAATAGCGCCACATCCTGCGAGACCAGGGACATGCAGCCGCGCAACGACGACATTGTCACGTCGCGCACATCGCTGCCGCCTACCATGACACGTCCTTTATGCACGTCGTAGAAGCGCGGGATCAAGTTGAGGACGGTGGATTTTCCCGCGCCGGACGGCCCGACCAAAGCGACCGTCCTGCCGGCGGGAACGTCGATGGTGACCTGCGTCAGCGCGTCCCGGCCCTGCTCGTAGGAGAATGAAACGTTTTCAAGCCTTAGCGACGCGTGCGGCAGCAGCAGCGCCGGCGCGTCCGGCTTGTCCATGAGCGTCGGCGCTATGTCGATCATGTCAAAGATACGCTCGGCCGAGGCAAGTCCCGTCTGCAGGACGCCGTTCAGCTTGGCGGAACGCTTCAACGGCTCGTAAGCCAGCAGGAACGCCGTGATGAACGAGAAGAACTGGCCCTGCGTCTTATGCCCGATGATCACCTGATGGCCGCCATAGGTCACGAGGGTGACGATCGCGATGCCGCTGAGCGCCTCGGTGATGGGCTGTGAAAGCGCCCCGACGCGGAAGACCTTGTGAGTGAGGTGGTAAAGACGTTCGATTCCCTTTCCGGCGCGCTCTTGCTCGAACGCTTCCATCCCGTACGCCTTGACATGCCGCATGGACTGGAAGACCTGGTTGAGCAAGCTGGAGAAAGTCGCAAGCTCGGCTTGGGTATTCCCTGAAATGCGCCGCATGCGCTTCCCCAGCCGGGCAACGAAGTACCCGGCGGCGGGAAAAACGGCAAAGGACAGGATCGCCAGCCGCCAGTCCTGCTGGAACATGACGCCGAGCAGGAACATCAAGGTCAGGGTGCTGCGGCCGAAGCTGGTCAGGACTTCCGCCACGGCGGTGCGCATGACGCCGACATCGGATGTCAGGCGGCTGATCAGCTCGCCGGCGGGGTGATGGTGGAAGAACATCAGGTCGGCGCGCATGAAATGGCCGAAAGTCAGGCGTTGGATATCGGCGACGATGCGCTGGCCGACATCGTTCATGATGACGCTGTGGCTGTACGTCGAAAACCCCCGGAGGACGAACGCGCCCATCACGCCGAGCCCGACCGGCAGCAGCGCGGTTTCGTCGCGATTGTTAAAGATGCGGTCGATCATCGGCTGCATCAGCTCGGACAGGCCGGCGGTCATGCCAGACGCAAGCGCCATGAACACGGCCGCAACCGCGATGCGACCGAAATAAGGGCGCAGAAACGTACGGATCAGCCGTTTCAGCAGCACGGCGCTGGAAGTGTGCCCCGTTAACGGCTTGCGGGACTTGGATGAAAAGAAAGCCACGCGTATTGTTTAACGCCGCAAAGGTTGGAGGGCTAGCTGTGATCCGTCTTGCTTATGTAGTTTTCACGGCGGTGTTTCTGGCGAGCCACGCCGCCTGGGCCGCGCAGCCACCCGTTGAATTCAAGGGTGACATGATCACCATCGTCCATGACGGGTCGCAGACGGCGTACAATCCGCATACCGAGGCAGGCAGGCTCGCCATGCGAGCCGCGCGCGAAACCTGCTGTGTCGAGGCACCGCCGCATTTTGCCGGCGAGGCGGAGCCGTTCACTTTCAATGCCGATCCCGACCGTCACCTGCTGCATGAAGGAAAGCGCTTCGTCGTCAACCGGCGCACAGGCGCGTTCATATCCTCGACAACTCTGGAAGATACGAAGTACCCGGTGACGGACCCGCGCCGCTATGTCGATTCCGACCTGACGCCGATGGTAGCGCTTTCCACCGCCGAGATTGCCCGCTGCGGCTGCAAGCCGGGCGACAGGGCGCTTGTGACAGATGCGGCCAGCGGGGCGCATGTCTGGGCGGTCTACGGGAACAACGCGGGCGACCAGGAGCAGGAACTTGCCTACACCGCGATCTCGGCCGCAACGGCCGCCGCGCTTCACATCGTTCTCGACGCCGTCACGAAGCAAGCCAGACAGATCGGTTACCATCTGACGATCGCCGTTTACCCGGGTTCGGGCTTTGGCGATCGTTTTCCGCATGGGGGAGGCGTTCCCCCCGTCGTAACGAGGTGATTGGGTAATCATATTTATCGTAGATTGTGATGTCGTAATTCGACCGGATTTGCCGCCATGCTGCAACGCTCACCCCCAGCCCCGCGCGAGGATAAATGGAAGCCCAAGATCGGGCTTGCCCTCGGCAGCGGCGTCGCGCGTGGCTGGGCGCATATCGGCGTGCTTCGTGCGCTGGCCCGGCACCGCGTAGAGCCGGATATCTATGTCGGAGCGTCTATAGGCGCGCTTGTGGGCGGCGTCTCGCTGGCAGGCCAGCTCGATGAGCTGGAAGATTGGGTGCGGCGCCTTACCCGGCGTAGGCTGGTTACGCTCATGGATTTCAAGATGCGTTCCGGAGCGCTGATCGGCGGCGAGCGCTTGGCGCGCGAACTGGAGATGCAACTCGGCGAAACCCTCATCCAGGATCTTCCCAAGCCTTTCGTCGCCGTAGCCGCCGATCTCGTCAACGGTCACGAGATCTGGTTGCGCGATGGCTCGCTGGTCAAGGCTTTGCGTGCGTCCTATGCTCTGCCCGGAGTATTTCCACCGCTCCACTACAATCACCATTGGATGGTGGACGGAGCGCTGGTAAATCCTATTCCCGTTTCAGTCTGCACCGCGCTCGGCGCTGATATCACCATCGCGGTTACCCTCCAGGAAGATTTCCTCGGCAAGGTACGACAGCCCGGCTCGACGATCCCGACGGTTGCCGGTTTCGATCTGCTGGACGGAGTTCCCGGCGCGGAAACCCAAGTCGAACAGGCGCGGCGCAATCCCCTGACCCGACGCGTGCTGCGGCGACAGCCGGGGCATCCCAGTTTGTTCGGGACCATGGTGTCGTCTCTCGCCATCCTCCAAGATCGCGTTTCGCGCGCGCGGCTCGCGGCCGATCCGCCGGACATGCTGATCAAGCCGCGGGTCGGGCACATCGGGCTTCTGGAGTTCGACCGCGCCGCCGAACTGATCGCCGCCGGCGAAGAAGCCGTAGAGCGCGCCCTGCCCCGCCTTCAAGCCGTACTAGATTCCATTGGAACGGAACCCGAGTAGTCGGCCTTGGCATACGGAAAAAAGGCGCCATGGCTCAAATCGTTGTCAGCAAAGGTTACAGGCTGCATAACGAAATCGAAACCACGAGAAACGATAGTCGCTTCATGAACGAATTCACTTTCGACCAAGTCGACCCTTCGCGCCCTTGGGCATTGTTCCTGGACATCGACGGGACGCTGGTGGAGTTCGCGGCTACCCCGGACGAAGTCGTCATGCCCGAGGAGGTGCGGACGACGCTGCAACGGCTCAGCGAGGAATCCGAAGGCGGCGTCGCCATCATCACCGGCCGCCCGATCCCGAGCGCCGATCGCCTTTTCAAACCGGTCGAGTTCCCGATAGCGGGCCTGCATGGCGGAGAGTTCCGTATTGCAGATACGTACGAGCTGCTTCCCGTTCCGCCTTTGCCTGAGGGATGGCGCCAGCACGCGAAGGCATTCGCCGAGGCTCATCCGGGTGTCACCTACGAAGAAAAGCGCGCAGGATTCGGCTTGCACTACCGCGATGCCCCTGAACTTGGGACGGCGACGGACGATGCCGTCAGGACGATGCTGCTGAGCGGGAACCCCGGCTATCACCTGCTGAGGGCGAACATGGTCGCCGAGGTGCGCCCAGACGGGATCGACAAAGGTACCGCAATCCGCAGGTTCATGGAAACTGCGGCCTTCGAAGGTCGTCATCCCATCTTTTTCGGCGACGACACAACGGACGATGACGGCTTCCGCGCCCTGCAGCAGATCGGGGGTACCGCCGTGGTGGTCGGCAGTCGCCGTCCACCCGAGGCACAGTACTTCGTCAAGGACCCGAAAACGATGCGGGACCTTCTTGCAAACCTGAAGATGCCCGTTTGAACACGAACCGGGACATTGGAAAGTTCCATAACAGGCCGGCGATCGACCCGGCGGCTACCGGCAGGAACAGGTACTGCGCCCAGATTCCGCCCGCTCTCGTCGTCAGCCAGAATGCAAGGTAGTTTATCGAGAAACCCATCGCGGTGACCGCGAGGTAGCGCAGCCACTCTGCAGCAGGATGACTATGCCCCTTCCGGTCCGAAAAGGTCCAGAAACGGTTCGCCATCCAGGTGAAGGCAGAGGCAACGACGAACGCGATCACCTGCCCGACATACTTGCTCATGCCCGTTTTGGTAAGGCCCGTCAGCACGAATACATCCGTCAGGTAACCACCTGTGCCGACAATGCCGAACTTCACGAAGCGCCACGGAATCAAGGGCAAGATCTGCCGCGAGACCGGATGATCGAACACGGGCTTGACGGCGGGATGCTCGAGCAGGCGTTTCATTTTCGGCTCACCGGGCAAAGTTTCAACGGATCGGAAACGTTCGACCTAACCCACTGACATTCCGGGTAGCTCATGGCAAGTCCATACTTGGCAAGCTCGCCGGTGCTGGCAACCTCGTCGCCGGGGGCGAAGAGCGCAAGCAGGGGACCCGAACTAGCCGCAACCCGATCGTGCAGTAAAACCTCGAACCGATTACCGGGAGCGAGGTAACTTCCAATCTTCAGCGCGGGAACCGTCGCAGGCAGGGCTGTCAGCGCAAAGGCGGCAGGCGCATTGTCGGTCAACAGCACTGTTGCGTTTGGCGGGACGGATTGCAGGGAACCGATCTCGACGTAGTTGCGATCCCATGGTCGGCGGTCCCAGTTGACGGACGTCAGGGTCTCGGAAACCAGCAACACGAACGCAGCTAGGAAAACACGCGCCTTGGCGGAAAGCGGCAATCCGAAAACCGCCAAAACCACGAGCAACGACGATAACATTTCCAGAGGAAGAATGTAGCGGTAGATTGCGAACAGGCCCTCCCAGGCAACAAAGGCAACCAGCGCGAATGCGAAAAGAAACGGCGCCACGAGCGGGACCGTCATCCGGGACTTCTCCGTGGCGGCGAAGAGGGCTGCCGTCGGCGCGAGCACGCAGGCGCACAGGATATGGACGTCGCGGAACCGGTACTCCGCCACGCGCAAGGAATCGACGGTGAAAAGGTACGGAAACAGAAGCGCGTCATGCCAGCCATGCGGCAGGAAGGTGCGGTCGCGATTGTTTCCCGTCGCCGCGAACGGAGAGTGGAACAGGTCGTTGAAATAGGGAAACACAGGATTTCCGAACGCCCCGTAAAGCCGCCACATCCAGTATCCGCCGCAAGCTGCGACTCCGGCGCCCGCACCGACGCAAAACAGGGCCGAGCGCTGCAAGCGTAGCCTTGCCCGACCCCGCGATGCCGCAACAAGCGCGGCGGCGATGCCCAGCGGATAGATCGCCGCTGTCAACTTCAGTCCTGCTGCGGCTCCGGACAACGCACCTGCCAGTAGAAGAACTCTCGCAACCTCAGCGGGATTGGCCGCCAGAGCCCTCGCCTTGCGCCTGCACAGAAGCCATAAGGAAAACAGCGTTGGCGTTGCGAGCGGAAGATCCCAGGAGACGACGCCGATTTGCCCGAGAACTCCGCCTCCCAGCAGGCCGGCCAGGCTAATTCCCGACGCCGCGGCGAAACGAACGCGACGATCCGCAAGCAGAAGGGCCTCGTCGGCAAGCATGCTCAAAGGGATGAACGGCAGGCTTCCGGCCAACGAAAGCAGGAAGCCGGCCGCCATCCCTGACAGATGGGTTGCGATCAGAAAAAAGGGAAGCTCAAGCAAGGGATTGTAGAAGGTCGCCTGCCCGGCGACGAGAACGTCGAAGGTCAAACGACGGTGCAACAGCGCCCACGGATCGTACCATCGGTAGTTCAGGAAATCCCAGTTGGCATCTCGCCCCATGGCAACGGAAAACAATGCGAACGCCAGGGGAACTCCGCCAAGGACCGCCGGCCGCATCCGGTTCATTCCGGGAAGAGCGTAGCGAACAGCCTGCGCAGCTCCGGCAACCCGTAGGGCTTGTCGAGCACCAGGCAACCCGGCACAAGGGTCTGCAGATCACCCGGATCGCGCCCGGTCGCAAAGACCACCTTCAGATCGGGAATGAGAGTGCGCGCATCCTGGGCCAGTTGCCGTCCGTCCCCCTGACCCAGATTGACGTCGACGATCAACGCGTCCGCTTTGCCGCCACTTAAAAAACCGATCGCCTCGTTGGGATGGCCCGTTGCGGAAACGACATGTCCCAATGCTTCCAGCATGTCTACAGTCGCCATCTGCACCAAAGGGTCGTCCTCGACGAACACGACGTTCCGGCCTTGGCCTTCCTTGAAGGCGCTTTCGCGCAATCGGTCAGCTTGCAGCGGCGTCGTGGTCCCCGGGGTGGCGTTTTCGGCTGTTGACGGCGCAAGAGGCTCGAGCGTACGGGCGGCACGCTGCGCCGGATCGCCAAGGACAGTGCGAAGTTTGCGCGCCAGATCCTCCTTGCGGTACGGCTTGCTGAGAAGGTGGACGCCGTCGTCGAGACGGCCATGGTGGACGATCGAGTTTTCGGTGTAGCCCGAGGTGAACACGATTGGCAGGCCGGGCCTTATAGCGACGGCCTCCTGCGCCAGGAACCGACCCTGTATCTCGCCTGGCATGACGACGTCGGTGAACATCAAATCCAGCGGCTCGCCCGAACGCAGGACATCGAGCGCGGCCTGCCCGTTCGCCGCTTCCACGGTGCGGTAGCCGAGGTCCTGCAGGATCAGCAGCACGGCGGAGCGAACGTCTTTTTCGTCCTCGACCACAAGTATGGTTTCGCCATGCCCAAAGGTCGCCTCGGGCGCCGCCATGGCCTGAGCCTGCTCACCCTGCATCGAACGTGGCAGGTAAAGCTTGATGGTCGTTCCGATTCCCACTTCGCTGTAGATCTTGGCGTGTCCACCAGACTGGCGGGCAAAGCCGTAGACCATGCTGAGCCCGAGGCCGGTTCCCTTACCTTCGGCCTTGGTAGAGAAGAAAGGATCGAAGGCGCGGTTCATGATCTCGCGGCTCATACCTGTCCCCGTATCGGTGACCGCGATCATGACGTACTGGCCAGGGCGTATGCCGTCGTGGGTTCGCGCGTAGTCGTCATCCAGGATCGCGTTACCGCTTTCGATGGTCAGGCGGCCGCCATCGGGCATGGCATCGCGCGCGTTGATTGCCAAATTGACGATCGCATTCTCCAGTTGGCTGCGGTCGACCATTGCCTCCCACAGGCCTGAAGCCGCTGTTTCTTCGATCTCGATCGATTCGCCCAGCGTCCGACGCAACAGGTCGGTCAGTTCGCGGACGAGGCGGACAAGGTCGACCGGTTCGGGCTTCAGCGGCTGGCGGCGGGCGAATGCCAGCAATTGTCGCGTCAGCTTGCTGCCGCGCTCGGCCCCGATGATTGCTTCTTTAAGGCGCTTGTGCACCGTTTCGTCGGTCGAGTGCCTGAGCGCAAGGTCAAGGTTTGCCATGATGATCTGCAGCAGATTGTTGAAATCGTGCGCCAGCCCGCCAGTCAGCTGCCCGACCGTTTCCATTTTTTGCGCCTGAAGCAGCGCCGCCTCGGCAGTCAGCCTTTCGGTTATGTCGCGTGCCGTGTAGACCGCGCCGCCGCTGGCCATCAGGTTCTTGGCGACATCAAGCGTACGGCCGTCCTTGCGTTCGAAAATGCCCGAGGCAGCTGCGTCATCCATCGCCGGCATGGCTGCAATGGCCGCCAGGCTGCCATCCTTTTCCAGGTCGAGATCAATCAACTCCGGCAGGAAGGTCGGTTTCTCCCGGTCAGGGGACGCCAACCCAAAGATGTCGAAAAACCTTCGGTTGGACGCGACAAGCCTCAGCGAACCGTCGAAGGCAGCGATCCCTTCCGCGACGGTGTCTAGCGTCGCCTGCAACAGCTTTGCTTTTTCCTCGAGTTCATTTTCGGCGCGCCTCAGGCGATCGAAGCTGCGCAGGAACACGTACCCGCCGCCGATCGAAAGCAGAAGCAGTCCGGCAAACAAGGCCGCAGTGACCAGTAACGTGCGGTGCTCCGCAGTCCGGTACTCGCCCAGCCTCTGCTCAAGTAGGGTTTGCTCGGCAAGAGTCATGTCGCCCACAAGGTTGCGGATCGAATTGGTCGCTGCCTGCCCGGTGTTGTTCAGCACGACCGCGCGAGCCGCCTCGAACCCCTTTGCGCGGCGCGTCTCGATCGTCTCGTTCAGTTCTGAGAGTTTCAGCTGCAGGTAACCGTTCAGAAGCTTCAACCGGGCCGCCTGCCCCGGTGCCGCCGACAGCAGGCCAGCAAGCGACTGCACGGTTGCCGGGATGTTGGCTTCCGCTTCGCGGAAGGGCGCCAGGTACCGATCGTCGCCCGTCAGTACGAAGCCGCGTTGCGCCGTTTCAGCCGATTGCGCCAGGATGAGCAGTTCCTGGGTTTCCTCCAGGACTTTGTTCGTGCCGTTGACCATAAGCCGGCTTTCGCGCAGCTCGTCGGCGGAACGGTACGTAAAGATTGCGACCGCCAGCAAGAGCAGGGCGATCGGAACGATGATGATCGCGAAGATGGTACCCGATTGGCGCGGCATCTTGCTTTAATGGAACCGAGCGGGAGAAACCATCCGGCCGTTGTATAACGCGGCTTCGGGAGTGTCGAGTGTCGGAGCCGATCTGTCAGCCTAGTCTCGAGCCATCCGTGCATTCCTCCAACATGTGCGACACGACCGTTTGCTGAGTACGCCGGCGGTTAGCCCCAAAGCGCCAGCAAAAGGCTCGCGGCTTAACACCTCAGCTTTTCAGCCAGCGATTGGGCGTTGTACGGAGCGTGCACCTTCACGTCGTTGTCGAAGTACACGAACACTTCGCGAGGTCTGCGGGATGCCGGATCGCCGACCCGTTTGGAGTCGTCCGGCTCCAGCCCCGCAGCCCATAGCCGGAACCGTGAAGCCCAGACGGCGATCGCCTCCTCAGAATAACCGCTGACGTACAACTCCTCCGAGCCATGCAGCCGAGCGTAAATTATATCGCCGGTCACGTCCTCCATGGAAGGCCATTTTACCGAGTCGGCGAAAACCAAGGACACGTTGTAGCGGCGAAGCAGCTCTATGAAGTCCGGCGTCTTGAAGCTGGCGTGCCTGATCTCCATCGCGTGGTGAAGCGTACGGATTTCACCAGGATCAGTGAGTGCCTTGCCCGCAGCCAGCGTATTTTTCCGCGCAAGCGCGGCGGCGTGCGCGGTGTCGTGGGGTAGGACCGTTAGGAAAGCGATGAGCTCGTCGCGGTCGAACTTGTAGCTTGGCGGAAACTGCCACAGCATCGGACCAAGTTTTTCCCGCAGGTTGAACAGCCCCGAGGCAAGAAAGTTGCCGATGCTCGACTCGAAATCCTTCAGGCGCGTTACATGCGTCATGTAGCGGCTTGCCTTGACGGAAAACACAAAGTCTGAAGGCGTCGCCTCGTACCAACGGGCAAAGGAAGACGGTGATTGAAGACGGTAGAATGTTCCGTTGATCTCGATGGAGCCGAGCTTGCTGCTGGCGTACTCCAATTCCTTTTTGGCGCTTAATCCGTCAGGGTAAAAGTTATCCCTCCAGGGTTTGTAGGTCCAGCCCGAGATACCGATGTGGAACCTGCCCGGATCGGGCAAAGGCTTCAAAAGCCCTCGCGCAGGATGTCACGGGCGAAGTAGGTGAGGATCAGGTCGGCCCCGGCGCGCTTGAAGGCAAGCAGGCTTTCTCGCACCACACGGTTTTCGTCGATTGCTCCGGCTTGGGCGGCGAACTTGATCATGGAGTACTCGCCGCTCACCTGGTAAACGGCAAGCGGCAACAGTGTGCGTTCGCGCAGGCGAGCCAGCACGTCCAAGTACGGCATACCGGGTTTGACCATCAGGAAATCGGCGCCTTCGGCCTCGTCCAGCATCGATTCGCGCAACGCCTCTCGGCCGTTGCCGGGATCCATCTGGTAGGTCTTTCGATCGCCCTTGAGATCACACCCAGCGGCCGCGCGGAACGGGCCGTAGAAAGCAGAGGCGAATTTCGAGGAGTATGCCATGATCGGCACCAGCTGATGTCCAGCGTCGTCCAACGCCTTTCGAATCGCGCCTACCTGTCCGTCCATCATGGCGGAAGGCGCAATGATATCGGCCCCTGCCCCTGCCGAACTCACCGCCTGCCGGCCAAGATTCTCCAGCGTCACATCGTTCAAGACCTCGCCGCCTTCGATCACGCCGCAATGGCCGTGATCGGTGTACTCGCAAAAGCAGGTGTCGGCGATTACGACCAGCTCCGGCGCGGTCGCCTTGGTTTTGCGGATCATTCGGGCGAGCAGTCCGTCCGGGTTCCAGGCGTCGCTGCCCGTGGCATCCTTGTTTTTGGATACTCCGAACAGCATCACGGACTTGATGCCTTCCGAGGCGATTTGCTCGATTTCCCGCTCGAGGCGGCTTTCGGGAACGCGGCTTACCCCTGGCATTGCGGAAATCGGCAAAGCTTCATCCGCGCCTTCTTCGACGAACATCGGATAGATCAGGTCATGGGAGGTCAGAACCGATTCGCGAACAATGCCGCGCAGGGTTTCACTGGTCCGCAAGCGGCGGAATCGAACGGCCGGGAACGAAGAATTGCTCATTGCGACTTATCGCATCACACGCCAGAAGCCGCAAGATTGCCGGGAATTTTCGAAAATGAGCTGAGTTTGCATAAAATGCAGGTCAGTTAACTACTGATTTTTAACAATTTACCCTTTAAGTGATTGACGGATGTTCCTAGTTTACGGACAGTCGCTGGTCTGGCGGCTGCCGAGGGCGGAAGGTTTCATGGTCAAGAAGGTAGATAGCGAAGCGGTTTCAAAAGGCTATTACGAAACCATACACCTGATCGAGCGGCTGCACAGGCATTCGCTGGACGTTCTCAAGGTGGAACTGGACAGGCAAGGCATTCAGGACATCAACAACGTTCAGACGTTGATCCTGTATAATATCGGGGAAGACGACCTGACGGTCGGTGAGCTTACGATGCGGGGTTATTACCTTGGCTCCAACGTGTCGTACAACGTCAAGAAAATGGTGGAAAACGGTTACTTGGTTCAGGAGCGTTCCGTTCACGATCGTCGCAGCGTGCGTGTTCGCCTGTCGGAAAAAGGCACGTCCCTGCGCGACAAGATCAAGATCATGTTCGAACGCCATGTACGGTCCCTGCAGCAGATCGGCATGGGACCGGAGGACATGGGCCTCACCAACGAAACTCTTCAGCGCCTCGAACGGTTCTGGTCGAGCATGATCGATTACTCGGGCATGGCGACAACCAACTCCGCCGCTTAGGGTCCGATTACGTTCTCAGCCTGGCGAGATTTCGCGGTTCTTTTTATCCCTCCGTTGAGGGCGAGGGGCTAGGCATCCTTGACAGCTGCGCTGCCCTTTCGGCTTATCCTGGCAAACGCTACGGTTGGAAATCGGCTATCCGTTCGCCTTGCGGCGGCCCCGCCGTGACACGCCACGGCCAAGACCTATCTGCTTGGCAAAATCGGAGCGCTGCTTGGCATAGTTCGGCGCCACCATCGGATACGTACTCGGCAAATTCCACCGCGCCCTATATTCTTCAGGCGATAAACCGTAGTTGGTGCGCAGGTAACGCTTGAGCATGCGTAGTTTTTTACCGTCCTCAAGGCATACGATGTATTCAGGGGTAACCGAGCGACGAACCGAAACAGCCGCTTTCAGAACTTCCGGCTCCGCTTCGCTGGTCACGTGATGAGTTTGCTCAAGCTTACGCAAGGTCGAGTAAACCATCGTAATTATTTCCGGGACCTCCGAGCTGCGGACATTCGCGCGCGATACGTAGGCCGCGACCACCTCGCTTGTAAGTACGAGTAATTCAGAAAAATTAGCCGCTGTTTCTTGCTCTTTTGCCATAACGCACCCATTTCTATTGGGAAACTTGTTTAAGATGGCCGTGTCGCACACGCGAAGTGTGTTGTCAAATACATTATGTTTTGCCGTCCTGCGTTCCGCGTTGCAGCACATTCTGCCGCGCGCCACAACCAAGCTTGGGTTTACTCAATATTCAGCGAATTGGTGTAGGGGTGGGGCGGAAGATCCCGCACAGGTCATCTCATGGCGAATCTTGTCATTACCGTCATAGCAATCGCGCTGGTTGCCCTGGCTTCTCTAATGGGCGCCTATTATGGCGGCGCGGCCTTTCTCAACAGCTCGGAGGGGGCGATCGCCTCGACCGTGCTCAACCAGGGCAATCAACTGACCGGCGCGTGGCAAGCCTACCTTCAGGACAACTACAACACTCCTCCCACAAACGATGTCGGCGTGCTGACAACGTTGAATTACGTGCGTAACTGGCCGCAGTACCCGGCGACCACCGGCGGTCTTGCGCAAGGTCCGTACGGGATCGTCTCCGCGAATGGACACTTCTATGCGGTCGCGGTTGTCGGAACGCAGGTCACAAATGCAGTGAGCGATCCCGCGGCAGGGGCCTGCGTCCGGATCGTGAAGGCGGCCAGCGGTTCCATGCCGACCGCGCTGCCCCAGCTGGACTTCCCTACCATGGTGCAAGGCGGCGCCAACATCGGAACGACACAGTTCGGCTGCGGCGCTATTGCGTACACAGGTGGGTTCACGGTGTTGCCGAACAGCACGGCGAACTTCAACCCGCCGATTTTCGGCACGACCTATACGTGCTACTTCCTGCTTTCGTGACCATTGTGCGAGAAGGTGCTCGACACGGCCTAGCAGCACCGGATTTACCTTGCTATAGTTCCGCCGTCGCAGCCCAGCAGCGCAGGATAACGCCATGGTTCAAGCAGTTCTCAACCCGCGCTTCGGCGAGCCGTACGGGATGCAGGGATTCTTTACCTCATCCCTGCAAGACGCCGACTCCGCCATTGCTGCCGCCATTGAAAACGAAACCCGCCGGCAACAAAACCAGGTGGAGCTGATCGCCTCGGAAAACATCGTGTCCCGCGCCGTGCTGGAAGCACAGGGAAGCGTCATGACGAACAAGTACGCCGAAGGGTACCCGTCGAAACGTTATTACGGTGGCTGCGAGTTCGTCGATGTTGCCGAGCAGATTGCGATCGATCGCGCCAAGCAGCTGTTTGATTGTGGATTTGCCAATGTTCAGCCGCACTCCGGCGCCCAGGCGAATCAAACCGTCATGCTGGCACTGCTTCAGCCGGGCGACACCTTCCTAGGTCAATCGCTGGCGACCGGTGGACACCTGACCCATGGCGCGGCCCCGAACCTGTCCGGCAAGTGGTTCAACGCCGTCCAGTACGGTGTGCGGGCCGGCGATGCGCTGATCGACTATGAGGAAGTCGAGCGTCTCGCAAGGGAACACAAGCCGAAACTGATTATCGCCGGGGCGTCTGCCTACCCGCGCGTGATCGACTTCAAGCGCTTCCGGCAGATCGCTGATGATGTCGGCGCCCTGCTCATGGTCGATATGGCGCATTACTCAGGGCTTGTGGCCGCAGGCGAGTATCCGACGCCCTTGCCACACGCGCACGTGGTGACCACGACCACGCACAAAACGCTGCGCGGCCCGCGCGGCGGCATGATCCTGACGAACGACGCGGATATTGCAAAGAAGATCAACTCGGCGTTGTTTCCCGGCCTTCAGGGTGGTCCGCTGATGCACGTGATCGCGGCGAAGGCCGTGGCGTTCGGCGAAGCGTTGCGGCCCGAATTCAAGACCTATGCGCGTGACGTGGTCGCCAATGCGCGCGCACTCAGCGCAACCCTGGTCAAAGGGGGCGTCGATATCGTTTCTGGCGGCACGGATTGCCACATGGTCCTTGTCGACTTGCGGCCGAAAAAACTGACCGGCAAGCTGGCGGAAGCCGCATTGGAGCGGGCCGGCATGACCTGCAACAAAAACGCAATTCCCTTCGATCCGGAAAAACCGGCGGTTACATCCGGCGTACGACTGGGTACGCCGGCGGCCACAACGCGCGGTTTCGGCATTTCCGAATTCATCGAGATCGGCAACATGATTATCGAGGTTCTTGACGGATTGGCCGGTTCGCCGCAGGAGAATGCGGCCGTGGAACGGAGGGTTCAGCAACGCATTGGTCAGCTTTGCGAAAAGTTTCCGATTTACCCGTAGACATAACGAATGCGCTGCCCTTTCTGTACGCACGACGACACCCAGGTCAAGGATTCGCGACCCACCGACGACAACGCCGCCATTCGGCGAAGGCGCATCTGCTCCGGCTGCGGCGCGCGCTTCACGACGTTCGAACGCATCCAGCTGCGCGAGTTGACCGTGGTCAAGACGAACGGCTCGCGCGAGCCGTTCGATCGCGAGAAGCTGGTACGCTCGATGCGCATTTCGCTCCGCAAGCGTCCGGTAGAGGCCGACCGGCTGGACCGGGTCGTCAACTCGATTGTCCGTCAAATGGAGTCTTCCGGAGACACCGACATAAGCTCTCAGCAGATCGGCGAGATGGTTATGCTGGCCTTGGAGCAACTCGACTCCGTCGCCTACGTCCGTTATGCGTCTGTATACCGCAACTTCCGCGAGGCCAGCGACTTCAACGAGTTCCTTGGAAAACTTAAAGTGGATGTCGACTGATGGCCGATACGGGGTTTGTGCCGCACATAATGATCGTTGAGTCGAGGTTCTACCCGGACCTAGCCGACGAGCTGGCACGTGGGGCCATCGAACGTCTGGAACGAGCAGGCGCAACCTACAAGCGCGTTGCCGTCCCTACATTGTTCGAGGTCCCTATCGCGATTCGCTACGCGATCCGTGCGGTTGAGATCTTCCCGGCGCGCAAGCGGTTCGACGGGTATCTCGCCCTCGGATGCGCCGTAAAGTCAGATGAAACCCGTGCCGACCTCGTGTCCAATGAATGCACCCACGCACTCATGGCGCTCTGTACCCAGTTTTCCCTTGCCCTCGGTTTCGGTATCGCTGCGTGCGAGTCCAGGGAAGACGCCTGGAAGTGCGCGTCGGTGAAAGCAGACGATATCGGTGGCCATGCCGCAGGCAACTGTCTCGACATGGTGCAGTTGAAAACCGAGTTCAAGCTTTTCCCGCGCTCCCCGTAATACCGATAAATGCCTTCCCGCAAAAAAGTACCCGTGATGGTGGATGACCGCCCGCCCGCCCGGAAACCCTCGGCTCGTTCGTCCGCACGAGCAAGGCGCAGCGCAGCCCGGCTGACCGCGGTTCAAATCCTTTACCAGGCCGCCCTTACCGGCCAGCCTTTGCCGCAGGCATTGACCGAGTTCATCGATTACCGCATCGGCCAGGTCGTCGAGGGTATCGAGATCATTTCGGCTGACATGGAAACGCTGTCGCCCATCATCGCCGGTGTGCAGGAGCACGCGGCTGAAATCGACCGTGTCATGGCGGGCGCGCTGCGCGGCACGACGCCGGAGCGGCTGGAGCTGCTGCTGCGCGTCGTGATGCGCGCCGGGATCGCAGAGCTCATGCTGCGACGCGACCTCGCAACAGGCATCATCATCAGTGATTACCTTTCGGTGGTCGATGCCTTTTACTCAGGTCCGGCAATCAAGTTGATCAACGCAGCGCTCGATTCGGCGGCACGGAAAATTCGTGGAAACGATCAGGAACCTGCCAGCGAGCTTTAACGCCGCGTTCACCGTTCCACTTAAAGCCGCTTTAAGCGCAACCCCTTTATTCAATGAAGCGGGATGTAGTGGGGTGACATGAAGATTTTAGCTGCGTTTACGATACTTTGCGTTCTGGCCGCTACCGCTGGCCCTGCGCGGGCCGGCGACGAGGACAAAAGCAAGGACTCCAAGGATGCGCCCGACAAGACGCAAAACTTCGTATTCCTGAAACCTGTAATGCTGCCGGTGCTTGCCTCGAACGGGGGAATCGATCAATTCATCTCCGTCACGATCACGCTGGAATTCGACGATGCTGCCACGGCCGACAAGGAACGCGCCATCGCGCCGAGGATCGTGGATGCCTACCTTCAGGACCTCTACGGCGCCGTCGACGATCACCGCGTCATGCGGCATGGCGTCCTGGACCCGACCGCGCTCAAGGCTGAGCTCGACTCGTCCAACAGCCGCGTGCTTCAAGGCGTGCCTTGTCACGTACTGTTGCAAAACATCGGCCAAAGGTCACTGCACGAAAGTAGTTCGTCTTAACTTGCCAAGGACAGCGCGAGCGCACAAATCACTTTGATGTCCGCCATCCAACCTCCCTTGGAACGTCAGAAATTCTTTCACTCGGTGGCGATGCCGTGCCCCTACCTGCCCGGGCAGATCGAGCGCAAGCTGTTCACCGAACTCGAGGCGGATAACGGCGCGGCCGTAAATTCCTTCCTGACCCGTGCCGGCTTCCGCCGCAGCCATGATATCGCCTACCGCCCGGCCTGCGACGGCTGCCGCGCCTGCACACCGGTGCGCGTGCCGGTCGGCCGGGCAAAGCTATCCCATACGCAGCAGCGTACTGTTCGCCGAAACGCAGATCTGGCATCCGCTGTGCTTCCGGCCATTGCGACTGACGAGCAGTACGCACTTTTCGAACGCTACCAGAAGGGACGCCACGCAGGGGGCGACATGTCCTTGATGCGCCGTGCCGATTACACGTCGATGATCGAAAGCGGGACGAAAACGACTTGCGTGCTGGAATGGCGCGATGCGTATGGAGCGTTGTTCGGTGCGATGCTGGCGGATGAAGTCGGTGACGGGTTTTCCGCCGTTTACAGCTTCTTCGATCCCGATCAACCGCGTCGAAGCCTGGGTGTTTTCATGGTCCTGTCCTTGATCGAGCAAGCACGAAGCATCGGCATGGAATACGTGTATCTCGGATATTACATCGCAGGCGCCCGCAAGATGGAGTACAAGGGGCGGTTCAAGCCTCTCGAGGCTCTGGATGCAGGCGTCTGGCGTCCCCTATAGCTTACTTGCCGCGGGGCGAGGCCTGCCCGCCAGACCCGACGTGCACAAGCCTGATGGCGGGTGCCTTCGGGTTCTGCAAATGGCCAAGCACTCGGTCAGCTCTGATCGCAGCCTCCTCATGATGGGCAAGATCGGCCTGCCGCTTCACCATCCTCACGATCCGCACGGCGTTGGAAGGTTGTCGGCTTTCCGCGATATCGAGGATGGACCTGAAAGCGGCGCGACGGGTTCGGTCAGCGGCTTCCGGATCAATACCCGTATAGCTTTGCACCATCGCCACCAGCAGCGCCGAATGACCCTCGTTGAGCGCCTGCTCGGGATTTTGGTCTGCGATCCGCTGCAGCCAGAACGCGACGTCCTCGCCGTTACCGACGCTTGCGGCGCGGTTCAGCTTTGCAGCCGCGATTTTTAGCTCCGGATCACAGGTATTGATAGACACGGGCATAGGACGCTTTCGGAAAGTTTCCAAGTTCTTAATTTGTTAAGTTTCCTATAGCAAGACATTTCTACACTAAATGTTCCGACATGCCTCCTTCGCTGTCGTCAGCCCTGCTGCGCTTTCGCGAACATGACGCTGGTGTCGCCGACAAACGAGTAGGGGCCGAGATGAGTCAGCTTGCTCGCGATGTCGGCCCAGATCTCCCCGCCCGTATCGGTCCAGCGTTTGCAGAACGTGTAATCCTCGGGCAGGTAGAAGCCTTCGCCGTCGATCATGCATTCGAAGAACGCATAGCGGTTGGGGCTGCCGCGATGGATGTCGGGGTTGGCGTTGATCCGCTCGTAACGCAGCTCGGGATATTTTTCCTTCATCACCTCGAACACGCGGCGCTTGATCAGCATGAAGCCGTTGCCGATGTAGCGAGCGCGCGCGTAGGGGCCGACGCTTTCGATCCGCTGCCGGTTTTCGAAGCCGACGACATAGTTCATCGACGCGGCGCGCAGGTCGGGGTGCTTCTCCTCCGACGCTTTTTGCACCAGGTTCCAGTCGATGTTCTTGGCGGGGTATATGCCGCCGACGACGTCCTTGTCGAAATCGAGCATGCGGAACACCGCCTCGGCGTCGAAGCCGATGTCGGCGTCGATGAACATCAGGTGCGTCGCGGCCGGCTTGTCGAGGAACTGCGTGACCACGCTGTTGCGCGCCCGCGTGATCAGCGCATCGCCCGAAAGCAATTGCACCTCGAACGGGATGCCGCGAATCAGGCACAGCTTCTGCAACTGCATGATGGAGGTCATGTAGAGATGCGTGACATTGCCGCCGTAGCAAGGGGTGCCAACGACAAGGTGGCGGCGGTTGGAATCGAGGTCTGTCATGTCGTCAGCGCTCCTTCTTCGTCATTCCCGGACAAGCCCGGAGGGTGCGATCCGGAATCCATGGTTCAGCGCGCGCGAAGGATGGATACCATATCGCGGACCTTTGGTCCTTGTACGGGGATGACGGTTAACCGATTATGAGAATTCCGGACGCCTGAACTCGCGCAATTCGCCGCTGGTCGGCATCGACGGTGAGGCGCCGTGCCTCGTCGTGCTCAGCGCCGCGGCGGCGTTTGCCCGCCGGGCGGCGATTTCGTAGGTCACACCCTTGCAGACCTGCGCCGCGAACACCCCCGCGAAGCAGTCGCCCGCACCGGTGGTATCCACGACATCGACCTTCTCGGCCTGGACATGCGTGACGTCGCCATCGCTGACAACAAGGCATCCCTTGGCGCCCAGCGTGACGATGTAGAAGCGATTGGGTTGGCTCAGAGTCTGCACGGCCCGCAGCGCCGCGTCGGGATCGTCGCTGCGGGCCGTCTCGGTCATCTGCGCCAGTTCGACTTCGTTCACGATCAGGATATCGCACTGCGCCAGCAGTGAGTGCGGGATCGGCTGGAACGGAGACGGGTTCAGGATGGTGCGCGCGTCGCCTTGCTTCATTGTCGTGAAAAATCGTTCAGTCATGTCCAGCGGCGTTTCAAACTGCGCAAGGACCGTCACGCGTTTCCACGACGAGGGGCTGAAAGCTGTCAGGTACTCCGGCGGTATTTCCACGGTCGCGTTCGCCCCGGATACGACCACGATGCTGTTCTGCCCGTCCTTGCCGACGGTGATCAGCGCCGTGCCGGTCGATTTGTCTGCACGCTGGCTCACGGCTTCCACGTTGACGTTGGCCGTCCGCAGCTCGGATAGAAGCTTGCGGCCGAACTCGTCGGCGCCCACCGCCCCGATCAGCTCCACCCGCGCACCGAACCGGGCCGCCGCGATCGCCTGGTTGGCGCCCTTGCCGCCGGGATAGAACTGCATGTCGTGCGCGGCGATGGTCTCGCCCGGATGCGGGTGTCGCTCGACCGAGACGACGATATCCATGTTAAGGCTGCCAAACACAATCAGCGGACCGTCAGCCATGGGCTAGCCGAACCTGTTGCTCTTCGGAAACCCATCCGGCACCGTCCGCCCCGACGAAGCGCGCTTGCCTAGCCACAGGCGCAGATCGGGGACGGTGCGGGTGCGCTCGCCCGTTTTCCAAGTCAGGCCGTCGGCGAGGGTGAACAGCTTCAGATCCGCGATCTCGATGTCCTTCTTGAACAGCGCCACGCCCCTGCCCCGCGCCATCTCCGGAATCTCGGCCAGCGGGTAGACCGCCAGCTTGCGGTTGACGCCGACGGCCGCGACGTGGTCGCCTTGAGCGGCCAGGCAGAACCGGGCGGTTGCCTTGCCTTCAAGGTTGAGCACCTGCCGGCCCGCGCGCGTCTGCGCCAGCACATCGTCCTGCCCCGCCAGGAAGCCGCGTCCGTCCGACGAGCCCAGCAGCAGCTTCGCACCCGGCTTGTAGACCTGCAGCGCGACCACGTCTGCATCGTCGGCGATGTCGACCATCAGCCGCAGCGGCTCGCCGAAGCCGCGCCCGCGCGGCAGCTTGTCGCAGCCCAGCGTATAGATGCGCCCGTTCGAGCCGAACACCAGCAGCCGGTCGGTCGTCTGCGCCTCGATCAGGAAGCGGCCCTTGTCGCTTTCCTTGTACTTGATATCCTCTACGGCTTGATTGTGCCCGCGCAGCGCGCGCATCCAGCCGCGTTCGGAACACAGGATCGTCAAAGGCTCCTTTTCGATCAGAGCGGTTTCGATGGAAAAATCGATCTTCTGCATCTCGGTCAGGGTGGTGCGCCGCTTGCCAAGCGAGGTCTCGCCGCCGAACTTGGCGCGGATGACGCGGATTTCCCCCGCAACCGCTTTCCAGCGCTTTTTCTCGTCGTCCAGCAGGGCGGCAATGCCGGCGCGTTCTTCCGTAAGCCCCGCGTGCTCGCGGCGGATCTCCATCTCCTCCAGCCGGCGTAGCGAGCGCAGGCGCATGTTGAGGATAGCCTCGGCTTGGAAGTCGGTCAGGCCGAAAGCCTCCATCAGTTCCGGCTTCGGCTCGTCCGACTCGCGGATAATCCGGATCACTTCGTCGAGGTTGAGGTAGGCGATCAGGAAGCCGGCAAGCCGCTCCAGTTTCTCGTCGATGGCGGCCAGCCGGTGGCGCGAGCGTCGCTGCAGCACCTCGTGCCGATGGTCCAGGAAGGCCTGCAGCACCGATTTGAGGTCCAGGAGCTTCGGCACGCGCCCCTGGTCGTCCAGCACGTTCATGTTCATCGGAAAACGGGTTTCAAGGTCGGTCTGCCGGAACAGCGCCTCCATCATCATCGCTTCGTCGACGTTGCGGCTTTTTGGGACGATGACCATCCGCACATCCTCGGCCGACTCGTCGCCCACGCGCTCGACCAGCGGGATCTTCTTGTCCTCGACCAGCTCGGCCATGCGCTCGAATAGTTTGGCTTTCTGCACCTGATATGGGATTTCAGTGACGACTACCTGCCACGTGCCGTTGGCAAGCGCCTCCCTGTACCAGCGCGCGCGCAGGGTAAAACCGCCGCGACCCGTGGCATAGGCCAGGGCCATGCTGGCAGCCGGATCGATGACGATGCCGCCGGTCGGAAAATCGGGGCCGGGCATTTTCTGCAAAAGCTCGTCCAGAGTCGCCGCAGGCTTGTCGAGCATTAGCAGCAGCGCCTCGCAGATCTCGCCGACATTGTGCGGCGGAATGGAGGTCGCCATGCCGACCGCGATGCCGGCCGAACCGTTCGCCAGCAGGTTCGGGAAGCTGCCGGGCAGAACAACCGGCTCGGTATCCTCCCCGCTATAGGTACCGCGGAAGTCGACCGCGTCCTCGTCGATGCCGTCCAGCATCGCCATCGCGACCTCGGTCAGCCTGGCCTCGGTATAGCGCATCGCGGCGGCGCTATCCCCGTCGATGCTGCCGAAATTGCCTTCGCCCTTGACCAGCGGGTAGCGGACGGCGAACTCCTGCGCCAGTCGCACCATCGCCTCGTAGACGGCGGTGTCGCCGTGCGGATGGAACTTGCCGATCACGTCGCCGACAACGCGCGCGGACTTCTTCGGCATCGCGTTGGGGGCGAGCTGCAACTGCCGCATTGCGTGGAGCAGGCGCCGGTGCACCGGCTTCAGCCCGTCGCGCACGTCGGGCAGAGAGCGCGCGGTGATGGTCGACAGCGCGTAGGCGAGGTACTTCTCGCCTAGCAGGCTTTGCAGCGATTGCTCGATGATGCCGGTGTTGTCGCTCACGGTTCCTGAATAACAGAAGCGCCGGCCATCGCACGACAGATTTCCATCAGCCGCGCCCGCGCCGGCGGCAGGGCGACGTCGCGCGCGGAGGTGACGTGGCGTTCGAGGAAGTGGCCGGTCAGCTTCAGCCCGTCCACCAAATCCTGTTCGCCCTTGTAGCCTCCACCGGCGAGGAACGACGGCAGCGCCAGCAGCCGGTCGCGATAGTCGCCCGCCCCTTCCGCCGACACGGCGCGGCCCGAACGCGGGCTGACGAAGCGGAGGTCATGCGTCTGACCGGTAACCGCGCACGCGGACAGGTCGACGGAAAAGCCGAGCGCCTGGAGCAGGCCGAATTCCCAGAACACGTAGGCGGGCGCCCAAGCCTCACCCGCCAGCGCGTCTTCCAACGCCTCGAAGGCTGCGAAAAGCTCGGGATGCGGCTCGCGCTCGGGGAGGGCGATCTGAACCAGCGCCGCCGCGGATTGCAGCGCCGCCAGACGCCCGGGATCGTGGATGACATAGCCGATGCGGCTGGACACCATCTCGGCCTCGAACGTGCCGAGGTGCTCCGAAAGCCGCCCGCGCCACGTGACGCGCAAGCGGTTGCCGACCTGAAGCAGTCCGGTCTTGCGAGCGCCCTGCCCGCCATGCACGAGCCCGGCGTGCCGGCCATTCTGCGCGGTGAGTAGGGTAACGATCGCCGCCGTCTCGCCGTGCGGCCTGCGATCGAGGGACAAAGCCTTCATCCTGCCAGTCCATATCTAGCGCCGCCTCACCGGCAACGGCGCGTCAGTGCGAACGTCACGATTGCTGCAAGCAACAAGGTCGCAAGGCCGAGGGCAGGTTTGCCCTCGATGGCAACGCGCGGCTTAACGGTCTCGCTGCCGCAGTTCGGGCAATCTTCCAAGGGCGGCAAAAGGTCCTGCAAAGCCTTTATGCCGCTTTCGAACGCGCGTGATGTCATGATGCCGGCTTGAGTTGATGACCGTGATGATATCGCGCGGGCACTCTTGGAATCAATGCGTCGCTTCAGCCGTCAGGGAGTCGCCGAGGCATGCTCGGCTCCTGCAAAGCTATTGATTGATGCTCGATGTCACTCCATGCGCAGCGCGGAACCCGTAGCAACGGCATGCGGCTCCGTTGATATGCGTTCCGGCCGTACCGGACGGAACGACGATAAAGCTTTCATTTCGAGCGACCGCCTTTTCACCCGTTCCGATCGAGCGAAGGCCAAGTTGAAAGCGCATGCCGCGTCAACCCACAGCCGGTGAGAGCCTCTGTCGCTTCACTGGGTTCGCTGGTCCGGATACCCGGGCGGCCAGGCAAAGGCGTGACGCTGCCATCGTGAAACAACGTTTTCAGGCGCTTGGCATCTTCCATCATGGCGTTCCCCCATTTCCCTTGAGAACCAGTTTACGCCATTGACCTGAACTGCATGTTAAGCAGGCTACTCCGGGGCGTAGTCCAGCCCCATTTCGCGGTAGCGTTCAGCATCCTCGGCCCATTCCTCGCGCACCTTGACAAACAGGTTGAGGTGAACGCGGCGCTCCAACATTGCCTCCAGCTGCTCGCGCGACTTCGTTCCGATTTCGCGGATGCGCGCGCCGCCCTTGCCCAGCACGATCTTGCGCTGTCCTTCTCGGGCGACGAAGATCGCCTGGCTGATGCGCACGCTGCCGTTGGCGAACTCTTCCCAATGTTCGGTCTCGACCGTGCTGTCGTAGGGCAGTTCCTGGTTCAGTTGCAGGTAAAGCTGCTCGCGCGTGACCTCGGCGGCGAGCCGCCGGAGCGGCTGGTCGGAAATCTCGTCCTCGGGATAAAGGTACGGCCCTTCCGGCACCGCCGCCGCAAGGTGTGTTTTCAGGTCGTCCAGCCCATCATCGGCGACAGCCGACACCATGAAAATGTCTGAGACGATACCGGTCTCGTTCAGCTCCGCCGCCAGCGGCAGCAACTTGCCACGTTCGGTCAGATCGATCTTTGTCAAAACCGCGATCACCTTGCGGTTCACGTCTTTAAGCCGGTCTATGATCGCCTTCGCCTCGCGCGACAGGCGCTCCGCCGCGTCCACCAGAAGCACGACCAGGTCGGCATCCTCCGCGCCGGTCCAGGCGGCGGCGACCATGGCACGGTCCAGCCTGCGCTTGGGCGCAAAGATGCCCGGCGTATCCACGAACAGCAACTGGCTGCCCGCTTCCATCGAAATACCCAGGATGCGGGTGCGCGTCGTCTGGACCTTGGGGCTGACGATCGCCACCTTCGCGCCGATCAGCGCGTTGAGCAGGGTCGATTTTCCGGCATTGGGCGCGCCGATCAGCGCGATGAAACCGCATCGGGTCATTTCTTGTCCTCGAGTGTTCGCAGCATGACCTCGGCGGCGGCTCGTTCGCCGAGCCGTTTGGACGCACCGGACGCACTTTGCGCGGCATGTCCCCTTACCGTGACCTCGACGGTGAAGCTCGGCGCGTGGTCGGGGCCGTCCCGGTCAACGACATTGTAGGCTGGCAGGCCAAGCCCGCGCGCCTGCGTCCATTCCTGAAGGCGCGTCTTGGCATCGCCGCTTTCCGGGGGAGATGCCAGCAGAGGCGCCCAGTGTTCACGAATAAACCGGCGCGCCACGTCCAGCCCGCCATCAAGGTATAGCGACGCGATCACCGCCTCGCAGCAATCGGCCAGCGTTCCCGGGTTATCCCGCCCTCCGGAAGCGGCGTCGGCGATCGAGAGCGTCAGGTGCGAGCCAAGGTCGAGCGAGCGCGCCACGAAGGCGAGGCTGTCGCGCGCAACGACTGCCGCAAGGCTTTTTGCCAGCGTGCCTTCGTCGGCAGCGGGATGCAGTTCGCTGAGCCATTCGGCGATGACAAGACCCAGCACACGGTCACCCAGGAACTCGAGCCGCTCGTAATTGCGGCGCGAGGCGGAGGAATGGGTCAGCGCGCGGGCCAGGTAATCCGGATTCGCGAAACGATGCCCCAGCGCAGTCTGGAGGACCTCCGTCCGGCTCACTGTACCCGGCGGAACATGCGGCTGACGCGCAGCGCATGCGGCCACTTCCAGAACTCCCAGAAATGCGCGGTATCCTCGAGGGAAAAGAAGGTCAGCCCCGCCTTGGCTTCAAGGTTTATGTAGGGAACGTAGCCAACATCGCTCAGCACCCGGCTGTCAGACGAGTTGGTCCGGTTATCGCCCATGCAAAAGTACTTCATTGGCGGCACATGGTAGACAATCGTGTTGTCCAGTTGGCCGTCGTCGCCGTCCTGAAGGATTTCGTGCTTCACGCCGTTCGGCAGGGTTTCCATGAAGCGGCGATGGATGCCGGTATCGTCCGGAAAGTCAGCTATCTGCTGCCGTTCGACCGCCTTGCCGTTGATGTAGAGCTGGCCGTGCGTCACCTGGATATCGTCGCCAGGCAGGCCGATCACACGCTTGATGTAATCGGTGCTGTTGTCCTTGGGCAGCTTGAAAATCACTACGTCGCCGCGTTCCGGCTGGTGGCCGAACAGCCGCCCGCCCGGAAAGCCCTGGAAAACAGGGATATCGACCGGGAAAGAGTACTCGCTGAAGCCGTAGGCATACTTCGAGGCGAACAGGTAATCGCCGACCAGCAGCGTCGGGATCATCGACCCGGACGGGATGTTGAAAGGCTGGAAAGTGAACGAGCGTATGACGAGCGCGATCAGGACCGCGTAGACGATCGTCTTGAACGTCTCGTTCAGATTGCTTTGCTTTTTCGCCGGCTTCTTGGCCGTGGCGATCGGCGCAGGGTCCGGTGTGTTGCTCATGAGGTGAACGGGCGCTCCGCGGAAATGACGACGAATGCCTCCGCCAACGGCGCTTCGTCCGTCAGCGTCAGCAGGATCGATGCCGTCATGCCCGAAGGCGTGAGGCTAAGCAAGCGTGTCAGCGCTCCACCGGTAAGCGCCAGGGTCGGCTGGCCGCTGGGCAGGTTGACAACGCCCATGTCGCGCCAGAACACGCCACGGGACAGGCCGGTACCCAGAGCCTTGGCGCAGGCTTCCTTGGCGGCGAAGCGCTTGGCATAGCTTTCCGCCGGCCGGGCCCGCCTCTCCGCCTTGGACCGCTCGAGCGGAGTGAAGCAGCGATCGAGGAACCGGTCGCCGAACCTCGCGATCGTCTGCTCGATCCGCCGGATGTCGATCAGGTCATTGCCGATGCCGAGGATCATGCCTCGTCTCTGCAAGCAGGAGGAAACTTAGGCTGTTCAATCTCCATCTTGACGTCATTCCGTGCGCGGCGCGCAATCGATAGTGACGGTGCCGTCGTGCCAAAGGTCCAGATTCCGGCCGTGCCGGCCGGAATGACGCGATACTTTTCTTCAAGAACGAGCCTGTGCATCTCGCTTGAGCGCGCAAACATTGTGCCGCTCAACTCCGCGACCGCTCGACCTGGCTGACCGACGGAGTCGCTCGCAGCGCGGCGATGATGTTGGTCAGCTGCTTGACGTCCTTCACCTCGACGTCGATCAGGATTTCCCAGTAATCGACGGTGCGGTTGGTCACCAGCAGGTTGATGATGTTGCCGTTGTTGCGGGCGATGACGGTGGTCAGCGTCGCAAGGCCACCCTGCTCGTTCGAGAACGTCACCTTCAAGCGGCCGACGTGGTCATCCTGGACTTCCTCCTCGTCGTTCCACGACACGTCCAGCCAGCGCTCGGGCATGTTTCCGTAGGACTCGAGCGACTCGCAGTCGATCGTGTGGATGGTGACGCCCTTGCCGGTGGTCACGATGCCGACAATGCGGTCGCCGCGCAGCGGGTGGCAGCAGCCGGCGTAGTGGATCGCGACGCCGGGGATCAGCCCCTTGATCGGCAGGGCGTTGCCCTTGCTCTTGGGTTTAGCCTTGGGCCGCAGCGCCACCACGTTCTGGTCGGCGTTGGCCGGCTTGTCCCCAGCCTTGTGGCCGGGGAAGATCACGTTGAATACTTCGCGCGGCGATTGATGCCCCGCCCCGATCTCGGCGTAGAGGTCGTCGACAATCTCGGTACGGAAATTCTTCAGGACACCAAGCACTGCTTTCTCGGTGAACTCGTAGCCTTCCTGCTTGAAGATCTTCTGCAGCATGGCGCGGCCGAGGCTGGAGAACTCCTCGCGCTGCTTGTTGCGGATGAAGCGCCGGATGCGCGCCTTGGCTTTCGCCGTGATGACGAAGCGTTCCCAGGTCGCGGACGGGCTTTGCGTCTTTGAAGTCGAGATGTCGACCTGGTCGCCGTTCTTCAGCTCCGAGTTCAGCGGCACGATGCGGCCGTTCACCTTGGCGCCGACGCAGTGGTCGCCGATGTCCGAATGCACCGCATAGGCAAAATCCACCGGCGTCGCGCCGCGCGGCAGCGAAAAGATGTCGCCCTTGGGCGTGAAGCAGAACACCTGGTCCTGGAACAGCTCGAGCTTGGTATGCTCGAGGAACTCTTCCGGCTGCGCGTGTTCAAGGTTCTCCACTAGCTCGCGCACCCAGCGGTACTCGTCGTCCTCGGAACTGAGCGCCTTGCCTTGCTTGTAGCTCCAGTGCGCGGCGATGCCGAGGTCGGCCTGCTCGTGCATCTGCAGCGTGCGGATCTGGATCTCGATCCGCTGGCCTTCCGGACCCATCACGGTGGTGTGCAGG
>CBDAQV010000009.1:0-235649 GCA_965199265.1 Alphaproteobacteria bacterium | reverse complement strand
CCAGGAACATAGGCGTTTTTCCTGCGTTTGCATTTGAAATTGCGATAGCCATGGAGAAAAGCTTGAAACCACCAAAGGTCGCTTTGCTGTTGTTGCTGGCTATGCCGGCCTTGACAGGTTGCGGCGAAACGGCAGGCGACCGCGCCGCAAGCGGCGCCGGTCTGGGAGCTGGCACAGGGGCCGTCGTGGGCGCGGCCAGCGGCGGCAACCCGCTGGCCGGGGCGCTTATCGGCGGCGCGGTCGGGGGCGTCGGCGGCGCGGCAACCAGCCCTTCCCAAGTTGATTTGGGCGAGCCGGTTTGGAAATAACAGCAGACCGTTACTCGCTTTCGAAGGTTTCCAGCAGGCTGCGAAGAGCGTAAGCCGAATACGGCTTGAAAAGATAGCCTCTGGGCTCGGCGGCGAGAATTCTCGAACGAGTAGCTTTATCCGTATGTGCGGTAAGAAAGATTATCTTTGTGCCAAACCTGGATTTTAAAGTTTCAGCGACCGCGATCCCGTCATGCGCGGAAGATAACGCAACGTCCACGATTGCAAGCGACGGCGGACACCTTTCCGCTATTTCCAGCGACTCTTTCAAGCTTCTTCCCACGCCGACGACGTCGTACGACCATGTTTGCAGATCATCCGCCATGTCGAGCGCGATAACGGCTTCGTCCTCCACCACGATTACCGTTTCGTTCTTGCCGAAATGGCAAGATCGGTTAGGAAGGACGTCCGTTCTGAACAAGCTGGGTTCGATTTTGCGCGAAGAACCGGACAATTCGAACATGCTTGTGACCTCGGGTTCATTTTGGTTTACAAATGATTAAAACATTTCTTTACCCAATTCGTTCCAGGCTGACCCTGGCGTTGATGTTGCCGTTGCTCCCGATCGTTCTGGCAATGATCGTAATCAGCCTGCGCGCAAACCAAGGACAGATTGAGAGAGCCAACGAGTCAACAGAGAACTACGCATTGATTGCTTCAGGTTATCAAACCGGAACTTTGTCCGACCTTAAGCAAATACTCAATGTGATTGTCGAAGGTAATGACTATAAATCCGGGACGCCTGCCTGCTCACGTAGCCTCAACAAAGTTTTGGCGAGGCTTGAAGTCTACTCCTCCATTGCGGTGGCGGATAAATCCGGGCACATCGTCTGTGGAACCGGAGGATCGGATGGACTCGATCTTTCCGACCGGGACTATTTCAAGCTTGGACGAAACAGCTTGCAGTTCACGATGAGTCAGGTGCTGGTCAACCGCTCCACCAACCGGCCCATCATCGCAGGTGCGATGCCATGGACCGACGACAACGGAGAGTTTGCCGGCATGGCGGTGGCGACGATCGATGCCGAGGTGTTCGCCTCGTCGTTCCGCAACATGCCCCTGCCGCCGGGATCGAGCTTCTACCTGCTTGACCGCAACAACGGGACGGTCGCGGCGTCGAACGAACTTTCCACTGCGCTCAGGGAAAAGCTGAAGACGCTGCCTGTGATAGACAGCAAGCCGACAACCTTCACAATCCAGGAAGACGGCGGAACCCGGACCTACACGGGCGTCGCGCTGCAGAACGGCGCGCTTACTCTTCTGATCGGCATTCCGCGCAAGTTCTTCCTGAACGTCAATCCAGGCAATTTCGCCGTCAGCCTGTTCGGACCTATCGCGCTGCTTCTGGTCGTGCTGGTTACGACCTGGTACCTCAGCGAACGGCTGATCACGGCCCCGGTCCGGTCCCTGATCCGCACGGCGCGGGCCTACAGCCGCGGCGACCTTTCCGCGCGCCCACTGTCGCGATCGGCCGGCGGCGAGCTGAAGGAACTGAGCGAGACCTTTGCCGACATGGCGAACCGCATCTCCAGCCGCGAAGCCGAGCTGCAGGATGCGATCCATCGCAAGGAATTGATGATGCGGGAAATTCACCACAGGGTGAAGAACAACCTTCAGATCGTCATCAGCCTGATCAACCTGCAATCGAAATCGGTTGCGGTACCGGCGGCGCAGGAAGCGTTCACCGAAATCCAGACCCGGATGCGCGCCCTCGCGCTTGTCCACCGCTACTTGTACGAGAGCGACGACCTGCAGTCGGTAAACATCGGCGCCTTCGTCACCGAGCTGTGCAGCAGCCTTCAGCTCGCCTACGGCATCTCCCCCTCGCGCGTGCTGCTGGACGTGCAGGCCGATCCTGTCTGGGACGTGTCGGATCGCGCGATCCCGCTTGCCCTTTTCATGACCGAGACGATATCGAACGCGTTGCGCCACGCGTTTCCGGAAGGGCGTCCCGGAAACATACATGTCCGCCTGAAGGCCCTCGACAACGACATGGCGAGGTTTTCGGTCGATGATGACGGCGTCGGCATGGAAAGCGAGCCGCCGCCGGTCGAGGACGGCATTTTCCGAGCCGCGCGTCCGCTTGCCGGTCTGGGCATGTCGCTGACAAAGGCATTCGCGCACCAAGTCAACGGCGAGTTGACCCTGACCGGGCCGCCTGGCACGCAGGTCACCCTCGTGTTCAAGACACGCCGGGTGTCCGACCTGGGCGCGTAAATGGGTAAACGCCATGGTATGAGCCATTCCGGCGCAAGGCCCTATTTTGCGCTATTTTTGCCGAAATCACCGGGCGTTGGCCGTTGACGCGCAAAAGGGACTTGTATCGCGTTCTGAACAAAGTAGTTTTGCACGATCGTAACAGGTTGATGCGTGCTTGCGCGTAGGGATCCTATCCGGTACTCGCGCCGGACCGAACAGAAAGGTCGCTGGCTTCAGCCGACAAAGCAGCAGGTGCCAAGAATACTTGTATTTGCGCGTTTCGGGCGTAGGTCGATAACGCGAGCAGGCCGTCTGCTGCCGCTACTGCTAACGATTCTCCTGACGTCATGCGGCGGCGCAAATTCGAATGACAGGCCGACGGTGGCATCGCAGCGCGTGATGACCGTCCGTGACGTGCCCTTCGGATCGGATCCGCGTGAAGCGCTGGATATATATCATCCCGACACACCAGGTGCCGGTCGGCCGGTTCTCGTTTTCTTCTACGGCGGCGGCTGGCGCAGCGGCGACAAGGCGGACTATGCCTTCCTTGGGCAAACCATGGCAAAGCGCGGCATTGTGACCGTGATCGCCAATTATAGACTCTACCCTCAGGTAACCTTTCCAGCCTTCCTTTCCGATGCCGCAGACGCAGCCGGTTGGGCTGTGCGTCATGCCAGCGAGTACGGCGGCGACCCGCATCGCGTTTACCTCATGGGGTATTCCACCGGAGCGTACATGGCAGCCATGCTGACGCTCGACCGGCAGTACCTTGCCCGTGACGGGCTGGCGCCCACGGATTATGCCGGGATGATCGGCTTGGCCGGTCCGTATGATTTCTCCCAGATCAGCAAGGAATATGCCGCGCTGTTCCCGGACGGGAACTCGCCGCGCGCCAACCCTGTCGATCAGGTGACGGGGCAGCCCCCCCCTATGCTGCTTCTAAGCGGAAGTAACGACGACGTGGTCCCCGTCCAGAATACCAGCCTGCTTGCCGCGCGCGTCAATGCCGCCGGCGGCCGCGCAACCGTGATCACTTACCCTGGCGTCGGTCATATAGGCATCATGCTGCCGTTTTCCGCGGTATCACATAGCAACGCTGCAATTGTGGACGATGTGACCGCGTTTCTAAAAAGCAAAGGAGGAAACGCGCCATGAAAAGGTTTATTAGGCTCAAAGGTCCCGTTATCGCGTGCGCAGCCCTGGTGTCGTGTGGCGGTGGCATGACTGCCCAGGATTTCTCGGGCATGCAGCCTGCCCTTTCGCCCAGCGCTTTCTTTACCGGACATACCCAGTCCTGGGGAGTGATAGAAACCGCCGGCGGAAGCCCGGACATGCTCTTCCACTCCGACGCGGTCGGCCACCAGGACGAGCACGGCACGTTATACTTGACGCAGAAGTTCACGCTTGGCGACGGCATGGAGAACGAGCGCGACTGGCGCTTCGTGCAGGTCGACGAGCATCACTTCCAGGGTACGGCGAACGATGTTTCGGGCGTCGCCGAGGGCGAGGCTTACGGAAATGTTTTCCACTGGAAATATGTGCTGCAGCTAAGCCCCGGCAACTCGCTGAAGGATGCCGATGTCGAGCAATGGATGTACCTTCAGGATGATGGGACGGTGCTCAACCGCGGCGCGATCACCAAAGCGGGCATACTGGTCGCCCAGATCACAGAGCATTTCCGCCACCTGTCCGGGGGCAAGGCTTCCTAAACCGAAACCCTGTCCAACCGCAGCGTCAGGCAGAACGCCGACCCGCCACTGAGCGAGAAGCTGCCAATCGGCAACTGGTGCAGCGTGTAGCCGCGTTCCTCGAGCATCGATCTGAACCGGTTGCTGGCGCGGGCCAAGATGATGTTCCGGCCAAGATTGACCGCATTGACGCCGAGGCGCTCGGCATCCTCCGTGGGTACGCAGATCAGCTTGTCCTCGCCGATGCGCTCGCGCAACAACCCCTGCCCTTCGGGTGAGAAGGCACCGGGGTAATACATGACCTCGCCGCCGCTCAGCGGCACCATGGCGGTGTCCATATGGTAATAGCGTGGGTTGACGAGGCGCAGGGACAGAGTCTCGATCCCGAAGAAGGAGCGCACGACGTCCGCCGCTCTCTCGTCGCTGCGCTGGCCGTAGCCGACCCAGAACATCCTGCGCGACTCATCCCAGACGCAGTCGCCGGCGCCTTCCAGCACGATGCCGTCCGGAACCATTTGAACGAGGTCCAGCTCTCCGCGCGCCTTCAGGGTTTCGAATGCCCGCAGGTAGTGCGGTTCCTCGCCCTGCCGCTCGGGATGCCGGAAACGCGCCACCAGCGCCTTGCGATCCATCACGATGGCGGCATTGGCGGTGAACACCAGGTCAGGCCATTCGCGCTCGGGCGGGATCAGTTCGATCCGGGCGCCAAGACTGCGCAGCGTATCGACCAGGGCATTCCAGCCTTCCAGCGACTCATGCATCAGCGCGTCGCTGTTCTCCGCCCACTGGTCCGGATGCATCCACGGGTTAATCACGTAGCTGACCTGGAAATGTTGCGGTTTGCACATCAGGATGTGCGGCGCGCGCGGTTGCGGCGTAACGCTTGAACCGGACGGGGCTGACTCAGACTCGGGCACGTTCGGAAGCTCCTTCTGTATAATCGTCGAGTACGCCGGCCAGGGTTTCGAGGGCAAGGTCCAGTTCCGGCTGCTCGATGACCAGCGGCGGCGCGAGCCGCAGCACGGTTTCGTGTGTTTCCTTGGCCAGCACGCCACGTTTCAACATCTGCTCGGCTACCTCGTGCGCTGACACATAGGCCGGATCGATATCGATTCCGATCCACAGGCCGCGGCCGCGCACGCTCGATATCGCCGGGCTGTTCAAGCCGCGCAGCCGATCCAGCAGGTAGGCACCGTTCCGGGCGCTGCGCTCGGACAAATGCTCGTCCTCCAGCAGGGTCAGCGCGGCGAGGCCGACCGCGCCCGCCAAGGGATTGCCGCCGAAAGTGGAGCCGTGGCTGCCGGGCATGAACACGTCCATGATATCGGCCCTGGCGACGAAAGCGGAAACCGGGATGAGCCCGCCTCCCAGAGCCTTGCCGACGGTGATCGCGTCGGGGCGTACTCCCTCGTGCTCGAAGGCAAAATTGCGGCCCGTGCGGCCGAGGCCGGACTGGATTTCGTCGACGATGAGCAGCACGTTGTGCCGGTCGCAGATCGCGCGCAGGTCGCGCAGGTACCCGTCCGGCGGGATGACGACCCCGGCTTCACCCTGGATCGGTTCGATCAGGACGGCGGCCGTGTGCGGGGTTATAGCCGCCTCGACGGCCGAGGCCACGCCGAACGGCACGACGCGAAAGCCCGGCGTCAGCGGGCCGAAATCGGACTGGTAATCCGCGTTGGAGGACATGCTGATGATCGTGGTGGTCCGCCCGTGGAAATTGCCTTCAGCCACAATGATCTCGGCCATGTCTTTGGCGATTCCCTTGACGCGGTAGCCCCAACGCCGCGCCGCCTTGATTGCGGTTTCCACCGCTTCGGCGCCGGTGTTCATCGGCAGCACCTTTTCCAGGCCCGTAACCTCGCACAGCTTGGCAAGGTAGGGCCCCAGCGTGTCGGAATGGAACGCCCGGGAGACGATGGCCAGCTTGCCTGCCTGCTCGGCCAGCACCTGCACCAGCCTGGGATGGGAGTGGCCGAAACTGACGGCCGAGTACGCCCCCATCATGTCGAGGTACTTCCTGCCCTCGACATCCCACAGCCAGACTCCCGCGCCGCGGCTCAGCATGATGGGCAACGGGCGGTAGTTCTGCGCCGCGAAACGCGCCTCAAAGTCGATTCGGGTCTTCATAGGGGCAGTTAAGACCAGCGGAACGGTTCTGTCAAAAGCCACCCTCAGCTTCGGCCGCTAAACATCACGCCGTCGCGCGCCCCGAACAGCACCGAAAACGCGTAAATCGCCCCGGCGGCAAGGATGATCGAAGGTCCCGACGGCAGGTCGAGGTAAAAGGAAGCGACCAGCCAGAGGAAACCGGAAGCAAGCGCGATCGCCAATGCTGGCGAGGGACAAGGACCACAGCTGCCGCACCCAGAACCGCGCCGCCGCTGCGGGTTAGCATCATGAGCCCGATTGCCATAAGCGTGCCTAGCGCCTGGAAGCCAACGACAAGGTTCAGGACGACAAGCCCCATGAAAAGGGTGTGGTAAAGCCCGCCGTTGCCGCCCGCCAGGCGCAGGTACCCGGGGTCGAAGCACTCGGGGCAATCAGGGGCCGGTAGATCAACGCCAACACGGCGAGGCTGACGCTGGCAATGCCCGCGACAAGCTAGAGAGCGGTGTTGTCCACGGCAAGAATGGTTCCAAACAGGACGTGCAGCAGGTCGA
The DNA here is from genome assembly GCA_965199265.1 of Alphaproteobacteria bacterium. Lineage (GTDB taxonomy): Bacteria > Pseudomonadota > Alphaproteobacteria > CALMVH01 > CALMVH01 > CBDAQV01. Next base: position 228,791 of record CBDAQV010000009.1, on the reverse strand, counting down.
CTCTATTGCCGTGGACGGAAATGATCAGCACCCCTGCGGCAAGCGAAATCAGGTAGATCGTGGCAAAGCTCGCATCTTCGCGCAGCTCGGAACACCGGGTCACGAGTCCGGCAAGCAACGCAACCGCCAGGCCTGCGAGCAAGCGCCGAGGCTCATCGCCGGCAGCGACAACCCGCCGAGCAGGAAGCCGATCGCCGCGCCGGGAAGGATTGCATGGGACAGCGAATCGTCCATCAAGCTCAGGCGGCGCACCACCAGCAAAGTGCCGATCGGCCCTGAACCGATTGCCAGCGCCAGACAGGCCACCAGAGCACGGCGCTGAGGGGGAAGGAGCGTTCGACATCGGTACGCTGCGGCAGGTACGCTACGCCCGGTAGGCCGCAGCCGTGGAAGGCGATTGTGCCGCCCTGCAGCTTAAGCAGGCCGGTAATCGCCTTCAGCAGCGTGCTCTTGCCCGCGCCGTTGGGGCCGATCACGGCCGTGGCGCTGCCGAGCGCGAACCGGCCGGAAATCCCTCGCAATACCCGCTCGCGCCCGTAGCCTGCCTCTACCCGGTCAAGGATGATGCCGCTGGGCGGTTCGCTCACCGCACGCCTGTCCACACGGCAAGCCACAGCAGCAGGGGAACGCACAAGGCGGCGCGCGCCGCCGGCCCATCGCCAGTAGGCTTTTACGATCGCACGTAAAGAGAAGCTTTTGAAGAGCCTGCCCGACCCTAACCCGGTTCAGAAGCGATAAGCAACGTCGACGCTGAGGATGTCGGCGCTGTCGTTCTCGTAATCGCCGATCAGCTGGCCGGCAGTGGTGCTGCTCTGGAACGAACCGCCGTCGATGGCGAACAGGTGCGAGTAGCCGAAATCGAAGCTGGCGTTCGTCATGAACTCCCAGCCGACGCCGCCGGAAAGCCAGAAGCGGTCGCTGTCGGGAACGCGCGGCGTACGAGAATCATCGCCGCCGATCGGGCTGGTTTCATAAGCCGTCCCGCCGCGCAGCTTGACGTGCGGAAGCAGCTGGTACTCGGCGCCGACAGCGAAGCGGTAGCTGTCAGTGAAGTTTTCAGCCGAGCTTGCGGTCGGCGCGCCATCGGCGAACTGTATGTTCAGCTCCTTGAAGCGACTCCAGTTCACATAGGCAACGTCGCCGGTCAGTCGAAGCCTGCTGTTCAGCTGGTGCGACCCGCTGAGCGTGACGGAATCGGGGTAATCGAGCTTGGCCGTTACCGGCGTCGAACGCGGTCCCAGGGGCGAGGTGGCGAACGCGACCGCCAGCGGGCTGCGAACGCCGGAGTTGTCGATCGTCGAGTTTCCCGAGATCGTCGTCTGCATGGCGGAGTGGTAGTCTATGCCGACGCTGGTCTCCTTGTCCGGCTGCCAAAGCACGCCCGCCTTGTAGCCCAGGTCCCAGCCATCCCCCTCGGCCCGGAAACGGGCATCGTTCGCCTCGGGCCTACCCAGCGCGGCGGCCGCGGCCGGAGGCAATCCCGCGCCGATGCCCGCCGCCGTACCAATCGCGCCGTCATCGATCGCATTGGAGAACTCGCCGTGGGTGTAGCGGATCGCAGGGCCGGCGCCGATGGAGAACTGATCATCCAGGCGCACGGCGATGTTGGGATTGATCTCGACCGTGGTCACAGCGGAGGTTTCGGCGAAGTAACGGACTGACGAATTGTCGGAATAGCGTGTCGCCAGACCGAACGGGGAGTAAGCGGCAAGACCCACCGTGAAACGGTCGTCGATCTGATAGGACAGGTAACCGTAGGGTGCCAGATTGTTCGAGTCAGCGGAAGCGTTTCCAGCCAAGGGCGTTCCGAGCGCCGATTTGGTGCCTGTACCGTGGAAATTAACCGTTGTTAAGTACAGGTTGCCGCCGCCCAGAACGTTCAGGCCGGAAAGCGCGGCGATGCCGGCCGGATTGGCGAACTGCACGGAGGCATCCGGCTCGACCGCGGTTCCAGCGAGCGCCATCCCAACCGAGGCGGCGCTCTGCTCGTTCAATTGAAAGCCCGCGGCGTTTGCAAGCGCAGGCGCAAGATCAATCAAAGTAAAGCAGAAGATCGCGTATCTTAAGTTCTTCTTAAGGTTCATTTGTTTGACCTTTTTGTTGGACAACGCCCCCGCTATCACTCTTATGCGACCATCGAGGACTTGTCCAACAAATGTGTCAAACTTTTGGCGCAGCGCCTAATTCGTCTCGGGATCCAGCTTCAAGGCGGCGGAATTGATGCAGTAACGAAGGCCGGTCGGGCGCGGACCGTCATCAAAGACATGACCGAGATGCGCTTCGCAGCGGCTGCACAGCACCTCGGTTCTGCGCATTCCGAATGCACCGTCCGACTCGGTCTCCACCTTGTTTTCCGCGATCGGCTGATAAAAGCTGGGCCAGCCCGATCCCGACTCGTACTTGTTGTCCGATGCGAACAGTTCCTGGCCGCAGCATGAACAGCGATAGGTACCCTTTGCCTTGGTCTCGTTGTACTGGCCGGTGAACGGTGCTTCGGTTCCCTTGCGCCGGGTGATGCGGTATGTCTCGGCGTCGAGTTCAGCCTTCCACTCGGCGTCGGCCTTGCGAAGTTTGCCTGTCATGATGCGTATCCCCTCCCCTGTTTGCCATTTGCATTCGTTTTGCCGGATGGAATGACTCACCCTTTCATGGTATGGATAAGGACATAGGAAGGAAACGGCATGGCGCAACCGCCGCCCGACATTCTGATCCGTCACGAGCCGAAGGGACCCGCCTCGCCGCTGGTGTTCGACAGCCCGCACAGCGGCAGGCACTACCCGGCAGACTTCATGTTCACCTGCCCGCAGGACGTGCTGCGCCAGGCGGAGGATAGCTTCGTCGACGATTTGTACGGCCGCGCGCCGGATTACGGCGCGATTTTGATCGCGGCCCAGTTTCCGCGCGCCTATATCGATGTCAACCGCGCGGTGGACGACATCGACCCGCAGCTGATCGCGGGCCAGTGGCCGACCTCGACGCATCCCAGCGAGAAGTCTCGCGTCGGCATGGGCCTCGTCCGCCGGATCTGCCGCCCCGGCCTGCCCGTCTACGATCACAAGCTGAGCGTGCGCGAGGTTCAGGAACGGATCCACAAGTACTACTTGCCCTATCACGACGAGCTGCGTGCCGCGATCGAGGGTGTAACCGCGCGTTTCGGCGCGACGTGGCACGTCAACTGCCATTCGATGCCATCCGCCAGCGCCGGCGGCGGCGCGCCCGGCTGGGACCGGGCCGATTTCGTGCTGGGCGACCGCGACGGCAGCACCTGCGCCAGCGACTTCACGCAGTTCGTCGCGCGCGTCCTGCAAACGATGGGATATTCCGTACGGCTGAACGATCCGTACAAAGGCGTCGAGATCGTCCGGCGCTACGGTCGCCCCGGACACGGCGTCCATAGCCTGCAGGTAGAGGTCAACCGGCGCCTGTACATGCATGAGGACACGGTCAAACCGAACGCCGGCTACGCCAAGCTCAAGCGCAACCTGACGACGCTGGTCTCGGAGATGAGAGGCTACGCCAACGACCAGCTGATGTCGGCGGCGGCGGACTAGACGAATGCATGGAGGACCTTACGCCGTGACCTGTCAGGCAGAAACGCCTGCTTGCTTATCGCAATCTCATTCTGCTTTGCCTGCTGATCTTCGTGACGATCATAAGCGCGGCCGCCATGATCGCCTGAGGAAAATCATCAGGTCTGCCAAGGCGGGTTGTAGTATTCCGTTTGCATCAAGTGGTGTTCGCAATCAAAATCGGAGAAGACGCCGTATGTTACACGGAGTCGATGCATTGGCCGGTGGATGGATGCGAGAACTAGGCGTCAGCCGAAAACATCGTTCCAAACCTTGTGCAGGCTCTCGTCGACCTCGCGCGCCGTGACAGATACGCCCAGATCCGCCAGCGAGGTGACGCCATGCTCGCGGATGCCGCACGGCACGATGCCCGCGTAATGCGACAAATCCGGCGCGACGTTCAGCGCCAGGCCGTGAAACGTCACCCAGCGTCGGACGCGCACGCCGATGGCGGCGATCTTGGCCTCACCTGTGCGCCCATGCCGCGCCAGATCGACCCACAGGCCGACGCGCCCCTCGCGCCGCTCTGCCACGACATCGAAGCCGCGCAGGGCGAGGATGGCCCATTCCTCCAGGTTGCGGACATGGCAGCGCACGTCGCGACCGCGATGGCCCAAATCCAGCATGACATAGGCGATCCTCTGGCCGGGCCCGTGATAGGTGTACTGCCCGCCCCGTCCCGTCGCGTGCACGGGAAAGCGGGCGTCGAGCAGATCGGCGGGCCGGGCGCTTGTTCCCGCGGTGTAGAGCGGCGAATGCTCGACCAGCCACACCAGTTCGGGCGCGCGGCCATCCAGGATCGCCTGCACGTGCGCCTCCATCGTCGCAACTGCCTCGCCGTACTCGACAGGCGCAGGCTCACGCCTCCACTCGACAGGCGCGAGGGCACCCTTGCCTGCGGCATTGGCGCAAGGGGCTGCGGCTGCTAAGCGTTGCTCAACGGTTTCCACGATCATGGTGACAATGACTTATCGCTTGCCCTCCCGCTGGACCATCCCTTTGCGCATCGCGGCGCTGGGGCTATGCGTGGTCGCAACGCCTACGGTCCCCAGGGCGGACACCGGCGTGTCGCTGCGGTTCGTGACCGAGGGCACGATCCTGCCGCGCCGGGGACACGAGACCCTCCAGGTGGAAAGCGTCAACCTCGACCGGCTGGACGCGGCGATCCTGCATGTTCCCGAGGGCGACACGCTGGCGATGCTGCAAACCCTGAACAGCCCCGTTCCCGCCACCGCGACCGAAGTCTGGCATGGCCAGATCGCCGCGGGGGACGGCAAGACGCCCGCGCCGCTGGACCAGCCGGTCCAGACCAGCCTGGACGTCCTTGGCCTTGTCAAACCCCTGCAGCCGGGGATTTACATCGTCCGCGTGAGCGAGGTCACCACCGGCAAGCCGCGCGCACTGGCCAGCAAGGCGTTCGTGATCTCCAACATCGGCCTCCAAGCGTTCAGCGGAGCCGACGGGATCGCCGTTGAAGCCCGATTGCTGTCGGAGGCAACATCGGCGGGCAGCATCGATGTGGCGCTGATCGCGCGCAACAACCGTGAGATCGCGCGCGTCAGAACGGATGGCGACGGCATCGCCCGCTTCAACAGGGAGCAGGTCTCGGGCCCTGCCGAGGATGCACCCGCGGCGCTTTACGCCTATGGCGCAGAGGGCGAGTTCACTATCCTGCCGATCGACCGTGGTGCCTTGCCGCCCATGCACAGCCCGTCGCGCGCGTGGATCGTAACGAACAAGCAGGCTTACCGGCCGGGCGAGGAGATCGAGGGGCTGGCGCTGATCGCCGGAAAGAACAAGGCGACTCCAGGCCCGATCTTCGCGCAGCTCGAGAACGCAGCCGGCGAGGCGGCCGAAATCCAGGACGCGGTGGGCGACGACGGGCGGCTGCTTCTGCACGCGCAGCCTGGCCTTGCGACAGGGCCGTGGACGATCCGTGTCTACCAGAGGCAGGGCAACGCGCCGATCCTGCTCGGTTCGGCCACTGTCAGGATCGGCGTTGATGGGCCCGCGCCCGATTATGCCGCGGCGCCGCAAAGAAATACCGCGCCGGACGCGCCGGCGCAGATCGTGATTTCCCCTGGACGCCGCGCCTTCGGGCGTGGGGAGATCGCCAATATCTCAGTGCAGCCCGATGCCGATTCCGACGTTACCATCGCGCTGGTCGATGCGTCCGTACGGGCGATCAAAAGGCAGCATATCGCCAAGGAAGGCGCCGTCGTGCAGTTGCCGATCCCGGGTGATGCAACTGGCGGAATGTACGTGCTGGCCGTCGCTTTCGCCGCGCCGCAGCCCGGCAAGCCGCTCAGGCGCATCTGCGGAGCGCAATGGATCGGGATAGACGAGGGCATGAACCGGATGGGCGTGCGGCTCGACACTCCCGAAAAGGCCGAGTCCGAAGGCAAGCTGCAGGTCAGCCTCGCCCTGCCCGACATCGGTCCCGGCATAGCCAGGGAGCACGCCTGGACGATGTTGATCGGCACGGATGCCGGTACGGCGGCATCGCTCGATCCTTTCCCGTTCTTCTACGGTCCGCGCCCGCTTGGCGTAATGGCTACGGACACCTACGCCGACGTCATCGGCGCACCGGAACCGTCCCTTTCCTTTGCCTCGGCCGCCGGCTCGGAACCTGAGCTCGCCTCCGCGCTGCTATGGGACAAGCCGCATCCTGTGCCTGGCTCGGAAACCATGAAGCTGGATGAAACGATGCCCGTCCTCGGCGGCGAGAAGCCGCGCCTTCGCCTGTCGGCGATCGCGTGGCAGGGCAATCGGCTGGGCTATGCCGAAGTGACCGTAGGGGAGGTGCCTGCGCTGCGCCTGCACAAGCCGCTTCGGCTTCACCCAGCGCGCACGCCGGCTGTTTCGATCCGGGAGCTTGCGGTAAAACCAAAGGCAAACGTAACACTTAGACGCGGCGAAGGCTTGGTTGCCAGCTACGATCCTGTCGTCGCCCCTGTCCACGCGTCCGCCAGCCAGAGCTTCGACAGCGTTGCCGCTGAACTGCGCGCCTTCACGGCAAGCCTGCTCGGCCCCTTGCGCGACGACGATACCCTGCGCGACGCGGTCGCGGCCGCTGGCGGCAGGGGACTTCCGGAACCTGCGGTGCAGAAACTTTTGGACGGCGTGCAGGCAATGGCCGCAAAGCCCGACCTGGCCGTGCAGGACGGGTTTCTGTCCCATATGGTCCTGTTCCAGTCCGGCCGTGAAAACGGGCTCGAGACTCGGCACTGGCTGGAAGCTGCGCCCAAGCCGGATACCCTGCTGGCCCGCGCCGCCCGGCTTGCACTGGGGACAACGCTTGACGCAGCGGAAAGCAAAACCCCTGCGGCGCCTGCGCCCCTGGAAGCCGGGGAACGCGATGTTCTTGCCGTGGCGATCGACAAGGACGCCGGTGACGACATCGATGCCGACGCGCTTGCCCTCCTCATCCTGGCGCGGGCGGACCAGCCATGGCCGAGCCATCTGGCGAAGGCAATATCGGACAAGGTCGCCGTCCGCCCGGCGCTGTCGCCACGCGCCGCGTTTGCGCTGCGCGTGGCTGAGGAGGTACGTCTGGCACGGTCCGCGCCGAGACTCGAGGCAGACGGCAAGTCTGTCGCACAGGCTGTCGTCAACGGCGAGAAAGGAACGCTGGAAGTCAGAAACGTCGATTCCCGTCCCCTGTTCGTCTGGGTAGTAAGCGGGTTGCCGGTTCAGGAATAAAGGGTTCTAACGCAGTTGGCGCGGATCGGCCCCGAACTGGTTGGGCCCCTGCGTGCCTTGCTGGCACAGGACGCGAAACGCCATCCAGTCCCGGCCGTACGGCATGAAGTTATCGACGATAAACGCGCTGCCCCAGGACATGTTGAGGTCATGGTAGCGCTTGACGTGCATCACGAACGAAATCCAGCCCACGACCGTGAACTTGAGCAGCAGCAGGCCGAGCGCGAGCAGCACCCATTTCATTTCGAGCTGCTGGTGCCACGCCAGCCATGCACAGTAAGCAACGGCGCCCAAGGCGGCGATGGCGAGGAACCCGAACGGCAGAAGGTACTTGCCCCAGTACTGGCCAAGCGATACGCGACCGTTGGGCGAGAAGTAGAAGTGCCAGAAACCCGGCCCCTGGTTATCGTAGCTGGACGTACCGAAGGGGTTGGCGGCGCCTCGCACAGCCTGCATGCCGGCCTGCATCATGCCCTGCACCGGGTCGCCGCCTGACTGGCCGCCCACGAAACCGCCGCCCGCGCCTGCCCGAGCGCCCGCGCCCGCCGGCCTGATCGCAACGGCCGAGTTTCCGATCAGGCTGAACTCGACGGTTTGCCCGGCCAGCGGCCCCCCTGCCCCCAGCCATTCGCTGCCGGCAAACCGGTACTGCAGCTTGCCGTCGGAAAGGATGCCCGTCTGCGAGGACGGGCTGTACGAGACGATTCGGCCGTGCATGAGGGTCTACCCTTTCTGATAAGTATCCAGTACCTCGTCAAGTGCGCCGAACTTGACCATCCGCCCCTGCCTGATCAGCAGGCCCTTGTTGCAGAATTTCTGCAGGAGGTCAGGCGTGTGCGACGCCAGCACAAGAACGCCCGTGCGTTCGATAAAGCTGTGCATCCGGCGGTTCGCCTTCTCGATGAACGAGGCGTCTCCTGCGGCAATCGATTCGTCGAGCAGCAGGATTTCGGGATTGATGGTCGTCGAAATGGCGAAGGATAGCCGGGTCTGCATACCCAGCGAGTAGGTCCGCATCGGCATGTTCAGAAACTCGCCGAGCTCGGTGAACTCGACGATGTCGTCGATGCGAGACTCCACCTCCGCCTTGCTCATGCCGAGGTAAAGGCCGCGGATGTAGATGTTGTCGAAACCGGTCGCGTCATGGTCCATGCCAAAGCCCGGATCGAAAAGGGGGGCGATCCGGCCATCGGTGACGACGTGTCCTACCTCCGGCGTGTAGATCCCGGCGATGACGCGCAGCAGGGTCGTCTTGCCCGCGCCGTTGTGGCCTACCAGCGCCAGCCGGTCGCCATGCTCCAGCTCGAACGAAATGTCCGTCAGCGCTTCAACGCAGATATGATCGTTCAGTTTGGCGATCCGCCCGCCCGTACCCGCCGCCATCAACCGGTAGCGCAGGGAGCGCGAGGCGCCCTGGTAGATGGGAAAGCGGACGGAAACGTTGTCGAGCCTGACGGAAGCCATGAGCCTTTGGAGAACCTTATAACCAGTACGGATGCGCCAGCGAAACTTGACGTACAGAAGGGCCGCAGCGGCCAGGCCGACGCCGGTCACGCCAAGCGCTATGCCCCAGCTGAGCAGGGGAACCTCGATGCCGAGAAGCGGGCCGCGCACGATCTCGATCAGGTAAGTGAACGGATTTGCCCCGGCGATCCATGCACGCTTTCCCAGCAGGTCGGACTTCCAGAGCAGGGGGGTGACATAATAGATGACCTGGAGGAAATTGGTGACGAGCTGCGGGATGTCGCGAAACCGCGCGCACAGCACCCCGAGCAGCAGCCCCCACGCGATCCCGTTTGCCACAAGGAGGGCAAGTCCGGGAAACGCCCAAAGCACACCCCAACCCGGACGAACAGAAAACCAAGCGGCTACAACAAGGTAGATGATGAAGTTGTGACCGAACACGATTAAATTCCTCCACACCATGCGGTAAACATAGGTGCTGAGCGGCAGCGGCATCTGCTTGATGGTGTTGTCGGCGGCGATGAACGCGTACCCGCCCTCGTTCAGCAGGGAGGAAATCAGCGTCCAAACCAGGAAACCGGTCGCGACGTAAGGCACGTAATCGTGGATGGCGACATGGAAGATCGCAGAGTAGATAAGGCCCAGCGCGCCGATCGACACGCCAAGGCTTGCGGTGATCCAGAACGGCCCCAGGATAGACCGGCGGTAACGCTGGCGGATATCCTGCCAGCCAAGCGTACCCCAGACTCGCCAGTGTATCAGGCCGAGGACGAGGTCCTGGACGGCAAGGCGCGCGAAGCTGCGCCGGGCAGCCGTAGCCGGACCGGTATGGGTGATGGCGCTCATCTGCGGGTTATAGTCCGCGAGCAAAAGCTTTGCATAGCCTCAACCGGCGACGGCTCAGCGATTCACAGCTTGATTACTCCCGGGCATTGTCGCAGTAAATGCGCGCGGCGAACGTAGAAGGGCGGGACTCTCTTGCAGATCGAGGAAACCGGGCTTGATGGGGTCAAGCTGATAACGCCCAGGCGTTTCGGCGACAATCGCGGCTATTTCTGCGAAGTATTCAACGCCAGCAGCTGGGCGAACGCGGGCATCGAAGCCACGTTCATCCAGGATAACCAGTCCTTTTCGGCGCAGAAGGGAACAGTGCGCGGCCTTCACCTGCAGCTGCCGCCCTACGCGCAGGCCAAAATCATTCGTGTGCTGCGCGGCTCGATATTCGACGTGGCGGTGGATGTCCGCCCGGGATCGGCCAGCTTCGGCAAATTCATGTCGGTCACGCTCAGCGCCCATAACTGGGTCCAGGCGTTTGTTCCGCGGGGCTTCGCGCATGGCTTCTGCACTCTGGAACCCGATACGGAGGTGCTCTACAAGGTGGATAACACCTGGTCCGCCGAGCACGAGCGCAGCATACTGTGGAACGATCCGGCGATCGGCATCAGCTGGCCCGTGTCCGAGGCGGACGCGACCCTGTCCGGCAAGGACAAGGCAGGGCTGCGTCTTGCGGACATTCCGGAATTGAAAGGTCGACAGTCATGAAAACCGTACTCGTGACGGGTGGGGCAGGCTTCATCGGCTCGGCCGTGGTCCGGCAGTTCCTGGCGCAAACCGAGGTCAACGTCGTCAACGTCGACAAGCTGACCTACGCGGCCAACCTGTCCTCGCTACCCGGCGCGGAAAACCATCCGCGTTACAGGTTCGAGCGCGTCGACATCTGCGACCGCGCAGGCCTGGCGCGGGTGTTCGAGCGCCATGCGCCGGACGCTGTGATGCACCTCGCCGCCGAAACCCATGTCGACCGATCGATCGACGGGCCCGGCCAGTTCATCCAGACCAACCTCGTCGGCACCTATACCTTGCTGGAATCAGCCCTCGACTACTGGCGCAAGCTGGGCGGGGCGCAGAGCAGGGAGTTCCGCTTCCACCACATCTCGACCGACGAGGTGTTCGGCACGCTGGGACCGGAAGGTTTCTTCACGGAAACGACGGCCTACGCGCCGAACTCGCCCTATTCGGCCAGCAAGGCGGGATCGGACCACCTTGCGCGAGCCTGGCATGCGACTTTTGGCTTGCCGACGGTCATGACCAACTGCTCGAACAACTACGGTCCCTACATCTTTCCCGAAAAGCTGATCCCGCTGATGATCATCCGCGGGCTGGCGGGAGACACTCTGCCTGTCTACGGCAAGGGCGACCAGATCCGCGACTGGCTCTATGTCGAGGATCACGCCGAGGCGCTTCGCTTGGTTCTGGAGCACGGCGTCACCGGGCAATCCTACAACATAGGCGGCTGGAACGAGCGGCGGAACATCGACGTCGTGGAGCGCATTTGCGACCTGCTCGACGATTTCGCGCCGGCTCCTTCGGGCAGCCATCGCGAGCAGATCACGTTTGTCGCCGACCGGCCCGGCCACGACGTGCGCTACGCGATCGATGCCGGCAAGATCGAGCGAGAACTGGGCTGGAGGCCTCGCGAAACCTTCGACACGGGATTGGAGAAAACCGTTCGCTGGTTCCTCGACAACCGGCAATGGTGGCAGGACATCCTCGACCGCGGCTACGAGGCCAAACGGGTCGGAGTCGGGCGGTGAAGGGCATCATCCTCGCGGGCGGCTCGGGCACGCGGCTGCACCCCGTGACGCTGGCGGTCAGCAAGCAGCTGTTGCCGGTCTACGACAAGCCGATGATCTACTATCCGCTCACGACGTTGATGATGGCGGGGATCAGGGACATCCTGCTCATCACTACACCGCACGACCAGGAAGCGTTCCACCGCGTCCTGGGCGATGGAAGCCAGTGGGGCCTCTCGCTCAGCTATGCCGCGCAGCCCTCGCCCGACGGCCTGGCGCAGGCCTTCATCATCGGCCGGAACTTCATCGGCTCGGATCCATGCGCGCTGGTGCTGGGCGACAACATCTTCTACGGGCACGGCCTGAGCGATGAGCTGGAGACGGCGAAGACCCGCCACGGCGGCGCAACGGTGTTCGCCTACAAGGTTCGTGACCCGCAACGCTACGGCATCGTCGAACTCGACAGGGCGAACAGGGCGGTCAGCATCGAGGAGAAGCCGACGCATCCCAAATCCAAATGGGCGGTGACCGGTCTATATTTCTACGACAACAGCGTGATCGAAATTGCTGCCGGGCTGAAGCCGTCTCCGCGCGGTGAACTGGAGATCACCGACGTCAACGCGGCATACCTAACGCGGGGCCAGCTGTCTGTCCAGCTGTTGGGGCGAGGCTTCTGCTGGTTCGATACCGGCACCCATGCCTCGCTGCTGGAGGCGGGCGAGTTCACGCACGCGGTGCAGGAACGGCAAAATACCCAGATCGCCTGCCCCGAGGAGATCGCCTTCCAGAACAGGTGGATCGATCGCCAAGCCGTTGCGAAGGCCGGTGAACGTTTGAGCAAAACCAACTACGGCCAGTACCTGCTCAGCTTGCTGGATGAGTGACCTGCAAGTCCTGCAACTCAGCCGGTACGACCGGCTTGGGGGCAGCAGCCGGCTCCGCTTCTACGATTACGGTGCCTTGCTGGCGGACCATGGCATCCATGTCACGCCTGCTCCCTTCTTCGACGACGAGTACCTGCAGCGGCTCTACGCCGGTGAGCGTTGCCGGCGTTTCCAGGTGGCTGGATACTACCTTCAACGGGTCAGAGCCCTCGTGAACACGAGTAAGTACGATGTGGTCTGGCTGGAGAAGGAGGCGCTCCCCTGGCTGCCCGCTTTCGCCGAGTCATCCCTGCTCGCCCGCACTCCGTATGTCGTCGATTTCGACGACGCGTGGTTCCACCGCTATGATCGCCACCGTAGCGCGCTGGTTCGCCTTGGCCTCAAGACCAAGTTTCCGGCAATCGTGCGGCGAGCGGCGGCCGTGGTCGCCGGCAGCCCCTACCTTGCCGAGTGGGCCGCAGCCCGGGGCGCGCACCGCATCGTCCGTATCCCGACCACGGTCGATCTCGCCCGCTACCGGACCAAGCAGGCCGGCGTGGGAAACGGCTTCGTGATCGGCTGGATGGGGTCGCCCAGCTCGGCGCGCTACCTCGATATCGTCAGGGATGCGCTTCGCGAAGTGGCCGCGGCGCCGGGTACAAGCGTGCGCCTGGTCGGTTCGGGCGCCGCAGCTGATCTTGACGCAACGGTCCTGCCATGGCGCGAGGCGAGCGAAGCCGAAGACCTGCTTGGGTTCGACATCGGGATCATGCCCCTGACCCGCGACGAGTGGAGCGAGGGCAAATGCGCCTACAAGCTGATCCAGTACATGGCGGCGGGCCTGCCCGTGGTGGCGAGCCCCGTCGGCATGAACCGCGAGGTCGTCCAGCATGGCGTGAACGGCTTCCTTGCCGAAACCAGCGAGGAGTGGGTCACGGCTCTGCGGAGACTGCGCGAGGATCCGGCCCTGCGGGCGCGCATGGGCGCTGCGGGGCGCAAGGCGGCCGAGGCAGAATATTCGCTGGCGGGGACTGCGCCGCTTCTGGCAGAGACACTGCGTGAAGCGGCCGCAGGACCGCAAGGACGTAGACATGGCCAGCATCCGCGCGAGCAACTTCGATCTCCTCAGGCTGATTGCGGCGCTGATCGAAGGGCTTGTCCCCCGTCCCTCCCCTTGGTGACATGAAGTCATGAGCCGCAGAGCCATCACCATCTTCGGGGCCGCCGGCCAGGTCGGCCGCAGGCTTTCTCTCGTTGCAACGGCGCGGGGCATCCCCGTCCGCGCGCTGGCCAGGGCCGAGTGCGACATCGCGTCGCCGGGCGACCTTGCGCGGGCGGTAAGGGGAAGCGGCTTCGCCGTGAACTGCGCGGGTTACACAGCCGTCGACAAGGCGGAAAGCGAACGCGACCTCGCCCACGCTGCCAACGCCCTCGCGCCCGGCCTGATGGCCGCGGCCTGTGCGCGGGAGGACGTACCCCTGCTGCATATTTCCACGGACTACGTGTTCGGCTCCGGCAAGGACAAGCCATGGCGCGAAGACGATCCCGTCGCGCCGCTGAACCTGTACGGCACGACCAAGGCCAGGGGGGAAGCGGCCGTCCGCGCCGCCTTGCCGCACCATTTGATACTGCGCACGTCCTGGGTCTATGACAGCCAAGGGCGGAACTTCGTGCTGACGATGCTCCGACTCGGCAAGGAGCGCGGCGAGTTGAGGGTTGTCGGAGACCAGCACGGCGGCCCGACCTCGGCCGAGGACATCGCCGGCGCGATCGTGCGGATGATCGAGCGAGCGGCTTCTCCTGGCTTCGAGAAATGGGGCACGTACCATTTCAGCGGCGCGCCGCAAACCACATGGTTCGAGTTTGCCGCCGCGATCTTCGCGGGGCGCGACACGCCGAAACTGACGCGTATCCTCGCCGCGGAATATCCGACTCCGGCAAGGCGTCCACTCAATTCCGTCCTCGATTGCAGCAAGGTCTCTGCCGCTTTCGGCATCGCGCAGCCCGATTGGCACCGCTCGCTGGAGAAAGTCATGACCGAAATCAGCGACGCGGCGGGGTGAACTCATCATTTACGCACTACAGGGGAACCAACCTCGTGTCGCCTCTTGAGATCGCGAACGCCGACCGCTAAGGTCGGCGCGGTGCGGAGGGGTGGCCGAGTGGTTGAAGGCGCTCGCCTGGAAAGTGAGTATGCGGTTAAAAGCTGCATCATGAGTTCGAATCTCATCCCCTCCGCCAACAATTTTTCATTTATTTACAATGATTTAGATGGTCCCGCACCCCGGCGCGGTTCCGCGCGGGTTGCCGGATGAGTGTCACTAGAGGCGCGGCGATTCCGTGGATTTTGCGGGCGATTTTGCCGGTATGTCTCGAATGGCTTTTTCGGCAGTGCTGGGTCTGTTCGCAACGCATCATGGCGGCGGCGCGATGTTGCATTGGGCATTGTCACGGTAAGTGGTGGGGCAGCCGTCTGGTCGCTACGATAGCTGCATGAAGCCGATTTCCTATGCCCGTCACCGTTTCCCGCCGGACCTGATCCGACATGCCGTTTGGCTGTATATGCGGTTCACATTGAGCTACCGCGACGTTGAAAATCTGCTGGCCGAGCGTAACTTGGATATCAGCTATGAAACTGTCCGCCGCTGGGTGCTGAAGTTCGGTCCCGCCATCGCCAGGAACTTGCGCCGCGCTCGTGACCGGCCGGATGATCGCTGGCATCTGGACGAGATGGTGGTCGGGCTGGGCGGCAGGCACATGTACCTGTGGCGGGCCGTCGATAGCGAGGGGAAGGTTCTGGACATGCTGATCCAGCCACGGCGGAACAAGGCTGCAGCCCTGAAACTCCTGAGAAAACTGATGAAGCGCCAAGGCTTTGCACCGCGCGTGATCGTGACGGACAAGCTGAAATCCTATGCTGCGGCTTTACGGGAACTGGGCTTCAGCGGCCGGCACGATCAGAGCCTCAGGGCCAATAACCGCGCCGAGAACTCGCATCGGCCGGTCCGGCGACGAGAGCGCAAGATGCAGGGCTTCAAATCACCGGCTTCGGCTCAGCGTTTCCTCTCCATCCATGCTCCCATATACAACACATTCGACCTCCAACGGCACCTGATCTCCAGACCTACCCTGAAGCAGTTCCGCAGCAGCGCGACGGCACCATGGAATGCTGCAACCGTCGCAGCTTGAAATCACCATCGCGCAGCCGTCTGCGCCCATACGACGTTACCGTGACAATGCCGTTCCGACGTATGCGTGGGAAATCACCTATACGACCGCCAAAAGCGCCTACTGTCGGTTAATAAACTTCAACGGTGCGGTCCGGAGCGGACTGCCAGCCGGTCTCTTACCAGGTATACTTAATGCCGACCTGCACGGTGTGGTCCAGTTCACGGTCGCGGACGGCGGCGTCGTAGCCGATCGTGGCGGAGATGTTCTCGCTGAAGCCGACGGTGGCGCCCGTTCCGACCAGCGCGGCGTCGCGCCCGGGGTGGACGCCGGACACACGGAACCCCGCCTCGGGTGCGCCGGTGAAGCTGGTGCTCAGCGGGGCGTTGGTGTCCATGAAGTCGTGCAGGTAGGTTGCGCGCAGTTCGGGCGTCACCACCGTGCCATCGTTTGTCTTCAGCTTCAGGTCCGCCCGCGCGCCCAGCGTAGAGCGCAGCGCGTTCAGCGTGCTGCCGTTGGTGCTGAAGTTCAGCCCTGCCACGGGCGCGCCCGTGGTGGTGTAAGGGTTCTGGCTGATGTTGTCGTACTCGACGCCGACCCGCGGCACCACGGTGAGCGCACCGGACACGAGGTCCTGCGCGATGTGCACGTCCTGGCTGACGCCCGCCTCGGCCGTCAGCTCGCTGCCGTCGTGACGGCTGGTCTGCTGCAACCCGGTATTGGCGAGAGGCAGGAAGTCGTTGTTGTGGTAGTCGTTGAAGGCATAGCCCAGCGCCGCGTCCACCGTCAGCGGCACGCCGACCGGGTCCAGCTTGCTGCTGCCATAGAGGCTTACGCGGTAGGTATCGATGTTGTTCTCCGCCGTGTCGCCGGACAGGTTCAGGTCCGTATGCTCGTAGGCGAGCGCGAGGCCCACCAGCGTCGTGTCCGTCACCTTGAGGTCGGCGCCGCCGACCAGCCCGCCGGTGCGGTATTGCGCTTCGGCAAAACCCGCCTCGTCGCCCAGCGTACCGAGCACGCCATAGCCGTGGAACCAGATCGAGGGTTGGTCATCGTCCAGCATGCCGCCGAACAGCGGCTGGTCGCTGGAGCCGTTGTCGGCCAATTGGATGCCATCCAGCCCATTCCCGAACAGGCCCGGCAGGGTGTTGTTGACCTCCATGGTGCTTGTCAGGCCCTGACGGCGGTCCATGCGCTCGACGATGAAGTTGTTGAAGGAGGTCAGGTTGGCGAGGTCGATGGTCGCAAGGTCGGCGCGCAGCTCGCCCAGCACGCCGGCCAGCTGCGGCGTGCCGTTGACGCCGGTCGACTGTCCCAGCGCGATCAGGCCCGACTGGAACGCCCCCGTCTCGCTGGCCGGCAGGATGGAAGTGATCGCGCCCAAGGCGTTCGCCTCATTAGGCGTCTGCTGCCCCATGGCGAAGGAGATCGTGGGCATGGCCGGACCGGTTACGTCAGCAACCCTAAGGTCGACGGCATTTGGTGTGTACACCTCGCTGAGCGGCACGGCCTGGCCGCGTTCCGTGACCGTTTGAAACTGTCCGCTCACCCCGCCTGCCGCCGTCACGATCTGGTATTGCGTACCGGCGGCATACGTGCCGGGATCCGTCGTCAGCACCAGCGTACCCGCGAGGGAGGCGCTGCCGGTAACCGCCAGCCTACTGGCCGCCACGGGACTGACCTCGATGGCCAGCGTCGAGTTCGTGTCCTGCTGGTAGTTGCCGTTCACCGTCAGCGTGCCGATCGAGCCGCCAGGGCGTACCGTGCCGCCCATGTTGGCCACGTTGCCGATCACCGTGCCGTGGCCCATGAGCATGCCGCCGCCCTGCACGGAAACCGGGCTGGTCAGCGTGGCTCCGCTGTTCGACGCATCACCGATCTGAAGCGCCCCGCCGGAAATCGTGGTGCTGGCAAACGTATCGGTGCCGTCGAGCACCTGCATGCCCCCGGACTGTGCGAAAGCCGCTGAGCTGGTCGCAGTCCCGCTGAACGAACCAATACCGGTATTGGTCAGCGTACCACCGCTGGAGGTGATCGTGCCCGCGCCGGACAATCCGGTGACCTGCTGGCTGTACCCACCCTGGGCGAAGGTAGCGCCCGCCGCGACGATCAGTGTACCCGTGCCCGCGGCATTGTCGACGCCAAGGGCCAGCGTGCCCGCTTGTACGTTCGTTCCGCCGCCATATGTATTCGCGCCCGAAAGCGTCAGCGTGCCCACGCCGGTTTTCACCAGTCCGCCGGTGCCGCTGTAGGTGCCGCTGAACGCGCCCGACTGCACGGTCAGCGTGCCACCCGTAGAGGTGATGTTTCCGCCGCCGGACAGTGTCGTAACGGCCTGGTTGAAGGTGCCCAGCGCAAGGGTCGAAACCGGCTGGAAGGGCGGCAACGCTCCCTGGACTGTCAGGCCGCCGGTGCCCGCGGCGTTGTTTGCACCCAGGTCCAGGGTCGTTCCGCCCGAAAGGTTTGTTCCGCCCGAGTAGCTGTTGTTCGCGTTCGACAGGGTCAGCATTCCAATGCCGGTTACGGCCAGGGTGCCGGTTCCTGTGATCGCGCCGGCGTAGGTGAAGTTGTTCTGCGAGACGAAGTTCAGGAAGCCGCCGCCCGTGTTGATCGTGCCGCCGGCGGAGCCCAGGATGGCCGCGTTCGAAATAGTGACTCCGGCGTTAGCGGGCGACAGGGTACCTCCGTTGAACGTTATCGTGCCGGTACCGAGGGCTGAGTTCGTGCCCACTTCCAGCGTACCCGCATTCAGGCTGACGGGACCGGAAAAACCCGTATTGGCACCTGCCAGGATCTGGATGCCGCTTCCCGAGTGGGTCAGCGTGCCGGCACCCGACAACATGCCTGTATAGAAATATCCCAGCGAACCGCCGTTCAGCGTCAGGGTGCTCCCAGCGGTAAGGCCGGTAACCGCGCCGTTGCCGTTGAAACCGGCCACCGTCTGGCTCGTGCCGTTCAGGTTCAACACCGCGGTGGGGTCGTTCAGCGTTACAACCCCTGTGCCAAGCGCATTCGTGGAGTAGGTGACGATGGCGGTGTTGGCGTCGATCGCTGTTCCGCCCGAGTACGTATTGGTGCTCGTCAGCTCGAGCGTGCCCGTGCCGGAGGACGAGGCAGCGGTCAGCGCCCCGGCACCACCGATTGCGCCGTTCAGCACCGTGACGTTGCCAGCCGTGTCGAACGTCCCGTTGCCGGCCAGTGTCAGTGGCGCCACGATCAGGTTGATGCCCGAACTTGTTTGCAGGGTGCCGTCACCCGTGCCGAAGACCAGCCCCGAACCGAGCCCCTCGCCGTTGCCGATGGCGAGAGTCGAGGCGTTCTCGATGGTGGTCGAGCCGGTGTAGCTGTTGCTGCCCGAGAGTGTCACGGTGCCGCCCCCGGTGATCTGTACTGCGCCCGTGCCGGAAATGTTGCCGCCATACGCTCCCGCGCCCGTGTCGGCGAACTGGAGCGTGCCGTTATCCGCCACGCCTCCGGCTGCGGGCAGGCTGGTAGTCAGGACGTCCAACGTGCTGCCGTGGTTTATGTTGGAACCCCCGGAGTAGGTGTTCGCGCCGGTCAGCTTCAGGGTGCCCGTTCCGCCGTAGGTCACACTGCCCGTGCCGGAGATAACGCCGGCAAAGGTGGTGTTCGCGCCGCCGGCAACGGTAAGGTTGCCCGAGCCCAGCTGGATCTGCGTGCCGGCGTTGCCGGACAGGTTCTGGAAGGTCTGGTTGAAGTTGTTGGAATTGAGAACGGTCGGCTGGCCGTAACTGCTGATTAATCTGACACCCTGCGCATCGGCCAGGACGTTCGCCGCCTCAGCCTGCACGGTCACCGCGTCGTTGGCACTGCCGATCGTGGCAAGCCCGGTGAGCGTGTTCGCGGAACCCAATGCGACAGTGCCGGAATACAGGGTGACAGGTGCGGCGCCCGAAATGACCCCACCAAGGCTGACAATGCTCCCGTTGCCGGAGCCGAAGGCCTCGCCGGCACTGCCCGTGTTGCTGATCGTGCCGATATTGAGATCGGTCGTATTGGCTCTGAGGTCCTCCATCTGGCCGGTGGCCGAGTTCTGCAGCGCGGTAATCGTCAAGGATCCCGTTGGCATGGTGGTGAGGATATACTCGTTCGAGCCCGTGAAGGAAACGGTGCCGATTGTCGTGTTCGTGGTGGACATCAGCCCGGTGTCCAGTTCACCAGCGTTGCCGAAGATGGCCGTATCGCCCGAACCGGGTACGCCGGCGGGCGAGTAGTTTGCTGTGTCGTTCAGGTTTCCATTCTGGTCCGCCGCGGTGTAGGTGTAGGTGGCCGCGCGCGCGACTGGCACCGCAAGCGTAAGCGCGGTTCCCGCGAGCAGGGCAAGGCCAAAGCGGCGCGTGCTGGCGAACATGGCAATCCAGTGGTTGTTGCCGCACCGTATAGAACGAGGTCAGCGCCTCTTCCATCTTCTCTCGTGGGAGTCAGCCGATTACCTAGCAAGTTCGTGAAACGTGACACATTTTTGCCACAACTCGCAGAACACCGGATCGCACCTGCAAAGGCTTTGATAAGCATGTCGCGGTTCGCGTTCGTAAGTGATCCAGCCCTTGATCAGGATTTTGCGACCAATGACAGGCCAGTTTTTACCGCCCGCGCAACATTGCAAATCACCTTTCTAGGTGCACGTCTGATCAGAATGTTCCAGACAAGCCGGAACCGATCCCTGTTCCTGAGATTCGTTTCCCTATTAAGCCCCTAAAACTTCCATGTTACGTTTCTTCCGCATGCCCGGTCTAGGACCGGCTTGTGGCAGCATTTCTGCGGCCACGGAGCGGCCGGATGCCCGGAAGTGACAATCAGGATGCGAAATTCCTGTATTTTTCCCTGATATACAGGGAATCATAGGTCTGAGACGGGTTCGGCCGGACCTGCGTCCAACGCCATTTTGGGAGGTGATCAAGGTTCATGGGACTACGTCAACGGTATAAAATCACACCCCGACGGCGTCTGCGAAACTCGGCCTTTGGTGCTCGTGGTAAAGGCTGATGGAGTAGTACCGTCTTGTATTCTATACCGAGAGAGGCTGGACGAACGTCCAGCGATTGGGAACATTCGCGATGGCTTCGCGCAGATATGGTTCACTGACGAGCATCGAAGAAGTATCGCTTCAGTTGATCGTAAGGACTGCCCTGACGTTTGCAAGCACTATCGAGCCGACGAAGCCTTGATTCAACTCAAGTCTGTCCTTAAGGAAAATAAAGGCGCTGCGCCAAGCCTTGCGCTCTCGGAAGTAGACAATCCTTATTTCATATAGGCCTCCCCTTGACCAAATTTTCTGAAAGCTACCTCGGCCAACTTCGCGAATTGGTGGGGTCTCGCCTATTGCGTGTTCCCGGCACGCGGATCGTGATCGAGAAAGAGAACGGAGAAATACTCCTGCAGAAACGGAGCGATTTTGCGGTCTGGGGACTACCAGGTGGAAGCGGTGAGCCTGGGGAGTCGGTCGAGGAAACTATACGCAGAGAAGTGATCGAGGAAACGGGCCTGACGCTCGGAACGATCACTCCGATCGGTTATGCGAGCGATCCTTCTTACGAAGTCATCACTTTCCCGAATGGCCATGTATGTCACTTCCATTCCCTGATCTTTTGGAGCCGAGACTTCTCTGGAAGCCTAGACGAGCGCGACTCCGAAACTCTGGAGCTTGCATGGTTCGCGCCGGAAACTTTGCCTCAGCTATTAACGAATATGATGCGTTCAATCACGGCATTCCAGCAATATCAGAAAACCGGTCTGTTTCAGCTAATTTAGGTCCCCTAGGCCCTATTCTTCCGAACTTTCAATATCTCTCAGTGAGAAACTCAGATTTTTATTGGGCAATATCAAATACTTATATAAGCAACAATCGTGAGTTCGAATCACTTCCGCCCCGCCACGAAGTTTCGATTTTTTACAATGACTTAGATGGCGGCTTGCTCCGGCGCGGTTCCGCGCGGGTTGCTGGGTGACTGTCGCCGGAGGCGCGGTAATTCCGGAGTTTTGCGGGCGATCTCGCCGGCATGTCTCGAATGGCTTTTTGCGCAGTGCTGAGTGCGTTCGCAACGATTTTTGGACTAGAGCGTGGAGAACCGGCAGGCAGGCCGGTTACCTGTCCGGAAGTTACGGCGAGATTCCATCGGTACCGGTTCGCGATGGTCATCGTTGCGGGAAGTCAGACGGATCTGGCTGCCGTGAGTGCGGAGGTCTGGTCAGCCCATGCCAGGGGAATGGTGATGCGACTGACCAACGTACGGCATCCATGGTACCATGCCATTCCTCATCAGGACCGTGTAAGAGGACAAGCCCGGGACTTACCGGGCGCAGGACCCGTCACGCCGTTGCCGGCGACGAAGTCCAGTCGTTCGTCGGCCTGTCTTTAAGAATCTTGGAACGGCGGCATTGTCACCCGAGTACAACACGTCAAAATTCATTACGTGTTCAATCCGGCAATTACAGCCATGACACAAACTGGTAATGCTCGGCATGCTCAATCTCATCACTGCATCAGGACGGGTGAGTGCCGACCAAACGACGCTGACCGGCCTGCTCAAGGAAAACCACCTCTTCTGGCTCGACCTTTTGCAGCCTTCACCCGAAGAGTTCGATCTGCTGCGTACCGTCTTTCATTTCCACCCTCTGGCCGTGGAAGACGCGACGAGGCCTCATCAGCGACCCAAGGTCGACGAATACGAAGGATATCTGTTCCTGACCGCCGATGACGTGACCTACAACCCGCAAGCTGTCGAGCCGCTAACGTCACGCCAGATCGGACTGTTTGTGGGGCCGCACTACTTCGTGACGGTCAATACCGCCGCATCCGAAAGCGTCACGACGCTGCAAGATCGCTGCATCCAGCATCACGAAACCTTCGAACGAACGTCCGGTCATTTTGCCTACGCTCTGCTCGACGAGGTAGTGGATAGGTTTTTTCCCATTGCTGGATCAGCTGGACGGCGAAATCAACGATCTCGAAGATCGCGTCGTGCAAGCGCCTCGGCCGGAGGAGATACAGGCAATTTTCCGCACGAAGAAAACACTCTCGCAGCTGAGAAGATTCGTGGGACCGCTACGCGAGGTAACCCAGTCACTAACCACGCGCGACTTCCCCCTGATTTCATCTCAAACGATTCCGTATCTCCGCGATGTATCCGATCATCTTTTTCGGATCTACGAAACCCTCGACACCTATCGCGATCAAATGTCGAACCTGCTCGACGCCTATCTCAGCCAGGTCAACAACCAGATGAGCCGCATCATGCAGCGTCTTACCGCTGTGGCTACGGTATTCATGCCGATCACCTTCCTGACAGGCATCTTCGGAATGAATTTCACGCATCAGCCCTGGGCTAACACAAGTGTCTGGTGGTGGCTCGCCCTGATGCTGCTGATCGGCATCGGAATGACGATCTGGCTACGAAGACGCCGCTGGTTCTGAGTCAGCCCTGCAGAAGCTCAGTGACGCGGAGTAAGATCTTCTTACGAAGTAAAAATTTGAAAAATGATATACTGTTAGTTCGAACCTCATCCCTCCAACAAGCTTCTACTTATTTACAATGACTGAATTGGTCGCAGATTGCTTAAACTAGCTATGTCAGCTCAAGATATGCGTAAATCGATTTCCATTCTGGGACGGGACCGGTCGACCTCGCTTCATACGTTCAAAAACCTGTGCAGGAGTTCGACGCGGCAGCCTAGGACTCTCGTTTCCGAGTAACGTACTTCTCATTGAGCTCATGATCCTGAACGTAGCGGCTATGGTCTCATCCAGCAACGTCATCGTCTCATGCTCTTTGTGAAAGAGGTCTAATTTGATCGATCGGTGAGCCGCAACCCAAAACTTGTCTAGCGGCCTTGTAAGCACTGCACAATTTCGAACTGTTCGAAACAGGAAGTTTTCTTGTAATTCGGATGTCTCACTGGATATTCTATGAGAATCATCTAGTAATTTCAAATCGTTATACAAACTTCTGGACGGTTGGCGCGGGCCGCAACGGCGCCAAGACGATCAAGGCCGCGGGGAGCACTGCTTCCCTGTTCTTCGCGCAAGGACGGCACGGTCTCGGTGGTGAACGGCGTGTCCTCGTCCAGCGCCGCCGCGGGCGAAGTCACTTTCGGAACAGGCGTTACCGAAAACAGCCTGTGGCTGGCAAAGGCCGGCAACAACCTGGTCATCGACGTGCTGGGCACCAAGGACCAGGTCACGATCCAGAACTGATACGCCAACACCTACTCGCAAACCTCGGAGATCGTCGACGGCAACGGGCTGAAGCTGGACACCGCCGTTCAGAACCTCGTGCAGGCGATGGCGACGTTCTCGGCCAACACCTCCGGCTTCAACCCGCAGACCACGACCGACACCACGTTGACCAACAGCAGCTATTATGGAACTCTCACCAACACAGTCGCAAGCTCGTGGCACAGCTGATCGTCGTAACGTGCTGTTTGTGGGTTGAGCAACTTTTCATACCACCATCACCAGATCCGTTCGGTCAGCTCAGGTGCGATCTTTGATACCTTGATGGTACTCGATGCTGCACGGATCAATCCGCTTTCCGTTCCGCAGATCAAGGTGCCGACTACGCTGCTTCACGGGGAGCAGGACGGGGGCTTCGCTTCCCTCGGCGGCGGCGGGGGACGCTCACTATTTTGCGGCAGGCTACACGCGCGCGATCGTTCCAGGCGCCGGGCATTTCATCCAGCGGAAAAGCCGAATATTCGATGCAAGCTGAAGGCTTGCCGCGTCCGTTACCCGGTGTCGGGGCATCAGGGTTAACCATTAACGATTTCCCCGGTAACCGCAAGCCCAAGCTGCGCCCCGGCCCTGGCCCACACGCGGGGAATCGCGTCCCAGCGCTGCCGGAAGCCCGCTCGGACATTGGGTGACGGGTGGTCCGACGTAGATAAAAGCAAGCCCGTGCCCGTCAGGGCCTGCCTGGCGCTTGCAGCATGCCGGCCGACCAGGACGACGCCCTGCAGATTTGGCAACCGGCTCACGAGGTCCGGTAGCCGGCTGATTCCGGCTTTCAGTTCCGGGCCCTTCACGGCAATGGTGCCGTTCCACCATGGAATGACGTTCCAGAGAACCGTGGCTTTGCGCGGAAGGCCCGCCATGCGCATGAAGCTATGGATGGCGGCGGCGGTCGGGTTGTCGTTGTCCCGGCTGATGAACCCCGAACCTAAGCGAAGCCCTTGCGCCGAGGTCGCAGGCCCCGGCTTCTCCAGCAGGAACAGGAGCCGGGCGCCGGTCCCGCCGTCGAGCGGATCGAAATCGGGCACGTCGCCCGCTCTATTCGCGCGCAGTTCGGCCGCAAATGCGGTAAGAGGCGCGACGTGCGGCATATCCAGCATGGACCGGCGTCGCAGGCGCAGCTCCGGATCGCGCAGCGATCGCGGACGAGAATCGCGCTCCTCGAGCCACAGCTCGCGATCATCGGTACGATCTTCTTCCATGCGGTTCTCTTACTGGGAAACCCGGCTGCTTCGACAAGGTATCGATGCTGGACTTCATAGCCGATCCGGGGCAGATAAAATGCAGGTTGTGACAATTTTTTTGGCAATCCGTGGCTGGAGGCAGTTCATGTCGATGGTGGACACAGCGTCTGAACGCAGGATCACGTTACCCGATGGGTCGGTGAAGACCTTCGCCGGCGCGGCCGTGACCGGCCTGCAAGTCGCCGCCTCGGTCGGCAACCGCCTTGCCGCGGCCGCCATCGCCGTGCTGGTCGACGGCAAGCTGTCCGATCTTTCCCTGCCCATCAGCCACGACGCCACGGTACAGATCGTCACGCGCGAAAGCACGGAGGCGCTGGAGCTGATCCGGCACGACTCGGCGCATGTCCTTGCAGAAGCAGTTCAGGAGCTGTTCCCCGGCACGCAGGTGACGATCGGCCCGTCGATCGAGAACGGATTCTACTACGACTTCGCGCGCGCCGAGCCGTTCACGCCGGACGACCTGGTCAGGATGGAAGCCAAGATGCGGGAGATCATAGCCCGCAACGCCGCCTTCACGCGCGAGGTCTGGGACCGGGACAAGGCAATCGAGTTCTTCAAGGCCAAGGGCGAAGCCTACAAGGCCGAGATCATTACCGACCTGCCGGAAACGGAGACGATCACGCTGTACCGGCAGGGCGAGTGGGTCGACCTGTGCCGCGGGCCGCACATGCCCAGCACCGGTCATGTCGGGGCCGCGTTCAAGCTGATGAAGCTGGCCGGCGCCTACTGGCGCGGCGATCACCGCAACCCCGTGCTGCAGCGTGTCTACGGTACGGCGTGGCGCAATGCCAAGGAGCTCGAGGCGCACCTGCACCAGCTGGAGGAAGCCGAAAAGCGCGATCATCGCCGGCTGGGGCGGGAGATGGAGATCTTTACCTTCGCCTCCGAGACGGTCGGCGTCGGCCTGCCGCTGTGGCTGCCGAACGGCACGGTCATCCGCAACGAGCTGCAGTTCCTCGCCGAGACGGAGGAACGCAAGGAAGGCTACCAGCGCGTCGTCACGCCCATCATCGCCAAGGGCGATTTGTACTACAAATCGGGTCACCTGCCCTACTACAAGGAGGACATGTATCAGCCCCTCGATATCGAGGGGGAAGAGTATTACCTGCGGCCGATGAACTGCCCGCATCACCATCAGCTCTATCTGGCCAAGCCGCGCGTGTATCATGAGCTTCCCTTGCGGCTGGCCGAGTACGGCGACGTGTTCCGCTATGAAGCCTCCGGAGCGCTGTCAGGCCTGCTCCGCGCGCGCGGTTTCTGCCAGAACGACGCTCACATCTACTGCCGGTTCGACCAGGCGAAGGATGAGTTCGTGCGCGTGATGCGGCTGCATGCCCGTTACTACGAGCTGTTCGGCATCAAGGAGTACTACATGCGCTTGTCGTTGCCAGACCTCGGCAAGCTCGAGAAGTATGTCAACCAGCCCGAGCAGTGGCTGGCCGCGCTGGCCATCATCCGCGAAGCGATGGCGGAAACCGGCTTCCCGTTCAAGGAGGTGGCGGGCGAGGCCGCTTTCTACGGGCCAAAGGTCGATTTCATGATCCGCAGCGCCATCGGCACCGAGTACGCGATCTCGACCAACCAGCTCGATTTCCTCGCGACCCGAAACCAGGACCTGACCTACAAGGGCAGCGACGGCGCGCAGCATCCTGTCTACGTGATCCACCGCGCGCCGCTGGGCTCGCACGAGCGGTTCACCGCCTTCCTTCTGGAGCATTTCGCAGGCAAGTTCCCGCCATGGCTGGCGCCGGTGCAGATGCGCGTCATCCCGATCGCCGACCGGCACAACGAGTACGCGAACGAGATCGTGCGCATGTTCAATGCGGTGCAGGTGCATAACGGCTCGCACGGCCTGCGGGTCGAGGCAGACCTCAGCAGCGAGCGCATGCAAAAGAAAATCCGCAACGGCCAGCTTGCGCGGATTCCCTACCTGCTCGCGGTCGGCGACCGCGAGGTGGAAACCCGGACTGGCTCGCTGCGCCTGCGTTCGGGCCAGGATCTCGGGTCCGTGCAGCTGGATGAATTTCTGAAGCGGCTGCTACGCGAAACCGAGAACAGGGAACTGGCGGATATCGACCGCGCCGAAGAGGCCGCTTGAAGGTAACCTGCCATGCAAAATCTCTGTATTTCCTCAGGTAAATAGGGAATCCTGAATTCTTGGTGATTGCTGGTCAGGAGGTTGCGTCGATGATGCAGAAATATGGCGTCGTGCTTCTGTTCGTACTTGCTGCCGGCGGCATTGCTTTCTACATGCACAGTCTGCACCGCACATCATCGGGGCCAACCCCCGCCCAGCTGTACCCGACTGTCGACGGCGTGCAAAGGCTGCTTACGGTAGAGCCCAAAGTGGCGCAGCAGCGAGCTGTCAGCGTCCTTTTCACCGGAAACGACCTGACCTCGACGAACAACCTGCCGGTCATGCTGGCGCGCATCGCGCGTTCGGATGCGCAAAGCCCGATCCTGCTTGAAATCCAGTCGGACACGCATAACGGCAAGGGCCTGCGCGAGGTGTGGAGCGACGGTCAAGCCGTGCCGCTGCTCCGATCGCGCAAATGGGATTACGTCGTGCTGCAGCCCGATGACTCCTGGATCAACAAGGTCGATCGGGAAGAAGAACTCTACCGCTCGGTGCAGGTGCTGGCGGGCGCGATCCGCTCCGGTGGAAGCTCGCCGCTTATATTCATGACCTGGGTCAAGCAGCGCGGCAGCAAGTGGTACAAGAGCGCCGACCTGCAAAGTCCTGAACTGATGCAGCAATCGCTCGATTATTATACGCACGACGTTGCGGCGAAGGCCGGGAACATCCCCGTAGTCGCAATCGGGGATTTCTGGCCAATCGCCGTACGGACCTTGCCGAAGATCAACCTCTACACCGCGAACGGGGCCGATCCCAGCTTTGCCGGGACCTACCTTGCGGCCCTGCTATTCTACCGATCTCTGACCGGGCGAGACCTGCATAACGTGACGCTCGTGCCTCCGGGATTGTCGCCCGAGGACGCGGCCTCGTTGCGTGATCTTGCCTCGCAGTAGGCGCCATTGCGATGAGTGAGCTGTCATGGGAAAGCACCCTCACGCGCCCGGCTACGCCGGTCGGCCTCTTGCCTGCAGGGAGAGGCGAATCAGGGTTGAGCTTAGTGTCATTGCCACATCAGGTTACCCCGCCCTCGCTGCCGCCGCGAGCGTCCTTCTCGGCGTAGGCGACGGCGTTCTCCTGCGAGTGGAAGGTCGAGAGCACTGCCTCGTGCCCGTCCATCGGGCGGCGGCGGGCTTCCCAGGTTAGGCCGGTTGCGGCGCGCGAGGCCGTATAGATATGGTCGTCGGTCATCGCGTAGCGATTTTGCAACGCGACCTGCTTGTCCTTGGTATCGATGAAAGTCAGCGCGCCGTCCGGATCGGCAAAGACAATGGCGTCGACGCCATTGTCCGCGCCCGGCGGAAAATGCGTGAGAACGTAAGCGGCCAGCCCGTCAAGGTCGTCGCTGCTGGCGCGGCCGTGGCGTACGGCCGATCCGGCGATCTTGTCATTGATGGTGAATACCTCGAATTCCATTTCACACCGGCCCTGTCGAAACTTCGTATCGGTCTCAACCGCCGGTTCGGCGCGACGTTCCTACCGTACCTGCAAGAGGGGGCTCGGAGCGCATTGCCGGCTTTCCCGACTAGCGGCTTTCGGCTTCCAGACCCTGGCGGATCTGGTTTTCGGCCTGATCGATCAAGTTTATCGCCTGGTCGCGGTGACCGGAATAATCGTGGGTGGCGTGTTGCAGGCTTTCCTTGGCATTCTCCAGTTGCTTCAGCGCCCGGCGCATCTCAGGATGGCGATCGCCATGCGGAACGCCCGTGCCCGGCGCACCAGGGATCGGAGCACCGGCCACCGGAGCCGGAGTCGTTCCGACCGGCGGGTAACCGGCAGTCTGTGCGTGGGTGAGAGCCGGGATGATGCAGACCGATAGAACGGCGGTTGCTGCAAAGGCACTCTTCATGATTTTCCTCATTCTTATTGACTGGCTGAAGATGTCACGCGGCTGGATTGAAAACCCTGCGCGCCCAGCGGCGTGATCGCAACCAAACCTGTTTGGGAGAGAAAGGACCCTCTTGTTGATCGGTAACGCCGCTAAAGAGATTGCCGCGCACCCTCGCCATCACCAACGAGGCCCTCGCGCTGATTCGCGCCCAGGCCGCAGATCAAGTTTCCCCGAAACCGTCGGCCACCAGCTTGGTGAGCGCCTCCAGCGCGGGCCGCGCGTCGTCGCCCGATGCGGCGAGCGTGATCGAAGCGCCTTGCCCCGCGCCCAGCATCAGCAGCCCCATCAGCGAGCGCGCGGAAACGGTAAAGCCGCCATGCGAGATCGAGATTTCGGCCCCGAACTCATTGGCGACCTTCGTAAATTTCGCCGCGGCGCGCGCGTGCAGGCCGCGAGGGTTGACGATCGTCGCTAGCTTGATCGCCGGATCGGGCCGCCCGCCCACCGGCCTGGCGTCAGTTCGCATCGGCGATATTGATGTACTTCTTGCCTGCGTCCTGCGCCTGTACTGCGGCGTTGCGTAGAGTTTCGGTGGTGCGCGCCGATGCCAGCTTGATCAGCATCGGCAGGTTGACGCCCGACACTACTTCCACCTTCGCATGCTCCATGATCGAGATGGCTAGGTTCGACGGGGTGCCGCCGAACATGTCGGTCAGCACGAGGACCCCCCCGCCGTCATCGACGCTTCTGACCGCTTCCAGGATCTCGGCTCGACGGCCCGCCATGTCGTCCTCCGGCCCTATTGAAATAGCCCTCAGCTGCGCCTGCTTGCCGACGACGTGCTCCAGCGCCGCGGCGAACTCCTCCCCCAGGCGCCCGTGGGTCACCAGAACAATCCCAATCATGGTCGTGCCTGCCTTTCCTGCAACAAATCCGGCTCCGGGCCTTCCGTAGGCAGCACCGCCCGGCCGACATCGCGGTGATGCACCGTCACGCCGCTCGCATGTTCAATCAGCGCGTGCGCCAATTGTCTCGCGACGAAAACCGAGCGGTGCTTGCCGCCCGTGCAGCCGATCGCGACCGTCAGGTAGCTTTTGCCCTCGCCACGAAAGCGCGGCAGCAGCGGCAGAAGGAAGCCAACCAAACGCTCGAAGAACGGGGCATATTCCGGATCCTGGCGGATGTGTTCGCCCACCGCCGGGTCCAGGCCTGTTTGCGGCCGCAACGCCGGATCGTAATGTGGATTGCGCAGGAACCGGACATCGAACACTAGGTCCGCCTCGCGCGGGATGCCAAGGCGATACGAGAACGAAACGATGGAAACATGCAACTGCGACGCGGCGTCAAGCGCAAACTCTCCTGCCAGCCGCCGCTTCAGTTCATGGATGTTGAGGTCGGACGTGTCGAGTACCAAATCCGCCTCGTCGATCAGCGGCGTCAGCAAGTGCTTCTCGCGCCGGATGCCATCGCTGACAAGCCGGTCCACGGCCAAAGGGTGGCGGCGGCGCGTTTCGGTGAAGCGGCGTTGCAGCACGTCGTCGTCCGCGCGCAGGAGGACCAGCTTCGCCGCGACCTCCGGCATGGTGCGTAGGGCTCGCATCTGCCCGATCACCGCCTCTGCACTGAAATCGCGCGTGCGGGTGTCGATGCGCACCGCGATCGGGCTGCGGATCAGCTGTCCCTCGTTCAGCAGGGCGGGCACGAGGAACAGCGGCAGGTTATCCAGCGCCTCGTACCCCAGGTCCTCGAGGATTTTAAGCGACGTGGACTGGCCCGCGCCGGACAGTCCTGTGATCAGTATGACAGGGCGTTTATCCATCATACCGCCCGCGTGCAGTTCAGCGCTGCCCTGATCTTCGCAGGAGCACTGGCTTCGAACGCATTAAGGGACAGGGTATCGATATCGACTCCCACCAAGGTCACCGTACGCCGTTCCGGCAGCCGTTCCTGATGGGCCTCGAGGTCCACTGAAAGCCGTAACGGCGCTTCGTCTTTACACGGCATGTTCAGCAGCCCCAGCCCCCGCACCTCCAGCACGCCGCGCAGGTGCGGTACGCCATCGGGCAAGGATGCAATCACCTGCCTGCCTTCTTCGGACGCACGAAGCGCCACCAGATCGTCGGCTACCAGCCGGGCGCCGCTGTCGATCAGGCGAAGCGCGAGGTCGGACTTGCCGGATGCCGAAGCGCCACGGAGCAGCACGCCCTTGCCATCAATCGCAACGCAGGTCGCATGCACGGTCGTCATGCGGGAAGACAAAGGCGTTTGCAGCCTCAAGTCAAGTAACGCGTGGTATGGGCGCGCTTGCACCCGATTTGCCTCTCCCGGTGAAGGGAACGATAATCAAGCCGCGCGCTTGCGGAAACGCGGCATGATAACGGTGAAGCGCGCTCCCAGCCTCGTGCCATCCACCGCCATGCGATTTTCGGCGAAAAGGTTGCCGCGATGCGCGCCGATAATCTGCTTGGCAATGCTGAGACCAAGGCCGGAATGCTTGCCGAATTCCTCACCTGCGGGCCTCTCGGTATAGAAGCGCTGGAAGATCTCCTCCAGCTTGTTGGCCGGAATGCCCGGACCCTGGTCGTCGATCTGGATTTCCACCTCCTTGTCCTGCGCGAGCACGCGGATGACCACCTTCCCGCCGGGCGGGGAGAACGAGATCGCGTTGCCGATGATGTTCTGGAACACTTGCATCAAACGGGTTTCAAGGCCCGGAACGTGTATCTTCTCCTCGGGCAGACAGCCGCCGACGATCTCCACAGGCACTTCCGGCGTGGAGTTGATGTCCACCGCGATGCGCAGCATCTCGCAGATATTGACCGGCACCGGTTCGACCCGGCTGAGCTCGGCATCGATGCGCGAGGCGTTGGAGATATCGCTGATCAGCCGGTCCATGCGCGCCACGTCGTCGGCGACGATGTTCATCAGCCGAGCCTTCTGCCCCGGATCCTCGATCCGTGCGGCGGTCTCCACCGCGCTGCGCAGGGAGGTCAGCGGGTTTTTGAGCTCGTGCGCGACGTCGGCGGCGAAGCGCTCGATCGCGTCCATTCGCTCCCACAGCGCTTCGGTCATCTGCCGCAGTGCGACGGACAGGTCGCCGATCTCGTCGCGGCGGGCGGCAAAGTCGGGAATGTCGATCCGCCGCCCCTGCCCCACGTCCTGCGTCTGGGCGATGGCCGCCGAGGCCAGCTTGCGGATCGGCCGCGATATCTTCCCGGCCAGGTAGAAGGACAGGAAAGTCGTGATCGCCAGCGCTACGCCGAACACTTTCAGAAGCCCGAGGCGCAGCGAGCGGATCGCGGCGTCGATTTCGCGCCCGTCATGCTCGACCATCACCGCGCCGAGCACCGGCGTCAGGCTTTGCACAGGCGCGGCGACAACGAGCACGAGCCCGCCGGACCCGGTGCTCCACACTCCGGTCGCCATGTTGCCCCCCAGCGCGCCGCGCACGCTTTCCATGATCTGCCGCTGCTGCAGGCCGGAGGATGGCGCACGGGCGATGTGCTCGCGCCCTGGAATGGTCTTCAGCACCTCGCCCAGCTCGTCCATCGTACGTACGAACAGGGTATGATGCGGATGTGGCGGCGGCAGTTCCTCGAACTGGACGATGCCTCCCGGGCCCGTGAGCGTGTGACTGTCGGCCAGCACCCGTTCGCGCGGATCGTAAAGCTGGCTCCAGATCGGCGTGCGCCCAACCATGTGGCGAATCATCTGCCGCGCAAGGCCCGGAACGATGAATGGCGTGTCATCCGGGTCGAGCGTGACGCAGCCCTCGGCGATGGCGACGGAGAACAGCTTGGCCTCGGTCTTCATCGAAGTCAGCTCGTTCTCGATCAGTCGATCCTGGTACTGGGCAAGGTAGAGCGAACCGAGCACGGGAACGGCGAGCGCGATCAGGTTGACGAACAGGATGCGTATGGTCAGCGGCGAGACGGCGCGCAAACGCCGCCGAGTCAGGCGGACCAGCGGCGCGGTGCGGATCCGAACGCGGCGCAGCGCCAAGAGCTAGACCTGTACGTCGCGGTAGCGGTAGCCTGCGCCGTACAGCGTCTCGACCTCGCTGAAATCGGGATCGACGTCCTTGAACTTGCGGCGGACGCGCTTGATGTGACTGTCCACCGTACGGTCGTCGACATAAATATGCTCTCCGTACGCCGCGTCGATCAGCTGGTTGCGGGTTTTCACGTGCCCCGGCCGGACCGCGAGGGTCTTGACCAGCAGGAACTCGGTGACCGTCAGGTCGACCGCCTTGCCCTTCCACGTGCACAGGTGCTTCTCGCTGTCCAGCACCAGCTCGCCGCGCGCCATCACCGCGCCGGGTTCGGAAGAGCCCGATTGCCGGCTCTGTTCGCGGCGCAGCAGGGCGCGCACGCGCTCGATCAGCAGGCGCTGCGAGAAAGGCTTCGTGATGTAATCGTCCGCGCCCCGCCGCAACCCTTCGACCTCGTCGAGCTCGTCGTCCTTGGAGGTCAGGAAGATCACCGGCACGTTCGAAACCTGGCGCAGCCGCGTCAGCAATTCCATTCCATCCATCCGCGGCATCTTGATATCCAGAACGACCAGCGAGGCAGGACGGCTTGTCAGGCCGCGCAAGGCTTCCTCGCCGTCGGTGAACGTGCGCACCTCGTAGCCCTCGCCCTCCAGAGCGATCGACACGGATGTGAGGATGTTGCGGTCGTCGTCGACCAGGGCGATGACCTGCGCCATTTCGGTGCCTCCGTGGAAAAGGAAGTTCTATCGATTGTTTCGGGCCTGATTATGACGCGGGCGCGGGTGGGCGCAACGCGCGTACGATGCCCATGAAGGTGACGTGGTTGAGCGGGAACTCGAGCACGACGTGCAGGAAGCTGAGGAAGTACAGCCAGCGCGCGCCGAGATTGTAGTCAAGGGCGTAAAGGACAAGCGACGCTACCCAGATGGCAAGAATGATGCCGAGCCGCCGGACGGGGACCTTGTGCCAGCGGATCACCGAAGTCTTCGAAAACCAGTTGAGGTAATGGTAGGTGTACGCGAAGGCGATGAATGCCATGACCGAGCGCGCCATCGGGTGCTCGTAAAGGAAGCGGCTTACGCCCGCTACGGCGCCCGTCGCGGTGGGAAAGGCGTCCGGCGTCAGCATCTGCAGCAGGACATAGTTGACAGCCAGAAAGCCGTTGGCGCTTCCCGTCGGCGTGACGTCCCCATAGGAGGAGCGGACGTACCCGCCCGGCTCGGTACCCGAGGACCAAGCCGGATGCCACAGCAGAAGGCCGAGCGAAACAGCCGCGAACACCGCAAAGGACAGGCCGCCTGAAACGCTTCTGCTTCGCAGCGTTCCCGCAAGGATGAACATGCCTGTGAACAGGAAAACGTGCACGATCGTCGGCAGCAGGATGCCGAACACCGTCAGCAGCAGGTTGCTGCCCGATATGGCGGGTATGAAGATCGCAGCGCAACAGGCCACTCCAATGCGCGTGCGGGGATCCGAGGTAAAGGCGAACGCGCCCGCAGTGACCAGCGTCAGGAACAGCACCGACGGCATGACCGAGTCCGTGGCCGTCGGCAGGAAGCCGAACGATTGCACGGTAAAGGCAAGCCCGACAAGCCCCAGAATCAAGTGATCGTTGCGCCCCTTGGTGAAATATTTCCGGTCGTGCAGCCACGAAATTTCGGTCAGGTAATGCAAGGGCCCCAATACAGCGTAGGAGAACAGGAAAAGCCCGAAGGGGAACGCCAGCGCGAGACCGGCCGATAGCAGCATCAGCGCGATGTTAAGGTAGTTGACTCCGTCCGCGCCCAGCTTGTGGCGAAAGGGAGCATGGACTGCCGACGGCATGGTCATGTGCTTAATCTAGCGCGGTTCAGGCTTGGCTTCCATGGCGCTATCGTCCGTATCGAGCTGTTTATCGGCATGGGCGACGGCAATCGCGAATACGCAGAGCAAAACCAGCGGCGCCAGCGTCTGGAACTGCCGAACCGGGGTAAGGGCAAGGCAAAGCCCCAAAGTCGGCATGAGCCACGCGCCCCAGTACAACAGCCGCCGACCTGCCGGCCCATCAGGCAGCGTAACGAGGCGGAGCGTCAACGGGATTGTCAGCAGGCAAAGGTCGTAGTTAAGCAGGTAAGGCGAAACCAGGGGAACGGCGCTGCACAGGACGAAAATTTGCGTGCGCCGGTCCTCGGTGCGGCGGATCACCTGGCACGAGATCAGGATCGCCGCTGCCGTTACAGCGATTTGCAACGGGAGCGCCAAGCCGGGTGACAGGCCCAGCACCAGCAGCCCGGTCAGCGGAGCCACGCCCATGTACGAGAACAGTCCGCGGGTCGACACCAGCGCTGCCAGCTGCCAGCCGCTGGTCACCGTCATGTACTGGACCCACGGGGACACGCCCATGATTAGGATCGACGCGCCGACCAGAGCCGCAAACGTCGCCGCAGCTGCAAAAATCGCCCGCCACTCCCGCATCGCTAGTAGCGCAAAGGGCAGGATGATCCCGATCTGCGGCTTGAACGTCAGGACACCGAACAGTATGCCCGCCAGAATCGGATGCCGACGCAGCGCCAGCAGCCCACCGACGAACAAGGCGGCGGCGATAAAGCCGTTCTGGCCGTCGATGATGTTCATCGCGGCAGCCGGGGAGGCGCACAGCGTCAGCAGAGCGCGCGCGTCCAGCCTGCCCGCGTAAAGCCGGTAGGTCAGCAGCCATACCGACAGTCCGAGAACGGACCACAGCGCATAAGCTGCAAAATAGGGAGGCAGCGAGAACGGCCAGTACAGCAGAAGGGTGTGCGGCGGGTAGCTCCATGTATAAGGCTGAATTTGATGGCCGAACCGCTCGCCGGCCGCCTGGGTGTAAGCGTCAGGATCGAACAGAAGATCGATCCTGTCGTGAAACGCGAAGTACGGTCCCGACCAGATATTGATGAAATCCTGTCCGATCGGGCGATCATTGACATCGACGCCGTCCGCCGCCGGTCGATAGACTTCCCGTTCCAGCCAGAACGTGAGCAGCAGCGAGATCCCGATCGCAAAAAGCAGCGGAAGGAGGCGCCTAGCCGAGGAACGCGCCCGATCACGCAAGCCTGGGCTCCCGCACGCTGGGGCAAAGCGTGACACCGCCATGGGCGCTTACGACTTCCGCGCCTGGGCGGCAGCAAGGACGCGGCCCGCCAGATACAGCGAGCCGCAGATCAGGAGTCGCCTCGGCGTTCCACTGCTTTGAGCCAGCTCGTTGATGGCGGCCTCGATGCTGGGCGCCGGTGCGGCGGCGATGCCGACAATCCGTGCTGCTTGCGCCGCCTGCTCCGCCGAGAGCGACAGGGCCTCGCCCTCGATCTCGATTCCGCGCAGGCGTCCGACATGCGGCGCGAGAGGCTGCAGAAATGCTTCGGAATGCTTGGTGCTCAGCATACCGAACACGATGTCGAGCGGCAATGCGCCGGGCGCGGCCTCCCACGATAATGCTTGCATCGCCAGTACCTCTCCGCCGGAATCGTTATGCCCGCCGTCGAGCCACAACTCCCATCCCGGCGGCATCATCCGGGCCAGCGAACCGCTCGTCAGCCTTTGCAGCCGCGCCGGCCAGTCGACGCTTAGCATGCCGGCGGCAAAATCAAGCCGTCCGGCCGCGAACAGGCCTGAACAGCGCAGCGCGGCGATGGCCGTGCCGGCATTGGTCAGTTGGTGCGCGCCCAGCAGCGCTGGTTGCGGCAGGTCGAGCGTACCATGCTCATCGCGGTACTCGAAGCCGGTCAGCGTCGGCTGCACATCCCAGAACCGGCCCTGCTCGAACAACGGGGCTCCCACCGCGCTCGCCCGCGCCTGGATCACTTCCCGCGCCTTTGGCTCGCGCTGCCATGCAAGGATCGCCGGCGTGCCATGCTTCAGGATGCCGGCCTTTTCGCCGGCGATGGCCTGGATGGTACTGCCAAGGATGTGTGTATGATCGTAGGATATGCGCGTGATCGCGGTCGCCGCCGGGCGCTCGACGACATTGGTCGCGTCCAGCACGCCCCCCAGGCCGGTTTCCAGCAGCAAGGCATCGGCCGGGACGGAGGCGAACCGGTGCAGCGCCATCGCCGTCGTGATTTCGAAAAAGCTGATCGGCTCGTCCTTGTTGACGGCTTCGACCTCGTCGATCAGCACCGCCAGATCGCCGTCCGAAATCACCTTGCCCGCAATCCTGATGCGCTCATTGTACTTGACCAAATGCGGCGACGTGTAGGCGTGCACGGTCAGATTGGACGCCTCGAGGATTGAGCGCAGAAACGCGACCGTCGAGCCCTTGCCGTTGGTTCCCGCGACGTGAAATACCGGCGGGAGCCTGCGTTCTGGATGGCCCAATGCGGCGAGCAGGCGGTGCATGCGGCCCAGCGACAGGTCCATCCCCTTGGGATGGAACCGCCTCAGCCGTTCGAGCGACGGGTCCAGGTTGCGCGTGGACGGGTCGGACAGGTTGGGCTGGACGGGTGGCAGTTCAGGTGGGATGGCCTTCGACATCGGCTTCGGCGGCTTCGGCCACGCGCTTGGAGTTCCTTGCGGTCGCATCCTTGAGCTGCAGGATCTCGGCGGTCGGGGCCGGACGGCGCAGGATGTCGACGATGTTGATGATTACATCGCGCAAGTCCTTGCGCGGCACGACCATGTCGACCATGCCGTGATCGAGCAGGTACTCGGCGCGCTGGAAACCCTCCGGCAAGGTTTCGCGGATCGTTTCCTCGATGACGCGCGCCCCGGCAAAGCCGATCTGGGCTCCAGGCTCGGCGATCTGGATGTCGCCCAGCATGGCGAACGATGCCGATACGCCACCGGTGGTGGGATCGGTCAGCAGCACGATGTAGGGCAGTCCCGCTTCCTTGACCATCTGCGTCGCAATGATCGTGCGCGGCATCTGCATCAGCGACAGTATGCCTTCCTGCATGCGTGCCCCGCCCGAGGCAGGCACGACGATCAGCGCGGCCTTCTGCAGAACGGCAAGCCTGGCTGCGGCGACGATGCCCTCCCCCACCGCCACGCCCATCGATCCGCCCATGAAGGAAAAATCAAAGGCGGCGATCACGGTGGCCAGCCCGCCCATCTCGCCATGCGCGACGACGATGGCGTCAACCGCCCCCGTCTTGGTTTGAGCGTCCTTCAAACGGTCGCTGTAGCGTTTCTGGTCGCGAAACTTGAGCGGGTCGGCCGGGGTCTTCGGCAACTCGATCGCCTGGTACTCGCCGCCGTCGAACAGATACTGCAGCCGCAGCTTCGGCCCGATGCGCAAATGCGCTCCGCAATGGGTGCAGACGTGCAGGTTTTGCTCCAGGTCCTTCTGGAACAGCATCTGCCCGCATTTGGGGCATTTCTGCCAAAGGTTCTCGGGCACGTCGCGCGGGGTGACCAGCGCGCGGATTTTGGGGCGGACGTAGTTGCTGATCCAGTTCATGGCCGCATCGTAGCGGCTGCAAGGAAGTTTTCAATCAGCGTCGCGTCCTTCAAACCGGGACGGCTTTCGACGCCGGAGGAAACGTCGACCGCCCTCGCGCCGCTGACGCGGATGGCTTGGGCCACGTTCGCGGCGTCGAGGCCTCCCGACAGCATCCACGGCTTCTTCCAAGCGCGCCCGGCGAGAAGCGACCAGTCGAACGCCATGCCGTTGCCGCCGGGGCGGTCGGCGCCTTCGGGCGGAGGCGCATCGAACAGGAGCCAGTCGGCGGCGGCTTCATAATCCCTTGCCACGGCAAGATCGGCGGCATTTGCAACCCGCAGAGCCTTCATGACCGGCAGGCGGTAGCGCGCCTTAATCTCCGCCACCCGCTCGGGCGACTCATGTCCGTGCAGCTGGATCAGATCGAGCGGCACGCAGTCGAGAGTCGCCTCCAGGTCCCGGTCGAACGGATCGACGAACAGCCCGATCCGCTTGGCAGGTTTGGGCGTTTCCTGAGCGATCTCGCGCGCGAGGGCATCCGACACGAAGCGCGGCGAGCGCGGGAAGAACACCAGGCCGACGTACGCCGCGCCATGCCGCGCCGCCGCGATGGCGGCTTCAGCAGTGGTGATCCCGCAAATCTTGACGGAAATGGTCATGTGACGAGCGAGACCTGGATCGCCGCCGCTGCCTGTGCCGGATTGGGTGCGCGGGTGATCGGGCGGCCGATCACCACATAATCCGCACCCGCTCCCATCGCCTCGGCAGGCGTCAGGGAGCGCTTCTGGTCGTCGGCAATCGCGCTACCCGGCCGGATGCCCGGAACCATCAGCGTGAACCCGAGCGGCGCCAGCGCGCGGACGCGCATGATTTCGGACGGCGCGCAAATGACGCCCTGCAGCCCGTTTTCCCGTGCCAGCAAGGCCAGACGCTCGACCTGCGGCTCTACCGGGCCGGACTGCCCGACCTGTTCAAGGTCCGCTTCGTCGAGGCTCGTCAGCACCGTGACCCCCAGCAACTTCACCTTGCCGCCCGCGGCATCCGCCGCCGCGCGCATCATTGCCGCCCCACCCGAAGCATGAAGGGTCATGAAATCGACATCGAGCTCGGCCAGCGCGCGGATCGCCCCGGCAACGGTGTTCGGGATGTCGTGCAGCTTGAGGTCAAGGAACAGCGGCAGGCCGTATTCGGCCATGCGGCGCACACCTTTCTGCCCTTGCGCTGAGTAGAACTCGAGCCCCAGCTTGAACCCACCCACATATGGCAGCACCAGCCGCGCCAGCCCGATCGCCGTGTCGAGATCGGGCGTGTCGAGCGCGACGAATATGGGAGAGGAGGTCACGGTTAACTTCCTCTCCCGCATCGCGAGGGTGGAACGGGACCGTTCCGCGGCGAATGGTATGGTGAGGAAGCGCCGCCTGCCCCCACCCCGGCCCTCTCCCCCGGTGGTGGAAAGGTAGACATCACAGCATCTCGGGATTTTCGATCGGAGCGGGTACGGGCGGCTCGGCGCGCGGCGTACTTTCTTGCAGCCAGCGCTCTTCGGCCGCTTCGGCGCGAATTTTCATAGTGGCGAGATCGCTTTCCATGGTCTGCACGCGCTTGACCGACTGGCGCGCCATGCGGCGGTGCCTGCGGCCTGCGTTCCATGCGGCAATGCCGCCCAGCACGAAGCCGCCGAAAATCAGCAGGAAGGCGATCAGGTACATGGGCGCGTTGATCTGCTGCGGCAGCGGGAACAGCTCCAGCTTGGCGTCTTCGGTGTTCGACGCGGCGAACAGAATCAGGACGCCAACCAGCAAAACCGTGAAGAAGCCGGAGACATAGCCCATGAGGTCAGGCATCCTCGCTGTTCAGGCGTTCGCGCAGCTGCTTGCCGGTCTTGAAGAACGGCACGGCTTTCTCCTCGACCGGAACCAGTTCCCCTGTGCGGGGATTGCGGCCCGTGCGGGCGTCGCGCTGCTTGGCCCCGAACGTTCCGAACCCGCGCAATTCCACGCGGTCGCCCTTCGCCAACGCGTCCGTGATACGGTCGAACACCGTGGAAACGATCAGCTCGGCGTCGCGCTGCATCAGATGCGGATTATGCGCCGCGATCAGCCTGACCAGTTCGGATCTCGTCATCGCGCCACACCTCTCCCGGGATCAAGCGGAGGATCAGTCCTCCCCTTTGTCCTTGCCGGCTTTTTCAGCCTTCTTCATGGCCGCGCCCAGGATGTCGCCCAGCGAAGCGCCGCTGTCGGACGAACCGAATTCGGCCATCGCCTGCTTGTCCTCCTCGGTCTCGCGCGCCTTGATGGACAGCGTGATCTTGCGGGCGCCGCGTTCGATCGTCATGATCTTGGCGTCGACCTTCTCGCCCACAGCGAAGCGGTCGCCACGCTGCTCCGAGCGTTCGCGCGACAGGTCGCCGCGCTTGATGAAGCCGTGGATCTTGCCGTTGACCAGAACCTCGATCCCGCCGTCGGTGATGGCGGAAACCGTCGAGGTCACGACCGCGCCCTTGCGCAGGCTGCTGAACTCGTCCTCCAAGGGATCGCCGCCGGAAACCTGCTTCATGCCGAGGCCGACTCGCTCCTTCTCGACATCGATCTCGAGAACCTTAGCCTTGACGACGTCGCCCTTCTTGAAGGTCTTGAGGGCTTCTTCGCCTTCCTGCTCCCACGAAATGTCGGACAGGTGGACCATGCCGTCCACATCGCCGCTGAGCCCCACGAACAGGCCGAACTCCGTGATGTTCTTGACCTCGCCTTCGACGATCGAGCCGACCGGGTGCTCGTGGCGCAGTTGCTCCCACGGGTTGGGCTGGCACTGCTTGACGCCGAGGCTGATGCGGCGCTTGGACGAATCGACGTCCAGCACCATGACTTCGACTTCCTGGCTGGTGGAGACGATCTTGCCGGGATGGACGTTCTTCTTGGTCCACGACATTTCCGAAACGTGCACCAGGCCTTCAATTCCAGGCTCCAGCTCGACGAACGCGCCGTAGTCGGTGATGTTGGTCACGCGGCCGTTGTATTTGGCCCCCATCGGGTACTTGGCGGCAACGCCTTCCCAAGGATCGGACTCAAGCTGCTTCATGCCGAGGCTGATACGCTGCTTTTCCTGATCGAAGCGGATGACCTGGACCTTGACGGTCTGGCCGATCTGCAGCGCTTCGGACGGGTGGTTGACGCGGCGCCACGCGATGTCGGTGACGTGCAGCAGGCCGTCGACGCCGCCGAGATCGACGAACGCGCCGTAATCGGTGATGTTCTTGACCACGCCCTGGAGTATCTGGCCTTCCTTCAACGTCGATACCAGCTCGGACCGGGCCTCGGCTCTGCTTTCCTCGAGCACGGCGCGGCGCGACACGACGATGTTCCCGCGGCTGCGGTCCATCTTCAGGATCTGGAACGGCTGCGGCGTGCCCATCAGCGGGCCGACGTCCCGCACCGGGCGGATATCTACCTGGCTGCCCGGCAGGAAGGCGATGGCGCCGTTGAGATCGACGGTGAAGCCGCCTTTGACGCGGCCGAAGATAATGCCTGTGACGCGCTCCTGCTTCTCGTGGACGCGCTCGAGCTGCTGCCACGATTCCTCGCGCTTGGCCTTTTCGCGCGACAGTACGGCCTCGCCGTTCTTGTCTTCCAGGCGCTCAACGAATACCTCGACCGTGTCGCCGACCTTGATCCCGTGCGGCTGGCCCGGCAGCGCGAACTCACGCAGGGGAACGCGGCCCTCGGACTTCAGCCCGACATCGATCATCGCCGCATCGTTGTCTATGCTGACGACGGTGCCGCGAACCACGGATCCCTCGAAGCTCTGCTTCGGCCCCAGCGATTCTTCCAGCAACGCCGCGAAATTCTCGCCGCCCATCGTGTTCGAAAGGCTGTCTTCCCTCATTCTCAGTGCAGCAGCGGTGGCTCGGGCCATTCAGAGTCCTTTTCCAGTCCGGTTCGGCTCGTCCCAATCGGGTTCGGCGCCAGGGTTGTGCCCGTCACTCTGGGTGACGCGGCGGGTTGATCGGCATCGTGCAAGGTAAGGAGTTCAGCCGGATTTCGCGACCGGCGGCCCGAATACAGGCTCCACAAGTCGCAACGCGGCGGCGAAAGCCTGATCCGCGTCCAGCCTGCTGACATCGAGCAGATGCGCGTCGTCGGCCGGCTTGGCTGGAGAAATCTCCCGCTGGCGGTCGCGCGCATCCCGCTGTTTCAGGTCTTGCAAGACGTCGTCATAGATAACGGGGATTCCCCTCGCTTGCAACTCCCGTCGGCGGCGTTCGGCGCGAATCTCCACATCCGCGACCACGAACAGCTTCACCGGCGCCTGCGGGCAGATCACCGTGCCGATATCGCGGCCATCGAGAACGGAGCCCCGACCGTTCGGCGGGCGGGCTATGAAATCGTGCTGCAAGGCCAGCAAGGCGGCGCGCACCTCCGGAACTGCGGCCACCTTGCTGGCCGCCCCGCCCGTCGTCTCCTGGCGCAGGCGCGGATCGTCGAGCTTCAGCGGCGCGGCGCGCAGCCCTGCCGCCATCCCGCCCGCCCGCGCCGAGTCCGAAGGATCAATCCCCGCATCGAGCACCGCCAGCCCGACGGCGCGATAGAGCAGCCCGGTATCGAGCCAATCGAACCCGTAATGCGCCGCAAGCCTGCGCGCGAGCGTCCCCTTGCCGCTGGCGGTCGGGCCGTCGATGGCGATGACGCGCGGCGTCACGTTTGTGCGGTCATGCTGAACGGAGTGAACCATCGTGACAAAAATCTTTTGCTTCGCTCAGGATTACAAGGTCATCGTCCCGAAGACCCGTCAAAGCCGAACGGTGCGAGGAAGGTAAGCTCATCTCCACACAAGCGGACCGCGCCCACCGTTGGCGTTCCAGCCGACTATTCATGCGCGGACCGTTCATACACGCACTCCACGCCCAGTCCGCTGATCATCGCAAAAAAATCAGGGCAGGTCTTGGACACGCACCCCGGGTCGGTCAAGGCAACGCCGTTGCCCGCGGCCCCCAGCACGGCCAGCGACATCGCGACCCTGTGGTCGTCATGCGTTTCCAGCCTTGCGAAAGCCGGCTTGGCGGGGCTGACTCGCAGCCCGTCCGCCCGTTCCTGCACCGGCACTCCGACAGCGGCCAGCGAGGCCGCCATGACGGCCACCCGATCGCACTCGTGCTTACGGATGTGCGCGACGCCGGTGATCGCAATGGGCGCGTCGGCAAAGGGGGCTACGGCGGCAAGGGTCAGCGCGGTATCGGAGCAGGCGTTCATGTCCGCCGTGAACCCGCCTTTCAAGCATCCAGGGCCCTTGAGCGTCGTGCCGGCCGCCGAACGCGTCACCCGGCAGCCCATGCGCTCCAGCACGTCGAGGAACCTGATGTCGGGCTGGAAGGTCTCCGCCGGAAGGTTTTTCAGCGTGATCTCGCCGCCCGTTGCCGCGGCGAGGGCGAGGAAATAGCTGGCCGTCGAAGCATCTGCCTCGACGGCGTAATCGGTCGGGCGGTAGGCGGCCGGCCGGACGCGGAAGAGGTCGAAGCCTGAGGACGTCTCGACGGAAATCCCGAACGCGCCCAGCATGGCAAGCGTGATGCGGACGTAGTCGGCCTGGACGATGCGGTCCGTGATTCTGACCTCGACCGGCCGGTCCAGCAGGGGCGCGCCCATCAGCACGCCGCTGATGAACTGGCTGGACACGATGCCGGACATCTCCACGATCTCCGCCCCCGGGCCGCGCGGCGACAAGGTGACGGGAAACGCGCCGGGCGTCGCGCCAAACGAAAGTTTCGCCCCCAGCGTGGTCAGCGCCTCGAACAGCGGCCGCATCGGCCGGGCGGACAACTGGTTGCTGGCCGAAATCGTGATCGGTACATCGTTTGAAAGCGCCAGCACGCTGGTCAGGAAGCGGCCGGTGGTTCCCGCCGAACCGATGAAGACCGGCTCGGCAGGAGCGTGCCACGCGCCGGATCGCGTGATGTGGAAAATGGCGCCGTCATCCACCACCCCGACGCCGAGCCGGCGCAGCGCTTCTAGACACCAGAATGAGTCGTCGCTGCGCAGGACGCCGGTCACGCGCGAACGGCCCTGCGCCGCCGCCGCCATGATAAGGGCGCGGTTGGTGACGCTCTTGCTGCCAGGAACGGTCAGCGCGCCCGAGACGACTCGCCCGAGCGGCGCGATCGTCACAAGGCCGACGCCCTCCAGCGAAGCCCAGGCCGAACGGGA
Source organism: Alphaproteobacteria bacterium (assembly GCA_965199265.1). Taxonomy (GTDB): domain Bacteria; phylum Pseudomonadota; class Alphaproteobacteria; order CALMVH01; family CALMVH01; genus CBDAQV01. The sequence goes on along the minus strand of CBDAQV010000009.1, from coordinate 184,409 downwards.
ATGTGACTGCGGGCCGGTCATGCGTGTATGCCTATTGCGTTCAGAGCATGGGCGCAATATTTGACAAGCGGCCTCTGGCGTGGCAAACGCCCCGTCACGCCACGATTCCAAATGGACAGGAACAGCATCCGGTGAGCAACCCTGAATGGGGAATGAAGCGCATCTGCCCGAACTGCGGGACGCGCTACTACGATTTCCAGAAAAATCCGCCGGCCTGCCCGGTGTGCAGCACCGTGTATGACCCCGAGGCGCTGCTGAAGTCGCGCCGGAGCCGGACGGCGGTGGTGGACGAGCCTGCGCCAAAGCGCAAGAAGGCGGCGGCGGTCGTCGGTCCTGACGAGGAACTTCCCGACGTGGCCGACGACCTTGATCCCGATGTCGAGGCCGACCCGGAAACCGAGGACGCCGATATCGAAACGCCCGGTGCGGAACCGGACGACGACACACTGCTGGAAGACGACGCCGACGATGTCGACGACGAGATCGAGGAAGTCGAGATCGAGGGCGACGAAAGCTGAGCCCTGTGCGCGGCCGGCAAGTTTTTGCTTGAAAGCCGCGCAAGGGCTGAATAAGTTCCAAGCGGCCGGCATTCGCCTGGTCAGGTTAAGTCGGTTCAGGCGGCATGCGCTCCAGGGCAGCCGTACAAGGTCGGGGCCATAGCTCAGCTGGTAGAGCGCTACAATGGCATTGTAGAGGTCTGGGGTTCGACTCCCCATGGCTCCACCAACTTTTTTTGGTAATGGGACAATAGATCGATCTGGCTTCTCTACCGTATTAAGAAAAATTTTATTTGCGCCTCAAGCATCGACTATGCGATGTTCTTGCATGCTTAATTTCGATGACCCTGGCCTTGAGGTTCTTTCCGCCATCAATCCCGCGCCGCTGCATAATCCGGACGGCACTCCGATGATGGACGCGACGGGAAAGCAGATAAGCTTGCCCTATCAGCGCGCGTCGAACGTTTTGTATGAGGAGGCTGCCAGGATCGGCTTGATCGACACGGCCGGTGTCGATCCGACCGTGAGCAAACAGTCGCAGGCCGTGATCGCGGCTCAGGTCGCAAAGCTGACCACCGCCGATTGCATTTCCGGTTTCGCCAAAGCGGGCGTCAGATTGCCGGTGTGGAAGCCGATCGACATGATCGTTTATTGCGAGGATCACGCCATGCTGGCCGTGCGCAGCAACTTCACCGCGAACGGGCGCGGGCTGGCGCTGCATACGGCCGCCGGAAACAAGCAGATCAAAGACGGCATCGCCGACACCGATGAAAACCGCGCCCGCACCCAGCTTCGCGAGGAACAGGGGATAGAGGCCGGCGACCTGGTGAAGCTGCCGGACGTGTTCAGTCGCCCGCTTCAGGTCTACTTCCACAATGAACTGACGCAGGATGGAGGCGAGTTCGTGCCGAGGGGCAACAATCTGCCTGGGATTGTACCGACCATTGTCTCGACCTTTGCCGAAAAATCGCCGCTTTCGATCGAGGAGTACACGAAGCGCGCGGTGGTCAATGCCGAAAGCGTCGCCCTGATCGCGGTGACGCAGTCGCAGCTGGAGCATTTTGCGTCGCAGCATTACAGCGCCGAGCGCAAGCGCAGGCAGAATCCAAATAATGTTGTCCCTGAGGCAGGTTTGCCTGTCAGCCTCTTTCCATCCGAAGCGCCTTTCGCCGCGCCTTTGTTCGCGCATGCCAACCTGGCCAAGCCGCAGCTCGCCACCGTGCGCGAGAAGCTGGAAGATATGCCCGCCATGTCACCGGAGGACAAGAAGATCAAGGCGTCCCTGGGTCCGGAAATCGAATCCTGGTTAAGGCCGTCCGACCTGATGCATAACGGCAGCCACGAAACAATCGCCAAGACTTTGGTAGGCTTCAAGCAGGTGCTGGGGCGCGAACTAAGCCCCGATGCCGAGCGTTATGTCGCCGATTTCGCGTCTCCGGGCACGCTACTAACAATGACGGCTACGCCACAACAGACGGTTACCGCGAAAAAATCGATGGGGCTGGGGGCTTAAACCGTGGGTCGCAAAGGGTTGCGATGTTTCAAGTCAGGATGATTAATCCGTCTTCTTTTGCGCAACGACGCAACCCGGAACTTCGGCACGAGCGCTTCGCTGATTGTTTCGCCGCCGCGCTTCTCGCGGCGACATCCGCCATTACGCTTGGCTAAAGGGTCAGCGGGGAATTTCATGAACGCAAGGTTGATGCGCATCCTCCAAGCATGCTTGAGAATGGAAATTGTTTGTCATACCACGCGACACCACGGCATCCATCTCTGAAGAGAATGCAGCCGCATAGGCAAGGGACGGATCACGGACCTTCATCCATGAACCGATAATGAGTTTGTCGTGGAGCCTTCTTCATGCCCCACACTAAACACAACCTTCTCGCCACCTCGCCCCAGATGGAACGACCCCCCGCTTTCGCGAAGGATCTTCTTGTTTCCAGTCAGACGGAAACCACTCTGAGTTCCTAGCGCTTGGCTTGAGCCGTCTGGCCTTCCGCGGTACGCGAAACGAACTGCAGCGTGGTCTTGGGTATGTTCTTCAGCAACCAGTCCGCCATTGCCACTTCCTCGGCCAGGTTCTGCTTGCATACGGCGACGACGCCCGGCTTGTCGAACTGCTCGCCGGCGGCGATCAGGGACGTGTAGGCTGCGATCTCGAAATTTTCGTACGCAAAGGAAGCGAATGAGTTCTTGATCACCTCGTCTTCCATAAAGCTGTGCAACACCGCGGCCATGTTGCCCGAAGCCTTGAGCGCAAAATCCTTCAGCGCTGACGGGCTGACGTTGAACTCGCCTAGTGCCGCTTCCAGCCGGTCACGCTGACCTTTGGTTTCCTCGATGTGCTGCCGGATGCGCGCTTCCAGCTCGGGGTAGTTCTTGAGCCGGTCAGCCTGCATGGTCGTCAACGTTACCGCCTGGCTTTCCATGGCGTGGGCATTCTTGAGCCCATCGATCAGGAATTCGTTCAGTGCATCACGGGAATAAACAGAAGCCATGGAATCCTCCAATGAATAAATCGGTATGGAAAGGCGGCTGGCGGGTTTAGGTTCCCTTGGAGCCGTCCCAACCCGCCTGCCGCACGTTGGGATCCAGGCCCGTAAAAGAGGCTGTCCTGGACAAGCCAGCCGCTTTTTGGCCTGTCGGGTGACCCTGACTAGCGGCGGCGGCGGTACTCGCGTCCGTCGCGCTCAAGCTCATTCGCCCGGCCCCGAGCCTTGCCAAGGACCAGTTTGGAGGCCGTGCGCACTGCAGTTGCCGGACGCGCGCCGAACAAGACACCCAATATCGTCACGCCGGCAAGAGCGGCGAGCTTGTTGGCGGCAAACACCTGTCTTGCACCTTGCCCGATCCGAGCTGCCTGGATTGTTGGCTTCAGGCCCTCGGGGAAACTGATCGGCCGATTGAAGCGAGCAAACCGCTTCTCAAAAATTTTCTGCTCGGCTTTCCTGCCCAGGATGTGTGCTAAAATCGCCCCCACGATCATGATCACGCACACGCCAAACAGGATCACGGCCGCTTCGGTCGGGCTTGTCGCGCTGGCAATGGAAAGAAAAACCAGCAGAAACAGGCATACCATCGCGAGCAACGAGAACAGGGCGATGACCCCGCCCGTTACCAGCGCGAGCTTGAAATCCACTTTTGCCTTGTGAAGGCGAGGCTGGATAAGCGCTTGGTTGGCTTCGCCCAGCAGGAACTTGATCGCTTCGATCATCAGTCGAACAGCCGGCCGAGGATGACGCCGACGCCGAATGCCAGGAGAATACTGGTCAGGGGCCGCTCCTCGATCTCCTCCGACAGAGTTTCCAGCGATTGGCGGCTTTGCGTGCGGGCCTTTTCGCTGACCTGGCCCAGGCGTTGCTGCGCGTCGCTGATGGTGGACCGGACGCGGTCTGACGCAAAGCTCTGGAAAGAATCCTTCAGCGCGGCGATGTCGCTGCGAAGCTTTTCCAGATCTCCTTTTACGGTATCCACATCCGCGTTTACGTTGGTCGTGTCTGTCATCATTAGTCTCCTTTGGTTTGTTCGGGTTTTTCCGCAGATCCGTCAGTTTCCGGCATGGCCCTGTTCAGGTCCTTGTCATGGCGAAGCTGCTGCTTGGCTGCGTGACCAGCTTCGCCTTCGCTACCGGCATGACAATCGTTCATCGAAGATTCGACCGCACGCTCGGCAACACCGTTCTTTGCTTCATTTTTCTGGTTGTCGCGCGAAATCATTTGCCGGCCCGCTTCGGTTAGGTGAAACAACAACGCCGCCCCGCACGGGTTGTTCCACTATTGTAAAAGCCGCTCGGAACGATCACCGCTGCCGACCGTTCCAAAAGGAGCATCGAATATACGGTTACTCGCGCTTCCAAGGAGCGGTTTTGAGCAAGGACGATATCACCAACACCAGCGACGATTTTTCCCCCGAAAAGGAACAGGATAGCGGCACTTCCGATCTGTCCGCACCGTTCGAGCGCTGGCTCGATCGCAAGCTGAAAACCGTGTACGGCTCCGTGCTGGAAGAAGCAATTCCCCAAGATATCATAGATCTGCTGCGTCAGAAGCTGGACAGGCCCAAGGAATAACCCTGAGCAGCGACTACCGCCTGCGCTTGTTTTACTAGCTTTCCGATAGATCAGCTTACCAAGACTTCGGCGGGTTGCGTGAACGAAAGGGCTTGGCCGATGGTAACCTTCAAGGTTTCCGGGTCGAACGGCTTTGTGACAATGAAGGCTGGTTCCATGCCATCGCCGGTCAACAGCCGTTCGGGAAAACCTGTCACAAAGATGACGGGCGCTGTCATTGATTTCAGTATTTCCTGAACGGTCGCTATCCCGCTGTCCCCGTCCAGCAACTGAACATCGGCCAGGACCAGGTCGGGTACATGCCTCTTGGCAAGCTCCACAGCTTCGTCCTTGCGGCCTGCAACGCCGACGACATCATGCCCCAGCCCTTCAACGATACCCGCGATATCCATCGCGATCACCGGCTCGTCCTCGATGATGAGAACCCTTGCGGAAACCAGCCGCTTGAGCTCCTCGTGCGCAAGGGCAAGCTTCTCGACCACTTCGGAGTCACCAAGGGAGAGTATGCGACCGGTTTCGGCTACAGAAAAATTCTCCAGCGAAATCAGCAGAAGCACTTGGCGTTCAAGCGAGGGAAGCGCCGCGAGCTGCTTGCCCAGGGGATCGCGCTGTTGCGGGTCCGACGCTTCGCCGCCCAAAGCCTGATCGAAAATGCGAAAACAGTCATGGAAGACGGTAAAGAGCTGCAGATGAAAATCGCCGCTCGGGCGGATCTTCTCGGGTTCCTCAATGATGGCCTCAAGGCATAACCTTACATATTGGTCGCCTCGCGTTTGCGACCCGGTCAGCGCGCGGGCATAGCGCCGAAGATATGGAATCGAGCGTACGATCTCATCAGAGATGCTTGCCATCAGGTCCCTCGAAAAGCCGTCAGTTGGATTGACGTAGGTATAGTTGCTAGGTCGAGAACACCGGATACATAAAAATGTTCACGTTTTGCGCAACCCCGACATCGAGTTTTTTCCTAAGCCTCGACCAGCTTTTTCAACTCCAGCCGCGCCCGATTGAGACGCGACTTGACCGTGCCCACGGCGCAGCCACACACTTGGGCCGTTTCCTCGTAGGAGAGTCCGCTTGCCGAGATAAGGATCAGAACTTCACGATGTTCCGGGGACATGCGCTGAAGGGCCGCGCTTACCTCCTGCAGCTCGATCTTGTCGTCTTGCACCGCAGCAGTCGCAAACACGGCTTCCGGCACCTGTTCTATGGAGTCGCCTTCCAACTTCAGGCGGCGCAGGCCATTGATGTAATGGTTGCGCAGGATCGTCATGAGCCAGGCTTTCAGGTTGGTCCCGGCAATGAACTGCTGTTCGGCGTTGAGGGCACGGATGATCGTATCCTGGACCAGATCATCCGCGCGTTCGCGATTCCCAGTGAGCGTCCTTGCGAACGCCCGAAGATGCGGCAGGTGCTGCATCATGTCTTCGCGCAGATCGAAACTTGCCATTGTACGGTTTTCGACCCTAGCTGTTCGGGCTACTAAAATGATCATATCCAACTTGGGCAGCCACGGGTAACATAAAAGAGGCGCAACCCTATTTTTCGCATGTAAACCTGATTGAAACCGCTCATTTCCGGCAAATACCAGCTTGCGACGCGTGCCTGCGCGGCTCTGCCAGGCACCCTTGACCTCGCCCTTTCGGCCGGGCACGCCGGAGCTGTCTGCGAATGAACGTCCTCGGGAAAGTGATCGGCGTTTGCGCGGGCTACGCGCTGGACAGCACGCACGGCGCGATCTTCGGCATCGTCGCAGGCCATTTCGTGGACATGTACACCACCCGGATCGGAGTCCAGGCCGGCAAGATGCGGCAGCAAGCGCGGGCACGGGCACGGCCAGGCAGGTCCGCCGACGGAAAATCCGCCGATGCAACATCGGGCGGAGCGCCGGGTTCGGAGCGACGAAACGCCGGCACGCGCTACAACTTCACGCTCTGCGTTGTTTCTTTGGGCGCAAAGCTTGCCAAGGTCGACGGCCCGGTGACGCGCGACGAAGTTTCCGCCTTCAAGGAAGTCTTCCGCGTGCCCGCGGAAGAGGTTCACAATGTCGGGATGATGTTCGACAGGGCGCGAACCAGCACCCGCGGCTACGAAGCTTTCGCCGAGCAGCTGGCCGGGATGTTTTCCGACAGCCGCGACACGCTGGACGAAGTGGTCACCTGCCTGTTCCACGTCGCCCTGGCGGACGGACCGCTCAGGCCGCAGGAGGTCGATTTCATCCGCCGCGTGGCAAGGATCTTCGGTTTCAGCGACAGTTACTTCCAGCGCCGGATGGAGGACCAGGTCGGCTCGCACACCGCTTACCAAGGCAACGGCTACGGGAACGGCTACGGGAACGGCGCGAGCTACGGCCAAGGCAGCCGTCAAGGCAACGGCCGGCAGCAATCGGGCAGTTCCCAGCAGGGCCAGGGACGCCGCTCGTCCGATACGCCGAGCGATCCGTATACCGTGTTGGGCATTCCCGCTTCGACCAGCGACAAGGACATCAAGTTGAAATACCGTAAGCTGGTCCGCGAAAACCACCCCGACAGCCTGGTCGCGGCGGGCAAGCCGAAGGACGCGGTTCTGAAGGCGACCGCCAAGCTGGCGCTGATCAACGCGGCGTACGACCAGATCGTCAAGGAACGGCAGCTGTGAGCCGGGGCGCGGCGAAGCACCCGCCGATCGTCGAGATCCCCTCCCCCAACTACAGCAACCGACGCGAAGGGGCCTGCATCGACATCCTGCTGCTGCATTACACCGGCATGATATCAGCAGCCGCAGCGATCGAGCGCCTGTGCAATCCCGAGGCAAAGGTCAGCGCCCATTACGTCATCGACGAGGATGGGGTGGTGTACCGCCTGTTGCCCGAGGGGCATCGCGGTCACCACGCCGGCATCAGTTTCTGGAGCGGCGAGCGCGACATCAACAGCCGCTCGATCGGGATCGAGATCGTCAATCCGGGCCATGAACACGGCTACCGCGACTTTCCACAGGCGCAGATGAAGTCGGTGCTGGCGCTCGGCCTCGACATCGCCTCGCGCCACCCGATCCCGCCCGAGCGCGTCCTGGGCCACAGCGACGTCGCGCCGACGCGCAAGGAAGACCCGGGCGAGCTATTTCCCTGGCAATGGCTGGCGGCGAACGGCCTTGGACTATGGCCGCAGTCCGGCTGCACGGCGCCGGACGAAGGCGCCGAAACGCTGCTGATGCGCTACGGTTATGAAACCGGCGCGGACGCGGTGACCCGCGCCAGCATCGTCGCCTTCCAGCGCCATTTCCGGCCCGAGCGGATGGATGGCCTGCTCGACGGGGAATGCCACCTGCTGCTGGGCGCGCTCTGCACGCAGGCCGAGGTGCTGGATACCGTGCGCTGACACCGGTGGACAGGGCCGAACAAACCTCGTACTCGTAGCCCTGCCAGATGGTCGGATGGCCGCTGTGCCGCAAGGCATGGAGGAAAGTCCGGGCTCCACGGAAAAGCGGTGCCGGGTAACGCCCGGCGGGGGCGACCCCAGGGACAGTGCCACAGAAAACAAACCGCCAAGCCGGGACGCCCGCAAGGGCAGCCAGGCGGCACGGGTGAAACGGTGCGGTAAAAGCGCACCGCGGCGGCGGCAACGCCCGCCGGCATGGAAAACCCCACCGGGAGCAAGACCAAATAGGGGCGGCGCCAAGGCTTTTCCGCCGGCCGCCCGGGTAGGTCGCGCGAGGCGTCCAGCAATGGCCGTCCCAGAGGAATGGTCATCCCGCAGAAATGCGGACAGAACCCGGCTTACAGACCATCTGGCATTTCAGCTTACCGCCCGGCAAAGAGACTGACCACCGCTCGTGCTGGTTTGGGCGGCTGCGGATGAGCCTGCGCGGTTGCGGCTAAGCGGCGTTCATTGGCAAATCTTATCGTCGAATCGTGAACATGCCCACCACAAACGCATGGCAGGCGAGGGAAAATAGAACGGAACGCGAACTATTCGCTTACATGTGCTTAATAAAAACTAAATAAAAACTTATCAGTTCAAGTAACTACGGTTTTCCCGGCTAATTTCATTGACCGCCCATTTTTTCCCGTGTTATCCCATTTTATCCCATAAAGGGACGCGTGACATCGTCAGGGAGGGGGGGTCGGAATGTCGCTGTTTTTGAACACCGCCCTTTTCCTCGACACTCACCCCAACCGGATCGACGGCAAGGGCCGCGTTTCCTTTCCCGCGTCATTCCGCACCGCCCTTTCGGCACGTGGTTCGGCGGGCGTCGTGCTGTTCCAGTCGCTGTCCCATCCGGTGATCGAGGGCTGGCCGGCGGAACGTATGCAGGCGCTCGCGACCAGCCTCGATTCTCTCGACGTGTTCTCGACCGAGCGCTCGGAACTGGCGACCGCCATCTTCGGGTCGGCGCAGAACCTCGTCATCGACAAGGAAGGCCGCTGCTCGCTGCCCAGATCGCTGTGCGACTATGCCGGGATAACCGGCGAGGCTTCGTTCCTCGGCCAGGGCGAGACCTTCCAGATCTGGGAACCGTCGGCGCTCGACGCGCACAAGGCGGCGTCGAGCGGCGCGGTAAGGAAGCGCGGGATCACGCTCAACCTGTCGAAGACGGCCGCGCCGGCATGACCGGGCCCGTCCCGCACATTCCCGTCCTGCGGGACGAGGTGATCGCCGCGCTGGCCCCCATCGGCGGCCGACGCTACATCGACGCGACTTTCGGCGCTGGCGGATATACCGCCGCGATCCTGGCGGCCGCGAACTGCTCGGTGACAGCCTTTGACCGCGACCCGGATGCGATTTCCGCAGGACAGGCGATGGCCGCCGACTGGGACGGCAGGCTGACTCTGGTCCACGCTCGATTCGGGGAAATGACGGCGTGCGTGCAAGCCTCGCCCGACTCGCAAATCGATGGTGTGGCCTTCGATCTGGGCGTGTCGTCGATGCAGATCGACGAGTCGAACCGGGGTTTTTCGTTCCGTCACGACGGCCCGCTGGACATGCGGATGAGCAAGGACGGAAACTCCGCCGCGGACCTGGTTAACAGCGCGAGCGAGAGCGAACTGGCCGACATCATCTATCTTTACGGCGAGGAGCGGCACTCACGCCGCTTGGCGCGCGAGATCGTCGCGGTTCGCGAGGCCGCGCCGCTGACCACCACCCGCCAGCTGGCTGAACTGGTGCGGCGCGTGGTTCCAGGCAAGCGCGGCGAGATCGACCCTGCGACCCGCACTTTCCAGGCGCTGCGCATCGCCGTGAACGACGAGCTCGGTCAGCTGGAACAGGGCTTGAAAGCGGCGGAAGCGCTTCTGGCCCCCGGCGGCCGGCTGGTGGTCGTGACCTTCCATTCGCTGGAGGATCGCATCGTGAAAAGCTTCCTGCGCGAGCGATCGGGCGAGGCCGTGGGACCATCGCGGCATCAGCCGAAGGCATCCGACCATCGCCGTCCCAGCTTCGTGCTCGCCACCCGCAAGCCCGTAGCGCCCGGCGAAGCAGAAATCGCGGCGAACCCGCGCGCTCGCTCCGCCAAGCTGCGTGCGGCGATCCGTACCGACGCTCCTGTCTACGAGGCCGCCGCATGATCAAGTCGATGACGTTCCTTTGGATTATACTTGCCGTTGCCGCGTCCGGCGCGCTTTTCCGCGTCAGCTACCGCGTGCAGCACCTGCAGAAGCACCTGACCCTCGTCGATCGCCAGATCGGCCAGGAGCAGGAGCGGGTTCGCGTCTTGCAGGCCGAGTGGAACCACCTGAACGATCCGGCCCGCCTTGAAGCGCTGGCTCGCAAGCACCTCGGCATGGCCCCTGCCCTGCCCTCTCAGATCGTCGCCATGGACATGATCCCGGCCAAACAGGTCGTCCCGGAACTGTCCTCCGCGAAACAGTCCAAGCCGGCGAGCGCCCCGGGCACCAAGCCGATCCTTGCCAGCCTGAAGCCAAGGGCGACGGATGACTGACTGGACGATCCGCGAAACCGAGGAAGCACGGCAGCGCGTCGTCGCGGTCGACGGGACCATGCGTCAGTCGGTCGAGCAGGCGCGCCATCGGCTGATGGTGCTCGGCGCGGTTTTCGCGCTGTGCTGCACCGTCGTCATCGGCCGCCTGACCGAACTGGCGCTCAAGCGCGGCGACACGCCCGACCGCCCGGCGGTCGCGCAGGTGGAGGAGCGTTCGGGCCGCGGCAACATCATCGACCGCAACGGCGACCTGCTGGCGACCTCGCTCGACAGCGCCTCGCTCTATGCCGATCCCAGCAAGGTGCAGGACGCGAAGGAAGCCGCGCACAGGCTGGCGGCCCTGTTCCCCGACCTGACCTACGGCGAGCTGCTGCAGAAGCTGCAGGGCGACGAGCGTTTCGTCTGGCTGAAGCGCGACATAACGCCCAGGCAGCAGTACCAGGTCGAACTGCTCGGCCTGCCCGGCATCGATTTCCGCCATGGCGAGACCCGCATCTATCCCTACGGCGCGGAGCCCGTGCATGTCGTCGGCTTCACCGATATCGACGGCAAGGGTACAGCGGGGATCGAGGACACGTTCAACAACCTGCTGGCCGGCGGCGAGCAGATGCAGCTGGCGATCGACATGCGCGTCCAGCACGTCATGCGCCGCGAGCTGGCGCAGGCGATCGAGGATTTCCACGGCATCGGCGGCTGCGGCATCGTCATGGACGTGCATACGGGCGAAATCCTGTCGATGGTGTCCCTGCCCGATTTCGACCCCCACGATGCCGGCACCGCCGGCGAGGAAGCGCGCTTCGACCGGGACACCGCCGGCGTTTACGAGATGGGCTCGACCTTCAAGGTCTTCACCACCGCCATGGCGCTGGATTCGGGCAAGGTGAAGCTCGGCGACAGCTTCGACGTCGCCCATCCGATCCACATCGGCAAGTTCGCCATCCACGATTTCGAGCGCATCAAGCCGTGGCTGAACGTGTCGGAGATCTTCGCCTATTCCTCCAACATCGGCTCGCTTCAGGAAGCGCTGGTGGTCGGCACCGATGAGCAGCAGAAGTTCCTCGCTTCGCTCGGCCTGACCCACCGTTCCCCGATCGAGCTTCCCGAAATTGGCGCGCCTCTGGCACCCCATCCCTGGACGCGCGTCAACACCATGACCATCGCCTTCGGCCACGGCATGTCCGTCAGCCCGATGCAGCTGGTGACCGGCATTGCGGCCATCATCAACGGCGGCGTGCTGCACAAGCCGACGCTGATGAAGCTGCCGGAGGGATCGCAGCCGGCGGGTGTGCGCGTGATTTCGCCCGAAACATCCGACCTGATGCGCCGCCTCATGCGGCTGCAGGTCGTCGAGGGCACCGGCAAGAACGCCAACATCGCAGGCTACCTGGTCGGCGGCAAGACCGGTACGGCGGAGAAGGTCGAGCACGGCGCCTATGGCAAGCACGCGCTGCTGTCCTCCTTCGTCGGGGTTTTCCCGATGACCGACCCGAAGTACCTCGTGCTGGCGATGGTGGACGAGCCCAAGCCGAACGCGCACAGCGCCGGCTTCGCCACCGGCGGCTGGGTTTCGGCCCCGGCCGTCGGCCGCGTGATCGGGCAGATCGGCCCGCTTCTTGGCATCGATCCGATGGACGACACCGCGCCGCAGGTGACCGAGGCCATGGCGCTGGAAACGGATGGAAAGGTGCACAAAGTTGCCCTCACGACCACTGAGTGACCTCCTGCCGGGGCTGCCCGCGCACGACGCCGCGGGCGAGATCACCGGATTGACCGCCGATTCCCGTGCCGTCAAGCCCGGCTACCTCTTCGCCGCGCTGCCGGGATCGAGAACCGATGGCCGCGACTACATCGCCGACGCCGTACGCATGGGCGCGGCCGCGATCCTTGCGCCGTCCGGCACCACGCGCCCGCAAGGCGCCAATGTCCGCCTGATCGAGAGCGCCGAGCCGCGCCGGGCCTTCGCCCTGATGGCGGCGGCCTATTACGGCCGTCAGCCGGAAGCCATTGCGGCCGTGACCGGCACCAGCGGCAAGACCTCGACCGTGCAGTTCGCGCGGCAGATCTGGACGGCGCTGGGCCACAAGGCGGCGGCGCTGGGCACGATCGGCCTGATCGCGCCGGGCATCGAGCGCTACGGCTCGCTGACGACGCCCGACCCCGTGCAGCTGCACGCCGATCTCGCCATGCTGGCGGAACAGGGCGTGACGCACCTGGCGATGGAGGCGTCGAGCCACGGCCTCGACCAGTTCCGCCTCGACGGGGTCAGGGTCGGCGCGGCGGCGTTCACCAATTTCAGCCGCGACCACCTCGATTACCACCTCGACACCGACGCCTACCTCGCGGCGAAGCTGCGCCTGTTCCAGTCCCTGATCGCAGGTGGTGGAACGGCGGTGCTGAACGCCGATATCCCGGAATACGGGCCGCTTCGCGCGGCCTCAGCCTCGCGCGGCCTCGCGATCCTTGCCTATGGTCGAACCCCCAGCCATGGCATGGACCCGACAGACCTTGGTCTGGCCACACAAACCCCCCTCCCCGAAGGCCAGGTCCTGGATTTGAAGGTGCGGGGCCGCGCGTACCGGGTGAAACTGAACCTGATGGGTTCGTTCCAGGCAATGAACGTCCTCGCCGCGCTGGGGCTGGTGCTGGCCGGCGGCGACGATGCGGACGCGGCCGTCGGCGCGCTGGAGAGCCTGACCGGCGTACCCGGCCGCGCCGAGCTGGTCGCGACCACGCCGGGCGGCGCGCAGGTCTTCGTCGACTACGCGCACAAGCCCGGCGCGCTGGAAACGGTGCTGACCGCGCTGCGCCCGCATGTGCGCAGCCGGCTGGTGCTGGTGTTCGGCTGCGGCGGCGACCGCGACAAGGGCAAGCGCCCGCTGATGGGCGAAATCGCCATACGCCTGGCCGACAAGGTCTACGTGACGGACGACAACCCCCGTGGCGAGAAACCCTTCGCCATCCGCGGCGAGATCATGGCCGCCGCGCCCGGCGCGACCGAGATCGGCGACCGCGCCGAGGCGATCCACGCCGCCGTGCGCGAGCTGAAAGCCGGCGACCTGCTGGTGATCGCCGGCAAGGGGCACGAGCACGGCCAGATCGTCGGCGACGCGGTAATCCCGTTCGAGGACGCGGCGGTGGCACGGCAGGCGGTGGAGCGGCTATCGTGACCCATCCGCTCTGGACCTCGCACGACGCGGCGTATGCGACCGGGGGCACGGTCAATGCGCGCTGGAGCGCCAGCGGTATTTCCATCGACACGCGCACGCTGCGGGAGGGCGACCTGTTTGTCGCGCTGAAGGGACCGGCCTTCGACGGGCACGATTTTGCCGCCGAGGCCTTGCAGCGGGGCGCCGCGGCGGTGATGGTCGGCCGTGAGGTCGAGAGCGATGGCGCGCAGCTGCTGGTGGACGATACGTTGCAAGCACTGCGCGACTTGGCGAGGGCTGCACGCGCCCGCTCCCAGGCACGGATCATCGCGCTGACCGGCTCGGTCGGCAAGACGAGCGCCAAGGAGGCGCTGCGTCACCTGCTGTCGCGACAGGGATCGACGCATGCCAGCGCCGCCAGCTTCAATAATCACTGGGGCGCGCCGCTGTCGCTCGCCCTGCTGCCGGAAACCGCGAAGTATGCCGTTTTCGAACTCGGCATGAACCATCCGGGCGAGATCGAGCCGTTGTCGCTGCTGGTGCGGCCCCATGTGGCGCTGATCACGAATGTCAGCGCCGTTCACCTCGGCCCCTTGGGTTCACTGGACGCCATCGCTCGAGCCAAGGCGGAGATTTTTTCAGGTCTCGAGCCCGACGGCATTGCCGTCATCGGTATTTATTCTCCTGATTCTCCGATCCGGTCACGTGCGCCTGAAAGAATTTTGACCTTTGGACCTTCCGAAAGGTTGCTGGGCGACGACGCAACTAAGGACCCTGATGCGTTCATCGAAACGGTAAAGCTCGATCAGGACGGCTCGGATGTAACCGCCTGCGTAAGGGGAACGACTGTCGCCTACAGGGTGCCGCTGACAGGTGAGCACAACGCGCACAACTCGCTTGCGGTTCTGTTGGCGATTGGTGCAGTCGGTGGGGACTTGAGGAAAGCGGTCGCGGATTATGCCACTCTCCCGCCGGTACGCGGCCGCGGCGACCGCAGCCAGGTACAGGTGGATGGCAGTACGATCACGCTGATCGACGAGACCCATAATGCGAGTCCCATCGCGGTCGAAGCCGCGCTGTCTGCCTTATCCCTGATGCCGGGCAGAAAGATTGTCGTGCTGGGCGACATGCTCGAGCTTGGACCCGAGTCGGGCATGTTTCATCAAAGTCTAGCCGAGCATGTGGTTCGAGCGGGAACTGAGCTTGCGTTCCTAAGCGGCTCGGATATGGCGCATTTGCATGCGGCACTCCCGCCGCGTTTGCGCGGTGGCCATGCGGGCGATAGCACGGGGTTGCTGCCTCTCGTGCGGGCCGCCTTGCGCGACGGCGACGTGGTGCTGGTCAAGGGTTCGCGCGGCAGCAGGATGAAGGTCATCACGGAAGGATTGCGCCAGAGCATGGATCAGCAGGCAGCGCCCGAACATGCTCTATAACCTGCTGACGCCGTACGCGCACAGCTTCGCGCTGTTCAACCTGATGCGCTACATTACCTTCCGCACCGGCGGAGCGATCTGCACGTCGCTGATCATAAGCTTCTGCATAGGCCCGGCGCTCATCCGCTGGCTGAAATCGAAGCAGGGCAGCGGACAGCCGATCCGGAGCGACGGGCCGGAAACGCATTTGAAGAAGCAGGGAACGCCGACCATGGGCGGGTTGATTATCCTTGCCTCGCTGGTCGTCTCGACGCTGCTGTGGACCGACCTCTCCAACCGCTTCATCTGGATCGTGCTTTTGGTCACGGTCGGCTTTGGCGCGGTCGGCTTTGGCGACGACTACCTGAAACTGACCAAGCGGAACACGAAGGGGCTGTCGGCGCGGTTCAGGCTGCTGTGCCAGTTCGCGGTCGCCTTCGCGGCGGCGCTACTGATCACGTTTCTGCTCAAACCACCGCTCAACACCACCCTGGCGGTGCCGTTCTTCAAGAACGTACTGATCGATTTCGGCTGGGGGTTCGTGCCGTTCGCCATGCTGGTCATGGTCGGATCGGCCAACGCGGTGAACTTCACCGACGGGCTGGACGGGCTGGCGATCGTGCCTATGATGATCGCCACCGCATGCTTCGGCCTCATCGCCTACCTGGTCGGCAATCTCAATTTTTCCGCGTATCTCGACCTGCACAACGTGCCGGGTACGGGCGAACTGGCGGTGCTGTGCGGCGCGCTGGTAGGGGCGGGAATGGGGTTCCTGTGGTTCAACGCACCCCCGGCAATGGTGTTCATGGGCGATGTCGGCTCGCTGTCCATGGGCGGCGCGCTGGGGACGATGAGCGTCATCACCAAGCACGAGTTGGTGCTGGTCATCGTCGGCGGGCTGTTCGTGGTCGAGACGCTGTCGGTCATGATCCAGGTCGCCAGTTTCAAGCTGACCGGCAGGCGCGTCTTCCGCATGGCGCCACTGCACCACCATTTCGAGAAGAAAGACTGGCCGGAAACGCGGATCACCATCCGCTTCTGGATCGTCAGCTGCATCCTGGCGCTGGCCGGCCTATCGACGCTGAAGCTCAGATGATCGGCCTGCGCTTCCTGTCCGAGCATCCCGTCGCGGTGCTGGGCCTCGGCAAGACCGGGCTTGCCGCCTCTGTTGCACTTTACGAAAGCGGCGTTCCCGTCTGGGCTTGGGACGACACGCCGGAAAAGGTGGACGAGGCGCGGGCGCGCGGGATCGACATCGCCGACCTGACGACCGCAGACCTTGCCGGCATCGAGTACCTGCTGCTGTCGCCCGGCATCGCGCACACCCATCCCGCCCCGCACCCGGTCGTGACGCGGGCGCGAGATGCCGGGTTGAAGATCGTCAGCGACATCGAGCTGCTGCTCCGCGCCCAGCCGCAGGCAAAATACATCGGCATCACCGGCACCAACGGCAAGTCGACGACGACGGCGCTGATCGGTCACATCCTCCAGGCCTGCGGTGTCGCGTGCCAGGTCGGCGGCAATCTCGGGCCGGCGGTGCTGAGCTTCGATCCGCTCGGGCCCAATGGCGTTTATGTGCTGGAGCTGTCGTCCTACCAGTTGGAGCTGACGCCCTCCCTCGCACCCGATGTCGGGGTGCTGCTGAACATCACGCCCGACCACCTGTCGCGCCATGGCGGCATGGAAGGCTATGTCGCCGCCAAGCGTTCGCTGTTTCGCAAAGGCAGCCGCGCGCAGGTCGCGGTGGTCGGAATCGACGATCCGTACTGCCGGACTATCGCCCGCGCCGTCGAGACAGACCGAAGCTGGAATGTGGTGACGATCTCCACCGAAGGCACGGAGGCGACCATCACGGTCAGCGACGGCGTGCTGAACTCGATCCGTAGCGGCTGGGTGGCCGACCTGTCTGACATGCCCGCCCTGCCCGGCAAGCACAACTGGCAGAACGCCGCCGCCGCTTTCGCCGCCTGCCGCGCCATCGGCCTTGAACCGAAGCAGATCTTCGCGGCGATGCGGAGCTTCCCCGGCCTCGCCCACAGGCAGCAACGCATCGCCGTTGTCGATGGCGTGGCTTACGTCAACGACAGCAAGGCGACCAACGCCGACGCCGCCGGAAAGGCGCTGGCGTGCTACGGAAACATCTACTGGATCGCGGGCGGACAGGCGAAGGAAGGGGGGCTGAACGGCCTCGAAGCTTTCATGCCGCAGATCCGCCATGCCTTCCTGATCGGCAAAGCGCAGGACGCATTCGCGGCGTGGCTGGACGGCAGGGCCGCGTACAGTAAATGCGGCACGCTGGACCACGCGGTACGGCAGGCGCACGACCAGGCCACCTCTGAAAAGCTGCCCGGCGCGGTCGTGCTGCTGTCGCCCGCCTGCGCCTCTTGGGACCAGTTCCGCTCGTTCGAGCACCGCGGCGAACGCTTCGCCGAGCTGGTGCATGAATTGCCGGTGGAGAACGCCGCATGATGCCGACCTTCGCCCGTACGGACAGTTCGGTGTTCGGCCGCTGGTGGTGGACTGTCGACCGCTGGACGCTGGTTGTGCTGGCCGCGATCATCGGCATGGGCGCGTGGCTGGTCGCCGCGGCCAGCCCGCCGGTTGCAGAGCGCATCCATGCCGCGTCCTACTTCTTCGTCTGGCACCAGCTGATGATGCTGGCGGTCACCATCCCGACCATGATCGGCATTTCGCTGCTGTCGCCCAAGGCGGTGCGGCGTTCAGCGATGGCACTGCTGGGCGTGACCCTGCTCATGCTGGTCCTGGTTCCGCTGATCGGGGTCGAGATCAAGGGCGCGCGTCGCTGGCTTCAGGTCGGCCACCTGTCGATCCAGCCGTCCGAGTTCCTGAAGCCCGCCTTCGCCGTGGTCTGCGCCTGGGCGTTCTCGCGCAAGCACGCGGGCGCGGGTTATGCCGGCTACGCCATCGCCATCGGCCTTTACCTGCTTGTCGCCATGCTGCTGCTGCTGCAGCCCGATTTCGGCCAGACGGTGGTAATCACCGCGATTTTCTTCGGCGAGTTCTTCCTGGCGGGCCTGCCCATCGTCTTCGTGCTGGGCTCGGTGGTGCTGGGCGTGTCCGGCGTTGTCGGCGCGTACTTCGCCTTTCCGCACGTCCAGAGCCGCATCGACCGCTTCCTGAACCCGTCGGCGGAGGGCAACTACCAGATCAACCGATCGCTTGAAGCATTCACCCATGGTGGCGTGTTCGGCGTCGGTCCCGGGCTCGGCCAAGTCAAGTTCAACCTGCCCGACGCGCATGCCGACTTCATATTTGCCGTCGCCGGCGAGGAGCTTGGCCTTGTTTGCACCGTGCTGATCGTGTGCCTCTTCGGCTTCGTCGTGCTGCGCGGCTTCGCGCGCGTCAACCGCGAGAACGACCTGTTCGTGATGCTGGGCGCCGGCGGCCTGCTGATCCAGTTCGGGTTGCAGGCGCTGATCCATATGGGATCGTCGTTGCAATTGCTGCCGGCCAAGGGCATGACCCTGCCTTTCATCAGCTACGGCGGCTCGTCGCTGGTCGCGCTCGGCATCGGCACCGGCATGATGCTCGCCCTCACCCGCCGCCGCTTCGGACCCTACGAGCAGGCCGACGTCTTCCATCCGGTGCCCAAATGATCCCTTTCCCCACCATCGTCCTCGCCAGCGGCGGCACCGGCGGTCACCTGTTCCCCGCCGAATCCCTAGCCCGCGCACTGCTTGGGCGCGGCTATGGCGTTGCGCTGCTGACCGACAGCCGGGGCACCGACTTCGCGGCCGGGCTGGAGGGCATCGAGATCTGCCGCCTCGACCTGCGGCGGAGCGGCAAGAGCCCGGCTGTCAGGGCCGCGGCGGCCGCCGCCATGGTGCGGGGGCTGTTCCAGGCGGCCCGCGCCATCCACCGCCTCGCCCCCGCCGCCGCCGTCGGGTTCGGAGGCTACCCGTCCTGGCCGACGATGATGTCCGCCGAGCTGAGCGGCATCCCGACCATCCTGCACGAGCAGAACACCGTGGTCGGCCGCGCCAACCGCGCGCTCGCGCCGCTCGCCGATGTGATCGCGACCTCCTTCCCGAAGGTCGAGGGCCTGACCGGTAAGATGGCCGCGCGGCAGGTGCATGTCGGCCATCCCGTGCGCCCGGCCTTCGAGGCGCTGCGCGAGATCGAGTACCGGCCGCCGCAGCCGGGCGAGCCGCTGCGCCTGCTGGTGACCGGCGGCAGCCAGGGCGCCTCGGTGTTCGCCGGTGTCGTTCCCGACGCGCTGGCGCGCCTGCCCGAGGACTTGCGCCGCCGTATGCAAGTCGCGCAGCAATGCCGCCCAGAAGACTTGGCGCGCGTCGCCGAGCAGTACCGGAACGCCGGCATTGCGGCTGAGACCGCGCCGTTCTTCAGCAACCTTGCCGAACGGCTGAAGGATACGCATCTGGCGATCGGTCGCTCCGGCGCTTCGACCACGATCGAGAACGCCATCGCCGGGCGTCCGTCCATCTTCGTGCCGCTTCCCGGCGCGATCAGCGACGAGCAGACATCCAACGCCTGGGCGATGGAGACCGCGGGCGCGGCGATCCTGATCAAGCAAGCGGATTTCACCCCGGAGTACCTTGCCACGCGTCTGGAAGCCCTGCTCGGCGATCCGGAGCGCCTGTCGCACATGGCGCGCGCCGCCCGCGACGCGGGCAAGCCGCGCGCGGCCGAGAGCCTTGCCGACCTGGTGACGGACCTGATCGAGGGCCGCCGGTCGAAGCTCGAAGGAAAAGCGGCATGATGCGCTCCATCCCGCTTCAGGTCGGCACCATCCATTTCGTCGGCATCGGCGGCATCGGCATGAGCGGCATAGCCGAGGTTCTGCACAACCTCGGCTACACGGTGCAGGGCTCGGATGTGGCCGAAAGCGCCAACGTCAAGCGGCTGCGCGAGCTGGGGGTCAGGGTGTCGGTCGGGCATGCCGCCGAAAATTTGGGCGACGCGGGGGTCGTGGTCACTTCGACCGCCGTCAAGAAAGACAATCCCGAAGTCATCGCGGCGCGCGCGCGGCTGATTCCCGTCGTGCGCCGTGCCGAGATGCTAGGCGAGCTGATGCGCCTGAAATGGTCGATCGCGGTCGGCGGGACGCACGGCAAGACGACCACTACCTCGCTGGTCGGCACCGTGCTGGAAGCGGCGGGTATCGATCCGACCGTGATCAACGGCGGCATCGTCAACGCCTACGGCACCAACACGCGGCTTGGACAGGGCGAATGGATGGTGGTCGAGGCCGACGAGAGCGACGGCTCGTTCCTGAAACTGCCGGCGACCGTCGCGGTGGTCACAAACATTGATCCGGAACACCTCGACCATTTCGAGACGTTCGACGGCATCCGCGCCGCCTTCGCCTCGTTCGTTGAAAATATTCCCTTCTACGGCTTCGCTGTGCTGTGCATCGACCATCCGGAAGTGCAGGCTCTGATCCCGAAGATCTCCGACCGCCGCCTGGTGACCTACGGATTCGGCGTCCAGGCCGATGTACGCGCCGTGGACGTGAAGCCAGGTCCGGACGGCTCGCGCTTCGCCGTACAGGCGACCGACCGCAAGACCGGCTCGGTGACGCGCATCGACGACCTGCATCTGTCGGTGCTGGGCCTGCACAACGTGCAGAACTCTCTGGCCGCCATCGCCATCGCGCTGGAGCTGAACGTCGCGCCGGATGTGATCCGCACCGCGCTGGCCGGCTTTACGGGAGTGAAGCGGCGCTTCACCAGGACCGGCGTGGTGAACGGCGTGACCGTGATCGACGACTACGGCCATCATCCGGTGGAGATCGTCGCCGTGCTGAAGGCGGCGCGCCTCGCCGTTTCCGGCACGCCCGGCGCGCGCGTGATCGCGGTCATGCAGCCGCACCGCTATTCGCGCCTGCACAGCCTGTTCGACGAGTTCTGCACCGCGTTCAACGACGCCGATACGGTGGTCGTCGCCGATGTCTACCCGGCAGGCGAAGCGCCGATCGAGGGGGCAAGCCGCGATGCGCTGGTGGACGGCCTGCGCCGCTACGGCCATCATCGCGTTTTACCCCTCTCCGATCCCGCCGAGCTGGCGGAGCTGATCGGCGGCGAGACAAGGCCGAACGATTTCGTCGTCTGCCTCGGCGCGGGCAGCATCACCGCGTGGGCCAACGCGCTGCCGGATGAACTCGGCCGCCTCGAAGCGCGAGGGGGCGGATGAGCCTTCGTCATCGCGGGCGCCAAGCAAAGCAATCCAGACTGGATTTCCGGTACGAGGAAGCTTGTCTTACCCAACTCGATCTGGATCGCCGCGTCGCTGCGCTCCTCGCGCTGACGAGGCAGGAAGCATGATGGCCGCTCAGCACTTCGAAGCGCACCTGATCGACCGCCTGCCCAAGGCGCGAGGCCGGCTGACGGCGAACGCACCACTGGCGCCGCAGACCTGGTTCCGCGTCGGCGGGCCTGCCGAGGTGTTGTTCAGGCCTGTGGACGAGGACGATCTCGCCGCGTTCTTACGCGATTGCCCCCGCGAAGTGCCTTTGACGATCGTCGGCGCAGCTTCCAACCTGCTGATCCGCGACGGCGGCCTTCCGGGCGTGACGATCAAGCTGGGCGGTGCGTTCGGGCAAATCGATGTCGCGACGGACAGGATATCGGCCGGAGCGGCGGCGCTGGACGCAACGGTATCGCAGAACGCCGCCGAAGCCGGCGTGACCGGTCTCGAGTTCCTGTCTGGCATACCCGGCACCATCGGCGGTGCCGTGTTCATGAACGCAGGCTGCTACGGCACGGAGTTCAAGGATGTGTTATTGGAGGCAACCGTCATGCGGCGCGATGGCTCCGTCATCGTGCTTGACCGCGAACAGCTTGGCTTGTCCTATCGTCATTCCGCCCTGCCCAACGATGCGATCGTCCTCGGGGCGACATTCTCAGGCGAACCCGGAAGCCCCGCCGCAATCAGCGCGCGTATGGCCGAGATCAAATCCGCCAGGGAGGACGCGCAGCCGCAGCGCGTTCGCACCGGCGGTTCATCTTTCGCCAACCCCGAGGGGCACAAGGCGTGGCAGCTGATCGACGCCGCCGGCTGCCGCGGGCTGACGGTGGGCGGGGCGCAGGTGTCGGAAAAGCATTGCAACTTCCTGCTGAACACCGGCAGCGCGACCGCCGCCGACCTCGAAACGCTGGGCGAGGAAGTCCGTCGCCGGGTCAAGGACGCCAGCGGCATAGAGCTGCGCTGGGAAATCAGGCGCATCGGAGTGGCAGGATGAGTCGCTCATACCCATCTTCCCTGTCGTCATCCTCGGCGAAAGCGGGAAATCCCCGGGTCACGCCCGAGGACGACCTGTTTGAAGAAAAGTCGGCATGACCCGCAAGTTCCATAAAATTGCTGTCCTGATGGGCGGCTGGTCGGCCGAGCGCCCGG
The DNA here is from genome assembly GCA_965199265.1 of Alphaproteobacteria bacterium. Taxonomy (GTDB): domain Bacteria; phylum Pseudomonadota; class Alphaproteobacteria; order CALMVH01; family CALMVH01; genus CBDAQV01. The sequence goes on along the minus strand of CBDAQV010000009.1, from coordinate 161,992 downwards.
TGTCGCTGGTCAGCGGCAACGCCGTGGCCGACGCGCTGGAGCAGGCCGGCTACACCGTGACCCGCGTCGACGTCGAGCGCGACCTCCCCAAGCTGGTCGCGGCGCTGACGCCCGCCCCGGACGCGGTGTTCAACGCTCTGCACGGACGCGGCGGCGAGGACGGCTGCATACAGGGCGTGCTGGAGGTGCTGCGCATCCCCTATACCCATTCCGGCGTGCTCGCCTCGGCGATCGCGATGGACAAGCCTTCGGCCAAGCGGATCCTCGCTACGGCCGGCGTTCCCAGTCCCGAAGGCATAGTCGTGACAAGCGAAGAGATCGAGGACATGGCCTTGCCTTTCCCCGCACCCTACGTGGTCAAGCCCGCCGACGAAGGCTCCAGCGTCGGCGTGCACATCGTGCGCCCCGGCGACAACCGGCTGCTGGCAACGGAGTTTGCCGTGGGCGAGCGCGTGCTGGTCGAACGCTACATCCCCGGGCGCGAGCTGACGGCCGGCGTACAGGGCCTAGCCGGACAGCCGGCGAAGGCGATGGCCGTCACGGAGATTCGCCCGCGCTTTGGCTTCTATGATTATCAGGCCAAGTACACCGACGGCCGCGCCGAGCATATCGTGCCCGCGGACATTCCCGAGACGGTGGAAGCCGCTGTCAGGAAGCTGGCCGTGATCGCGCACGAGGTGCTTGGCTGCAGCGGCGTATCGCGCAGCGATTTCCGCTGGGACGAACTTCAGCCTGGAACCAAGGGTGTTTATTTCCTCGAGATCAACACACAGCCCGGAATGACGCCGCTTTCCCTGGTTCCAGAACAGGGCGCGTATCTCGGTTCGTCCTTCGTCGATCTGGTTACCTGGCTGGTGGAGGGCGCGCGATGTCACGGATAAGGCGGACTCGGGTCATCAGCATCAGTGGCAGCGAGGCCCGGCGCGTCAACGCGCGCACCCGACGCGCCAAATGGCGGCGCCTTGCCTTTCGCGTATCGATTGCGGTGGCATTTTTCGGTCTCCTCGCCGGTTACTGCACCGGCCGGTTCGACAGCACCGAAGACCGCCTGGCGGAATCGTTCTACCGCCACAGCGCGCAGCTCGGATTGCAGGTGACCGATCTGGCGCTGGAAGGGCGCGAATTCACCAGCCAGAACGACATCATGCGCGCGCTGGGCGTGCATCAGGGTGATCCGATCCTCGCCTTCGATCCCGCCGGCGCGCGCCGCACGCTGGAAGCCTTGCCGCGCGTCGCCTCCGCCGAGGTCGAGCGCAAGCTCCCCGGCACCATCCTGATCCGGATCGTGGAGCGCGCGCCGGTCGCGATCTGGCAGCGCAACGGCCGGCGGGCGTTGATCGACCGCGACGGCGTCGTGCTGGGCGACACGCAAGTGGCCGACTACAGCAGCTTGCCTTTGCTTGTCGGTGAAGGCGCGAACAGGACGGCCGCGCCGATTCTCGATGCGCTGGCGTCCGAGCCGGCGCTCGCCAAGCGTGTCGCCGCCTGCATCCGGGTCGGAGATCGCCGCTGGGACCTGCAGATGGACAACAAGGTCGAGGTCAAGCTGCCCGAGACGGGGGAGGACGCCGCGATCCACAAGCTGGCCGGCCTTGAAACCAGGAATGGCTTGCTGGAGCACGACGTGGTGACGGTCGATCTGCGGCTCGCCGGCAAGCTGATCGTCGAGACCGGCCAGCCGCGAGACCCCAAGCGCAAGCCGGCGCAGCAGCAGGGGATCTGAGATGACCCGCACATCATTTATCGCCATTGCGAGGAACGCAGCGATGAAGCAACCCAGCCTTTCCATGCGCAGACAGCCTGGATTGCTTCGCTCCGCTCGCAATGACGGCAGCTGGTTTCAGGGTGGGTCCCGATGACAGCGCCCAGCGCCAAGAAGATAAAGACCAAGCCGCGCGGCAGCCTGATCACGGCGCTGGACGTCGGCAGCACGAAAGTGTGCTGCTTCATCGCCCGCGTGGAAGATCATGATTCGCTGCAGGTGATCGGGATCGGCCACCAGGTCAGCCACGGCGTCAAGGCAGGCACCATCGTCGACATGGAAGCCGCTGCCACTGCAATAGGCAACGCCGTCAACAGCGCCGAGCAGATGGCCGGGGAAACGGTGCGCGAGGTGGTGGCGAACCTGTCTGCCGCGCATGCCGCCTCGCACAAGCTGGATATCGAGGTCGCGGTCGACGGCCACCAAGTGTCCGAACTGGACATGCGTCGCGCCCTTGCCTATGCCTATCAAGCCGAAAAACAGGGCGAGACCGAACTGGCCCATGCGATCCCCATCGGCTATTCGATCGACGGTAACAAGGGAATCGAGGATCCGCGCGGCATGTACGGCAACATGCTCGGTGTGTCGCTGCATGCGGTGACCGCCAACGCCAGCGCCGCGCGCAACCTTGCCAGCTGTATCGGCTCCAGCCACCTCCAGGTCGGCTCGATGTGCGTGTCGCCTTACGCCTCGGGCCTGTCCTGCCTGGTCGAGGACGAAATCCAGCTCGGCTGCACCCTGATCGAGATGGGCGGTGGCACGACGGAGATCGCGGTCTTCATCGGCGGCAACCTCGTCTATGTCGACAGCCTGCCTGTAGGCGGCAGCCACGTCACGAACGACATCGCGCGCGGCCTGACCACGACGCTGGCGCATGCCGAGCGGGTCAAGACGCTCTACGGTAGCGCGATCACCTCCGCCAAGGACGACCGCGAGCTGATCGAAGTGCCGCAGATGGGCGAGGAACAACCGTCGGAAGCGCATCACATCCCGCGCTCTCTGCTGATCGGGATCATCCAGCCGCGGCTGGAAGAAACCTTCGAGATGGTGCGCTCGCGCCTTGAGCAGAGCGGCTACGGCAACGCCGCCGGACGCCGCGTTGTGCTGACCGGCGGGGCCAGCCAACTGTCGGGAACGCGCGACTTGGCGCAGCTGATCCTTGACAAGCAGATCCGAGTCGGAAGGCCGCAGCACGTGGCCGGACTGCCCGAGGCGACGGGAGGAACGGCTTTCGCCACCGCCGCCGGCCTCCTCATCCACGCTCTGCGGGACGGCCGGGATGTGCCTGGGATTGCGGCGAAAACTGCCGCCACTCCAACGATGTTCAGCCGTATCGGCGGCTGGCTGAAAGAGAATTTATGAAAATCTTTCAGCAACATGTAGCGTTTTTCATAAATTTCTGCTCAACAGCTTGTGTACCGGAGGTGTCGTCATGATCAATGTTCGCGTGCCCGCAGATGAAGAGATCCTCAAGCCCCGCATCACCGTGATCGGTGTCGGCGGCGCCGGCGGGAACGCCGTCAACAACATGATCCGCTCCAACCTCGAAGGAGTGGAGTTCCTGGTGTGCAACACCGACGCGCAGGCGCTGAAAGGCTCGAACGCCGAGCAGAAGCTGCAACTCGGCCTGCAGATTACCAAGGGCCTTGGCGCCGGTGCCAATCCCGAGCGTGGCCGCGCCGCCGCCGAAGAAGCGATCGATGAGATCATCGCCTACCTCGAAGGCTCCAACATGGCCTTCATCACCGGCGGCATGGGCGGTGGCACCGCGACCGGAGCGGCGCCGGTCATCGCAAGGGCCGCGCGCGAGCAGGACATCCTGACCGTCGGCGTCGTGACCAAGCCGTTCCATTTCGAGGGCGCGCACCGCATGCGCCTGGCAGAGGAAGGCATCCGCGAACTGCAGCAGTACGTGGACACGCTGATCGTGATCCCGAACCAGAACCTGTTCCGCATCGCCAATCAGAAGACGACTTCGCCGAAGCCTTCAAGATGGCCGACGACGTGCTGTACTCCGGCGTACGCGGCGTGACCGACCTGATGGTCATGCCCGGCCTCATCAACCTCGACTTCGCCGATATCCGCGCGGTCATGAGCGAGATGGGCAAGGCGATGATGGGCACCGGCGAGGCCGAGGGCGAGCAGCGCGCGATCGCCGCCGCCGAGGCCGCGATCTCCAACCCGCTGCTGGACGACGTGTCGCTGAAGGGCGCTCGCGCCATGCTGATCAACATCACGGCCGGCATGGACATCAGCCTGTTCGAGGTGGACGAGGCGGTGAACCGCGTCCGCTCGGAGGTCGATCCCGACGCGAACGTCATCTTCGGCTCGACCTTCGACCAGTCGATGGAAGGCCGGATGCGCGTGTCGGTGGTCGCAACCGGCATCGATGCCGGGCAGATGCGCGACGGCGGCAACGCCCGCCCGCAGATCATCACCGAACGCCGCCGCCCCGCGCCGCAGTTCGCGCAGGCCGCCGATGCGCGCATGCCGGCTACGCCTGCCGCACGCCCGGCCGAGGCGGCGCAGGCGGTTTCCATGCAGGCCCCTGCCGCGCTGACTGCTCCCGCGACAACTCGTCCGGCCGCGCTCGACGACGCCGGCATGCAGGAGACTGACAGCCTGCCCGAGCAGGAAGCAGGTCAATATTTCGAAGAGCCGCAGCAGGCGGCGATAGAGGAAGTCCAGTCGCAGCGCACGCAAGGGCAGAGGGTCGAAGGGGCGTACATCGCGCCGCGTCCCATCTCGGCGGGGCCGCGCCCGGCCACGCCGCAGCCCGCCCGTCCGCCTTTGCCGCCCATCACCCAGGGGGGCGACGTGAAGAAGCAGGGCCTGTTCGAGCGGATGCTCGGGCCCCGCCAGGCTGAAACCGCCCCGCCGCCGTTACGGCAGCAAACGGTGCAGCCCCGCCCGGCACAGCCGACGCAGGCCCCCGCTCCGTCGCAGGCCAACCTCGGAATCGAGTCACCGTCGCGCCAAGCCGCGAAGTCCGAGGAGGAAATTCTCGATATCCCGGCGTTCCTGCGGCGTCAGGCGAACTGAAGGCAGCTCGCTGCTTGCCATTCCGGTCAATCGGGACCGACAAGAAAGGGGAACGCGGCATGTGCCGGTTCCCCTTTCTTGTCGGCAGCCGAGCGTTTCTAAAAAGCCCAGAACAAGGAAGCTTAAACCACCCTCTTTACCATCCCGTAACAATGCGTAACACAGCGTGAGTTGTGACTGGTACATGCCACGCGTAAAGCTTTTGGACCAGGTTAAACAAGGTGCCGCATGTCGCTCCGCGCAGCGCAAAGCAATGAAGTTCCGGTGTCCAGCCTCAATTTGCTGCAACAGACGCTGAAATCTTCCATTCCCTGTACCGGCGTCGGCGTGCATAGCGGCTTGCCCGTCACCCTGCGCCTGATCCCCGCTCCAGCCGGGACCGGGATCGTTTTCCGCCGCATCGACCTCGACCCCGTCCAGGAAATACCGGCGCGATGGGATTGCGTGGTTGACACGCGGCTGTGCACCGTCATCGGCAATGAACTTGGCGCGACGGTCGGCACGATCGAGCACCTGATGGCGGCGCTCGCCGGCAGCGCCATCGACAATCTCGTGATCGAGCTGAATGGCCCCGAGGTGCCGATCATGGACGGCAGCGCCGCGCCGTTCGTGTTCCTGATTGAATGCGCCGGCGTCCGAACACAAGATGCGGTTCGCAAGGCAATCAAGATCGTCAAGCCGGTCACCGTCGAACAAGATGGCAAGCGCGTCACCTACCGGCCGGCTTCCGATTCATCCTTTGCGGTGAAAATCGATTTCGCCGCAGCGTCGATCGGCAGGCAACAGCGCTCGATGGTGCTCAATGCCGGCGCCTTCAAGCAGGAGGTGGCCGAAGCGCGGACCTTCGGCTTCCTGCACGAAGTCGACGCCCTGCGCCGCGCTGGCCTTGCGCGCGGCGGCTCTCTGGACAACGCGGTCGTCATAGACGGCGACAAGGTCCTGAACCGCGAGGGCTTGCGCTTTTCCGATGAGTTCGCACGCCACAAACTGCTGGACGCCGTCGGCGATCTCTACCTAGCGGGAATGCCGGTCATCGGCCACTTCGAAGGTATCCGCCCGGGGCACGCTATCAACAACCGCTTACTGCACGCCCTGTTCGCAACCAAGGGTGCGTGGCGCGAAGTCGAACTCAGCGCGGCCGAACTGCCTTCCATCATCACCGGCGGGGCTTGGCCGCGTCAGGCTGTCGCAAGCGCGATTTAATATCACGTCGCTATCGTTCTCGGGCTTGACCTCAGATCTTCCACAAGACAGATCACTTTTAATAGAATTTTATATTCGCGGAAGGTGACGAGTTATTTTTTCTTGGATGACTTCTTTGCCTGAGAATCGCCTTTGCGAGGCGGCACGCCTGCCACGCGCAAACCGATCGCGATCGCCTGTTTGGGGTTTTCAACCTTGGCGCCCGCGCTGCTTTTCAGGTCGCCTTCCTTGAATTCGTGCATTACCTGTTCGACTTTGGCTTTCTGCTTCGGTGTTTCGGACATGCACTCCTCCTGAATTGCAACGAGCAAAGACCTTCACTCAGATATTGAAGCTATCGTCCCCCCCGCCGAAGTCGCCGCCCGTATCATCGAAGTTGGCCTGGTCGGCTTGGGCGTCATCGCTGTCGCCGCCCTGAACGCCGACCGAGTCGTCAGGTACGGGCTGGTCGTAATAGTTGTTGGTGACATTCTCGACAACTTCGGGCTGACCGCCGTAACCGCCGCCGAGGAAACCGCCGCCGCCAAGGCCGCCGCCATGCCCCCCCATCAGGCCTTCCAGCCCTTGGAACAGCAGGGCGCCCCCTGCGATGCCGGCCGCCGTGGTTGCTGCGCTGCGCAGGAACGAGGGCTGGCCGGAACCCGCCTGCATCGCCGTCGCGATCTGGGGCCCGTAGGTAGGCCGCGCTTGTTGCGGCTGTCCACCCCATGGTCCACCCTGAGGCGGCGCGGCGGCATATTGCTGCGGCATCTGGGCGGGTGCGCTGGAATGCCCGCCGAAAAGGCCACTGAGGAAACCGCCGGAGGATGGGTGCTGACCCTGCGGCACCTGGCTCTCCAGCGCGCGGATACGGTCTTGAGCCGCGTGCAGCGCGTAGTCCTGCATCAGCACCGTCTGGGTCAGGATATAGGCCAGGTCGGGCTGCGACTGTGCCGCCTGATGGATGAACTGGTCTGCCTCGGCATCTTTCTGGGGCAGCTGGGTTTGCCGCAAACGGTCGAGCAGGGGCAGAAGCACGTCGCGTTCCTGGGGAGTCATCGGTCGAACCCTTTCTTGAGCGTGATGCACGCACACATGGGCCGCCCTTAAAGGATTTTCAAGCGAAGCGTGAAATACTGGCTTAAATTTAACGGCATTTGATTGGAATTTGATCATGGGCGCAACGGCAGCACGGGTTGTGAACGTCAAATACAAGGCCAACAGCGGTACCGTGACGCTGAAGAACGCCGTCTACAACGGCATACGCATTCGCGAGTCCGACAGCGCGACGATCATTTCGCTGACGCAACCGGAAGAGCACCGCAACATCACGATCGACATCGGCCGGATAGACACTGTCTGGATCGGCGGCAAGGCGCGTAAGCTGAAAAGCCCCGGCTCTCAGCACAAATTCCGCGAGGCGGAACTGAAGCACCTGCTGGAAGGCAGGAAACTCGAAGCGTGGACCGACCCCTATCTACGCTCCTACGGGTACGAGGGCATCAAAGCGCAGAGCTCGCCGCTGGCAGCGCTGCTGAAGCTTTTCGTGTCAAGCTGGGGCCTGTTGCTGATGAGCCTGCCGGTAGTCGGCTGCCTTGGCGTCTTCGGCCTGATCATCTACATGGTCTGGAAGATGTTCAGCGGCGCGCATCACTGACGCATCCGGCCGCAGGCGCGATCAGACGTTGAACTTGAAATTCAGGATGTCGCCGTCGCGGACGACGTAGTCGCGGCCTTCCTGCCGCAGCTTGCCCGCATCGCGCGCGCCGGTTTCGCCGCCCAGCGATCGGTATGACTCGAAATCGATGGTTTCGGCCTTGATGAAGCCGCGCTCGAAATCTGTATGGATCTGCCCGGCTGCCTCGGGCGCCTTGGCGTTGCGCCGCACGGTCCAGGCGCGCGCCTCCTTGGGGCCGACGGTGAAGAAGGTGATGAGGTCCAGTAGCGCGTACCCTGCGCGGATCACCTTGTTGAGGCCGGGCTCGGTCAGGCCAAGTTCGCTCAGGAACTCCATCTTCTCGTCCTCGGGAAGCTGCGCGACTTCCGCTTCGATGGCGGCGGAGATGTGGACGCATTCCGCTCCCTCGGCTTTCGCCTGCGCGGCGACCGCCGCCACCTGCGCGTTGCCCTTGGCCGCGTCCGCCTCACTGACGTTGCAGATATAGAGCACCGGCTTGCCGGTCAGCAGCTGCAGCTGCCTGAAAACCAATTTCTGCTCCTCCGCCGGCTTAAAGCTGCGCGCGGGCTTGCCGTCCTGCAGCAGCTTCAGCACCGGCTCCATGACCTCGACCTGCGCGCGCGCATCGCGGTCGCCGCCCTTGGCCTTCTTGGCCGCGGCGTTCAGCCGCTTCTCGAGGCTTTCCATGTCGGCCAGCATCAGTTCGGTCTCGACCGTCGCAGCGTCGCGCAAAGGGTCGACCGAGCCTTCGACATGGGTGATGTCATCGTTCTCGAAGCAGCGCAGCACGTACAGCACCGCGTCGACCTCGCGGATGTGCGACAGGAACTGGTTGCCCAGCCCCTCGCCCTGCGCCGCGCCGCGCACCAGCCCGGCGATATCGACGAACTCCAGCTGCGTCGGGATGATCTGCGCCGAGTGCGCGACCGCCGCCAGTTCGTTCAGCCGCGCATCGGGCACGGAGACCCGGCCGACATTGGGCTCGATCGTGCAGAACGGGTAATTGGCCGCTTGCGCCGCCTGCGTCGCGGTCAGCGCGTTGAATAGGGTGGACTTGCCGACATTGGGCAACCCGACGATACCGCATTGAAATCCCATGGCCTACCTGACAGTCGTTGTTGCAGGCTCGCGCAAGCCAGCGCGAAAGCCCTCTGTTTCGCCCTTCAGCAGCAGCGGAAAGGCATCCGCAAGCCGGTCCAGCGCCGGATCGACGACGGCTAGCTCCGCTTTTGAAAAATCGCTTAGGACATGGTTGTGCACCATCAGGTCTTTCTGTTCCTTGGGCAGCGTGCCGGGAGCGAAGCGGCGGGCCGGATGGCCGATGCCGAGGCGCACGCGCCCGTAACCGACGCTGCCCAGCTGCGCGTCCATCGAACGCAGGCCGTTATGCCCGCCGTTGCCGCCGCCCTGCTTGACCTCGAACCGGCCAAGGTCGAGGTCGAGGTCGTCATGCAGCGCGATCACCTGCGTCACGGGAACTTTGTAAAAACGGACGGCTTCGCCGACCGCGTTGCCGGACAGGTTCATGAAATTCTGCGGCTTGATTGTCAGCACCTTCTGGCCGGCCAACATGAACTCGAGCGTTTGCGCCTGGAACTTGTCGCGCCAGTTGCCGAGCGGGAAATGTCGCCGGACGATCCTGTCCAGCGCCATGAACCCTATATTGTGGCGGTGATCCTTATGGACCGGGCCAGGATTGCCCAGCCCGGCGATAACCCACATGGTGGTGCCGGTCAGGCCTTCGGCGCTTCCGCGCTGCCGGCCGCCGCGTCGGCCGTATCGCCTTCCTTGCCGCGCAGCGCAGAGGGAGCCGAGATGGTGGCGATGGTGTAATCCTTGTCGTGCGAGACCGCGACTACGCCCTCGGGCAGCTTGACCTCCGCCAGGTGGTACGAAGTGTTGATCTCGCCGCCGGTCAGGTCAATTGTGATATGCGCCGGGATCTTGTCCGGACGGCAGCGCACTTCCAGCTCGTGATGAACGATGTTCAGCGTACCGCCGCGCTTGATGCCGGGGGCGGCGTCGCCGTTGATGAACTCAAACGGCACGGCCACCGAGACTTGGCTGTCAGAGCTGATGCGCAGGAAGTCAATGTGGATGGGACGGTCGGTGATCGGGTGGAACTGTACGTCGCGCGGCAGAACCTGAGTCGTCTTCCCGTCGACTTCGAGCTCGAACACGCGGGTGACGAAGTTCGACGCGTGAACCAGCCGATCCACGGAGGCCGCCTCGACGGAGATCATTGCGGGGGCTTCCTTGCCGCCGTAGATGATGCACGGGATACGGCCTTCCCTGCGGGTTGCCCGGGCCACCCCCTTGCCGGAACGGTCACGCGAAGCAGCCGCAAGCTTGGTCGCTGTTGCCATTATCTGATCCTTTCAAAGAAAGAGCCCGCCTCCCGACAAAGGGGAATGCGGGCTCGATCCGGCGTCTATAGCAGCACAGCCGTGGGCAAATCAACGGCCATACTGCGTTTATGCGTAGTTAAGCTTTGGCGTGATCGCCCGCACGCTGTTTAGAACGGTGGCAAGGGACCTGCCGTGATCGGCCGGCGCATCGTTGCGCACCGCCCGATTGTCGGCCGTGACCAGTTCGTGGCCGCGAGCCGTGAAATGAGGCCGCTCGTTGAGGAGCGCAGGCGCAAGAACGGAGATAGGCGGGGTGTCCCTGCGCGTTAGGTTCAGTTCCGGAACTGGTTGAAGCTGCGCTCGCACAAACGGTGAGTCCCCGCGAAGCTCTGCCACGACATGGCCATCCTGGAGGGGCTCACCAAATCGACTTGTCTGGAACATGTTTAGTCTCTTTCTGGAAAACTGCTTAATTAAAGGTAATATGCCTATCGGTTAGGCACAAAGCAAGGCTGTTGATCAAATCAGTTGAATAAACTCGAAACCGAGCGTTCCTCGCTGGTGCGGCGGATCGCCTCCGCCAGCAGCGGCGCCACCGTCAGCTGGCGTAGCTTGCCGCTTGCCAGGCTGTCGTCGCTGGCGAGGATGCTGTCGGTCGCGACGATCTCGTCGAGGGGCGAGCCCGCCACCCGCAGGCTGGCGCTGCCTGAGAGAACGGCATGCGTGACATAGGCGCTGACGGACAACGCGCCGGCCGCCGTCAGCGCCTCGGCAGCGTTGCACAGCGTGCCCGCGCTGTCGACGATATCGTCGATCATGATGCATCGCCGACCCCTCACGTCGCCGATGATGTGCATGACCTCCGACACCCCTGCCCGTTCGCGGCGCTTGTCAATGATGGCAAGATCAGCGTCCAGCCGCTTGGCAAGGTTGCGCGCGCGCAGCACGCCTCCGACGTCGGGCGAGACGACCGTCACCGTGGAAAGGTCGCCGTTGTAGCGCTCGATGATATCCTGGGAGAACACCGGGGCGGAAAACAGATTGTCCACCGGGATGTCAAAAAATCCCTGGATCTGCCCCGCGTGCAGATCCATTGTCAGAACACGGTGGGCGCCTGCGACGGTGATCAGGTTGGCGACCAGCTTGGCCGAGATCGGCGTGCGCGGGCTGGTCTTGCGGTCCTGGCGCGCGTAGCCGAAATACGGGATCACGGCGGTGATCCGCCGCGCCGAGGACCGGCGCAGCGCGTCGATCGTCACCAGCAATTCCATCAGGTGATCGTTGCAAGGGTAACTGGTCGATTGGATCACGAACACGTCCTGGCCGCGCACGTTCTCGTTGATCTCGACGAAGACCTCGTGATCTGCAAACTTCTGCACGGACGCATCTGTCAGAGGCAGGTCGAGGTGCGCGGAAATGGCCGCCGCGAGCGGGCGGTTGCTGTTGCAGGCGATCAGTTTCATGGGCCGAGCGCTCCGGTTCAGGGCGGGAATGGCGGGCGGACCCTAGCAGTCACCTCACAGCTTCACAATCGCGATCGCCGAGATCTGCCGGCCGTAGTCGCTGCCGCCCGCATGCGTCGTCCGGCGGTAGCTGAAGAAGCGTTCCGGCTCGGCATAGGTATCAATTCGGAAAGCCTCGGCCTGCGCCAGCTCCAGCGCGCGGAGACGGTGAAGGATGAAGCCTGGAAGATCGAACTGGAAACGCCCTTTGTCGTTTCTCGTGAAAAAAGCGGCGTAGCCGGAAGCGGAATCGACGAAGGCTTGCCGCACCTCCTCGCCCATCTCGTACGACGCCGGGCCGATGCACGGGCCCAGGCAGGCGCGAACGTCGCGACGACGCGCTCCCAAACCCTCCATCGCGGCGACCGCGCTTTCGAGGATGCCGCCGAGCGCTCCCTTCCACCCCGCATGCGCCGCGCCAACCACCGTGCCGTCGCCCGTGGCGAACAGCACCGGTCCGCAATCTGCCGCCAGGACGCCGAGGACGAGGTCCGGCGTCGCCGTGACGAGGGCATCGACGGAGGGAATATCCGAGAACGGGCGATCCACCGCAAGCGCATTGGCGCTGTGACATTGGTATGCGGTCACCAGCGTCTCTGGCGCGGCGCCGATCGCGCGTGCGACGGCCGCGCGGTTGCCTTCCACTGCCGATGGATCATCGCGCGAGCCTAGTCCGCAGTTCAGGCTGGCGTACAGGCCGATGCTCACCCCACCCTCGCGTCCGAAGAAACCGTGACGAATGCCCGAAATGCCCGATAGCGCGGAGGAGGTGAGATGAGGAACGGTCATGATATCATTTCCAACGTCATTCCGGACGAACGTCCGGAATCAATACCGCCCGTTCCAGCGCACTGCCAGTGTGGAGTCCGTGCTTTGCGCGGAATGACGTCCTAGCGCGCTATGACCAGCACCTTGAACAGCTCGCCCATCTGGCCGGGGTCGACCAGCCGGCGCAGCGCGGCCATGGCGTTAACGTCGCCGCCCTCGATCAGCGTCCGCGCGCGGTACTCGATGCCGAGGCCGGTCAGGAACTCGCCCTGCGCGAACGGGCCGTACACCAACGCGCCGGCTGTGGCCGCCGCGCGCGCCAGCGCGCCGAAATCGACATGAGCCGTCAGGTCGGCCTCGCCGGGTGCTTGCAACGGATCGGCGTAGGCATGCGCGCGGACGGCCTGGAACGTGTCCTTGCCCATTGGGCTCGCATAGCCGTAGTCGACGATCATCGCCGCCCCGCCCTGCGCGGCAATCCTTGCGGCAAGGTCGCGCGTGATCGCCAGCGCCGCCGGGCATGTCTCGACGATGCTGCCAACCGGTAGACCGCGCGTCGCCGACGGCAGCGCGGACGCCGGCACGCGCGGTTCGCGCTCGACAAGAAAGGCGAAGCGGCCGTCCCCGGCGCCGACACGGCGTTCGCACAGGCCTTGCGCCGTCAGCACGAACTGCCGCACCGGCAACGCATCGAGGAACTCGTTCATCAGGAACAGCGACGGCCCGTGCGGCACATCCTCGATCCCCTCGCGCCAGAACGGGGCATACTCGCCCAGCAAACGGGATTGCGCGGCGCGCAACACCGGGCTGGTCTCGACCAGGTTGATGGTCGCGGCGCGCACGAACTCGGGCTTGATCCGCGCGGCGATGCGCAGCAGGTCGCGCATCAGCGTCCCCCGGCCCGGCCCGAACTCGACCAGCTGGAACTCGGGTGCACCCATGTGGACCCAGGTTTCGATGCACCATGCGGCCATCACCTCGCCGAAGATCTGCGAGATTTCGGGCGCCGTGACGAAGTCGCCGCCGCGCCCGAACGGGTCGCGTCCCTGATAGTAACCATGGTCGGGATGGGAAAGCGCCAGCGCCATGTACTCGGCGACCGTGATCGGCCCGTGCCGTTCGATCAGCCCGTGCAGGTACGCTTCAAGCGGCGGCACGGACTAGGTTCGCCACTACTGTCGCGGCCGGCTGGATCGGCGGGCGGCGGCGAGCCATCGCAACCAGGTAGAGGCCGAGGAAAACCATCGGAAGAGACAGGATCTGGCCCATCGTAACCGTGCCGTACAGGTAGTAACCCATCTGCACGTCGGGCTGGCGGAACAGCTCGGCCACTATGCGCACGATGCCGTACCAGATCAGGAAAACGCCGGTCAGGATGCCGGGCCGGTTGCGGATTTCCGGCTTGCCCGCAAGCCAGGCCAGCAGCACCAGCAGCATCAGCCCTTCCATGGTCGCCTGATAAAGCTGGCTGGGGTGGCGGGGATCCGGGCCGCCGTTCGGAAAGACCATCCCCCACGGCACGGTCGTTGTCCGGCCCCACAGCTCGCCATTGATGAAGTTCGCCAGCCGGCCGGTGAACAGGCCGATGGGCGTGACGCAGCCGACCACGTCGGTCAAGGCCAGAAAATTGATCCCGCGCAGGCGCGCGAACACGTACATAGCCAGCGCCAGCCCCGCCATTCCGCCATGAAACGACATGCCGCCATGCCAGATGCGCAGCATCTCCCACGGGTCTGAGTGCAGCTCGGCGCGGCCGTAGACCAGGACATATCCGACGCGCCCGCCAAGGATGATGCCCAGCACTACCCAGGTGATGAACTCGTCGATATCTTCGGTATTGGGCCGGAAGTTCACCTTGCCCACCAGGTACACCGCGTATTTCCAGCCGAGCAGGATTCCTGCGAGGTAGGCGAGCGCGTACCAGCGCACCTGCAGCGGGCCGACGACGTGACCCAGCAGAGGCACGGGACCCAGGGAAAAAGCGACCGGATCAATATGCGGAAAGGGTATGGCCATCAGGACCTGCTTGTCACCGGTAAGCGTCGGGTTGCGCCAGGAAGTCCTGCACGTAACGCTTAACGCCTTCCTCTATGGAGGTGAACGGCGCGATGTAGCCGGCGTCGCGCAGTTTCGCCAGGTTGGCCTGCGTGAAGTACTGGTAACGCGGCCGGAACTCCTCCGGCATGTCGACGAGCTCGATCCTCGGCTCGACTCCCAGCGCGGCGAAAGTGGCGAGCGCCAGGTCGTCGAAGCTGCGCGCTTCCCCCGTCCCGACATTAAAAATTCCGGACAGTTCGGGCTTTTCCCAGAAGAACTTCATCACCGCGGCGCAGTTGCCGACCCATATAAAATCGCGTTCCGGACCTTTCTCCATGTCCGTCCACGGCTTGAACAGCCGCGCCGGCTTGCCGGCAACGATCGCATGGTAGACAGTGTAGGCGACGCTGACCTGGTTACCCTTGTGGTACTCGTTCGGGCCGTACACGTTGAAGAACTTGAGCCCGGCCCACTGCGGCGGCGCCGGCTCGTGCCGCGAGACGATCCGCGCGACGCGGCGATCAAAGGCGTGCTTGCTCCAGGCATAATTGTTGAGCGGGCGCAGGTCGGCAAGGCCATCGGGAGTCTGCACGTCCGCAAAACCCTGCGCGCCGTCGCCATAGGTCGCGGCGGACGACGCGTAGACGAACCGGACGTCATGGCGCGCGCACCAGTCCCACAGCGTCGCGGAAAGCTGAAAATTATTGGCGACCACCAGGTCAGCGTCAGACTGGGTCGTCGACGAGATGGCACCGAGATGGAAGATCATCTGCACTGCGTGGCCGTGGGTATCAAGGAAGTCGAGCAGCTGTTCCGGCTGGATGAACTCGGCGATTTCACGTTTCGAGATGTTGCGCCACTTTTCGCCGCTGCGCAGGCGGTCGCACACAACGATGTTTTCCGCGCCGCTACGTTCCAGGAGGGCGATAAGGTTTGAGCCGATAAAGCCGGCGCCGCCGGTAACAATGATCATGGTGCGGCGTTATAAGCGTTTCAGGGCGTAAAACAATTCGCATTAACGGTGAAAATCGCGAACGGCTCGCCTTTAACTATGAAAATATTTTGAATCCACGCGTCAGGCATGTTACAGCCGATTCATGAAGCTTAACGATCAGCTGTTCGAAGATTTGGCGCGAATCGCGAGCGGCGCGGCAAGCACCGTGTCGGGCTTGAGAAACCAGTTCGACGCCCGCCGCGACGCCGGTGACGCTTCCTCGGTCTCCCGCGAGGAGTTCGACGCCGTGGCCGCGATGGCTGCGAAGGCGCGCGAGGCACAGGACGATCTGCTGAAACGGCTGAAGGCCATCGAACAAAAGATCGGCATCGACGAACCGGCGACAGAACCGGGCGAGGACATATGAGCATGAGGCTGCACACGTTCGAGCACCACGACGTGCCGATCAACCCACTGGACATCGTGGAAGAGCTGGTCTTGGCCAACGACTGGCCGTTCCAGCGCTCTGACGATAACGAGCTGGTGATCGAAATCCCCGGCCGCTGGTGCGAGCACCGTCTTTTCTTCGTCTGGCAGGAAGAGTCGAGCGCCCTGCATTTCTGCTGCCGCATCGACGGCAAGGTGATCACGTCGAGCAGAGCCCAGGTCAGCGAATTGCTGGCGCGCATCAACGAGCGGCTGTGGGTCGGGCATTTCGACCTGTCGGGCGAGGAGCAGCTGATCGTCTTCCGCCACACCTCGCTGCTGCGCGGCATGCCGACCATCGGCACCGAGATCATCGAGGACCTGGTGCAGCTGGCGCTGGCCGAATGCGACCGCTATTACCCCGCCTTCCAGCTGGTCATGTGGGCCGGAAAAAGCCCGGAGGAAGCCATCGCCGCGTCGATACTGGATCCGGTGGGAGAGGCCTGAAGATAGTCATTCCGGTGCGCAGCGCCGGAATCCATACCGCCCGTGACACCACCCCGCCAGTATGGATTCCGTGCCCCGCACGGAATGACATGTGTGTTTAACGGCCTTTTAGTGAGTGGTCATGAACACAAAACCGACGACCCCCGACCTTTTTGAAGTCAACCAGGAACTGCTGCGCCTTGTTATTTAGGACTCATGCGATAGGAAGCCGTTCGTATAGTTCCCCTGTTGCCCACGGCCCGCTTCCCCGCTACCTAAGCCTTCGTGAAGATCGATCACAACCTTGAACGCGTCGCCTCCAGGCACGAGGAGCTGAGCGCGATGCTGTCGCGGCCGGGCGTCAGCGCGGAGGACTACGGCAAATTCTCCAAGGAATACGCCGAACTGACTCCGGTCGCCGAGGCGATCGCGGAGGTGAAACGCACCCTGGCCGAGCGCGAGGACCTCGACTCTCTGCTGGCGGACCCTGGCCTGGACAGCGAGATGCGGGCGCTGGCGAGCGAAGATCTTGAGGCGCTGGAGAAACGCCTGCCCGAGCTGGAACACGGCATCAAGCTCGCCTTGCTGCCAAGGGACGCTGCCGACGACAAGAACGCCATCCTGGAAATCCGCGCCGGCACCGGCGGGGACGAGGCGGCACTGTTCGCCAGCGACCTGTTCGCGATGTACCAGAAGTACGCCGGCATCCAGGGCTGGCGCTTCGAGCCGATGGAGATCTCGACCAACGACGTCGGCGGCTTCCGCGACGCGACCGCCTCGATCACCGGCAAGGGCGTGTTCGCCAAGCTGAAGTTCGAATCAGGCGTGCACCGGGTGCAGCGCGTGCCGACGACCGAGACGCAGGGGCGCATCCACACCTCGACCGCGACGGTCGCCGTGCTGCCCGAGGCTGAGGAAGTCGATATCCAGATCGAGGACAAGGACCTGCGCATCGATGTGTTCCGCTCGTCCGGGCCGGGCGGGCAATCGGTGAACACGACGGACAGCGCGGTGCGGATCACGCATTTGCCGACCGGCACCGTCGTCTCGCAGCAGGACGAGAAGTCGCAGCTCAAGAACAAGGCCAAGGCGATGAAGATCCTGCGCGCGCGGCTCTACGATGCCGAACGTTCGCGCCAGGATGCCGAACGCTCGGCGGCACGTCGCGGCCAGGTCGGCACCGGCGACCGCTCGGAGCGCATCCGCACCTACAATTTCCCGCAAGGGCGCGTCAGCGACCATCGCATCAACGTGACGCTGTACAAGATCGACAAGGTGATGACCGGGGAGGCGCTGGACGAGTTCGTGGACGCACTGACGGCGTCCGACCAATCCGAACGCCTCGCGGCGCTGGACCAGGCATGATCACGCAGCGTGCCCTGCTTAAAGAAACGGTCAAGCGGCTGAAGGACAACGGCGTCGACATGCCGGTGCTCGATGCGCGGCTGCTGCTGCAATACGCGCTGGGCATCGACTGGGCGGCGCTGTTCACTGGTCCCGACCGGGAACTGTCGGCCGAGGAAACGCGGGCCATCGAGGCCTTGATCGGGCGCCGGCTCGCGCGCGAGCCGATCAGCCGCATCGTGGGCAGGCGCGGGTTCTGGAAGTTCGACCTCGCGGTCAGCCCGGCGACCCTCGACCCGCGCCCCGACACCGAAACCCTGATCGTCGCGGTGCTGAAGCTGCTGCCCGACATGGCCGCGCCGATGACGGTGCTTGACCTTGGCACCGGCTCGGGTGCGATCCTGCTGGCGCTGCTGGGCGAACTGCCGGGCGCGACCGGAACCGGCGTCGACCTTTCCGACGAGGCGGTCGGCACCGCCTACGCCAACGCCCTGGAACTGGGAATGCAGGACCGGGTCGAGTTCATCGCCCGCGACTGGAACGAGGTGCCGCTCGGACGGCACGACATCGTGGTGTCCAATCCCCCCTATGTCCGCTCGGGCGATATCCCGCATCTCGCGCCCGAAGTGAAGGATTTCGACCCCATTGCCGCGCTCGACGGCGGCCCGGACGGGCTGGACGCGTATCGCAGCCTTGCCGCCCTCGTTCCCGCCGTGATCGCGCCCGGCGGGCTGCTGGCGCTGGAAATCGGCGCCGGACAGGCCGAGGAGGTCGAGGCAATCTTCGCCGCCGCCGGCTTCGGCCTGTTCGGGCGCTGGAAGGACCTCGGCGGCATCGAGCGCGTGGTGACCGCGCGCTTCAGGACTTGAGAGGCCCCGTGTCGAAGCCAAAAAAACCAGACTACGATCCGATCGCGCAGCACAAGGCGATGGCGCGCGCCACGAACGGCACGCCGCCACCCTCCGCGACCGTTCCGGACAAGCACAAGCTGAAAGCCCTGCGGGATGAAATGCCGAGGGACAAAAAGCGCTGGACGTCAGAGCCGGAGTGACTTCGACAGCCTTGCCGGCACGAATTAGATTTGGCTTTGGCGGCCCGGTTCTGTATGATTTGCCAATTCGAAGCAGCGGCTGTGACCAGTTCCAGCCGTGGACAGGGCGGCAGATCCCTGGATCCTCTCTTCGAGCATGCGAAACAATCGGGTGATATTGCGATGATGAGACAAGGCGGCGGTGGTCAGGGCGGCAACAAGCGTGGCCGCGGACGGGGACCGCATGGCGGTGGCGGCGGCCCTCAGCATGGCGGCGGCATGAGTAACGGCGGCAACCGCCGTCCGCCGTTCATCAACCGCAACCAGAACTTCGACAGCAACGGCCCGGACGTCCGGATCCGCGGTAGCGCCTACCAGGTTCACGAGAAGTACCTGAACCTTGCGAGCGACGCGACGGCGGCGGGCGACCGTATCGGCGCCGAAAGCTATTATCAGCACGCCGAGCACTATTACCGCATCATCAACGCGCAGGAATACGGGCCGGAAGACGGTCGGCGCCAGCGCCAGGAAAGTCACAACGGCCAGAACCAAGGTAACGGCTATGGGGAAGAGCCGCAGCCCGATTTCGGTCAGGGCGATCCCAAAGGGGGAGAGCAGCCGGAAATGCGCGATGCGCCGCAATTCCTGCGCAACGGCGAGGGTAGTAACAGGAATGACCGCCGGGACGACCGCGATCAGGGGAACGAGCGTGGCGAGCGCAGCGGCGGCGACGAGCGCAACAATCGCGGTGGACGCGAGGAACGCAACGGCCGCGACACGCGTGAAGAAAGCCGCAGCCGCGATGCACGGCAGGAAAGCAGCGGACACGGCGCGCCTGAAGATCGCGAGGACCGCGAGACTCAGGAAAGCCAAGACACGCAGGGAAGCGGCGACATGGGCGATAACGAGGAAGACGAGTTCGACCGTAACGAGCAGCCGGAGTGATCGGAGCCAGTGCCGCGAGGCGCTTGCACTGACACGGCCCTGACCCCAAATAGATCCTCGAGGCGGTGCCTGCAAAGGGCCGCATGCATAACCGAGTGCTCGCCCGAGAGGCTCAATCCAGAGGGTCCCAATGGATTTCGAAAAGTTCACTGAAAAGGCGCGCGGCTTCATCCAGGCGGCGCAGGCGATCGCGCAAGGAGCCGGCAACCAGCACCTGGTGCCCGAGCACGTGCTGAAGGCGTTGCTGGACGACAAGGACGGCTTTGCGTCCATGCTGATCCGCAACGCCGGCGGCGACCCTGAGATTGCCAGGATGGCTGCCGAGCGCGAACTGGCCAAATTGCCCAAGGTCAGCGGGACGGACGGGCAGGTCTACCTTTCCCCCGAGCTGCAACGCATCCTTGAGAACGCGCAGAAAATCGCCGAGCGCGCGGGCGACAGCTTTGTCACCGCCGAGCGCGTGCTGCTGTCCATCGCCGCCAGCACCAGCGGCGCGGGCAAGGCGCTGGGAGAGGCCAAGGTCACGCCGCAGAAGCTGAACTCGGCGATAGATACCCTGCGCAAGGGGCGCAAAGCCGATAATCCCGGGGTAGAGGACAGCTACGACGCGCTGAAGAAGTACACTCGCGACCTGACCGAAGCGGCGCGGGCCGGCAAGCTGGACCCGGTGATCGGCCGCGACGAGGAAATCCGGCGCACGATCCAGGTCCTGTCGCGCCGCACCAAGAACAACCCCGTGCTGATCGGCGAGCCGGGCGTCGGCAAGACCGCGATCATCGAGGGGCTGGCGCAGCGCATCATCAACGAGGACGTGCCCGAGGGGCTGAAGAACAAGAAGCTGCTGTCGCTCGACCTCGGCGCGCTGATCGCCGGCGCAAAGTTCCGCGGCGAGTTCGAGGAGCGGCTGCGTGCCATCATCGGCGAGATCCGCGCCGCGTCGGGCGAGATCATCGTCTTCATCGACGAGATGCACACGCTGGTCGGCGCGGGCAAGGCGGACGGCGCGATGGACGCGTCGAACATGCTCAAACCCGCCCTGTCGCGCGGCGAGCTGCGCTGCGTCGGCGCGACGACGCTGAACGAATACCGCCTGCACATCGAGAAGGACGCCGCGCTCGCCCGACGTTTCCAGCCGGTCTATGTCGAGGAGCCGACGGTTGAGGACACGATCTCGATCCTGCGCGGACTTAAGGAGAAGTACGAGGTCCACCACGGCGTCCGCATCACCGACGCCGCCATCGTATCGGCGGCGACGCTGTCGAACCGCTACATCACCGACCGCTTCCTGCCCGACAAGGCGATCGACCTCATCGACGAGGCGGGATCGCGCCTGCGCATGGAAGTCGACTCCAAGCCCGAGCAGATCGACGAGCTGGACCGGCGCATCATACAATTGAAGATCGAGCGCGAGGCGCTGTCCAAGGAAATCGATCCCGCTTCGCAGGACAGGCTGGGCAAGCTGCAGAAGGAGCTGCGCGACCTCGAGCAGGAATCGGCGGAGCTGACGACCCGCTGGCACGCGGAGAAGGAAAAGATCAACAGCGCGCAGCGGCTGAAGGAAGACATCGAGAAAGCGCGCATGGAGATGGAACAGGCGCAGCGCGGCGGTAACTTCGCCCGGGCGGGCGAGCTTGCCTACGGCGTCATCCCCGAACTCAACGCCAAGCTGAAGGAGGCGGAGAAGGACGTCGTCAACCGCATGCTGAACGAGGAAGTGCGCGAGGATCAGATCGCCGGTGTCGTCAGCCGCTGGACCGGCATTCCGGTCGACAAGATGCTGCAGGGCGACAAGCAGCGCCTGCTCGACATGGAACTGGTGCTGGGCAGGCGCGTCGTCGGCCAGCCCGACGCCGTGGTCGCGGTCTCGAACGCGGTGCGCCGCAGCCGCGCCGGGCTGCAGGACCCGGACCGCCCGATCGGCTCGTTCCTGTTCCTGGGGCCGACCGGCGTCGGCAAGACCGAGCTCACCAAGGCGCTTGCCGACTTCCTGTTCGACGACGAGACGGCGATGGTCCGCATGGACATGTCGGAGTACATGGAGAAGCATTCCGTCTCGCGCCTGATCGGCGCGCCTCCGGGCTATGTCGGCTACGACGAAGGCGGCGCGTTGACCGAATCGATCCGCCGCCGCCCTTATCAGGTCGTGCTGTTCGACGAGGTGGAGAAGGCGCACCCCGACGTGTTCAATGTGCTTTTGCAGGTCCTCGACGACGGCCGCCTGACCGACGGTCAGGGCCGCACGGTCAATTTCCGCAACACGGTCATCATCATGACCTCGAACCTTGGTTCCGAAGTCATCGCCTCGCACCCGGCGGGCGACGACCTGTCGTTGATCCGCGACGAGGTGATGTCGGTGGTGCGCGGCCATTTCCGGCCCGAGTTCCTGAACCGCATCGACGAGATCCTGCTGTTCCATCGCCTGGGCCGCGATCAGATGACCACGATCGTCGATATACAGCTCGGGCACCTGCGCAAGCTGCTGGCCGACCGCAACATCACCCTGGCTCTGGACGAGGACGCCAAGATTTGGCTGGCCGACCAGGGCTTCGACCCGATCTACGGCGCCCGCCCGCTCAAACGCGTGATCCAGCGCGAACTGCAGAACCCGCTGGCGCAGAAGCTGCTGGAAGGGGCTATCCTCGACGGGCAGACCGTTCGCGTCGGCGTCGAAGGCAACAGGCTGCTGATCGGCCCTTCGCAGGCGTTGCAGGCGGCTTGATTGTAGTGTCATCCTGACGAAGGTCAGGACCTATGGGTCGATAACTCGGAACGATGCGTCCTGAAACAAGTTCGCGATTACATCAATTTTCAGCCCGGCGCCTCACCGCCCGCCATATCGGATACAGCCCCGGAACGCGCGCCAGCCGCTCCTTCCACCGGTTCGTTTCCAGCACCCGGTCGCCGCCGGTGGCGCGACGCAGGTCGGCAACGGTCGCGCACCACGGCATCGCCTCCTGCCGCGCCGCGGCGGCGGCGTAGTGCTCGTGCATCGCCCGCATGCGGCGCAGCCGGGCGGCGGGATCGGCGGGCATGCGGAACAGCGAGGTGGTCTTCGCCACCGTGGCGAAGTCGCCGGCCAAAGCATAGCGCTGCCACAGGTCCCAATCCTCGAGGCTTTCCAGGTCTTCGGCGAAGCCGCCGTACGTCTCGTACAGCGAACGGTCGAACAGCACGGCCTGGATCGGGATGTAGTTCTCGCGCCAGAGCCGCGGGCGATCGAAAGGCCGGTCGAGGCGGCTCTGCGGCGCGGCCTCGCGGTAAGGAAGCCATTTCTCCGGCGTGAAGACGGTTTCCACCTCCCAGGCGTAGGCATGGGCGGCGCGGGCTTCGCCTTTCAGCAGCTCTCCGGCCAGCGCCTCGATATGATCGGCGAACAGCAAATCGTCATCGTCGAGGAAGGAGATGTAGTCGCCGCGCGCCAGGGCCAGCCCGATGTTGCCGGTGTAGCCCCGCCCCCTGCGCGGGGCGGCATAATGAACCATGTCGAGGTCGCTGATATGGCCCAGCCGCGCGCAGGACGCGGCGGCGGTGCTGCCGCCATCCTCGACCACGATCACCTCGAGCGGCCGGTAGGTCTGCAACCGGGCCGAAACCAGGGCCTCGTGCAGCAGCGGCAGGCGTCCCGGGTAGGTGCGGATGATCAGGCTGACCAGAGGCCGTTCGTCCTGATTTCGCGGCAGGAGGGCGGGCGCGACGAAGGCGCCCTTGCGGAGCGGCGCGTAGTCCCAGCCGGGGAAGGTTACCTTCGCTTTGCCCATCCGCCGTCTGGACGGCCGCGTCAGCAGGAAGTGCCACGCTTTCGCGCCGATCGTGGTGTAACCTCGAAACAGTTTGCCGAACTTGCCGGGAAAGCGCTGGCGATGCACCAGCAGCGAAGCCTGCATGGCAAAGCCGATCAGGATATCGAGCGGGCCGCCGAAGCGCAGGCGCAGGAACATGTTGCCGCGCGTACCGTGGAAGTATTGCGTCTCCTTGACTTCGCCGGGGCCGGCATAGGTGTGGTGCCATACGACCGCATCCGGACAGTAGCGCAACCGGCCGCCCTTGGCGCGCAGCCGCCACGAGAGGTCGACATCCTCGCCATACATGAAGAAGGCGTCGTCGAACCCCTTTACCTCCGTAAGCGCCGTGCGCCGCAGCAACAGGCACGCGCCCGAGCACCACGGGGTTTCCTGGGTCAGGATGTCGTAGGCCTTGGGATGCTCGTAGGGTTTCTGCCGGCATTCCCACGCCACGAACGTCTTCGGCCCGGTCAGGGCGTGACGCACCAGCCGCGCCAGCGTTTCCGCCTCGAACGCCAGGTCGACGTTCGTGACCAGGATGAACTCGGCCGTACCAGCGGTCAGGCCGCGGTTGTGCCCGGCGCCGAAGCCGCGGTTCTCGCGGTGCTCGAGGCTGCACGAGCGCAGCCGCGCCTGCAACGGCACCAGCGCGTGCACCAACGGCTCGATCTCGCTGTCGTCGGGGGAGTGATCGGTGACGATCAGGTTGATCTTCTCCAGCGGGTAGCTCTGCGCCGCTAGGCTGGCGAAGAACTCGGCGAACCAGCGTCGCGACTTGTGCGTCACCACCGAGACGTCGATCATCGGGAAAGCGGCAGTGTCGATGAGTTCGGGCGCGTGACGGCGCAGCGACGACCGGCTCAGCCGCTCGGCCTCGATGACCGGAACGGGGCTCGCGAGCCTGTGCAGCGGGTACGGCATGCCCTCCATCAGCCGTCCGCCTCGATCTCGGCGCCGGCCGCGCTGCACGTCACGCGGCAGGCCGCGCCGAAGACGATGGGCTCGTTCACCGCCCCGTGGCCGAACGGCGCGCCCGCCGCCACGGGGATGTCCCTGCCCTTCAGGTGGTCCAGCGCGATCTGCGGCACGGTGCGCCCGAACGGAGTCTCGTTGTCCTTGCAATCAGTGAACGCGCCCAGCACCAGCCCGGCGATGCGGCCGAGGATGCCGGCCTGAGCCAGATGGAGGAACATGCGGTCGAGGGCGTAGAGGTATTCCTCGACATCCTCGACGAACAGGATCGCGCCGGTCCATTCGGGCTCGTCGGGTGTGCCGATCAGGCGGGTCAGGACCGACAGGTTGCCGACCACGACGTGTCCCGTGGCCGCCCCCTCGCGCAGGACGCAATCGGGCGCGTCCGACTTCCAGCGCAGCGCGAAGTCCCGCCGCTCGACCCGGGCAAGCAGATTGTCGACGGAATCGCGCTTCTCGGGGCGCAGAAGATCGACCGGCATGGGCCCATGCACTGCCTTGCCAAGCCGCTGCCGGGCGATGTGCGCCAGCAGGTAAGTCTGGTCGCTGTAGCCGATGAACGACTTGCCCAATGCTGGCAGCCGGCCACGCAAAAGCGTTGCGAGGCGTCCCGTCCCGTATCCGCCGCGCGCCGCCCACAACGTGTCCGCATCGCCGGTCCAGGCGCGCGTGAAGTCGTAGGCGCGCTGGTCGTCCCCACCGGCGAACTGCCCGGCGCGCAAATGGCAACCCGGCGAGACCGCAAGCAGGATACCCGCCTGCGTGGCCCGCCCGACGGCCAGCGACAAGGTGTCGCGCTCGATGTACCGCGCCGGCGAGACGATCTCGACCCGGGGCGACTCGCTGCCGATTAACATTTTGTAAACAATTTATTTGAGTTCCGTGGATATTAGCGTACATCAATGACAGTTCGAACGGAGACGTACATGCAGGACGCGAAAGAGACAAAACTTTTCGAGCAGATCGTCTCCAGGCCGGTTGCGCGGCTTGCCTCGAACGCCTGGGGCGATCAGGCCAGGGACAGGCTGCGGACCGTCGCGGAAGCGGTGGCCATCGGCGCGAACGCCGCAACGGCCACGGTTCTTGGCATGGGCACGCTGACGGGAGCCGACCTCGCACGGTTCGACGCCATGCCTTATGTCGAGGCAGTGACGCAGCACGTTTCCTCCCTGGCCACCCACCCGCAGCTTTTGTCCTGGACGCCCTTCGCCGTTGTCGCCGGCACTGGAGTCTGCGCTGTGAGCGCTGTGATGCCGCAAATCACAAGTAAGGTCGACAAGGGAACAGCCCGCATGCTGAACAGCATCGAGCGACACCTGCCTCCGGCGCGCCCGGCTCGCCTCCCGTATGGAAGCAACACACAATGACCGTCATCCTGGACAGCTGCAAAGCGGCAAGATCCAGCTCTCCGCTTTCTCACTGATGAAAGTATTATAGCCGTAGAATCGTGGGATAGATGGATCTGAGTCGTGGCTTGGTGGCCTTGTCCAGGATGACGATTCTTCAGCCCGTCCACTCCAGCAGCCGGTCGATCGCCTCCCTCGCTTCTGGCTCGTTCAACGTCGGGGTGTGCCCGGCGTTCGGGATCACCAGCCGCATCAGGTCTGGCTTGACCTCCGCCATGCGGTCGAAGGTCGCCAGGGTCAGGACGTCCGAGTTGCCTCCGCGGATTACCAGGGTTGGCGTCCGGCGCAACGCACGGAAGACAAGCCATAGCGGGACGGGTGTCCTGCCTGCGCCTGTCATTGTCCGCGCGATGGCAGGGTCCCAATCGGAATGATAGAGCCCGTCCGGGCCTTTGCGGAACGAGCCTTCGGCCAGCAGCGTCCATTCCTCCTCGCTGTTGATGCCGATGTTGCGGAAGATCAGCTTCAGGTGCTCGATCCCGTCCTCCAGGGTATCGACCGTCTGGCGATGGCCGATATAGGCGGCGATCCGCGCCACGCCGCCATTGTTCACATCGGGACCGATATCGTTGATCACGGCGCTGGAAACCAGACCCGGATGCAGCGCCGCCAACCCCATCGTCAGCAACCCGCCCAGCGACGTGCCGATCACGACCACGGGCTTCAGACGCAGTTTGTGCAGGGCCCATGCGACATCCCGCAACAGCCGCATGGGCCGGTAGTTACGCCAGTTGGGATCGTAAGCCGACCGGCCCCTGCCCCGGTAGTCAAGGCAGACCACCCGCCGTCCCTGCTCGGCCAGATGCTCGGCAAGCAGGTGGAAGTCGGCCGAGTTGCGCGTGATCCCGGGCAGGCACAAGACGGGATGCCCCTTGCCGGCGGAATTGTACTCGCGATAATACAGGCTGATCCCGTCCGCGGACGGGATCGTGTGTTCGGTAAACATTGGAATACTAGCTCGAACGCCATCCTCTGCTTGAAGCAAGGATGGCAGGTAAAGGTTCAATCACCGCCGCAAGTCCTCGGCCAGCTGGATGCGCGCCGTGCCGCCGGAAAGGCGCGCGCGGTAGACCTGCAGGTTCTCCAGGACGCGCTGGACGTAGTTGCGGGTTTCCTGGACGGGGATCAGCTCGATCCAGTCGACCGGATCGACGCTGCCGGTGCGCGGGTCGCCGATGTCCTGCAGCCAGCCGCGCACCCGCCCCGGGCCGCCGTTGTAGGCGGCGACGGCGAGAATGTAGGAGCCGCTATAGTTGTCGATCATGGATTGCAGGTAGCCCGCGCCCAGGGTCACGTTCAGCGCCGGATTTTGGCTGAGCGCCGGGGTGGACGATTTCACGCCCAGCTTGCGGGCCTCCCCCGCGGCGGTCGCAGGCATCAGCTGCATCAGGCCGATCGCGCCTGACGGGCTGACGATAACCGGGTTGAACAGGCTTTCCTGGCGCACGATGCCGTGCACCAGGGCCAGCTCGGGCTCACGCACACGCACGCCGCCCATGACCGGCCAGCCGCTTGCCAGGATACCGATGTTGTTCTGCATCGCCTTTTTCGCGATCTGCACCGAGATCGGCACAGAGCCTAGGTCGCGGGCAAGGCGAACCGACTCCGCCGCCTCGGCCGGAGTCCTGGCAAGCTCGCCCAGACGGTTGACGAAGACGGTCACGCGGTTTGGATCCCCGGCGCCGTGCAGCAGCCGGGCGGCGCGCACCAGCTCGGAATGCTCGAACTTCGCCGCTTCGGCCGGCGTCGCCTGTGGCTCGGGCGGCAGGGTCAGGCTTCTGCCCAGGGTTTCGGCCGCCAACTGCCCGTAAAAGTTTGTGGTGTACGCAGCGCTGTGCTGGAGCCATTGCTCCGGCGTAAGGCCGGCGACCGGAACCTGGGCCTGCGCCGCCCAGTACGCCGCGCGCGCCTTGCTCATCGGCGTTGTCACATGTTCGAACATGTAGGCGAAGTGCTGTGCCGCGACCTGCGCGTCGCCGAGGAAACGCAGCGCAATCCATCCGGCAAGGAATTGCGACTCGGCAATCTGCGAGGGTTCGGTGGCCTTGTCGGCCGCGGCGATCTTGTAGGCGGCCTTGTAGTCGTGGGCCTCCAGCAGGCGGCGCGCCAGCGCAAGGCGCAGGGTCGACCATGCGGAAGGGTGCGGCGGTTGTGCCGGTGCTTCCTCCAGGATCGTGGCGGCATCGGAGTCGCGCAGCTCGGACATTGCGTACGCGGCGCGCGCGAACAGCACGCCGGGATCGCGCTGCCGGTCGCCCGGCAGTTCGGCGACCGCCGCTTCCGCGCCGGAGCCGCGCGTGCCGAGCACGACGCGCGCGTTCGCCGCCGCCTGGTCGTCGCGGTCGAGCAAGGGCAGCATCGCCCGCGCGTCGAGATAGGCCTTGTCCCACAGCAGGCGATCGGTGCGCGCGACATTGTCGTCGCGCCGCAGGACCGATCCGAAGCGCGCATGGTAGTCGCGCAGCTGCTCGCTGGTGAAAGTACCGTCCACCCAAAGGTCGCGCGCCTGGCGCGCCGCTTCGTCCGGCCGGTTCAGGCGAATCAGCGCGTCGTAGTAGACGCTCATGTTGTCGGGATTTTGGGGCGGATGCCCGTCGAACCATGCCGCGACCTGCGTCGGGTCAAGGGTCGGCGGCAAAGCGTCCTCGGCGCGCTTGCGCAGGGACCCGCTGCTGGGCCAATCGGGATTGCTTTCGACAAAATAAGCGATTCGCTGGAAGCTGGCGTCAGTGCCAGGGCGGGACAAATCGAGCCAGTCGATCAGCTTGACCAACACCGGGTCGCCCGAGCGCTGGGCGATGTCGTGCGCCTCGGGCCAGCGATTGCCGTCGGCGGCGCGCAGCGCCTGTGCGCCCACCGTACCCGAAGGTTTTGCCTTGTGCAGCAACGGCAAGTGCAGCTTTGACTCGGCAGGTCCCGCCGCCATCAACGCCGTGGCCGTCACCGCCGCCATGAATACTCGATTGCGCATGACTCCTTTTAGATCACGCTTTAATACCGGGGGAGAAGAGTTCTAACAGGTTTTGACGCCAGGCATGTTTTCGGGTTCGATCACCGCGCTCATAACGCCGTTCCGGGACGGTAAACTGGACGAAACCGCCTTTGCAGCGCTGTGCGAGCGGCAGATCGCGGCGGGAACCAGGGCCCTCGTGCCGTGTGGCACCACGGGCGAATCGCCGACGCTCAGCCACGCCGAGCATGAGCGCGTCGTGTCGGCGACGGTGGAGGCGGCGGCGGGGCGGGTTCCTGTCATCGCCGGCGCGGGATCGAACTCGACCCTCGAGGCGATCGCCCTGACCGCGCATGCGAAGAAAGCAGGCGCCCTGGCTGCGCTTGTTGTAGTGCCGTACTACAACAAGCCAACTCAGGAAGGGCTGTTCCAGCATTTCAGCGCGATCCACGACGCGGTCGACCTGCCGGTGATCATCTACAATATTCCCGGCCGCTCGGTCGTGGATATGAGCGTCGAGACCATGGCGCGCCTTGCCAGGCTGCCGAACATCGTCGGGGCCAAGGATTCGAGCAATGACCTGGCGCGGCCGACCCGGATCCGCCTCGCCTGCGGGCCGCAATTCTGCCAGCTGTCGGGGGAGGACGCGACCGCGCCGGGCTTCCTGGCGCAGGGCGGGCACGGCTGCATTTCCGTCACCGCCAACATCGCCCCGGCCGAGTGCGCCGCGCTGCACGCCGCTTGGGAGCGCGGCGACCTGGCCGAAGTCGCGCGGCTGCGCGACCTGCTGATGCCGCTGCACCACGCCCTGTTCGCCGAGACCAGCCCCGCGCCAGTCAAGTACGCCGCCGGCCTGCTCGGCCTGTGCGCGCCCGACCTGCGCCTGCCGCTGGTCCCGCCCGCGGAGGCGACCAAGCGCCTGGTCGAGGAAGCGATGCGCGGCGCGCATCTGCTGAACTGACATGGCAAACATCTCCCACGGCACGGTGGCGGATAACCGCCGCGCCCGCTTCGACTATTTCATCGAGGAAACCTTGGAGGCCGGCATCATCCTGACCGGCACGGAAGTGAAGTCATTGCGCGGCGGCCAGGCGAGCCTGAACGAAGCGCACGCGGGCGAGATGAAGGGCGAGCTGTACCTTTTCAACGCCCATATCCCCGAGTACACGCGGGCGGGACCGAAAGACCGGCAGCACGAGCTGCGCCGCCCGCGCAAGCTGCTGGTCCACCGCAAGGAGATGGACAAGCTGCTGGGCGCGATCAAGCGCGAAGGCATGACGCTGGTCCCCGTCTCGCTCTACTTCAACGAGCGCGGGCTGGCGAAGGTCAAGCTGGGCCTCGCCAAGGGCAAGAAGCAGCACGACAAGCGCGAAACCTCGAAAAAACGTGATTGGCAGCGCGAGAAGGCGCGGATCATGAAGGCAAAAGGGTAATCCAAATGCCAGAAATCAGAAGTCACGTAAAATCGATGCACTCAATTCTGATATCTGACCTCTGACACCTGAGCACCATGCGCCTGCGCGATCGCATCTTTCCCAAGGCACGGGATTTCGACCGCTTCGCGCCGCTGGGCGGGGAGCTGCCGAAGAAGGCGTTTCCGTTCATCTGGATTTTCGTGAAGTCGCTGCGCTGGTCGATCGGTGTCGGCGTGGCGGGAAGCGTCGTCCTCAGCTTGGCATGGGCGCTCGAACCCTATTTCTTCGGGCGGATCGTCGATGCCCTGAACAAGGGCGACCGCGACATCGCGCTGCGCGCCGTGCTGAGGATTTCCGTTGCCTACATCGTGACATGCCTCCTACTAGGCAAGTTCGCCGCCTACGCGGGCAACCAGGCGCAAGCGCGTTTCCGCCCGATACTCAAAATGCTAGTGCGCCGCAGGCTGGCCAACTACTTGTACTCGCACAGCTACGGATACTTCCAGAACGACTTTGCCGGCCGGCTTGCCGGCAAGGTCATCGAGATGCCGCAGGCCGTGCACGACGTGCTCACCACCACGACGGGAAGCCTGCTTTATGCCTTGCTGACCGGCGTCACTTCTGTAGCTTTGTTCGCGGGGATCGGCTGGGCGTTCGCATTGACGGGTACACTGTATTTCGCCTCAAACCTGGCGCTGTACCGCTGGCGCATACCGAAGGTTTCCACCCGGGCCAGCCAAGCAGCGGCGGCGCAGCACATGATGCGCGGCCGGTACATGGACAGCGTCACCAACATACTAGTGGTAAAACTATTCGCGCGCGAACGGCACGAGGACAGGCTGTTTTCGGCCGCGATGGTCGACGCGGGACATTCGGAGCAGGTCGAGATCCTTGAAGGCAACATCCTGTGGACTGCGCAGGATGCGATCAACGCCTTGTTCCAGATCGCGATCCTGGCGCTGTGCGTCGGAGGCTACCGCAGCGGTCAGCTATCCACGGGACAGATCGCGACCGCGCTAGCGCTTTCCCTGTCGATCGTCTTCAACATCTGGTGGCTGCTGATGGCCATGACAACGTATTTCAGCAACGTCGCGACAATCGAGGACGCACTCGCCACTATCATCGTTCCGGCGGAAGTGCAGGACGCCACGGCGTCGCGGAGCCTGCCCGGCCCCTCGAACGTGATGCTCCACGACATTACTTTCAGTTATCCCGGCCAGCCGGTATTCAACGGGTTCTCCCTCGACATTCCGCAAGGCCAGCGGGTCGGCTTGGTCGGCCCCAGCGGCGCGGGGAAGTCGACGCTGGTGCAGCTTTTGCTACGCCTGTTCGACGTGCAGCAGGGCGCGATCCGCATCGGCGGGCAGGACATCCGCGAAGTGGCGCAGGCCGACCTGCGAACGGGGATCGCGATGATCCCGCAGGCGACCGACCTGATGCACCGCTCGATTCGCGACAACATCGCCTATGGAAGGCTCGACGCGACGGAGGAGGAGATCGTGGCGGCGGCGAAACGCGCCTTCATTCACGACACGATTCTCGGCCTGAAGGACAGCCATGGCAACACGGGCTACGACAGCCTTGTCGGCGAGCGCGGCGTCAAGCTGTCGGGCGGGCAGCGGCAGCGCATCGCCATCGCCCGCGCATTTTTAAAGAACGCGCCGATCCTGATCCTGGACGAGGCGACCAGCGCGCTGGACAGCGAAAGCGAACGCCTGATCCAGGAAAGCCTAGACGAGCTGTTCGAAGGCCGCACCGTCATCGCCATCGCGCACCGCCTGTCGACCATCTCCCACCTCGACCGGATCGTGGTGATGGAGAACGGCCGGGTCGCCGAGGACGGACCGCACGCTGCGCTGGTGGATGCCGGCGGTCTCTACGCCCGCCTGTGGCGGCTGCAATCGGCCGGGTTTATTGGGGGATGAAGTCGCGAATGCCCGCGACCACCGACTCGAACATCTCGGTCGTCAGCAGGCCGGTGCTCGTGTTGTAGCGCGAGCAGTGATAGCTGTCGAACAGGGTGACGGGGTGGCCGCCCAGGCCGGCGTCCAGTTCGTGGCGCGCGCCGTGCGCGAACTTGAAGCGGGACAGGCGCTGGCCGAATACCGAGAGGACCGAGCCGTGCGACACCGTGCCGAGCGCCAGCACCGCCTTCAGGCGCGGCATGGCGG
Organism: Alphaproteobacteria bacterium; assembly: GCA_965199265.1. Classification (GTDB taxonomy): domain Bacteria; phylum Pseudomonadota; class Alphaproteobacteria; order CALMVH01; family CALMVH01; genus CBDAQV01. The sequence continues at coordinate 129,812 of CBDAQV010000009.1, read as the reverse complement.
CGACTTCCTTTATCAGGAACGTGTTTCGGCAGGTCGCGATCTCGCCCGGCAGCGGCTTGTTCAGCGGCGGCACGCATCGCGCGGCGTTGGTGATCCGGCAATCCATCAGCTGCAACCCGTCGTCGGCGCGGCGCCCGTAACGGCCGGTGGCGAACCCAGCCTTCAACAGAGTTGGATACAGCAGGTCGCCGGCGTAGTCGGCGGTGAACGGGCGGCCGGTGCTGTTGGCGCCCTTCAACCCCGGCGCCAACCCGACCACCAGCAACTGCGCGTCCAGCCCGCCGAAGCCGGGAACCGGCGCGTTGTAAAATCCCGGGTAGTGCTGCCGATTCGCGTTACGAAATTCGGCAAGGCGGGGGCAAAGCGGGCAATCGCGGTCCGGATCGACAAACTGTATGCCCGCGACCGGATCTCGGCCGCCCGCACCCTTTCCCAAAGCCACTAAAGAGCGTTTTCCGCCTGCGGCTGGGAATACTCCGCCGACCCGTACTGACGCTGGTTTTGCGGGTACTGCCCTTGCTGGCCCTGGACGGGCGTGCGGGCGATCTCCGGCGCGAGGTCGGTCAGCTCGAGGAAGTGGTCAGCTTGACGGCGAAGCTCGTCCGCGACCATCGGCGGGGCCGAGCGGATGGTGGAAACCACCGTCACGCGCACGCCGCGGCGCTGCACCGCCTCGACCAGGCGGCGGAAATCGCCGTCGCCGGAGAACAGCATGATGTGGTCGACCTTCTCGGCGATCTCCATGACATCGATGGCAAGCTCGATGTCCATGTTCCCCTTCACCTTGCGGCGGCCGGTCGCATCGGTGAACTCCTTGGTCGGCTTGGTGACCATGGTGTAGCCATTATAATCGAGCCAATCGATCAGCGGCCGGATCGGCGAGTACTCCTGGTCCTCGAACAGCGCGGTATAGTAGAACGCGCGCAGCAGGCGGCCGCGCGAGGCGCCCCACTTCAGCAGCTTGCGGTAATCGATGTCGAAGCCGAGCGCCCTGGCCGCGCCGTATAGGTTCGAACCGTCAATGAAAATCGCCAGTTTTTCTTCCGGATAGAAAGTCACTTGTACGAACCCCTTACCATTAATTTTGTGCGCCGTTCAGAGCCGAACCGTTCAAACGCGATGCGCTAACTTAGGGAACGCCGGACAAACCGGCAAGGGAGTAGAGAAACCCTCGGCAAGAAGCCTATGGAAGGCCTGTTGCATATCTGCATCGGTCTGGCGAAACGTGGTGCATCGCAGGAACAGGGGGTGTCAAAAGCTCTTCTATCGGGGTATGCAAACAGCCGGAACACTGGTTAGCACTTTCGCTGAAAAAACCTAAAGGAGCCTTTTAAATGACGAAATCGCTTCGCCTCATGGGCGCGCTGCTGCTGGGGGGCGTCTCGTTCGGCGCTCTCACCGTCAGCGCCCACGCAGACGAGCCGGCCGGTTGGTACGTTGGTGCCAATGGCGGCCTTAACTGGAACGATCGCCTGAAGACCGATCTGCCCGCGACCTCGACCGGCAACCGTTTCACGGGCTCGCCGACGGGAACTAACACCGTGACGTACAACCAGCCTGGCTGGGCGGCCACCGCTTCGGTCGGTTACAATTTCGGCAACAACATCCGCACCGAGCTCGAGGGCGGATACGACGAAACCAACACCCGCCGCGTGTTCGGCATCGGTTCATCCGGCCGCACCGAAGAGTGGACCGGCTTCGTCAACGCGTTCTATGACTTCGACCTGACGAAGTACAACATCGCGCTGCCGATCGTGCCGTACCTCGGCGTCGGCGCCGGTGCTGCCCTTTGGACCCAGACCGCCACGCACCCGCAGGGTGTCGTCGGTCCGACCATCTCGGGCAACGATGTCGCGTTCGCATACCAGGGCATCGCCGGTGTTGCTTACAACATCGACGACAACTGGGCCGCGACCGCTGACTTCCGCTACATCGACACCCCGGGTGCCGAGTTCGGTTCCAACCGTCCGACGTTCGTATCGAACAGCCTGCACAGCTACCAGGCCCTGTTCGGTATCCGCTACACGTTCAACGAGCCGAAGCCGATCGCGCCGCCGCCGCCGGTACGTCCGACGCCTGCCCCGACCCCGGCTCCGCGCCCGGTCGTTGCCGCCAGCAGCTACCTCGTGTTCTTCGACTTCAACCGTTACAACCTGACGGCTGACGCGCAGAAGATCGTCGACAATGCCGCCTCGGCCGCGAAGTCGAACAGCTCTGTCACCCGCATCGACGTGACAGGCCACACCGATACGGTCGGCTCCGATGCTTACAATTTGAAGCTGTCGAAGCGTCGCGCGGAGAGCGTCAAGGCCGAACTGGTTCGCCAGGGTGTCAAGCCGAGCGAGATCGCCGTGTACGCCAAAGGCAAGCGCGACAATCTGGTTCCGACTGGCGACAACGTTCGCGAGCCGCAGAACCGCCGTGTCGAGATCGTGTTCCACTAAGGACTGCAATCGATGCAGAGGCGTTCCTTGCGGAACGTTTCAAGGCAACAAGGGGCCGGCGCGAAAGCGCCGGCTTTTTGTTGTGCGCATCAGGATACGCATCAGCGAACGGAAGACCCTCTTTTGTGGAAAAAGGTCAATGGCAACCGTCGCTACTTCACCATGGTAAATCGCGGATGAATGCGACCGCCCATAAAAAAGCCGGCGACAAGCGCCGGCTTTCCTGTTCGAAAGGAAGTGACTTACTTGCTGTCTGTCGACACCGGCGCGTCGGCTGCAGGCACAGTCGCGCTACCACCGTTCGACAACGGGGTTGAAGCCGCCGCAGCCGGTTTCGGCTTTTCCTGCGCCGCGGAGCTGGCGCAGGGTTTGACCGGAGCTTCGCTGGAGATCGGCAGGGTGATCGCATAGTCTTCCAGCTGGCCGGGAGCCAAGGCAAGCGCCGACTGGAACAGCTTGGTGGCGTTCTCGCAGTAAGCCGATTGCCCCTGCTGAATGCTGCGCTCGGATTCGTCGTTTGCCAAGCGCGTAACGAAGGTATTCAGTTCCTCGGCACCCGCCTTGCCATGCTTTTTTTTGTAATAGCCTCGCAAATGATCGGCATCGGTCTTTAGCAAGGCCTGGAACTTGTGCACGAAATCATTGTACTGGTCGTTCGCGCTGCAGGTCAGCGCGGCTACCATGAGATCGGTCTGCAGCGAGCGCATATAGACGGATTTTTCGTCGCTGGTCCTATGACACGCATCGGCGGCATGGCCAATCGACGGGGCAAGCACGGCGGATAGCGCCGCAAGCCCGATACCCGAACGACGCAACCCCGGACCAGCCCGGCGCGATGCTCCGGTAAAATGCTTCGCTCTCATGACAATCCTTTCCACGGAAACAACGCCGGTCTTGTCTCACGGGCTCGTACGCCAGCGCAAGCGTTAACAGCGCCGCTTAACAACAAGCAAAACTCGTGACTCTCGATGCGGAACGCTCTGCCCTGCATTCGCGTTGCTCCTGCACTTAATCACTTATGGAGAGTTCGATGAACAAGCTTCTGATCGGTGCCGTGGCGGCCATTTCCCTATCCATGGCGGCTTCGGCCTATGCGGCTGGCGGCGGGGCTGGTGGCGGCGCCGGCGGCGGGGCGGGCGGTGGGATGGGCGGCGGCGGCATGGGTGCAGGCGGCGGCGCATCCGGCGTCGGGGCCTCAGGCACCGGGACCGGAGTTGGCGGCGGTGCCGCTGGCGGCACGGGTGCCAGCCAGTACAATGGCGGTACGGGTGCCAGCCAGTATAATGGCGGCACTGGCGCCAGCCAGTACAATGGCGGTACCGGCAGCGGGATGGGCACGACCATGGGGTCGACCGGTAGCGGCGCGACCGGGGGAGTCGGTGGCGGCTCGGGCGGCGGCGCCGCAGCGAGCGGCACCGGCAGCATGGGAACAGGAACATCCGGCGACATGGGCACCACGTCGACCGGTACGTCTTCGACCGGCATGGGCGGCAACACGCCGACCGGATCGAATTCCTCCGTTCAGTGAGGTCGGCAGAATAGGAAGGGCCCGGACGAAAGTTCGGGCCTTTTTCCGTTTGGGGACTATATACTTGCTTCAGTCGTACTGAGCACCGGCCATGACACCCAGCGAGTACTCACAGTTTTTCGTCGGCCAGCTGGACGGCCTCAAAGCGGAGGGACGTTATCGCTACTTCGCAACCATGGAGCGCCAGCGCGGCCGTTTTCCCAAGGCACTCTACCACGGTCCGGAGGGTACGCGCGAAGTCACGATCTGGTGCGGCAACGATTACCTCGGCATGGGTCAGCATCCCGTGGTGCTGGATGCGATGCATGCCGCCCTCGATCAGTGCGGCGCAGGCGCCGGCGGCACTCGCAATATTTCCGGAACGACGCATTACCACGTAGAACTCGAAGCGGAACTTGCCTCGCTGCACGGCAAGCAAGCCGCGCTGGTGTTTTCGTCCGGCTACGTCGCGAACGAGGCAGCGCTGGCCACTCTTGCCCGAACGTTGCCGGGCTGCCTGGTGCTCTCCGACGAGATGAACCACGCATCGATCATCCAGGGTATCTCGCTTTCGCGGGCAGAGAAAAAGATTTTCCGTCACAACGACCCGGCTCATCTCGAGGAACTGCTGCGCGCGGCCGACAGCCACAGGCCGAAAATCGTCGTGTTCGAATCGGTATACTCCATGGACGGCGACATCGCGCCGATCAGGGCGATCGTGGAGCAGGCGCAGCGGTACGGCGCGCTCACCTACCTGGACGAGGTGCACGCAGTCGGGCTGTACGGGCCGGAAGGTGCGGGCGTTGCGTCGCGCGACGGCGTGGCCGAGCGGATCGACGTGATCGAAGGCACTCTAGGCAAGGCCTTCGGGGTCGTCGGCGGGTATATCGCCGGTTCGGCGCCGCTGGTCGATTTCATTCGGAGCTTCGCACCGGGATTTATTTTCACGACTTCCATCCCGCCCGTCGTGGCCGCAGGCGCTCTGGCCAGCATCCGTCACTTGCGAGCAAGCGGGGAAGAACGCGACCGGCAGCAGGAACATGTGCAGGTTCTTAAACGCGCGCTGGCTGCGCGTCACATAACTGTAATGGCCTCGCAAAGCCACATCGTTCCCGTCATGGTCGGCGACGCCGAGCTATGCCGAACTGTTTGCAACGAGCTGATGCAGCTTTACCGAATCTACGTGCAGCCGATAAATTTCCCCACAGTCCCGCGCGGCACCGAGCGGATCAGGCTGACTCCCTCGCCCTTGCACAGCACGGCGGATATCGAGGCGCTGGCGGACGCGCTTGCCGCGATCATGGGGAAGTACGATCTGGTTTCATCGCTTCCGCCGGAAAAGGAGGCTTTGTCGCCTGAGGTGGAGGCAGCCGCCCTGGTGACGGCTTAGGCGTTTCCGCGTCTTGGGCAGGTCCGGATGTTTCGTCCTTTACGCCAGCATCCCTGCGCTTTCCCTCAACAGATTTGTGCTCGGCCTCGCTCAGCCAGCTATGCTGCCACAGCGCCAGCGTTCCCTCGTACAGAGCAAAGTTGAGGACGGGCAGCAAGCCCAGCATGAGCAGGCCAAACAGCGGCGATCGATAGCGCTGGATAAGCCGGATGAACCCGTAGAGCTCCAGTCCCAAAACCAGCAAAATCGGTACGATCAGCAGGTTCAGCGCGGCCAAGGACGCTAGGCCGCGATCTTATTGAGCTGGCGCGAACGGCTATTCACGATAAACCAGCCCAGTCTCTGCGCGAGACGGAACATGCCCGTCTGCGGCTTCAGCCCGCATGCCTTGAAAATCATGCCCATGGCACGGTCCATGTGCTGAGTCTGGTACAGGCGGTAGGCGCGGCGCGTGTACTCGCGCGAATGAATTTTTCGTTCGTAGGGCTGGTCGAAGATGTTCGAAGCGTAGTAGGCATAGGCCAGCTCGTCATCCTCGGTTTCGACGATGCGCCCAAGCGCGATCTTGACGCGTTTGACCTTGTTGATGTTTTCGCTCGCGATATAGCGTTTCAGGTTGTCGTAGAACAACTTGTAATGCCGCAACTCGTCGGCGGCGATGCGGGCGCAGATCACTTTGAGCACCGGCTCCTTGGTCGCGTCTCCCAAGGCCGCGTAGTACGAACTCGTGCCCGTCTCCACCATGCAGCGTGCGATCAGCTCGCCCGAACGCGAACCGCGGACCGAGGCGTTCACGTTTGTCTCGAACTTGAAGCCTTCGCGAAACCGCGCGAAGGCCTCGTCGAAGTTGAAGCTCGGGTCGGCCAGCGCGGCCCATTTGCCAAGTGCGGCGCCGTGCTGCACCTCCTCGCGCGCCCAGCCGAGGCACTCGTCGCAGAACTCCTTGTCGCCGTCGAACACATTGCACAGATACGCCGTGTACTGGTCGGCATTTGCCTCAACCAGCGCCGCTGCGCGCACGATCTTCTCGATATCCGGATCGACCTGCGAAGGATCGAATTTCTGCCAGGGAATATCGTCGAGAGTCCAATGTTTGGACATGGAAGGGCAATCCGTCTCTGTGAATGACTGTGGGTGACGCGGGAAGCTGCCTCAGACTCCGCGGCAACCATTTTCACTTAGTCATTTTGCGACCGATTTGCAACAAAGCCATTGCCTATTCGGCGATGGAGCGGCCCCAGCGTTGCAATTCTGCAAAAGCCAGAAACACGTGATAAAAAGTACTCGCAGGAGCTGTAACGGCCTTGGACTCTCCTGTTGGCTGGTCGGTCCATAGCCCGCGCACGGGCGTTGCCAGATACCTGTCGAGCAGCAGGCTCGTGATCTGAGCGATGCGGCGGGAATGATCCGCGCCGGTCGCTTCTGCCATCGTGATGCAGCCCTTCAACGCCTCGGTCATAACCCAGGTGCGATGCGTAGGGCCAATCACGCGGCCATTCTCTAGCACATCGTCGTAGACGAGGCCTTCCGCATCGCTGCCATAGCGCTCCGCAAAATCGAACAGCGGCGGCGCAAGGGGCATCAAATCGTCGCCAAGAATGCGCTTGGCCTGCCACAACAGCCAGATCCACTCGAAATGATGCCCGGGTTCGATACGCCGATGATCGGGGTCGGTCGGCGAATTCCAGTCGAGGTCGAAATCTTCCAGCAGCACCGCGCTGTGCGGCTGGTGGATGTGGGTCTCGAACAAGCGCAGGATGGTGCGCGCTTCCTCAGCGAATCGCGGCTCGCCCGTCGTCTCGTACAGCAGCAGCATGGCTTCAAGGAAATGCATGTTGGGATCCTGCTCCATGTGGGCGGACCCGTGCTCGGTCGTCAGGAAGCCGAGCCCCGTTGGATGGCGAAGCCGCGCTTCCATGATGTCCAGCGTGCGGTGAACAGTTTCCAGCAGCGCGCGGTCGCCGGTCAGCCGGAAATACCAGCCGAGCGCCAACAAAACGAAGGCGTGATCATAGGAATTTCGGACGGTATCGAGTTGCCCTCCCTCGCGGCCCAGTTTTGTCGCCCAACCGCCGTCGGGCAGCCACCCCTTGTCGAGAATGAAACTTATGCCGTTCGCTGCGGCTTCCTTCGCCGGTCCGCTCCAACCGAGCTGCGCGGCGTGGCAGTAAACATAGACCTGCCGCGCCTGCACCCGCATGCGCTTGAACCCCGGATCCACCGGAGTCCCGTCGGCAAGGGATAGAAGCTCGACAAAGCCCAAACCCTGAGCATCCTGCCCGGCGTCGCACCAGAGCGGCAGCGCCTCGTCAAACATCCAGCGTTGCACTTCATCGAGGCGCAGATCGGTGGGGCAAATCGTTGTCATTTCGGGTTCAACTCGGCTTTGTGGGAATCGACATGCTGAACCTGTTTCAGGACCCATTGAACCATCACGCCTCAGGCGAAAGCAGGATAGCGCCCATCCTGTACCACCGGGTTAACCGCGCGATGAGTCCTGAACAAAAGTTCAGGATAATTTCGTTCAAACCCGTTCCGGCATGCCCATCACCGAGCCGCCAGCAGCATCCACCATGGCCTTCGCAACCGCCAGTTTGCGCTGTTGCAACGTTTTTTCATGCTTGTCGGTGTTGACTGTTTCTCCGGAAAGCCGGGCCAGGTCCGCGTGCGCCGCCGCGCGGTCAATGTCGCCGACCGGGACGGCCGCGTCGGCCAGCATCGTGCAGCGGTCCTTGGTCACTTCCAAAAAGCCGCCGGCAACGAACAGGCGCTGCGCCATCTGGCCGTTGCTGTAGGTGCGGATCACGCCCGGGCGCACGGTCGCGATCAGTGGCGCATGATCGGCCAGAACGCCGATGTCGCCCTCCTCCGCCGGAATGACGGCCATGTCGACGTCCCCGGAGAACAGCAGCTTTTCCGGGGAAACCAGCTCGAAGGTGAAAGTCTTGGCCATTACTTCACGCCGCCTGCTTCAGCAGCGCCTCGCCCTTGGCGACGGCCTGGTCGATGCCGCCGACCAGGAAGAACGCCGCCTCGGGCAGGTAGTCGTAGTCGCCGGCGACGATGCCCTTGAAGCCGCGAATCGTTTCCTCGACCGGCACGAACTCGCCTGGGACGCCGGTGAAGGTCTCGGCGACGTGGAAGGGCTGCGAGAAGAAGCGCTGGATGCGGCGCGCACGCGCGACCACCAGCTTATCGTCCTCGGAAAGCTCGTCCATGCCCAGAATGGCGATGATGTCCTGCAGCGACTTGTAGGTCTGCAGCACGCGCTGCACGTCGCGGGCGACCTGGTAGTGTTCCTGTCCAACGATGCGCGGATCCATGATTCGGCTGGTCGAATCGAGCGGATCGACCGCCGGATAGATGCCCAGCTCGGCGATCTGGCGCGACAGCACAGTGGTCGCGTCGAGGTGCGCGAACGACGTCGCCGGCGCGGGGTCGGTCAGGTCGTCGGCGGGCACGTAGATCGCCTGCACCGAGGTGATCGAGCCCTTGTTGGTCGAGGTGATGCGTTCCTGCAGCGCGCCCATGTCGGTCGCCAGTGTCGGCTGGTAGCCCACGGCGGACGGGATGCGGCCTAGAAGCGCCGACACTTCGGAACCCGCCTGGGTGAAGCGGAAGATATTGTCGACGAAGAACAGCACGTCCTGCCCCTGCACGTCGCGGAAATATTCCGCGAGGGTGAGACCGGTCAGGCCGACGCGGGCGCGCGCGCCTGGCGGCTCGTTCATCTGGCCGTAGACAAGCGCGACCTTCGACCCCTCGCCGTCGATCTTGATGACGCCGGCGTCGATCATCTCGTGATAGAGGTCGTTGCCCTCGCGCGTGCGCTCGCCGACGCCGGCGAACACCGACACGCCGCCGTGAGCCTTGGCGATGTTGTTGATCAATTCCTGGATGGTCACCGTCTTGCCGACGCCCGCGCCGCCGAACAGGCCGACCTTGCCGCCCTTGGAATACGGGGCGATCATGTCGATCACCTTGATGCCCGTGACCAGGATTTCGGTCTCGGTCGCCTGCTCGATGAACTCGGGCGCGGAGCGGTGGATCGGCATCTTTTCCGTTGTCGTCACCGGCCCGCGCTCGTCGATCGGCTCACCCAGCACGTTGAGGATGCGGCCGAGCGTCTCCGGCCCGACCGGCACCTGGATCGCCTCGCCGGTGTCGGTCACTTCCGTACCGCGCACCAAACCGTCCGTCGCATCCATGGCGATGGCGCGAACCGTGTTCTCGCCCAGCTGCTGCGCCACTTCCAGCACCAGCGTGTTGCCCTGGTTCTGGCAGGTCAGCGCGTTCAGGATCTTGGGCAGGTCGCCCTCGAAATGCACGTCGACGACGGCGCCGAGGATCTGCGTGATTTTACCGATTGCGTTCTTTGTCATATTGTCCGTCTCAACGAGTCTGGGTGTGCGGCGCCGCCGCAGGCGCGCCGTAGGTACGAGGGAGGGTCTGCCTGATTTCCTCGGCCGAAGCCAAGGCGTCGGCGGACGCTTGAGCGTTGCCGCCGGTTACCGGTGCCGATTGCGCGTGATGGGCAAGCGGGACTCCCGCCATGCCGGCGCAACCGACCATGCAGCCATTCAACAGCGTTTTCCATCTGTCGCTCATCGCGTGTTTTCCTTTTCTGCCGGTTGTGTGCGACGGGTTATTCCCTCTCCCAGCGGGAGAGGGTAAGGGACCGGGCCACGAACTCCGCAGCCCCTCACCCGCCCAGCCACGCCGGTCGACCTCTCCCGCCGGGAGAGGTGACTATCTGACCCCCGTATCACACCGCCTCCGCGCCGGAGATGATCTCGATCAGCTCCTTGGTGATGTAGGCCTGGCGGGCGCGGTTGTAGTTCAGCGTCAGCCGGTTGATCATGTCGCCGGCATTGCGCGTCGCGTTGTCCATCGCGGTCATGCGCGCCGCCTGCTCGCCCGCGGCGCTGTCCAGCAGCGCGCGGAAGATCTGGACGGCGAGGTTCTTTGGCAAAAGCGCGTCGAGGATCGCTTCCTCGCTGGGCTCGAACTCGTAGATCGGCTTCGGCCCGATTGGCGCGTTTTCGTTCGCCGTTTCGAACTTCGTGATCGCGAACGGGATCACCTGCTGCACGGTCGGGATCTGCGCGATGACCGACTTGAACCGGTTGTAGACCAGGCTGCACACGTCGAACTCGCCTTGGCTGAACATGCCGAGCAGGAAGTTGGCGACGTTTTCGGCATCGACGAAGGATACCTTGCTCGTGCCGGGATCTTGCATGTCGAGCAGGCGCGCGCCGTGGTCGCGGCGCAGGTTCTCCCGCCCCTTGCGGCCGAGCGTCACGATCTTGACGGTCTTGCCTTCGCCCAAAAGCCGCTGCGTCAGGCGACGGGCCTCGCGCGCCGCGGTGAAGTTGAAGCCCCCGGCAAGGCCGCGGTCGGAGGTGATGACCACGATAAGGTGCACCAGGTCGCGCCCGGTACCCGTCAGCAGTTTCGAGGTGGAGGGCCCGGCGACGATGTTTTCCGCCAGGCGCGACAGCATGCCGGCCATGCGTTCGGCATAGGGCTGGCCCGCTTCCGCATGTTCCTGCGCACGGCGCAGCTTGGCGGCCGCGACCATCTTCATCGCCGAGGTGATCTTGCGAGTCGACTTGACCGAGCCGATGCGGTTGCGAAGATCTTTTAGGCTGGGCATCGACCCAATCCGATCGTCACCCTGGACTTGATCCAGGGTCCATCCGTCCGCGAGTGCGAACGTAAAAGGTCAACATCCGATCGAACCTTGGATTCTGGATCGCGCCGCTTCGCGACTTGTCCAGAACGACAAGAAAAGGAACACGTCATCATGCGAAGTTCTTCGCGAAATCGTCGAGGAAGGCGACCAGCTTCTCTTCGGTCCCCTTGTCGATCTGCTTCGAAGCACGGACCGCTTCGAGAATTTCACCCTGCTTGCCCTTTACCTCGGCCAGCAACTGCTTCTCGAACCGGCCGACGTCCGATACCTTGATCTTGTCGAGGTAGCCGCGCGTGCCGGCGAACAGCGAGATCACCTGGTCCTCGACCGGGAAAGGCGTGAACTGGGCCTGCTTCAGCAGCTCGGTCAGGCGCACGCCGCGCGCCAGCAACTGCTGCGTCGAGGCGTCGAGGTCCGAGGCGAACTGCGCGAAGCTTTCCATCTCGCGGTACTGCGCCAGCTCCAGCTTCATCTTGCCGGCGACCTGCTTCATCGCCTTGATCTGAGCCGCGCCGCCGACGCGACTGACCGACAGGCCGACCGAGATGGCGGGGCGGATGCCCTTGTAGAACAGCCCGGTCTCCAGGAAGATCTGCCCGTCGGTGATCGAGATCACGTTGGTCGGGATGTAGGCCGACACGTCGCCCGCCTGAGTCTCGATGATCGGCAGGGCGGTCAGCGAGCCGCCGCCGTGATCGTCGTTCATCTTCGCCGCGCGCTCCAGCAGGCGGCTGTGCAGGTAGAACACGTCGCCGGGATAGGCCTCCCGGCCCGGCGGGCGGCGCAGCAGCAAGGACATCTGGCGGTACGCGACGGCCTGCTTCGAGAGGTCGTCGTAGACGATCAGCGCGTGCATGCCGTTGTCGCGGAAATATTCGCCCATGGCGCAGCCGGTGTAGGGCGCGAGGAACTGCAACGGCGCGGGCTCGGACGCGGTCGCCGCGACAACGATCGAATATTGCAGCGCGCCGTTGTCCTCCAGCGTCTTCACCAGGTTGGCGACGGTCGAGCGCTTCTGCCCGATGGCGACGTAGACGCAGTACAGCTTCTTCGATTCGTCGCTGCCCGCGTGCGCCGCCTTTTGGTTCAGGATGGCGTCGAGCGCGATGGCGCTCTTGCCGGTCTGGCGGTCGCCGATGATCAGCTCGCGCTGGCCGCGGCCGATCGGCACCAGTGCATCGATGGCCTTGAGGCCCGTCTGCATCGGCTCGGTGACCGACTTGCGCGGGATGATGCCGGGAGCCTTGACGTCGACGCGGCGGCGCTCGGTGAATTCGATGGGGCCCTTGCCGTCGATCGGGTTGCCGAGGCCGTCGACCACGCGGCCGAGCAGGCCCTTGCCGACGGGAACGTCGACGATGGCGCCGGTGCGCTTGACGATGTCGCCTTCGGAGATGTCGCGGTCGTTGCCGAAGATCACGACGCCGACGTTGTCGACCTCTAGGTTGAGCGCCATGCCGCGCACGCCGTTCGGGAACTCCACCATTTCGCCCGCCTGGACCTGGTCGAGGCCGTAGACGCGCGCCACGCCGTCGCCGACGGACAGGACCTGGCCGACTTCGGCGACGGTCGCCTGGCTGTCGAAGTTCTCGATCTGCTGCTTCAGGATCGCGGAGATTTCCGCTGCACGGATTTCCATAGTCTTTTCCAGTTAGGCGACGGTTTGCAGGACGCGCCCGAGGCGGTCCAGCTTGGTTTTGACGCTGGCGTCGAGGAGGCGCGAGCCGATGCGGATCACCAGCCCGCCGAGCAGCGAGGCATCGACGCGCAGGGTGAGGACCGTTCGCGCGGCAAGCGCCTGGTTCAGGCTGTTCTCGATCGCGGCGCGGCGCCCCTCGTCCAGCGGACGGGCGCTGACGACCTCGACCTGTCGCAGCCCGCGCCGGTCGGCGACCTCGTCAAGGAAGGCATGGGCGATGGCGCCCAGGTCGGCCAAACGATTGTTGCGACCCACAAGACCAACGAATTTGCGGCTGAGGCCGCCGAAGCCGGCCTGCGCCGCCAGCGCCTCGATCGCCTTCTGCTTGGCGGCGCGGGGCACCGCCGGGCTGAACATGGCGCGGCGCAGACCGGCGTTTTCGCTCAGCAGGGTGCGCAGCTGCTCCATCTCGCGCGCGACCCCGTCGAGCCCCGGGCCTTCGGCAAGCTCGAACAAAGCCTCGGCATATCGCCGCGCAACAAGCGTGTGACTCGAACTCAAATCTGCCTCAGAACCGAATTGCTAGGAACAAGGCACCCCGGGAAAGCATGGTTGCGCTTGCACGGCGTTCGTCTAACATACCGATGGGGGGTACGCAACGCCGGATGAGGTCCGCGACGTCCCTGGCCCGGGCAAGGTGTTCGGGCGCCGTTCGTAGAGCTGAGGGAGTTTCGACTTGCAAAGGTCCAATGCGCGGCGACTGCTTCTTGCCGCATTCCTGGTGCTGGCCCCGGCGGGCCTTGGCCTTGGCGGCTGCACCCGTCCCGTCCAGAACGCTTCCGATCCTCACGAGCACTACGTTCTGTTTTTCGAGACCAACAGCGCCGACCTGACGCTGGACGGGTACGCGATCTGCCAGCATGCGGCGCAGGCCGTTCGCGAACTGCATGCGACCAACGTCACGGTCGCAGGCTACTCCGGCAAGGTCGGGTCCGAAGCTGAGAACCACAATATCGCCGAGCGCCGGACCGCCACCGTCAAGAAAACATTGATCGATCTCGGCACCGATCCCGGTATCATCGCCACGCTTCCGGTCGGTTCCGCCGACGACAATTTCGGTCCGACCGGCGACCGCCGGATCGAGATCAGGCTGCTGCGCGACAGCAGCCTGGCGGCAGGCGCGCCGCCCACGACCGAGTGATGCACCCATCCGGACGTTAAGCAGATTTAGACCGTTATGACGTACTCCTGTGTGCGTGACCGCGAATTTCACATCTGGAACGATCCATGGAAGCGTACGCGGTTCCCTGCCGCCCGTTCCGAATCTGCTCCTGCTGGGGGCTTCCGTTGCGCTAGCATCCCTGATCAGCGTTCACCTGGTGACTGAAAACGGGCACATCGCCGTGCTTTGGCTCGCCAACGGGATTACTTTCGCCACGCTCCTGACCAGTGCGACCCGGTTCTGGCCCGCCTACCTGCTGACAGGTTTTTCGGCCAATGTCGCAATCGGTTTGCTTAACACCATTACCCCGGCCCTCACGATCGCGCTCAGCTTCGCCAATGTCCTCGAAATCCTGGTGGCGGCTTCCTTCGTCTACCGGCCCGACCGCCCTTCCCAGCATTTCACCGACCGCGTTTCGGCGTGGCGCATGCTGATCGGGTTTCTTCTCGGTCCGGCAGCCAGCACCGTGGTGGCCGTGGTGGCCCGCTACGCCATCGTGGCAACGCCGCCGGAGCAGACGGTACAGGTCTGGTATCTGGCGCACGGCATCGGCCTTGCCATCACTGTTCCGCTGACGCTGACCGTTCTGTTCAAGGACTTTGCGCCCTTGCTGAAACGGCAGGCCTTGTTGCGCACAGGGTGCTCCATCCTGGTCCTGGTAGTGGCCACTACGCTGGTTTTCCACCAAACCCAGTTGCCTCTGCTGTTCTTCGTCTTTCCGCCGCTGGCGCTGGTCGTGTTCCAGCTCGGGTTTCCCGGCATGACGATCGGGCTTTTTGTGCTCGCGACAGAGATGAGCTTTTTCACGCTTGCGGGGTCCGGACCGTTCACCCTGATGCGAGATGCAAGTCAGGGCCAGCGCATCCTGATGGCGCAGGTTTTCCTCCTGACCTGCGTGGCGATGGCGGTCCCGATCGCCATCGCCCTGACAGAGCGCAGTCGCCTGGAACAGCGCCTGCTGGCCGCGCAGGAGCAACTGCGCCAGCTGGCAGCCACGGACCAGCTGACGGGGATTTCGAACCGGCGCATGTTCGACGAGTTCCTGGACCGCGAATGGAAGCGCGCGGTTAGGGATAGGACGCCGCTCTGCGCCATCATGATCGACGTCGACAACTTCAAATCCTACAACGACCGTTACGGCCATCTGGCGGGGGACGAATGCCTGAAGGCCGTTGCCGCCGGACTTGCAGAGGTGGTGCGAAGGCCGGGCGATCTCGTGGCTCGCTACGGCGGGGAGGAGTTCGTGATCCTGCTTCCGCACACGAAGCTGGAGGGAGCAAGTTTCGTCGCCGAGCAGATTCGCCGCCGCGTGGAAGCCTTGCAGATCGTCCACTCGGGCACCGCGCATGGGCGGGTCACGGTCAGCCTGGGCGTGGAAACGCGGACTCCGGCACAAGGAGGAAGCACTGACGAGCTTATAGCTGCCGCCGACTCCTTGCTTTACGCCGCCAAGCGCCAAGGCCGTAATTGCGTGATGTGCAACGAAACAGAGGCCACGCCCGCGACACGCGTCTTCGCGTAGGAAGCCTCGGTCTAGGGCGTCTGATGTTCGGTCAGTTCCAACCGGTGCTCGATTCGTTCGACACGCGTTTTAAGGCATCCATTCATGGATGTCGCAAAATAATGATTGGCGACCGTCGCCGGCAGGCTGGCAATGTCATCTTCATGGCAAGCCTTCAAAACTCACATGAAACTGTACGGGTCGATGTCCACCTGCACGCGCACATCCTTGGAAATTTCGACACGGCTCAGCCAGTCGCGGATCACGGCCTGTATACCGACCGACCGAATCACCCGGAGCAGCAGGCGATGGCGATAGCGACCGCGCAGCATGAACAGCGGCGCCGGCGCCGGGCCGAGCACCCTCAGGCCCTCGGCATGGGGCGCAGCGCGGCCTAAAAGCATCGCGGCCTGCTCGACGGCCGCTTTGTCTTCCCCCGACACGATCAGCGCCGCCAGCCTCGTGAACGGCGGCATCGACGCTTCCGCCCGCTCGTTGCGCTCGACCTGCATGAAACGGTCGCGATCGCCCGATACCAGCGCCTGCATCACAGGGTGAAGCGGCTCGTAGGTCTGGATCAGCGCGCGTCCGGGATGCGCGGCGCGCCCTGCCCTGCCTGCCACCTGCTGCATCAACTGGTAGGTCCGCTCGCCCGCGCGCAGGTCGCCGCCCGATAGGCCGATATCGGCGTCGATCACTCCGACCAGCGTCAGCTTGGGGAAATGATGCCCCTTGGCGATGATCTGCGTGCCGACGATGATGTCGACCTCGCCACGGCCGATCCGGCGCAACGTCTCGGCCAACACGCCCGGCCCTGCCATCAGGTCGCTCGCCATCAGCGCCAGCCGGGCGTGCGGGAACAGCGCGCGCGTTTCCTCGGCGATGCGCTCGACCCCGGGGCCGATGGCGGACAGCGAACCTTCCGTCCCGCACGAAGGGCATGACCCGGGAATGCGTTCGGTATGGGCGCAATAGTGGCAGACCAGCCGGTCCTGCGCGCGGTGTTCGACCAGCCAAGCGGTGCAGTTCGGGCATTTCAGACGATGGCCGCAGGCGCGGCATAGCGTCAGCGGGGCATAGCCGCGGCGGTTGAGGAAGAGGAGCGCCTGCTCGCCCGCCTCGAGCGTCTCGGCGACTGAGCCGGCCAGGGACTCGGACAGGAAGCGGCCGCGCGACAGTTTTTCCGCACGCAGATCCAGCAGCGATATCTGCGGCAAGGCAGCGCCCCCGAAACGCGCCGGCAGCGTAAGGTGCCGGTAACGTCCCGACTCCACGTTGACCATCGTTTCCAGCGACGGCGTCGCCGACACCAGCACGATTGGAAAACCGCCCAGCTTGGCGCGAACAACAGCCATGTCGCGCGCTTGGTAAACGACGCCTTCCTCCTGCTTGAAGCTCTGGTCGTTCTCCTCGTCGACGATGATCAGGCCCAGTTCGGGGAAGGGCAGGAACAGCGCCGAGCGCGCGCCGATCACGACGCGGATCGAGCCGTCCGCGACGCCGCGCCAGGTATCGCGCCGCTGCGCCGGGGTCAGGTCCGAGTGCCACAGCGCCGGCGTGCCGCCAAAGCGCGGGCGGAACCGCTCGACGAACTGCGCCGATAAGGCGATTTCCGGCAGCAGAACCAGCGCCTGCCGTCCACCCTCCAGGGCCTCGGCGACGGCTTCGAAGTAAACTTCGGTTTTTCCCGACCCGGTCACGCCGTCCAGCAGGGTCACGCTGAACCCGCCGTTCGAGACGGTTTCGTGAAGCGCGACGGCCGCAACCCGCTGGTCGGCGGTCAGCATCGGCGTGGCGTAGGCCGGGTCCAGCCGGGCCGCCGACCCCCGGGCCGGGCGGCGCGCGGTGACCGCCTCCAGCAACCCTTGCGCCGCCATCGTTTTTACCACACGTTGCCCGACTCCGGCTTCGCGCGCCAGATCGGACAGGCCCATCGCGTGCCCATCGCCCAATACCTGGAGCACGGCGCGATGCTTGGCCGTGACCTCGGTTTCCGGCAGCAGGGTGCAAGCCACACGGTACAGCAGGCGCTGCGGCAGCGCGCCCAGCGCCGCGGGGGCGCTCAGCACCATGCGCAGCACCATGCCCAGCGGAGTCATCGTGTAATGCGCAACCCAGTTTACGAACTCGAGCAGCTCACGCGGCAGCACGGGCAGTTCCAGCACCTCGCGCACGGGCTTGACGCGCGCATCGTCCACCCTGCCTTCGGCCGCACCCCAGACCACGCCAGTCGCCCCCGCCTTGCCGTGGAAAGGCACGGAAACAAACTCGCCAACAGACACGGATACGCCATCCGGCAGCGCGTAGTCGAACACCCTGTCGACTGCGACGGGTAGAAGGACCGCCGCGCGACTTTTGATTCGCGACCGCGGTTGCGTTGTTAGGGATTTATCCATACTTCAAGAACGAGATACTATCAGAGGTCAGGCTTGCAAACCCGCGGCCTGCATCGGACGAGACGCCATGGCCCAGGATTTGCCCGAAACGTTCAAGCCCGGTCCCGCTTCGCCCACGGCGGATCAAGTGGTGGAGTACCTCGTCCGGCACCCCGACTTCCTGGCGCGCCACCCCGACCTGCTGGCGCGGCTGGTTCCGCCCACTGAACACAGAGAGAGCCGAAGCACGGGCATCGTCGACTTCCAGCACTTCATGGTCCGCCGTCTGCAGAATGAACTGGCGCGCGGGGCCGACGAGCGCCGGGAGATGATCACCTACGCCCGCACCAACCTCAACCTGCTGACACGCATCCACGCCTGCGTGCTGGCGCTGCTGGAGGCGCAGAACTTCGAGCAGATGATCGGCGCGATCACGGGCGACCTGGCCGTGTACCTCGACGTGGACGTGGCGGCGCTGATGATCGAGGCCGATACGCCCGAGCCGCCGGCGATGCGGCGCGGCGACATCCGCATGGTGCGCGGCGGGCAAATAGACGGCTGGCTGGGGCGCCGGGATGTCCTGTTGCGGGCCGACATCGAGGGCGACCCCGACATTTACGGCGAAGCGGCCGGGCTGGTGCGTTCCGAAGCGCTGCTGCGGCTGGACATTTCGCGCGACGCGCCGGTCGGCATGCTGGCCTTCGGCAGCCGCTCGCCCGAGCTTTTCCAGGATGGGCAGGGTACCGAGCTGGTCGCTTTCCTCGCCCGCGTCGTCGAGCGCTGCATCAGGGCGTGGCTGGACCTGCCGGAATGATATGCCTCTATTTTTAGGCTCTCCGCTTCCCTACGGCCGGGATGACAAATTTTTTGACTGCCTTGCTTACTCATAAGCGAGAGTGTTGATGCTGCCCGTCGCCGCCGATCTTTCCGCCTCGCTGGTTTCATGGCAGGCCTCGCTGCAAGGCGAACGGCGTTTATCGCCCAGGACGGCCGATGCCTATCGCAGCGACGTTTTCGCGTTCCTTCGTTTCCTCGCCGCTCACCGCAGCGGCGCTGTTTCGCACGGCGCGCTCGCGGCGTGCTCGGTCGGGGATTTCCGCGCCTGGCTGGGGGCGCTCGCGCGCTCCGACCATGCGCCGCAAAGCCGCGCCCGAGCGCTGTCGGCGGTGCGCAGCCTATTCCGTTTCCTCGACCGGCGCGGCATCCTGCACAACGCCGCGCTATCCGTCGTTCAAAGCCCGAAGCTGCCGAGCAGCCTGCCGCGACCTTTGGGCGAACACGATGCCGGACGGCTGCTGGAGGAAGCGGAAAGCAGCGAAGCGACCTGGATCGGTTTGCGCGACCGCGCGCTGTTCACGCTGCTGTACGGCTGCGGCCTTCGCATCTCGGAGGCGCTGGCTGTCACGCGCAGCGACCTGGCTCGTCAGGCAGGAACCGTTCGCGTGGTCGGCAAGGGCAACAAGGAACGCGCTGTTCCCGTCCTGCCCGTCGTCCTCGCCGCAGCCGAAAAGTACCTTGCTGCCTGCCCCTATGCCTTGGCCGGTGACCGCCCGCTGTTCGTAGGCGCGAAGGGCGAGCCGCTCAACCCCGGGGTTGCGCAGCGGCAGATGAGGGCGCTGCGGCGGCAGTTGCAGCTGCCGGATACAGCGACGCCGCACGCGCTGCGCCACAGTTTTGCCACCCACCTGCTGGCGGGCGGGGGCGACCTGCGCGCCATCCAGGAACTGCTGGGCCACGCTTCGCTGTCGACGACCCAGCGCTACACCGAGGTCGACACGGAAAAGCTGTTGGACGCGTATGCGTCGGCGCACCCGCGAGGCAGAAAAAGAATTTCATAACTGCCTTTTCCGGCGGGAAAGGCCGACCGGCGTAGCGGGCCGACGAGGAGCTGCGGGCTGACGGGATCAAGCTCACCCTCTGCCAAGGGGGGAGGAAACAACTTCTGTGGTGAGTCCTTGCGCTCGGGCGTCCGCCTTGGCACAGTCTCGCCGTCGTGTTGTACGTGGGGGCGAGTAGCTCAATGGTTAGAGCCGGCCGCTCATAACGGTCTGGTTGGGGGTTCAAGTCCCTCCTCGCCCACCATTTGGCGGATTGGGGTTAGGTATCTGATGTCAGGGCTCCTCCGCACTCTGCTCCTAGCGATGCTGGTTTGCCTGCCCCGCCCTGCCCTGGCGCATCCGCATGTGTGGATCGAGACGCACGCCAATTTCGTGTTCGAAAAAGGCGCGCTGACCGCCATCGACCTCGACTGGCTGTTCGACGAGATTTTCAGCGCCGACATGATCGAGGATTTCGACCATGGCAAGAAGGGCCGTTTCGACGACAAGGATGCCGGCGAGCTAGAGAAACAAGTATTGCCCGGCTACCGCGACTTCGCATGGTTTACTCATGTGCGCGTCGACGGCAAGGAGGTGACGATCGTCAAGGTCGGCAACTTCAAGCCGACGCTGGAAAAGGGCCAAGTCCGCTTTCGCTACACCCTCTACCTGCCGCAGCCGGTCGATCCGACGAAGCACAGGCTGGAGGTTGGGCTGTACGACGAGACTTTCTTCACCGACCTTGGCCTGTCCGACAAGGCGCCGCTCACCCTCAGTGGCGATACGCCCGGCAAATGCACTGATACGGTCACCCCCGACCCGGCGCACAAGATCTATTTCGGCCAGGTCACGCCGGAGGCGGTCCGGTTCATATGCAAGTGAGCGTCGACACGATTCCACCACATCCGGGGAAGACGCTGTAATCGATGACGAACAGAAGACCTTTCTTGCTTGCCGCCTTTGCCGTGCTCGCCACAATCCTGTTTCTAAAACAGGATTTCCTCCTGTCCGGCCTGGGCAGCGCGCTGCACTACGGAGTCGAGATGCAGCGCAGCTTCAACCGCGACCTCGCGCATCATTTGCGCGCGGTCAAGGAGGGTACCGACCCTCACGCTCTGTGGCTCTCCCTGGGGCTGGCCTTCGGCTACGGCGTCGTCCACGCGCTCGGGCCGGGGCACGGCAAGTTCGTGGTCACCACTTACTTCCTTGCGCACCGGCGGCGGGTATGGCGCGGCTTCCTGATGGGAACGCAGATAGCGGTCATGCATGTGATCTCGGCCATCATCATCGTTCTGATCGCGCATTTCCTCGCGACCCGGATGTGGGGGCCGACCGGCGACATGCCGGCCTTGCGCACGGCCAGCTACGCCAGCATCGCCGCAGTCGGCGGGTACATGCTGTGGCGGGCGCTGCGGCATGGTGGCCACCACGATCGTTCCCCTGACGAGAATGGGCGTTGCGGCCATGACCATGGCGACAGCGGCAAGCAAGGCCTGCTGTCCCTGACCGTCGGCATCGCCCCGTGTTCGGGCGCGGTGCTGCTGCTGATCTACGCCTTTGCCAACGACGTGGTACCGCTCGGCATCCTGATGGTCGCGGCGATCGCCGCCGGGATGGCGATTACCATGATCGCACTCGGCCTGCTCGCCATCTTCGCCCGCCGCACGATCATGCGCCGCCTCGAATTGCGGCGCAGCGACGCAGCGGACAGGATTACCTTGCTGATCGAGCTGGGCGGCGCGGCACTGATCATCCTGTTCGGCACCGCGATGACCGTTACGTCCGTCTGGGCGTGAGGGACGTCGCCATCATCGGCGCGGGGTTCTGCGGCACAATGCTCGCAGTGAACCTTGCTCGAAAGGCGAACGGGAAGACGAGCATCGCCCTGATCGAGCGCGGGGCGGCCCCGGCGCGCGGCGTGGCCTACGGCACGACCGATCCGCAGCATCTGTTGAACGTGCGCGCCGGCAACATGAGCGCGTTCGCCGACGATCCCGGGCATTTCCTGCGCTGGCTGGAGGAGACCCACCCCGACAGTTTCGTCCCGGACAGCTTCGTTCCGCGCGCGACCTATGGCGATTACCTCGCGGATATCCTGCAACGGGCAAAAGGCGAATTTGCCAGCCTTGAGGTCATTTCCGCCGACATCGTGGATTTGATGCCTGTCGACGGCGCTTACCAGCTTCACGGCGCGCAGGGAGTGGCCGCGGAGGCAAGGCAGGTTGTTCTCGCGCTAGGCAACTTTCCGCCTGGCAGCGGCAATCCGGAGCAGGCCGTCAACCCGTATGCGCGCGGGGTGCTCGACCGGCTTGCCGAGCCGGGCGACGTGTTCCTGATTGGCAGCGGGCTGACCAGCCTCGACCTGCTGGTAACAGCGGCGCGGGTCAAGACCGAAGGCCGTGTTCACGTCCTGTCGCGCAGCGGCATGTTTCCGCAGGTGCATGCAATTCCTTTCCCCTACCCCGCTTTCCTCGACGCCGCCAACCTGCCGCGAACTGCGCTGACGCTGCTGCGTGTCATCCGCAGCGAAGTCCGCCGCGCCGCCAGGCAGGGGGTCGCGTGGCAAAGCGTCCTGGACAGCCTGCGGCCCTTGAACCAGAAGCCTTGGCAAGGGTTGCCGCTTTCGGAAAAACTAAGGTTCCTGCGCCGCCTGCGGGGCTTCTGGGACACGCACCGGCACCGCTGCGCGCCGGAAATCATGTCCGCTTACCAACGGCTTGCCGCCGCCGGGCGTCTCACCCCGCATCGCGGCGCTTTCGTGTCCCTGAGGGAAACACCGGACGGCATGGCGGTGACATGGAAACCACCCGGCGGGGACTTGCTGGAGACAACCGATGTACGATGCGCCGTGGACTGCACCGGGCCGCAATCGGACCTTCGCCGCGTTACCGACTTGCTGGTACAGCGCCTGCTTGAGCGTGACTTGATCGTGCCCGATACGCTGCGCCTCGGCATCGAGACCGCAGCGGATGGGGCTGTGATGAATAGCAGCGGAGCGACTGTAGCAGGACTGTTCACGCTGGGAACGTGGCGAAAGGCCGCTCTGTACGAAAGCGTCGCGGTGCCGGAGCTGCGCGTGCAGGCAGCGGATCTAGCGGCAAGGCTGCTGGAGATGATTTGACTGTACTCAGGACAACGCTGGACTGCTTCGCTGCGCTCGCAATGATGCAAAACCGAGTTCCAAATCGCATCCTAAACTTGCGGCGCCGACTGCGCCGATTTCAACACTGGCCGCCAGCTGTTTTCAAGCTTCTCGAACCACGCGGTTTCGCGGGGAACGAATGCCTGACCGTCCCATACCTTTACGCGTAAGCCGATGCGGTTCTCGTGCAGCAGGACGGTGTTATAGGCGTTGGGCTCGTGCCGCAGCCGCGTCGAGGTCGCGGTCGAGGCCTGCGCGACCAGGATCGAGCGGTGGATGGCGCGCTTGTGGCCGCTGACCTCCCCTTGATAGGCTTTGTGCAAATGGCCGGACAGGATCAGGTCGACGCCGCAGCGCTCGAAAACGGGGATCGCCTTGGCGGCATGCGCGGCCAGATCCTCGTCCGGCGTGTCCGGCGGCGGCAGGAACGGGTGGTGCGTGACCACGATCTTGAAAAGATTTGACGACAGCGGCGTGAAGAAGCGATCCACAGCCTCGATCTGCGCGTGGCTGATGCTGCCCAGCGCCCAGTTCAGCTTGAAGCGGAAGCGCCGCGCG
The DNA here is from genome assembly GCA_965199265.1 of Alphaproteobacteria bacterium. GTDB lineage: Bacteria > Pseudomonadota > Alphaproteobacteria > CALMVH01 > CALMVH01 > CBDAQV01. The sequence goes on along the minus strand of CBDAQV010000009.1, from coordinate 106,522 downwards.
GTGTTGACGCCGATCATGGCGAAATCGTCCTCGATCCGGGTCGGGGACATGTCGCGCGAGATGTAATGCCTGTAACGCGCGAAGGGCGCGACGAAGCGTTCGACGATATTGACCGGCGGTACATCGTGATTGCCGGGAATGACCAGGTAAGGAGACGGCAGCTGGCCTAGAAACGCGCGCGCCGCCTCGAACTCAAAGATTTTAGCGGTCTGGGTCAGGTCGCCGCTGACAACGATCAGGTCCGCGCGTTCGGCGGTCAGATCGTCCAGTAATCCTGCGACAACCTTGGAATCGGTACGGCCAAAATGGAGGTCGGAGATGTGCGCCAGGACTTTCACGCCGCTGGCATCCTGTTGCGCTCGGCGGTTTCCTCCACGCGCGGCACCGAAGGGGTGAGGACCTTGAGCGCGCCGGGACGCACACGGTACACCAGCGGCAGTTCCAGCCGCTTGATCTCGCCGTCGTTGGATACGGTGATGTGGCGATGCCGGCGGCGGCGGAGCGTCACTTCGCGCGTCGTGATCGTTTCCAGCCGCCTGTCCTTGTGCCAGAAATGCAGCAGCAGGCCGAGGCTGAACCAGAGCAGGCCCAGGCGCGAGCGATGGCGCGACAGGTAGAGGGTTAGCTCGCCGCGGTCCAGGGTCGATCGGGTCAGAAAGCCTTTGCCGTCCTGCTCGTACGCGTTGTTCGCGACCGTGAGCAAGCGCGTAACGATCCGGCGCTTGCGGCCTTCGTACTCCAGGCTGAGCACCCAGCCTTTCCATTGCCAAGCCGCGCGCAGGATGGATGTCGCCATCGCCGCGACCATGCGAGGCGGCGAGCGTCCCCGCTGCTTCTCGCGCTCCTGCCCCACCAGCGGCACGATCCCGATCGTGGAATTGCACAGGAATGTCTCGCCGTTGACCTCGCCGATGTCGATGTTGCGGATATCGCCTTGCGCCAGCGCCTCGATGGCCTTGCCGAGGTCAAGGGGGATTTTCAAGTCCTTCGCCAGCATGTTCATGGTCCCGAGCGGCAGAACGCCGAGTGGCACGCCGGCCTTGGCGCAGATGTCCGCGGCGGTGGCGATGGTGCCGTCGCCGCCGCCGACCACAATCGCGTCGTACCCCCGAGCGGTCGCTTCCTGCAAGGTACGCACCAGCTCGTCGCCCTTAGGAGTCAGCACCTCGACGTGGTTGCCGCCGGCGTCGAAGCCGCGCTCGATATCGCCCTTGGTTTTTTCGACGCCCCCGCCGATCACGGTGCCGGCGGACGCATTGAGCACGACGCAGAGCTTCATGGCGGTGCTAGCGCCGAACGCCGGGGGAATGTTCCCATCAGTGTTCCAGTTGCTCCATGAGCCCGCGCGCGATCGCCTGGTAGGTGCGGGCGTGCACGCCATCGGGCTCATCCAGAACGATGGGGAACCCGGCGTCGCTGGTTTCGCGGATGCGGATGTCCAGCGGGATCTCGGCCAGGAAGGGTATCTCCAGCCGCTTCGCCTCCGCCGCCGCGCCGCCATGGCCGAAGATGTCGGCGCGGTGATTGCAGTTCGGGCAGCAGTAGTAGCTCATGTTCTCGATGATGCCGAGGATCGGCACGTCCAGCCGCTGGAACATTGCCAGCGCCTTGCGCGCGTCGATCAAGGCGATGTCCTGCGGCGTCGACACGATCACCGCGCCCGCCAGCGGCGCCTGCTGCGCCAGGGTCAGGTGCGCGTCGCCGGTGCCCGGCGGCAGGTCGACCACCAGCACGTCCAGCGCGCCGCCATGATCCCATGCCACCTGGCGCAGAAGCTGCTGCAGCGCGCCGTGCACCATCGCGCCGCGCCAGATCGTCGCCTTTTCCTCCGGGATCAGGAAACCCATGGACATGACCGCAAGGTCGTGAATGCGGTGCGGGACGATCCGGTTGCCGTCGACGATATCGGGCGGACCGGAAACCTTCAGCAGCTTGGGCAGCGACGGGCCATAGATGTCGGCGTCCAGCAGGCCGGCGCGGAAGCGGTTCGCCGAAAGGGCGAGCGCGAGGTTCACCGCCGTGGTCGACTTGCCGACTCCGCCCTTGCCCGAGGCGACGGCGATGATGTGCTTGATGCCCGGAATGGCGGGCGGGGGTGGCCGCTTCGGGTTGCCGCTGCCGCGCTGCGCGGTGATGATGACCGTCGCCGAACGCCCGTCGCCCAGCTCGCGCAGCGCAGTCTCGGCGCTCTGGCGCAATGTCTCGGCGGCGGCGCCGAGGCCGGGATCGACTTCCAGGATGAGGCGGATCGTCGTTTCCTCCAGCTCGACGCCGGCGACCCTGCCGGGCAGCTGCATCTGGTCGAGGCGGTCGCGGATTTCGGCTTCAAGCGATTGTGTCGGCGCGGCGCCCATCGGGGGAAATCCATGAAATAAGGATTGCGGGAGCGGCCCCTTGATCCCATAAAAAGGCGGGGACATACAGAAGTTTCCGCCTTACGCTCGTTCAGGGGTTCGACATGCCGTGGAATAATGGGAACAGTGGCCAGGGTAATGGCTCCGGCAACGGTTCCGGCGGCGGCCAAGGCGGCAACGCCGGGCCGGGCAACGGCTCCGGCGCGTCCGGGGGCTCGGGCGGCCCATGGGGCGGCGCCGGCTCCGGCAGTGGCGGATCGGGCGGCGGAACGCGCCCTCCTGGCGGCGACCGCCCTTCGTCGCCACCGCCCGGCGGCGGCAAGCGTCCTCCAGGCTCGGGGGGCTTTGGCGGGATCGGGACAGGCAAGCCGCCCGAACTGGACGAATTGCTGCGGCGTGGCCAGTTCCACTTCAACCGGATGTTCTCGGGCGGCCCGGCGCAGCAGAACCTTATCGGCATAGCGGTCGCGGTGATCGGCACCTTGTGGCTGATGTCGGGCTTCTACCGCGTCCAGCCGGACGAACAGGCGATCCCCAAAGTCTTCGGCAAGGCAAACCCCGACAACATCGTCGGCCCCGGCCTGCATTACATCTGGCCGGTTCCGATCGGCAGCGTCGTCATTTCACGGACCGGATCGGAAAACCGGATCGAGATCCCGTCGGGCACGGATGCGGACGGGACGGGCGGGCTGCGCAACGAGAGCCTGATGCTGACGCGCGACGAGAACATCATCGACATAAAGTTCGTGGTCCGCTGGAAGATCAACGACCCGTTCAAGTACGAGTTCGACATCCGCGACCAGGAGCACACCATTACGCGCGCCGCGGAAAGCGCGATCCGCGAGATCGTCGGCCAGACCCCGATCCAGGCGGCGCTGACCGAGGGACGCGAGCAGGTCGCCGCCGACACGCGCACGCTGCTGCAGAAAATGCTGGACGAGTACCAGGCCGGCGTGACGGTGGACGGCATCGACCTCATCGACGTGTCCCCGCCCGAGCCGGTGCGCGATGCATTCAACGACGTGCAGCGCGCCCTGTCCGACGCCGACCGCACGCGCAACGATGCCGAGGCCTACGCCAACTCGATCCTGCCCCGTGCGCGCGGCGACGCCGCCAGCCTCGGGCAGCAGGCGATCGGCTACAAGGCTCAGGTGATCAACCGCGCCAAGGGCGACGCCGACCGGTTCCGGGCGGTCTACGCCGCCTATGCGCAGGCCAAGGACGTGACGGAAAAGCGCATGTACCTCGAAACCATGGAGGAAGTGCTGAGGAATGCGCGCAAGATCATCACGGATACGCCGGCCGGCACCCCCGTCATCCTGCCCTATGCTTCGCCTGGCGATGCCGGTGCGCCCGCCGCGGCTCCCGCGCCTTCCGTCCCTTCCCTCAGCAATGGAGGGCAACGCTGATGCGTTCCTATCCCGCCTTCTGGGCAATCGCCGCCTGCCTGCTCGGCTTCGTCCTGGTCGGCAGCGTCTTCATCGTCGACCAGACCGAATACGCGCTGGTGCTGCGCTTCGGCCAGGTCACGCGCCAGATCGTCAAGCCCGGGCTCAATTTCAAGATGCCGCTGGTGGAGGACGTCGTCTACCTCGACAACCGTATCCACAACCTCGACCCGCCGCCGGCGCCGCTGACCCTTGCCGACAAGAAGCGGCTTGAGATCGATGCCTTCGCGCGCTGGCAGATCAAGGACCCGCTGGCCTTCTACATGTCGCTGCGGACCGAGGCGCGGGCGGAGCAGCAGCTGGGCAACCTCATCAACGGCGCGTTGCTCGACGTGTTCGGCAAGGTGCCGTTGGAGGACCTGCTGACCGACAAGCGCGATCCGATCATGCAGAGCGTGCGCGACCAGGTGAATGGAGAGATCACGAAGAAGCTGGGCCTCAGCATCGTCGACGTGCGCATCGGCAGGGCCGACCTGCCGCGCGAAACGCTGGACGCCGTGTTCAAGCGCATGGCCTCCGAACGGCAGCGCGAGGCCGCCGGCTACCGCGCGGAAGGCGATCAGAAAAGCAAGCTGATCCGCTCCACCGCCGACGCCGAGCAGGCGCAGATCATCTCCGAGGCTCAGAAGAACGCGCAGGACACGATGGGCGATGCGGACGGGCAGGCGATCGCGGTCTATGCCGAGGCGGCGAAGCTGGACCCCGAGTTCTACGCTTTCAACCGCTCGCTGCAGGCGTACCGCAACGGGCTGCCGGGTACGGGGACGACCTTTGTCCTGTCGCCGAACTCCGAGTTCTTCCGTTATTTCGGCGATGAAGGAACGCACACCGGAAAATCTGCGGCCAAACCGTAGCCGTGACGCGCAACGCTTCCCATATACACCCGGCTGAACAGTTACTACAGGACAGGCCTCATGGATGACACCGAAACCGATGCCAACCTCAGCCCGCAGCCCGAGGGCGAAGACAGGATTGAAGCCGAAGGCGGCGCGTCAGGCGCACTGGAAGCCGAGATCGCAAAGCTGAAGGATGATTTGCTGCGCGCCTTGGCGGAAACCGAGAATGTCCGGCGCCGCATGGAGCGCAGCGGCGAGGACATCAGGAAGTTCGCGATCCAGAAGTTCGCGCAGGACCTGCTGCCCGTCGCCGACAACCTGCGCCGCGCGGTCGAGGCCGTGCCGGCCGAGCAGCACGACAACGAGCTGGTGCGCAAGGTTATAGAGGGCGTCGAGGCAACCGAGCGCACTTTGCTCCAGGCGTTCGAAAAGGCGGGAATCGGCCGGATTGAACCTTTGGACCAGCCGTTCAACGCCAATTTCCATGAGGTGATGGTCGAGTTGGACTATCCCGACAAGGCTGCGGGAACCGTGGTCCAGGTTTTCGAGACCGGCTACCTCATATCCGAACGGCTCCTGCGCCCGGCCCGCGTCGCGGTTGCGAAGGGCGGCCCGCGCGAGCGGCTGGACACGAGCGCGTGATACCGGCTCGATCAGTTGCGGCTTGCCGCGGCAATCAGGCAATCGTTTTCTATCGTTGCGAACGACGACGAAACATCCGAACTGGATTCAACCACCTGCATTGCCGCTGGACTGAAATTTAATCTGCATTGGCTGGCTTGTCGCTCACGATGACGAACAGGTTATGCCAACCGAAATTTGTAGCTTCAGTACTCAACAATGCCCAACGAGGGATAGATTTAGCGCTCTGCGCAAGAGCCGGTCTCCATGCGTGGCCTGAAGTCCTTAGATCACATGGTTCACAGCGGTTCTCGAATATCTATGCTGCGTTGCGTCCGCCGTCTAATACCGCCACCTCTCCGTCCCTTCCCAGTGCGGAGGCTCGATGCGAGCTTCGTCCTGTTCCTTGCGGCGCTGCTCGGGCGTTGGCAGCACGGCCTGCAGGGTGCTCAGCGCTCCCTCAAGTTCCTCGCCGGTGATGCCGCTGCCGAACCCGAGCGCCTGGGTATAGGCCATGCGGATGGGCGCTTCTGCCTCGGGAATCAGGCGTCCAGTAAAGCGGCCTGCTGCAGGGGACGCCGCTGCCGCCATGCTGCGCAGTTCGTGTATGGGGCAGGACAGGTAATCAGGGCCTTCGACCAACATGCTTTATCTCCAATTTCTTCGTATAATCTACTCTGGTCCCATACCCAAGGCAAATCAATCTTTTGTTTACCTTTATTGCCGTGACACAAACGTCACACAAGTCAAGCGGAACGCCGCGCCGAACACTGGCCAACAGCCCGTTGCACACCTTCATACTGTTTTTTCATAGAGGATGTTGAAGGTTACCGTGGCCTCCTTATATATGGCCTAACTGGAATTCAGGGGACGGAGCAGCGCCGCAACGGGCTTGCTCCGCATCCGCCAAACGGAGGGATTATGGCTAAGGTAATCGGTATCGATCTCGGCACCACGAACTCGTGCGTCGCAGTCATGGAAGGCAGCCAGGCAAAGGTGATTGAAAACGCCGAGGGCGCGCGCACGACGCCGTCCATGGTCGCGTTCACGGGCGGCGACGAGCGCCTGATCGGGCAGGCGGCGAAACGGCAGGCCGTCACCAATCCCGACGCTACGCTTTACGCGATCAAGCGCCTGATAGGGCGGCGCTTCGACGACGCCCCGGTCAAGGACATGGCGGGCAAGGCCCCCTACCACATCGTGCGCGGCGACAACGGCGACGCGTGGGTCGAAGTGCAAGGCAAGAAGTACTCGCCCAGCCAGATCAGCGCCTTCATCCTTCAGAAGATGAAGGAGACTGCAGAGAACTACCTGGGCGAGAAGGTGACGCAGGCCGTCATCACGGTTCCCGCCTACTTCAACGACAGCCAGCGCCAGGCGACCAAGGACGCGGGCAAAATCGCGGGCCTGGAAGTGTTGCGCATCATCAACGAGCCGACGGCGGCGGCGCTCGCCTACGGCTTGGAGCGCAAGGGCAACGGAACGATTGCGGTATACGACCTTGGCGGCGGCACGTTCGACGTGTCGGTGCTGGAAATCGGCGACGGCGTGTTCGAGGTCAAATCGACCAACGGCGACACGTTCCTAGGCGGCGAGGATTTTGACGCGCGAATCATAGATTACCTAGCGGACGAGTTCAAGAAAGAGCAGGGCATCGACCTGCGCGGCGACAAGCTGGCGCTGCAGCGCCTGAAGGAAGCCGCCGAGAAAGCGAAGATCGAGCTTTCCAGCGCGCAGCAGACGGACGTGAACCTGCCGTTCATCACCGCAGACCAGACCGGCCCGAAGCACCTCAACATCAAGATGACCAGAGCCAAGCTGGAACAACTGGTCGAGGATCTGGTGCAGCGCACGATTGGCCCGTGCCAGAAGGCGCTGACCGATGCCGGGCTGAAGGCGTCGGAGATCGACGAGGTCGTGCTGGTCGGCGGCATGACGCGCATGCCGCGCATCATCGAAGTGGTGAAACAGTTCTTCGGCCGCGAGCCGCACCGTGGCGTCAACCCTGACGAGGTGGTCGCCATCGGCGCCGCGATCCAGGGCGGCGTTCTGAAGGGCGAGGTCAAGGATGTCCTGCTTCTCGACGTAACCCCGCTGTCGCTGGGCATCGAGACCCTGGGCGGCGTGTTCAGCCGCCTGATCGATCGCAACACCACGATCCCGACGCGCAAGAGCAACACGTTTTCCACCGCGGACGACAACCAGTCGGCTGTTACGATACGGGTGTCGCAGGGCGAGCGCGAAATGGCAGCGGACAACAAGCCGCTCGGCGAATTCAACCTCGAGGATATTCCGCCCGCGCGGCGTGGAGTTCCCCAGATCGAGGTGACGTTCGACATCGACGCCAACGGCATCGTTCAGGTCAGCGCCAAGGACAAGGCGACCGGCAAGGAAAAACAGATCCGGATCCAGGCGTCGGGGGGCCTGTCGGATGCCGACATCAACCGGATGGTGCGCGAGGCTGAAACCAACGCAACCGAGGACAAGCGCAAGCGCGAGCTGGTGGAAGCCCGCAACCGCGCCGACAGCACCATCTACCAGACCGAGAAAAGCATGTCCGACATTGGCGACAAGCTGCCCAATGCCGACCGCGCCGTGATCGAACCGCAGTGCAGGATGTCAAGGCGGTGCTGGCCTCCGACGACCTGGAGAACATCAAGTCCAAGACCGACGCGCTCAGCCAGGCGGCGATGAAGCTGGGCGAGCATCTTTACGGCGCGGCTTCGGGCGGCGGCGCGCCCGGCGGTGATGCCGGCTTTGGCGATGCAGGCTTCGGCAGCACGGTCGAGCCGCATACGGAGTCACATCCCGAAACGGCTCCAGGCTCGGCGGCTGGCGAACACGTCGTTGACGCCGATTTCACCGAGGTGGACGAGGACCACCGGAAGAACGGCACGGTCTGAGTTCTTTTGTCATACCGGGCGCGGCGGAGCGGCTGAGATACTGCGCTGCGCCTGGAACGACATCCTGACCCTGACAGAAAACAAAGATGGCCAAGGCTGATTTTTACGAAACTCTCGGCGTGCAGAAAGGCGTTTCGCCCGACGACCTGAAGAAGGCTTATCGCAAGCTGGCGATGCAGTATCACCCGGACCGCAATCCGGGCGACAAGGTCGCCGAGCACAAGTTCAAGGAATTGAACGAAGCGTACGACATCCTGAAGGACGATCAGAAACGCGCGGCCTACGATCGTTTCGGCCACCAAGCGTTCGAGAACGGCGGAGGCGGCGCGGGTGCCGGCGACTTCGGAGGCTTTGGCAGCTTTTCCGATATCTTTGAGCAGATGTTCGGTGGCGGCGGACGCGCAGGCGGCAGCGCGCAGGCGCCCGGCCGCGGCTCTGACCTGCGTTATAACCTGGAAGTGTCGCTGGAAGACGCGTTCAAGGGCAATCCGGCGACGATCAAGGTCCCGAGTTGGATCGCCTGTGAAGGCTGCCAGGGCACAGGCGGCAACAATGGCTCGCAGCCCGTCACCTGCGGCACGTGCAGCGGCAATGGCCGCGTGCGCGCGCAGCAGGGCTTCTTCACCATCGAACGCACCTGTCACACCTGCGGGGGCCTTGGCAAGATCATCAAGGACCCGTGCCGGATTTGCGGCGGCACCGGCCGGCAGCGCAAGGAGAAGACCCTGTCGGTCAACGTGCCGTCGGGAGTCGAGGACGGAACGCGCATCCGCCTTGCGGGCGAGGGCGAGATGGGCATGCGCGGAGCGACCGCCGGAGACCTCTACGTCTTCATCTCGGTCAAGCCGCACCGTTTCTTTCAGCGCGACGGCATGGACCTGAAGTGCCGCGTTCCGGTCTCCATGGTCACCGCCGCAACCGGCGGGACGATTGAGGTTCCGACGATCGACGGCAAGCGCAGCCGCGTCAACGTTCCCGCGGGCACGCAATCCGGCCAGCAGATGCGGCTGAAGGCCAAGGGGATGACCGTGCTGCGTTCGTCCACCAGAGGCGACCTTTACATCGAAGTCGTGGTGGAAACCCCGGTCAACCTGAACCGGCGGCAGAAGGAATTGCTGCAGGAACTGGAAAAGGCCAGCGGCAAGGACAGCATCCACCCGCAAACCGACACGTTTCATGCTCGTGTAAAGGAGCTGTGGGAGGATATCAGCGACTAGGAGCGCTGGCGCCGCATCGTGTTGTTGCACGCAAACGCCTTGTCCGCGCTCCGCACCCATGATAGCCAAAGGGAATTCCCACAAACAAGGCAGGGCTGATCCATGTTTTCAAAGAAGCCGTCCGGATCGGAGCCGCAAACGCGGCAGCAGGATAGCAAGCCGGTGCAATCGCCCTTGTTCGACAAGCCGGCCGACCGGCCGACTTCCAGTTCCACGCCTGCAGGCTTGTCCCCCGCGATTAACCCGGTGCAGGCCAAGATCGCGGCGCAAGCCGGCGCGGGCACCAATGCCATGCCGCCCAGACCGGCGTTCGTCGGACCGAACCCTGTCGGCCCAAACCCTGTCGGATCGAGCTCAGCGGGACCCAATCCCGTTTCATCCACCATCACGCCACCCTCGCCTTTCGAGAAAGAAACCGGAATGACCCAGCAGCCTCCCAAGCCACAAGCTGCCCCTTCACCCCCCTCTTTCCGAACCGATTTCCGTCCTGAAGGCAGGAACGACGCGCCGCGCGAGCCGACTCGTCGCGTCGACCTGTCCGGCGTCGCGGCACCGCGCACCGCCGAGGCCGATCCTGTTCGCAAGCTGATCGTCGGGCGGGATATTTCGCTGAACGGCGAGATCAACGCCTGCGACTACCTCGTGGTCGAAGGAACCGTCGAGGCCCGCGTTCGCGAAGGCAAGCGGATCGAGATCACCGACACGGGACTGTTCCGCGGCACCGTCGAGATCGAAGAGGCCGATATCGGAGGCAAGTTTGAAGGCGACATTACCGTACGAGGGCGCCTGCGCGTTCGCTCCACCGGCCGCATCGAAGGCAAGGTGCAGTATGGCGAGTTGGAAGTCGAAGCCGGCGGCCAGCTGGAGGGTGACGTGCGCGGCCTCGGCAAATCATCCGCCAAAGCCGGTGAAAAAATCACGGCAGAGCGCATGCAGACTCCGGGCCAGGCAGCTCCCGTCCAGACGGCTTCCCGTCCAGACGGCCCGCGCCGTTGAACCCGCTCAGGCGGCTGAAACCGCTCCGGCGGACGCCTCGGTCTGAGCCGGGCGTTCATCGCCCGTATTATTCTGAAACAGCGGGCCGGGTTGCGATCCGGCCTGCTGTCAACATTGCTGCTTTGCGGTTGCGCCCACCAGTTTGCGGCGGGAACAGAGCCGGATATTTCCGGCCTAGCCGCGCCCGCGCCCGCTTACGATCCACCGGCCGAGCTGCCGGCGCCGAACGCGCCGGAGGATACCACGCCGACCGAACGCCATCTGCGCCCGGAGGACGATGACGATCCGGACGACCCGGACATGATCGATATATAATTCGTGGTTATAACCTTGATGACATACCCAACGTGAAAAGCCTCTTTACGGTCTAAGGGCTGACTTCTTATGGACCGAGAGCCTAAACACTTTCCACTGGCGTGCGGCCCTTCTTGGCCAGTTCGGCCTCGGTCGTCTTGTCCTTGAACTCGCAGACGTGTCGGATGGGGCAGAGCGGGCAGTCCGGTCTCCGCGCCTTGCACACGTAGCGCCCGTGCAGGATCAGCAGGTGGTGCGCGTGCCAATGATGCGCTTCTGGAACCGCGCGCATCAGCCCGGCCTCAACCTCGTCCGGCGTCTTGCCGGGGGCAAGTCCCGTGCGGTTGGAAACGCGCAGGACATGCGTGTCCACCGCAATCGTGTTCTCCCCGAACGCGACGTTGAGAACGACGTTCGCTGTCTTGCGGCCGACGCCCGGAAGCGCCTGCAGCGCCTCGCGGTTCCGTGGCACTTCGCCGCCGTGCCGCTCAAGCAGCAGCGCCGAAAGCGCGAGCACGTTCTTGACCTTGCTGTTGTTGAAGTTGATGCCCCTCAGGTATCCCAACAGCCTTTCAGGGCCGAGATCGATTATCTTCTGCGGTGTATCGGCAACGGCGAACAAGGGTTCCGTCGCGCGGTTGACCCCAGTGTCGGTCATCTGCGCCGACAGAACCACCGCCACCAGCAGCGTATACGGGTTGATGTAATCCAGTTCCGTCTTCGGCGCGGGAATCGCGCGCTCGAGGCAACGGAATAGCTCTTCGACGTCGGCAGGTTTCATGCCATTCTTGTTCCGAAACATTGTGGAGTTTTCAAGATGCGCTTTAACCTCGTGCCCCTTTCGGCCATACGCGGCCGCACCGCCTTATGGGCGCATGTCGATACCCCCTTCGGCCGGGCGCTGGCCGCGGTCACCGGCGGGCAGCTTTGCTGGCTCAACTACCCGCAATGGGGCGACGGGCTGGCCGCGCTGGAGGCTTTCTGGAAGGGCGGCACGCTGGCCCCTGCCTTCGAGCCGGTGCGGATTGCTGTCGACAGGGTATTCGGACAGCAGGAGAACGACGTGACCCTGTTCCTTGCCGGAACGGAGTTCCAGCACACTGTCTGGCAGGCGCTGGGCAAAATCCCGTCCGGGCAGACCCTGTCCTACGGCGCGCTGGCGGCCCGCATCGGTCGCCCGGGCGCGGCACGGGCGGTGGGCGGCGCGGTCGGGGCCAACCCGGTGATCCTGGCTATCCCCTGCCACCGCGTCCTGGCCGGCAACGGCCGCCTGCACGGCTTCGGCTGCGGGCTGGAGCTGAAGGCGCGGCTTTTGGAGGCCGAAGGGTTCAGAGCGGCGGCTTGATGTTTAAAGGGCCAGCACATCCCGCATCCCGTATAGTCCCGGTGGCTTGCCTATGACCCATTCCGCCGCGCGCAGCGCGCCGGCGGCGAAGAGAGCGCGGCTTGAAGCGCGATGGGTCAGTTCCAGGGTCTCGCCCTCGCCTGCGAAATAGACCGTGTGCGTTCCGGCGACATCGCCGCCGCGCAGCGTCGCGAAGCCGATCTCGCCCTCGCGGCGCTCGCCGTTCCGGTCAGTACCGGCGCGCAGTGCATCCAGTGCCGCGCCCCTGCCCCGCGCCGCCGCTTCACCCAGCAGCAGCGCCGTGCCCGACGGCGCGTCAACCTTGCGGCGGTGATGCATTTCGGCGACCTCGATATCGTACTCGGGGCCGAGCCGTTCCGCGGCCTGCTTCACCAGCGCGGCAAGCAACGTGACCCCGACGCTCATGTTGGCTGAATAAACAGTCGGAACGGTCCGGGCGCAGCGCTCGAGAACGGCATTGTGTTCCGAACCGAGCCCGGTGGTGCCTACGACCAGCGGGACGCCATGACGAGCGGCGGCTTCCGCATGCCTGATGCTTGCCTCCGGCGTTGTGAAATCAATTGCGACGGCACAGCCCTGTAACAATTCGATGTCCGATCCCGTGTGCTGAGCAACGTGAAGCGCGAGCCGTGCATGTCCGTCCAGCGCCGCGCCGAGCGCCCGGCCCATGCGGCCGGCGCTGCCGAAAACAGCGACGGCCAGCCGCTCAGCGGACATTGGGCGCGTCCTGTTGCGCGGCGGGCGCAGCTGTGGGAACCGGCATTGCGGGAATTGCTGGCGCTGTTGCGACATGGGGCAATGGATTGTGCGCCTGTGCTTCCGCTCCCATCCAGCGCGTGAACTTCTCGCAAAGCGAGCCGCTGGCCGCGGCCACCGCTACCGTGCTTTTTCCGGGAACGACATCGTCGTCAGTGAACGAATCGTCGAACATGCGGCTGAAGTTCGCCAGCGTGTTTTCCTGGGCATGCGCCGGAGTCTGCAGCCGCTTGTACTCGGACAGGAAGCGGTGCAGCTCGAGCAGGTAAGCGAACGAACTCAGCGGGGAGTCGCGCAAATGCGACATCATGCAGCGGTTGTTTTCCAACTGCGCCAGCTTGTCGGCGAAGTAGTCGTTCCCGCCCTGTCCCTGCCCTTGGGCGCTTGCGACATAACCTCCCGGCACATGCGGGAAAAGGGCGTCGAAGGCAACCTGGATTCCGCCTGCCAGGAATACGACGACGACCAGAAACCTGATCCAGCCGCGCCGGGTCGTGCGGAATACCGCGTAACCGCCGAGCAGGCCGAGCACGATGATGAAGAAATGCAGGTTCAAAAATCCCTCGGCGCGTCGGGTGACAGGATCATAAACAGCAAAGCGGCGATTTTGGCCATGTAAACCAGCCCGAGCCCCGCACTGGCGATAGTTCTGGCGAAGCAAGCGTTGATCCGCCAGAACTATCCGGACCCTTGACGGAGCCCTGCGCGATGAAATCCAGTGACTGCCGCGGTACGGGACAAGGGCGAAGACGCTGCCTCAAGTCCCGGTGGTACCAACGAGCGCTCGGTCGATGACGGCTTGGGAAAGGCGTTGGGCGGCGCTTGGGATCTTCGTATCCGTGAACATCGGCAACATCCTGATCGAGCGCTGGTTCAGCACCTGGCGCGAGTCGATGGTGACGCCCGACAGGTACTACCTTGCCGATCTGCTGGTGGCGCTTCTCTTTCCGCTAGCCATGCTCAGCCCGCTCCTCCTGCCGCTGTCCATCCTGGCCGTGCGTGCGTTCAGGCGCGGTACCGGCAAGCACGATGGGCGCGTTGCCTTCGGGGGATGCTTGCTGACGCTGTTCCTGCTGCAGCTATTCCCGATGCGGCGCGAGGCCGAGGATTTGCACGCCCTTGTCGATCCATACAGCAAGACGAAGGGCGAGTTCAGGGTTTGCGAGAACGGGACGACGCTGCTCCTGACCGGGATCATCGGCTATGGAACCGCCAAGGCCGCTGCGTCTCTCCTAACGCAGCATCCGGGAATCACGAGGTTGGAACTGGACAGTCCCGGTGGCTTCGCCACCGAGGGAATCTGGCTGGGCAACCTGATCCGCGAGCGCAAGCTGGCGACGGAGACCCGGACTTTTTGCGCCTCGGCCTGCGCGTACGCCTATGCGGGCGGTGTGGAAAGGCGCATGGCCGCGAACGCAAAGATCGGTTTCCACCAGCCCATCCTGTCCGTTCCGGACGACGACGCGCTGCGTCGCATCATCCGCGTGCACAAGCGCTACCTGGAAAACTATGGCGTCGCCCCGGCCTTCGCCGACCAGGCGTTCACCCATCCCTACCTGACACCGTGGTTTCCGGACAAGGGCACGCTCCTGGGCGCGCATGTGGTCACAAAGATCGTGCCGGAAGACGAGTAGCGGCTCTGCTTCAGCTTAGCGCGGAAAAGCGATCGGTGGCTTCGATCTGGTGATGCAGGGTGCCGGGTTCGGAGAAGGCGTGGCCCGAGTCCTCGACCACGAACAGGCGCGATCCCGGCCAGGCGTCGTGCAGATCGAACGCGGTCACCGCCGGGCAGACGATGTCGTAGCGGCCTTGGACGATCACGCCCGGGACGCTGGCGAGCTTGCCCGCATCGCGGATCAGCTGGCCCTCCTCCATCCAGCCGCCATGCACGAAATAGTGGTTCTCGATCCGGGCGAAGGCGAGCGCGAAATGGTCATCGGCGGCCTCTTCCGCGGCCTTCGCGTCGGGCAGCAGCCGGCTGGTCTCGCCCTCCCACCGGCTCCACGCTTTCGCGGCGGCAAGGCGCGCCGCCTCGTCGCCGCCGGTCAGGCGGCGATGGTAGGCCGCCATCATGTCGCCGCGCTCGGCCTCGGGGATCAGCGTCAAGTAGGGCTGCCACTTGTCGGGAAAGATCAGCGATGCGCCGGACTGGTAATACCATTCGAGTTCAAAGCGGCGCAGGGCGAAAATCCCGCGCAGGACCAGCGCGGTAACGCGGTCGGGGTGGCTTTGCGCGTAGGCCAGCGCCAGCGTAGACCCCCACGAGCCGCCCAGCACCAGCCAGCGCTTGATGCCCAGCCTCGCGCGCAGGCGTTCAATGTCGGAGACCAAGTGCCACGTCGTATTGTTTTCCAGGCTGGCATAGGGTCGCGACCGCCCGCAGCCGCGCTGGTCGAAAAGCACGATGCGGTAGCGCGAGGGGTCGAACAGCCGCCGGTGCGCGGGCGAACAGCCGCCGCCCGGCCCGCCATGCAGGAACACCGCCGGCCTGCCATGCGGATTGCCGCATTGCTCCCAGTACACTTCATGCCCGTCGCCGGTGTCCAGCATGCCCGACGCGTACGGCTCGATCTCTGGGTAAAGGCCGCGGCGGGCAGTTCCGTCTGGCTCTCGTGTACGGTCATAAATCATGCTTGCCATCCTGAACTTATTTCAGGACCCCTTCTACCGTTTTTCGAAGGCCCGAACGTTGCGCGGAGATGATCTGACAAGCTGCGCTTGGCTCCGCCAGAGGTCCCGAACCGAGTTCAGGGCGACAAGGAATCACCGCCGCGCGACCATCAGCTGCTTGATCTCGCCGATGGCCTTGGCGGGGTTCAGGCCCTTGGGGCAGGTCTTTGTGCAGTTCATGATCGTATGGCACTTGTAGAGCCGGAAGGGGTCTTCCAGGTTGTCCAAACGGTCGCCGGTCATCTCGTCCCGGCTGTCGGCGATCCAGCGATAGGCCTGCAGAAGGATCGCCGGGCCGAGATACCGGTCGCCGTTCCACCAGTAGCTGGGGCAGCTGGTCGTGCAGCAGAAGCACAGGATGCACTCGTAAAGCCCGTCCAGCTTCTCGCGGTCCTGAGGGCTTTGCAGCCGCTCGCGCGCCGGAGCGGGCGATTGCGCCTGCAGCCACGGCTCGATCGAGGCGTACTGCGCGTAGACCTGCGACAGGTCGGGGACGAGGTCCTTGACCACTTCCATGTGTGGCAGGGGGTGGATTACGATCTCCCCGGCCATGTCGGAGATCGGCTTGGTGCATGCCAGCGTGTTGATGCCAGCCGTCCTGCCCAGCGCGTCCGTGCCGATGTTCATCGCGCAGGAGCCGCAAATCCCTTCGCGGCATGAACGGCGGAAGGTCAGCGTCGAGTCGACCTCGTTCTTTATGTAAATCAATGCGTCGAGCACCATCGGCCCGCACTTGTCGAGGTCGATGACGTACTCGTCGAGGCGCGGATTGAGGCCGTCATCGGGTGACCAGCGATAGACCCTGAAAACCTTGGAGCGCCCGGCTCCCGCTGCGGCGTCGAGCCGTCCGCCTTTTTCGACGCGGGAATTGCGGGGCAGTGCTAGTTCGACCATGTGCGCCGGCTCGATCGGTGATTATGGCTGAAAACTAGGCCGGTCTTATAGGTTCGGCAAGACGCACCGGTCTCAGATGGCATTGAAGGCGGCTCATGACCGGATCCATCAGCATGTGGGGAACTGTCAGCGCCGCCAGGCCTTGCAGTGTGAGCGCCAGCAGCCGGTCCGCTGGCGCGCCGGTGTACCAAGGCCATAGCATCGCCCCGATCGCAACGGTCAGCAGCGTCGGCGGCACGGCATGACGCCAGGCGGCCGCCATGCTGGTGACGCGGGCAGAGCCCTGCCGGTCGATCATCTCGCGCATGTGGGCGGGCGAATGCAGGCAGACAAAGTAGATCGCCAGCGCGGTCAGCGGCGGCAGAATGGCATACAGCATCCCAATCACGGCCAGTTCGCGCAAGAACGGCATCGCGGACGCTTTCAAAGCGAGCGCCCCGACGCTCAACACCGCCCACCCCAGGCTGGCTGTCACGAGCCACGCCGGACATTCGGGGATAGACGTTTGCGCGATGCCGCTGAGCAGACCGGCCGTAAGTGCAGGGTGTAACAGGACCGGAAGCGCCACGGGTGCTCCGCCGCGCACCACTCGCTGCCACCAAGGCGCGCCCGGCGTTTCGCCGAAATGCCATACCGACAGCGCGAGAAACACGAAGAGCGCGGCCAAGGGCGCCACTCTCCAAAGCGCAAGGACCGTGAACGCAAGCGCGAGGTACGGTAGCCCGAAAAGCGGAAACCACAGGCGCGGCTTGCAAGGGACAAGGAGGTTGCGTGCAACTTCCACATCGAGCGCGCCATGGGGCAAACCCAATGCGATGATGCAGGCAAGGTCGACTGCCATCGTCTGATGCGGCAGCGCCCATTGCACGCAGGCGAGAAGGGCGGCCATGCCGACAGGCAGTAGGGCAAACGGCCTGACCGGAAATGTGGCGGCCCCTCCTCGCCGAAACGAAGCGAAACCGCCAGCGATCGACTGCACCGTTACGCCTTTACGTCGGCTTCCATTCGATTTTCCGAGATGTCGGTTGTCGTGATCCTGGTCAGCGCTGCCGTGGAGCTGAGCCCGTAGACAACCTTGGCCACAAGGTCGAGAATCGCGATCGCCGCCGCTGTCGTGGCGATGGACAACATCCCGGTACCGTCCGTACCAATCGCAAGCACAATCGGGTACAGGAACCAGATGACCGACAGGAAGACGGCACCGCTCTTGAATGCTTTCTGCACATCGGCGGTGGCCGATTGGTTGATCGTCTTCAGCTGGACCCAGATGCCGTAGTAAACAGCCAGGAACGCGCCGCACGAGATGGCGAACCAGATCCACCGCGTGGTGAAGTCCGCTGTCAAACCAAAGAAAAGCGCGGTCAAGATCATCAGGACGTCCGAGCCGATCAGGCCCAGGATGACGCCCCAGCGCTTGCGCACCCCGTGCATCGCAGTGAGCGACAGGCCCGTCAGCAGCAGCGGGGTTGTGAACAGCCAGTCGATGTAGCGCGCGAAGTAGATGTCCTTGCCGGAACCGTCGTTCGGGTTTTGCGAACCGGTCAAGGGGATCAGCACGTCGCCCTGCCCTTTCGCCATGGCGAAGTAGCTGACCGCGGCGATGATCGGCACCACTCCCGAGATGATCGTGTGCGCCTGTTCGCTCTTTGTGCGCTGCTTTCCGGTGAACAGTATCGCGGCTGCGCCCAGCGCCATGCCGAGCACGCCGATCCACAGCCAGGTCTGGACATCCATGTTGTTCTTCCTTGCATCGAGTGAACTTGCAGGGCGTGAAGGCGCGCGCGCAGAAAAGGTTCCAGAAATCAGCGCTGCAGATGGGTTTTTAGTTCGGCGTCGGCCTACTCGCGTTGCCGCTCAAGGCTGGGGATAGCGGCGAAACGGGACAACGCGATCGCCGGTCAGGTAGCGAGGAGGGTATTCCCCATAGCTAACCATTTTATCCCGGTAGAACACGGACTGGTTTGAAGCCTTGCCCGGGTTGTCCTCCGTGACTGTGGCCACCGGCATCTTCTTGTCGCTACGCTGGAGGATTCGCTTTCCTTGCGGTTCGACCGTGGATACGACGTGGACCTTGCCTGACTCGATCTGGCGTATGTCGATACCGCCTTCGTTCCAGTAGCGAAGGACGAGGATTTCTGCAGGAGACTTTTGCATGGATAACTCGTTGTATCCTGCTGTACTAACTTTTTGTTAATGTTGGCGCAAGCCCTTCCTCATGAGGGCGTCATCGCCACCGTGACCTCGTCCCGGTTATGGAACAGTTGCCGGGCGTGCAGGATTTCGTAGCTTTTTCGCAGAGTGGTCAGCGCCTGGGCGACGCGGGCCAGGGGCTTGTTCTCGCTGATCTTCAGCGTCACGATCGCCAGCCCGCCTGCCCTCAGGCCAGGCGCGAGCGCAACCATCAGTTCGCAGGACAGCTCCGGCGCCATTTTCATATCGTTGACCACGACGTCCGCTTCGACCTTGCGCTCGGCAAAGAACCTGCCTGCGGTGGTCGCGAAATGCTCGATGCCTGGGTCACCGCTCAGGCGGGGGTCCAGCGCGGCGGGATCGACCGCGTAGACGCGAAGGCCGCGCTGCCGCAGCACGCGCGTCCAGCCGCCGGGGCTGGCGCCCAGGTCAACGCCGATGCCGCCGTGCGGCAGGGCGATGTCGAAGACCTGGAAGGCCTCTTCGAGCTTGAACTCGGATCGAGAAATCCGCTCCTCGCACCGGATGAGCTTTACCCGCCCGCCCGGCCAGTCCGACAGCGTGTCGCCGCGCCGGCCATGGCAAACGATCACGCCGAGGTCGGCTTCGCAGATCTGGATGATATTTTCACAGCCGCCGCGCAGCGGGTTCAGCCCCCGCGCGCGGAAGTGATCGAGGATTGCGGGCCGGGCAAGGC
The DNA here is from genome assembly GCA_965199265.1 of Alphaproteobacteria bacterium. Classification (GTDB taxonomy): domain Bacteria; phylum Pseudomonadota; class Alphaproteobacteria; order CALMVH01; family CALMVH01; genus CBDAQV01. The sequence goes on along the minus strand of CBDAQV010000009.1, from coordinate 87,280 downwards.
TGCGCGCGCTGCGCGCCTGCCCCTGCACCGACCAGAACTGCACCGCCACGTCGCCGGAGAGGGCCAGCGTGTTCAGCAGCATGTCGAGCGAGGCAACCAGCCTCGCTTCGGCGTTGTCACCGGTTGGCAGTATCTCGTGAACCTGCGTCAAATGACGAACGAAGACGCACGGCTCGGTCCGGCACAGTTCAGCGATGGACGACAGCGAGTCGAACCCGGTCGTCAGGATGCCCGCGTCGGCCCCGATCCGCTCCACCTTCGCGCCGCCCGACACGAGGCGCGTCAGCTCCGTCGCCGCATGCGGCAAGAACGCCTCCGACGCGGAAAACAGGAGGCGGAGTTTGTCGGAGAGCATGGGGACTTGTACCTGTTTGCCCGATTTTGGCAAACGTCGACATAAACGATTTACAGCGACCCTCCTCGTCATAGCAAGCAAAGCGCGGCGACCAGATTGACTCCGCCAAGAAAGTGCCTGTAGTAGTAACTAAAAGCCGATCTAGCGTCAGTACACCCGCGCCTTGGGCGGGAACACCTCGACCTCGTCTGTGAGCGTGTAGAGGTGAACAGGCCGTGATCCCAGCGTCGTCTGTCCCTGCGCATCAACCCAAACCGTGCTGTGCTTCATCCAGTTCGCGTCGTCGCGGCTCGGGAAGTCTTCGCGGGCGTGCGCGCCGCGGCTTTCCTCGCGGCTGGCGGCGGCGTTGACGGTGGCGACGGCCTGGTAGAGCAGATTGTCCAGCTCCAGCGTTTCCACGAGGTCCGAGTTCCAGACCATCGAGCGGTCCGACACGCCCAGCTCGGCGCGCTTCGCCCAAGCCGCCTGCATGGCCGCGACGCCCTCCTCAAGCACCTCGCCGGTGCGGAAGACGGCGCAGTTGTTCTGCATGGTGCGCGCCATCTCCATGCGCAGGGTGGCGGTGCGGACCGGGCCGGAGGCGTTGCGGAACCGGTCCAGCCGCGCCAGCGCCGCGTCCTCCGCCGTCTTCGGCACGCCCCGCTGCAGCGCGCCGGGCTTCACCACCTCGGCGGCGCGCTGGGCGGCGGCGCGGCCGAAAACGACGAGGTCGAGCAGCGAGTTCGATCCCAGGCGGTTGGCGCCGTGCACCGACACGCACGCCGCCTCGCCGATCGCCATCAGGCCGGGCACGACGCGGTCGGGATCGCCCGGCGCCGGATTCAGCACCTCGGTGCGGTAGTTGGTCGGGATGCCGCCCATATTGTAGTGCACGGTCGGCAGGACCGGGATCGGCTCGCGCGTCACGTCTACGTCCGCGAATACGCGCGCGGTCTCGGCGATGCCGGGCAGGCGCTCGTGGATCACCTTGGGGTCGAGGTGCTCGAGGTGCAGGTGAATATGGTCCTTGTGCGGCCCGACGCCCCTGCCCTCGCGGATCTCGATCGTCATCGAGCGGCTGACCACGTCGCGGCTGGCGAGGTCCTTGGCGTGCGGGGCGTAGCGCTCCATGAAGCGCTCGCCGGCGCCGTTGGTCAGGTATCCGCCTTCGCCGCGTACGCCTTCGGTGATCAGGCAGCCCGCGCCGTAGATGCCGGTCGGGTGGAACTGCACGAACTCCATGTCCTGCAGCGGCAGCCCGGCGCGCAGCACCATGGCGTTGCCGTCGCCGGTGCAGGTGTGCGCCGAAGTGCACGAGAAATAGGCGCGGCCGTAGCCGCCGGTCGCCAGCACCACCAATTGCGCGCGAAAGCGGTGGATCGCGCCGTCGTCGAGGTTCCAGGCCAGTACGCCGCGGCACTGGTCGCCGTCCATCAGCAGGTCGAGGGCGATGTACTCGATGAAGAACTCGGTGCGGTGCTTGAGCGCCTGGCTGTACAGCGTATGCAGCATGGCGTGGCCGGTGCGGTCGGCGGCGGCGCAGGTGCGGTAGGCTTGCTCCGCCCCATACTTCGCCGTCATGCCGCCGAAGGCGCGCTGGTAGATCTTGCCCTCCGCCGTGCGGCTGAACGGCACGCCGAAATGCTCCAGCTCGATGATGGCCGGGATCGCCTCGCGGCACATGTACTCGATCGCGTCCTGGTCGCCCAGCCAGTCCGAGCCCTTGACGGTGTCGTACATGTGGTAGCGCCAGTCGTCCTCTCCCATGTTGCCCAGCGCGGCGCTGATGCCGCCCTGCGCCGCGACCGTGTGGCTGCGCGTCGGGAAGACCTTGGACAAGCAGGCGGTCTTCAGCCCCTTCTCCGCCATGCCCATCGCGGCGCGCAGCCCCGCCCCACCCGCGCCGACGACCACGACGTCGTATTCGTGGTCGATGATGTCATGGGTGGTCATGAGTGGGTGAACGCGATCTTGAGAATGGAAAAGACGCACGCCGCGCCGAGCAGCAGGCAGACGGCCTTGACGGCATAGATGAAAACCAGCTTGCGGCCTTCCTTGTGCACGTAGTCCTCGAGCACCGCCTGAATGCCCGAGGCCGCATGCAGGAAATTGATCGCGGCGAACAGGATCAGCAGTACGGCGTTGATCGGGTTGGCGGCCCATGATCGGATGTGGTCGTAATCGCCGTGGGCAAGCTTCGTCACCGCCGCGAAAACGAACCAGAGCGTAAGCGGCACCAGAGCGACGGAGGTAAGCCGGGTCTGCCACCAATGGTCGACACCCGCCCCCGCGGCGCCGAGGCCGCGGACGCGCTTGAGCGGCGTGCGCAGGCCTTTTTCATGGCCGGACATCACGACAGCACCAGACCGATCGTGATTACCGTCAGCAACAACGAACCGATCACCACCGCCCACCCGCTGCGGTAGGTCGCCTCGATGCTGAACCCGTACCCCGCATCCCAGAACAGGTGCCGGACGCCGGTGAGCGTGTGGAAGAACAACGCCCATGTCCAACCGATCAGCAGAAGGAGGCCGGGCGGCGAAGCGCTCAAAGATCGAATCCGCGCGAACGCCTCCGGCCCGCTTGCCAACGCAACGATCCACCACGCCAGCAACAGCAGGCCCAGCGCAAGCGCCACGCCGGTGATGCGGTGTGTAATCGACAGGATCGAGGTCAGCTGCGGCTTGTAGACCTGCAGATGCGGGGAGAGAGGACGCTGTGGCTTGGGCCGCGTCACACTGGGACTAGTTTCGGTCATCTCTACCCCGGATATCTGGTTCAGAGATACAAGCCGCCGCCGCTATGTCAACGCCGCTCGCGGCCCGCGATTGCAACCGCGGGCGCGATGTGTTATCAATTAATGAATTTGCAGGAAGAACAATGAACAGCGATAAGGCAAACAGCGGCGCCTGGACGCCCGCGGTCCGGCTCGGCGTGGCCGTGCTCAGCATGGCGCTGGCGATGCAGACGATCGGCTGTCGCAAAGACGGATCGCCGCATCCGTCTCCCGCCCAGGGGCAGGGGCATGCGCATTCGTTCACGCACAAGGTAACGCCCGCTTCACCCGTAGCCGCGAACACGATCGATTTCGGCGCGGCGGTGCAGGACGCGCACGAGGGCGGCTATGTCATGATCACGTTCGGTGAGTACGGGATCAGCGGTTCGTACGGCGACGCAGTCCCCTCCGCCACGCCGACCAGCGATGTGACCCAATTCCGCATGGAGAATCCCGACACGACCCCCGACGACGGCTCGGGCGATCAGCCGGAAACGAGCGATACCGTCTATACCCTCGACCGGCAGAACCGGACGGTATCAATCCACGACGAATCAGGTGCGAAGCCGGACTCGTTCGACCCGGCGCTGGTCGAACCTATGACTGCGCTGCGCGGCGCGCTGATCGATGATTTCCGTCAGGTCAAAACCCTTGCGCCGAGCGATGACGTCCCATACGCCGCGCGTCAGGCATTGCAGGCACTTGCGGAAAAACTGTACCGGCCGGGACCGGGCGTGACGCTGCGGCATGTCGCGGTGTCTCCCGGCAACGCGCCGTCGATGTAGCTCTTTCCGGTCACAGACAGTTCCCCAACCAGACACAGGCAGATCATGAACCCAAATTCACCTACCGGCCGCAGACTGCTCGCCCTTGGCCTGGCAGCCGGCTCCCTGGCGTCCGCCGCGCAGGCGCAAGTTCCGGCCGCTCCTGGGCCAACGCCAGCCCCGTCCTCGGCGGCCACCGGGCGCATCGCGGGCGAACCGGTCAGCAAGGGAACGCAAGGCGAGGTGAATTACGTGATCGCCCGGCCTCAGCCCGGCGTGGTCGTATCGTACCATGAATCAGCAATCAGCGGCGGCCCTGCCCCCAGCGTGATGCTCATGGCAGGCAACGCGACCTTCAAGTTCGACGGGGTTGGCGTGACCGAAACCGTGCGCGCGATCGGCCAGCCCGTGCAGCGCGAGCAGAAGACCGAGCTTGTGCCGTTCTTTTCCAGGCTGGAAACGGGGCTGCAGAACCAGTACCGATCAATCAGCGCGACGCCGTTGCCGGAGGTCGTCGAAGCGGCGAAGTCCATCATCGAGCACGAGCATATCGTGGTGACTCCGACGCCGCAGCCTTTGCAGCGGTTGCCGTCGCCGCGCCCGGCAGGCCCCGGCGGCGCATGATGCTGTCCGGCAGTCAGGCGGGACGCCCTTGTCATGCGCTTACGGGCATTGGGGCAGCCCGGCCTTCTGGTGCCATTGCCGCGCCTGCGCGTCGGCGATGAAAGTATCCCACGACTCGTCGGTCAGCGCCTTCAACGCGTCTGCCGCGCCTGTGCAGAACTCAGGCGTTGCGCTCTGCTTGACCTGAAGGTTTACACGGGTTTCCTCGCGCTTAAGCGAGCTTTGCATCGGAGTTTCCCAGTCCTCGCCATAGGCGCGTCGGAAATACTGGCCGAGAGCGGCCCGGTCGGCGTCCAGATGCGCGCCGTTCTGGCCGAGAAACGTCGCTAGCCTTGCGCGCAGCGAGGCGTCGCCGGGGCTTACCGCGTCGCAATCCGACGCAACATGCGCCAGCATAAGCGTCTGCATGGTGATGTCGTAGGCCTTCAGCTCCGCAGCCGACCAGCATGACGAGTCGGCCTTGGCGTTTCGGGGCACGAAAGCAAGAAGCAGGCAGAGTGCGGCGCCCGCCGGCCGTGGATGGCTGTTCTTCTTCATTGCTTTTTTCCTTCCGCGATGCGTTGGTCCAGACGTTGATCGTCCAGGCCTTCCGGTTCCTGATGTATCAAAATCTCCGTGTTGGGAAAATCCCGTTCCAGGCTTTGTTCGATTTCGTCGGTGATCTCGTGCGCCTCGGCCAGCGTCAGTGTGCCGTTCAGCTCGAGATGAAGCTCGATGTAGCGGCAGGTTCCCGAGTTGCGGGTGCGAAGATCGTGGACTCCGCGCGTTTGCGGGTGCGCGCGGACGCACGCTTCGATGGCTTGGCGTTCCCCTAGCTCAAGCTCGCGATCGAGCAGCAGCCTGAGCGCGTCCTTGGCGACCAGCCTTGAATTGGCGACGAGGAACAGCGCAACGAACAGGGCCAGCAGCGTATCGAACAGGACGATATGCGTTTGGGCGGTCAGGATAAGGCCGACGATGACGGCGAGGTTGATGACCACGTCGCCGAGGTAATGGCGAAAATCGGCCTTGATCGCGATGGAATCGGTTCGCCGCACGACCTCGCCCTGAACGAACAGCAATCCGATCACCGCAGCCGACGAGATCACCAGAGCCGCCACGCCCCAGCTTTCGTAACGGATCACCGGGGCGGTCACCAGGCGGTTGGCGACCTCGACGCACAGCAGCACCGCCGAACCGAGGATGAAGGCGGACTGGGCCAAAGCGGCGAGGGGCTCGGCCTTGCCCCAGCCGAAACGGTAGGAGCGGCTGGGAGGACGCTGCGCTTGCCGCACGCCGATCAGGGTCACGGTCGCCGAGAGCCCGTCGAGCATCGAATCCATGAGCGAGGACAGGACTCCGACCGACTCGGTGGTGAAATACGCCGCCATCTTGATGGCGATCAGCGCCGCGGCGACGCAGATGCTGGCGACGGCCGCCCTGCGTCGCAGGCGTCCGCCCTCGCCTTCGGCGGACGTGGCGGCTTCGGTCGTCACGGATAAAGCCGCTGCCGGTTCCAGGCCTCGCCCACCCTCGTGAACACGACCCGATCGTGCAGCCTATGAGGGCGCTCCTGCCAGAACTCGATGCTTGCCGGCATGACGCTGAAGCCGCTCCAGTATCCAGGACGAGGGATTTTATCCGGAAACTTCGCTTCGTACTCGGCGGTGAGCCTTTCCAGCGTTTCCCGGCTGTCGAGCGGACGCGACTGCTGCGAGGCCCAGGCACCGACCTGGCTGATCCGGTAGCGGCTGTCGAAGTACGCGTCGGCATCGGCGCTGTCGACCTCCGTGATCGTGCCCGTCACCCTGATCTGGCGTTGCAGCGATTTCCAGTGAAAGCAAAGCGCGACACGCGGGTTTGCCAGCAACTCGCCGCCCTTGCGGCTGTCGCGGTTGGTGTAGAAGGTGAACCCACGCTCGTCGAGCCGTTTCATAAGCACGATTCGCACCGATGGCATGCCGTCGGCGGTCGTGGTGGCCAGCGACATCGCGTTGGGGTCGTTCGGCTCCGTGGCTTTCGCTTCGTCCAGCCAATCGCGGAACATCCGAAGCGGATCCCCGGCTTCGGAGGCGAAGGGGGCCGAGGCCTTGTCTGCTGTGGTTTGCATGGCCCGATTTGCGCCAAAATCGGATGACAAGTCTATAGTCAGTTGCACGACACGTCGTTAACCTTGGCCCTGCCTGAAGCCTTACCGAACAGGAACAAACCGATGAGATCGCTTAAAGTCACCGCCTCCGCCATGGTCTTGACCCTTATGGTCGGCGCTTGCGCGCAGCAGGCGGGCCCTCCGGGCTCGTTCGGCAACGGCAGCACCGGCAATTTCGCCGGAACCGGCGTAGGCGGCGGAGAAGTTGCCGGCACGCTGGGCGGCGCAGCCCTCGGCGGCTTGGCCGGAGCGCAGATCGGCCGGGGAAGCGGCAGCGCCGTAGCGGCCGCGCTGGGCGTGCTGGCAGGCGGCTTCATCGGCAACCGAATCGGCAACTCGCTGGACAAGGGCAGCATCGCTTATAATAACCAAGCCACGCAGCAGGCGCTGAACAACAACCAGCCCGGCCAACCGCTGCCGTGGCAAAGCCCAAGCAACCCTCAGGTCCAGGGCCAGGTGATTCCCGGCCAGTACTACCAGACGGCACAGGGCGTCTACTGCCGCGAGTATACTCAGAAGATCCTGATCGGCGGACAATTGCAGACGGGTGTAGGTACCGCGTGCCGCAACCCGGACGGCAGCTGGTCGCAGGTCAGCTGAAATTCGCAGTCAGTCTATACAAGGCTGCCGGAGCTTGCCCACACTTGCGGTGCGGCCAAGCCGGTTGATCCGCCCCTGCCTGTGATTACCGGGAACCAGGCGATCATAGGCGAGCGGGCCGCGTTTCGCCTGACGCCGGCATCGTGCTCGTGCAGGTACTGCGCACGGCGCTGGTTGTTCGTGCCTTCCCGCGCGGCAAGGATCGCGGACTGATTACTTCGAAATTCCTGAGTACGTCTTGCCTCGCGCATTCTTTTCATGCGGCGGACGAACAGGCGCTGCCGTTCCGTTTCCTGCGCCAGGTAGCGGGTATCCGCCTGATCGCGCTGCGCTTGTGCCGACAAAGCCTCGTGCTCACGCTGACGCATTGCAACGCCGACAGCCTGATCGCGTTCTGACTGCGCCCTGAGCGCCAGCTGGCGGCGCTCCTGGTCCGCCTGGTCGGCGTCGCGCTTTTGATGCATTTGCCGAACCCATGCGGCATAGTCGCTAGACATTCAATCTCCCTGACCAGTACAGACTAGGCCGGGATCAAGCACACGTCCAATAAATTTTCCGTAAAGCCGAAACGGGTACTCCGCACCAACTTGCCCCGGAGTACCGGGATGACCTTCGGATGGCCTTGCGAAGCCGGCGGCGACCAACTATCCCATGCCGATGGCGTCCAACAGTTTCGGCTCCGTTTTCCGTTTCACCAGCTGGGGCGAAAGCCATGGGCCGGCGATCGGCTGCGTGGTCGACGGCGTGCCGTCCCTGGTCGAACTGTGCGAGGCGGACATCCAGCCCTTCCTCGACAAGCGGGCTCCGGGGCAGTCGCGCTTCACGACGCAGCGGCGCGAGCCCGATGCCGTGAAAATTCTTTCGGGCGTGTTCGAGGGACGCACGACCGGCGCGCCGGTTTCGCTTCTGATCGAGAATACGGACCAGCGCTCGAAGGATTACGGGGAGATCAGGGACAAGTTCCGGCCCGGTCACGCCGACTACACCTACCAGGCCAAATACGGGATTCGCGATTATCGTGGCGGGGGGCGCTCCTCGGCGCGGGAAACTGCCGTGCGCGTCGCGGCAGGCGCGGTCGCCCGGCGCGTGCTGGGCCGGTCCGTCAGGATCCGCGGCGCTCTGATCCGGATCGGCCCGCACGGGATCGACCGCTCGCGCTGGAGCGACGCCGAAATCGAGGCCAATCCGTTCTTCTGCCCGGACGCCAGGGTGGCGGCGCAATGGGAAACCTACCTCGACGAAGTTCGCAAGGCGGGATCATCAGCCGGTGCGATCATTGAGGTTACCGCCTCGGGCGTGCCGACGGGACTTGGCCAGCCGCTGTACGGCAAGCTCGACTCCGACCTCGCCGCCGCGATGATGAGCATCAACGCGGTCAAGGGCGTCGAGATCGGCGACGGTTTCGCCTCGGCCGCCCTGAGCGGCGAGGAAAACGCCGACGAGATGGCGATGGACGGTGCGAGCGCCACGTTCCTGTCCAATCACGCCGGCGGGATCCTTGGCGGCATTTCCACAGGGCAGGACATCGTCGTTCGGTTCGCGGTCAAGCCGACCAGCTCGATCCTGTCGCAGCTACGCACGGTCGATGCCGGCGGCGCGGACACTGCCATTTCGACAAAGGGTCGCCACGACCCCTGCGTCGGCATCCGCGCCGTGCCCGTCGGCGAGGCGATGATGGCCGTCGTGCTGGCAGACCACCACTTGCGTCGGCGCGCCGACCGCGTCATTACATGACATTCAGAGTGAGACCCGGCGCTGCTGGCCGGTCGTAAGGAAGACCATGCGTTTCATCACCCGCCTTTTCGCGCTTCTCGGCGTCGTCACCGTGCTGCTCGTCGTCGTGATCGCCGCCGCCGTCATTCATCGCCGCCACGCCGCGCCCGCCATCGCGGACGGTACGATCCTCAACATCACGATCACCGGCGCGCTGACAGAAAAAGCGGGATTTGACCCGTTCAACCTCGACCATGCGATCTCGATGCGCGAAATGCAGCGCGCGCTGCGCGGCGCGGCCAAGGACAGCCGGATCAAGGGCGTGTTCCTCGATTTCACAGACAACCTGCCGCTGGCCCAGGCCGAGGAACTGCACGCCTCCGTCGCCGCTTTCCGCCAGAGCGGCAAGAAGATCTACGCGTTCGCCGATACGTTCGGCGAGCAGGGTCCCGGGGCAGGCGAGTACTATCTGGCCGCGGCCTGCGACAAGGTGTGGCTGCAGCCGATGGGCATGGTGGGGCTGATGGGCATCGGCGCCGACGAGTTCTTCCTGAAGGATTTTTTCGCCCGCAACGGAGTTGTTTTCGAGGAAAACAAGCGCGAGCAGTACAAGACGGCGTTCGACAATTTCAGCGAGAACGGGTTCACCCCCGCCAACCGAGAAATGACGACAAGCCTGATGAAGGACCTGCTGCAGCAGATCGTCACCGGCATCGCCGCCGACCGCAAGATAGACCAGCAGGCGCTGCGCGACGCGATCGACATCGGCCCGATCTCTGCCGACAAGGCCAAGGGGCTGCACCTGATCGACGAGATCGATTACCCGAACGACGCGCTCGACGCACTCGAAACCGAAGTCGACGCCGACGATACGGTTTCTGTGCGCAAGTACCTGGACGCGCTGCCGCAGCCGGCGCCTCCCGCCAAGAACAAAATCGCGCTGATCTACACGGATGGCGAACTGATGCGCCATGCGTCCGGCAGCCCGCTCGACGACACCAAGGCCAGCGATCCGCGCGAGGTCCTCAACGCGTTCCGCAAGGCGAGCGAGGACGACGACGTGAAGGCGATCGTGTTCCGGATCAATAGTCCGGGTGGATCGGTGATCGCGTCCGAGACCATCCATGGCGGCCTGCTCATGGCGCAGGACGCGGGCAAGCCGGTGATCGTTTCGATGGGAGAAATGGCCGGATCCGGCGGGTACTGGATTGCCGCCGATGCCGACTGGATCATCGCCGAACCCGCGACACTGACAGGATCGATCGGCGTTTTGGGCGGCAAGCCGGTGATCCAGCAGTTCGCGAAGGATCACGGGATCAACACGGAGGCTATCGGCATCGGCCAGAACGCGAACATGGATTCAATCTTCCGCCCGCTGACGCCCGAGCAGCAGGCCAAGGACAACGAAATGCTCGACGACATCTACGGCCGGTTCAAGGATGTCGTGGCCGACGGGCGCAAGAAGCTGACGCCCGAAAAGGTAGAAGACATCGCCAAGGGCCGGGTCTATACCGGGCAGCAGGCGCTCGGGATTGGCCTGGTGGACGAGCTGGGGGGGTTGGACGCGGCCTTCACCCGCGCCAAGGAACGCGCCGACCTTTCTGACTCCGACAAGGTCGACATAGTCGAGATCCCGGCCGCGCCCAATTTCGCCGACTTCGTGCGCACCCTGCTGACGGGCGAGGACACGGACGACGATGTCCGCATGCCAAACCCCGTCGCTCTGCAGCAGGACCTCAAACTTGCAGGGGCTCTGCGGTGGTACCTTCGCGCCCTCACCGCCTCGCCTGCCGACCGGGCCGTGCTGATGACCCCCGGCCTGCCGACGCGGGAGTAGGCGCCGGTCGCTGGTAAATTCGCCTCTCCCGCAGCAGAGGACAGGGATGAGGCACGTAATCGGAACAGACACGAAACACGCTTTAACCGTGACCGTGAAACCGCTACACTCGCCGTCATGAGAGCTGTGCAAAGAGCTGTTCCCTCCGCCGGGGCGCCGCCGCGTCCCGGCAAAAACAGGCGCTACGCAGCGCCCAGCCGCAAATCCACTCTGCTGCCGCCCGCTTTGTACGCTTTCTTCGTGCGGCGCATGGTCGATTGCGGCGGTGTGGCGCTGATCCTGGCGGCACTTGTTCTCGCCGCCTGCTTTGTTTCGTACAATCATCGCGACCCGTCCGCCAACCACGCAACCGATTCCCCGCCTAGCAACTTTCTCGGCGTTCCAGGGGCGTACACGGCCGATCTTTTCCTGGTATCGCTCGGCCTTGCAGCCCCGTTGCTGCCCTTTGCCCTCGGCGTTTGGGGGCTGTTCATCCTGCAGCGCCGCTTGCTGTCGCGCTGGTGGCTGCGCATCCTGGCTTTGCTGCTCTGTCTCCTGTCGCTGTCGCTCCTTCTCAGCTTCCTGCCGCTCCCCCTGTTCGGCACGGCGGGCGGAAGTGCCGGGTTCATGCTGCGCACCCTGTTCGATCACGAGCTGCGCTCCACCCTGGGACCGGTGGCGCCCATCGCGGTCGCCGCCGCCGCGCTGCTGACATCGACCCTGCTGCTGGTCGCCGCGCTTGGGTTTACGCTCAATGAATGGCGCGCGGGCTTCAGCCGCAGCGCCCGCCTGTCCAAGGGCGCGGCAGAGCATGCAACGGACATTGCCCTTGCCGTCGGTTCGCAAACCCGCGGTCTGGCGGGGTGGCGCCCGGGTTCCACACCCGGCCTGCGCCCAGTGGCCGAACAGCAGGACGAGCCGCCGGAGATCGACATTTTTACGGTCGAGGAGAGCGAAGCCCCGGCCAAGGCGCCAAAGCGCAAACCGGTCGTGATCCGCAAGGCCGCGCCCCTCGCTCGGCCGGACGAGCCGGAACTGCTGCCCGCCAACGAGTACGCTTTTCCGCCGCTCACCTTGCTGCAGTTGCCCGGCCCCGGCACGCGCAGCGCCGACCTGTCGCCCGCGGCGCTGGAAGCGCGCTGCGCCGAGCTGAAGCAGGCGCTCAGCGACTTTGGCGTGCGCGGCGAGATTGTTCGCATCAGCCCCGGCCCGGTCGTCACCCTGTACGAGCTGGAACCGGCTCCCGGCACGAAGTCGTCCCGCGTCATAAACCTCGCCGACGACATCGCGCGCTCACTGTCCGCCGTGTCCGTCCGGGTCGCCGTCGTGCCCGGACGCAACGTCATCGGCATCGAACTACCGAACAGCAAGCGCGAAACCGTCTACCTGCGCGAGCTGCTGGCCGAGCCTTACGAGCGCGGCGCGATGAAGCTGGCCATGCTGCTGGGCAAGGACATCGGCGGCCAGCCTATCATCGCCGACCTGGCGCGCATGCCGCACCTGCTGGTCGCCGGAACCACCGGTTCGGGCAAGTCGGTCGCTGTCAACACCATGATCCTGTCGCTGCTCTATCGCCTCTCGCCCGAGCAGTGCCGCTTCATCATGATAGACCCGAAGATGCTGGAACTGTCGGTCTATGACGGGATCCCGCATCTGCTCGCCCCCGTGGTGACCGAGCCCAAGCGCGCGGTCGTGGCACTGAAATGGACGGTGCGCGAGATGGAGGAGCGGTACCGCGCCATGTCCAAGCTGGGCGTGCGCAACGTCGAGGGCTACAACACCCGCCTGCGCGAAGCCAAGGCCAACGGCGAGACGCTGACCCGCAAGGTGCAGACCGGCTTCGACCCCGATACCGGAAAGCCGCTGTTCGAGGATCAGGCTATCGACCTGCAGGAACTGCACTACATCGTCGTGGTCGTCGACGAGTTCGCCGACCTGATGCTGGTCGCCGGCAAGGACATCGAGGGGGCGATCCAGCGTCTGGCGCAGATGGCGCGCGCCGCCGGCATCCACCTGATCATGGCGACGCAGCGCCCCTCGGTCGACGTCATCACCGGCACGATCAAGGCGAACTTCCCGACCCGCATCTCGTTCGCGGTGACATCCAAGATCGACAGCCGCACCATCCTCGGCGAGTCGGGCGCGGAGCAGCTGCTCGGCCAGGGCGACATGCTGTACATGGCATCAGGCGGCCGGATCACCCGCGTGCACGGCCCCTTCGTCAAGGACGACGAGGTCGAGCAAGTGGTCGCGTTCCTGAAGCGCCAGGGCGAGCCCAACTACGTCGACGGCGTCACCGACGACGACGGTGACTGGGCCTCGGAGGAAAACGCTGACTCAGGGTATGGCGGCAGCGGCGACGAAGGATCGGGCGGCAACGACCTGTACGACAAGGCAGTGGCGCTGGTCGCGCGCGAGCGCAAGGCCTCCACCAGCTTCGTGCAGCGGCATTTCCAGATCGGCTACAACAAGGCGGCGCGCCTGATCGAGCGGATGGAGAAGGAAGGCGTGGTCAGCACCGCTAACCACGTCGGCAAGCGCGAAGTGCTGGTGCCGCGACATGGCGGGGATGATTGATTTTTCAACCGAGCAACCGGAGTCCTGGCGCCGCAACAAGGCGATCGCTTGCAATCGAATTGTTACCGTCGTTCCGGCGGGCACGGTCGATATGGATTCCATGCTGTGCACGGAATGAGGTAAGCAGATCAATAACAGGCAGAGTTGGATCGCAGGGCGATGACCCCGACGCAATGAAGCAATTGTGCTGGCCCGGCAGGCGAGGCTATCCTGCCGCGATGAAATCACGTTTGTTTCTGCCTTTCGCGCTCCTGCTGTACAGACTGATATCGCCGGTACCCGTGCATGCCGACGAGGCCAAACCTGCCGATATGACTGCCGAGGACCGGATCGAGCTGACCCGGATCGAGGATTACCTCAACGGGCTTTCGACCGCGAAAGCGGCTTTCTCGCAGGCGGGCGCGAACGGCGGGGTGTCGACCGGCACGTTCTATCTCAGCCGCCCCGGCCGGCTGCGCTTTGATTACGCCCAGCCGCAGAAGGATGTCATCCTCGCCGACGGCAAGTTCGTCTGGTACTACGACGCGCGGCTCAAGGACGCCAACCACGCGCCGATCAGCCGGACGCTGGCCGACTTCCTGCTGCGCCCCAGGATCGAGCTAATCGGCGGCGACATCGTCGTCACGGAATTCCAGCGGCTGAACGATGCGGTCGTCGTTACGATGACACAGGGGAAGGATCCCGCCGCCGGTTCGCTGACCGTGACCTTTGCCGAACGGCCTTTACAGATCAGTCAGTGGCGCGTGGTAGACTCGCAGGGGCGCACGACGCGCGTCGTTCTGGATCATCCGCAGTTCAGCGTCGCGCTCGACCCCGGCCTTTTCGTCTGGCACGACCCGGAGGATCAGTGAAGGCGATGGCACAGACCAGGAGGAGTCGCATGCCAACCCGCATGAAAACAGCCTTGCTGGCAGCGGGCGCGCTAGTGACGGCCTGCGCCGCCGCCGCACAGACCTTTGATTCATCCGGAGACGGTCAGGGGGCCACCTTGCCGGTTCAGCCCCCGGGCGATCCTCGCGTCAGCGTCATGAGCCCGCACGAGGGAGAAGTTTTCCACCCTTCGGACACCGTCGGGCTTGTCGTCAAGGTCGATCCGTCGCTCAAACCCCAATCATCCTATGTCGACGCGCCCGGAATCATCACGGCGCCAGGCGCGAATTTTACCGGAACAAGCTTTCAGGCCGAAATCTCCATACCCGCCGACTTCACCGGACCGATGTCCCTCGATCCGGGCCTGATGACTGAGGACGGCCGCCAAATCCAGGGCAAGCCCACGACGATCCTCGTGCGCCCGGTGGGCGACTTGCTCAGCATCGCGCCCGCAAAGGCACATTTTACCGTGTCATTGCTGGGGGAAAAGACGCAGGTCAAAGTGATCGGCTACTATCCGGCTGGGGCTACCCTGGACGTGACCTCGTCCGGTGCGGGTACGACCTACTCGACCAGGGACCCCAAGGTGCTTGACGTGGACAGCAACGGGGCGGTTCAGGCGGTCGGCTTCGGAACAGGTGCGGTAACTGCGCGCAACAAGGATTTCAGGACGTACTTCGATTTCACGGTGGAGGATCCCGCCCATCCGTTGCCGCCAGCCGACGTGACGGACAAATTTTTCATAAACCGCGACAACATCGTCTACAATGAGCCCGCGCATGTCTGGGAACAGACCTTACGCCTATCTAACAGACTGGGCGAGCCCGCGGTTGGCCCGTTCTACTTCGTGTTGTCGGGACTGCCGAAAGGCGTATGGCTGGTGAACGGGTACGGTACGCAAGTTGTGGAGCCGAAGGGCACCTGGTTCATTCCGCTGCCGCTCAGCGACGGAGTCGAACTGCCGACGGACGGCGCGTTGCAGCTCCATCTTCAGTTCAGGGCGCAGAGCTGGCAGGAGATCAGTGGTTTCAAGGCCTTGATTTACCGTTCGGCAAAGCCGATCTAGGCACCGGCACGACCGGCCAGAGCCTTTCAGCCCACAATAAATATCAGTTTTCTGTCGTTGCGGGCGCAGCGAAGCAACTCAAACCTCAACGCGTGCGGCTTCTGGATTGCTTCGCCGCGACGCTTGTCGCAATGACGGCGGATTGAACATAACGCGAAGTTTACCAACGCAGGTCATTCTGGCGCGATGAGTCCCAAGACGCTGCTTGCCTTCGCCTGCCTGGCCGGACTGGTTTCCGCACCCGCTGCTTTCGCGCAATCCACGTCCGGAAGGGCAGTGCCGGGTACGCCGGCGCCGATCGTGCTCATGCCGCCCGCGCCTCCATCCCCCAACGCCGCACCGGCCGGTGGCTGGATGAACGCAGGGCAAGCGCGGTTCGGGCCGGCCTACGAACTCTACGTGCCGGTCGAGATCAAATCGAACAACCCGGATGTCGAGCGGAGCGCGAACCCCGCAGGCGTGCCCCTGAACGGCACGGGGCTTGCCCCCATCGGCGATGCCTGCACCACCGATGCCGATTGCACCCGTCCGCTCGGCTGCTTCAACCGCGCCGACTCAGGTCAGGTCCCGGTCAGGCTGTGCGCCGTGGCGCCGGCACACTGAGCGGGCCGTAACCAGTCCGTTCAGAGGGGCCGGCCCGCCTCCCGCGACTCGGCCTTCTCCATCGGCGCGGATGCCGCGGCCTTCAGCAGGTCACGGATTTCCGTCAGCAGGACCTCCTGCGCCGGGGGCGGCGCGGACGGATCGCTGTGATGGGACAGTTTATTGATCTGCCGCACCATCATGAAGACGGCAAAGGCGGTGATCGCGAACTTCACGACGTTGTTCAGGAAATTGCCGTAGGTGATCACGGGCGCGCCGGACGCCTTTGCGGCGGCCAGCGTGTCGAAGTGCTGCGTCGACAGCGCCAGGAAGAAATCCGAAAAGTCGATCCGGCCGAGAACGAATCCGAGCGGCGGCATCATGATGTCGGTCACCAGGGAGTTGACGATACTGGTAAACGCCGCTCCGACGATCACGCCGACCGCGAGGTCTATGACGTTGCCGCGAACGGCGAATTTCCTGAACTCGCTCCACACCGACATGGTTCCGGCCCTTTCCCGACCCTTTAACGCGGCGCCTTCACGCCCCATCTTGTTAAAGGAATATTAGTCAAGCTTTATAGAACATAAAAAGAACTGGAACCTTCAATAAGCAAAACCCCGGAACAGGTCAACAGCGAAGTTTGTTGGACATAAACGCGATATTTGGTATGGTGCGGCTCGCCTGGCGCTACACTTTGTGGTCGGACTTGTGATTGTCCCCATTATCCACACGGTGTGCAGCGGGAGTGTTGTGGATGGTTTGCGGAGAAGCTCACATGTTCGATTTGCTGCAGGATGAACGCGGTTCGAAGGTCCAGGTCGATCGCACCCGCGACCAGCTTCTGACCGGTTTCGGCAAGGAAACCCTGACCGACCGGTACCTGCTGCCGGGCGAGTCCTTCCAGGACGTTTTCGCCCGCGTCGCGACTTATTACGCGGATGATCCACAGGTTAATCCCGGCCACGCGCAGCGCCTGTACGACTACATCAGCAAGCTCTGGTTCATGCCGGCGACGCCCGTCCTGTCCAATGGCGGCACCGAGC
Organism: Alphaproteobacteria bacterium; assembly: GCA_965199265.1. Classification (GTDB taxonomy): domain Bacteria; phylum Pseudomonadota; class Alphaproteobacteria; order CALMVH01; family CALMVH01; genus CBDAQV01. Next base: position 70,384 of record CBDAQV010000009.1, on the reverse strand, counting down.
GCGGGCTGCCGATCTCGTGCTTCCTCAACGAATGCAGCGACAGCCTGAACGGCATCGTCGACCTTTGGAACGAGAACGTGTGGCTGGCGGCGCGTGGCGGCGGCATCGGCTCGTACTGGGGCAATCTGCGCTCCATCGGCGAGAAGGTCGGCCGCAACGGCAAGACCAGCGGCATCATCCCGTTCATCCGCGTCCAGGACTCGCTGACGCTGGCGATCAGCCAGGGTTCGCTGCGCCGCGGTTCCTCGGCGGTCTACCTGCCGGTCAGCCACCCGGAGATCGAGGAGTTCATCGAGATCCGCCGCCCGACCGGCGGCGATCCCAACCGCCGCGCGCTGAACCTGCACCACGGCATCGTGATCACCGACGCCTTCATGCGCGCGGTCGAGGCGGACGAGGAGTGGGCGCTGACCAGCCCCCACGACGACGCGGTGATCCGCCGCGTCTCCGCCCGCTCGCTGTGGATCCGCATCCTGACCGCCCGCGTCGAGACCGGCGAGCCGTACCTGCTGTTCATCGACCACGTGAACAAGGCAATCCCCGAGCACCACAAGCTGGCGGGCCTCAAGGTCAAGATGTCCAACCTGTGCAGCGAGATCACGCTGCCAACTGGCCGGGACAACCACGGCAAGGAACGGACGGCGGTATGCTGCCTGTCCTCCGTCAACTTCGAGTACTACCAGGACTGGGAAGGCCACCCGACGTTCATCGAGGATTGCATGCGCTTCCTCGACAACGTGGTCAGCGACTTCATCGCCAAGGCACCGGACTCGATGGCGCGGGCGAAGTACTCGGCGATGCGCGAGCGCTCGATCGGGCTCGGCGTCATGGGTTTCCACTCCTTCCTGCAGGCCATGGGCGTGCCGCTGGAAAGCGTCATGTCCAAGGTCTGGAACCGCCGCATGTTCCAGCATCTCAAGCAACAGGCCGATGCGGCCTCGGTGAAGCTGGCGCACGAGCGCGGAGCCTGCGAGGACGCGGCCGAGTACGGCATCATGGAGCGGTTCTCCAACAAGATCGCCATCGCGCCGACCGCCTCGATCTCGATCATCGCCGGCGGCACTTCGGCCGGTATCGAGCCGATCCCGACCAACGCCTACACGCACAAGACGCTGTCGGGCTCGTTCCTGGTGCGCAACCCGCAGCTGGAACATCTGCTGGCGACCAAGGGGCGCAACGACGACGACACCTGGAACTCGATCGTGCAGCACGAGGGCTCGGTGCAGCAGCTCGACTTCCTGAACGAGGACGAGAAGGCGGTGTTCAAGACGGCGTTCGAGCTGGACCAGCGCTGGCTGATCGACCTTGCCGCCGACCGCACGCCCTTCATCTGCCAGTCGCAGTCGCTGAACCTGTTCATCCCGGCGGACATTCACAAGCGCGACCTGCATCAGATCCACTTCCAGGCGTGGAAGAAGGGGGTCAAGTCGCTCTATTACTGCCGTTCCAAGTCGATCCAGCGCGCCGAATCGTCGCTGGGCGTGTCCGCGCCGTCGGCGACGCCTGCGATTCCGATCCCCGCCTCCGACCTGGAGCCGCGCCTGCCTCTCGCGGCCGCCCCCCCCGAACCGACCAACTACGAGGAATGTCTCGCATGCCAGTAAGAGATGGCGGCAACACCGCCAAGGCCGGGCAGAAACCGGGCCTGACGCTACCGAAACTGGGCCCCCTCATCCCCGGGACTCGTTTCCGGCTCGGCGCCAAGAGCTATGCGCTGACCGCCTGCGTGTGCCTGTATCGTTACGAGACGGCGGGCGCGACACTGGCCGAGTACTTGGTGCTGACGCCCGACATGCGCTTTGCCCACGTAGCCCGCCCCGGTTCGCCGGAAGAAATCCGAGCTTACGCCGCAATCGAGCTGGACGCGGAGGAAGCGCGCGAGTTCCTGCTGAGCCACGGCGAGTCGGACATGGTCGACGACTTTCCCGACCTGTTCACCGTCGTCGGCCGTGCCGAGCGCCTGGTCGAAGGCAGGCTGAAAAGCCGCGCCACGGCCCGCGACACGGCACACTGATTTTCTCTTATACAAGGTTTGATCCCATGTCCCTTCTCGACGCCCCGCACGTCTACAAGCCATTCCACTACCCTTGGGCCTACGAGGCATGGGCGACGCAACAGCGTGTCCACTGGCTGCCGGAGGAAGTGCCGCTGGCCGATGACGTAAAGGATTGGCGCAACAAGCTGACGCCGTCCGAGCAGAACCTGCTGACGCAGATCTTCCGCTTCTTCACCCAGGCCGACGTCGAGGTGAACAACTGCTACATGAAGCACTACAGCCAGGTGTTCCAGCCGACGGAGGTGCAGATGATGCTGTCCGCCTTCTCGAACATCGAGACGGTGCACATCGCCGCGTACAGCCACCTGCTGGACACGATCGGCATGCCCGAGACCGAATACTCGGCCTTCCTCCACTACAAGGAGATGAAGGACAAGTTCGACTACATGCAGGGCTTCAACGTCGATTCCAAGCGCGACGTCGCGCTGACCATGGCGGTGTTCGGCGCCTTTACCGAGGGCCTGCAGCTGTTCGCCAGCTTCGCGGTGCTGATGAACTTCCCGCGCTTCAACAAGATGAAGGGCATGGGGCAGATCGTGTCGTGGTCGGTGCGCGACGAGACGCTGCACACGCTGTCGATGATCCGCCTGTTCCGCACCTTCGTCGACGAGAACCCGGAGATCTGGACGGAGGAGCTGAAGCGCGACATCTACGTGGCGTGCGAAACGATCATCACGCACGAGGACGCCTTCATCGACCTTGCCTTCGAACTGGGTGGCATCCAGGGCCTGACCGCGGAGGACGTAAAGCTGTACATCCGCTACATCGGCGACCGCCGCCTGCTGCAGCTGGGGCTGCAGCCGATCTATCGTACCGAGTCCAACCCGCTGCCGTGGATGGACGCGATGCTGAACGGCATCGAGCACGCCAACTTCTTTGAAAACCGCGCGACGGAGTATTCGAAGGCGTCCACGCTGGGAACGTGGGACGAAGCGTTCGCGTAGAACAATCCGTCATACTGGACGCGGCAAGAATCTCCCGCAAGGAAGCGGGCGGCAGGAAAGCCACGGCGGCTGATTTCCTGCCGCGTTCAGATATCGGCAAACGATCTTCCCACTCAAAAGAACTCTACTGAAGAGTCAGCATCATGGAAGAAATACCCCTGTCGAGTACGCCGGCTTGCTGTCGCCGCTCCGCCTCGCTGACAGCGTGGCTCTGGGCTTTCGTGATCACCGGTCTGTTTTCCGTCGTGATGATCCAAGAATCCACGGCGCGCGGCGCTCTTTCCATGCCGCCGACCTATGACGACGTAAATTACGATCTGGATGGGGCAGATTACCTGACCCGGTTCTACACGGATCGATTTTCTGGGCTGTGGCATCACTTCCTGCAGTCCCCTCCGCATGCGCCGGTTTCGACAGTCCTGGCCATGCTGGGTTTTTCGTTGTTCGGTATCCAGGCCTGGGCCAGCGTGGCTGCGGACTCGATCGCGGTCCTGTTCGCGGTGCGGCTGTTCCTCGGGGCGGCGCATCGCCTCCCGGTTTCCCGCGCCGTCCTGCTTGCGTCCGCTTTCGTCACCATCCCGTTCATGGACCAGATGCTGCTGTGGTTCCGGCCGGACATGATCTGCGCGCTGGTGACCGCCATAGGTATCCTTGTCATAGCCCTGACGCGTGATCTTCCGACCAGACCCGGGAAACAATTCCAGGCAGGGCTGCTGCTTGCGCTCGCCCTGTGGTGCAAACCCACGGTGTTCCACTTGACCCTGCTTCTGTTCGGCGTCGCGTGGCTGGTTGCCTTCGCACCGCTGCTCAAAGCCCGGCACGTGCGCATGCCGATCGTATCCGGAGTGCGCATCCTTGCGACCGGTACCGTCCTCGCCCTGCCTTATTACTGGTTCGCGGGGCGACAAACGGTCGAATATATTCGAAGCACCCTTGGCGTTAACGCCGCGATCTGGGTCAAGCACATGTCATTGCGCCACCACGCGCTTTACTACCTGACCGGCGATGCAGGACATTACACGCTTGGGCCATGGGTCTATGCATGTATGGCTCTCTGTGTCGTGGCTGGAGTTGCCGAATATTGGTGGCCACGCATGGCTAGCCGGCGAGCCGTTCTCTCCGCCTTCGCTATTCTGGCGGCAAGCTATCTTGCGGTTACGCTTCCGACCTTCAAGGGGCCGCACGGTATCGTGTTCGCGGCGACGCTGATCTGCCTTGCCGCGCTTTCCGCTATTGCTTTGACCTTGCGCTTGTCGAAATGGGGCGGTCTTGGACTTTGCCTTGGGATCTGCGTTTTTGCGATCGCGAAATTCAGCTGGTATCCCTATGCCGACATGTCGCATCCGGGACCGTATGCCGTGGTATTCGGTCCGGAAGAAATTGACTGGAGTCACCGGCAACTTCACGCATTGTACGAGGCTTGTGGTCCCGATGCCGGCGGCAAACGCATGCTGCAGCTATCACAGACTTACTATATCAATACAGCCAGCCTGTCCTTCGAGTATCGCCAGCACTGGCAAACGCCACCGGTGCCTTCGAGCATCGAGCTTACAACGGATCCCGCCACGTTAAAGGCCGGTATGAAGACAGCGGACTACATGCTTGCCATGACACCGGACGCAAAGGAAGTCTTCGACACCTTGCCATCCGCTGCACCGCAGGCGCGCGCCGCGGCGATGAAGCTGATCGAGGCCACCGGGGATTTCGATCCGCCGCTGTCGTTTCCCTTCCAGAGTGGCGGGGCGGCGCTGCTGTACAAGGCAAGGTCCAGCTTCGACAGCTTCGACAAGGAGCAGGGTTTCGGACCGATCCGTCCCGCCGAGCCGGCCACGGCTTCACCGTCGGTCAGATGGGCGCAGGCGGCTCCTTCCTCGCTGGTGGCGCATGGCGCGCCGGGAGCGCGGGCCCGACTATTCGTGGATGTCCGCACGCCTGGCATCCCCCATCAAGTCATGACCGCGACGATCAACGGCGCGAAAAGCGCGCCCCTCGACATTCCGCCGGACGATTTCAGGGCCTACAGCCTTCCCTTCACCTTCGACTCGGCCGGCACCGCATCAGTGGATCTGCACTACTCCGTCCCTTTGCCGGTCATCGGCGCCGTGTGGTTCAGGGCTCTGGCGGTGCGAACGCCGCTGCCGGAATAGCCTCGGCGACGACAGCGAGGACGGCCGGAGCCAAGGCTTACCTGTTGTGTTACGGCCCGTCCGATCGTATGTGAGATGCCTATGCGCGTGCCGTTCAACGATCTGAAGCGTCAGTCCGATTCCCTCGCCGGTGAGCAGGATGCCGCCGTGTTGCGCGTCGCTCGCGACGGACCCTACGTCATGGGCCCCGAAGTGGCGGCGTTCGAGGCCGAGTTCGCCGCCTATTGCGGCGTGCCCCACTGCCATGGCGTCGCGAACGGGACGGACGCGCTTGAGATCGCGCTGCGTGCGGTAGGGGTGACGGCGGGCGGAAAGGTGGCGATGGTCGCCAATGCCGGCTTCTATTCGGCGACGGCCGCGCTCGCCTTCGGCGCAGTGCCGGTTTACGTCGACGTCGACCCGCGAACCCATCTGATGGATCCCGATGCCCTGACGCGATTGCTGGCGCGCGAGCGGCCGCAGGCCATCGTGGCGACGCACCTCTATGGCGCGATGGCCGACATGCCGGCGCTGATCGAGCGTGCGGCGGGGATACCGGTGATCGAGGACTGCGCGCAGGCCCACGGCGCCAGCTTGGCGGACCGCAGGGCCGGAAGCTTCGGCAAGGCGGCCGCTTTCAGCTTCTATCCGACGAAGAACCTCGGCGGCATCGGCGATGCCGGAGCGGTGGTCACAGGAGATGCCGAGGTCGCGGCGCGCATCATACGCCTGCGGCAATACGGCTGGACGTCGAAGTACCGGGTCGAGGAGGCAGGAGGCCGGAACAGCCGCCTCGACCCGCTTCAAGCCGCCGTGCTGCGCCTGAAGCTGCCGCGTCTCGACGGCTGGAACGAGCGGCGGCGCCAGATCGCGCGCCGGTACGCGGACGGCATCGCCAACGCGCGGATCGGGCTGCCGTCGGCGGCCGGCGAATCCTATGTGGCTCACCTTTACGTCGTGACCACCGACGGTCGCGACGATCTGCGCCGCCATCTTGAGCAAGCCGGGGTCGGCGTCGATATTCACTACCCGATCCCGGACACGCTGCAGCCGGTGATGAGCGGGAGGCAAGTCCCCGCCCTGCCGGCGACAGAGGATTTGTCGCGGCGGATCCTGACGCTGCCCTGCTTTCCGCAGCTTACCGACGCCGAGATCGATTATGTCGTCGAGAAGGTCAATTCCTGGTGATCGCAAAGTATTCGGTGATCACGCCCGTTTACCGGAACGCGGAGTTCGTACCCCTCCTGATCGAAGCGTTTTCCGGCGTTCGCAGGGAAGTCAGAACGCGTTTCGGCATGGAAACGGAGTTTGTTTTCGTGGTGGATGCAAGTCCCGACGACAGCTACGACCGGTTGAAAGCTGCCCTGCCCGATGCCCCGTTTCCGTCCCAGCTGCTTCTGCACGCGCGCAATTTCGGCTCGTTTGCCGCAATCCGGACGGGACTGGCGGCTGGAAGCGGGAACTATTTCGGAGCGATTGCAGCCGACCTGCAGGAGCCGCCGGAACTGCTGGTTCAGTTTCTTGAGAAAATGGTGGGCGACAGCGCGGGGAATGCTGCCGATATCGTCGTGGGCCGAAGGGAAAGCCGGGCTGATAAATCGCGATCCGCAGCTATGTTCTGGTGGATCTACCGCCGCTTCGTGATGCGGGAGGTGCCCGAGGGCGGCGTGGATCTGTTCGGCTGCAACCGTCAGTTCCGTGACGAGATCCTTCGCCTCGAAGAGGCGCACAGCTCGTTGATCGGGCAACTGTTCTGGGTCGGATTTCGCCGGGCCGAGGTACTCTACGGCCGCCGCGAACGTCAGTTCGGCGTCAGCGCGTGGACGTTCCGCAAAAAGCTGAAATACATGATGGACAGCATCTTTGCGTTCACCGACCTGCCGGTGCGCGTGCTGTCTGGCGCGGGGTTCCTCGGTATCGTGACCGCGCTGACCTTGGGTTTGATCGTCTTCCTCGCCCGCATCACAGGGATGATAGAGGTGCCCGGCTATGCCGCGTTGTCATTGGTTGTCATGTTCTTCGGCGCGCTCAACCTTTTCGGAATCGGCCTGATCGGCTCCTATGCCTGGCGGGCCTACGAGAACACGAAGCGGCGCCCGCTGGCGATTGTGAGGGTGAAGCAATCGTTCAATCAGCCTCGGGACTAGGGAAATCTGGAATGGCCTATTTTGTACATCCGCAGGGCATCTGTGAAAGCGAGCAGGTCGGTGACGGCACCCGTATATGGGCATTTGCCCACGTCCTGAAAGGCGCGAAGATCGGGGCGGAATGCAACATTTGCGACGGCGTGTTCATCGAAAATGACGTGGTGCTGGGCGACCGGGTCACCGTGAAATGCGGCGTTCAGCTATGGGACGGGGTGACCATCGAAGACGATGTGTTCATCGGCCCGAACGCGACTTTCACGAACGACCGTTTTCCGCGCAGCAAGGTTTACCCCGAAAAATTCTGGACCACAAAAGTAGGCAGGGGCGCTTCGATCGGCGCGAACGCCACCATCCTTCCCGGCCTTGAGATCGGCTCAGGCGCCATGGTCGGAGCCGGAGCCGTGGTGACCGGATCGGTACCGGCCAACGCGATCGTCGTCGGCAATCCCGCGCGCATCACCGGGTACACCGGCGCGCAGGTCGAGGTCGCCAACGACGCACGGGCCAAGGCGCCCGACGGCCCGGGTGAGGCGCCTGTCGCGCCGCTCGGCATCGGGAAGTCAGCCTTGCATACTCTGAAACTGGTGAAAGACTTACGGGGCGACCTGTCCGTCGGCGAGTTCCGCAAGGATTTGCCGTTCGTACCCGAGCGGTATTTCATGGTGTTCGACGTGCCCAGCCGCAAAGTTCGCGGCGAGCATGCTCACCGGACCTGCGAGCAGTTCCTGATCTGCGTCCATGGTTCATGTTCGGTCATGCTCGACGACGGCAGTCACCGTCGCGAACTGATCCTGGACAGGCCCAATCTCGGCATCTACATGCCCGCCATGATCTGGGGCGCGCAGTACAAGTATTCAAAGGACGCCGTCCTGCTGGTCTTTGCTTCGCACCCCTACGACTCGGCGGACTACATCCGGTCCTACCAGGATTTCCAGGATGAGATTGTACGCGCGCGCGCGCCAGCTGCTACCTAGCTCGTTCTACCGCTTCCTTGCGGGTGGCATCGCCAATACCGTCATCAGCTACGGCGTATACTTCGTGCTGTTGCAAAGATGCGGGTACCTGCTGGCCTATGACATCGCGTACGCGTTCGGGCTGGCCCTGTCCTTTACCATCAACGGCCGTTATGTATTCGGCGGCAGGCTTACGCCGTGGCGAGGGCTGAAATTCTGCCTGGTCAACTTTGCGCAGTACGTCTATCAGCGAGAAGTACTCTGGATTTTGGTGGAGGGAGCGGGGCTGGCCCGGTGGCTGGCCCTTGTGCTGTCGATCGGCAGCTTTATTCCGTTCAACTATGCGCTTACCAGGCTGGTGTTCCGCGGCACGTTTCGCGCTGACGCCGATCGAGGCGTTGAAAGTGACTGAAAATCATTCTCATCTCGCTTGACACGTTCGGGCGCAGACCCTAGCAGGTGAGAACGGTTCTCACTTTCAGGAGCTTGCCCGTGTCACAGACCAAGTTCCATTCCGGCATCCTGCCTGTCGCGCTTCCAGGACTCGATGGTGGAATCAAGTTCGTAAGGCCGGTTCGCGTGATCGAGGAGCTGCCGGAAGGCACGCATTGCGCCGGGGTTCAGGTCGGGGCGCTGCGTTTTTTCGCACAGGACGACCCGGTGGGCAGTTCCGCCCCGGTCTCGTTCAAGCCGTACCTTACGGCCTACGCCGCCGCCGCGAAGGCCGGCCTGCCGGTCGTGAACCTGACCGGCAGGACGCTGAGCCGCGAAGAGAACTTCAATGCGTGCCTGTTCGCCGCCGCAACCGCACCCAGCGCCAAGCTTGCGGAGTTGCCGCCGGTGGTTTACCTGACGATGGGGCTGGACAACGGGCCGAAGCGGCGCGAGATGATCGCCTTCGCCCAGGCCGAGCCCGACCCCGTTTTCCCTCAGACCCTGCGCCTGCGCGACGGGCTTACCGGCGTGCGGGCGCAGGTTTCCCTGACGCCTTCGGCATTCGCCGAAGCGCTTGCCGCGGCACGTTCCGCCGGTCAGCCTTTTGTCAACGCCGCCCTTGAGAGTGTTAGGCCGAAGCAGAACCTGATCCACATCGCGCCGATGCGCCCGCAGACTTCGCAGGCTGCTTCGATGAGCGCGTAAGACCGAGCATGATAGCGTGACCGGCAGCTTGTGCAGTCCTGCTCGTTGACGCCGCGTGATGCCGACAGGGTTCATGAGAGTGGCAGCCTCAGCGCGACGTGAACTCCAGCATGTCCTGGCACAGCCGTTCCTTGTCGGTGATGAACAGGCCGTGCGGCGCGCCTTCGTAGATTTTGAGGACCGATCCCGGGATGATCTGCGCCGCTGCCTTGCCGGTGATTTCGGCAGGAACGGTCGCATCGCTATCGCCATGGATGACCAGCGTCGGCACCGTGAACGCCTTCATGTCGCCCCTGAAATCGGTTTCACCAAAGGCGCGGACGCAATCGATGGTCGCCTTGGGCGACGCCATCATCGCCATGGTGAGGGTCCACTGCATGATGCCCTCCGACACTGGATGCTTCAACAGCCCTGCCCCATAGAACTGCTTGCCGAATTCGGTCAGGAAACCCGGGCGGTCGGCGCGCAGCTTTTCCACCATCTGGTCGAAAACAGAACCGTCGGCGCCGTCCGGGTGATCGGCCGATTTGCCCAGCATCGGAGTGACGCAGGAAACCAAGATGGCCTTGGCCACCCGGCCCGCGCCGTGGCGCGACAGGTAACGCGCGATCTCTCCCCCCGCCATGGAGAAACCGACAAGGGTCACTTCCTTCAGGTCCAGCGTGTCGAGCAGGGTGGCAAGATCGTCGGCCAGCGTGTCGTAATCGTAGCCCGTCCACGGCTGATCCGACCGGCCGAAACCACGCCGGTCATAGGCAATGACCCGGAACCCCTTGTGCGCAAGGTAGGGTGCCTGATACTCCCACATGTCGGCGTTGACCGGCCAGCCGTGAATAAGGACGATCGGCTTGCCTGTACCCCAATCCTTGTAGAACAGCCGCGTCCCCTCCTTGGTTTCGACAAACGATTTAGACTGTCCCTGCTCCGAAGCAATTCGGCCGTTGGCAAGCAGGGCGCTGTCTATCGTACTGCTGGGCGACATAAGTAATCCTGTAGTCCTCAAACTACGGATGTAACGAAGCCGCTCCGGCATGGTTCCAGGATCGTTTCACGGTGCAGGCGTACATTTCTGTGACAATCCTTGCAGGGCAGTTCCGCAATGAAGCGCACAGTGCCGGCGGCTCAGCCTAACTCCAACGCGCAACTTCGTCACGGAGGGACAGTCATCAGAGACCGGCCGGCGCGGACAGAGCCGGCGAACGAAGGAGGAAAGGGCAATCTACCGGATGCTGCGGACGCTGGGCCAGCCGGGCGACGACAAGGAATAACTAGATCCAGCGCCGCCATCGGGCAAAGCACACCGTGCCGAGCAGGATCAGTCCGATACAGCCGATCATGATCCAGAAACCCGGCGTTCCCATCGGGTTGATCGGCGTATGCAGCAGCAGCGCGGCGATACCGACGATGACGCTGGCGGGCAGCCAGACGAAGGAGACCAGCGCCAGAACCTTCATCGCCTCGCTGGTCCTGAGATTGGTCTGGGTGGTGAAGATATCGAACGAACCGACCAGCAGCTCGCGTGCGTTTTCCACGGCGTCGATCGCCCGCTCCAGCCTGTCGGACAGTTTGCCGAACGGCTCCAGCGACACGGCGCCGGTCAGGGTCTGGAAGTCGGGCCGGACCATCGCCGCATAGACCTCGCGATGGGGCGTCAGCAAGCGGCGAACGAAAGCGACGCGCTGTCGCAGATGCGCCATTTCGGACAGCAGGTCACGGCGGTGCCGGGGGCGCAGCGCGTGCGCGTCGATCTTGTCGATTGCAGATTCCAGCTCCTCCACGATCCGGAAATAGGCGGTGACGTGCCAGTCGAGCAGCGCCGCAAGCAGAGAGGCGGCGTCGAGTTCGCCAAGGTCGCTGTCGGATTTCACGCGCCGGTCGAAGCTGTCCAGGAACGCCACCGGGCGCTGGTGAATGGAAACCACCATGTTTGGTGCCAGGACGAAATGCACCGGCAGCGGCCGCGGCCTGCCTTCCTGATCCTGGATGGTGTTGATGTTGAGCTGGACATATTGGCGGTAGCTGTCGAGGCGAGGCCGCTGCTGCGACCGTTTCAGAGACGCGATCGATTCAGGGCTCAGTTGCAGCAGGGTGACGATACCCTGCAACTCCGCCGGATCGAACTCGCTGACATCGATCCACAGCAACTGCCTGGCGTGCAGGGCGGCAACGATTTCGGCGCTCGGCGTTACTTCGCTGTCGGTTCCTGTCGCGTCGTACAGGGTGGCGCGGATGCTCATTGTTCGGTTCCGGATTCAATGCCGATGATCGATGTGTTCGTGCGACTGCATGGCACAGAACAGATCGCCGGAATTTTCGATCCGGCAATGCCCCTCGACTTCGGTCTGGATGGTCGCGTGGCCAATTGAGAATTCATCATGCAGCCGCGCGCTGATCGCGTCGATGACGCCCATGCAGTCCTTGAGGGTGGAAGCCTCGGGCAGGATGACGTGACAGCTGAGGATCGCCATGCCGTCCTTCACCGACCAGATATGCAGATGACGCACCGCCTGCACTGGCGACACCGAGCGTATGACACGTACCACGGCCGCGATGTCCAGGCCACGTGGCGCGTTCTCCATCAATATGCCGGTCGCCTCGCGCAGTATGCCGGTTGCGGAATGCAGAATGAACGCCGCAATCAGCAGTGATACAATGGGATCGGCATAGACCCAGCCGGTGTAGTGCACGACGCCGCCGGCCGCGACCACGGTCAGGCTGGACAGCGCGTCGCCCACCATGTGGACAAACACGGCGCGGGTATTAAGGCTGCCCTGCGCGTGCCCGGACAAAGTCCAGGCGATCACGGCGTTGAGGACGAACGCCAGCGCCGCGACAACGATCATCGGGGTTCCCGAAACCGGTCCGGGCTGGAACAGCCGCCACAAGGCCGCGGCGGCGATGGCGGCCGCAATCACCACCAGGGAAGCGGCGTTGAACAAAGGAATCAGAATAGCGGCGCGGTGGTAACCGTAGGTGTACCGTGGCGTAGCCGGCTTGCCCGCGAGCCACGCGGCAAAGCCGGACAGGCCAAGCGCCAGCGCGTCGCTGAAGTTATGCCCGGCATCCGATATCAGCGCGAGGGAGTGCGACAGCAGCCCGGCGGCAACTTCGCCAAGGCAGAACACGAGCGTCAGCCCCAGCGACAGCCATAGCGCCCTGGCATTCTTCGCCGCGTGAGTATGGACGTGCGTGGCCGCCTCCTAAGGGGTACGAACGCCGGAACTCAGCTCGGACGAATGCAGCACCTCGCGAGCGCCCTCGCGTGTGAAGCGGGGATCGGAGTCCACCTCGCTGACGCGGTACAGCTTCTCATCCGCGAAGGCGCTGACGAAGATCGGGTCATGCTCTTCGCCGAACTGCGTCTTTGCATCGCCCTTGTAGAGAACGCGTCCGGCTGTCAGGCGCGCCAGGGATGCGGTCTCGGCGCGTACCAGAACTTCGGAGAAGATCGGATGGTCTTCCCACCTCGTATCGTCGGAACGCGCGGCAGGCACGATTCGCCAGAAATACATCGTTCACCTCGAAACATGAGAAATCGGAACCCGGGCAACGACTCGAGTTCCTCCTCGGCAGGTCGCATCCTATCTCGCAGGCAAATCGTTTTCCAGCTTGCCGGAGCCCAGTTCGACCCGGCGCTTGAACGATGCCAGTCGCCGCTCGTACTCGGTGCGATCAATCATCCTGCTCTCCAGAAGCAGGCGCAGTGCGCGCAGCGCGCGAAGATCGCCGTCCAACTCTTCGGAAGAGCTTGTAATCTTCAATTCATCATGAGCGGACGGGGATGAAGATGAAGCGGCGGACATGGATTTTTACCTTTTTTCTTAACTTGCCGTAAATCTCCTACGCGTTTATCTTGTGACACGCCAGCTATTTCGTACTATAGGTTGATTCGATGACCTGTACGGGCCAAGCTTTACCGTCTCGGGCGCTTTCTGCCGGCGTCCTGTGAGGAAGTTCGTGTTCACGAACTTCCTCCGCTTCGCTCCGACCCACTTTTCTACGTCTCGTTGCGCCGCACAAAGCGGCGGCGGCCATGATTCGCGTTCCCACAACCTGAGGAGAGTTGCATGACCAAGCGTGTGTCGACCCATGACCAGGCCCGGGCGGTGAAAACGAAATCCGGCGCGGCCGGATTGCCGGCCGACGCCAAGCTGCACCCCCTGTTCAGCCGAGGCTGCAGGGCCGGCTGGGATCCGCTGCGCGGCGAAGGCAGCGATCCGCTTGTGTTCCGAGACCAGAGCTACCTGAAAAAGGTCAAGCCCCGCTCGCCCAACCAGGAAAGGCTGCTGACGGCGATCGCGGGCAACAGCCTCGTCGTCGCTGCGGGTCCCGCCGGCACGGGAAAGACCTACCTGGCGATCAGCGCAGCAGTCGAAGCGTTGGAATCGGGCAAGGTCGAGCGTATTCTTCTGTCGCGGCCCGCCGTCGAAGCGGGCGAAAGCCTGGGCTACCTGCCGGGCGACCTGATGGAAAAGATGGCCCCCTACCTGCGCCCGCTTTACGACTGCCTGTCCGACCGGCTGGGCGGCAAGCGCCTGCGCCAGGCCATGCAGGATGGCGAGATCGAGATCGCGCCCGTCGGCTTCATGCGCGGGCGCACGCTGAACAACTCGTTCATCGTCATCGACGAAGCGCAGAACTGCACATACGGCCAACTGAAGATGCTGCTGACCCGCCTTGGCTGGCATTCGACCATGGTGATCACCGGCGATCCCGAACAGAGCGACCTGCTGCCTGGCATCTCGGGACTTTCCGACATCGCACGACGCCTGGCGCCGCTGGACGGCATAGCCGTCGTGGCGCTGGAAGAGCGCGACATCGTCCGTCATCCGCTTGTGGGCGCGATGCTCGCCGTTCTGTAGCGCGATCGCTCATCCGAACTGGAAATGCCGGTTCATATCCCTTATAGGGGGTCTGATGAAGCAGGTTATATTCATCATTCTCGCGCTGGCGCTCGCGGGGACGGCGGCGATCTGGCTGGTAGAGGGGCAGAAACAGACGGAGGTGCCGCAGCAGACGGGCCTGCTGCCCACGCCCTCCACGTCCATAGGCGGGCCGTTTCACCTGACGGACCAGACCGGCAAGCGGGTGACCGAGAAAAACTATGAGGGCAAGTACCTGCTGCTTTACTTCGGCTACACCTTCTGCCCGGACGCCTGCCCCACCGAGCTTTTGGCTATCGGCCAAGCGCTCGATGGGATCGACCAAGGCAAGGCGGCCAAAGTCCAGCCGCTGTTCATCACAATCGATCCGGATCGCGACACGCCGCAAAAGCTGGCGGACTACGTTCCTTCGTTTTCTACCCGCCTGATCGGCCTGACCGGCAGCGATGCGGACATCAAGCAGGTGGCCAACGAGTACAAGGTCTACTACGCCAAGTCGGAGGCGACGCAGAGCTCGACCGACTACGTCATGGACCATTCCTCGTACGTCTATCTGGTCGCGCCCGACGGCAAGACGCTCGGCATCTTCTCTAGCGATACCAGCGTCGACGATCTGGTGAAGGCGCTGAGCACGGCCGTGCAGTGAACCCGGGCAGTCTCGCGTGGTGGCAAAGCGGGATCGTCTACCAGATCTACCCGCGCTCCTTCGCCGACAGCAACGGCGACGGGATCGGTGATTTGCCTGGGATTGCGGCGCGGCTGGATTATCTGAAGGATCTCGGCGTCGGTGCGATCTGGATTTCGCCTTTCTATCCCTCGCCCATGGCCGATTTCGGCTACGACGTGGCCGACTATACCGGGGTCGACCCGATGTTCGGGACGCTGGAGGATTTCGACGCCCTGGCGCGCGAGACGCGTGCGCGCGGCCTGAAGCTCATCCTCGATTTCGTGCCCAACCACAGCTCCGACCGGCATCCCTGGTTCGTGGAAAGCCGGTCCAGCCGCGATCACCCAAAGCGCGACTGGTATCTCTGGCGCGATGCCAGCCCCGATGGCGGCGTGCCGAACAACTGGACCAGCCAGTTCGGCGGTGGAGCGTGGGAATGGGACGAGGCCACCGGGCAGTATTACCTGCACAGTTTCCTGAAGCAGCAGCCCGACCTCAATTGGCGCAACCCGCAGGTCCGCGCCGCGATGTACGAGGTCCTGCGCTTCTGGATGCGGCGCGGCGTCGACGGGTTCCGCATCGACGTGCTATGGCTGATGATCAAGGACGACCAGTTCCGCGACAATCCTCCCAACCCCGACTGGCGCGAAGGCGGGCGCGAGCACTGGCGGTACCTTCCGGTCTACAATGCCGATCGGCCTGAGATGGGAGAACTGGTGCGCGAAATGCGCGCCGTGCTGGACGAGTTCGCCGACCGCGTCATGATCGGCGAAATCTACCTGCCCGTAGAACGCCTTGTCGCTTACTACGGGCCGACGCTGAACGAGGCTCACCTGCCGTTCAACTTCCTGCTGATCAACGCCGCGTGGCAGGCAGGGTCGATCGCCGACATCATCCGTAGCTACGAGGCCGCCCTGCCGCAGGGCGCGTGGCCGAACTGGGTACTGGGAAACCACGACCAGCATCGCCTCGCGACACGGGTTGGCCCGGACCAGGCGCGCGTCGCCGCCATGCTGTTGCTGACGCTGCGCGGTACGCCTACCATGTACTACGGCGACGAGATCGGCATGATTGATGGAACGATCCCGCCCGAGCTGGTGCAGGATCCCGCCGAGAAAAACGAGCCCGGCTTGGGACTCGGCCGCGACCCGGAGCGTACGCCGATGCAGTGGGATGCCTCGCCGCAAGCAGGGTTCACGACGGGAACGCCGTGGCTGCCGGTTCCGGCAAGCGCGCGAACCGTGAACGTCGTGGCGGAAATCGACAATCCAGAGTCGCTGCTGTCGCTCTACCGCCGGCTGATCCAGCTTCGTCTTACGAGCGCGTCTCTGACGGTCGGCGCAATCGAGAACGTACGCACCTACGGCCCGGTGCTGGCTTACGACCGCGTTGGCGACGAGCAACGGGTAACAGTGCTGCTGAACATGGGTGGGGAGGCGCAAGCTGTGCCAGATTTCGGTGGAACGGTGATCCTGGGAACGAGTGAGGGTATTTTTGACGGCGGAATGCTGGCGGGGAATGCGGGGGTAGTTATTCGCTAGCTGTTCAGTTCGCTTAGACAAGATCCTTCGCTGCGCTCAGGATGACAGTGTAGATCACTCCGCCTTATATTCCACCCGCACCACCACGAACCAGTGGTAGCGCGTGTCGACCGGAGTGCCGTCCGGGCCGAACAGCAGGCCTTGGTCGGTGACCGGCACATGCTTCATGGTGACGGCGTCGGAGACGTTGCCGCCGATGACCGTCAACTCTCCCGGCTGGCTATCGATGACGATGTCGCAATGCGAGGGGAACTCGCCCGCGGGTAGGTCGGCGAACTGGATGTCGCGCGCCTGCTTGCGGCCGAGGCAGACGAGGTCGCCGGGGACGGGCGCGTAGATCGCGGGGTCTTGCGCCGCGATCGCGTAGCGGCCGCGCCCCGATGTAGCCAAATCGATGTAAACCGAATGCGCGGCGGCGTAGGGAAACAAGGGCCCTGCCCCGGCAATGCGCATCACGTAGGAAATGAACGCCGCCGACCACGCATAGCGCCCGTCGTCTTCCGGCGGGAAAACTTGACCGCGAGCGTCGTGCTTGCCTGTCCAGCGCTGTTCGGGCGCGCCGTCCGGAAGGCCAAGCCACCAGTATTCGCCCACGCGCTGCCAGAGGCCCTGCACGCGCTCCGGCTTTTCGGGGGCAGGTGCGTCCTCCACGTAGCCGCCGGACGAATACCCCGGCGGATCGTCGTTGACAGGACCGCCGAACAGCCGCCACTCGCGCAAGGCGACCGCGATTGCCGCGGAGCGGGAAAAAGGCTCGTACGGAGCCCTGGCGAAGGCAGGCACCTGCGCGTCGGGGAGGACCGGATGCGAGGCGCAGGCTGACACGCATAGCAGAAGGCACGGCAGGATCCGGCGTGGCATCCTATAGCGACTTGCCCCTCAGCCCGTCGAGGTACTGCTGGTACTGCTTCTGCTGCATCTCCCAGGTATCCAGGATAGCGGAGTAGCGGGACTGGTTTTCCTGGTCTTTCCTCATGACCTCGTCGGCCTGGGCGTCACGGCGTTCCAGGTTGTCCATCAACTCGGCGGAGCGTTTGTTGCGCGCTGCGCCGTCGTCGACCTGTTTGCGCAGCTTTTGCATTACGTCCGTCGGAACCGCGGGCGGAGCCTCCGACACCGCCTGCGGCGGTGCGGAGTGTCCGGGCAGCCGTGTGAACAGCGCGAACGAGGCCAGCCCGGCGCCTATCCCGCACAGGAAGATCAGGATCTTCCCGGGCATGCTTACGGCTTGACGTGGTGGGCGATGATCTTGTCCTTGATCGCGTTGTACGTCGGCGTCGGCAAGATCTTCTTGTTCAGCAGATCGGTCTTCCTAGCATACGGGCGGCCCTCGACGATCTTTTGCGCGTAGGCCTTGCCGATCCCCGGCAGCGAGGTCAGCTGGTCGGTTGTCGCCGTGTTGATGTCCAGCAGGTCCGACTTCTGCGCCATCGCGTCGGCGTTCGGCTTGGCGGCGCCGGCCACGGTGTTGGCGACGGTCGAGGGAGCCGGCGGCGTGCTCTGCGCCAAGGCCGGAACCGAGGCGAGAAGCGTAACGGCGAGGGCGGCGGCTTTGAACAGTTTCATCTCGATCTTCTTTCTGGTTTGATGTTTGGGCGCTGTACAGTATCCCCACGGACGCGGTAAGGGAAGCGGAGGTTAGCTGACCTGATTGCGGGCGATGCCGGGGAAGTAGCTGGTCGCGTACTCGTATCCCGCCTCGCGCGCGACCAGCGGCAACAGTCGCTCCAGCGCGTGGAGGACGGTGCCGTCGACCGGCAACGGTTCGCTCGGATACTCGTCCCACGCGACATCCAGCCGCATCAGGGGTTCAAGGGCCTGGACGCGTGCCCAGAACATGGTGCCGACCGGAAAATCGATGAATTTGGGCAGCTTGGTCGTGAAGTGCATGCGGTCCGCAAGGCGTTGCGCATGCTCGAAGTCGAAGTCCCAGCCGATGATGCTGTTGTCCTCGGGGAAGACGAGGCCTAGCTTCGCGTCCTGCGCCAGCACCGCCAGGATCGTGTCCATCGCCGGAACCCGGCTGCCCAGCAGGTGCTGGAACAGGAAGTTGCGCCAGCGCTCGCCCAGCGTTGGGTCCCAGCTTGCGGTGTGCGCGCTTTTCTTGCCGTGCAGGTGACCGACGAAGTCGTACCTGCCCTGTATACGCTCGCGCAGGACGTGCAGGAACGGACCTATGTCACGGCCCTTGTTCGGCACGATCTCGACGGCAACCTTTCCCTTGTAGCCTTTCGCCTCGTCCAGCAGGTACTGGCGGTTTTCCTCGCTCCCGGTGGTCAGGAACAAGTCCGGTCGCGTCCGGTTTGCCGTTACCGCCCTCATGAAGATCTCGAAATGATCGACGTAAAAGAAATGCGCCTGCAAGGCGACGCGGGCGGCGCTGGCACCCGGCGATCCCGCGTGGTCCAGCCGGATCACAGGGTGCAGCCACGGGCCGTTCGGCCTTCCCGAACGGATGTAGTGCGTCAGCGGGTCGACCCGCATATCGGCGAAACCGGGGATCCGGCTTGCATACAGTTCGGGGTGGAAACCCGGCAGGGCGCGCTTGCGGAATCCATCGTAGAACGCGTTGCTCAGATAAGTCTCCAGAGCGCGGTCGGCGTCGTCCCCCACGACGATGCGGCCGCTGTAGAGCGTCGCGTCGAAATTGCCCGGCTGGGCCAGCAGGGCTTTCGCCGCTCCGCGGTTGCCGCGGGTGCGCGCCCCTTCCTCGCCCAGCGCCGCAAGCTGCTCGACGTAAGCCGGCATGTGGAAGGACTGCTTCGCCATGCGCCCGACCGCCGCGCCCAGGCGCGCCGCCAGCGTCCGGTCAGAAGCCAGTTCGCACAACACGCCCGCCGCTGCGAGTATGTCCATGTACGGCACGACCAGGCGCGCGGTTTCGGGGTCGGCGTCGAGGAACTCGGCCATGCCGGTGCCGTCGCGGAAACAGACGACCGGCTTGCCCGCCGCCGCCATGTCTATGGCGACATTGGGCAGCGGGTCGAGCCGCGAGGACACGAACAGCGCTCCCGCCTCGGCATAGGCGCCGGTAAGGTCCGGTAGCTCGTCCATGATCGTCACGATATCGTCCAGCTTCGAGCGCTCGATCTGCTCGTGGACGTAGGACGAGTACTTGCGGTCGTGCGCCTTGCCGATCCAGACGAAGCTGATCTTGGCGGCGGGGGCGAGCGACCGGCAGGCCATGGCGGTGGCGATGAAGATGTCCACCCCCTTGCGGATATCGACGAGCCCCAGCCCCACAACCAGCAGCGATTCGCGATCGACGAAGCCGAGGCGTTCGCGGAACTCGCGCCCCGCCTCCGCCAGATCGCCTGCGACACTGCCCGGGATTTCGGACCGGCCCTGCGGGATGACATGGGTGCGGCGGTAATCGAGGCGGCCGTAGAACGGCCCGTAGGAGTCCTCGACCAGCTTGCACGGAAATACGATGTCCCCGGCGCGGTCCAGCATCTCGCGCGCGCTGGTGACGGGGTCGAGAATGTTGCTCGCGAACTCGTGGACCACCGCCACCACAGGCACGCCTTCATGCGCCAGCGGATTGGAAAGGTGCCGGGTCTCGACGCTGTTGGCGATGACAAAATGGGGCTCGTAGCTGAAGGCAAGCCGCCGCGCGATGCGGTGGTTCGTCACCAGATCGTCGATGTTGAGGCCGAGTGGTCCGACGACCACGTCTGCGGCTTTGGCGTAGCTGTCCTGGATCGGGCCGCCCAGAGCCAGCACCGCGACTACATTATAGGTCTTGCGCAGCTCGCGCATGATGTTCCAGCCAAGGATCGGCGCGCCGGTGCGCGTGGCCTCGTGCACCAGCACCAGAACTGTCAGCCTGTTCTTGTCCAGGCCGGCGGTGGGAAACGGGATGACCGCGTTCTTCAGCAGACCGCTCGACCCAGTCAGCCGGTCCTTGAATTTGGAAACGGCATAGCCGGCTTTCAGCACGGCCAGCAAGGGCTTCCGAAAGCGGACCAGCCGCCGCGCCAGCTTCAGCGCCGTCGTTTGTTCCAGCGCGTTGATCTGCACCGATTGCGCCGCGACCAGCTCGGACAGGCGGTTCCGTTCTTTCAGAAGTTCCTGATAGGCATCCATCAAGCGTTATAGCCACTGAGTTCGCGCCTGCGCTATAGGCTGTGAGCGAAAGGGCCGCTATACAGCACCATGATTTTTCCCGTTCCCCTTCCGGCGATGAAGGGCCGGCGCTGTCTCGTGCTTGGCGGTGGCGGGTTTCTCGGCCAAAATCTCTGCCGCGCCCTGGCCGAGGCGGGGGCGGAACCGTTCAGTTTCGGCCGTCGCGCTCCGGCAGGGGTGCACGCGACCACCGGCGAGATCGCCGATCCGGCGGCGCTGGCGCGCGCCTTGGCCGGGCAGGAGATCGTGTTCCACCTTGTCGGCGGCTCCCTGCCTGAAAAGTCGAATGCCGATCCTGTGGCCGACATCGAAGCCGGCGTGATCGGCACGGTCCGCATCCTGGACCAGTGCCGCGCGGCGGGGGTGCGGCAGATCGTGTTCGCCTCGTCGGGCGGCACGGTATACGGGATTGCCCCCTCGACCCCCATACCGGAAACGGCGCCGACCAATCCGATCTCCGCCTACGGCATCAGCCGCTTGGCAATCGAGAAGTACCTTCACCTTTACAGCCACCTGCATGGGCTGGATTACCGTGTGCTGCGCATTGCCAACCCCTACGGGCGCCATCAGGCGGGAGACCGGCCGCAGGGTGTGATCGCCGCCTTGCTGTGCCGCGCTTTGCGAGGCGAAGCGCTGGACATCTGGGGGGATGGCAGCGTGGTCCGGGACTTCGTGCATGTAGAGGATGTCGCCGCCGCCTTTCTCCATGTCAGCCTCTGCAAAGGCGGCACCCGCGTGTTCAACGTCGGCTCGGGCAGCGGGCTGAGCGTCAACCGGATCGCGGACGACATCGAAAGGGTGATCGGCCGTGGTCCGCTTGCGCGATCGTGGCGCCCGTCGCGTCCGGCGGACGTGCCGGTCAACATCCTCGACATCGCGTTGATCACGCGCCAAACCGGCTGGCGTCCGAGCGTCGGATGGCTGGACGGGCTGCGCGATACGGCCGAGTGGCTCTCGAATGAATAGTTTTTGTCGGACAGGCTGGTCCCCACCCGAACGGGTTGCTAGACATCCGGAATGGATTTGAAATCGCTTCTGATCACCGGAGCGGCAAGCGGGCTGGGGCGTGCCCTCGCGGTGGCGTGCTCCTCGTCCGGCGGGACGCTTCACCTCGGCGACCTCAACATCGACGGCCTGGCCGAAACGGCACGGTTATGCCGTGTTTCCGGGGCCAATGTGACAACCCGTGTGCAGGACGTGACCGATGCACCTGCAATGGATTCATGGATCAAATCATGCGGTTCTCTTAACCTCGTCCTGGGCTGCGCGGGTATCCAGTTCACCTCGCTTTACGGGAGGGCCGAGTCGGCCGAGCAGACCCGCACGACGATCGAGGTCAATCTGCTCGGCGCGATCAACACCGCCCTGCCCGCCCTCGACGTCATAAGCGCTCAGCCGGCCGACCCGAAAGGCATCAAGGGCCGCATCGCGCTGATCGCCTCGCTAGGCGCGTTCGTTTCGGTACCGGGATCGTCCGCCTACTGCGCGTCCAAGGCGGGAATAGACAACTGGACGGTGGGCCGTTCGGCCCTGGCAAGGCAGGAGGGCGTGTACCTGACCAGCGTCTGCCCGGGCTATATCCGCACGCCGCTGACCAACCTCAACGAGTTTCCGTTGCGCGGCCTGATGGAGCCCGATTACGCTGCCGGGGTCATCCTGCGCCGGCTTGAGAAGACGCCGGTGCGCCTCGCCTTTCCATGGAACATGGTGCTTGGCGCGCGGATCGGCGGTATGCTGCCCGCCGGTTTTCCGGCACGCATGCTGGCGCGCAACTTCGCCCGAAGGATGAAGGAAGCGTCGTGAGCCGAGATCTCGGGAATACCCTCGCGGAGAACAGCGTCGCGGTTGTCACCGGTGCGACCGGCGGCATCGGCAAGTGGATCGCCCTTGGCCTGGCAAGGGCAGGACATCACGTCGTATTGACAGGGCGCGACCCTGGCCGTGGCCACGCCGCCGAAGCCTGGATCAACGCGCAAGCGCCGAAAGCAACGACGGAACTGCACCTGGTCGACCTGTCCTCGCTTGCCGCGACACGGGAACTGGGAAAAGTCCTGGTCGAGCGTCACAGCCAGATCTCTGTCCTGGTCAACAACGCCGGAGTGTTCCTGCACCGACGCGAAGTTACGCCCGAAGGACACGAGAAAGTTCTCGCCACCAACCACCTCTCGCCGTTCTTGCTCAGCAACGCGCTGGAGCCGGCACTGCGCGCTTGCGGCGCGGCGCGCATCGTGACGGTCGGCTCGGACACGTCGGATAAAGCGCGTATCGATCCAGGGAACCTGGAACTGCAACGCGGCTGGAACTACCTGCGCGCCTACCGCCGCGCCAAGCTGGCGCAGATGATGACCACGTTCGTCCTTGCCGAGCGCCTCGCGGGGACCGGCGTGACCGCCAATGTCGTGCACCCCGGGGCGGTTGCAACCGGCCTGGTCCGCGCGCCGGGGCTTATCGGCCTCTCGTGGAAAATCATGGCCCCGTTCCTGCTCACCGAGCAACAGGGCGCGGACACGCCGCTCTATGCAGCGGGGTCGCCCGAGCTGGCGAGCATGACCGGCAAATATTTGAAGAAGCGCGTGGCGGTCGCCCCCAACAGGCTGGCGGCGGACGCTGCCTTGCGGCAGGAGATCTGGGCTGAAACCGAGCGATTGACGAACTAGATTAGATTGCCGCCTGGACGCGCCGCCCGTTCTCCCGCAATGCCGCTTCGGCTTTCTTCCGCGCGGTGATGTCATGGATGATCATGACGGCGCCGGTTACCTCGCCGCCGATCGTGATCGGGGCGTTGGAATAGGCCACCTCGACGATCCTGTCGTCCTTTCGGATCAGGATGTCTTCGAATTCCGTTGTCGGCGTGCCGTTCTCGTAGACCCGCACCAAGGGGCATTGTGAAGCCGGGAACGGCGTGCCGTCGCGGTGACAGTAGTGGAAGGCGGCGTGCAGCTGCTTGCCGCGCAGCTGGTCGAGGCGCCAGCCTGTCATGCGCTCCGCCGCCGGGTTCATGAACGTCGCGCGCCCTTCGGCGTCGGTCACGATGATGGCTTCGGCCGCATAGTCGGTGATCGCGGCCAGCAGCGCCGCCTTTTCCTGAAGCTCGTCTCCTGTCTGCCGGTGACGCGTTACGTCGCGCACGATCTTCGACGCGCCGATGACCTTGCCGCTGCGATCGCGAATGGGCGACACGCTGAGCGAAATAGAGACTTCGCGACCGTCCTTGTGCACGCGCACGGTCTCGTAGTGCTCGATGCGCTCGCCGTTGCGGATCCGGTTGCGGATTTCCTCGCACTCGCGGGCGCGGTTGAACGGCAGCAGCATTTCGACCGGCTGCCCCACCGCTTCCGCAGGCGTGTAGCCGAATATTCGCTGCGCCGCGCCGTTCCAGCTCGTGATCACGCCGTTCAGATCCTTGGTGATGACCGCGTCTTGCGAGGACTCGACCACTGCGGCGAGGTAGAGCGAATCTAGGTCGTGGTTGGTATGGAGCAGGCGCGCCAGGGCCTTGCGCCAGGATGGTGTGCGGACCCGGCCCGGCAGCGCAATCGGTACGGAGAGCGCCGCGGCATCTATGCCGATCTCGGCCATCTCCGCAGCCGTTTCCCCCTGCCGACCCTCCTCGGGAAGGATCATCGCGAAAATCGTGCCGCCGCCCGGTAGGTTGCGCGCACTGATCCGGCCGTGGTGCACCAGGGTAGCTTCGCGGGCCAGCGCAAGACCAAGGCCAACGCCGCCTTTCGTCTTGTCGCGCCGCCTCCAGAAAGGCTCGAAAATCTCCTGCGCCCAGTGTTCGGGCATGCCGGGCCCATGGTCCGCAACGCTTACGATCGCCCCCGGCTCGACGACCACCGAAACTTCTGACCCGCCGCTTGTGTGCTGGATGGCGTTCTCGATCAGATTGCGGATCGCCGCTCCCAAAACCTCCGGAGAGCCGTGAACCGGCACGATCTCGGCGCCCGAACTGAAACCGAGGCGACGGCCTGATGTCAGCGCCAACGGCATGAGCTGCGTGACCAGCCCCCTGACCAGCGCGGCAAGATCAAGATCTTCGGGTACGAACTGGCCGCAACGGATGCGCGTCAGCATCACCGACTGGTCGATCAGCCGCGTCAGACGGACGATGTCGGCGGTCAGGGCGGCGTTAGCCTCGCCCGAGGCGAGCGCGTCGGCATGCCCCTGCAGAACGGCCAACATGGCGCGCGACTGCTCGGCAAGCTCGCCAAAATAGCGTTGCTGCCGGCGCATGACTTTTTCCGTACGGTCGAGCGCGCCGTTGGCGACTCCGAGGATAGGCTGGATTTCCTTTGGAGCGCAGTCGAGCGGAATGCGCTTATGCGCGTGCCGGCCATCCAGCGCGGCTTGTGCCGCAAGCGACGTACCGCCGAGGGGAGCCAAAGCGGCGTGAACGGCGCGTCTGCTTCCCAGCAGCAGGGCAAAAGGAATGCAGGCGAGCGCGGCCTGCGCAGTCGGACCGGCTCTTCCGGCCAGCATTGCAATTCCGGACAGCGCGGCACACGCGGCGTAAAGCCAGCCAAGCCGTACGCGGATATCGCGCTCGAGCGAACCGATCGCGGCGGTGCGAAACTTTGGCACAGAAACCATGATGGTTGCCCACAAACGAGAACCTTGCCCGTTTACTACGGCAAATATTTTACCATACAATTACAGGTTGAATGCATTCGTATTCGCCCGTTTCACCAGCCAATCCAGCTTGTCGTTCTCCGCAAGCGGAAGGCCCGACCCTCCCGGAACGAGCCCTAACCTGGCAGGATTCTGCGCTTTCGTGAAGGTTGACGCGATTTGCCCAAATGGATGCCGCCCTAAACAGCAAACGGCTTCGGCCATTTTTCACGCAGAACGACAAACGCCTCGGCGGCATCGAAGCCGCCTTCCTTGCCGCGCAGATCCTCGAGGTAATCGTGGTAAGGGTGGAAGCGCGCCGGGTTCTGGCTGACATGAGCATAGATCGATTGCCATTTCAGCTCACGCGTGGGGGCGATGTCTATGAACAGGTCGGGCTGGAAGTGATGCGCCTGAATGCCGGGCATGACCTCGTAATAGGCAAGAACGAACTTCTCCTGCGACCATTGCCACGACTGGTACGCCAGCATGGCCGATGTCCGGTGATCGGCGTGCGTGTCCAGCGGCCAATGCGTGAACACGATGTCCGGATCGAACCCGGAAAGCCGGTCGTGGAAGCTGAGGTAACGCGCCCGGTTCAGTTCGGTATCGCCGTCGATCTGGCCGTAGAAGGCGCAATGGACGCCAAGAATCCGGCACGCCTCCTCCGCTTCCGCGGTTCGAGTGGCCGCCGCTTTCTCGGGCGGGTGGCCCTTCATGCCCGCCTCTCCCCTTGTCAGGTAAAGGACGGTGACGTCATGGCCTTCCTGAGCCAGCTTGGCGAGCGTGCCGCCGCAGCCTGTTTCCGGATCGTCGGGATGCGCGCCGATCGCGACGATGTTCAGCACCGGCTTTTCGGCAGCGCCGTCGAGAAAACGGGTGGCGTCCCGACTCGCAGCCGGCCCTGAGTGGGGTGCCCCTGCCTGAATTGATGTCATGTTAACTCTCTCTTTAGAACAGAGAGTGCCAATGAATTGCGGCTGTTGACAAGAGTTTCGAAAAGACGCGCGCGATAGGTCGGTTCTCCCCGGTCTGCCCGCCCGCGTCCGAAGGCTTGCTCGAGCCACTGACCGATCCCCGGGAGACACGAACCGGGCGGGACGAGTAAGGCCGCCCCATAAAGGACTAGGCTTTTCCGTGAGTTGGTGGCATGCACGGCCGGGTCCGACCGCGCAAGACAGTCGCATTGAAGCTCAGATCGACACCGATGCCTGCTCTCCTCTTCGCCGCCATGACGGCGGTCACCAACCTGGGCGACAGTGCCGTGCTGCTGTCGCTGGTCATCGTTACGGCGCCATACCTGTGGGTTTGCGGGTTGAGGCGAGACGGGGTGCTGCTGGTGGCGGCGTCCGGCACGACCGCCGTTACGATGGCTTTCCTGAAGATGATTTGCCTGGTCTGTTCCGGAAAGTTACCCTTCGACGGGCTTGTGTCGCCCAGCGGGCACACAGCCATGACCATCGTTGTCTATGGCATGCTGCTGCTGACCCTTTGCCGGTTGGCGCGGCGCGGCGCGCGCGTTGCCGCCATCGCGCTTTTCTTCTGCCTGGTTGCCGGCGTGGGCATCACGCGCGTGCTGCTCCGGTACCATTCGCGCGCCGAGGTGGCAGCCGGGTTCCTAGTCGGCAGCTTGATCCTGGCAAGCTTCGGCGTTCTTTTGCTGCGCCGCCGACCTTTCCCGGTAGCGCCACGCCTGACGTTCCGTCCGGCCGTTCTTGGACTGCTGACGTTCATCGTTCTCGCGGCGATGTTGGGCAACAGGCTGCACGCAGAGTCCACGATTGACGCCGCCGCTACCCGGTTGAACCTGCACCTCAGGATTTGCCGTTGAACGGTTGATAGCAATGTCGGCGGTCACCGCATCATTGCCATAATGCAGCGGCACATTCCATGTTGCTCCGCTCAGGGGCAAGACCATGTAAAAGATTTGGCCATATCAATGCCATTTGCTTATTAAATAGGCATAGATTGTGTTTTTTGTTAGTAGCATACGCTATGTATGGTTAATTTACTATGCCGGCTAAGGAACAATGTCTATCCAGAACATTTTAGATAGGGATTGCCTTTCTCGAACAACCATGTTAATTAGTTGTTCATTATTGAAGATTTCGACATTGCCCAACATGGTTCAGATTGTTGGTTAACGAAAACGAGGTTGCCATCATGAATACCGCTACTGCCCGAGAGTTCCCCCAAGTTTCCGACGAGCCGACGCTCGAGGAGATGACAAAGCAGGTGGTTACGCTCAGCCGCTCGTTTCGTAACGCAGCGGGTGACGCTCCTTCCGTCGATCCCAAAACCATATTGCGTACGTCCGGCCGGATGATGCTGGCCAGCGACGCCGCCGCCCTGATGCTTGCGTGCCTTTGTGGCGGCGCGATCTCGGGCCTTGGGCTGGGCATCCATGCCGGCGTGATCGGCTTGCCGCTTCTCTTCTCGGCGGCATTCGGCCAGCTTGCGACCTTTATCGGTCTGGGTGCCGTGGCCCTGCTCTGGCTCGACTCACGCGGACATTACCGCCAGCGCTTGCCGTTCTGGGAAAGCACGGGGCAAATCCTTGCCGTCGCGGTCGTCGGCTTTATCCTAGCGGGCTTCACAAACTTTGCCGTGCACAACCAGTTCTCGCGGCTTTGGCTCGGCGCAAGCTGGCTTCTGTTTGGTGTGTTCATGATGGTGGGGCGTTCGCTTGTGCGCAGCGGCCTGGACCGCGCCGGCCGTTGGCGTATCCCCGCCGTGATGGTCGGGGAAGGTCCGTCCGTCCAGTCTGCCCTGCGTGCCTTGCACGCCGAAAAAGCCATGGGGTTCGACGTCACGCGCCAGTTGCCGACCGCCTATCTGAACCGTTTGACCAGCCCGGAATCGTGGAAGACGCTGATGCTTGCCACCGGCGCCGGCCATATCTTCCTTGCCCTCGACGGCGAAGGCGTGGAAACGCATCGCTCCGCCTTGCGTGCCCTGGTGCGCGAAAGGTTGCCCTGCTCGTTCGTGCCGTACTGGATAGGCCTGCCCTCGACCACGTTGTCGGTGCATCATTTCATGCTGCACGATGTCTTGCTGATCCACGACACGAACCGGCTTCGCCTGCCGTTGCCGCGCATCATGAAACGCATGTTCGATATCTGCGCTTCGCTTGCGGCGCTGTCGGTGTTGTGGCCGATCCTGGTTATGGTCGGGGTCATGGTCCGCCGCGACGGCGGGCCGGCTTTCTTCCGCCAGAACCGCGTCGGGCATAACGGCAAGCTGTTCGGCTGCCTGAAGTTCCGTTCGATGCGGGTCGATGCCGAGGAGTTCTTCAGCGAATACCTGGAAAAGAATCCGGAAGCAAAAGTCGAGTGGACCCGTTTCCAGAAGCTCAAGAACGACGTCCGGATCACCAAGGTCGGCAATCTGATCCGCCGCACCAGCATCGACGAGCTGCCGCAGCTTATCAACGTGCTGAAGGGTGACATGAGCCTGGTCGGCCCACGTCCAATCATGCCCGACCAGTCGCCGCTTTATGGCGACGACTTTACGCACTACACCAGCGTGCGTCCGGGAATTACCGGCCCTTGGCAGGTGAGCGGCCGTAACAACCTGACCTTCAGCGAGCGCGTTTCGCTGGAAGCCACCTATGCCCGCAACTGGCACTTCTGGATGGATATTGTCATCATCCTGCGCACGCTGCCCGCCGTGCTGGGCAAGGAGAACGCCTATTAGGGCTTGTTGGCCCGCTAAGCCCACACACACTTACTCAGCGGGCCGGCTGACCCAGGTATCTTGCAAGGACGTCGACCTGCGGATGCCGGGCGCGGTCGGAGGGCGGCAGGATATTGAACATGTAGTCGCCGAACCAGTCCCCGGCGGCCCAGTATGTCCAGCCTTGCCAGACATCGCCGTTCTGCGCGATGTAACCGAGCGTTCCGTCGAGCGCGGCCAGGCAGACAGGATCCGTCGACGCGCCGAACTCTCCCAGGAAGCCGCGATGGCGTGTCTGGCGCAGCCACTGCGTGAAGCCGGTCAAAGCGTCACGTCCGGCCGCCGCGCTGACGCAGGACGGCTTGGTCCCTGACGAGTCGGCATCGAAGTACTGGTGCACCTCGACCGCCATGTTGTTCGCCGGATCGCGAAGTCCCGCCAGAGCCTCGGCGTTGGACATCTGGCCGATTTTCGCGGCCCAGCTATGCGCGCCCGTCCAGTTCGTGCCGGGCACCAGGACCAGTTGCGTCGCCCCGGTCTGGCGGATCGCCTGCACCGCCGCTTGCGCGATTTTCGCCCAGCCTTCGGCGCCCTGTTCCACCGGTTCGTTCATCAGGCCGAAAGCGACGTTGCGCGAGTTCCGCGAATGCTGCGCCAGACGCCGCCAGAAGTCCAGGAACGATGCCGTCGGCACCGCGTCCGAACCGACGGGCGCGCCCCGGTACCTTCCGTAGTTATGCGGGTCGAGGATGACGGTTACGTTTCGCGCGCTGGCCAGGGCGATTACGGCGTCGATGCGCGTGAGTTCCTCCGGGTCGAGCGGGCCGTTCAGCGCCGGTTGCAGCCTTTCCCACAGGAACGGCACGCGGATGGTGTTCATCCCAAGACCGGCAAACTGCGCGATATCGTCGGCGGATGGGTATACATAATCCTTGTTCGCCACGCCGGGCAGTTTGTCGGCGGCGAACTCCGCGCCTGAAACGTTCACGCCCTGCATCGCGACCGAGCCGACGGCTCTGCACGGAGATGAGAAAATACCGGTGAGTAGGAACGTCCCCACGGCGCCGGAAACGGCCCGCCGACAGCGCGCGGTCAGAGCCAACGATAAATCCAGCGCGGGATGTAGAAGCGGCGGCGGTTCATCACCGTCCCGATCACGCGGCCGCCGCTCGCCTCCAGGATTTCCAGGGTCCGGCGCACGACCGGCAGGCGCGTACGCTCCGCCTGGATCACAAGGATCGAGGCGTCGGCCAGTCGCGACAGCGACAGCGACAGCACGTCCGTCGCCACCGCAGGGGACGGAATGACAACCAGATCGTAGGTTTCCCGCAAATCGTGAAGCAGTTCGCCCAGCGTATCCAAGTTGAATATGATCGAACTGCTGTCGCCCGGCCGGCGCAGAGTCGTGTAGGTGACGCTGGTGCCCGCGACGGCGACCTGCGCGTCGCTGAGGTTGCCGCCGTTCTGCAACAGCTCGCCAAGTGGAGTTGTCAACGGCCGCGGCCATGCGGGCGCGCTCGCCTTTCTCGCCTTTTCGCGTCTGGGCGGTATCGACAAAGAGTACCCGCAAGCCGAACTGGGTCGCGCCGATAACGGCCCATTCAAAGCCGATCAGGTTGACGCCTTCGCCATGATAGGCGCTGACGAACTGGATGATGTGCGACTTCTGTCCCGACAGGGCGTGCCGCAGCGTCTGGAACAGCTTGATCAGTTCGACGGGCGGCAGGCGCAGCGAGGCCGAGAACGGAACGGTCTTGGGAGTTCCGCCGGTAACGATCTGCATTCGGCGCGAGCGTTTCCGGGATCGGGGCTATGGAAGTGGCGTCGTTGTCTTTCGCAACCATGGTTCAGGCCCTCCGCGCTTTGCCGAAAGTCGCCATGACCGGCAGGTGCAGCGACGCGGACACCTGTTCCGGATTGGTGAAACGTTCGTCCACGGTTTCAGCGGCAATGACCGTCCCCAAGGCCGAGCAGGACGGCGGCCACCGCTCCCAGCAACTCGACAAGGAGCGTCTTGGGACGCGCGGGCGACGCTGAAATACTAGGCTGGTCGAGCACGGAAACGCGGGTGATGTTATCCGATCTCATCGTCTCGTTCGCTTCTGCCTCCTGAAGGTGACTCTCGTAGTTCTTGTAGTCGAGCTCTGCCAACTGCACCGCGCGGACAAGATCGTTGTAGTGGGTCCGTTGCTCTTCAAGCGAGCTGATGCGGCGGTTGATGCCGGTCACCTCCGCCGTGAATACCCCGCCTGTTTCGGGTTTCCGCGCCCCCTGGGCGGCGCTTGCGTCACGTGCATCGTCGTCGGCACTGATGGAGGCCAGCTCGGCGCGGCGCTGCGCGAGACGCTTTTCGGCGAGAGAAACATCTTCCTGCGCCTTGCGCACCATCGGGCTGTCCCCCCGGTACGTCGTCAGCAGGTCGTTCTGCCGCGTGTGCGCTTCGTCAACGGCCTGCTGCGCATCCGTCACCTGCGTCATGGCTGCGTTCCTGGCGTCGGATTTGTCCTGCATGAGCTGCTCCACCTGCCCTTCGATGGTGGTCAGGCCTTGCTGGCTCTTGAAATCCTTCAAGTCCTGTTGACGCTTGGCGAGTTCATCCGAGGTGCGCTTCACCTCGTTCTGCAGGAAGCCGATCTGCGGATTCTCGAAGAGCTGCGACTGACGCTGCGTGAAATCCTGCATCAAACGGGCCAGGAAATCCTTCGCAAGTTCGGGCGAAGGATTGTAGGCGCGGATCAGGAGCACCGGGCTTTGCGGATCGGGTTTAATCACGAGGTCCTTGGCGACCAAGCGCGAAACCGCTGCTTCCTCCGCATTTTTCTGCGAACCTGCTTTCTCCACCGACCCGGGGTACAGCCGCTCGACGCCGATCGCCTTGACAATCGGAAGCAGCAGGTCGTGGCTCTGCATCACGTTGATATATGTGTAGAGCAGGTTGGCCTTGTCCGATTCGCCAAGGTCGGCGTCGGGCCTTGAGGTCGCGCTGATTTCCGGGCGGGCGCTGGAGCCGAAACGGATCAGCAGGCTGCTATCGCTCGCATAGTAGCGCGTGGCATGGTTCAGGTAGGCGGCAACGCCCGCGGCGACCAGCAGGATGCTGAGCAGGAACTTGTATTTCTGCCGGAAGAAATGCGGCGAGGAGGCCACGCGGTGTGGGTTCGATTTTCATGCTATGTGCCCGCTAGTTCACAATCCAGGGGTAACGCCGAGGGATATCGGAACGAACTGTTCGAAGTACTGCTGGTAATGCAGGTACACATCCGCGACATCGCTGCGCGGGACATAGACCACGTCGTAGGTCGCAAGCCGGACATCGCTTGCAGGATCCGCGCCGGTGACGGCGGCCGCGTAGCTGGAGAAGTAGGCCTTCGGATCTTCGCCCGCGCCCCGGCGTATGATCAGGATCTTGTCAGGCCGCGCGCTGGTCTTGATGCCCCCGGCTCGCGCGATCGCCTGCAGCATGGTGAGGTTTGGACCGACGGTGATAAACTCGCCCGGAGTGTTGACCTCACCCGTCACGTAAATCCGGCTGGGCGCGAAAGAGCGGATCAGCACGGCGACGTGAGGGTTGCGCAGCTGCTGGGCATAGATTCCGTCGAGGGCGGAAGCGAGCTCGGAAGCGGTGCGCCCGTAAGCGGGGATGTCCTGCGCGACGCTGGTCGAAATCTTGCCGTCGGGACGGACCGCGACCTCGTCGTTCAGTTCGGGATTGAGGATAAGCTTGACGTCAATCACATCGCCGATCTGGAGCTTGTAGGGCTCAAGCTCCGCCGCCTCATCCGCCTCGGGCGCCACGTGCTCCGGCGCCTGCGGGAGATTGTCGATGGGAGGGGTGCTGAGGCAGCCCGTAAGCGACATCCCGGTGACAAGCAAAAGCGCCGGCAGCGCAGCGCGAACAGAGCCGTTGGGACTCGGCTTTTGCTTCAATATCTTCGAAAGGGAAGGCAAATGCGCGGCTCCTGCTTCAACGAGAAATCACAGCGACGCTGATATACAAAAGCGCCGGCTTCTACAACGCCGAAAGCGGATTAATGTCGCGTTAAAGTTATCAGTAACGTTCAATACGGGTTGTTCGGCTCGTTGGCGTACGGATTGGCCTGGAGCCCGACCGTGGCATTGTCCACGCACACCCCGCCCAAGGCCGTGGCGGCCGACTGGCAGGTATTTCGATCCGAGTAAACGCATTGGCTTTCGCGGTTCTGCCCTACGAGGCAGAATTTGCCCGTCCCGACAGGCAGGACGAGTTCTTTCGGGTTGGCGTTGCATACGCCGCTGAGCTGGAAAGCGCGGCGCTGGCATTCAACGGCGTCGAAATAGATACATTGGCTGAACAGGCCGGGGACTTCGACGCAGAACGGCGCGGCGCGGCACGGCGCGGCCCAGAACGTCGCAAGGGCGAGGACACAAGCCGCAAGGCGGACGAAAAGCGAAGTGCGTGCGATCATGATTTCAGCCCAACAACTCGGTGTAAAGTCGAACATACTCCGAAGAGACTGTTTCCCACGAGAAATTATCCTGGAAGAATCGGCGACCGCTCCGGCCTTTCTCCACGCGGCTCGCTTCGTTGGCGTCGCAGCGTGAAACAGTGTCCAGCGCATCCCGCGGGCCTGACACCAGGAACATTGCGTCCGCAAAGCCTGGGTACGGGTCATCTCCCGGAGTCGTCATGACCGGGGCGCCGTGCGCCAGCGCCGCGAGAAGGGAGCCGTTGCGCTCACTCGCACCCGTTTCGTATGGAAGGTAGACGTAGCGCGCCGCGATCAGTTCGGCGGAAACTTCGGAAGCGGGAAGGTCGGCCGCCCAGGTGACTCCGCCAGGCGCACCGGCCCTCAGTTCAGCCGCGTACCCGGCGGCGCTTTCGGGTACGCCGCCCACCACGCGGAACCGATAGCCGAGTTCGGCCTTTCCCGCCAGGCGCGCAAGCTCCAGGAAGTCCTCCAGTCCCTTGCCGGGATAGACCAGCCCGAAATAAAGGATCAGACGCTGTTGTGCGCCGTAATCGGGCTCGCGCGCGGCAATGTTGGAACTGATGGCAATGCGCACGGTCTTGCGCCGGGCCCATGGAAACCGCTGCAGGTACAGCTTCATGTCCTCGCGGTTCGTGAAAACGATGCGCGAACAGAACAGCGACCACGTCACGCCAAGAAAGCGGCCGATCCGGCTGGAGCGCTTGAACTCGTGCACCGTCACCATGACCGACCGGCCAGGGAAATAGAGCGGCAGGAGGAACGGAGCCAGTTTGCCCTTCCAACCGATGTTGGGGTAATGGAAATGGATAAGGCGAATGTGTCGGCGGGATACATGCCTCAGGCAGGCAAGGCTGGCGCGCAGGGTCGAAAACCGCTCGCGCCTGATCTCGACCATGGTCCCCGCGTCTGTGACCCGCTGCGCCAGAAGCGCGGAAAAATCGCCGATCCCGCACACTTGGGGCGGAAAGTCGGTGCCGACCAGCAGAACCTGCGCAAACTCGCTCATTCGTTTTTCCCTCAAACTGTCGCTGCGGGGTAAATCCCGTTCTCGCTGGGCTGTTTGCGCTCTGATCTTGGGCATAACCGCCACGCTTTGCACATAACTCGCAAAAAGCAGGCAAGGCATGAAGTTTCGGTAATCTATATGCGATAATGACAAAG
Organism: Alphaproteobacteria bacterium; assembly: GCA_965199265.1. Classification (GTDB taxonomy): domain Bacteria; phylum Pseudomonadota; class Alphaproteobacteria; order CALMVH01; family CALMVH01; genus CBDAQV01. The sequence goes on along the minus strand of CBDAQV010000009.1, from coordinate 35,886 downwards.
CGCCAGAACATCCATATAGCAGGCGGTTGCCGGCAAACGGCAGAGCGCGGAGGCGGTACTTGACGCAGGAAAACAGGGGAAACACAGGCATGCGGGCCTGCCGGCGCGTGCTGGATGCGATTTGCGTGGTGCCCAATGCCACGGCGCGCTCGGCCTTGCTGGCCCGTTTGAGCGGAACCAGCGCGCCGACGGTCGTCTCCTTCGTGAACGCGCACGCGCTCAACCTCGCCTGGACCGATCCGGTTATCGCCCGCAACCTTGCCGGCTCCGACACGTTGCTGCGCGACGGGATCGGAGTTTCGCTCCTGATGCGAGTGCTCGGCATGCCGCGCGGGATCAACATGAACGGCACCGACCTCATTCCCCTGCTGCTTGACTCGTGCCGAGGGCGGCGGGTCGCGCTGTGCGGCACGGCTGAACCGTACCTGACCAGGGCAGCGGAGGCCGTGCGGCTGCGCGGAGGGGACGTGGTGCTGACAATCGACGGCTTCCAAGACATCGCCGCCTACCTTCCCGCCGCCGTTGCCGCACGCGCCGAACTCGTGATTCTCGGCATGGGAATGCCCAAGCAGGAAGAAGTCGCCTCTACCTTGGCGCACTCGCTCGGCCGGGCGGCGCTCATCGTCAACGGGGGCGCGATCCTGGACTTCTGGGCCGGCCGCTTTCCGCGCGCGCCACGGTGGGTGCAGGCGCTGAAACTCGAATGGCTGTTCCGGCTTGTCCAAGAGCCGCGCCGCCTGTGGCGCCGCTACACGGTCGGCGGCGTCATCTTTGTCTGGCGCGCCCTCGTGCTCCGGATGGGCGGGCGGGCGGGCGGCACGGGTTCGGTCCGATGATCGGGCGCAGCACCGTGCCGACCAACTCGCCAGCGCAGGTCGGCGCTCTGCCGGACAAGCCCTGCCGTTTGTCTGGCCGCTGCCGCCTGGCTGAGCTATACAGCCAAAAGAACTTCCTTTCGGCGGCATGAGGGGTCATGGAAGCGATTACGTTCGAGATGAAACGAGGCGACGGCGTCGCAGGCTCCGCCGGCGGGCGCCGCGACTCGGCCAGGTTCGCGCGGCGGATGGCACTGGGCTTTCTTCTGGCGCTGATGTGCTACCAGATGGCGCTTTGCTTCCTGAACACCCGCGGGATGGCGGTTTCGGACAATCTGGTCGCAGCGTGCGAAATGGTCGTACTTCTTGGCATGGCCGCGTGGGTGGTGCCGCAGCGGCGGATCGCCGACTTCGCCATCCCCTCGCTCGTTGCCGCAAGCCTGATACTGATGTGGGCGTTTCGGGGCGAAGCCGACCTTTACGGGCCGCGAGACCTGACGATCATCATCCTGTCGTACTGGCTTGGCCAGACCGTTCGGGCACGCCGTGACGTAAACCGGATCGTCACCATCATCTTCTGCGTGGTCTGCTTCTTCGCCTGCATGGAATATTTCGCCACCGCGGTGTACGTCAAGGTGTTCGACATCCTGAAATACGCAGTGGCGCGGGGCGTCGTCGACCAAACAGCGGCCTCCTACGTGCACAACAACCTTTTCATCAGCGGCATCAGGATGGGAGGGCGCAACATCCTTCCTTTCCTTGGCAACCAGCGTGTGTCGTCCGTCTTCTTCGAACCGGTCTCCATGGGTAATTTCGGAGTGGTGCTCGCGATGTGGGGCCTCAGCTTCGACAAAGCCGACCGCCGCGAAATGTTCCGTTTCCTGGCCATGGCGGCGTTTGCGATCATCGCGTGCGACGGCCGTTTCGCCAGCTCCGTCGTTTTCATCCTGATCCTGCTGAGGCTTGTCCCCTTGTTCCAGAGTCGCCCTTTGCTGCTGCTCTACCCCGTCGTCCTGCTGGTCGGCCTTGTAGAGTTCACGTTGGCCAAGCTCGTCAGCGGGCTGTCCGACGACCTGCCCGGCCGCGTGATGCGCACGGGCCAGATCCTGGTCGACCTCGACGTCTACAACATTTTCGGGCTCACCCCCGTGCACTTTTTCGGCGACTCCGGCATTCCGTACTCCATCGAAATGTTCGGGACGGTACTTTGCGCCTGCCTGTGGATCATCTTTGTTTTCCGTCCCGTCGACACGGCACAGGGCCGGCGGCTGAAGGCCATGACCGCCGTTTACTGCCTGTGCCTGCTGCTGATCAGCGGAAGGTCCTTCTACAGTTCCAAAACCGATGCGCTGCTCTGGTTCCTGGTCGGCGCGGTCAGCCGTGTTCCGCTGGCTGGCAGGACGCCGGACTTGGCCACAACAGCGCCGCGGCGGGACCAAGCACCCGACGTCGCGGCAACAGCGGTGTAGGCCCGTGCCCAGGTTGCAGCCATGAAAGTCGTGCACATCGTCCGCCAGTTCGCCCCTTCGATCGGCGGGCTGGAGGATAGCGTCCAGAACCTTGCGACCGGCCTCAAGGCGCTGGGACACGATATCCGCATCGTGACGCTCGACCGCATCTTCAACGAGCCGGAAACAGCCCTGCCCGCGCGCAGCGAAGTAGCCGGGCTGCCGGTCGAACGCATTCCCTACCGAGGTTCCAAGCGCTACCCCGTCGCGCCTTCGGTACTGGCCCATGTCCGAGACGCCGATCTGGTGCACGTTCACGCGATCGACTTCTTCTTCGACTACATGGCTTGGACGCGGCCGCTTCACGGCAAACCCATGGTCGCCTCGACCCATGGCGGGTTCTTCCACACCGAGTACGCCGCGACCGCCAAGAAGGTCTGGTTCCAGACGATCACTCGCAGCTCTTCGCGTGCCTACCGCGCTCTGATCTGCGGCAGCGACAACGATGCGGCAACCTTTCGCCGCATCGCCGCCGGCAAGGTCGACATGATCCAGACAGGGGTCAATGTCGGCAAGCTGGCCGACGCCGCCAGCCCGGAGCACCGCAGGACCTTGATCTATTTCGGGCGGCTTTCGCCCAACAAGCAGATCGGACGGCTGTTTCCGCTGCTGGCACAGTTGCGCGCGGTCGATCCCGAGTGGCGGCTGATCCTTGCAGGAAGCGTGTGGGACATGAAGCTGGAACAGCTGCAGGGCGAGATGGCGGCGGCGGGTGTCACCGATCACGTACGCCATGTCGACAAGCCTTCGGACGAGCAGCTTCGCACGCTGATCGGGCAGGCAAGCTACTTTGTCTCGGCTTCATCCTACGAAGGCTTCGGCATTACCGCCGTGGAAGCGATGTCCGCCGGGCTGATGCCGGTCCTCAGCGCGATCCCCACCTTCCGCGACCTGATCGAGCGGACCGGCGACGGTGTGCTGTTTGATCCGGGCGACCCTCGGGGCGCGGCTGAAAAAGTCCTGGAATGCAGCCGCCGCTTCGAGGAGCGGCAAGATGGGACGCGCAGCCACATGAAGGAAGTTGCCGCTGCCTATGCCTGGCCCGCCGTTGCCGCCCGCTTCGACCGGAAGTACCGCGAAGTCCTTACCGGAAATCCTCTGTAGGCCGCCGATTGCCCAAGCTGGTCTCCTATATCCTGCCGGTCCAGGACGGTGGCCCGCACCTTAAAGCCGCTGTCGCCAGCGTGCTGGCACAGGATCATCAGACGCTGGAACTGATCGCCATCGACGACGGCTCGAGCGATGGCAGCGCAGAGGTCCTCCAGCGCTTTGCCGAGCGCGACCCGCGCCTGCGCGTCGTGGCGCGGGAACATCGCGGGCTGGCCGCGACGTTGAACGAGGGTCTGGCCTTGGCGCGCGGCGAGCTGGTCGCGCAGGTGGGAGCCGGCGACATCGCTTACCCGGGCCGCACGTCGATGCAGGCGGCACTGTTCGAGCAGCAACCCGACCTCGCCATCGCCGGCGCGAGGGTAGACCGACTTTATGCAGGCAACAGGGTTATCGGCGATGCCGGAGAGGACGTAGGCCGCGCGGACATCAAGGTCGAAAGCCTGTTCAACTGCCCTTTCGTCCCTTCCTCCGTCATGCTGAACAATGCCCTGCTGGCACAAAAGGGGCTGCGTTACGATCCGGATTACCCCGGAAACGAGGGTTTCGAGCTCTTTGGCCGAATCCTTCGCGGTTACCCAGGCTTCATGATGGGCCAGCCCGGGTTGGCATCGCGCCAGTTCCCGCCCAACCGCATCGCCCGGTTCTCGGGCGCGGCGGCGCATCGCATGAAGCTGTTCGAGCAGAACATGCGCGGTGCCGGGCTGAGCGACGACCTCTCGGTCTTCCACGCGATCACCGCCAGCGGCGCGCCGCCCGATGACGTGCAGCTGATGACGCTGCGCAACGCGCTGCATGCCGTGTATTCATACCGTTACCTGTTCGAAACCGCCGTTCCGGCCTACGAGCGCGGGTTCAGGGGCATGGTGAACAGCTTCCTCGGCGGGCTGATGGGGCCCGGTGCGCTTGCCCGCGGTATCGAAGCAGTCGATAAAGCAGGTTTCGGCCGTTACGTCATGAACCGCCACAGGCTGGATTTGAGGCTGGGGCGGATCATGACGCCGGAAGCTGCCCAGACCGCACTTGCCTACGCAGAGAAAATATCGGTCCGCGTGAAAAGCACGCGCTTGGCACGGGCCGCTTCACTGCCGCCGAGCGTGCAGGCCGAGCTGTAGCGGCTTTAGAGGCCGAGCCGAGCGAGAGCTTGACGAAGGTAGGCGCCCTCACGAGCCTTCTGCCCCAACCTGACGGCGTTCTCGCGCAGCGTGCCGCATTCATCATCGCTCAAACCGACGAGTACCTGCTCGATCTCGCCAAGCGAAGAAACGGTGACGCCGCATCTGTTTTCGGTGACGAAAGCGGCGATGGCCGCCTCGTTCCACACGATCAGCGGCAAGCCGCACGCAAGGTACAGCGACACCTTGTGCGGCTGGTTCACCCGTTCGTAATCGTCCGCCGTGTCGACCGAGTCTACCTTGGAACCATCCCACACCAGCCCCCAGCCGATATCCTCGTTTGCCTTGAAGTTCGAGGCATCGAAAGGACCGCGATACTCATCGCCGAACTTGGTTTGCCCCGGCTTGTAATCATTGCCGTACAGCAACAGGGCGGGGCGCCGGACATCGGACCGGTAGAGCCACGTCAGTTTGGCCGGGTGGAGGCTGCCGGCCAGGAGTATCTTGCCCCGCGCGCTCCAACGGCAGGGCTGGAACTCGGGCTCGACAAGGTAATCCCACGCTTCGAGTTTGGTCGAGTGTAGTTTCCCGGCCTTTCTGCTGAGGCGATTTTGGAGCGAGCCGGTGGAGATGATCGCCTCGGCGTGCTCGATCAGGTTTTCGCGGCTGATCTGGCGCATGTCGGGCCGCAGCCTTTCGACATCATGCAGCAGCACCACAGTGCGGTACCGGCGCAGGATGATTTCAGCCAGGAAAAGGTTGCCCTTGCCGGTGTAGAGCGGAAACTGAACGAAAAAGAGGGAGCTCCGGCGAAGCGTCAACAATTTCAGCACATGCCCCAGCAGCTGTCGCGCGCGTGCCGTCCGGGATCCGGACACGGAGGTGTCGAAGATCGTCCAACCCGCTTTCTCAAGGATCGTGGCGGCGTCACGCTTGGCCTTCGTTCCCCCGTTCACGCCTCCGCCCAGATCGTGGACCCAGAGGTACCTTCCAACCCCTGACGAACCGGGTGTGTCGGAGCTTGCTAGGCGCATGGGTTAACCTTTTGTCGGTAGGCTGCGGGAAGTGCCGAAGGCGCCGGGGCCGGAGTCGAACTCGAACTCTGTTCAGCAGGCGGGTAAGAGGCTGCTTAGTTCTTTACAACGAGGAACGAGCGCCTGCAAATAAACCGGTAGGCCCATGCCGTTTTCCACGACCAGCGTCCCTGCTCAGCAACACCAACCGTCTGCGACAACCTCATGACCGTAGAATCGACAGCCCCTGATGGGGGAAACGATCTTGATCTCGGCCGCAGGGCCGCCTCGGGCGCTATCTGGATCACGCTCGAGACCCTTGGCGTGCAGGCCACTTCCTTTGCCGTGTTCGCGGTCATGGCCCGGTTCATCCTGCCCAGCGATGTCGGCCTCATCGGCATCAGCATCTCCGTGATCTACAGCCTGAAGTTCCTGGTACTCGACAACGTGCTGACGGTGATCGTGACCAAGGAACGCGGCACGGACCTCGAGTACACGACCGGCTTTTGGATCAACCTGCTGTTCGGGCTTGGCTGCTTCGTGCTCACCTTCGCCTCGGCGGGGCTTGCGGAGCAGGCATTCAGCGCGCCGGGGCTGGCGCCCGTGATGCGCAAACTAAGCGTGCTGCTGATCTTCATGCCGCTGTCGCAAACGCATGAAGCCTGGCAATGGCGGCACCTGCGCTTCCGCTTTCTTGCCTTCCGGGCCTTATCAGGCGCCGCGATCGGCGCGGTCGTCGGCGTCACGATGGCCAGCCTGGGCTATGGCGTGTCCGCCCTGATCAGCCAGCAGATCGTCACCTCGATCACATCGGTCATCTTCCTATGGATCGGGAGCCCGTGGCAGCCGACCTTCGATTTTTCCCGTCCTGCCGCGAAGGAGATCGCCGGTTTCATGCGCAGTTCGATGCCCAATGCCGTGGCGAACGTGGTCAACCAGAACTTCGACACGTTCCTCGTCGCGTTCTTCTTCGGAACCACGAGCGTCGGCATTTACAACGTCGGCAAGCGGGTGCGGATGGCGTTGCAATCGGTATCGACGCGCTCGATCGTGTCCATCACCCTTACGGCCTTTGCCGATCTTCAGAACGATCGCCCCCGACTGCGCCAGGTGGTTCTGAAATCGGTCATGCTGGCCGTTGCCATCGGCGGCCCGATTTTCGTCGGCACGTCGGCGGTGTCGAAAGAGGCGATACCGTTGCTTTTCGGTGATAAATGGGCCAGCGCCGTTCCGGTCCTGGCGTTGCTTTCGCTTAGCGGGCTCATGATGACGCTGTTGGCGATGCACGACGGCATATTCTACTCGCAGCGCCGCCCAAGCTACGCGTTCTATGTTTCAAGCCTGTATTCGCTTCTAGCCCTTGTCGGCTTCGTCGTGTGCAGCAGCGTGGGCCTGGCCTCGCTGGCGCTGCCGTTCGTGCTGCCTTACGTTCTGGTCGTTCCGTTTTCCGTCTGGCTGATGAGCCGCCGCATAGAATTGCGGGTTGCCGACTGGTACCATGCGTGCCTACCCGGAACCGTCTCGTCCCTCATCATGTATGGCGCGATCAGGCTGGTCGATTCGCATCTGGGGGATCTTGGCAACCTCACCAGGCTGCTGATCCTCGTACCGCTTGGCATGGTTGTTTACGGAGCGGCCCTTGCGACCGTTGGCCGCGAAGCGTTCGCCCCGGTACTGGAAATGGTTCGGCGGAAAATGCGCCGCGGCTGAACCGCGCGGTTTGTCCTACCGGCCGACACGCGGCGCGATGCCCGCCAGCCTGCGGCCCAGCCGCATCACCGCCGGAAAATGCCAGCGTCCGAGGCGCTTGAGCCGCGCCAGGCTGCGCAGCTTCTTGATCCTGTTTGCCAAGGTCAGATCGCTTGGCCGGTAATCGCGCCAAGGCGTGCGACGCAGGTACGAATAGTATAAATGCTTATAGTGAACTTCCTCCATGAAGAACCATGGCTTATGGCTGGACGTGTAGTGCACGATGCCGGGGCGGCGGCGAAGACGGTTGAACTCCGACCTGCTCATCCGCAGATGAGCCGGATCGATTTGCGCAAACGCCGAGGAGTAGTTCCATTTGATTGCAAGCGGGTGTACTCGGCCCCGGAACACCTCGTTCAGCGTATCCTGGTCAGGAAACAGCAAGGTGTCCATGTGGGCGTTGATGTACTCGACAAAGCGCATGGCCGCATCCTCTGTCCGCCACACAGTCATGTTGATCAGGAGGACGCCGGAATTGAAATAGCTGTGCCAAAGTTCGGGTGCCGGGTTGAGGTCGATGTCGATGAACACGTCGGGCGCGGCCGCAAGCGCCTTGCCGTCGAACGGCGTGTTCCAGAGCTCGCCTATGTCGGCGTTGACGACCAGGTCGGCGTCCAGCCACAGCACCCGCTCGACCTCCGCAGGGTAGAACTCGGTCGCGAACAGGCGGACATAGATCGCAGGCGTGAAATGCAAGCCGAGCGGAAAACGGCTGAGCCGTTCCATGTCGAACACACAGAATTTGCAGCGAGCGTTTCCGTGGCCGTCGATTATAATCCCAAGCCGTCGCTCGTCATCCGGATGGCGTTTATCGAGCACGATCGTCAGGTTGAAACGGTGCGCCTTGTTGTTTTCAAGCAGCGAGAAAATCACCACTGCCATGTGCTGGAAGTAGTTGCCGTCAGTGCTGAGAAGGACTTCGATCGGCTCGCTTGTCATCAACCGGCCATCGTCCGCACCACGGCAGCGACCTTCACACGTTTCGCCAAAGACGGTTTGCTGCACTGCATGCGCAAGGAACGTTCCCTCCCTTTCTTGTAGCCGCCGCGAAAGGAAGCCCCGTGCCGCGTTGCGCCCATCGTGTCCTGTCCTGGCAAGGGCCATCGTAAGTCTCATGATCGGGCTGTACCAGTAACAGCCGGATCGGATCATTGTCACGATGGCGAAATATATGATCTCCCCCGCTTACCGTCTTTTACCGCGCGCTGCAATGCCGGAAGTATTTCTTACGAAGTTGCGAGTAGCCGGCGTTATCCCGCCTGCTGCTTGCGCAGGGATCAGCGGGTTGCCTGATTCCAGAACTTGCCCAGTTTTCGATCAAAGGAAGCGGGCGAAAAGCGCTCCAGCCCGGAGCCGGGGGCGAAAGTGATCTCGCCGAACCTGGGGCCGTCCGGAAGATCGTAGAAATCCACGCGGGCAAAGGGAAAGTCGGCGCCAATGATCTCGGCAGCCCGGCGCATCTCGTCGAAATGCCTGGGCTTGTCCAGCAAGCTCTTGTCCTCGGGATACTTCAAGGAAAGATCCTGCCGCTTCCAGTCACAATCGTAAAAGGCGCGTTTGTGCCGGGTATGGCGCCCCGTATCGATCTGCACCAGCTGTGCCTTGCCCGAGAACACGAAGAACTTGTAGTCGATGAGCGAGCTTTGCGCAGGATGGTGAATGAGTGGCTCGACCAGGAGCCGCGGTTCTATCCGTTCGTACCAGGTCTCATGAAGGTACCGCGGCATTCGTGAACCAAGCCACTCTTCACACAACCGCTCTATGTCGGGCCAGTTCCTGTCCTGCTCATTCCATACGAAAGCGTTCCAGCCGCTGCCGTGATTGGCCTTGATGACGAACGGGACCGGCCAGTCCCTGTTTTCCACGGGAGGTAGCCGCGTCCCCTGCCAGAGCGTCGGAATGACGAAGCCGGCTCCCAGTTTTTCCGCCACGTACTCCTTGACCTCGACCTTGTCGGCAAGGCGGGTGAAACGGTCGTCACGCTCGAACAGCTTCCGGTGCTGCACCTTTTCGCTGAAACTGCGGGGCGAGGCGAAACGGGGCCATCTCCGGTGAAAGCGGATGAACTGAAGCCGCAGGGAGGCTTGCGGCGGAAGACTTGCAACAACCTTGCGAAAGGCTTTCTTCAGGGCGCTGATCATGGCATCTCCCACTATCAAACGATGTTTTTCCTTCTAGTTTGCAACTGTCTGCGATTTCAAGCTTAGTTATGGGCCAGATCGACTATCCGCCATGGAAGTGGTCGTAGATCTTCTGCGCGACCGCCGTGCTGATGCCGGGCACGCCGGCTAGGTCGCTGAGCCCGGCGCGCGAGACGGCCTGCGCCGAGCCGAAATGATGCAGCAGCGCGCGCTTGCGGTTCGGGCCGATCCCGCCGACCTCGTCCAGCGGCGACGCGCCGATCGCCTTGATCCGCTTGGCGCGGTGCGTGCCGATGGCGAAACGGTGCGCCTCGTCGCGCAGGCGCTGCAGGAAGAACATCACCGGGTCGCGCGCCTCCAGAGTGAACGGCTCGCGCCCCGCCATGAAGAACCGCTCGCGCCCGGCGTCGCGCTCGGGCCCCTTGGCGACGCCGACCACGGGCAGGTCGGTCAGCCCCAGCTCGGTCAGAACCTCGAGCGCGGAGGAGAGCTGCCCTGCCCCGCCGTCGAGCAGAACGAGGCCGGGCCACGAGTCGCCGGTGCGCTGCGGATCCTCCTTCAGCGCGCGGGCGAAGCGGCGTTGCAGCACCTCGCGCATCATCGCGAAATCGTCGCCCGCGGCGGGCTGGGACTTTACGTTGAACTTGCGGTAGGCGTTCTTGTGGAAGCCCGCCGGCCCGGCGACGATCATCGCGCCGATCGCGTTGGTGCCCTGAATGTGGCTGTTGTCATAGACCTCGATGCGCTGTGGGACCTTGGCCAAGCCGAACAGCTGCGCGACGCCGTCGAGCAGCTTGGCCTGCGTCGCCGACTCCGCCAGGCGCCGCCCCATGGCCTCGCGCGCGTTGCTCAGCGCCATGTCGATCAGGCGCTTCTTATCGCCGCGCTGCGGCATCGACAGGCTGATGCGCCGGTCGTTTTTAAGCGACAGCGCTTCGGCGATCAGCTCCTGCTCCTCCAGCTCGTGGCTCAGCAGCACGCTCGCCGGCGGCATTTTGTCCTCGTAGAACTGCGGCACGAAGGCCTGCAGCACCTCGGCGGCGTCCAGGTTGCGGTCATGGCTGGGATAGTAGGTGCGGTTGCCATAGTTGCGCCCGCCGCGGAAGAAGAACACCTCGATCGCCGTGTGCCCGCCATCCTGCCACGCCGCGATCACGTCCGCATCCTCCACCCCCTCGACATTGACGTCCTGATGGCCCTGGATCGCGGTCAGGGCGCGGATCCGGTCGCGGAACTTGGCAGCCGCCTCGAAATCCATCGCCTCGGCCGCCTTTTGCATCGCCTCGCGGAAATGCTCCTGGACGTCGCGGCTGCGCCCTTCCAGGAACTCGCGCGCCTCGCCCACCTGCCCGGCGTAGGTTTCCTTGCTGACCAGATCGACGCACGGCGCGGTGCAGCGCTTGATCTGGTACTGCAGGCACGGCCGCGAGCGGGTCGAGAAAATCGTATCGGGGCACGAGCGGATCTGGAACGCACGCTGCAAGGCCTGGATGGTGCGGTCGACCGCGCCTGCGGAAGCGAACGGGCCGTAATACGTTGCCTTCGGGTCGCGCCCGCCCCTGTGCTTGGTCAAGCGCGGATACGGGTGGTGGAGCGAGATCTCGATGTAGGGAAACGACTTGTCGTCGCGCAGCAGCACGTTGTAGCGCGGACGCAGGCGCTTGATGAGGTTCGACTCGAGCAGCAGCGCCTCGACCTCGGTGTGCGTGCGCACGAACATCATCGAACGCGTTTCAGACACCATGCGCTGCAAGCGTCCGGGCAGGCGCGACGGAACGGTGTAGTTGATGACGCGCTTGGACAGGCTGCGCGCCTTGCCGACATAGATCGCCTCCCCGGCGGCGTCGAGCATGCGGTACACGCCCGGCGCGCTGGGCAGCGTCTTGACGAAACCGCGAATGATCTCGATCCCGGCCGCAAGGTTGGGGCGGGCGTCGACCTCAGCAGCTTCGGATTTTTCTCCTGCCTCGTTCATTTCTCCTAAGTTTCCCTTAAAATCACAGGTAGTTTCGGGAGCCGCGCTTATCCCCCGAAGCTGTGGATAAGCCTGTTACAAGTTTCCGGGATAGTGGGACGGAAGCCAAGCGAATCAACGATTTCACGCCTTTGCTCAAAATCTAGCCATACTTGCTAAACCTTTGATATATTGCGCTTAATCATTTCGGCCTCCGGTTTGCACAAAAATATTTTTCTAAACTCCGCTTGACTCAAGGGTTTGCATGGACTTGCGGCCGCCTGTGCACAAATATCTTGTGGTATGCCGCCGGAACACACTTTTCCGCTTGACGCCAGCCTTGCGAGAAGGCATGCGGCTTAATCATCGCGAAAGCGGAAGATTTCCACGCCTGCCCCTGCCGCATTGGCAAACACCAGCGGCTTGGCGATCGTAACCCGGACCGAGTTCACCTGAACGTCCGCGAAGCAGAAGTCGGCCAGTTCCTGGCAAAGCTGTTCAAGCGAGTCCGTGTGCGGACGTGTCGCCCAGCCACCCAGGTGATCGTGGACGCGTGCGTAGTCGATAAGGTGCTCCAGGCGCCAAAGCCCGTCTGGATCGGCCCAGCGTGTCCGGATGCTGAAGAGGTCGACGCTGACGTTCAGGATCGTCGGCCGTTGCGGATGACGCTCCCAGTCGGCAAAACCGACGCGGGTCGGGACGGCGACGCGGTCAAGGAAGATCCGTGTTCCGGGTTGCAGGGTCATTCGGCTTTCCGTTTCGAGATCAGCCTCTGGCCTGCGTCCACGTGGATCGTCTGCCCGGTCACGGCGCGCGCGGACAACAGATAGCGCAGCGCCCCGACAATGTCCGCCGGATCGACGCCCCGGCGCAACAGCGTTCCAGCGCGAAGGTGCTCATAGCGCTCACCCTGCTCCGCCGGGCTGGGCAGGACCAGCCCCGGCGCGATGGCGTTGACGCGGATGGCGGGCGCCAGCGCGATCGCCAGCATCTCCCCCGCCGCCTGCAGGGCCGCTTTCGAAACCCCGTACGAGAAAGAACGCGGCGTGAGCGCGGCGACGCGGAAGTCGAGCAGGTTGACCGCCAGCCCTTCGCGCCCCTCGGGCAGCTGCGCGGCGAACGCCTGCGCCAGCAGCACCGGCGCACGCACATTCACCGCGTGGTGCCGGTCAAGCGTACCCGCATCCAGCGTCGCAGCATCGTCCTGCCCGTAGAGCGCGGCGTTGTTGATCAGGCACGATACGGGGCCGAGTTCGCGGCACCGCCCGATCAGGTTCCCGGCTTCGGCCGCGTCGGACAGGTCGGCGCGCACCGGCACGGCCCGCCGCCCCGCCGCCTCGACCTGCCAGGACAGCGAACGCACATCGGCTTCGGAAGCCAGGTAATGCAGGTACAAATCGTAGCCGTCCTCGGCCAGCGCCAACGCCAGCGCGCGCCCGATCCGGCGCGCCGAGCCGGTCACCAGGGCGACTTTTCCGTTCCTGTCGAACGCGTTCATCCCCTTCTGCTAATTGACTTTGCCCGCAAAGGCAAAAAGGATGGCGCCCGAGGGGCCCTTGGCGGAACAGGTAGACGCACGGGACTTAAAATCCCGAGTCCGCAAGGACGTGTCGGTTCGATTCCGACAGGGCCCACCACGAAAAGGTTGTGTTGCTGTATATAAAGATTGTGTTCAACAATCCTTGCCGGTAGAACACGGCTTCTTCAAGGAGCCGTAAAAATGCTGGACAAGACCACGCTGCGCCCGTTCGGGTTGATGATGGCGGCGCTCGCGCCCGTTTCCTCCGCCGCGGCGTCGGCGCCGCAGGCGGCGCGCTCCGGCGGCGCGCATCAGGCGCCCGCAAGACGGCGAATGAGTCGGCGCTTCCCGCCCTTGGCTGCGACCAGATCCGCTTCGTGCAGGATGCGGAGACCGCGACCTACGTGCTGAACATGTGGCCGAAGGGTCTCGGCGCGGACCACCAGCAGAAGTTCACCCTGTCGGCCGGCCAGAGCAAGATCCTGGAAACGGCGGACGGCCAGCCGTTCGAGTTGGCACCCGATAACGACCTGCGCTACGGCGTGAACACGCCCGACCCCGCCGATCCGGCGAACCTGAAGGATCGCCCCCTGGTGAAATGGCGCATCCAGACCGGACCCAACCTGCAGATGAGGCCGATCTACACGGACCGTCCCGGCACCATGCACGAGCAGGCGGACGGATCGCCGTCCTCCCGGGTCTACGAAGGCAAGGCTGCCGGCTTTCACGCGAACCGGGAGGTGGAAGCCTACCGCGTGCCTTGCACTGCTTCCGGGGCACAGATCAAGCTGGACGGCAAGGTGATCGCGGATGGCAACACCCTCACACCGACGACCGTGGTGGCGGGCGAACCGCACACCCTTGAGGGATCGTGTCCGGCGGGACAGGCGGCGGAATGGCACATCCCGCAGACAAGGCAAGGGGGCGAAGGTGTCGGAAACGCCTCGACCACGCCTCAGCCCCTGGTCATCGGCGGCCTGTCGCCCCGGTTCGACAGCCTGGTCAGCCCGCAACTCGCCAAGGCCGACCTGCCGACCACGCCGACGACCAGGCCATCCGCGCCCGCCAAGGTCTTCTTCTGGAAAATCGGCGCCTTGAAGGAATTCGGCCTAAGCTGCTACGTGGGCGACCAGGTGAAATCGACCGTGTCGCCCGACCTCACCGTCCAAGGGCCGCGCGCGACGCTCGTCGCGCGCATCGGAGAACCCGGGGCGCACCCGGCAGACAACGGCAAGGTGGTGCTGGATACGAGTCCTGTTCAGGGCGAACCCACAGGCGTGGTGATCTCGGGTTGCAGCAGCAAGAATTCCGACGGAAGTACGCCCGACGAAAATAGCTTCTTTTTCATTCAGACTTTGGGACCACAGGAAGAATTACAGATTACAACGGCGGGAACCCAGCTACCTGAAAGAGCCGACCGTGGCGGTCTCGACGGTGGAGATGGCTACACTCCCAGTCATTACGTCGATGGTCTGGTACTCACCGATGATCCAGGTTTCTACGTTTTTGAGCCAAACACTACAAATCCGTTAAAACTGAGGGCATCACGCCACTTCACCGCAACCTCAACCTTGATGTGGACGTCGACTGCCGCGGGATCGATACCTGTGCCTGTTGCACTCATGAACTGGCGAGTTGACATTCTCGGTAATTCCGAAGACGGAAAAAAATGGAATGGATCGGGAACTACGACGCCCTCAGGCACCTCTAGCGGACCTGAGGTCGAGTATCCAAGCTGGTTACCAATGCCGAAACCCGCTCACATTAAAGTTCAAAATTATAAATGTTTTCCGTAAGAAGTTAAACTTTTAACCCAAGCTTGGCTGGAACGGCCTTTCGATGTCAAATGATGGCTAAGATTGCTAACTAACAACCACGCTCAGCATTAGCTTATCTTTTCGTCTGGTTTGGGCAACATACGCTTGCACAATCTACTACCCAAAAAGATAAATCCTACTCCGATCCATCCAATCAAGTACGTTGGTGGCGTGCTTGCGCCATTTTGCCGGGTCAACAGGCCGAATCGATCGAGGCCTTCCGAGAATTCCTGGTACTCCCTCTGGCAGGCACTCCCTGCGAAACAGTCGGCCGATGAGGCTTCTGAAAAAGGAAGGTTCATGATCAGGGTCGGCATTAGAAGGGGCAGGCACGCGGCGATCGCCGCTATCCACGAGTACCGGCGTGCGAACCAGCAGGAAACGTATCCCGCGCCGAAAGCCAGCAACGGCCAGACCTCGAACGTGATGAGCCACCAGTTGGGGTCGTCCGGCGAGATGTACAGAAGATATGATTGCTGTACGGGCGGTTTGTGATATCCCTCCCATCGGAAAAGCCAGGCGTATATGATGTATTGTGAAGCTTCGCAAAGACCCGCGCCGAGTAACGCGCCTTCGATGAGGTAGAACACTTCTGAACGTAGTCTGCCCATGCTGATCCAGGACTTTCCAATAAACAAATGGTTTCGGTAGCATGGCGTACTACAGGTGCCTTTTGACAGGATTCCCTTTGGCTGGACCGGCCTCATACCGACCCTCTAGCGAGATGCAAAAGTATGGCGCACACTGCGTAATGCATGTCGCCTCATTATGCCTACAATCGCCGGCAAGATCCACGATCTCCGGTTCCAACGGCAATTGCCTTGAATATCATACCCCGTGAGCCGGTTCATACGCGATTATCGCAAAGCCGCCAACATAGTGTTGCTTTTGCTTGGGCTGGCATCGGCTTCCGGGTGGTACAGGCAACACCGGCGCGACGAGCGGCAGCAGCAGATTGCAGTCGAACAAATGCCCGCGAGAATCGTAACAGCGGTCGAGGCTCTGCGCCAGCCCAACTGGGGCCGGGTCGAGTACGCGCATGGCAACGCGATTGCAGCCCTATACTACCGGTCCCAGCCCGCCGCGAACGAGCCGGAACGGGACGCGTCGAACATTGCGTCGGCGATTGCCAGCGTACTCGACGCGCACCGCATCCCCTTGGGGATGGACCAGGTCCGAGGTATCGTGGACGCGCAAGAAATCAGGGTTACAGTGTTATACGCGAACCTTCGGGACGCAACGGAGCGGCCGGTACCCCGGGAATACGGCTTCGCCGAGTACGATTGGACGACCGAAAGAGTTTTTTATCACTCGATATCGCCTCTAGAGTCGGATGCCGTATTCAAGTCCGCCGAGCCTGACTCGCCGAGCGAGGCCGAACGAGTTCATAATGATGTTGTGGCGGCAGTAAAACCCCTGCGCCAGCCCGATTGGGACAGGGTCGAATACTCTGATAACAGTCGCGTGGCGACTTTGTATTACAGGACAGAACCGACGGACGACCAAGCCGCGCAGGATGCCTGGAAACTCGTACTTGCGATGGTTGCCGTTCTCAAAGCGGACTATGGCATATGGGTGAACCACGAAGGTCCGTGGGGGCAGGAGATCAAGGTCACCGCGGTTTGCGCCAACTTGCGCGACAAGGCGGGGCGACCGCTCGTCCGAAATTACGGTTTCGCCGAATATTCCTGGTCAAACGATGCTGCCGTATTCCACGTGAATCAGGCCCGATGAGCCAATCAAACCGGGATCATCGGAAAGCCGCCAATCTCGTGCTAGCGACACGCGAAACTTTGGCGCACACTGGCAACTCGATGCCCATTCATAAATCCGCCGCCGCGACCAAGTCACACGATTTCTCAGGCCCCAACGCCGAGCTGGTGTCGGTCCGGCGCGCGTCCGAGATCGTGCTGGAAACCGCGCGCAAGGCGGAGGCGGAAGACGTCGCGCTGACCGACGCGCTCGGCCGCATCCTGAACGAAACGCTGACCGCGCGCGACGACCTGCCGCGCTTCGACATGGTGACGATCGACGGGATCGCCGTCGATTGCGCCGCTGTCCGGCAGGGCGGGCGCTATGTGATCGCCGCGACGCAGCGCGCCGGGACGGACCGGCTGATGCTGGAGGACTCAGCAGCGTCGATCGAGGTGATGGCCGGCTGTATCCTGCCCGGCAACACCGACTGCGTGATCGCCTACGAGCAGATCACGCTGGAAGACAATGAGGGCCTGCGCTTTGCGGTGGTGAACGAAACGCCGCATGACCCCGGCCAGCACATCCATCGCCGCGGCTCGGACCGGCCCAAGGGCGAAAGGCTGGTCGACTCCGGCGTCTCGATCACCGCCGCCGAGATCGCGGTGGCCGCCAGCATCGGCAAGAGCGAACTGCGCGTCGCGAAGCTGCCGCGCATTGCGGTGATCACCACCGGCGACGAGTTGGTGCCGCTCAATGTCCGCCCCCTGCCGTGGCAGATGCGCGAGTCGAATTCTTACGCCATTTCGGTGATCCTGAAGCAGGTCGGCGTTGACAGCGACCGCTTCCACCTGCCTGACGATCCCGAGGTGATCGCCAGCAGCATTGCCGAGTGGACCATGACCTACGACATCCTGCTGTTCAGCGGCGGTTCGTCCAAGGGGGTCGGCGACTACCTGCCCACCGTTCTGGAGGAAGCCGGCATCGTTCCCTATTTCCACGGCGTCAGCCAGCGCCCGGGCAAGCCTTTCTGGTTCGGACAGAAAACCGAAGGCGCGCATGGCGCGCTGACGGTGTTCGCCCTGCCGGGCAACCCGGTTTCCAGCTTCGTCTGCGCGCAGAAATACTGCTTGCCATGGCTGGAGAAGAGCTTCGGCCGCCAGCCTCGCCCGGCCGCCTATGCCCGCCTCGCGAAAGACCTTTCCCTGGAAACCGGCTTCACGCATTTCATCCCGGTCAAGCTGACCGAACAGGCGGACAGTACGGTAAGCGCCGCGCCACAGTATTTTCATGGGTCGGGCGATCATGCCGTGCTGCTCGGCGCTGACGCGTTCATGGAGCTGCCGCCGGAGCGCGGCGAGTTCAAGGCCGGCGAAACCTACCCCGTCATCAAATACAGGTATTGATCGCCTACGCGAAGTTGACCTTCTTGTTTTCGCCTTGCAGGCTGCTCCGGTCGCCCGACACCGCCGCGCGCGCAACGCCGAACGCTTGCACCATCTTGGACGAAGGATTGTCCCAGAACTCTGCCTTCGACACCGTGACCTTCAGCAAGGCCAGGTCGGGATCTTCGAGGCCGTTCTGAAACCATATCCCGGTCATCGGCGTCCAAAGCTCCTCCGCCTTCGCACGGTCACGCACCAGCTCCGCCGTGCCGGATACCGAAACGTAGCTTTGCTTCTCGGGGTCGGAAAACGAGACGTTCACCTCATGCGCCTTTTCCACCTCGTCGACCTTGTGCGAACTGGCACGGGTGAAAAACCAGAGCGCACCGTCGAACTCGTCGCCCTGCTTGTTCGCCATCGGGCGCGAGCGCAGAGATCCGTCTTCGTCCGACGTCGTCAGCATCGCGAACTTGATATGAGAGATCATATCGAACAGGTGTTTGGAATCTTGCGGAGATGCTTCGGTTGCCATGCGCATGCCTCGTTTTACGTCTATGTTTTCTGGAAACGCGGAATGCGCCGAAGGTGTTCCTGCTTTCAAACGTATTATGCCGTATGACAGCGACTGAAGGGACTCCGATGCGGAAAATTCTGGCGGTTTCGAGCGTGTGCGCAATGGCGGCGATGGTAGGGACGGTCGCGGCGCAGGATGCAACTCTGCCAGCGCCGGGGCCGCCGATCGTGCAGCCGGGCACGAACCCGTACGGCGCACAGGGACCGATCAGCCAGGCGCAGGTGCCGCTCACTCCGGCTCCGGTCCAGGCACCGCTTCCGCCGGGGCAGCTCCAGAACTCCCCGCCGCAAGCAATGTACCCGCTCAGGACAGCGAACATTCGCGCCGGCGCGGGCACGGGTTACACTGTGATCGGCAAGGTAGCGGTCGGCCAGCCTGTGCAGGTGGTCGGCGAGTTGCCGAACGGCTGGTTCCAGCTTGCCAGCGGCGGCTACGTGTCGGCTTCCGTCCTCAGCCCGACGCCGCTCGCAGCGCCGGTCCACCATCATCGCCCGCTGGTCGTGCCGCCACCGTCAACCGCTTATTACCCCGTGGGCGCGTGCGAGCCCTACAGCCGCGTCGTAAACATCGGCGGCCAGCCCAGCCAGATCAACGGCACGGCCTGCAAGCAGCCGGACGGCACGTGGCGCATCGAGAATTACGGCGTACCGGTCCCGGTCATCGCTCCCGCTCCGCCCGCGGTGGCCGGTCCGCCGCCGGTCGTGGTCGTGCCCCCGCCGGTGGTCTACGGCCCACCAATCGTCTACGAGCACAGGCACGACCCATACTGGCGCTATTGAGCTCGTTGCCATCCCGGACCCCGGCCTTCGCCGAACGGAGCCGTTCCGGATCCATGACTCAGAGAATTGCCGGCAAAAGAGCCTATACTCCTGCAGTAACGAAAGCTGAAGCCTTGGTCCTGGTCCGGGCCGCTTCGCGGCTTCCAGGATGACGAACCAAGCAAGCGAATGCGGCAGAAGAGACTGGCTTGCCAGAGACGCTATTTCCGGCGGAACTGATCGAGCGAAACGACCTCGCCACCCTTTTCGCCGGGCTTCTTTTCCTTTGACTCGGCCGGCTTCTTTTCTTCAGGCTCGTCGTCGCCGTCGTCGTCTTCCACGCTTTCGAACTGCAGTGCGAAATTGACCGACGGATCGGCAAAGACCGTGATCGCGTCGAACGGGACCACGACGCGTTCCGGCACATTGTTGAACTTCAGCGTGACGGCGAACACTTTTTCGTCGATCTCAAGGTCGTAGAACTGGAACTGCATGACGACGGTCATCTCCTCCGGATAGCGGTCGGCCAGAGATTCCGGCACTTCGGCCAGCGGGTGATCGGTGCGGAAAGTGATGTAGAAATGATGGTTGCCCACCAGCCCATTGGCGGCAACGGTGTTGAGCACGCGCCGCACGACGCCACGCAGCGCGTCTTCGACGATCACATCGTAGCGCATCAGATCTTTTGACATGCCGGTTCAGCTATCTGGGTTCAGGAAGCCGACGATACTATCCGGCAGATATTAAGGAAACTCATTTCTGAGTCGGCGACCATCTTGACGGCTTGTGTGAAGTGGGGGGCTTCTGTTGCTCGGTGCCCCCCGGACCGCGCTTACCTATTTAATTAGGCAGCGAGAGCTAGGCTTGCGTCCTCACGGACGTTGTCGTTAGCATCTGTAGTTCAGCCCGATAACGGCGGTACAATGCCGAGCAAAAACTGAACCTTTACCACGCGCGTCGATCCTGGCTCGCCCCCCTAAGGTCCCGGATGGTTTCCCGTCCGGTGGATGGTGGAGGCGCCGGGCACTGCCCCCGGGTCCGCAACGCTTATTCCAATCAGCGTTTATTGCCATAGCCGGTGTTGCCCGGCATTGCTAATATAGCGCGTCCACACTTCCGGCGCTAGGGGATCGATGAAACTTACTGACGAGCAACGTTCCGATATCGACCTGATGCGCTCCGCGGCCACGCAGACTCTGCGCCCGAGCGTGCCGGCGTTGGAAGAAATCCTGTACGAGCCGATCCCGGTGCTCGACCACGGCTTTGTCAGGGTAATCGACTACATGGGCGACGATGCCGCTATCGTTCAGGCGGCGCGCGTATCGTACGGGCGCGGCACCAGGCAGGTCAGCGACGATACCGGCCTTATCAATTACCTGATGCGGCATTGGCACTCGACCCCGTTCGAGATGTGCGAGATCAAGTACCACGTCAAACTGCCGATCTTCATCGCCCGGCAGTGGATCCGGCACCGCACGGCCAACGTCAACGAGTATTCCGCGCGGTACTCGATCATGGACAAGGAATTCTACGTACCTGCCCCCGAAAACCTGGCCGCCCAGTCGACCAGCAATCGCCAGGGCCGCGGAGACGTGCTGCAGGGCGCGGAAGCCGCGCGGGTGCTGGAACTGCTGCGCGAGGATTCGGAACGCGCGCACCGGAACTACAGCTGGTTGCTGAACGAGGAGGAACCGGACGGGGAGCGGCAGGGCCTCGCGCGCGAACTGGCGCGCATCAACCTGACGCTGGCCACCTACACACAGTGGTACTGGAAGACGGACCTGCACAACTTGATGAATTTTCTCCGCCTGCGCGCCGACGCGCATGCGCAGTACGAGATCAGGGTCTATGCCGAAGCAATGCTGGACACGTTGCGGCGTTGGGTCCCCGCAACCTACGCCGCGTTCCAGGACTACCGGCTGGGCGCGGCGACTTTCAGCGGCAAGGCGATGGACGCGCTGCGGCGCATGCTGGCGGGCGAGCCGGTGACGCAGGGCAACACCGGCCTGTCGGCGCGCGAGTGGCGCGAGTTCCAGGAACAGCTCGGCCTGTCCAGGTCGGATAAAGCGGCATGATCCGCGCCGCCCTGCCCGCGAACTTCCGGCCCTTGCCCATCATCGCGACGATCCGGCGCGCTTACCAGCTGCTCTGGCTGCATGGAACCCTGCAACTGCGCCTCGCCTTGCCCGGCTTTATCCTGCTGAGCGCCGGTATTGCCGTGCCGACGCGCACCTATTGGGGAATGACTTCGGAACAGGCGAACAGGGCGATACAAAGCGGCGCCGTGATACCGCATACGCTGCCGTGCCTTTTGGCCCTGGTGGTCGGAAGCGTTCTGAGTATGAGCTTCGGCGCCACTTGGCGGCGCTTCCTGCTTCTCGACAAAGCGCCTTCGGTGTTCACCTTCGATCCACCGTTCCGCCGCTACCTGACGCTGCTGGTGATCGGAAACGTGGTGGTGTCGGGCGGCGTCCTGGCGCTTGCCATGGCTGTGGGCGGACTTGCCGGCGGGTGGGTGATCCTGCTTGCGGGCATGGGGCTTATCCTGCTGGCGTTCGCCAAGTACCCGCTGCTGTTCACCGCTGCGCTGGTCGAGGATCACGACCTTACCTGGAGGCAGGCGGGCGAGGCGATGCGCGGCAACACGTTGCGCTATGCCACGATCTGGCTCCTCCTGATGCTGAGCATTGTTTTCCTCGGGAACGTCGTGACCCAGCTGATGGCCATCGTCCATGTCGACGGCAGCAGTATCGCGGGCGCGATCCTGTGCGGGATGGTGAACGCGGCGGTGCTGGTGCTTTACTTCTCGCTGACCTCATCGGCGGCGGCGCTGGCCTACGATTACCTTGTGCGTGGCGGGGGGCCTGTGCCGGAAGGGCAGCGGTGAATGCCGCAGGCTCCGGCCGCGTGCCCGTCTGGAGCACGGTCGGGCAAGCTTACGGCCTGCTGTGGAGGCATCGCCTGCTGCACGCAAAAGCGATCTGGCCGCCGATCGTGTTCCTGGTCACCGCCGAAGTCTGCTACCGCAAGATCTTCCATGGCGGCGACACGCCCGACAAGATCTGGAGCACGCTGGGCGAAGCCCCGTGGTACTGGATCGCCGGCCTTGCCCTGTGCTGGCTGGCGGGGCTGAAGTTCCTTCTGTCGTTCTCCATTTCGTGGCGGCGGCACCTGGCGCTGGGCGAGAAGTTCGACCCGTTCTTCTTTAAGCGGCCGTTCTGGAAATATCTCCTTCTGCTGGTAAAGAGCTATGTCCTTCTCGCGATCGGAATACTGCCGATGCTGATTGCCTTACAACTTCCATATTTTATTATATTGCTGGTATGGGCCACTCTGACAAACTCGACCGTTTCATCTATGGAAAATATCAACAGATGGCCGATCCCTTATACTTTGATTTATTTTCGGGTTGGCTTAGCCATCTTGCTCTTTGCCGAGCTTTGTCTCCTCGTGCGTTTCCTGCTTCTGTTTACATCTCAGGCTCTTGGCGGCGACCTGAAATGGCGAAGATGCTTTCAGCTCATGCGTGGGAATGTCCTGCGCTACCTTGGCGTCTGGCTGCTGGCGATGACGCCCATTCTTGCCTTCAACGAGGCGCTAGGCCTTGCGGTAAAGGCGCTCGGGTTAGACGTGTCCACCCTGCCGGTCGCGCTGTTCGAGGGCGTGTTCCGGCAGGCGGCGCTGTTCGTCCACTTCTCGCTCGGCGCGTCGATCGGGCTGATGTTCTACAAGCGGCTTGTGAAGGGCGAGCCGCAAGCACAATCACACATCTGAAGCACATGTCCGAGGGTGTAACGCTTGGCCAGGGTTGCGCTTGCAGACCGGTTAGGGTTCATTGCACCGTTTGCAATCCTGACACCGGCTTTCCGATGCGCAAATCCTGCGTTGTTCTTTCATGCGGGCGCCGCTCCAGCAGAGCAGGCGGGCTGTGACGAGCCTGGGCGGCCCGCGATTGCCGGGCCTTGACTTTCTAACGGTCGCGCGGAGCGTTTTGCGGCGGCTGCACGGCGACCGGCACCTGTTCTTCCGAACCGTAGCGCTTCCCGCGCTGCTGCTCGCCACGGCCGGGCTGGCCGCAGGAAACCTGTCCGACCGAGCGCCGCGGCTTGTGCACCAGTTGCGGCCCTTGCTGGAGCCTGCCGCAACCGTGCTGGCGCTGTCCTTCAGCGTATCGTGGCGACGGTACCTGCTGCTGGGCGAGCCGCCCAGCCTGCTCTATTTCCGTGACCCATTCTGGTCGTACACGGTGGCGGTCTTCCTGACGGGCCTGGTGTTCGTTGCCCTTATCGTGGCGTTGGCGACGCGCCTCGACCTGCCGCTTGGCACGCCGCAAGACCGGTCCACGTTCCATGTCCTGCCATCGGTGGACCTGTCCGAGGCCGGCGGCAACACAGTCGTGGTCGTTCTGTGCTGCCTGCCGCCGTTATGGGTGGTGCTCCGCCATGCCCCTTACTATACGGCAAGGGCTCTCGGCGACGCCGGCCTGACATGGACACATGCCTCGTACCTGATGCGGGCCTACGTCTTTGATTACGCCTTGGCCTGGATGCTGGCCGGCGCTCCGTTCATTCTGGCGCAGGCCGCCGTGGCATGGCTTTGGATTGAGGCCGCCCAGCATGGTTTGTTGCGCGGCGCCTCGCTTGGTTTCGCCTTTGCGCAGGAACTGCTAGGCTTTGCGTGGCTGGCCGCGACCTCCGCCGTTGGAACGGTCTTCTATCAGACCTTCCACGACAACGCTTCGAACAATCCGGGAAACAGCTGATGCCCAGGCGCACGGACATTCAGGCCATCGCCCTCATCGGCGCGGGGCCGATCGTGATCGGGCAGGCCTGCGAGTTCGATTATTCCGGGGTGCAGGCGTGCAAAGCGCTTAAGGCGGAAGGATACAGGCTGATCCTGATCAATTCCAATCCCGCGACGATCATGACCGACCCCGATCTTGCCGACGCAACCTACATCGAGCCGATCACGCCCGAGATCGTTGCGCAGATCCTGGAGATCGAACGCCCGCAGGCCTTGCTGCCGACCATGGGCGGGCAGACGGCGCTCAACACGGCGATGGCGCTGGTCGAGAACGGCACGCTGGACCGCCTCGGCATCGAGCTGATCGGCGCCAACGCGCACTCGATCGCCATGGCCGAGGACCGCAAGCTGTTCCGCGAGGCGATGGACCGCATCGGCCTGTCCTCGCCGCAAAGCGTGGTGGTTCGAAGCTTCGACGAAGGTATGGCCGCCTTGGCCGAGGTCGGCCTGCCCGCGATCATCCGCCCCTCGTTCACGCTGGCGGGAACCGGCGGCGGTATTGCCTACAACCGGCCGCAGTTCGAGGAGATCGTGAAGTCGGGCCTTGCCGCCAGCCCTGTGCACGAGATCCTGGTCGAGCAATCCGTGCTCGGCTGGAAGGAGTACGAGATGGAGGTGGTGCGCGACCGCGCGGACAACTGCATCATCGTCTGCGCCATCGAGAACGTCGATCCGATGGGCGTCCACACGGGCGACTCGATCACCGTTGCCCCGGCGCTGACCCTGACCGACAAGGAATACCAGGTCATGCGCGACGCCTCGATCGCGGTGCTGCGCGAGATCGGGGTCGATACCGGCGGCTCCAACGTCCAGTTCGCGGTCAACCCTGCCGACGGGCAGCTGCTGGTGATCGAGATGAACCCGCGCGTATCGCGCTCCTCCGCGCTGGCCTCCAAGGCGACGGGCTTTCCGATCGCCAAGATCGCCGCCAAGCTGGCGGTTGGCTACACGCTGGACGAGCTGCCCAACGACATCACCGGCTCGACCCCTGCGGCGTTCGAGCCGACGATCGATTACGTCGTCACCAAGATCCCGCGCTTCGCCTTTGAGAAGTTCCCGGGCGCCTCGCCCGTGCTGACCACGGCGATGAAGTCAGTCGGCGAGGTGATGGCCATCGGCCGAACTTTCGCTGAATCTCTGCATAAAGCTTTGCGCTCGCTCGAGATCGGGCTGGAGGGCCTGGACGAGGTCGACATCGGGCAGGACCGCGACGCGATCGAAGCGGCCCTGTCGAGCCCGACGCCCGACCGCGTCCTGAAGATCGCACAGGCCTTCCGCCAGGGCTGGAGCGCCCCGAACATCCACGACCACTGCAAATACGATCCCTGGTTCCTGCGTCAGATCGAGCAGATCGTCCGCGCTGAAACCGAGATACGCGGTACCGGCCGTTCGTTCCTTTCCGCCGGAGGATTGCGCTTGCGGTTTGTGAAGCGGATGGGTTTTTCCGATTCGCGCCTGGCGACACTGATTGGAGTGCCCGAAACGGAGGTGAGCCGTTCGCGGCGGCAGACCGGGGTGCGTCCGGTGTTCAAGCGCATCGACACCTGCGCGGGGGAGTTCGCTTCCGATACGCCGTACATGTACTCGACCTACAACGGCGACGAGGACGAGTGCGCGCCGACGGACCGGCGCAAGGTCGTGATCCTGGGCGGCGGCCCGAACCGCATCGGACAGGGGATCGAGTTCGATTACTGCTGCGTGCACGCCGCCTACGCCCTGCGCGAGGCCGGGTTCGAGACGGTCATGGTCAACTGCAACCCGGAAACTGTTTCGACCGATTACGACACCTCCGACCGCCTCTACTTCGAGCCGCTGACGCGCGAGGACGTGAGCGAGCTTCTCCATGCGGAAATGAAGGCCGGAACGCTGGAAGGCGTTATCGTGCAACTCGGCGGCCAGACGCCACTGAAGCTGGCGCATGATTTGGAGCAGGCCGGCATCCGCATTCTCGGCACCAGCCCGGACGCGATCGACCTTGCCGAGGACCGCGAGCGGTTCAGCGCGCTGCTGCGCCGGCTGAACCTGCGCCAGCCTGAGAACGGCCTTGCCCGATCGCGCGAAGAAGCGCTGGCCGTTGCGGACACGATCGGATTTCCCGTCGTCATTCGCCCCTCCTACGTGCTGGGCGGACGGGGCATGGAGATCGTGCACGACGTCTCCGGAATGGAACGCTACATCGGTCAGGCCGTCCAGGTCTCGGGCGACAACCCGGTGCTGATCGACTCGTACCTGTCGAGCGCCATCGAGGTGGACGTCGACGTGCTGGCCGACGGCACGGACGTGTATGTCGCCGGGATCATGGAGCATATCGAGGAAGCGGGCATCCATTCCGGAGACAGCGCGTGCGCCCTGCCGCCCTACTCGCTGGCACCGCACATGGTCGAGGAGCTGGGCTGCCAGGCTGAAGCTATGGCGCGGGCGCTGGACATCGTCGGGCTGATGAACGTGCAGTTCGCGATCAAGGGAGAGGACATCTACGTGCTGGAGGCAAACCCGCGCGCCAGCCGAACCGTGCCTTTCGTCGCCAAGGCGACGGGCGTACCGATCGCCAAGATCGCGGCGCGCGTGATGGCGGGCGAGAAACTGTCCGCCTTCCGCCTGCCGGGAATGCCCAGGGACCGGACCGCGGTCAAGGAGTCCGTCTTCCCGTTCACGCGCTTCCCCGGCGTGGACGTGATCCTGGGTCCGGAAATGCGCTCGACCGGCGAAGTCATGGGCCTTGCGCGCAACTTCCCCGCCGCCTTCGCAAAGGCGCAGCTTGGGGCGGGGGTGCGGCTGCCGACTGTCGGGCAGGTGTTCCTGTCGGTGCGCGACCGCGACAAGGAAGCGGTCATTCCGATCGCCCGCTGCCTGGTGGAGGCCGGCTTCACCCTCACCGGCACGGGCGGCACAGCCGCCTACCTGCGCGACGCGGGCCTGCCGGTGTCGCGCATCAACAAGGTCCTGCAGGGCTCGCCGCACATCGTCGACGCCATGATCAACGGCGAGATCCAGTTCATGATCAACACCACAGAGGGCGCGCGTTCGGTCGTGGACAGCCAGAGCTTGCGCCGGACGGCGCTAGTCAATAGTATTCCCTATTACACGACTGTTTCCGGCGCTCGTGCCGCCGTCGAGGCGATCGAGGCTTTACGTAAAGGAAAGCTGGAAGTCGCGCCGTTGCAGGCCTATCTGCACGGCGACAGTTGAAGATTTTTGTAGGTTGAGGACGCGATGGAAAAAGTGCCGATGACGGCTGCCGGATACGACAAGCTGCAGGAAGAACTGAAGCACCTGAAATCGACAGAGCGACCCGCGATCATCAAGGCCATCGCCGACGCGCGCGAGCATGGCGACCTTTCCGAAAACGCCGAGTACCACGCCGCGCGCGAGCGGCAGAGCTTTATCGAAGGCCGCGTGATGGAGCTGGAAGACCGCATCAGCCGCGCCGAGGTGATCGACGTCTCGCGCCTGTCGGGCGACATCGTCAAGTTCGGCGCCAACGTGACGCTGGTCGACGAGGACACGGAGGAGGAAACCACCTACCAGATCGTCGGCGCGTACGAGGCCGACATCAACCAGGGACAGATCTCGATCACCGCGCCGCTCGCTCGCGCGCTCATCGGCAAGCGCCAGGGCGACAGCGTGGAGGTAACCACTCCCGGCGGCAGCAAGGCGTACGAGATCACCGAAGTCGCGTTCGGGGCAGTTTAGGGATCAGGCCACCTGACGATGATGGGCCGCTTGCATGTACGCGCCGACCAGCCGTTGTACCAAGCAGTTTGCGGGAATGTCGAAATGAAACATGCGTTCCGGTGGTCAGGATCTGTTCTTGCAGGCCTCACCCTGACAGCCCTCGTGTCGGCCTTTCCCTGCGCGGGCCAGGCGCAGAGCGGCGGGCAGAGCGGCGGGCAGAGCGCGGCGACCCCGCTTCCCCAGGGGATCACCTTCCCCCTTGCCTACCGGGCCGATGACGGCAAGGTCTTCCTGTACGTCGGGAACTCCGACCCTCCGCTTGCGCAAAATCAATCTCTGGTCGGCGCTTATGCGGGCGACAATCAGGGGCTTTACCGGCTCTACACGTTGAGCGAAGATTACATAAGGCTGCAGAACCACATGGTGGGTCTGAAGTTGAGCTTCGAGGATCTTGGCCAGCGCGGCCTGAAGGCTAAGGCCGAGCAGGACGCAAAGACCGGCGACCTTGTCGTAACCTGCAACGAGATCGTGACAAAGCTCTACACGCCCATGTTTCCCGTGAACGCAGCCGCGTTGGAAACCAGGCTGATCGACGGCGAGATTCCGGTCCATCAGCTTCCCGACTCACGCAACCCGATCCGCTTGTATCATCGTCCTCGCACTGGCGAGTTCATCTACACCGACGCGCCGGTGCTGGGTGACCTGAATGGCGATCGGATGTATATCGGGCCGGCGGGTGCGCTGAAACGCGTCGACCTTGCCTCCATCGTGGCATCCGATTGCGGCTGCGGCCCTGATTTCCATACAACGTCAGGCGGTGTGCTTTCCCATGGCAAATGGCGTCCCTCGCCCGACGCGGCGGAAGAAACGCTGGAAGAAGTCAACTTCTACATGCCCATGCCGCCGGGCCAGTTATCGGGCACTTTCGACGCGCAGGGGCACGAACTCGATTTCGGACCTGTCGCCAACACCGAAATATACGATGCTTCGCATGGCATCAGGCGGAAGATCGACGTAGGCGTGCTTGCTAAGTTCGGCGTCGATGCTACGGCTTTTTCTCCGCCGAAACTGATCACGCCATGCACCCCGTAACGTTCACCTGAACACCACCGTGCGGTCGCCGTTCATCAGGACGCGGCGCTCCACATGCCACTGCACCGCGCGCGCCAGCACGACCGATTCGATGTCGCGGCCGGCTGCGGCCATCTGCTCGGGCGTGTGGGTGTGGTCCACGCGCCCTACCTCCTGCTCGATGATCGGACCTTCATCAAGGTCGCAGGTCACGTAATGCGCGGTTGCGCCGATGATCTTCACCCCGCGCGCGAAGGCCTGATGATAGGGCCTCGCTCCCTTGAAACTGGGCAGGAACGAGTGGTGGATGTTGATGCACCGGCCCGACAGCGCTCGCGTCATCGGCTCCGACAGGATCTGCATGTAGCGCGCCAGCACGACCAGATCGGCGTTGCAGCCCTCGATCACGCGCAGGAATGCGGCCTCCTGCCCCGTCTTGTCGCCGGGGTCGACAGGCAGGTGATGGTAGGCGATCCCGTGCCATTCAACGATCCCGCGCATGTCCTCGTGGTTGGAAACCACGGCGGCGATGTCCACCGGCAACGTGCCGACCCGCCAGCGGTAGAGGAGATCGTGCAGGCAGTGGCCGAACCGCGATACGGCGATCACCAGCTGCTGCCGCCTCGTGCTGTCCTCGATGGACCAGTCCATCCCGAAACCGGCGGCGACGGGCGCGAAAACGGCCCGCAGCCGGGCGAGGTCAGGGAACTGCGAATGCGCGGCACGGAAGACGAGGCGCATGAAGAAGCGCTCCGTCGCGGCATCGCCCATCTGCGATGATTCGATGATGAAACCGCCCTGCGCCGAGAGGAAGGACGAGACCGCAGCCACGATTCCCGCCGTATCCGCGCAGGCGATCGTGAGGATGAAACTCGGGACGGCGCTGGATTTTTGCTGCGGCATGAGAGGGTTTCTCGAGCGGGATCGATCCGCTACTACTAGCCGTTCCTGTTTAAAGCGGCGAGAAGAATGACGAACAAGACATGCTGGGTCGCCAGCGACGGCAAGATCGGGATCGACAACCAGTGCATCGGGCTTGCCGAGTCGCTCGGCTTGTCGCCGGAGGTCAGGCACGCAGAACTGCGGTTTCCGTGGAAGCAGGGCTTCCCGTACGCGCCGCTGCCGCTTGGCACCGCGTCGTTCACGCCGGTCAACGTGCTCGTGCCGCCCTGGCCGGACCTGCTGATCACCGGCGGCCGCACCGGCGCCGCCATTTCACTCTTCGTAAAGCATGCCAGCAAGGGACGGACCGTAACCGTACAGGTCCAGAACCCGCACATGGCGCCCGGCAAGTTCGACGTGCTGGTGGTCGGCGAGCATGACGGGCTTGAGGAGAGCGGCAACGTCGTCACCATCAAGGGCGCGCTCAACCGCGTGACCGACGCCAAGATCGCGGAGGGCATGGCGAAGTTCCCGCAGCTGGCCGCGCTGCCCGGCCCGCGCGTCGCGGTCTTGCTCGGCGGCACGAACCGCTGCTACACATTCGAGAAAGCCGATGCCGAGCGCCTCGCGGGCCAGCTCTCGGCGCTGGCACAGGCGGGGTACAGCATCATGGCGACCGCTTCGCGCCGCACGGGGGCGGAAAACGAAGCCCTGCTGCGCGCGGCGCTGACCGCCCCGAATACCTGGCTGTGGGACAACGCGGGCGAGAACCCGTACTTCGCGATGCTGGGCTACGCCGACGCCATCCTGCCGACGGCGGACAGCATATCGATGGTTTCGGAAGCGGGGACCACCGGCAAGCCTGTGTACGTCGTGCCCCTCTCGGGCGGCGACGCGAAGTTCCGCGCTTTCCACGAAGTCCTAAGACAAGCCGGCGTCACACGGCCGTTTGCTGGCAAGATCGAAACCTGGAACTACGTTGCTCTGGACGACACGCGCAAGGCGGCCTCGGTTATCAGGCCGCTGCTTCAGAAGGTTTGAGCATGAGCACCGAATCCGTTCGCACTAAGGTCCTGATCATCGGCTCCGGCCCTGCGGGCTACACCGCGGCGATCTACGCTGCGCGCGCCAACCTGAAGCCCGTGCAAGTACTGGGGCTGGTGCCTGGCGGCCAGTTGACCATCACCAGCGACATAGAGAACTACCCCGGCTTCCGTGACCCGATCGGCGGCCCGTGGCTGATGGAGGAGATGAAGGCGCAGGCCATGCATGTCGGCACCGCAATGTTCGAGGACATGGTCACCTCCGTCGATTTCAGCCGCCGCCCCTTCCGTGCGACCGGCGACTCAGGCCGTGAGTATCTGGGTGACAGCGTCATCATTTGTACCGGAGCGCAGGCGCGCTGGCTGCATGTCCCGGGGGAAGCCGAGTATTCCGGCTTCGGCGTTTCCGCCTGCGCGACCTGCGACGGCTTCTTTTTCCGCGGCAAGAAGGTGCTGGTGGTCGGCGGCGGCAACAGCGCGGTGGAGGAGGCTTTGTATCTTGCCAACCTCGCCAGCGAAGTCACGCTGGTGCACCGCCGCGACATCCTGCGTGCCGAGCGGGTGATGCAGGACCGGCTGTTCTCGCATCCCAGGATCAAGACGATCTGGAACAGCGCGGTCGAGGAGATGCTGGGCAATGCCGACAGCGGCTTCAAATCCTTCACCGGCGCGCGCCTGAAGAACGTCGTCACCGGCGAAAACAGGGTCGTCGAGGCGGACGGCCTGTTCGTTGCCATAGGCCACGATCCCGCCACCGGCCTGTTCAGGGGCAAGCTGACCGTGGACGAGGAAGGCTACCTGGTGACCCAGCCGGACAGCACCTGCACAAGCATACCTGGCATTTTTGCCGCCGGCGACGTCAAGGACAAGGTCTTTCGCCAGGCGATCACAGCCGCCGGCATGGGCTGCATGGCGGCTTTGGAGGCCGACCGTTTCCTGGCCGGGATCGAGGGAGCGACCGGGGCGCATGAGGTGCTGGAACATGGGGCGATGCACGCCGTCGGTATGGCAGGCTGACACTGCGCAGGTCCTTTCGCTCCGCTTAGCCGAAAAAAGCAAATCGGTTACGTGTTTCCAAGAAGCGTGACCGCGTCCTAAAGGACTAGCCAGGCGGCAATATGGTTAATCAAACTATAATAGTAGCGGGCTGCTCGGCATTGCGTTACATTGATTTCATAGAACCCAAGGATCGCCATGCCTCTCGATTTTGGTCCCGGACCGACTGGAATTTTTGAAAACAACCGGCTGATCATCCTGGGTGATGTCGATCACGACAACAACGGCCCGGTGCTTGAGAGGTCCGTAAGCATGGCGGCTGCTCACGGCCTCAGGCATCTCGGCCTCGAGATCCACAACGATTTGCAGCCTGTGGTCGACGAGCATGCGCGGGGCTCACTTTCGGATGAGCGCTTCACAACGCAGTTCGCCGATGCCGCGCGCACCTTGGTGAAGCAAAACAGCGAAAGCCCGCTTGGGATCGCCCAGCGCCAGTATCGGGAGGACGTGAACGCGGCCAAGTCGCCGGTTGTCCGGCTTGTCGAGAAGGTAAGATCCAGTCTCTGGAACCCTGCGGAACGGCGCGAGGAAGCTATTTACCAGCGTCTTTCAAATACGGTCATCGCCGCGCATCGTGCCGGGCTGACGGTCCATTGCGTGGACGACACGAGCGACTTGCGCGCACTCGGCGAAACTGCCTTGCCTCGCTCCGTGCCGCTTCATGATCGCAAGCGTGAACTTGCAGCGATACAGGAGATGTCGGACAACACTCGCATTACAAAGCAGGGAAACAAGGGTATTTTCGCGATCGCGGACGGAGTCCTTTCGGCAAATGAGAAAATAGCCCTCGTGATAGGGGCCGACCATTTGCCGGCATTGATGACGCTGTCGAAAGAAGCCGCGATCAAGGCTGATGCCATAAACATGTATGCGACCGCAGGTCAATTCGGCAAGGCAAGCCTTAGAGCGCTCGGTGGCGAGTTCTCGCACGCGCAGAATGGATACGCCGTTTACGTCGTCTCGGACAACTCGTTCATTCCTTCCAGGAACGCGCAAGACATGTCGCCTCCAAGGCCGGCACCGAAACGGTAGGCCCGTTCAAAACCCGGCTTACCCTATCGCGTGCGTGACAAGCAGCAATACGCCGCTCAGCACCGCCGCGCCCAGCACGATGCAGACCGGAAGAGTCATAACCCATGCGAGCGCGATGTTGCGGATGGTGCGCCGCTGCACGCCGGAATGATTGGCGATCATAGTGCCGGCAACGCCGCTGGACAGGACGTGCGTAGTGCTGACCGGCAGGCCGTAGCCGTCGGCGGCGAGGATGGTCAGCGCCGTCACGGCCTCGGCCACCGCGCCCTGGCGATAGGTCATGTGCTCGCGCCCGATGCGCTCGCCGATCGTCGTGACCACCCGCTTCCAGCCGACCATGGTACCCAGCGCCAGCATCACGGCAACTATCAGCTTGACCCAGAACGGAAGGACGTTGGTTTCAGGGTCCAGCTTGTAGTCGCGGGGAAACAGGCCGAACAGGACCAGCATGATGATCCCCATGCCCTTTTGCCCGTCGTTCGAGCCGTGCGCGAAGCTGACCCCCATCGACGTCAGCATCAGGAAGGCGCGCATCATGGGCGGCGGCGGGCCATCTAGGTTGGGCGGCGGGCGGTTCACGCCGACGTTCAGGACCTTGGCCAGCTTCATGGCCACGTAGCTGAAGCTGAACCCGGCGAGCGGGGAAATCAGCAGCGACAATGCCGCCTGCTCGAACTGGCGCCAGTTGATGCCGTGCAGGACGCCACCCTCGGGCAGCAGCAGCGAGGCCGCGATGCCGACGCCCAGGATCGAGCCGATCAGCGTGTGGCTGCTCGAGATGGGCAGGCCCAGCCACCACGTTCCCAGATTCCACAGGATTGCCGAGATCAGGAACGAAAAGATCACCGCGATCCCGGGCACGGAGTGGCTGTTCATCAGCGCGGGCGGCAGCAGGTTGATGATGCCGTATGCGACCGCGCCGGTCGAGGTCAGCGCGCCGGCAAAGTTCCAGACGCCCGACCACAGCACCGCCCATACCGGTTTCAGGGTCCTGGTATAGATGACTGTCGCGACGGCGTTGGCCGTGTCGTGGAAGCCGTTGATGAACTCGAAGCCGAGCGCAAGGAACAGCGCAAGCCAGAGAAGGGCATTTCCCATCCCGTCGCTCAACCCAGGGTGCCAAGGCTGTCGTGCAGGTCGCTCGTCATCACCGCAAGGAACCCCGTCAGCAGCAGGTAGTAGGTGGTGTAGAACAGCCGCAGGTCCGGCTTGATTTCGTAATAGGCGGCGTTCGCCGGGTCTTTCGGATCGTAGCGCAGCGCTTTCCTGAGGCTCGGATAGGCGAAGACGGCGATCAGGATCAGCACCGGGCTGTGCGTGTAGAAAAACACCAGCGCCAGGATCGGCACGCCCGCCAGCCAGATCCGTGGCGACAGCACAGATGCCACCCGCCCGCCGTCCAGCGGCGAAACTGGTATCATGTTGAACAGGTTCATGAGGAAGCCGGCATAGGCGAGCGCGAGCATCAGGTGGTCGTCACCAGCCCGCCCCAGGCAATAGCAGGCAAGGGACGCGACCGTTCCCAACAGCGGCCCGGCGAGCGCGACGTAAGCCTCGGTCTCCACATTGTGCGGCACTTGCCGAAGCGCGATGTACGCGCCGACGAAGGGAATGAACATCGGCGCGCCGACATCGAGCCCGCGATGCCGTGCCGCGATGTAGTGCCCCATCTCGTGGATGAAGATCAGCAGCACGAAGCCGGCGGAGAACCGCCATCCGAACAGCGTCTGGTAGGCGTAGACGCTGACCAGCATGCTCAGCAGCGTGATCGCGACCTTGCTTTTGAGCAGCAGCACTCCAAGCTTGAGAAAGGCGGTCATGGCTACTGCCTTTTCCTGCGCTTGAGCAAATTCCGCAACGCTGCAAGTCCGCCCGCGGCGGCGATGATCCATAGCTTGATGAACTTGGCGGCGAACGCGGCGATGACCGCGAACAGGCCGATCTTGTGCGCGGCGATGCCGCCGATCAGGGCGATTAGCCCGTACTCGGCGGTCTTGTCCGTTTTCGCGTCGTAATCCTCGTAGCGCTTGCCCTCGTCATAACGCAAGCCGGCCAGCAGCGCGTCGATCGCGGGCTTGTCCGTCTCGACCAGCCGGCGCTTGGTGACAAGGTCGAGGCTGAAATATCCGTCGCGGCCGAGCACGCGCGTGTTGTAGTTCACCGAGGTTTCGCCGTCCGGGTCTGCCCCGGGGTGGCGCACCTCGACCGACCAGATCAGGTGATGAGTGGCCGCGTCATAATGCGGCGGCTCGATCCAGCCCAGCACGTCCAGCGGAGGTTTTCCCGCTTCCCGCCGTGTTCGGTTCTGCGCCTCATTGCTTTGCTTCAGCCCGGCGAGGAGCTTGTCGGGATCGATCTCGCGCGATTCGTTTTCCTTGACGAAGCCTGAAGTTTCGTAGTCGACCACAACGGCCCAGCCTTCGCCGGACTGGTCATTTGGCACTACGATTCCGACCAGGCCTGCGCCGGGAAAGTTGCCTGCCTGCCTCAACCATTTCTCCGCCTGATCCCTTGGAGCAAAGACCATCGCCTGCGGCAGGCCAAGGATCGCTTCATCCCGCAGCGGAACAGAGGCTGGACCGTACACCAGCCCTGCGACCGGGCCTTGAGCGTACGCCGATGAAACCAGGGCTAGCGTCAGGAACGAAGCGAAAATACGTAAGCGCATAAATACAGCTCAAAATATGAGATTATTTATTGTTACGCGCGAGCGCGCGCGAAAAAGCAAGAAGATTGATAAGGGAAAAACGACGATTATAAACACGGCACTTCGCCCTGCGTTCCAGTTTCGTTAAGAAATAATCTATGCATATTTTCTGGACATGTGATTAAGAACTGTGCATTCTTATCCCTCACCTGGTAAGTTTGATCCATGTCCGAGCCATCCGACTTTCCCATAGCAACCTATCGGCTGCAAATGCATGCGGGTTTCGGCTTCGACATGGCTGCCGAGATCACCTCGTTCGTGGCCGATCTGGGCGTATCGCACGTCTATCTGCCCCCGATCGCCGCTGCGGACCCCGGCAGCCTGCACGGGTACGATGTGGCCGATCACAGCCGGGTCAATCCCGAGCTGGGCGGTCGCGAAGCCTATGACCGCTTCAGCAGCAAGGCCAAGGCCGAGGGACTGAAGCAGATCGTCGACATAGTGCCTAACCACATGTCGACGAAAGGCAC
>CBDAQV010000008.1:0-245269 GCA_965199265.1 Alphaproteobacteria bacterium | reverse complement strand
TGGGCAAGGCGCAGGACGTGCTGACCGGCGGCAAGTGGGAAAGCGCCGAAATTTCCGCCGTGGTGCGCAACGCGCTATCCCCGCACGGAGTAGAGGGCCGGTTCGAAATCGAAGGGCCGAGATTGATGCTGTCGGCGCGCTGCGCACTTGCCCTGTCGCTCGCCCTGCACGAGCTTGCGACCAACGCCGCCAAGTACGGTGCGCTGTCGAACGAAACCGGGCGGATCAGGATCGCCTGGCGCGTGGAACACGGCGAGCATGGCTTGCGGTTCCAGCTGGAATGGGCGGAGCGGGGCGGCCCTCCCGTCAAGTCGCCGGAGCGGAGCGGTTTTGGCTCCTTCATGATCGAGCGCTCCCTGGCAGGCTATTTCAGGGGGACCGCCCGTATGGAATACGCGCCGGCGGGAGCGCTGTTCCACCTCCAAGGGCCGGCGACGGCCTCCGAAAGCGAGTTCCTGTCGGGAGACGTGGAGATACTGGCCGCCAACCGCTGAACTTTAACGGGCAAGCGGGTGTTACGCTAGGCATGGGTCAATTTCAGCCACTCATCCAGCCGGCGATCCTCGTCGTCGAGGACGAAGTCCTTGTCCGTTTGGAACTTGTCGATCTGATCTCGGAGTCAGGCTTTCAGGTTTTCGAGGCTGGAAATGCCGATGACGCCATCAAGTTGATGGAGCGCAATCCAAACATCCATGCGCTGATCACCGACGTGGACATGCCGGGTTCCATGGATGGGCTGAAACTCTCTCATTATGTCAAGGACCGCTGGCCGCCGGTTAAGATCGTCGTGGCCTCTGGCCATGTGAAGGTGAAACCCGGTGAATTGCCGCATCAAGGCATATTCCTGGACAAACCTTACGACACGCCGCGGGTCATGGCCCTGCTTGCCTCGATCTCGGAACAGTTCCACGTTTCCTGACCGGGGACTTCCTGATCAGGTTTTGGCGCTCAACCCCGCAATCGAAAAGAAGTGGCAGACCACGGCGGTCAGCACGAACGCATGCCATATCGCATTATGGAACGGAAGCCTTTTGCTGAGATGGAAGACCACGCCGGTGCTGTAGATCGCGCCGCCGATCGCCAGCAAAAGCAAGCTATGCGCCGGGACGGCTTCCAGCAACGACCGGATCGCCATCAGCCCGCTCCACCCGAGCAGCAGGTAGACGGCAACGGACAGCCGCTCGAAGCGCCCGGGGAAAAACATTTTGATCGCCGCTCCCCCAAGCGCGACGCTCCACATGGCGGCGAGCAGTCCGATGCCGAGCGCGCCGTGCAGCGCCATCAGGCTGAACGGCGAGTACGTGCCTGCAATCATGACAAAGATCGCTGCATGGTCGAGGCGGCGAAACAGCCGCTTGCGTGCGCCCGGACTGGCGAAGTTGTAAAGCGCCGAACAGCCCAGCATTGCCAGGATTCCCAAGCCGTAGAGACCCAATCCGATCGCCGCACCGAGCGGAGTTCCCTGCGCCATGCGCGCAGCCAGCGCCACCGCCGCGCCGAGCGCGAAGGCAAGGCCGAGTATGTGAACAACGCCGTCGGCGACTTTTTCGGAACGGCTGTACTCGGAGTGATACGCAAGGGTCATTTCTCTCAAACGTGCCACGCTGGAAACTGTTGCGGTCACCTGCCGCAGGCGACTGCATAAGGTTCCGCTCGTCCGGAGGCCAGCCGTAACTTCGCGACTGCTAAACACCTGCTGCTGGTCAGGCTTACAGCGGCGAAAAGGTTCAGGCCCCTGCAGGGTGCCGCTGCACAATATGACCGAGGAGCGGAGCTTTGATCGGAAGAGCGCAGTCCGTTGGCCAAAGCCCTGTCCCTTAATCAAGGCCCGAGCGGAGTCCTACAGCGAAGCCCTTACCGGGTTGCGCCGCGAATGTCCGGAGCTTGCCGCCGCCCAGCTTGCTTTTCAAGGGTCGCCGCGGCGATGGTGATAGCCTTACGCCGAATCCCGCCGCGCCGCGACGATGAGCGTGTCGAGCGCCGACAGGAAGCGTGACTTGTCCTGCTTCGTCATCGGCGCTGCGCCGCCGCCTTGCCCCAGTTCGCGC
This sequence comes from Alphaproteobacteria bacterium, assembly GCA_965199265.1. Lineage (GTDB taxonomy): Bacteria > Pseudomonadota > Alphaproteobacteria > CALMVH01 > CALMVH01 > CBDAQV01. The sequence goes on along the minus strand of CBDAQV010000008.1, from coordinate 243,221 downwards.
AGGTGGCGCGACAGCTCGCGCCCTGCCAGCGCCGCGCCAATATTGTTTTTCGTCCAGACATGCCCCGTATGCGACACCGAGCGGGCGCCAGCCTTCAAGCAGCGGTCGGCAAGCGGAATATCGCCGGTGATGCAGATGTCGCCGCAGCCGACCCGGTCGGCGATCCAGTCATCTGCGGCGTCCATGCCTGAACCGACGATCACAAGCTGCACACCGGGAAGCGCCGGCGGCCGGATCGGGCGCGATCCGTTGTGCACGATCATCAAGGCCGTACCCGTGCGTTCCACGACACGGTATACCTCCTCGCGCACGGGGCAGGCGTCGGCGTCGAGGTAAAGCGTGGTCATCAGGGGACCCGGAGGCCTAACCGCACTTGTGAGCGAAATCGTGCAGTTCAGCCGCGGCATAGACGATGATGCGGGAACGGAAGCCGTAATATCCAACCTTCGCGGCTCCCCCGAACCCGGCGCGCACATGCGCGATCCCCGACTCCAGCGCTTCAGCCTCGCTTTCGAACGGAAGCTCGATCTCCAGGCCGTGCGCGTACTCGACACATTTGAACCACCGCTCCGGCGCGCGTTGTGGCGGGCGCTTCGGCAAGCTGGCTCCATCGTGGCTGCTCATGCCTCGTGTATACCGCATCGTTTGAGCGAAGGCCATGCCGGCATGTTGCCGATGTTCTTTCCGCTTGAACCTTCATCGGTTGGAACGAGTCCGGCTAAGGGGCGTTGCCACCCAGTCAGGTACGACCTGCTTTGGTGAAACTGAGGTTGCACCTGACACCTATCCTGCCGGCGCACCGCCGGCAGCCCCCAAGGCAGGAGATGATTATGGCTGATGGAACTGTTGCCGAGAAAGTTGCGCCTGGAAGCGCTGTGAACCTTTCCGACTCCGAGCGCAAGGCGTCGCTTGTGATAGCGGGCATCCTTGCCTTGCTGGGGGTTCGCCGCCTGCATCTTTCGGGCGTCCTGCTCCTGGCCGCTGCGGGATCGCTGGCTTTCCGCGGGACAACGGGCTATTGTGCCGTGTACGACGCGCTGGACAAGGATACAAGCAAGGCAGGTTGAACCGTCACCAAAATGGTGGAAGTAAAGCCGGCAGCCATCATTAGGCCTTGATGACCTGTCTGATTGCGGAGCTTATGCAGCTTTGTCAGCGGCGATAACTCGAGATCATACAGGCATGCCGTTTTCCGTCACAAACTCCGCGCTCCAGACCGCCCTTGAAGCGCGAGGCTATTACGAACCAACCCCGGTGCAGGCTGCCGTTCTCGAGCCTGAGGCCGAGGGCCGTGACCTGCTCGTTTCCGCCCAGACGGGATCGGGCAAGACTGTCGCTTTCGGCCTGGCCTTTGCCGGCACCCTTCTGGCTAGCCAAACCCGGTTCGGCCGGGCGCCCGCCCCCCTTGCGCTGGTCGTCGCACCGACACGCGAGCTTGCCATGCAGGTGCAGCGCGAGCTAGGCTGGTTGTACGAGCAAACCGGTGCGCGGATCGCCTCCTGCATCGGCGGGATGGATCCGCGTGCTGAAATGCGTGCGCTGCAGGCCGGTGCGCACATTGTCGTCGGTACGCCCGGCCGCCTGTGCGATCACCTGCGCCGTGGACGCCTCGATTTGTCGCAGCTTGCTGTGATGGTGATGGACGAAGCCGACGAGATGCTCGACCTCGGCTTTCGCGAAGAGCTGGAGGCGTTGCTGGACGCAACCCCGGAAACCCGCCGTACCCTGCTGTTTTCCGCCACCATACCGCGGGAAATAGCCGCGATGGCTGCGCGTTACCAGAAGGATGCGCTGCGCATCGACACTCTGGTGCGCAATCAGCCGCATGCCGACATCGAGTACCGCTGCGTGACCGTTCCGGCCGACGAGATGGAGCATGCGGTTGTGAACGTGCTGCGCTACTTCGAGTCGCCCACGGCGATCGTCTTCTGCTCACGGCGAGAGGAGGTGCGCCACCTGCATGGCAGCCTGCTCGAACGCGGCTTTGCCTCGGTAGCGCTGTCGGGCGAAATGAGCCAGAACGAGCGCACCCGCGCGCTGCAATCGATGCGCGACGGCCAGGCGCGGGTTTGCGTCGCAACCGACGTCGCGGCGCGCGGCATCGACCTGCCCAAGCTCGGTCTCGTGATCCACGGCAGCTTGCCGACCAACAGCGACACCCTGTTGCATCGCAGCGGTCGAACCGGCCGCGCAGGCCGCAAGGGAAGCTGTGTCCTGATCGTCCCCGAGGGACGCCAGCGCCGTGCCGGCCAGCTGCTCCACTCCGCCGGAGTGGAAGCGATCTGGAGCGGCCCCCCTCCCGCCGATGCCATCCGGGAGCGCGACGCGCAACGGCTGCTCGAAGATCCCGTCCTTTCCGAACCGCTCGGCGAAGACGACCTGGCCTTGGCTCGCCGGTTGCTCGAGGGACGCACGCCCGACGACATTGCCGCCGCGTTGATACGCCTGCATCGTTCGCGGCTGCCGGCGCCCGAGGAGATTGCCGCGGCGCAGGAACCTGCGCCGCCCCGCCGCCCTCGCCCTGATTTTCCCGAGCGCGCGCCGCGCAGCCGTCCGGAAGGCACGGGCGCCGAAAAACCGCGCAAACCGCACCGTGGCAAGGCGAACGGGCCGGCACAGGCCGGGCCGGTCCAGAATGAACGCTTCAAGCCGCGAAAACCAAAACAGAAGAAGCAAGCCAAATAGTTCCAGACCAAGACGCTGGAATTCGGCCGATTCCGCACCATGTTTCTTGTACAGGTTCAAAGCGGAGCAGATCATGCGCAAACAATCGGAAACCGTGGTTCTGGTTATTGCAGGGCTCTTCCTTGCGGCAGCCTCCACGGGCATCGCCTTTCTCATCAGCTAGAGCCGGCAGGATTGTACGGTCTTGGGCTCTACGGCGGCTCTATCTCCGTGAACTATCAGCTTGTTCAGAAAAATAGCAGTAGGATGTGGGCGCAGCACCGCCTTGTAGCGCGCGATATGGTCTTTAAGTCTACCTCATGAACACGGCTGTCCCTTCCGCTACGGATCCAAGCAAGCTTGCCGCCCGCGCGGCGCACCTGCGTTACGTGCACGACGATAAGCCGGGGATAACGCGCCAGGGGGACTCCAGGAACGGCTTTCGCTACACGGCCCCCGATGGCAGTGCGATTACCGATCCTGGAACGCTGGACCGTATCCGCAGCCTGGGTATCCCGCCAGCCTACGGCGAGGTCTGGATCTGCCCCTTGGAAAACGGTCACCTTCAGGCGACGGGCAAGGACGCGCGCGGCCGCAAGCAGTACCGCTACCATCCGCGCTGGCGCGAAATCCGCGACGCTTCGAAGTATCACCGCATGCTGGAGTTCGGCGCCGCGCTGCCGCTTATCCGGGCGCGGGTGGATGCCGACCTTCGCAAGCCCGGCTTGCCGCGGGACAAAGTGCTGGCGACAATCGTATACCTGCTGGAGAAAACCTGCATCCGGGTCGGCAATGACGAGTACGCCCATGCCAACGATTCCTACGGCTTGACCACCCTGCTGACGAACCATGTCGATATTGCGGGCAGCACCTTGCGTTTCCGTTTTCGCGGCAAGTCGGGCAAGGAGCACGATATCGCCCTGCAGGACAGGCGCGCTGCCAAGATCGTGCGCAATCTGCAGGAACTGCCCGGCCATGAACTGTTCCATTACGCCGATCACGAAGGGCACGCGCACCATCTCCACAGCGACGATGTGAACGCGTATCTGCATGAGGCGAGCGGGGGTCAGGAATTCACAGCCAAGGATTTCCGGACCTGGGCGGGAACCGTGTTTTCCGCGCTTTACTTTGCCGAGATCGACCCGCCGGAAAACCTGACGCAGGAGAAGCGGCTGATCGCCGAAGTCATCAAGCGTGTTGCTCAGCACCTTGGCAACACTCCCGCGATTTGCCGGAAATGTTACGTCCATCCGGCAATCATCGAAGGATTTCGCCGCAAGATGAAGGTACTGGAACGCAAGTTGGAAATCGACGATGCCAAGGGGGAGAATCACCATTCCCTGACTGTCCAGGAAACGGCGGTGCTGAATTTCCTTACCGAACAAGCGATCGTTTTACGCGCTTGAGCAACCGTTCTTAAAGAATTGAAGTGACAAATTTGCCAAGCGCTTCCCAATTTTACAAAACTTGCCTGCAGGTGGAAACATTCTGGCACGGGTTGCATTTACAGGATCGACAGCTTGGCCTATAACCGCCGCGGCTTCGGTCGAATTGAACTGATTCTTACGCAAACGAGGAAGATCCATGAAGAAGATTGCAACTGTGCTGGCTTTGGTCGGCGCTACCGCCTTGGTTTCCGCTTGTTCGGACGATTCGTCCCGCAAGCAGATCGACATGGCGAACATGAACGCTCGTGATGCCGCCCAGCGTGCCGATCAGGCGGCCCAGAGCGCCAAGGAAGCCGCCAAGGCTGCCGAGCAGGCGTCTGCGGCTGCTCAGGCTGCTGAGGAAAAGGTCAACAGCATGAACTCAAGCGGCATGCGCAAGTAACGGGCATCGGTCCGGTCACTTCGTGATCAGGACCGGATAGCCTTTCCGGTCGTTGGCCGCCTGTCGAACCGCATCCCAGTCCAGCTGACTGGAGTCCGGTCCGGCGGCGGCCAAAACCATTTTAGTGAAGCCGTCAGGCGCTGCCGGCGTGAAGCTGTTATGGTCTTCCAACTCGTTGGCCTGCGTGCGCGAGGGGAAAACCGACACGTACAGTCCACCATTGATCTTCGCGAACTTGACGGGCTGGTCGATGACCGTGACCTTCGTCCCTATCGGGATGCGCTCGTAGAGCTCGTTGATCGCAGCCGGATACATGCGAATGCATCCGCGGCTTGCCAGCCTTCCGACGCTGCGAGGATCGTCCGTTCCGTGGATCAGGTAGCTCGGCCAGCCGAGATACAGCGCAAATGCGCCAAGGGGATTGTCCGGCCCCGGCGGAACGATCGCGGGCAGTTCCGGCTTGTCGGCGCGCTCGCTCGCGGTACGGTACCACGGTGGGTCTGCCGCCTTTCGCACCACCGTCGTGCCGCCGCTCGGCGTCATGAACCCATCGCGTCCCATGCCGATGGCAAAGCTTTCGGGCTCTCCCCCGGGCGGATAGTAGAAAATCCGCATCTCACCCAGATTGACCACCAGCCCTTCATGCGGCCCTTTCGGCAGGATGTGCTGCTTGGGAAGCATGATCTGAGCTCCTTCAGCCGGCAACCATGGATCAATCCCGGGGTTGGCGGCGATCAGCTCATCGTAGCCGATGTCATATTTCTGCGCGAGCGCGACGAAGGTATCGTGTGGCTCGGCGGTGTGCGTTTCCATTTCGCCGATGTAACCTTCAGCGGCCGCGGCGGGAGTTTCTGCTGTGAAATACCCGATCGCTGAAGCAACCGAGATGATCAGAGAAAATTGCTTGAAAAACCGTCTCGAATTTAGGTAAATCATGGCAGTTTCGTGACACCTTGCTGGTTCGGCCCATGCATAAAGTTCTGACCGTTGTTGCGCTTTCCTTTTACCTGCTGGGCACAGCTGCTTCAATGGCATCCGGCACCCTGCCGCCTGCGGCCGATCTGGTGGTGATCTACAAGGCGGAGCACCTGATGGAACTCTACCACTCCGGCGAACTGACGCGGTCATACCAGATCCACCTGGGGTTTCATCCCAAGGGTTTGAAGACTAAGGAAGGCGATGGCCGCACGCCCGAAGGCCTGTACACGATCAACCGCCACAATCCGAACAGCAAGTACCATCTGTCGCTGGGCATCTCGTACCCCGGTCCGGAGGACAAGGGCAACGCCATCGTGATGGGCGTTCCCGCCGGTGGAGAAGTGATGATCCACGGACTGCCGAACGGCATTCACAACGTTTCCGATCCGGGGGACTGGACCAACGGCTGCATCGCCGTGGACAACCAGTCGATCGAGGAAATCTACGGTTCGGTCAAGGACGGCACGCCGGTCATGATCCTTCCCTGAGGCAAACCCACCCGTTACCTTCGGCTGTTTCCAGGAATCTTGCCATGCGGCGCGACCGGTAACTCACCTTGCCATGGCGCTGACGCTCTTGTTAAGCGCCGCCTCGATCTCGGCAGCGACGATGCCTATCTCACCCATCGCGTTTACTGACTTTAATAGCCCGTTCGCCTTGTAGTACGGCAGGACCGGCATCGTGTCATCGCGGTAGCCGCGCATGCGTGACTCGAATGCCTCGGCATTGTCGTCGGCGCGGCGGGTGAAATCCTTGCTTGCGCAGACGTCACACACGCCGTCTATCCTCGTGGGCTTCAAGAACCGGTTATAACCCGTGCCGCATTTGGCGCAGGTGAAACGGCCGGTAATTCGCTCCATAAGCGCTTCTTCGTCAACTTTGAGTTCGATAACGGCATCAAGCTTGAGGCCGCGCGCCTTCAGCATGGCGTCCAGCGCCTCGGCCTGCGGAATAGTGCGGATAAAGCCGTCGAGTAGGAAACCGTTGCGGCAGCGGGGGCTGTCGATCTCGGCTTCGAGCATGCGGATCGTCAGGTCATCGGGAACGAGGTTGCCCTTTTCCATGTAGTTTTTTGCTTCGCGCCCCAGGTCGTCCTGTGCCGCGATGTGCGCGCGAAAAATGTCCCCGCTGGAGAGCTGGATGCAGCCATGTGCCTGCTCCAGCCGCTTTGCCTGTGTCCCTTTTCCCGCCCCAGGCGGGCCGAGCAGGATAAGGTTCATGCGATTGTCCTCATCGCGTTCGGCCCCTGAGCTTGGCTTTGCGAAAGCGGGATTCGTACTGCTGCGCGATCAGGTACGAATGGATCTGCGCAACCGTGTCCATCGTCACGGTCACCGCGATCAGCAGGCTGGTGCCGCCGAAATAGAATGGCAGGTTGAAATGCGAGATCAGCAATTCCGGAAACAGGCAGACAACGACCAGGTAGGCCGAGCCGAGCACGGAAAGGCGGGTCAGCACGTAATCCAGGTAGTCGGCGGTGTTCTTCCCAGGCTTTATGCCGGGAACAAAGGCGCCGTTCTTGCGCAGGCTATCGGCCGTTTCCACCGGGTTGAAGGCGATCGCCGTGTAGAAAAACACGAAGAACACAATCAGCAGCGCGTAAAGCACCATGTACAGCGGACGGCCATGTCCCAGCTGCGTGCTGACCTGGCCGAGGAAGCCCGTCTTGTCCGCGCCGATGAAGCCGACCAGCGTCAAAGGCAGAAGCAGCAGCGACGAGGCGAAGATCGGCGGAATGACGCCCGTCGTATTCACTTTCAGCGGCATGAAGGTCGACTCGCCGCCGAACATCTTGTTGCCCTTCTGGCGCTTGGGATATTGGATCACGACTTGGCGCTGCGCGCGTTCCATGAACACGATGAAGGCAATGACGGCGACGACCAGCACCACGACACCGACGATCAGCAGCGGCGGTATGCCGCCGGTGCTGGCAAGGTCGAGGATTTGCCCCAGCGCGCGCGGCAGGCCCGCGACAATGCCTGAGAAGATGATCAGCGAGGTACCGTTGCCGATGCCGCGCGCGGTGATCTGCTCGCCAAGCCACATCAGGAAGATGGTTCCGCCGATCAGCGTGATCGTCGTGGTGACGCGAAAGAAGTAGCCCGGATCCATCACGGCCATGCCGGTCGAGCTACCGCGCCCCATGGCTTCAAGCCCGACCGAAAGCCCATAGCCCTGGACGGCCGCCAACACCACCGTCAGGTAACGCGTATACTGGTTGATGCGCTTGCGCCCGCCCTCGCCTTCCTTTTTCAGTGCCTCGAGGGTCGGCAGGACGGCCGTCATCAGCTGGACGATAATCGAGGCCGAGACGTAGGGCATGATGTTGAGCGCGAAGATCGTCATGCGCTGCAACGCACCGCCGGAGAACATGTTGAACATGTCCAGGATGCCGCCGCCCTTCTGCTTGAAGATTTCGGCCAGGTTGTGCGGGTCGATTCCCGGCAGGGGCACGTAGGTGCCGATACGGTAGACGATCAAGGCGCCGAGCGTGAACCAGAGGCGCTTCTTGAGCTCGGTCGCCTTGGCGAAGGCGCTCAGGTTGAGGTTGGCGGCAAGTTGTTCGGCGGCAGACGCCATGGCTAACCCTGTCTGTCGGCTATTGGAAACGACGCCGGAACGGCTTCATCGAAGGCCTTCAGCCTGCGGATGCTCCTGCTTCCTCGGCAGCCGGCTTCTTCGCCGCCTTGACGGTCACCGACCCGCCTGCCTTTTCCACCGCGGCAATGGCGGCAGCGGATGCGCCCGCCACTTCGATGTCGACTTTCCTGCTCAGCGTGCCCTTCGCGAGCAGCCGAACGCCATCATGGCTGCGGCGCAGGATGCCGGCCTCGACCAGGCTTGCCGCTGTGATCGCCTTCGAGCCTTCAAGCTTGCCGTCCGTAAACGCAGCTTCCAGCGTCGACAGATTGATGACCGAGAAATGCAAGCGGTTAGGCTTGTTGAAGCCACGTTTGGGCATGCGTCGGTGCAGAGGCATCTGGCCGCCCTCGAAGCCGTTGATGGCGACGCCCGTGCGCGCGGTCTGGCCCTTGCCGCCGCGGCCGCCCGTTTTGCCCTTGCCCGAGCCGATGCCGCGGCCAATGCGCATGCGGCGCTTGTGGGCGCCATCGTTGTCGCGGATTTCGTTCAGTTTCATGCGTAATATCCAGTCCTACGTGAGCGCGCCGGCGGGAAGGCTACTTGCCGTCGCCAACGGAAATCAGATGCTTGACGCGCGCAATCATGCCGCGCACTTCCGGGGTGTCCTCCAGCGTACGGCTACGATGGCGCTTGTTGAGCCCGAGGCCCTTGAGCGTCTCGTGCTGGTATGCGGGACGGCCGATCGGGCTGCCGAGCTGCGTCACCGTGACCGTCTTGCCGGATTTGGCAACCGGCTGTGCCGAAGCCGGAGCTGTCGTTGCGGTCGGCTTGGCGGCTTCGGCTTTCTGCGGTGTGTCCGCCTTGGTCGGACCCCCGGCGGTTACCGAGGCATCCGCCTTGGGCTTCGCAGCAGGCTTCTTTGCCGGAGCTTTCGGCTCCTTGTTTTCCTCACCAGCCATTATGCTGCCTCCACTTCGCCGTCGCGCTTGGGCAGGATGTCGCTGACGCGCTTGCCGCGGCGGGCCGCGACCGAACGCGGGCTGGTCATGCGGGTCAGGGCGGCGAACGTAGCCTTGACCATGTTGTGCGGATTGGAAGATCCCGTGGACTTCGCTACGACGTCCTGGACGCCGAGGGCTTCGAACACGGCGCGCATCGGGCCGCCGGCGATCACGCCGGTACCCGCCGGAGCGCCGCGGAGAACGACGGCGCCTGCGCCGAAATCACCTTTCAGATCGTGATGGAGCGTGCGGCCCTCGCGAAGAGGCACCCGAACCATTGTCTTCTTGGCTTGATCAGTGGCCTTACGAATGGCCTCAGGCACTTCCTTCGCCTTGCCCGCGCCGTGGCCGACGCGGCCTTTGCCGTCACCGACGACGACCAGCGCGGCAAAACCGAAGCGGCGCCCGCCCTTCACCACCTTGGCGACGCGGTTGATGCTGACCAGCTTCTCGATCAGCTCGTTATCCTCGCCGCGTTCCTCGCGGTTGCGGCCGCGATCGCCGCGTCTTTCTTCTCTTGCCATGTCAGTGTCCCTTAAAAGACCAGTCCGCCCTCGCGTGCGCCTTCGGCCAGCGCACGGATTCGTCCGTGAAAAATGAAACCACCGCGGTCGAAGCGGATCTTGTCCACCCCGGCGGCCTTGGCGCGCTCTGCGACCAGCAGGCCGACGGCCTTCGCCGCATCGACATCGGCCCCCAGCTTGCTCTTGGCGCGCAGGTCGCTGTCCAGCGACGAGGCGGCGGCAAGGGTATGCCCCTGCGCGTCGTCGATGACCTGAGCATAGATGTGCTTGTTTGTGCGGTTGACCGTCAAACGCGGCCGATCAACCGGCAGGCTGCGCAGGCGGGCGCGAACCCGCAACGTACGCTTATGTCTTGCATCGAGCTTGTTCATGCTACTTCTTCTTGCCTTCCTTGCGGCGGATCGTTTCCGACGCGTATTTCACGCCCTTGCCCTTGTACGGCTCGGGAGGGCGCCAAGAGCGCAGTTCGGCGGCGATCTGGCCGATCTGCTGCTTATCCGGACCGGTGATCTCTATGGTGGTCGGTTTCTCGCACTTCACCGCGACGCCCGCCGGGATCGCATACCTTACTTCGTGCGTGAAGCCCAGCGACATCACGAGTTCCTTGCCCTGTACGGCGGCGCGGTAACCGACGCCGTTGATCTCGAGGGTCTCGGTAAAACCGTTGGCGACGCCGCTGACCAGGTTATTCACATTGGTGCGCGACGTGCCCCACATCGAGCGCGCGCGGCGGGTGTCGGCCTTCAGCGTCAGCGCGACCTTGCCGTCGGCGAAGGTCACGGCGATTTCGTCAGAGATCCTTACGGCGCCCTGGCCGAGCCTGCCCTTCGCGGTCACGGTCTGTCCGTCCACCTTGACATCGACGCCCGAAGGCACCGGAACGGCATGTTTACCGATACGAGACATGGCTCACTTCCTCAGAATACCCGGCACAGAACCTCGCCGCCGACGTTCTCGTCGCGGGCTTGGTTGTCCGACATGATGCCTTTCGGCGTTGACAGGATCAGGATGCCGAGCCCGTTGTATACGCGCGGCAGGTCGCTGACCTTGGAATAAACACGGCGGCCCGGCTTGGACACGCGCGCGATCTCTTTGATCACCGGCTCGCCCTCGTGGTACTTCAGCTCGATGCGGTGCTTGTGCCCGCCGCCTTCGTCCTGCGTTTCCACGGCGTAGCCGCGAATATAGCCTTCGCGCTCGAGCACGTCCAGAACGCGTTCGCGTTCCTTGGAGGCCGGGCTTTCGACCGTCGCCTTGTGGGCCCGCTGCCCATTGCGGATGCGGGTCAGCATATCGCCTAGGGGATCGCTCATTGACATGGTTCAGAGGCCTCCCTTACCAGCTGGATTTCGTGACGCCGGGGATCAGCCCCTCGGAAGCCATCTTGCGCAGCATGATGCGCGACAGTTTGAAGCGGCGGTACACGGCGCGCGAACGCCCCGTCAACTCGCAGCGGTTGCGGATGCGAATCTTGGCGCCGTTGCGCGGCAGTTCGGCCAGCTTCAGCTGAGCGGTGAAACGCTCCTCCGGACTGACTTCCTTGTCCATCACGATCGCCTTCAGCCGCGCCCGTTTGGGAGCCTGCTGCTTCGCCATGCGGCGGCGGCGGTTATTCTTCTCGATCGAACTTTTCTTGGCCATGAGTGTCTCCGCCGTCCTTCAGGTTATGAACGGCATGTTGAAGCCGCGCAGCAGCTCTTTTGCTTCGTCGTCGGTGCGTGCCGTCGTGCAGATCACGATATCCATGCCGCGCACCATGTCGATCTTGTCGTAATCGATTTCCGGAAAAACGATCTGCTCCTTCAGGCCCATGGAATAATTCCCGTTGCCGTCGAAGCTGTTGCCGTTGACGCCGCGGAAGTCGCGGACACGCGGCAGGGCAATCGTGACCAGGCGGTCCAGGAACTCGTACATCCGGGCGCGCCGCAGCGTGACCTTGACGCCGATCGGCATGCCCTCGCGCAGCTTGAACTGCGCGATCGACTTGCGGGATTTCGTCACGACAGGCTTCTGGCCCGAGATCGCGATCATGTCGGCCACCGCGGACTGGATGCGGCGGCTGTCGCCAGTCGCCTCGCCGACGCCCATATTAATGACGATCTTCTCAAGCTTCGGTACTTGATAGACGTTCTTGTACTTCTCCTGCAGCGACTTGCGCAGGGTGGTCTCGTAATGCTCCTGCAGGCGCGGCTTGTAGGGTCCCGTAGGCAGGACCGGGGCCGGGGCCGAGGGCTTCGCGGCATTATCGGTCGAAGCGCCTTCTCCACCCTTCGCCGGCTTCCTGGCCTTGGCGTCGCCGCCCTTGGCGGCCATTTTTGCTGCAGCCGGAGCCTTGCTCTTTTCCGCGCCCTTGTCCGGGGCGCCGGTCTTGGTGTCTTTCGCCATGGTGGCTATCCCTGCTTGTCGAGCGCTTCGCCGGACTTCCGGGCGACGCGCGACTTGGTGCCGTCCGCCCCGGTCTTGTAACCGACGCGGGTGGGCTTGTTCGTCTTTGGATCGATGTGCGCCACGTTGGATACGTGGATCGACTTCTCGATCGTCTCGATGCCGCCGGCGCTCATCGGCGATGGGCGGACATGCTTTTTGGCCTGGTTCACGCCCTGGACTACGACCCGGCTCGTCGACGGGATCACCTTGATGATCTCGCCCGTCTTGCCGCGATCGCTGCCGGCGATCACGACGACCTTGTCGCCTTTTTTAACTTTCAGTTTGGGCGCGGTCATTACAGCACCTCCGGGGCCAGAGAAATGATGCGCATGAAGCCGCCGTCGCGCAGCTCGCGGGTCACCGGCCCGAAGATGCGCGTTCCGATCGGCTCGCGCTGCTTGTTCACCAGCACCACATGGTTGCGGTCGAAACGGATAACGCTGCCGTCGGCGCGGCGCAGCGGCGCGCGGGTCCGCACGATCACGGCCATCTGGACCTCGCCCTTCTTGACGCGGCCCTTGGGGATGGCGTCCTTGACCGAAACGACGATCACGTCGCCGATCTTGGCGTACCGGCGATGCGAGCCGCCCAGCACCTTTATGCACATCACCTGCCGGGCGCCGCTGTTGTCAGCGACGTCGAGAGTAGTTTGCATCTGAATCATTGGTCGTCCTTCTTCTTCCTGGGCTTCGGCGCCGCGGCAGCCTTATCCTCAATCGCCGCCTTGGCCTGGGGCTTTGAAACCTTGGCGAGCTTCTTCTGCTCCGCCGCCGGAGCCTCGACCTTTGCCGGCTTGACCGTCTTGACGGCGGCCGCGGCCTTTTTCTTCGGCTCGGGCTTGTTCTTCTCGGCCTCGGCGCGAGCGGCGAGCGCGGCTACCACGGGCTTTTCATCACGCGCCTTGGCCGGAGCCTGGCTGATCACGACCCAGCGCTTGCTCTTTGAGACGGGCGGGCATTCCTGGATCGAGACCGCGTCGCCGATGCGGAAAGCGTTCGCCTCGTCATGAGCCGAATACTTCTTCGACCGGCGGATGAATTTCTTATACAGCGGGTCCATGATGCGACGCTCGACCAGGACGGTAACCGTCTTGTTCGTCTTGTCGCCGACAACCCGGCCTTCCATAACTCGACGCGGCATTTACTTCTTTCCTTTTCCGGCAGCGCTCTTCGCGGTCGCCTTCACGGCCGACGCCTTCATGGCGACGCTTCCCGCGGGCTGGCCCTGCACCGTCTTGATTCGCGCGATTTCACGGCGAACCTGCTTGACGCGGCTCGTCGACTCAGCCTGCCCTGCGGCGCGCTGGAAGCGAAGGTTGAACTGTTCCTTCTTGAGCTCGACAAGGCGGTCGCTCAGCTGGTCGGCGCTCTGCGCGCGGATATCGGCGATCCTGGTATCCTTCATGATCAGGCTCCCTCGCCCTGGCGCACGACCACGCGCGTGCCGAGCGGCAACTTGGCGGCAGCAAGGGTGAACGCCTCGTGCGCGATATTCGACGGCACGCCGTCAATCTCGAACATGATGCGTCCCGGATGGACTCGCGCCACCCAGAACTCGGGCGATCCCTTGCCCGAGCCCATACGGGTCTCGGCGGCTTTCACCGATACGGGAATGTCGGGGAAGATGCGGATCCAGAGGCGGCCCTGGCGCTTCATGTGGCGCGTGATCGCGCGGCGCGCGGCCTCGATCTGGCGCGATGTGACACGGTTCGGCTCGGTCGCCTTCAGGCCGTAGGACCCGAAGTTCAGCAGCGTGCCGGATTGCGCCACGCCATGGATGCGACCCTTGTGCGCCTTGCGGTATTTCGTACGTTTCGGACTCAGCATGATCCTTACTCTCTGTTCCTGCCGGGCTGACCGGACGGTTGTTCAGCCGCGCGCTTGTCCTGAGCCATCGGATCCTGGCCCATGACTTCGCCGCGGAAAACCCAGACCTTGACGCCGCACGTGCCATACGTCGTGAGCGCGGTCGCAACGCCGTAATCGATGTCCGCGCGCAGCATGTGCAACGGCACGCGGCCTTCGCGATACCACTCCATCCGGGCGATGTCGGTCCCGCCAAGCCGTCCGGCGCAGTTGATCCGGATGCCCTGCGCCCCCAGGCGCATGGCCGACTGGACGGCCCGCTTCATAGCGCGCCGGAACGCGACGCGGCGCTCCAGCTGGCTGGCGATGTTTTCGGCGATCAGCTTGGCGTCGATTTCCGGCTTGCGGATCTCGACGATGTTCAGCGAGACCTCGCCTCCGACCTGCCTGGTCAGCTCGAGGCGCAGCTTCTCGATATCGGCGCCCTTCTTGCCGATGATGATCCCGGGGCGGGCGCTATAGATCGTGACGCGCGTCTTGTTCGCCGCGCGCTCGATCACGACCTTGCCAAGGCCCGCCTGCGCCAGGCGCTTGTTCAGGTACTCGCGCAGCTTGATGTCCTGGTGCAGCGTGTCGGCATAGCCGCGGCCGACATACCACCGGCTATCCCAGGTGCGGACGATGCCTAGGCGAAGCCCGATCGGATTGACTTTCTGACCCATGCTATTCCCCTGCCGACACTGTTTCGCCGCTGCGCTCGCGCACGATCACGGTCAGATTGCTGAAAGGCTTCTCGATCCTCGCGGAACGGCCACGGCCTCGCGTATGCATCCGCTTCATGGCGAAAGAGCGGCCGACCGTCGCGCTCGCCACATACAGCTGATCAACGTCGAGATTGTGATTGTTCTCGGCGTTGGCGATCGCCGCCTGCAGAACCTTCTTCACCTCGGCAGCGATGCGGCGCTCACAGAACGTCAGGTCGGCAAGGGCCCCCGAAACCGGGCGACCCCGGATCATCTGCGCGACCAGGTTCAACTTGCGCGGCGACGAACGGAGCAGCTTGGCGAACGCGCGCGCCTCGTTGTCGTCCTGCTTGGGAGCGTTTGCGGTCTGAGGCATGTTACTTGCTCGCCTTCTTATCGCCGGAGTGACCGGTGTAGGTCCGGGTCGGCGAGAACTCACCGAACTTGTGGCCGATCATATGCTCGGTCACCAAGACGGGAATGAACTTCTGGCCGTTGTAGACGCCGAAGGTCAGGCCGATGAACTGCGGCAGGATGGTTGAACGCCGGGACCATATCTTGATGATCTCGTTGCGTCCCGAGCCACGAGCCTTGTCGGCCTTGGCGAGCAGATACCCATCGACGAACGGGCCTTTCCAGACTGAACGTGCCATGATCGTTACTTCTTCTTGCGCGAACGCAGGATGAACCTGTCGGTCGCCTTGTTATTACGTGTCTTGTTGCCCTTGGTGCCCTTGCCCCACGGCGTCACCGGGTGGCGGCCACCGGAGGTGCGGCCTTCGCCGCCGCCGTGCGGGTGATCGACCGGGTTCATCGCGACGCCGCGCACCGACGGGCGAACGCCCATCCAGCGCTTGCGCCCCGCCTTGCCCAGCGAGACGTTGCCGTGATCCGGGTTGGATACAGCACCGATTGACGCCATGCAATCGGAACGAACGATGCGGACCTCGCCCGAGGACAATTTCAGCTGCGCGTAGCCGGCATCGCGGCCGACGAGCTGGATATATGAGCCGGCGGCGCGCGCGATCTGTCCGCCACGGCCGGGTTTCAGCTCGACATTGTGGATGATCGTGCCGACAGGAATATTCTTCAGCAGCATGGCATTGCCGGGACGAACGTCGGTCTTTTCGCCCGAGATCACCTTATCACCGGCGGCGAGGCGTTGCGGCGCCAGAATGTAAGCGACTTCGCCGTCCTGGTACTTGATCAAAGCGATGTAAGCGGTGCGGTTTGGATCGTACTCGATCCTTTCGACCGTTGCCGGCTGGTCAAACTTGCGGCGCTGAAAGTCAACGGTGCGGTACGCGCGCTTGTGCCCGCCGCCGCGCTGCCACGACGTGATCCGTCCGGTATTGTTGCGGCCGCCGCTCTTGTTGAGCCCCTCGGTCAAGCTCTTTTCGGGTTTGCCCTTGTAAAGCCCGGTACGGTCCACGAGAACCAACTGCCGAAGGCTCGGCGTGATCGGGCGAAATGTTTTCAATGCCATCTTACGCTTCCTATATGCCCGTGGTCACATCGATCGTTTGGCCGTCCGCCAAGGTCACGATGGCCTTCTTGTAGTCGGACCGGCGACCCGGGCGGCCCTTGAACATCTTGGTCTTGCCCTTCACGCGCAGCGTGTTGACGGCCGTGACTTTGACCTTGAACAGCGCTTCCACGGCGGATTTGATTTCCGGCTTGGTCGCTTCCAAAGCCACGCGGAACGTGACCTGGCCGTGCTCGGACCCCATTGTCGCCTTCTCGGTAATCACCGGGGCCTTGATGACGTCGTACATGCGCTCCGTGATGACCGGCGAGGCTCCGGTGTCTTCACGCTTTTTCCTGAGGCCAATCATTTCAGGCGAACTCCCAGCTGATCGATGGCGTCGCGGGTGAGGACCAGCGTATCGCGCCGCATGATGTCATACACGTTTGCGCCTTCCGTGGGCATCAGCTGGATCAAAGGGATGTTGCGCGCCGCACGCTCAAAATTCCGGTCGAGAGCGTTGCCGTCGATGACCAGCGCATTGGCGACGCCCATCTTGTCGAAAGCCTCGACAAGGGCCTTTGTCTTGTGCGTGTCTACCTTCGCGGCGTCGATCACGATCAGCTTACCCTCGGCGGCCTTGGCCGATAGCGCCGTCTTCAGCGCCAGCTTGCGGACTTTCTTCGGCAGGTCGAACTCATGGCTGCGCACGACCGGGCCAAAAATGCGCGCGCCGCCACGGAATTGCGGCGAGCGCAACGAGCCCTGGCGGGCATTGCCGGTACCCTTCTGTTTGTAAGGCTTCTTGGTGGTACCTTGGATATCCTTGATACCTTTGGTCTTGTGGTTACCAGAGCGGCGCTTGGCCAGCTGCCAGTTGATCGCGCGCGCCAGCAGATCGGCCTTGACCTCGACTCCGAATATGCCGTCGTCGAGTTCGATCTCGCCGGCCGCGCTGCTGTCCAGCTTTTTGACTTGTAGTTTCATGATCTCAGCTTTCGCTCGTCTTCGGCATCGCCGAAGCATCAGCCGTTTCCGGTTCGCTCGCCGTGCGGTCGTCCGCCACCGATGGCTCGGCGGAAGGCTCTTCCGTGGGCGCGTTGCTCTGCTCGACGGCAGCTTTGCGGACCGCCGCCGGGAACGGCAGGTCCTTCTGGTTGGCGATCTTGACCGCGTCGCGTATCAGGACCCAGCCGTTGTCGCCGCCCGGAACCGATCCCTTGATGAAGATCAGCCCCTCGGCCTCATCGACCGAGACGATCGTCAGGTTTTGGGTTGTCACACGCTCGTCGCCGAGGTGACCTGCCATCTTCTTGCCCTTGAACGTGCGGCCCGGGTCCTGGCGTTGACCCGTCGACCCCAGGGCGCGGTGCGAGACCGACACGCCGTGCGTGGCGCGCATGCCGCCGAAGTTCCAGCGCTTCATGCCGCCGGCGAAGCCCTTGCCTAGGCTGGTGCCGGTCACGTCGACCTTTTGCCCGCTGACGAAATGCGCCGCGGTGATTTCCGCGCCGACATCGACCAGCGCGTCCGGGGTAACGCGGAACTCGGCCACCTTGCGGCGCGGCTCGACCTTCGCCTTGGCGAAATGCCCGCGCTGCGCCTTGGTCAGGCTCTTGGCCTTGACCGCGCCGACGCCAAGCTGCAACGCGACGTAGCCGTCGCCAGCTTCGGTGCGCTGCGCGACGACGTGGCAGCCGTCGACCCGCATCACCGTCACCGGCACGTGCTGGCCTTCCGCATTGAATATGCGGGTCATGCCGATCTTCTGTGCAATCAATCCGGTACGCATTTCCCTAACCCTTAAAGCTTGATCTCGACGTCCACGCCGGCGGCGAGGTCGAGCTTGCCGAGCGCGTCCACCGTCTGCGGGGTCCAGTCCACGATTTCGAGAAGGCGCAAGTGGGTGCGGATCTCGAACTGCTCACGCGACTTCTTGTCGATGTGCGGGCTGCGCAGCACAGTGAACTTCTCAATCCTGGTCGGCATCGGCACCGGCCCGCGCACCCGTGCGCCGGTCCGCTTTGCCGTATTCACGATCTCGGTGCTGGACTGGTCCAGCACGCGATGATCGAACGCCTTGAGGCGAATGCGAATGACTTGAGCTTCCATCTTGCTTTCCTACAAACCCTTCTTTCCCATCCTGCATGAGGTCCCGGCTTGTCGCCGGGATGACCTCACGCGTCAGCCGCCGGTCCCGGATCGTCGGGGCAACGCGCCCCTTGCCCGGGATGAGGCCGGCCAGGCCACCCTCACTTCAGTATCTTCGCCACCACGCCGGCGCCGACGGTGCGGCCGCCTTCGCGGATGGCGAAGCGCAGGCCCTCGTCCATCGCGATCGGCGCGATCAGCTCGACTTCCATGCTGATGTTGTCGCCCGGCATCACCATCTCCGTCCCCGCCGGCAGGTGGACCTGGCCCGTCACGTCCGTCGTCCGGAAGTAGAACTGCGGCCGGTAGTTCGAGAAGAACGGCGTGTGGCGCCCGCCCTCCTCCTTCGTCAGGATGTACGCCTCCGCCGCAAAGCGCGTGTGCGGGTTGATCGAGCCCGGCTTCGCCAGAACCTGCCCGCGCTCCACGTCCTCGCGCTTGGTGCCGCGCAGCAAAGCGCCGATGTTGTCGCCCGCCTCCCCCTGGTCCAGGAGCTTGCGGAACATCTCGACGCCCGTCACCACCGTCTTGACCGTGTCCTTGATCCCCACGATCTCCACTTCCTCGCCCACCTTCACGATCCCGCGCTCCACGCGCCCCGTCACCACCGTGCCGCGGCCCGAAATCGAGAACACGTCCTCGATCGGCATCAGGAACGGACGGTCCTTCGGGCGCTCGGGCTGCGGGATGTACGCGTCCACCGTGTCCATCAAGGCCAGCACCGCGTTCTCGCCCATCTCCGGCGACTTGTCCTCCAGCGCCATCAGCGCCGAGCCCTTCGTGATCGGGATGTCGTCCCCCGGGAAGCTGTACTTGCTCAGCAGCTCGCGGATCTCAAGCTCCACCAGGTCCAGAAGCTCGGAATCGTCCACCATGTCCACCTTGTTCATGAACACCACGATCGCCGGAACCCCCACCTGGCGCGCCAGAAGGATGTGCTCGCGCGTCTGCGGCATCGGGCCGTCCGCCGAGCTCACCACCAGAATCGCCCCGTCCATCTGCGCCGCCCCCGTGATCATGTTCTTCACGTAGTCGGCGTGACCCGGGCAATCCACGTGCGCGTAGTGACGCTTCGCCGTCTCGTACTCCACGTGCGCCGTCGAGATCGTGATCCCGCGCGCCTTCTCCTCCGGCGCCTTGTCGATCTGGTCGTACGCCGTGAACGTCGCGCCACCCTTCTTCGCCAGAACCTTCGTGATCGCCGCCGTCAACGACGTCTTGCCGTGGTCCACGTGACCAATCGTCCCAATGTTGCAGTGCGGCTTGTTCCGCTCGAATTTTGCCTTGCCCATGACTCTCTCCTCGATTCCGTCTTGTCTAGATTATCCCTCAGGCGACCTTGGCGCGGACTTCATCCACGAGGGCCTTTGGAACAGCTTCGTAATGATCGAACTCCATCGTGTACGACGCGCCGCCGCGGGTAAAGGACCGCAGGTTGCTGATGTACCCGAACATCTTCTCCAGCGGCACGAGCGCTTTGACGACTTGGTTGCCGCCTTCCTGCTCCGTGCCCGTGATCTGGCCGCGCCGGCTGTTCAGGTCGCCGATCACATCGCCCATGAACTCGGACGGTGTCACGACTTCGACGGACATGATCGGCTCAAGCAGGACAGGTCCTGCCTTGGCGATGCCTTCCTTGAAGGCGGCGCGGGCCGCAATCTCGAACGCCAGCACTGATGAGTCGACGTCGTGGTAGGCGCCGTCGACCAGCTCGCACTTGAAGTCGATGCAAGGGAAGCCGGCGATGACGCCGGTGTTCTTGGCCGACTCCAGACCCTTCTCGACGCCGGGAACGTACTCCTTGGGCACCGAGCCACCGACGATCTTGCTGTCGAACGAATAGCCGACGCCGGTACCCGTCGGCTCGAACACCAGCTTGATGCGCGCGTACTGGCCCGAACCGCCCGACTGCTTCTTGTGGGTGTAGTCGATCTCGGCCTTCTTAGTGATCGTCTCGCGGTACGCCACCTGCGGCGCGCCGACGCTGGTCTCGACCTTGTGCTCGCGCTTCAGGATGTCGATCTTGATCTCGAGGTGCAGCTCGCCCGCGCCCTTGATGACCGTCTGGCCCGATTCGGGATCCACGGCGACGCGGAAGGAGGGATCCTCCTTGGCCATCTGCCAAAGACCGGCGCCCATCTTCTCCTGGTCGGCCTTGCTCTTGGGCTCGATCGCCATCTCGATGACCGGTTCCTTGAAGTTCATGCGCTCGAGCACGATCGGCTTGGCTGCGTCGCACAGGGAGTCGCCGGTGCCGGTGTCCTTCAGCGCCGTGATGGCGACGATGTCGCCGGCGTAGGCTTCCTCGATCGGCTCGCGGGTGTTCGCGTGCATCAGCAGCATGCGCCCGATGCGTTCCTTCTGGTCCTTGGTCGAGTTCATTACCGCGGTGCCGCGGGTCAGCGCTCCGGAATAGATGCGCACGAAGGTCAGCGACCCTTCGAACTTGTCGTTGAGGTTCTTGAAGGCGAGGCCCGAGAACGGCGCGCTGTCTTCGGGCAGGCGCGAGTCTGGCTCGTCGGAGTCGACCTTGTGCCCCTTGACGCCGCCGATGTCCACCGGCGACGGCAGGTAGTCGATGACCGCGTCCAGCATCGGCTGCACGCCCTTGTTCTTGAACGCCGAGCCGCACAGGATCGGGAAGAACGCCTTGGAAATCGTGCCTTTGCGGATGCACTTCTTCAGCGTTTCGACTGAGGGCTCCTCGCCATTGAGATAGGCTTCCAGGGCCGCGTCGTCCTGTTCGACGGCAAGCTCGATCATCGCGGCGCGGTACTCCGCGGCCTGCTTCGCCATATCGGCGGGGATGTCCGTCTCGTAGAACTCGGCGCCCAGGGACTCCGCCTTCCAGATCACGGCCTTGTTCTTGACCAAGTCGACCAGGCCCTGGAATCCACCCTCGGACCCGATCGGCAGCTGGATCACCAGAGGCTTGGCGGCCAGCTGGTCGATGATCATGTCGATGGTGCGGAAGAAATTCGCGCCGGTACGGTCCATCTTGTTGATGAAGCAGATACGGCTGACGCCGTACTTGTCGGCCTGGCGCCAGACGGTACGCGATTGCGGTTCGACGCCGGCAACGGAGTCGAACACGGCGACCATGCCGTCCAGAACGCGCAGCGACCGCTCGACTTCGATATTAAAGTCGACGTGGCCGGGCGTGTCGATGATGTTGATGCGGTGCTTGTTCCAGAAACAGGTCGTCGCGGCCGACGTGATCGTGATGCCGCGTTCCTGCTCCTGCTCCATGTAGTCCATGGTCGCGGTGCCTTCGTGCACTTCGCCGATCTTGTAGGACTTGCCGGTGTAATAAAGGATGCGCTCGGTCGTGGTCGTCTTGCCCGCATCGACGTGCGCGGCAATTCCTATGTTCCGGTACATCTCTATAGGTGTCTGGCGGGCCATGTCAGTTGATCCCCGTCGCTACCAGCGGAAATGGGCGAAGGCGCGGTTCGCCTCGGCCATGCGGTGCGTGTCGTCGCGCTTCTTGACCGCGGCGCCGCGATTGTTGCCGGCATCCATCAGCTCGGCGGCCAGCTTGGCCTCCATCGTGCGCTCCGAACGGCGGCGCGCGGAGTCGATGATCCAGCGGTAGGCGAGCGCATAGGAACGGTCGGTGCGGACTTCCATCGGCACCTGATAGGTCGCTCCGCCGACACGGCGCGACTTCACCTCGATGTGCGGGCGCACATTGTTGAGGGAGTCGTAGAACACCTGCATGGGATCCGCGCCCTTGAGGCGGTCGCCCACGATCAGGAAAGCGCGGTAGACGATCGCTTCGGCGACCGACTTCTTGCCGTCGTACATGACGATGTTCATGAACTTGGCGACGTGCAGGTCGCCGTACTTGGCGTCCGGCAGGATCTCGCGGTGCTCGGCTTTGCGGCGACGTGACATTGACTGTACCCTTTGTTACTTCGGACGCTTCGCGCCGTACAGGGAGCGGCGCTTGCGACGGTCCTTGACGCCCTGGGTATCCAGAACGCCGCGAATGATGTGGTAGCGGACACCGGGAAGATCCTTGACGCGGCCGCCGCGGATCATGACCACCGAGTGCTCCTGCAGGTTATGCCCCTCGCCCGGGATGTAGGCGGTGACTTCCTGGCCGTTGGTCAAGCGTACGCGGGCGACCTTGCGCAGCGCCGAGTTCGGCTTCTTCGGCGTCACGGTGTAGACGCGCGTGCACACGCCGCGCTTCTGCGGGCAGGCCTGCAGCGCCGGCGCCTTGTTGCGCGCCTCCTGCGTCTGGCGTCCCTTGCGGACCAACTGGTTGATCGTCGGCATCTTTGCGTCCCGGTTCCTAAAGAGGAAGCCGGCCACCCGGCTTCCGATTTCACATTCGTTACGTACGTTCGCAGCCGCGCGGCCAAGCGTGCACCCGGCGGCAAACCGGCTTCCGCTGTATCGCGCGAAACCCGGCAGGGTCTGTCTTAAACTCGTTTTTCCTTCACGTACCCGCCCGAAAGCCGGAACGATTCTGCGCTGCCCGCGTCTAGACTGCGATCGGTCTACTACCAGCCAGCGCGCTGGAAGCCGGGTTTATAGGACCTTCATCAAACCCCGTCAAGCGGGCAAGTCGGCTTTTGCAAGATTCTCCGCATGCTCCGCACGATCGGTCTTTCAGACCGCGTTCGCCCCGTCGGCCTGAGGCAGAAGCGTCGCCATGAACGTCCAGCTGTTTCGGAACACTGGCGTGAACGCTACTTCCGAACGCAGTATCAGGTAGTTCTCCCCCGCCAGGTTCATCTGCTCGGTCAGGTTAGCGAAGGCGCTGTCCAGCAACAAGCGTTTGGAGGCGTTCTCGAGCGTGTACAGCCAGTCGAAGGGATTGCCGGTAAGGTCGCTGATTTCCACGATCTGGAACTGTTCCCTCCATTCGGACGGAACGGCGTTCTCGGCCTGAACGGTCGAGCCCGTGGTGTGCACGCAGATGTAGTCCCCGGCCAATTCCAGCCGGTCGTGAAGTGCCTGCTCCCGGTGATGGTCGCGCCGCAGACAGGAGGAAAGAGTCCATTTCTCGGAAAACGGAACGCCGGCGACGGCATATTTGTATTCGTCGAACTTCAAAGACTTGGCGAGTGTCTGGTTGATTGCGTTCGATCCTGCCAGGTAGCTGTACAAACAGACGATCGGGTCGCAGCCGGCCGCCAGCAGCCTGGACAGGGGGTGGTGAAGGTAATACTCGGGAACTGCGCAGTGTTCCAGGGTCGGGATGCCAATAAATTCGATTTCCGGCGCGGCAAGGCGCATGAAGTCGAGATAGGTTTCGTTGATCGGCCAGAGCACCTCGTGTCCCCGGTTCAGAAACCAGTGCGCTATGGGTAAAGCGATGATCAGATCGCCGATGCGATCGGTCTGAATCAATCCAATCTTCATGAAACCTGTCCAGAATTCTCGATCACGATTTGTGAACATTCCACTGATAAATTCTTACGAGGTCGTTGCCAATGACGTTATCGGGCGCACGGCCCAGCTTGCGTGCGAACCTTGCATAAAGAACGTCGTTGGTGATGAGATCGACCGGCCTTCCCTCCGAAATCATCCGAGCCAGATCCGCCGTGGCCAGTGGTTGCACAGAAAACAGATCCGCCCACAGCCGATCCTCGATCATGAATGGGACGATGTCATTTGCGGTCCATCGCCCCACAAACGGTTTGAGAAGCCCAGGCTGATAGTATGCCAGAGCGCCGATACGGTCGTGGGGCCCGAACACGATGGTCTCGCCCGGAACGGCGTTTGCCGCCAGTTCGCGAAACATCTGCCTGAACGGCGTGCCCTGCGCCGCAGCCGGAATCGAAAAAATGTAAAAGGAGAACAAGCCGTATGCCAGGATGGCATACCCCCGTGCGCTCGGTAAACCGGCGAGAAGACGGCCGAGCAGCAGTGACACCGGGATCGCGAGAACAACCAGGACTTTGGCCGTGAGCAACGGATACCAGATGTTCCCGATCCCCAGGATCAGGAGATAGAGTAGCGGTATGCCGAGCAGGACGAGCTGCGCCGACCCTGCCGGGGCAGCCGCCCGCAGACGCCAGGCTGAAATTCCCGCCATCATCGCAAGAACGGCCTGGGCCGCCGGGAGTGTCACGCCCGACAGCATCAGCAGCAGCGTGCCGGGTATCTGCGCCGGGGCCACGCGAATAAGGTCCAGCCCTGCGTAGCCATGCGGGGTAATCATGAATGGAATCTCGTCCGCGCTAGCCAGCAGTACGATCACATTCGTCCCGACCCACTGCCACGCAAGAGTCCATTTACGTAGGTACAGGCACCAGATCAGCCCTCCAAGGCCGCAAGCGGCGATCAGACAGGTCTGGGCATAATGCGTGTAGGCCAGCAGCACCGCGCCGACGGTGTAGGTCGCAAGACCCCGGATCCGCACGGCCCTGCCCGCAGGCCGCTCGGATATGAACAATGCGACCCCTAGCAAGCACAGCGCCGCCAGGAAGGTCTGTAGCCCATACGACCTTGCCTGCGCCGACAAGGAGACCTGGACAGGGTTGAGCGCGAGCAACGTGGCGGCAAGCAGCCCCGCCCGCGCGTCCATGATCGTGACGCCGATCCGGTAGACAAGCGGGATGGCCGCGACCGAGGACAGGATCGATGGCAGCCTCGCCATCGTCTCGCCCGTGCCGAACAGATGAGTCCAGGCAAGAAGCATCGTGTAGAAAAGAGGCGGGTTGCTCTCGGCGGCGCGTCCCGCGCCCCAGATGTAATCCAGGCCGCGTCCGATCCAGTACAGCGAGAAGAAGTCGTCGTTGTACAGAGAACGACCGCTGCCCGCGAGGCGCACCCCCAGCCCAAGCGCGACGATGCCGAACAGAAGGAGTGCGCGGCGGCGCGGCGGTTCCAACGCCATGCTCAGCGCCCTGTTTGCGGCATGGAGCTTCCAACCCAATTGTAGAGGGTAAGGCCCGGCCCGCTGACGATCCTGTCGGCAGGCCTTCCAAGCCGGGCGGCGAACGGCGCGTAGAAGGCTTTCGGCTTGGTCAGGAACAGCCACACTGTCCCGCCCCGTGCGATGTCGGCGGCAAGTCCGGTTGTGTCGAGCGGCTTAACAGGGAAGAGGTCCGCCCAGAGCCGGTCCTCGACCATCATCGGGATCACGTCGTCCGCCGTCCAGCGCCACACTCCGCCGGTCATGAGCTGCGGCTGGTAATAGTCCAGCGCGGCGATCGGATCGTGCGGCCCGAAAACGATGACATCGCCCGGCTTTGCCTGCCTCGCCATCTCCGCCAGAACCTCGCGGGCGGAAAATGCCTCGCGGTAGAAGGGCTCGGCGGCAAGGAAAAGAGCGGCAACGGCCGTCAGCGTCGCCGCTCTGGCGCGTTGCGTCGCGAGCGAGGCGACGAACATGCCGACAACGACCGACGCCGGCACGGCCAGAACGATCAGAATACGGGCGACAAAGACGGGGTGCCAGCAATTGGCCAGCAGCAGCAGCCCGATGTAAAGCGCCGGGATCTCGACCAGAACCACACGGATGAGCGGCTTTGCCGAATTGCCCGCCCGCCAAGCCTCGCGCCCGCACAGCAGGACGAAGGCGGAAAGAAGGCAGGCCGGCAGGGGAAGCGGCACGCCGGAAAGCATGATCGCGAGATTGCCGGGAATATCGCCGGGGGGCATCCGGATCAGGGTCACGCTGGGACTGCCGGTCGCATGGAGCATATCCGGCACTTCGCCGATGGTGGCGGCAAAGACCAGCGCGTTCGCCGCGATCCATTCTCCCGCGCGCCGTGCCTGGGGACGCAATCGCAGGCAGGCAGCCAGACCGCCCAGCGCGCACGACGCGACGAAGAACGTCTGGGCATAATGCATCCGCGCCAACAGGATTGCAGCCCCGCAGTAAACAGCCAGCCCCTCCGCCCTGCCGCGTGCGCCGCGTGCGCCGCGCAGAAAGATCGAAAGGGAAAGGAGGCAGAGCGCGGCCAGCAGTACCTGAAGTCCGTACGACCTGGCTTCCTGAGCGTAGAAGACTTGCACGGGATTGAGCGCGAACAGGGCGGCCGCGATCAGCCCCGCCCGCCGATCCGCCAGCGCCCGGCCCAGCTCGAACACGACGGCTATGGTCAGGGCTGAGGCCAGTACGGACGGCAAGCGCACCGAGGCTTCGCCCAAGCCGAACATTCGAATCCAGCCGAACAGCAGCGTATAGAAAAGCGGCGGATTTCCTTCAACCAGCCGACCTGGACCCTGCACGTACTCCAGCCCCTCGTGCAGCCAGTAAAGCGAAAAATACTCGTCGCCGCCCAGCGACTGCCCGATCCCGATCAGGCGCAGCGCCAGCCCGAGCGCAACAATCGCGCTCAACATCCAGCGCTCGTTCCGTCCGAAACCGGCAAGGGCAGCGGGCACGAGTGCTTAATCTTTTTTCGAAGCCGCGAACGCCCTCGCGGCCTCGGAAAACTCTGAAGGGATCATGATGATGGTGGTGGTGTTCTGGTCGGCGCCGACTTCGGTGATCATCTGCATGCGGCGCAGCTCGAGCGCCCCCGGATGCTCCGCGATCATGGCGGCGGCCTCCGTCAGCTTGATCGCCGCTTCCTTTTCCGCCTCCGCCTTGATGATGCGCGCCCGCTTCTCGCGCGTCGCCTGAGCTTCCTGCGCCATGGCGCGCTGCATCTGCTCGGGTATTTCGACATCCTTCATCTCGACCGCATGGACCTGGATGCCCCACGGCTCGGTGGTCTTGTCGATCATGCCGCGCAGGATGGCGTTGATTCCTTCCCTTTCCTTCAGCACTTGGTCGAGATCGTGTTGGCCGATGATGTTGCGCAGCGAGGTCAGCGCCACCGCGTAGACCGCGTTGCGGAAATTCTGCACCGTCAGCGTGGCGCGCACGGGGTCGGCTACCTGATACCACAGCACGGCGTTGACGCGGATCGTGACGCTGTCGCGCGTGATGGTTTCCTGCTGCTCGATGTTCACGGTGGCGACGCGCAGGTCGAGCAGTTGCTTCCATTCGATCAAGGGAAGCAGGAAATACACGCCGGGTCCGCGCGCGCCGGCGATCCGGCCGAGGCGGAAGACAACCGCGCGCTCGTATTCCTGCGCAACGCGCAGGGACGCGAGGACGAGAACGACCACCAGCCCCAACACAACTAGAATACTCATGATCGCCCCCTCACTTTCGGGCATTCTACATCGATTGCCTCGGGCGCAAAGCGTTGTCATGCCGTCTTTCCGCTCCCTTCGTGCTTACCGTGCCGCCGCGCGCGCCACGACCCTTCTGGGCGGCGGCGTTCCTCGGCGTACTGCTCGTGCTTTCCGTTCCAGTGATCGTTACCCGATATCCGCCGGTGCTCGATCACCCCAACCATACGGCGCGCACGTACAAACGGAACCCCGCCGCCGTTCCGTACATGGGATCGACCTTGTCCTGCCGAGGCTGCTGCATGTCCTGCCCCTCGATGTCGTGGGCAGGATCCCGGTGGAATGTTCGATGGTTCTGCCGGTGATCGGAGCCGTGCCGTACGGCAGGGCGGTTTTCGGCCGGCGCTGTACCGGATCAGGAAGAAATGACGACCCTGGCGTCACGCACACGGATTGCGCGTGGCGCAGAGCATTGCTATAACTGCCTCCGTGACGCGTAAACCTGACAGTTCCAAGCAAATGGAAGCGGCTTTCCTTCCTGCCGCGATCACGCGGCTTCTTCGACTTATCGGCCCCTGAGCGCCCGGGCCCGCCTCAGGCCGACCGGATCGTCGCCAGGGGCATTGCCCGCAAAAGCGGGTCTCCAGACATCAAGCAAGACAATCGCCCCAGGCACGAAACGGAGCATAACCATGTCCAGCACCATCACCGAACCAAGTCGCATCGTCGTTTTCGACACGACCCTGCGCGACGGCGAACAGTCTCCCGGCTGCTCGATGAACCTTGGCGAGAAGCTGCGCATTGCCGCCATGCTCGAGGAAATGGGCGTCGACGTGATCGAGGCGGGCTTTCCCATCGCCTCGGAGGGGGATTTCGAGGCGGTGCACGCCGTTGCCAAGGCGGCGAAGAGATCGGTGATCGCCGGCCTTGCCCGGGCCATGCGCCGCGACATCGAGCGCTGCGTAGAGGCGATCAAGCCCGCCGAGCGCCGCCGCATCCATACCTTCGTGTCCACCAGCCCGATCCACATGAAATACAATATCAACAAGACTCCGGAAGAAGTCTTGGAGATGGTGGTGGACAGCGTCACGCTGGCGCGCAACTTCACCGATGACGTGGAATGGAGCGCGATGGACGCGACGCGTAGCGATCCCGAGTTCCTGAGCCGCTGCGTCGAGACCGCGATCCGGTGCGGCGCGACCACGATAAACATCCCCGACACGGTCGGCTACGCCGTGCCGGAAGAGTTCGGCAACCTGATCCGCCATTTGCGAAGCAACGTGCCGAACATCGACAAGGCGGTGATCTCCGTCCATTGCCACAACGACCTCGGCCTTGCCGTCGCCAACGCGCTGGCGGGGATCGAAGCCGGGGCGCGCCAGGCCGAATGTACGATCAACGGTATCGGCGAGCGTGCCGGCAACGCCGCGCTGGAGGAGATCGTGATGGCCCTGAAGGTGCGCGGCGACGCCATGCCGTACACGACCGGCGTCGATACGACGATGATCACCCGCGCGTCGCGCCTGCTGTCCACCATCACCGGCTTCTCGGTGCAGCCGAACAAGGCGATCGTCGGCGCCAACGCCTTCGCGCATGAAAGCGGCATCCACCAGGACGGCATGCTCAAGCATTCCGGCTCGTACGAGATCATGAGCCCCGAGACGGTCGGCCTCAACCGTTCCAGCCTGGTGCTCGGCAAACACTCGGGCAGCCACGCCTTCAGGGCCAAGCTGAAGGACCTCGGCTACGAGCTGGGGGACAACGCGGTCAAGGACGCGTTCGCGCGCTTCAAGTCGCTGGCCGACCGCAAGAAGGAGATCTTCGACGAGGACATCACCGCGCTGGTGGACGACGAAACCGGCCGCGATCACGAGCACATAAGGTTCTCGGGACTGCAAGTGGTTGCCGGGACCAAAGGTCCGCAGACCGCCGAGCTGGACGTCCTCGTCGACGGCGTGGCGCACACGGTGAACGCGACCGGCAACGGCCCGGTGGACGCCTGCTTCAACGCCATCGGCCAAGTCTTTCCGCACGAGGCCAAGCTGGTGCTCTACCAAGTGCACGCCATCACATCGGGCACCGATGCGCAGGCCGAGGTGACCGTGCGGCTGGAGGAAAACGGCCGGACCGTGAACGGACAGGGAGCAGACGCCGACACGCTCGTGGCCTCGGTGCGCGCCTACCTGCATGCGCTCAACAAGCTGGCCGTCAAGCGGACCCGCGCCGAGCCGGAAACGAGCGATGCGCAGGCGAGGGCTGTCTAACGCTGGTCAGTCAGTGGTCCACGCGGTAGATTTGCCAGCCGGATCCCGAGATTGTCCTGGCCTCGAACGGCACGGCGGTCAGGACAAGGCCGCACCGCCGCATCCTGCCGGCCATCTGCCCGGGCGGAACCTGCGCCCCGTCATAGAATATGAACCAGCGCGGCGGGGCGTCGCACCAATCGGCTGGCTCGACTTCCTGAAGCGCTAGGCCGCCCTTGCGGGCGTAATAGCCCAGCACGGCGCGTACCGCTTCGGGTTGATCGGTGCCGTAGCGAACAATGCCCGACTGCCCCATCCCGGAGACTAGCTGCGCGTAGTCGCCGCGGCCGCCCCGGTAGAAATCCCGCAGGGTTGCCACGTTGCACAGGATCACGGTCGCCAGCAGCGCGACCCCGGCGGCGCGTCCGCGAGGGGAACCGTCGAAAAGCCGGCAGAACAGTTCGGCGATGCCCAGCAGGAAAACGACGCCGCACGGCAAGAAGTAACGCAGATTGCCGCTGTTCGGCATCGCGGCCGCGAAGAACAACAAGGGTACGACAGCAAGAAAGATGGCGTAGAACCAGCGGATCTCGCCGTGCAGCCTCGTAGCGGCCAGCAATCCCGCGCCCATAACACAAAGTGATGCTTGGACAGCTGCTGGAATGATCATGAAAGTTCCGGCCAGGAGAGCAACCATCCCGCCGTAAGCGTACCAGAAGGCGAACGGGTCGAAAGGCTGAACATTACCGAGGCGGAAACGCGTAGCACTTGCGGCAACGCACGCCAGGATCGGCGCAAGCAGAAGGGCGCTGGGATAGAATACTTTTGCCGTTTCCAGCAGCGCCGGCTTGATGCGATACCGCGCCTTGACCAGAATGACCTGAGCGACCCACAGTCCCAGCCCGGCAATGGCCAGCAGCATCAGGAACTGGCTTAGGAAGCCAAGGCCGAGGCACAAGCCCATTCCCCAAGCCGCGCGCGCCTGCATTCGCGCCGTTTTCGCCGCCACAGCTTCGCGGGCAAAGAAAACGGCGAGCAGTTCGAAGAAGACCATTCCCGAGTAGCCGCGCGCCTGCGATCCGAACTCGACCATGACGTAATCGATCGCGACGAGGAGCATGGCGGCCATGCAGGCGGCGGAACCGCTTCGCCGCATGGCAAGCCCTGCCGCCGGCACGCTGGCCGTCCCCAGCATCACCGCCGGCAAGCGGTAGGTCAGCGAAGGGGCGTCCTGGCCCATCCAGTACATCCACAACGAGTTTAGGTAATGGTTGTTGGCGTGAGGAATAGCCCAGAAGACCTCCCACGGCGAGTGGAGCGGCCGCACGAGCGAAAGGCTCCAGACCTCGTCCAGCCATAGGTCGCCCGAAGCTCCCCGGAGGCGCAGCGCGAGGCCAAGCACCGTCAGGACCGCACCGGTGACGAACAGGCTCCACCGCGTCATGGAAGCGGCTGCGACGCGGGAGGGTGCAGGATTTGGTAAAAATGCCATCCCGGCATCGACAATCCGACCTCGGTGAACGGCACGCTTTGCAATGCCAACCCGCAATGCTGCTCGAGAGCCGATGCAATCCTGGCGGCGGGCCGATACTCTTCATCGGCCAGAATGAGCCAGTCCGGAGGATCGGCACACCAATTTTCTGCCGGGGTTTGAGTGACTGTCGCCGCCAATCGCCGTCCGTAGTAATCCACCATGACCTGCGCCGTGCCGATGCTGGCGCCGTAAGATATGGCGCCCTTCCGGACCATTCCGGCGAAGAGAGCCTGGTAATCGCCCCGCCCATGGGTAACCAATGGAAAGATCGTCGCGGCGTTGGCAACGAGCAGGGCCAACATCGCGGCACGAGCCACAAGCTTTTCCTGCTTCGGCCCATGCAGCGCCGCACCGATGCGATCGGCGATGCCGATGAGGAAGAACACGCCGAACGGAAGGAAGTAGCGTGCGATCCCGCTATTCTTGGGCGCGGCCGCACACAGAGCAATGGGAACGGCAACGATCGCGATGAAGTACAGCGGATCGCGCATTCGTCTGAAAAGCGTCTCGCTTCCCATGGCAAGCAGGACCGCCGGCAATGCGGCCGGAGCAAACACGGGCACCATTCCCACCATGGACAGCAGCAGCGTTCCGTAAGCGACCCAGAATTTCTTCAGATCGAATGGCAGGATGGATCCGAATTCGAAACCGCTTTGCTGCGCGGCCAGCAGGATGGCGGTGGGCAGCATCATCAGTATGCCGGGAAAGACGACGCCGACGGTTCTGGCGGCGGCGTCAAGCCGGGTATCTCGCGTTTGATAGAAACGCACCGCGACCGCCAGCCCGAGGATGGCTGCCGGTATGACCATCAGGCTGTGGCAGAGGAACCCGGCTCCAAGGCAGAGGCCCAGCATCCAGGAAGCCAGCCTGCGCCGTAGAGGCTGGCCGACTGCAACGGCACGAAGCGCGTATCCCGTGCCAAGCAACGTGAACAGGATCAGTCCCGAGTAGCCGCGAGCCTGCGACCCATAGTCGACCATCGGAAAGCTCGTCGCGAACAGAAGCATGCCCGCCAACGCCGCTACCCGACCGTTCCGCATCGCGGCCCAGCCTGCAGCCGGAATGCTGGCGGTGGAAAACAGCACCGAGGGAAGCCGGTACGTCATCGCGCTTGCATGCTGGCCTACCGTAAAAATCCACAGCGAGTTCAGGAAATGATTGTTGTCGTGCCGAATGCTCCAGAACACCTGGCCGGCCGAGTGGACCTGCCCGACCAGCCGCACGCTCCAGACTTCGTCAAGCCACAAATCCCCGCGCGCGGCGCAAAGCCGCAAGGCGAGGCCGAGCAACGTCAGGCCAAGGCTTGCGGCCAGGAAATGCTCCTGGCGATTGGGGTCGAATCGTTCGAGCATGCGCGCGCCTGATCGGGGACCCATTCATACCCGAGTTATCATGCTTCGCAAGGGAAGAGGGTGAGCGGTAAACCCGCGGAGTTCGAAGCCTACGCAGCCTTTTCGGCGGGAGCGTCGCTGCGGACCTTTTCCAGTGCGGCTTCCAGCTCGGCGAAGTTGGGCTGGCTGCTGGTCGGCACCGCGCCGCGCCCGATCTCGACGGCGACCTGGATTGCCGCGCCGTGCAGGTACGCGGTCAGCGTGTCGCGGATGGTCAGCATGAACTGGTAATCCTCGTTGTGCAGCTGCTTCAGGCGGCCGGCGAACGGCCCGACGATGCCGTAGGCGAGGAACACGCCGAGGAACGTGCCCACCAGCGCGCCGCCGATCATCTTGCCCAGCTGCTCGGGCGGCTCGCTGATCGAGCCCATGGTCTTGATGATGCCGAGCACGGCGGCGACGATGCCCAGCGCCGGAAGGCCATCGGCCATGCTCTGCAACGCGTCGGCGGCGCGCATCTCCTCGTGGTGATGCTTTTCCAGCTGCTTTTCCATGATGTCCTCCAGCTGATGCGGGTCGGACACGTTCATGGTCATGATGCGCATCGTGTCGCACAGGAACGGGCAGACGAAGTGGTCGTGCGCGATCTTGGGGTACTTGCTGAAGATCGTGCTCTCGTGCGGATTCTCGATGTGCGGCTCCAGGCCGACCGCGCCCTTGTTCTTCAGGATCTTGATCAGCTCGAACAGCAGGCAGAGCAGGTCGCGGTAGTCGCTGCTCTTCCATTTCGGACCCTTGACGATCTGGCCGAACGATTTGAGCACGTTCTTGACCACCTCCATGCTGTTGGACACGACCAAGGCGCCGATTGCCGCGCCGAAGATCATGACCAGTTCGAACGGAGCTGCTTCAAGGATCGGCGCCAGCTTGCCACCCTCGGCCATGAAGCCGCCGAAGATACACAGCAGGGTTATGAATACGCCGCCAATGGAAAGCATGGAATCGATCCGCAGGTTATGAGCTACCGTCCTCTCTACCTACGGCGTTAAGCTTAAAACGCGCTTAAGCGAGGGGGACCGACTTCGAACATGGCTTCTACTTCCACCGCCGCTTCGCGCGGCAGCGACGGGACGCCGACCGCGGCGCGCGCGTGCTTGCCCGCTTCGCCCAGCACCTCGACCATGAAGTCGCTGGCACCGTTGGCGACCTGCGGCTGCCCGAAGAAATTTGGCGCGGAGGTCACGAACACGCCCAGCCGCACCAGCCGCGCAACCCGGTCGAGATCGCCGTCCAGCGCCGCTCGTGCCTGAGCCAGCAGGTTCAGCGCGCATTGCCGCGCGGCTCGCTGGCCATCCTCCACGGTCAGGCCGCCGCCGATCACGCCCTGGACCATGACCGCCGCGCCGTTCATGGGCAATTGGCCGGAGATGACGAGCAGGCTCCCCGTCAGGACGAACGGCACGTAGTTGGCAACCGGCGTTGCCGCGGCGGGGAGCTCGACCCCGAGTTCCTTCAGCCTGGCTTCGATTCGACCGTTCATCCGAAACTCCCTTGCTTCTGCGCTGTATGGCTCTCGATAAATCTCTCGACGAACCTGCGGCGGTGCCATAGGTTCGCGCGACCCGGAACCTTGTTCCCCAATCTGCGGTATAATGAGCCATGCCGAAACTGACAATCACCAGCGTCCTGTCCTCCGCATCCATGGTCTGGTTGGTCTGGCGCCGCGGCACCTTCGTCGGCCAGGACCAGTTCGGCAACCGCTATTACCGCGGCAAGCCGGTCCGCACCCATACCTACGAGCGCCGCTGGGTCATGTATCCGGGCCAGCCGGAAGCCTCCAGCGTGCCCCCCGAATGGCATGGCTGGCTGCACCACCAGTGCAAGGACCCGCCGCAGGCCGCAAACCCGCTGCGCCGTTCTTGGCAGAAGCCGCCCGAGCCGAACCTGACGGGCACGGACATGGCCTACCGGCCTCCTGGACACACGCTGGAAGCCGGATATCGCGACCGTGCCACCGGCGACTACGAAGCATGGTCTCCGCCGAGCTGAGACCAGAGACCACTCACGCAGAATCAGAAAAACAAACGGCGGCTCCATTAGATGAAGCAGAATTTCCTCGAAACAATCGTCGGCGCGGTCGTGATCGCCTTGGCCGGATACTTCCTCTACTATGCCGTGCACGCGCAAGGGCGGGAAAAAGCAGGGGGCTACGAGCTTCTGGCGCATTTTTCCGATGTGGAGGGGCTTGCGCCCGGCAGCGCGGTTCGCATCAGCGGCGTTACGGTGGGCAGGGTCGGCAAGATCGTCCTTGATCCCAACACCTTCGAGGCCACGGTCCACCTGGAGATCGCGCCGGAATACACCGGCAAACTGTCGAGGGACACCATGGCGTCGATCGCCTCGCCCGGTTTGATCGGCGATAATTTCATGTCGCTGATTCCAGGCAACCTGGATGACAAGCTCAAGGGCGGCGACGTCATCACCGACACGCAGTCGCCTCCCAGCCTTACGGCGCTTCTCGGCCAGGTGATCTTCAACGCGGGGGGGAAGAACGCCAATCCCTCGCCGTCGCCCTCGCCCAACCCGGCAGCGACGCCCGCGCCCAATGCGGGCAACCTTCCTCCGCCGCCCGGATCGGCCGATTCCCCGCACCCCTGAGTTACAACCGTTTTTCGAGAGTTTCCGACGTGAACAGCTGGGATACCTCCGACTACGCCGCCCATGCGTCTTTCGTTTCCGACCTCGGCCGCCCGCTACTGTCGCTGATCGAGGTCACGCCCGGCCTGCGGGTGCTCGATCTTGGCTGCGGCGACGGTTCGCTGGCCGTCGAGTTGAAGCAGCTCGGCGCGAACGTGCTGGGCGTCGACAGCAGCCCAGACATGGTGGCGAGCGCCGTGGCTGCCGGCATCGAGGCGCAGCTGATGGATGGCCAGCACCTGACCTTCAACGGCGAGTTCGATACGGTGTTCAGCAACGCGGCGCTGCACTGGATGACCGGCAACCCGCAGGCGGTGGTGAGCGGCGTTTACCGCGCCTTGAAAACGGGCGGAACGTTCGTGGCCGAAATGGGCGGCAAGGGCAACATAGCCCACATCGTCAACGCGTTCGCTCAGGCCTTGCACCATGCCGGGCTCGATCCCGATATTGATCGCCTATGGTATTTCCCAAGCCTCGACGAGTACCGCAAGCGTCTGACCGACGCCGGGTTCACGATCCAGAACATGGATTTGTTCGAGCGGCCGACGCCTTTGCCGACCGGGGTCGAGCCGTGGCTGAAGCTGTTCGGCAGGCCGTTGCTGATGCGCCTGCCGGCTGCCGACCGAGACAGCGCGGTCAAGCGCATTGCCAACGTCCTCGAGCCCTATCTCCATGATCCGCAGGGCCGCTGGGTCGCCGACTATGTTCGCCTGCGTTTCGTTGCGACAAAGCCGGCCTGATGCGGCGCCGGTTCATCCTGGCGTCGGCCTTGTGCCTGTCGCTGCTGCCGGGTGCTGCGTGGTCGCAGGAGGATCAGGACGATAGCGACGACGTTCCGGTCAAAGCAGCGCCGGCAGCCAAGACCGGCAAGGGCGGGAACGCTCCCTTGCCCGCCGCCGGCCCCGCCACCCCGGCCGAACCGGACCTGCCGCCCCCTGCGGCCGTAGGCGCGATGGACGACATGCCGGTCGCCGAACTGCAGGCGCTGGACAAAATCACGGCGCGCGTGTCGAAGCTGGAAACCCGCGTCGGGCAGACCACCGGGTTTGGCTCGCTTGGCATTACCGTAAAGGCTTGCCGCAAGGCCCCGCCCGAGAATACGCCCGAATCGGCGGCATTCCTGCAGGTTTGGGAGCAGAAGCCGGGCGAGGAGTCGAAGTGGGTCTACCGCGGCTGGATGTTCGCTTCCAGCCCGGCGCTGGCGGCGATGGATCACCCGGTCTACGATATCTGGCTGGTGGACTGCAAGAAAGACTCGGCCAGCACGGCCTCGTCCACCCCGCCCGTGCCGGTTGTTCCAGCGCCGCCGCCGGTCAAGTGAAAGTCGCCGGTAATCCGTAACGCCGTCGTCAGCCTTCGGCGATACACGACCCGCGAAATCTCGCTGACGCCAAACTGCAGCAAGTGATCGTTCACGAACTGCGTGTCAAGCAGCACGAATCCCCCTGCCTTCAGCCGCGCCGCGAGGTGAATTAGCGCGATCTTACTGGCATTGTCGGCCGCCGAGAACATGCTTTCGCCGAAAAACGCACCGCCAAGCGCGACGCCGTACAGCCCGCCGACCAATGCGTCCTTGTCCCATGCTTCGACGCTGTGCGCGTACCCTTGCACGTGCAACTGGGTGAATATCTCCGTGATACGCTTATTGATCCACGTCCGTTCGCCGTCAGGCCGCGATGGGCCGCAGCGCCGGATGACTTCGGGAAATGCCGTGTCGACACGGATTTTGTAAGGAGCCTGCCGGACGACACGCCGTAACCGGCGTGGCACGTGCAGCCGGTCGATGGACAGCACGGCGCGAGGATCGGGGTCGAACCATGACAATTCTTCGCTATCCGTATCCTCGGCCATTGGGAACAGTCCCGAGGCGTAGGCGCGCAACATGATTTCGGATGTCATTTGCATGATGCGGCATGCCCTTGGCAGGAGTACGGCTTTCCCTGCCGTTCGGGCGTCAATCTTATGCCGATCGGAACGCGACTAAAAGAAATCGAGTTTGCGTGTTGCCTTGGGAACGGCACGCTCGACCTGGATAATTGCTTGTTCGGTGACACGGTCGAAATGCGTACCCGGCACCATGACCCCGGGCCGCCTGTTCTTGAGTACTTCAAAGGCCGGAATCCCGACTTCGGACAGTTGCGATATCAGCCCAAGCGCCGTTTTCCGGTCCGAAAAGGCAACGTCCGCAACCGGGCGACGCTTTGCAACGCTTTCTGCGTCAAACTCGAACGTGCCGTCCAGCTCGAAAGCCCGGACGAGCCGGTTCAAGCGATCAAGGACCTTTTGTTCCTTCGGCAAAGGGGAGTCGAGGTTCGAAACGTCACGGCGGTTTGAAAATATTGGAGCTTGGCTCATGCGACAAGGCTAACCCAGCACGCTCTGCTCGAGCCAATGAATATTGTAAGTTCCATCGATGAACGCCGGCTCGCGCAACAGGCGTTGGTGCAGCGCGATATTTGTGTCGATGCCGACGATCACGAACTCGTCCAGCGCCCGGCGCAGGCGCATCAGGCACTCGTTGCGGGTTGCCCCGTGCACGATCAGCTTGGCGATCATGCTATCGTAGTGCGGCGGTACCCGGTAGCCGGCGTACATCGCCGAATCGATGCGCACGCCGATACCCCCCGGCGGGTGCCACGCCTGGATCAGGCCCGGCGAAGGGATGAACGTTTCCGGGTTCTCGGCATTGATGCGACACTCGATGGCGTGGCCGGTGAAGCGGATGTCGGCCTGCCTGACCGAAAGCGGCATGCCCGCCGCGACGCGGATCTGCTCGCGGATGAGGTCGATGCCGGTGATCATCTCCGTCACCGGGTGCTCGACCTGGATCCGGGTGTTCATCTCCATGAAGAAGAATTGCCCGTCCTCGTACAGGAACTCGATCGTGCCCGCACCGCGGTACCCCATGGCGGCAACAGTGTCGGCGGCCAGCTGGCCGATCTTCGACCGCTCGGCGGCGTTGAGGCCCGGCGAAGGGCTTTCCTCGATCACCTTCTGGTGCCGGCGCTGGATCGAACAGTCGCGCTCGCCCAAGTGGATGGCGTTGCCCTTGCCGTCGCCGAACACCTGCACCTCGATATGCCTCGGGTGCTGGAGGTAGCGTTCCATGTACACGGAGTCGTTGCCGAAATTGGCCTTGGCTTCCGTCCGCGCCATGCGCCACGCGCCGACCAGCTCCTCGTCGCTCGAGGCGACCTTCATGCCCTTGCCGCCCCCGCCGTTGGAGGCCTTGATCAGGATCGGGTAGCCGATCTTGCGCGCGGCCTCCAATGCCGCCTCGGGCGTATCCACGGCGCCTTCCGAACCCGGCGTGACCGGTAGGCCGAGCCGCGTCGCCTCGCCCCGGGCGCTGACCTTGTCGCCCATCAGCCGAATGTGCTCGGGCGTCGGGCCGATGAAGGTGATGCCATGCGCTTCCACCATCTCGGCGAACTGCGCGTTCTCCGACAGGAAGCCCACGCCGGGATGGATCGCGTCGGCGTTGGTGATTGCCGCGGCCGAGATCAGCGACGGCATGTTAAGGTAGCTCTCGCGCGATGACGCCGGCCCTATGCACACGCTTTCATCCGCCAGCCGCACATGCATCGCATCGGCGTCGGCGGTCGAGTGCACCGCCACGGTCTGGATGCCCATCTCGCGGCAGGCGCGGTGGATGCGCAGCGCGATCTCGCCTCGGTTCGCGATCAGGATTTTCTCGAACATGCCGGGGCGCTTCTTTCAGCTACTCGATGACCAGGAGCACTTCGCCGAATTCCACCGGCTGCGAATCCCCGACCACGATCTGCGTGACCTTGCCGGCCTTGGCCGCCTTGATCGGGTTCATCACCTTCATCGCCTCGATGATCAGCAGGGTATCCCCGACGCTGACGCTCGCCCCCACCGCCACGAAGGGCGGCGAACCGGGATCGGGCTTGAGATACGCAGTGCCGACCATGGGCGAGGCGACCACGCCGGGCGAGGTGGCCGTGAGTGCGGCGGCCGGCGCAGGCGCCGCCGGTAGCGGGGAAGCCGGCGCGTGCGGTTGCGACACTGCGTGCGGA
Organism: Alphaproteobacteria bacterium; assembly: GCA_965199265.1. Classification (GTDB taxonomy): domain Bacteria; phylum Pseudomonadota; class Alphaproteobacteria; order CALMVH01; family CALMVH01; genus CBDAQV01. The sequence continues at coordinate 204,115 of CBDAQV010000008.1, read as the reverse complement.
TGGTGCGCCGGAGCCGCCGAGACAAGCTGTCCCCGGCCGACCCTGATCGCCCGTTCGCCCTCGGTGACCTCGATCTCCGTCAGGCCGGTTTCCTCCATCAGCGCCGCCAGTTCGCGGATCGCCTCGGCATCGATCTGGAAAGTTCTGTTTTCTTTAGGAGCCATTCTTACCGGTCAGCTTCGTTATCAGTTGCGCGGCCGCCTCGACCGCCAGCACGTAGCCCTGCGGCCCGAGCCCGCAGATCACGCCGTCCGCCACCTTCGAGACGAACGAGTGGTGGCGGAATTCTTCGCGCTTGTAAATGTTGGACATGTGAACCTCGATTACCGGCAGCCTCGCCGCCTTCAGCGCGTCGTGCAGCGCGATCGAGGTATGCCCGTACGCGGCGGGATTGATCACGATCGCGTGCGCTGTACCGGCCGCCTGCTGGATCCAGTCGATCAGCACGCCTTCATGGTTGCTCTGGCGGAAGTCGAGAGCAAAGCCCAGCCCGTCGGCCCTGGCGCGGCACAGCGCCTCGATCTCGGCCAGCGTCGTGGCCCCGTAAACCTCCGGCTCGCGCGTGCCGGACAGGTTGAGGTTCGGCCCGTTCACTATCAGGATGGTATTGCGCCCGCCGGGACTCATCACAGTCCTATAGCGCGGCCGTAATGCTCAGACAATCCTGCGGCCTTCTCGTTCTATCATTCCCGCCAGCAGGGCCGGAATCAATACGCCGCAACAAAATCACGGACAGTATGGATTCCGTGCTCCGCACGGAACGACATTGTCCTGAAGTACCAGCGCCGCTGATGGAAGCTCGCCTTCAACTCTTGTCGGCGACGCGCTTTTTCAGCTCGTCCAGCGGCATGGCGCCGTCGACCATCTTGTTGTTGATGATCATGGCCGGGGTGCCGTGGATGTCCAGCTGGTCGGCCAGATCGCGGTTATCGGACAATTCCTTGGTGATCGCGGGGCTGTCCATGTCGGTCTTCAGCCTGGGATAATCGACACCGGCGGTCGCTGCGGCCTGCTTGACCGCGTCGTCGTCGAGCGGTCCCTTGTAGTCCAGCAGCGCGTCGTGCATCTCCAGGTACTTGCCTTGGTTGCGCGCAGCCAAGGCGGCCTTGGCTGCGGTGACCGAGCCGGGGCCGAGGATCGGAAAATCCTTGAAGATGACCTTGACGTTGGAATCCTGCTTGATCAGCGTCTGCAGGTCGGGGTGGATCTGCTTGCAGTAGTGGCAGGAATAATCGAAGAACTCGACCAGCGTCTCCGTCCCGTTCGGGTTGCCGGCCACCGGCGATGTCGACTTGAAGATCTCCTGCGACTTCGAGCCGATGGCTTCCTGCGCCTCGGCCTGTTTCTTGGCCTGTATTTTTGCCTGGTAGGCGTTCATCGCGTCGTTCACGACTTCCGGGTTCTTCAGCAGGTAATCGTGGATGGCCGAATCGATCGCGGTGGTCGGGACCTGCATGTCCACAGTACCCAAACCGTCGGCACGCACCGATCGCTGTGCGGCAAGTACCAGACAGCCCGCGACAACAACCGAACCCAAGCGCAGCGGCGAAACCATGAAACCCTCCGGAAAAGATGACAAATAGTTAAGCGCAAATGGTTAAGAAAACAACTACCCGCCGTTCTTCTGGTATTTTTGCAGCTTGTCGTCGTCGACCGAGCCGTCCGATTTCAGAGGCTTGCTGGAGCTGAGGATGTCCTGAGCGCGTACCCATTCGGGCGAGCCCATCGGCGTCAGGCTCATTGCCATCTTGGCTTCGCGGCGGGCAAGGCCGGTCTGCTCGTCCAGCATCGCTTCCTGCGCCAGGTTCAGGTGCATGTCGGCCATGTTGTTCTGCCGGCCGTACGCCGTCGCCAGCAGGCGGTGCAGGAACGGGTCGCGGTCTTCCTGAGCCTCGGCGGAAGTCAGCAGCTCGATCGCTTCCTGGTTGTCCGCGGGATCGCCCGCCTCGATCACCGAATGCGCGGCCTCTTCCTTGATGAGGCCGCTATCGGGCGCGTACTTGACGGCCAGCAGGTAGGGCGGAACCGATTCTTTCACCTTGCCGGTCTCGAACAGCATCTGCCCCTTGAACTCGTAGAAGTAGGGGTTCTGCGGCTCGACCAGGATCAGCTGGTCCATCAGCGCCAGCGCCGGCGCGGCCTGTTCCGAGCGGTAAAGGGCAAAGGCGCGGCCGTAACGACCGGTTACCGTCTTGTCGGTCCTGGTGAAATGTCGCAAGGCCGCCCCGGGTTCGAGGTAGCCCATCAGCTTGGCCTTCATCCGGTCATAGCGGTCCTGGAGGTCGGGCAGCTCGCGCTTGTCGATCGTGCCGTACTGGTCGACGGCGTATTTGACCGCCTCGACGCGGTCCTGGGTCAGCGGGTGGGTGCGGGTGTATTCCACGGCGCGGTTCTCCGGCATCGCCTCCTGACCCTGCAGCTTGGCGAGGAACTGATAGAGCCCGACCGGCGACATGCCGCTGCGCTCGAGAAACGATACGCCCGCCTGGTCGGCGGAAGCCTCCTGCGTCCGGCTGAAGGCGAGCAGGTTCGCCATGCCGAGCGATTCGCCGCCCACCAGCGCGCCGCTGCCGCCCTCGCCCCGGCTGCCGACCGAGGCCGCCACGCCCAGCACCGTGCCGAGAATGGAAATAATTGCCGCGTTCTCCTCGCCCTCGCCGCGGCGGGCGAGGTGGCCGCCGGCAATGTGGCCGGTCTCGTGCGCCATGACGCCGATCAACTGCTGCGGCGTGTCGGTCAGCAGGATCAGCTTGGTAAAGATGAACATGTTCATTCCGCCGGCGACGAACGCGTTGATCTCGGGGCTTTCCACCAGGATGACCGTGACGTCGTCGGGCCGCAGATGCGCGGCGACGAAGATCGGGCGGACGAAGTAATGCAGGTCCGATTCGATCTCGGCGTCGCGGATGATGTTCAGCGATTCCTGCGCCCGCGCGGGACCGGCGAGCAGGAGGGCAAGAGCGGCGATGGTGAACCGTTTGAAAACTCTCATTGCCTAACCACTTGCCGCCAGCATGCGTTCGATCGGCAGGACGGCGCGGGCGGCGATCTCGGGCGGGATCGTCACCTCGTACTCGCCGGTTTGCAGGCAATGCAAAATGCCGTCCAGCGTGATGCGCTTCATGTGCGGGCAAAGATTGCAAGGGCGGATGAACTGCACGTCCTTGTACGTCGAGGCGAGGTTATCGGCCATCGAGCATTCGGTGATCATGATAACCTTGGCGGGCCGCTTGTCGCCGACGTATTTCTGCATGCCGGCGGTCGAGCCGACATAGTCCGCCTCGGCCTGGACGTCGGCGGGGCATTCCGGATGGGCGAGGATGACGGCGTCCGGGTGCGCGCGGCGATAGGAGCGCAGCTCGGGGCCGGTGAAGCGCTCGTGCACCTCGCACGAGCCGGCCCACGAGACGATCTCGACCTCCGTCTGCGTCGCCGCCCACTTGGCGAGATACTGGTCGGGCGCGCAGATGACGCGCGGCACGCCCAGCGAGTTGATGACCTTCACCACGTTGCCCGACGTGCAGCAGATGTCGCTCTCCGCCTTCACCTCGGCCGAGGTGTTGACGTACGTCACGACCGGCACGCCGGGATAATGCTGGCGCATCAGGCGCACATCGGCGGCGCTCATCGATTCGGCGAGCGAGCACCCTGCCCGATCAGACGGGATCAGCACGGTGCGCGACGGGTTCAGCAGCTTGGCGGTTTCGGCCATGAAGTGCACGCCCGCCATGACGATGATGTCGGCGGTCGCGTTCTTGGCGTCGAAGGCGAGCTTCAAACTGTCGCCGACGATGTCCGCCACGCCGTGGTAGATTTCCGGCGCCTGATAGTTGTGCGCCAGGATCAGCGCGTTCTTCTCGCGCTTCAGGCGGTTGATCTCGGCGATCACCGGCGCGTGGATGTCGATTTCCAGCGTCGGCATCAGGGTTTCCAGCCGGCGGCGGAAATCCTGCGGATCTGCCGCGGGCCTGTCTTCCAGCACGGTGTCCATGAAATCACCTTGCCTTTCTTCATTTAAAGATGGTCGCGTTATCGAGAAACGTCCAGTACAATCACCCTTATGCCTACCCTGAACCCGCTTCCCGACCTGCTGATCGAGCCCGTTGTCCGCGCCGCGCTTCTCGACGACCTCGGGCGCGCGGGCGACATCACGACCAACCGCATCGTTCCCGCCGACCTGACGGCATCGGGCATCTTCGCGGTGCGAAAGCCGGGCCGCATCGCCGGGCTTGCAGCCGCGCGGCTTGCCTTTCACCTGATGGATCCGGCGATGGAGTTCAAGCCGCTGGTCGAGGACGGCGACACGGTTGCCGCAGGCCAGCAGATCGCGACGGTCGGCGGCAACGCGCGGGCGATGCTGACCGCCGAGCGCTCGGCGCTCAACCTGCTCTGCCACCTGTCGGGGATCGCGACCGAGACGGCGCGGCTGGCGGCGCTGATCCCGCGCAACGTGCCAGCCCGCCTTGTGGGCACGCGCAAGACGACGCCCGGCCTGCGCGCGCTGGAGAAATATGCGGTCAACTGCGGCGGCGGGCTTTCTCACCGCTACGGCCTGGACGACGCCGTGCTGATCAAGGACAACCACGTCGCGCTGGCCGGCAGCGTGCGCGAGGCCATCCGCCGGGTTCGGCAGGACCTCGGCCACATGGTCAAGGTCGAGGTCGAGGTCGACACGCTGGAGCAGCTGAACGAAGTGCTGGACGCGGGGCGCATCGACTGCATCCTGCTCGACAACATGCCGCCCGAAATGCTGCGCAAGGCCGTCGTCGCGGTGCGCGAGCGCCCCGGCCCGGTCGCCCCGCCGATCATCGAGGCGTCAGGCGGAATCACCGCGGAAACCATCGCCGCCGTGGCATCCTCGGGCGTCGACCTCATCTCGTCCGGGTGGATCACGCACAGCGCGCCGATCCTCGACATCGGGCTGGATCTTTGAGCGGGTACTAGTGAAGCTTTAGAGTCGCAGGGTTTCCGTCACCCCGGCCGTAGCGAAACGTAGAGCCGGGGTCTCCGGGTCCCGCGCACCCTCGGTTTGCACCCCGACCAGGTCCGGAGGTTACATTTCCTTACTTGTGCTTGCCCGCATGGTGGGCGACAGGGGCCTGCGGCATCGGTGCCGGCACAGGGGCCTGCGGGGGTGGTTCCGGCGGCGGGGGCGGCGGCGCCTCCAACACGTCGAGGCCGGACAGGAGCGGCATACCAATGGAACTGGTGGTGAAGGCAAGTTTCACTTTTGCGCCGACAGCCACGTGATCGTACAGCGGCTTCTGCGGGCTGTAGCGCTCGGTCGTGCCGTCGGCGAGCTGCATCTCGAACCAGTAGGTGCAGCTCTTGAAGCAGTCTGACCATTTCCTGGTGACCAGGCCGGTGTGCGGAGTGGTATCGGCCGGCAGAGGCTCCGCGCGTTCCTGCTGAACGCTTGTGGAGGGGCGCAGCGTGAACAGGACCAGCAGCAACGCCACGGCGATCAGCGCAATTCCGACAACCGTGCGCGCCCGGTTCACTTGGCCCACTCCGTCCACTGGCCGTCCTCGCCCTTATGCGACGGACGCGAACGCGCCGGCCACGGCTCGCCGAAATCGTCAAGGCGGCACTCCAGCGTCGCCGTTTTCAGCCGGACGTCGCGATACCCGGCGAAGCTGAGCGTGACGAAAGGCTGTTCGTAGGTAATCGTGAGCAGGTCCAGAATGAAGTCCCGCTCGCTCTGCTCAAAACCGCGCAGCTGCACTTGGCTAACGCTGTCGAAGGAAATACCGCTGTTGATGCGCTCGAAGGTTTGTTGCCCTGTCGGGTCGCACTCCCAGCGAAAGCGGTTCATAGCCAGCACGAAGCGGCTCTCCGTCGCCTGGAAGCGCATATCGTGAACGGGAACGAGCGCATCCTGCACCACCGCTGCGATCGCCTTGAGATCGTCGGCATCGCACGCGCGCAGCCTCAGCAAGCGCGCGGCAGGGAGGCGGACAGCCGGTGCCTCACTCATGATCGCCCCCGTGCAGGCGTTCGATTTCCGCGCCGCACGCCGAGAGCTTCGCCTCAAGGTGCTCGTAGCCGCGATCGAGGTGGTAGACTCGGCTGACCACCGTTTCCCCTTCGGCGGCAAGGCCGGCCAGCACCAGCGATACAGATGCGCGCAGGTCGGTCGCCATCACCGGCGCGCCTTTCAGCCGCGCCACGCCGCGCACGACGGCGGAGGATTGGTGCACGTTGATGTTCGCGCCCATGCGCAGCAGCTCGGGGACATGCATGAAGCGGTTCTCGAAGATCGTCTCGGTAATCATCGAAGCGCCTTCAGCCATGGTCATCATGGTCATGAACTGCGCCTGCAGGTCGGTCGGAAACCCGGGGAACGGCTCGGTCATCACGTCCGCGCCGGCCAGCGGGCCGCTACGCCGCACGCGCACGCCGCCCGGCTCGGCGGTATAGGTGACGCCGCACTGCTCCAGCACGTCGAGCAAGGCCTGCAGCGTCTCGCAAGCCGCGCCTTCCAGCAGCACGTCGCCACCGGTCAGGCCCGCCGCGATCGCGTAGGTCCCCGCCTCGATCCGGTCGGCCATGACGGCGTAGTCGGCGCCGTGCAGCCGGTCCACGCCCTCGATCACCAGCCGCCCGGTGCCGATGCCGTCGATCTTCGCGCCCATCGCGACCAGGCAACGGGCCAGGTCGGCGATCTCGGGCTCGCGCGCGGCGTTGCCGAGCACCGTGGTGCCTTTCGCCAGCGTCGCCGCCATCAGCAGGTTCTCGGTCGCGCCGACCGAGACCTTGGGGAACAGGATATTGGATCCTTTCAGCCCGTTCGGGGCGGAAGCATTGATGTAGCCCTCGTCCAGAGTGATGACCGCGCCAAGCTGCTCGAGCGCGGCAAGGTGCATGTCGACCGGCCGCGTGCCGATGGCGCAGCCGCCCGGAAGCGAAACGCGCGCGCTGCCATGCCGCGCGACCAGCGGCCCCAACACCAGGATGCTGGCCCGCATCTTGCGCACGAGGTCGTAGGGGGCTGTGAAATCGGACAACGTGCCGGCCGAGAGCGCGAGGCACGATCCGTCCTGCCCGACGCCCACGCCCATATGCGCCAGCAGCCCCGTCATCGAGGCGATGTCGGCAAGCTCCGGCACGTTCGACAGGCGCAGCGTGTCGTCGGTCAGAAGACAGGCGGCGACCAGCTTCAGCGCGGAGTTCTTTGCACCGCTGATCGTGATGCGGCCGCCGAGCGGCCTGCCGCCGCGAATGCGAATCTGGTCCATGGGAGAGCCTAGAGTTTCGGCAGGGTGACGCCCGTCTGCCCAAGATATTTGCCCTTCCGGTCGGCATAGGAGGTCTCGCACGGGGTTGTCGCCCGAAAGAAGAGAAACTGGCATATGCCCTCGTTCGCGTAGACCTTGGCCGGAAGCGGCGTGGTGTTGGAAATTTCGAGCGTGACGTGGCCTTCCCATTCGGGCTCGAGCGGGGTCACGTTCACGATCAGGCCGCAACGGGCATAGGTCGACTTGCCAAGGCAGATGACCAGCACGTCGCGCGGCACGCGGAAATACTCGACCGTGCGCGACAACGCAAAGCTGTTCGGCGGGATGACGCACACATCGGTGGTGCGGTCGACGAAGCCGTGCGCCTGAAAATCCTTGGGATCGACAATGGCGCTGTCGACGTTGGTGAATATCTTGAACTCGGGGCTGACCCGCGCGTCGTAGCCGTAGGAGGATAGCCCGTAGGAAATAACGCCGTCGCGCGTCTGCCGCTCGACGAACGGTTCGATCATGCGCGCCGCGAACGCCTGCTGCCTGATCCAGCTGTCGGGAAGAATGCCCATGGCGGCACAAACTAGACGGGCTTCTCCGCCGGCTCAATATGTTCATTTGGTGGCGGCGATGGTTTTTCAACCGATGACGGGTCGCCGAGCGGCCGGGCCGCCTTGCGCCGCCTGAGGTTTTCGCGCAATGCCGCTTCCAGCCGCTCCGTCCTGGTCTTTGTCATCGCAGCCAGCCTTATCTGTTGTTGCGGAGGACTGGCCGGTTATGTATGGTTCGGCCCTTCGCGAAAAGCTGTTTTTGCGAAGCACTCGTTGGCACGCTGCCGTAGCTCAGTGGTAGAGCACACCCTTGGTAAGGGTGAGGTCGAGAGTTCAATCCTCTCTGGCAGCACCATTTTCGCACGCTCCTCCGAGATACTCATGGATTGGCTGTCGTCCTTGACCCAAAAAGAAATGCGGCGGTAATATCTGCGCCTTACCGTGGGCAAGGCTGCGGTTAGACCTCGCGCCAGCAACATCGCCGACTGAGTTCGGCGCCGCTCGTTTCCAAGGCTCCTGATGCAACCCAGCTCGATCAAGGCAAAGATTTCTTGGGCGCACAACGACGTGTTGCACTTCGCGGGACTGAGGTTATTGCGATCCGCGCACGTCAAGAAAGTCCAGTGGGCCTACTTCGTGTGCGTCCAGGGCCCGGCGATCAACTACAAGGTCTATGCCAACGAGACGCGGTTCACCTATTATTGCTTGGGCGTCGCGCGGCAGATGGCGCGGCACCTGATCAACAGCAAGGCGCGCGTGCCCGGCCTGGAGATGCGGATTTTTGCTTACTACCGGCACAAGTTCTGCCAGAACAATCAGGCGCATGCCATCGCGCTGTACAAGCGCCTGTGCGCAACCCAGATCGAGCAGTCGCACGCCAGCATGATCGAGAGCGGCGAACGCGACGTGGTCGACATGACGCTGGGCCTTGTTCCGTCGCGCCTGCCCGAGCGTTACAGGCAACCGCCCGAGGCGCGCGGTTCGCCCGCGCTTGCCCGGAAAGCAAAGGGATGAACGCCATGAAGCTGATCGTATGGGCCGGATTGCTGTTCGGCCTGACAGGGTGCGGCATCGCCGACCATTTCGACGCCCAGGCCAAAATGGACACGGCCGAGGCGGATTACCGCAAGTGCCTCAACGACCACATCGACCGGCCCGAGTTGTGCGAGAACCTCCGGAACGTGTGGGTGACCGACCGCGAGGACTACGATACCGGCAACTACTGACCAACGCGCTCGTGATCAGGTGAAAAGCCCGCCGCGGTGATTGGCGGCGGGCTTGCGTGGCGTGTAGAGGTTTATTAGGGTGGCACCGCTATCGGCGACAAATTATTCTTTAATATTACATCCTACGGGCTCAAAGGCAATGCCTTGGATTTTGCCGTGCGCGATGTTAAGAGCGCCGATCAACGAGACGGATGCGACCACCGGTGAACTACACACTTTTGCGCGTGCTGGCGGCTTTTTTCCTGCTGCTTGCGGACTCCGCTTTCGCCAAATTGAACCGTGCTGTCCCGGCTTGGCAGGCGGTCGACCCGGCCGACCCCGGCTTTACCTATGACCAGGCCAATATCGGCAAGGCGCTTTACCCGATCTCGGACGCGCACGGGAATCAAGTAGGGCTTCCTTCCCCGCAGCTGACAGCCTACATCAAGGTGCCGGTCAGGACCGCCCCCGGCAAGGACGGCGCGGCGGAAACGGCCGAGGAGTGGGCGTTCGACTGTTCGGGCAACTATGCGGTTTTGGAAACGACCGGGTACGACGCCACCGGCAAGCCCATCGCCCGGTCCGTCATAAACAACCGCAACGGCGCGACCGGAGCCCCTCAGGAGCAGCTTGGCTTCGGGGTCTGGGGTCCGGAGCATTTCATGGCTCCGGTTTCCCGCGATCCGCGTGCCGTCAAGGTCGCGGCCCTTGCGTGCACGCCGGAGCGCACATCGCGCGATCCGGTCAAAGTCACCGACATTGCCGAAGGGCACTGGACACACAACCGCCAGCAAGGGGCGTCGAACGGCTGGGATGCCGTGCACATCGTGCATGCCCGGCTGGGAGCGGACGAGGTCACGCTGAAGATCGACCTGTTCGCGCGGCCGCAAGGCGAAAGACCGCTCGATCTGCAGGCCGCTCGGAAGGCCGCGCAAGTGGGGTTGAGCGCCGATTTCAGCCGCAAGCTGGAATTCTTCCCGACAGGACATTATCCTTGGGGCTACAAAGCGCCTTGCCATATCGCGGTCACCGCCTCCGGACTCGACTCCGGCTGGGGCTTCGACTCGGCAACCCCGATGTTCGGGCGCGGCACGATCACGGCACGTACGCCCGCCTCGGAGCGCAGGCTGATCGACCGGATCTCGTCGGGCGACTACGACCTGACAGTCACCTGCCAGGATTACAGCCAGCCTGTGGAGTTCCACATCGGGAAACCCGTACCACCGCGGATGATCGAGGATTTCTACCAGGCGATCGACACCCTGGGAGGCCTTACCCCGCCACGAACAACGCAAGGGCTTTGAGCCGGGGGAATTTTTGTGTACCGCTTCGCTCGGTTGCGCTAGGACAAGCCGCCGTTCTCGCCTCGCTCGTCACTATCGTCAAGGAATGCTCATGAAAAACCCCGGTTTCGCCTCCGCCCTTCTCGCCTCGCTTGCGCTTGCCGCCTGCTCGACCAGCGGCACGAAAATCGATCAATCGCAGACGCAAAGCTTCGTCGTGGGCCAGACGACGGTGGCCGATGTCGAGAACAAGCTGGGCCAGCCGCAGTCGCAGTCGCACACCAGCGACGGGCTGACAACGCTAATTTATTCGTACTCGCATTTCCAGTCGCATCCGGAAAACTTCATTCCGTTCGCTGGCGCTTTCGTCGGCGGCCACGATGCCGAGCACCAGTCCGAAATCCTGGTATTCGGCGCTAACGGGAAGCTGCTCTCGATGACGCAGAGCAGCGGCCAGAACAACACCAATCCTGGATGATCGATCGACGGGGGCGGCTTACCATCCGCCCCTGTCCTGCCCTCAGCGGAAGCCGCGACCCCCAAAGCCGCCGAAACCGCGACCTCCAAAGCCGAAATTGAGCCCAATGCTGAACGGCGAGTAGTAGCCGCCATAGCCGCCGTAGCCGTATACCGGCGCGGCGTAGACCGGCGCCGCATAGACCGGGGCCGCGTAAACAGGAGCGGCGTAAACCGGCGGCGCGTAGTAGCCAGGCTGGACGTAGGTCACGGCCGGCGCGGCGTAGACGGGCGCCCCGCTGTAATAATATTGCGCTTGAGCCGCTCCCGTGAGCGAAAGAAGGACTGCACCGACGCCCAGTAGCTTAACGATCATGCAAGCCTCCGCTGAAACAGCATCGAACGGTTCCTCACGTTCGACTGGTGGATATCATACCCATCGAATATGGGCTGATTGTGGCGGTTTGCGAGAGGGTGAGTGCGGCGGATCGGGTATTTGGGGAGGGCGCCTGCCGGCTTGCCGATTCGGCCGTTGACAGCGCGGCGGGGTTTTTGTAATCACTCCCCCTCACCTCGTTCAATTAGGCAGTAGTCTCATGTTCGCAGTTGTCCGCACAGGCGGCAAGCAGTACCGGGTTGCCGAAGGCGACCTCATCCGCGTCGAACGCCTTCCCGGCGAAAAGGGTGGCGCGGTCACGCTCGGCGACGTGCTGATGGCAGGCGGCAAGATCGGTTCGCCCCTGGTCGAGGGCGCCTCGGTCGCGGCCGAGATCGTCGCACAGGCGCGCGGGCCGAAAATCATCGTCTTCAAGAAGAAGCGTCGCCAGAACTACCGCCGCAAGAACGGGCACCGGCAGGACCTGACCATCCTGCGCATCACCGGCATCTCGGGAGTCTGACAGCATGGCACATAAGAAGGCAGGCGGCTCTTCCCGCAACGGCCGCGACTCCGCGGGCCAGCGCCTCGGCGTCAAGAAGTTCGGCGGCGAGCTGGTCGTCGCCGGCAACATCATCATCCGCCAGCGCGGCACCAAAGTGCACCCTGGCAAGAACGTCGGCTGCGGCCGCGACCACACGCTGTTTGCCACCGCCGACGGCAACGTCGCCTTCAGCAAAACCCGCGCCGGCCGGAGCGTGGTTTCGGTCGTGCCGGTCGCCTTGGCTGCGGAGTAGTCAGGTTGTCATCCCGGACCTGATCCGGAACCGACCTTCTAAAGCACGATGGGAATTTGACATTGACTTCGACATGGATCCCGGGTCGAGCCTGGGATGACGAAGAAGTGAGATGCCATGAAATTCCTCGACCAGGTTAAAATCTTTCTTTCCTCCGGCCATGGCGGCGGCGGCTGCGTTTCATTCCGCCGCGAGAAGTACGTCGAGTTCGGCGGTCCCGACGGCGGTAACGGCGGCAAGGGCGCCAGCGTCGTGTTCGAGGCGGTCGACGGGCTGAACACCCTGCTCGACTTCCGCTATCGCCAGCACTTCAAGGCGCCTCGCGGCGGCAACGGCGCGGGCCGCGACCGCACCGGCGAGGATGCCGAGACCCTGCTGGTCAAGGTGCCCGTCGGCACCCAGATCCTCGATGACGATCAGGAAACCCTGCTGGCCGACATGGACACGGTCGGCCAGACGCTGGTGTTCCTGCGCGGCGGCGACGGCGGTTTCGGCAACGCCCACTACAAGTCCTCGACCAACCGCGCGCCGCGCAAATCGACCCCCGGCTGGCCGGGCGAGGAGCGCTGGGTGTGGCTGCGGCTGAAGCTGATCGCCGACGCCGGGCTGGTCGGCCTGCCCAATGCCGGCAAGTCCACCTTCCTCGCCGCCTGCACCCACGCCAAGCCCAAGATCGCCGATTACCCGTTCACGACGTTGTCGCCGGGCCTTGGTGTCGTGCGCATCCGCGACGAGGAATTCGTGCTGGCCGACATCCCCGGCCTGATCGAGGGTGCGCACGAGGGCCATGGCCTCGGCGACCGCTTCCTGGGCCATGTCGAGCGTACGTCGGTGCTGCTGCACCTGATCGACGCGACGCAGGACGACGTGGCGGGCGCTTACAGGACCATCCGCGGCGAGCTGAAAGCCTATGGCAATGGCCTTGGCGAGAAACCCGAGCTGCTGGCACTGAACAAAATCGACGCCGTCGACCCCGAGACGCTGAAGGCGAAAGCCAAGGCGCTGAAGAAAGCCGCCAAGCGCGAGCCCCTGCTGCTCTCCGCCGCCACCGGCCAAGGCGTCGAAGCGGCGCTGTTCAAGCTGCTGGACCACGTCCGCGAAACGCGGGCACCCAAAGCCGCCGAGACCGCCGAACGGCAGTGGGAGCCGCTGGAGGAGCAACCGTGAGCGGCGGTTCGGTGGATCGAGACCGGCTAATGCAAGTTCAGCACGAACTGCTAAACGAGCTATACGCCTTTACAGACAAGGAAAATGAAACGTGCGAACGGTTCCGGGTACTGGCGAGCGACACGATCGACGCTCTGATCGCTGCAGGCAACAACCCGTACGCAGTGTTCAAAATCCAGCCATATAGCGCTTTTAACTTTTTATTTCAGACCTATTTGCACCCTCTAGTTTGCGAGGAAATCGTTGCACGCTGGCAGGATTGGGCGAGCGAGTATCCCGCCCTGGTCGCGCGCAATCCCAAGCTCGAGCTTTATGACAGGCTGAGCGAGCTTAGTGAAAACGACGTTTGTCGCAGTTGGCCATCGGACCAGGAACATTGGCTATGGCAATGGGTCGAAAGCGGAGACGTCAGCACCTACCCGCTTCAAGACCGCAACGACATGATAACACAGGCACTCTTCGATCGTTTGTGCGAGCTGAGAAACAAGATCTCCGGATGGCTTTACTATGAAGACGCGCAACAAAAAGTGGTCTATGCGGCCGAACCGGACTGGCGCAAGGTCATCGCGGAACGGGACATGAAAGAGCGCGAGGCATGGGAGCGCTTCTATCCTGGCAAGCCGTTCATCAGTATTTGGGACCGCGTTCAACAAAACCGAAAGCGCGAGCGTCGGAGGTGACCAACGTCGGCGCAGTGGGTCTGCACTTATGACGGTGCTCAAGTTTCCAGCACCCCTGCTTCGCGCGCTGGCGTGCCTTGCCCTGCTCGGCCCGGCTCGGGCCAGCGCGGCGCAGACCCCGCTGGAAACCGTCAGCTTCCGGATCATGGACGAGGTCTTCCCGCCCGAAACCGAGGAAACGATCACCGTCACCATCAACCATGTGCCGGTCGGGATGATGACGCTTGGGCCGCAAAAGGTCAGGGACAGCGTCAGCGCGACCGTTCCAGCGGCCCGCGAGTACCGTTACGATCTGTGCGGACACGCGAAGATCGTCGGCGTCGACGGTAAGGTGACGATACTGAAGATCGACAACGGCGGCACCCTCAACCACCTCGACGGCCGGGTGCTGGGCATCTTCAACGGAGCAAGCTATTCTGTTTCATACCTGCGCGACATGGCGGTCGATGGACAGTCGGAAGCGGCAGGCACGATCACGGCGGGACACAGTTGCCCCGATACTGTGGCAATGGTGCTTTTCCGTCATCCCGAACCTGATTCGGGACCCATGGACCAGCCAGCTCCGAGTCAATCGTAAGTCACTCTGTTCTGTACCGTAGCGACACGTGAAACCGGGTCCTGATCCACGCCGCTGCCCGGCCACAAGGATGACGATCCGTTTCGATCAAGCCAAGGCGAACGAAGGTCCCACAGCCTCACCGATCGTCCAGGAAACTCCGCAGCTTCCTTGACCGCGACGGGTGCTTCAGCTTGCGCAAGGCCTTGGCCTCGATCTGGCGGATGCGTTCGCGGGTCACCTTGAACTGCTGGCCGACTTCCTCGAGCGTGTGATCGGTGTTCATGCCGATGCCAAAACGCATGCGCAGCACGCGTTCCTCGCGCGGGGTCAGGCTCGACAGGACGCGGGTCGTTGTTTCGCGCAAATTCGCCTGGATGGCGGCGTCGAGCGGGATGACGGCGTTCTTGTCCTCGATGAAGTCGCCGAGGTGGCTGTCCTCCTCGTCGCCGATCGGCGTCTCCAGGCTGATCGGCTCCTTGGCGATCTTCAGCACCTTGCGCACCTTCTCCAGCGGCATCACCAGCCGCTCGGCCAGTTCCTCCGGCGTCGGCTCGCGGCCGATCTCGTGCAGCATCTGGCGGCTGGTGCGCACCAGCTTGTTGATCGTCTCGATCATGTGAACGGGAATGCGGATCGTGCGCGCCTGGTCGGCAATGGAACGCGTGATCGCCTGACGGATCCACCACGTGGCGTAGGTCGAGAACTTGTAGCCGCGGCGGTACTCGAACTTGTCGACCGCCTTCATCAAGCCAATATTTCCTTCCTGGATCAGGTCGAGGAACTGCAGGCCGCGGTTGGTGTACTTCTTGGCGATCGAAATGACGAGGCGCAAATTCGCCTCGACCATCTCCTTCTTCGCCTTGGCGGCTTCCTTCTCGCCGCGCTGCACCGTCAGCACGATGCGGCGGAACTCGCCGAGCGGAACGCCGGACTCTTCGGAGATCGCGGCGATTGCGGCACGCATCTGTGAGACGTCCTTGTCGCCCTTGGCGGCAAAGCGCTTCCACCCCGCGCCGGGCAGCTGGCTGATGCGCTCGAACCAGTTCGGGTCCACTTCGGAGCCGAAGTAGCGGCCAAGGAAGTCTTCCCGCTTGATCCCGCAATCGACGGCCTCGCGCAGCAGCTTGCCTTCAAGGCCGATCAGCTTGCGGTTCAGGCCGTAGAGCTGCTGCACGAGCTGGTCGATCCGGCTGTTGTGCAGGCGCACCTGCTCCATAAGCTTGACCATCTCTAGCTTGAGCGCCTCGTATTTCTTTTCCGCGGCCGGACTCAGCTTCTTGGATTGCTGCGCCGATTCCAGGCGCTGTTCCTGCAGCTTGGCAAGCTTCCTGTACGTGTCCGCGATCTTCTCGAAGACTTCCAGGACCTGCGGGCGCAGGGCAGCCTCCATCGCCGAGAGCGAAATGTTCTCCTCGCCCTCGTCGTCGTAATCCATCAGCCCGCCGCCGGACGTACCGCCCGACACGCCGCCGCCGGCTTCGCCGTCCTCGTCTTCCTTGGACGCCGTTTCCGCCGGCTCTTCCTTTCCGTTGCTTTCCGCGGTGTCGTTCGCAGCAAGGGCAACCGGCAGGACGGGATCGCCATCCGGCCCGCCGCCATAGGTCGCATCGAGATCTATGATCTCGCGGAGCGCCATCTTTTCTTCCAGCAGCGCCTGATGCCAGCCGAGGATGGCACGGATCGTCAGCGGGCTTTCGCAGATGCCGCCGATCATCATTTCCTGGCCCGCCTCGATGCGTTTCGCAATGGCGATCTCGCCCTCGCGCGACAGCAGCTCGACCTGGCCCATCTCGCGCAGGTACATGCGGACCGGATCGTCGGTGCGGCCGGCGTCGTCATCGATGTTGCCGCGTCCCTCCGCTTCTTCCTCGTCATCTTCGACGGCGGGTTTTTCCGGCGTCTCCTCCTCGGTCTCCTCGGACTCGACCACGTTGATGCCCATCTCGGACAGGCTCGACATCACGTCTTCGATCTGCTCGGAGGTGTAATCCTCCTGCGGCAGGGCGGCGTTCAGCTCGTCATAGGTGATGTAGCCGCGCTCCTTGCCGCGGGCGATCATGCGCTTCAGGCTTTGCGCCAGCGAGCTGTCGGCGAGCGGCGTATCTCCGGAATCTTCGCTCCGCGTGGCTTTTTCCGTCTTCGGCTTTGTCGCCATTGCTCGATCGACCTCGGTGGTGAAGGGAAGGACGGTGCTCTCGCCCCGTTAACCATAACGCTGCAAATGACGGTTCTAACGCCCTGCGGTTAACAGGTAAATAAGCGAGATGGCAGTTTGCGCCGACTCGGAGACATAGTTCAGTCGACTTCGCCGTCCAGAGGGGCTCCAGCCTTGAGCTGCGCCTGCAACATGCGCAGCTTGAGCAGGCTTGCCTCGTCCATGTTGGCGGCAAATTCGGCCTGGGCGCTGCGGATGTCGTCCATCAGAGCCAGGTTCCCGTCGCTGGCCAGCATGGACAGGAATCCTTCCCTTACCTGCTCGGGGTTCATGTCATCGCGCGCAAAGCCGGAGTGCAGCCGTACGCCGCGATGCAAGATTGCTTCGAGCGCTTCCGCGTGCCCGCTCGCGGCAAGATGCGCCTGCAGCGCCCCTGCATCCAGATCGTGCCGCGAGCCCAGCGCTTCGCAGATCGCGCCGTGCAGGCGGCGCAAGCCCTCCGGCACGGCCAGATGATGGAACCCTTCGCAGAATTCCTCGAACAGGTAGGGATGACGAGCCATCACGGACAGCAGCGCGCGCGCCCTGGTATCCTGGGCCTTGCCCGGTTTCTGTCCCGGCCTTGGCCCGCCAAGCGGGATCAGTTTTCCGGTTCGGCCAAAGCGCGGCGTACCGCCGGCGGTACGGCGCCCGGCAAACGCTGCCCGGCGGTCGGCATAGTTCCGCTCTCCCAGCCGGCGCAGCATGTCGCGGCGGTACTCCTCGCGCACCAGACCGTCGCGGATTTCGGAAACCCGGTCTAGCAGGAAGGCGCGCAGCCCCGCCTGCTCTTCAGGCGTCTGCCCCGGCTTCTGCGCCAGCGTCGTGCGCCACAGCATTTCGGAAAGCGGGATCGCCCCGTCCAGGATTTTGGCCAGCGCCGCGCCTCCGCCCGAGCGGGCCAGCGAATCAGGGTCCTCCCCCGGCGGCATGAAGGCGATGCGCAGGGAATGATCCGGCTTCAGGATTGGCAGCACGCGGGCAACTGCCCGCTCCGCCGCCCTTTGCCCAGCATTGTCGCCATCCAGGCACAGGAACGGCACGCGCGAGCCCGCCGGGATCAGCCGCCACAGCGCCTCGATCTGCGCCTCGGTGATCGCCGTACCCATCGGCGCCACCGCGCCGGGATAGCCCGCGCGCGTCAGCGCGATCACGTCCATGTAGCCTTCTGCGATCACGATCGGCGCGCCGTCCGCCGCCGCCAGTCGCGCGCGAGCGATGCCGTACACCGTTTCCCCCTTGTGAAACAGCGCGTGTTCGGGGGAGTTGATGTATTTCGGCCCCTCCCCCTCGATCAGCCGCGCCCCGAAGGCGACCGGCCGGCCGCGCCGGTCGGTGACTGGAAAGATGACCCGGTCGCGGAAGAAGCCGTACGTGCGGCCGCCATCCTCTGTTTGCTTGAGCAGTCCAAGCTCGACCAGGTCGGCTTCCTTCGCGCCCGCGGCCAGCAGAGCCGTCCGCAGCGCCTGCGCGTCGGCGGGGGCGTAGCCGAGGCGGAACTGCGCGATGGTCGGCTCGTCGAGGCCGCGCGCGCTCAGGTACTCGAGCGCCTTGCGTCCGGCGGGGCGGCGCAGCTCGGCCTCGAACCACGCCGTCGCCGCTTCCAGGATCTCGTGCTGCGTCTTCTGCGCCTCGTAGCGCTGGCGTTCGGCTTCGGTGGGCTTTGGAACCTCCAGCCCCGCTTCCGCCGCCAGCAGCTCGACGCTTTCGAGAAACGACAAATTGTCGTGCCGCATTAGGAACCCGACCGCGTCGCCATGCGCGCCGCAGCCGAAGCAATGGAAGAACCCCTTGCCGTCGTTGACGTAGAAGGAGGGCGTCTTTTCCTTGTGGAACGGGCACGGGCTCTTCCACTCGCGTCCGGCGCGGATCAGCCGGACCTTGCGGCCGACCACCGAGGACAACGGCACGCGCGCCCGAATCTCATCTAGGAATTGCGGGGGAAAGGCCATGGTCAAAACGTAGACGGCTACGACTACGCTGGCGAGACCGATATCCTAGTTCTTTTTGATTTTTCTAAATTTCGGTGTTGACACGTCTAGTTTAGGCTTGGAATCGATTGCAGCCTTTTCCACGCACCGAAATCTATGCGCCGTACGACAGAAGAGGGCGGGTCTCGCCCGCCCTCTTCCCGCATCGGCAAGCCTCAGCGCTTGGTCGTGGTGGTGCTGCTTGTCGTTCCGCTCGTCTTTGTTCCGGAAACTCCGGTCCGGCCGTCGTCGATCTCGACTTCCGTATGACGAACCGTGTCGGAAATCGTCTCCGAGCGTTGCCCGACATCCTTGCGCAGGCTGATCTCTTCCTTGACCCGCGCGGTCTTCTGGACGACGGCTTCCTCGCCCATTTCTTCCAGCTCGATCGTCTTGTCAGTGAACGAGTCGGTTGCGTCCAGCGGGCGGTCGACGACGCGGCGATCAATGCCCACATGCTCCTCGCGCAGCGTCACCTGTTCGCTGAACGGCTGTTCGACGACGTAGCTGCGGATGCGGACCGATCCTCGGTCAACGTCGCGACGCCCGACCTTGATGTTTTCCTCCATTACTTCCAGCTTGTCGTTTGCCGTCCCTGACAAGGCTGAACCAGAGGCCGATGCCAAGGCGCTCGAGCCAGCCGGGAACCAGTCCTTCTCGCTCTGCTCCAGGTCCATGGGATTGCTGCTTTCCAGGATCTGGATCACCTGATCGCAATCCTCCTCGGTCGTGGTGACGGCGAGGAACGTACCGCCTTGGCGCACGCCTTCGGCGTACGTGCGCGTTTCGGCCTCCGGCATGAAAAGGTGCTTGACCGAGCCGAAAAATCCAGCATGGGAAGCAGCGCTTCCCGTGGTAGGCGTAGCAGCCTGCGTCGAGCCGGGCGAGTTCGTCCGTGAGGCATCGACGACGTGGATATCGGAACTGTCGATCCCCGCGCTCAGCAAAGCGCCGCGGGCTCGCTCGGCGTCGGAAGACGTGTTGTACAGCGCGCCGATCGTGCGGCTAGAGGTCGTTGCGTTGCTGCTCATGGGACTCAACTGGCTTTGCATACTATATCCTGTCAGGTTTCTTGGAAAGGCGGTAAGCGTTCGATGCTGAACTCTTGAGACTTTAACAGGACGTCTTTCGACTCGTTCCTAACCCTGATGTTTTTAGTGATTATTATTTCTTCAACTAGCATCAACTTTACGATCATCACTTCCTTTACCACAGGAATAACCGTTACATTTCCTTCGTGACGTATCGAAGGGGCTGTGTCGACGATGCGTTCGCACCTTATGCGTTCAATCGTGACGTCCTCGTCGTGAAGAGTTTCGTGAAGCGTCTCGACAGTCTCGACCGTCCTCGAGCTCACCCGGACACGCGCCTTCACGACGTCGCGCTTGGCCAGCTTCGCCGTTTCTTCCAACAGGGTGATTGTATTTTCGCGGCCTGGGGCGCCCGGCAAATCAGCTGTCATGACTTTATCCGATTTAAGGTTTGTGCAGCATCAGGCGTGCAATTCAAGGCAAGCGGGTGAAAGCCGGTTTGCCTATTCCGCAACACGGTCGTTAACCTGTCGTTCCCCGTTTGGAGAAACTGCTTAGAACTCCTCCTGCTCCTCCCAGAACTCGGCCGTGGAAACGGTCGGTTCCGTCACCGTTTCCATCCTGCGCCGCAACTCGTACAGCTGGTCCAAAAGGTTCAGCACCACGTCCATGCCGTGGTCATTGACATCCATGTCGCGCTGCAGGTGGCGGACGAGGCGGATGCGCGCGAGGTCGATCTCCTCGAACCAAAGCCCGTCCTCGCTGGCGATGGGACGCACCCAGCGATGCGCGACGTAGGTGTCGACCGTAGGCTGGTCGAGTTCCCCGCCGACAAGCGCGAGCGCCTGTTCAAGGGTAACCCTCACTTCCCGCCCTCGCGCGGGTCGTAGCCGTGCACCTTCGCCCACGAGGCGACCAGCTGTTCCAGTTCGGGGTCGATCGTCGCCGGCATCACGATCTTTAAACGCACGAACTGGTCGCCGTTCTTCACGCCCTTGCCTTTGAGGCGCAGCGTCTGGCCGGTAGTCGCCCCCTTGGGAATCGCCATGGTCACCGGCCCGCGCACCGTCGGCACCGGCACTTTGGCGCCGAGGATGCTCTCGTGGAAGCCGATCGGCAGCTCCACCGTGATGTTGTTCCCCTCGCGCGTGAAGGCGGGATGCGGCTTGATTCGCAGCTCGACGTAGGCGTCGCCAGCCTGGGTGCCGCGCCCGGCCTTGCCCTTGCCCTTCAGGCGCAGCTTCTGGCCTTCGTTCACCCCTTCTGGAATGACGATGTCCAGCACCGCGCCGCCCGGCATGGTGACGCGCTTGGCCGCGCCCTTCGCCGCCTCAAGGAAATCGATCTCGATCAAGTAGTGCACGTCGGACGATTCCGCGCCTGCCCTTCCCGCCCCCCCGAACATCGAGCTGAAGATGTCGCTGAACTGCCCGTGCTCACCCCCACCGCCGAACCCGGTAAAACCGCCCGCCTGGCGATAGCGCTGCCCGGTCTCGCCGGCGGCGTAATCGCGGTAGAACTGCTGCTGCTTGGGCTGGCCGCTGCCGTCGATCTCGCCGCGATCAAAGGCGGCGCGCCTGCCTTTGTCGGACAGAAGATCGTAGGCTGCCGCGATCTCTGAAAACCGTGTCTTCGCCGCCTCGTTGCCGGGGTTGAGGTCGGGGTGGTTCTTCTTGGCGAGGGCGCGGTAGGCCGATTTGACATCAGCGTCGCTGGCGTCCTTGGTTATCCCAAGCGTCTGGTACGGGTTCGCGGCCATCAATTATCCTGATCCCTTCATGCCCGTTGCTATAAGCAGCGTGAGGCCGCTTGCAAGACAACGCAAGCGGTCTGTGAAATCGCCTGAAAGCAATACCCGCCATTCCGGCCGGCACGGCGACTTTACGATGCGCTCATTCCTACCTGCCCAGCCTCGCCTTCACCTCCGGCCCGATCGCGCCGAAATCCATCTGGCCGGCGTACTTCGCCTTGAGCGCCGCCATGACCTTTCCTATGTCCTTGACCGACGCCGCGCCGGTTTCGCGCACCGCCTGATCGATGGCTTGCTTTACGGCATCGCCGCCCATCTGCTGCGGTAGGAAGCCCTCGATGGTCGCGATCTCGCCTTCTTCCTTGGCGGCGAGGTCCTCGCGGTTGCCTTGCCGGTACATTGCAATCGACTCGCGACGCTGCTTGATCATAGACTGAAGCAGCGTCAGGATTTCCGGATCGGCAATGCCCTCGGCATTGCCGGCGGGTCGCACGGCGATGTCCTTGTCCTTGATCGCGGCCAGGACCATGCGCAGGGTCGAAACCGTCGCCTGATCTTTCGCCCGCATCGCGTCCTTTAACGTATCGTTCAAACGTTCGCGCAACATTTCCCGTAACTCCCATCGTGTCAGCCAGAGTTGCCGCCTCATCATGCCCGTGTCAATCGACCCCCGCCTTGCAGAGGCCATGCAGTTGCACACCGCCGGCAGGTTCGACGAGGCCTGGGCGCGCTACCGGCAGATGGAACAGGAAAATCCTCAGGAGGCGAATGTCGTCCACCTGATGGGCGTTCTGGCGGGACAGGTGGGCAACCTGCTTGAGTCGGTGGCGCGCATCCAGCGCGCCATCGAGATCCAGCCGGGCATGCCGGAGTTCCACAAGAACCTCGCGGTTACCTTCCAGCGTCTGGGCGATGGTCCCAAAGCCTGCGAGACCTTCATCAACCTTGGCAACGTCTACACCGGCCAGAACCGGCTGGACGACGCCATCGCCGCCTTCGAGCAGGCGACCAAGGCAGATCCGAAGAACGAGCACGGCTTCAACAATCTCGGCGTGACGCTGAACCGGGTGGGACGTTATGCGGAGGCGCGCGACCTCCTGAACCGCACTCTGCAGCCCGACCCGCGCATGCCGGCCGAGCTTGCGCACTGGAGCGGCACGGCGATGCCGCAAGGCTTTCTGCGCCAGCTGCCAAGCGTGCACCTCAACCTCGGCAACGCATATCACGGGCTCGGACAGCTGGACGAAGCGATCGCCTCGCAGCGCCGGGCGCTGGCATTGCGCCCCGACCTTCCCGTCGCGCACAACGACCTGGCGCTGGCCCTTCTGCTGGCGGGCCAGTACGAGGAAGGCTGGCGCGAGTTCGAGTGGCGCTGGAAGGACCCCAAGTACAACAGCGGCAACCTTGCGCGCCCGATGTGGAATGGCGAAGCGCCGCCGGAGCTGGGGGGTCCGCTGTTCGTGCTGTCCGAGCAGGGCTACGGGGACGCGATCCAGTTCGCTCGCTACCTGCCTCTGCTCGCCGAGCGCGGCTACGACGTAGTGTTCGAAGTCAAGCCGGAGCTGTGGTCGCTGTTCACCGAAGGCCTGCCGCACGAACGCATCGCGCTCGTCCCCGCGCAGCTTGCCGGGCCCGGCCTCTACGGCGATCTTTCTTTTTCCGCCTATACAGGCACATTCTCGCTGCCGCGCATCTTCCAGACGACGCTGGAAACCGTGCCGGCGCAGATTCCCTACCTGACGGTGCTGCCCGAACGCGCGGCGCGCTGGGCGCGGCGGCTGAGTTCGGACAAGCCGACGGTCGGCCTCGTCTGGGGCGGCAATCCCCTGCACATGCGCAACTTCGAGCGCTCGATGCCTCCCGAGTACCTGCACAAGCTGCTTGAACGCGACGACGCGACCTTCTTTTCCGTACAGAAGGGACCGGCGGCGACCTATGATTTCCCGCGCGGCAACGTTGTCGCCCTCGATCCCGAGCTGACCGACTTCGCGGAAACCGCGGCCGCGCTTGCCGCGCTGGATGTGGTAATCGGCGTCGATACCGCCGTCATGCACCTTGCCGGCGCGCTAGGAAAGCCGGCCTGGATCCTGCTGGCGAAGGTTCCCGACTGGCGCTGGGGCCTCGCTGGCGACGCTTCGCCCTGGTACCCGACCGCGCGCCTGTTCCGGCAACAGGCGCATGGCGACTGGAACTCCGCGGTACTCGCGGCTGGCCATGCCCTCGATCAGTTCATCGCGGCACGACCGGAAACCCAAAGGCAAACAGCATGAACCACAAACTGATGCGCGAGGCCGTTACCGCCCATCACGCGGGTAAACACGAAGAAGCAGACCGCCTGTACAGGAAGCTGTCGCTTCAGTTCCCTCGCGACCCGGACCTGCTGCACTTTCGCGGGCTCCTGGCCAGCCATACGGGCGACCAGGCGGAATCGATCCGGCTGATCGGGCTGGCCATCGCGCTCAAGCCAGGGACGCCGGAGTTCCACCAGAACCTCGGCATCAGCCACCAGCGCGCCGGTGACGACAGGGCCGCCGCGGTTGCCTTCAACGAAGAAGGAAACGCGTTGCAGGCCCGTAAGAAACTGGCTGAGGCGCGGGACGCCTTCGCGAAGGCACTGGCGCTCGATCCGGCGAACACATGGGCGGGCAGCAACTACGGCTCGGCCCTGATCGAACTGGGCGAGGACGAGCAGGCGATCGAAATCCTGCGCAAGGTGGAAAAGCGCGTCACCGACCCGCGCGAGAAATCCCTGGTCCTCTCCAATATCGGCGGCGGCTGGTACCATCTCGGCAAGATGGACAAGGCGATGAAGTACTTTTCGGAAGCCGTGAGCGTGAAGCCGGACAGCGCCGAGGCCCACCGCAACCTTGCGGTCGGATTGCTGGCCGGGGGCAAGCTGAAAGAAGGTTTCGAGGAGTACGAATGGCGATGCGTCCACGGCCTGCACTTCATGGAGGCCGGCCAGCGCGCGCTGGCGCAGCCTGTGTGGAAAGGCGAGACGCCCGAGCAGCTGAAGGGCGCCGTCCTGGTCATCCAGGAGCAAGGCTTCGGCGATATCATGCAGTTCTCGCGCTACGTGCCGCTGCTGGCGGCGCAGGGGCATCGCGTGCTGTTCGAAGTGCAGCCCGAACTGCACACGCTGTTCAGCGAAAGCTTTGCCGACACCGCCAATATCCGGGTCATCCGTCGGCAACCCAACGGCAAGATTGCCGGAAACCTGCCCTTTGCCGCCTTTGTCAGCCTGATGAGCCTGCCGCACCGCCTCGGCACGACGTTGGAAACGGTTCCAAGCGGCGCCTACCTCGGCGTTGCGCCCGCACGGTTGCAGCCGTGGGAAAAACTCATTCCGCGTGGCGAGGGAGTGAACGTCGGGCTGGTGTGGCGTGGCAGCGCGCAAACGCGGCACGACAACCTGCGCTCGATGCCTGGCGAGGCGCTGGAGCCGTTGCTGGCGCGTTCGGGCGTGACTTTCTACTCGCTGCAGAAGGGCGAGGCCGCGCGCCATGTCTTTGCCGGCGGCAACGTCGTCGGCCTCGATGCACGCTTGCGCGATTTCGCCGATACGGCGGCGGCGCTCAAGCATCTCGACCTCGTGATCAGCATCGACTCCTCCGTCGCGCATCTCGCGGGCGCGGTCGGCTGCCCGGTATGGCTCGCCATGCCGAGCGTGCTCGACTGGCGGTGGATGCTGGACCGCGAGGATTCACCCTGGTATCCCGCGCACCGCCTGTTTCGGCAGAAGAAGCCGGGTGATTGGGCGGGCGTGGTGGCCGAGATGGGGCGCGGCCTGGACCGTCTTGCCGCCTCGCGCAGCGCGGCGTAAGGCTATGAAGCTGCTGAGCCATCCGCGCTTCGTCCAGGCAACCGGCCTGCACGGCGAAGGCCGGTTCGAGGAAGCGGGGCGGATCTACCAGGAGCTGATCGAGGAACACTCCGACGATCCCGACCTGTGGCATTTCAAGGGCTTGCTGGCGCTGCATCGCGGCCATGCGGACGAGGCCGTGCGGTGCATCACCCTCGCCATCGTCCTCAAGCCCGGCACGCCGGACTATTTCCAGAACCTCGGCCTCGCTTACGAGACCCTTGGCAATGCCGAGAAGGCGGCCGAGACATACAACAAGCTCGGCAACGCCTTCCAGGAGCAGTGCCGTTTCGCCGATGCCATCCCCGCATACCAGGCCGCGCTGGCCTTGCGTCCCCGGTTTCCCGCGGCCTGGGTCAACCGCGGCGCGGCGCTCGACCGTCTGGGGCGCTATGCCGAAGCGGCGCAGGCTTTCGACAACGCTCTGACCCAACTGCCTGGAGACGACCCGGCGACGTTGCTGAACCGGGCCAACGCGCAGTCCGGGCTCGGCCACGCCGAACAGGCGATCGAGACCTACGCAAGGCTGCTCGAAGCCGAGCCGGACAACGCGGCCGCGCACTGCTCGCGCGCGCTGCTTCTGCTGCGGCTCGGGCGCATGGAGGAAGGCTGGAGGGAGTACGAGTGGCGCTGGGCTCGCCAGGGTGGCTTTCGCGAGCCGCGCGGCCAGTTCCGCCAGCCGGTCTGGAGAGGTGAGTCGCCCGAACAGCTGGACGGCACGCTGCTGGTCATCGCCGAGCAAGGGCTGGGCGACATCATCCAGTTCGCCCGCTACGTGCCGCTGCTGGCGAAGGCGGGGTACGACGTGCTGTTCGAGGTCCTGCCCGAGCTGACGAGCCTCTTTGCCGAAGGGCTGACGCACGAGATGAACATCCGCGTCATTGCACGCATCGACAACCCGGTCGAGGTCGAGGGCCACCTGGCGTTTGCCGCGTGGGTCGGCGTGATGAGCCTGCCCGAGCGCTTCGGCACGACGCTGGACACGATCCCCGTCACCGTGCCTTACCTACGGGTCGATGCCGGCAAGACGGCGCGATGGCGCGAACGCATAGGCTCTCTCCGGCGGCAAGAAGCGGCGCTCAAGGTCGGCATCGCCTGGGCCGGCAACCCGAAGAACCTCAACGACTTCGCGCGTTCGATTCCGGCCGGCCTGCTTGGGCCCTTGCTCGAGGTTGCGGGCGTACAATTCTTCTCGCTGCAGAAAGGGCCGACCGCGGAACATGATTTCGGCCCGGTAGACATTGTCAGGCTAGGCCCTGAACTCGGCGACTTCACCGATACCGCGGCGGCGATCCTGGCCCTTGACCTCGTGATCACCGTCGATACCTCCGTGTGCCACATGGCGGGGGCTCTGGGCTGCCCGGCGTGGCTTCTTATCCCGCAGAACCCCGACTGGCGCTGGCTGAACGAGGGCGAGACCAGCCGGTGGTATCCGAGCCTGCGCGTGTTTCGCCAAAGCGTGCGCGGCGAATGGCCGTACGTGATCGAGCGCGTCGCCGCGGAGTTGTCCCGCCATGCCGGCGCACCGGCACGATAAGGCCTCAGCCTGCCGCAAGGCGCGTCACGGTCAGTTGATTGAAGGCTTACGCGCGGCATGACCGTGTCCCGGGCCAAAGCCAAGTTCACGGCGCAGGCTCCTTTTCGGCTCGGACTGCGCAACCAGCTTTTCGGCATGCGCGAGCGATTTCTGCTCGAACCCGTAGAAAGTGGTGAGGTCCGGCAGGATAGCGCCGACCGTGTGACCTTGCCTGATCGCCTCGACGGCAACGCGCATGAGGTCGAAGCACCTCCTGCCGAGCTGTTCCTCGGTAGCCGAACCTGTCATCTCCATCAGGTCCCTTATGTTCTCTTCGTCCTCGTCCGTTCGAATCGGGATGAATACTTCACGAGCCATGAACACCTCGTCTTCCGTCAGGATTTCATAGGAGAACCGGCCACAGATCGATCTGTCAACCAGTTCGCAAGCCGTTTCAGGCCATCGCCTGAAGAGCAGCTTAAGCGGACCCCGGCCGGCGCGGCCGGGGTCCGTACCTTGGTGCAGCGGCATTTTCCTTATGGGTCGGAGTCCATGCTGGCGCGCGGAACGACACCAGGAACGATCGACCCGACGAGATATTGGCAGAGACGAACGCGTTCAAGCAATTCCTGGAAAGCCGTCACTCAATCAAGGCTGGAACGAGGGCCGCGAACAAGCTATCTGATCGTCTTCAGGACCCATCACCCGAACAGCTGGACCTCAGCCATTGCCGCTCCGCCCGGAGCGAGGAGCCTGCCATGCCTGAAACACCTATTTTCCTTTCCCCGCAGCCCGACGAGGCGACGGCTGCATTGGTTCTGGCCGATGGCAGCGTGTTCTGGGGGCGGGGCTTCGGCGCAGTCGGTGAAGCGGTGGGCGAAATCTGCTTCAACACGGCCATGACCGGCTATCAGGAAGTCCTGACAGACCCGTCCTATGCGGCGCAGATCGTCACCTTCACCTTTCCGCATATCGGCAATGTAGGCACCAACCTAGAAGACATCGAGGCCGCGATCCCGTTCGCGCGCGGGCTGATCGTTGCCGCCGACCCGACCGAGCCGGCCAGCTGGCGCTCGGCCAAGAGTTTGCACGATTGGCTGGACTCCTGGGGCCTTGTGGGCCTTGCCGGCCTCGATACCCGCCGCCTGACGCGGCGCATCCGTGACCTTGGGGCGCCGAACGGAGTGATCGCGCACGCGCCCGACGGCCGCTTCGACCTGGACGGCCTGATAAATCGCGCGGCCGCGTGGCCGGGGCTGGAGGGCATGGACCTGGCGCTGGGGTGTTGCTCGCGTCAGACCTCGCGCTGGAGCCAGACGCGTTGGGCGGCAGGACACGGGTATGGCGAGCAGACCGCGCCGCTTCACCGCGTGGTGGCCATAGATTACGGCGCCAAGCGCAACATCCTGCGTTCGCTGGCCAGCGTCGGCTGCGACGTGACGGTTGTCGCCGCGGACGCAAGCGCCGAGGACGTCCTGCGCCACGATCCGGACGGCATCTTCCTGTCCAACGGTCCGGGCGACCCGGCGGCAACAGGCGTTTATGCCGTGCCGACCATCCGCCGCCTGCTGGAGACCGGCAAGCCGCTGTTCGGCATTTGCCTTGGGCACCAGCTTCTGGCGCTCGCGCTCGGCGGCAGGACAGCGAAAATGGCGCGCGGCCATCGCGGCGCCAACCATCCGGTCAGGGACCTTGCCACCGGCAAGGTCGAGATTACCAGCCAGAACCACGGCTTCGCGGTTTTGGCGGAAACTTTGCCTGAAATCGTCGAGGCGACCCATGTCAGCCTGTTCGACGGCTCCAACGAAGGGTTCCGGATCAGGAACCGCCCCGTATTTTCAGTGCAGTACCACCCAGAAGCCTCGCCTGGTCCCCAGGACAGCCGCTACCTGTTCGAGCGTTTCGCCGCTGCCATGCAGGCGGTCAAGGCCAAGGCTTGACGAAGCGATATCGCCTGAAAAAGATTTCGGTGTAAAATGAACTCGATGATCCCGATCCGACCCGAAACGCTGTTGCCATTGCTGCCGGATTGGGCGGCAAACGATCCGCGTGTGCTGGCCTTGCTGCGCGAACGCGGACATCCCGGCCCTGCCTTCGGCCAGTATGGGGTCGAGCGCTTCCAGGCCGGGGACATGGCGCTGGCGGCGAAAGCTTTTTCAGTGGCCGCTTCGCTGCAGCCCGATCATGCGATATTCCACAATAACCACGGCGTGGCCCTCAACGCCTTGGGCGATCACGAAGGCGCCGTAGAGGCGTTCAAGGCTTCGCTGGCCCTCGACGGGAAGCAACCGCAGATCTGGCTGAACCTTGCCTACTCGCTGAACAGCCTTGACCGCACCGACGAAGCGGAGCAGGCGCTGATCACCGCCTCGGAATCGCCGGCGACAATGGTCGAGGCGGTGACGGCGCTCGGTCGGCTCTGCCTCGAGCGCGGCGACTACGCGGAAGCTGCCGACTTCCTGCGTCACGCCGTGGAAGGCGGCGGCGGAAATGCCGCCCTGCATGCTACTCTCGGCGCGGCGCTGTTCCAGCTCGGCCGGCCGAGGGAAGCGGCCTCCGTTTACGCCCTAGCGGCGACGCTGGACCCGAAACAAGCCGGATACAGGGACAACGCCGACTTCCTCGGCATGCTGGACGGCGTGCTGCAGGGAGAGGCCGAGAGCGCAATTTCCGCCTACGCCGCGCCGCTGACCGAGGATGCGGTGCTGCTCAGCGCCTTCACCCGCGCCTTGGTGTACCTGACCTCGTTCGACGAGGTGGACGCCGCGCGCGCCCTGGTGACGGAGTGGGTTCAGTATTACCCCGACGACGCCGAGGCGCTGTACTTCCAGCAGGTGCTGAGCGGGGACTCTCCTTCGCAGGCATCGCACGCCTATGTCGCCGCCCATTTCGATCAGCTGGCAGATCAGATGGACGCGGGTTTCCTGAGATCGCTCGATTACCATGTACCCGAACAGATGGCGGCGCTGATCGCCAGGACCCTGCCCAAGTCGTGGACCGGCGAAATCCTCGACGCCGGTTGCGGCAACGGGATGCTGGCGCGGGAGTTGAAGCGAAACGCGACGCGCTTCGCCGGCGTCGACCTTTCGCCGCGCATGATCGAACATGCAAAGGGCGGCGGTCTCTATGACGAGCTGATCGTCGGCGATCTGGTTGAATGGATGGAAGGTCATCGAGAAAGCTATGACCTGGTCGCCGCCGCCGATTCCCTTATCTATTTTGGAAGTCTGGATACCGTCTTCGCCGCTGCGGCCGGCGCGTTGCGTCGCCGCGGCTGGTTCCTGTTCAGCCTGGAAACCCGAGAAGGCGAGAACTTCCACCTAATGCCGAGCGGCCGGTTCAAGCATTCGGTCGCCTACGTCCGCAAAGCGGCGGGTAGCGACTTGCGCTTGGTTCGCGAGCTGGACGTGACCGTCCGCAAGCAGGCGGGTCACCCGGTGCAAGGCACGATCTTCCTGTTCCAGAAAGTCGAACCGCTGACTGCGCGGCTGTGACCGTTCAGTTGCTCCGGGTTGGCTCAGACAACTCGGCGTCCAGGATTATATCGCCTGTCCTGTAGGAGAGGCCGCCCGGCTTGGCCGGCGGTAAGGAGCTACGAGCTTGCAGGAACAGCCCCTCACCTAACCCTGTCCCGCAGGGAGGGGGGATAATCGCAAATCAGCTTACCACGCTCCTGAACGTCAGGTTGATCCGCGGTCCGATGGGCTTCGCGGTTTTCGGCAGCTGATGCCGCCAGTGCGCCTGGATGCCGCCCGCCATGATCAGGCACGAGCCATGCGGAAGGGAAAGCGAGAGGCGCTGCGTAGGGTCGTCGTGATGCCGCAACTGGAACACCCGCTCGGCTCCCAGCGATACGCTGGCGATCACCGGATCGGACCCGAGGGATCGTTCGTCGTCGGCGTGCCACGACATGCTGTCCCGGCCGTTGCGGTAGAGGTTGAGCAGAACGCTGTTGAAAGAAATGCCTGCAAATTTTTCCGCGATCGTTTTCAGTTCAAGAAGCGACCCGGTCCAGGGCAGGGGTTCGTGAACGATGCCGCTGTAGCCGTAGCGCCTGTCGCCGTACCATGCCGTCAAGCGCGGTACGGGGATGCTCCGGCCCATGATCCGCGCCGTTCGCGCCTGCCACGCCACGCTTTCCAGCAGCGTTTCCAGCAGCCGATCGGCTTTGCCTGCGGCAATCGCGATGGGAAAAAGGAGCAGTTCGCCGTCGCATGGAAGAAGGTTTGGGGAAATGTGGATCCTACCTTTGTTTACCCTTGTTTCAGCCTTGCTTAACCCCGATTTTACTTAGGCGGGACTAATCATAATATCAGGAAAAAGACGAGGGACCTGATCATGGCAAGGGATGGAGCAGTCGAGGAAGTAGCCAAGCTGGCAACCGAACTCGGTTCAATGAGCGTACAAACAAGCGTCAAGGCGATGGATGCGATCCTGCGGACCGCGTCGCGCGAGGCGGGCACATTGGCGGGCGTCATCAACGCACGCGCCATCGCTCACCACGTGCTGCGTGCCAGCGAGGAGATCGCCCGCACCGTGGCGCTGCCGGGTATCGAATTCAAATCGCGCGTCAAGATTTTCTGAAAGACGAGCGCTTGGCCGAAAAGACCAGGTTACGACGCGTCCCGATTTCCGCCATGCGCGGGGGCATTCCCCTTCGCCGTGGGATTTGACTTGCCCGAACAGCGTTCCCGCCTTCTGTAAGGCGCACTCTGATGGTTTAGGTATGGCCCAGTTTGCGGACATGGTCCCACTCCGCTTGGGTCACGGGTTGCACGGACAGCCGCGACTGCTTCCGTAACGCCATCTGCTCCAACGCCGGATCGCGCTTGATCTCGCCCAGCGTCACGGGGCGGGCCAGCGACGTCACCGCCGCGACATCGACCATTACGAACCGTCCCGCCGCGTCGCCCGGATCGGGATAGGCCTCGCGCACGATCCGGACAATACCGACGATCTCCTTGCCGACATTGGAGTGATAGAAGAACGCCTGGTCGCCGACCCGCATGGCTTTCAGGTTGCTGGCTGCCTGGAAGTTGCGCACCCCGCTCCATTCGCTTGTCCCGGCCGCCTGCTGCTGCGACCATGACCACGAAGCGGGCTCGGACTTGAGCAGCCAGTACCCGGTCATTCACTCTCCATTTTCAGAGGCCGCGACATCAATCCGGAAACGGCATCCTCGACGCTCGTCAGGCCGCTTAGGATCGCATGCACGGTCTGCGCGACGGGCATGGCGACCTGGTGACGCGCCGCCAGGGTCAGCACCGCTTCGGCGGTGGCCCTACCCTCCACCAGTCCACCGGCGGCTTCGGCCGCGCTGGAGCCGAGGCCGATGTGGTAGCCCAGGGAGAAGTTGCGCGATTGCCGGCTGCCGCAGGTCAGCGCGAGGTCGCCGAGCCCGGCAAGGCTCATGAACGTCTCGGCCCGGGCTCCGAGACGCAGCCCGAGCCGCGCAATCTCGGCAAGGCCGCGCGTCATCAACGCGGCGCGGGCGTTTTCGCCGAGCCCGCGCCCGATCACCACGCCGCAGGCAATGGCGACGACGTTCTTCAACGCGCCGGCAAGCTCGACCCCGGTCACGTCCGTGGAATGGTAGAGACGAAGCGAGCGGCTGCTGAGCGCGGCGGCAAGCGCGGCGGCAAGCGCTTCATCAGCAGCGGCCAGCGTGGCGGCCGTGGGCTTGCCCGCCGCCACCTCGACCGCGAAGTTGGGACCCGACAGCACCGCGACCGGATTGTCGGGCAACTCGGCGGATACGAGTTCGGACAACAGGCTGCCGCTGGCAAGCTCGATCCCCTTGGCGCACAGGACCACCGGAAACGACGGCTCTATGTGCCGTCGTAATTCCACCGCGACCGCGCGAACGCTCTGCGCCGGAACGACGATGAGCAGGGTCTGGCACGAAGCGAAGGCTTCAAGGTGCTGGACGACGCTGAGCGAGTCGGGAAAGGCTACGCCCGGGAGATGGCGTCTGTTCTCGCGCTCGATCGCCATGGCGCGCACGTCCCGGCCCCACAGTGCGACGTGCAGCCCCGAGCTAGCCAGGCTGATGCCGAGCGCCGTTCCCCATGCGCCCGCGCCGACGATGCCGACGGAAATCATGCCGCCAGCGGCCAACGGGGCCGCGGGGCGAAGTCCAGCCCGTCGACAAATCCGAGGCGCAGCCGCTCGACCCCCGCCCACGCCACCATCGCCGCGTTGTCGGTGCAAAGCGGAACGGGCGGTGCGACAAGGGCAAGCCCGGCGTTGGCGCACGTACCGCGCAGCAAGTCGCGGATCCTTCGGTTTGCGGCGACGCCTCCCGCGACCACCAGTGTTGCGATATCGGGCCGAACCGTTCGGGCGGTCACGATGCCGCGTTCGACGCGATCGGCCATGATGACGCTCATCTTGTTCTCGAATGAAGCGGCTACGTCGGCGCGGTCTCGGTCGCCGAGCGGTTGCGGCAAGGATTGCACCAGCGTTCGAACCGATGTCTTCAGCCCGGAAAAGGAAAAGTCGCAGCCCGGACGTCCCTGCAAGGGCGTCGGAAAGGCAAACCGCGCGGGATCGCCGCCTTCCGCCGCCCTGGATAGCGCCGGCCCGCCCGGAAAGCCCAGTTCCAGAAGCTTGGCCGCCTTGTCGAACGCTTCACCCGCGGCGTCGTCGATGGTTCCACCGAGCCTGCGGTACTGGCCGACACCCTCCGCCAGCAACAGCTGCGTGTGGCCGCCGGAGACCAGCAGCAGCAGGTACGGAAACGCCACGTCGTCGGTCAGGCGGGCGGTAAGCGCATGCGCCTCCAGGTGATTGACCGCGATGAACGGCAGGTTTCGGGCAGCACAGATTGCCTTTGCCATCGTGACCCCCACGATCAGCCCACCGATCAGCCCCGGCCCCGCAGTCGCGGCGATGCCCGACAGATCGTCCCAGCCAGCGCCGGCATGGGCCAAGGCCGCATGCAGCAACCGGTCAAGGTGGCTGAGATGCGCGCGCGCCGCGATCTCCGGCACGACGCCGCCGTAGGCGCGATGATCCTCCGTCTGGCTCAGCACCTCGTTGGCGTGGATCGTCCTGTTGTCGTCCACAAGCGCGACTGCGGTTTCGTCGCAGCTGGTTTCGATTCCGAGGATGAGCATGGCGTAGAATACGACATTCCAGCGCTGCGGCAACGCGCTTCAATAATGAACGGCGCAACCGTACGACACCGTTACCGGATCGGCGACCGGCTTGCCCTGCTCGACGGCGTCAAGCGCGGCGCGGACATAATTGTGCGCGCCCGCGATGTCGCCCTTGTCGGCGCTAGGCTTGTCGTCGATCGCTCCCTCGTAGGCAAGGATGCCGTTGCGATCGATCACGAACATGTCCGGAGTGGTCTTGGCCGCATACAGGTGCCCAAGGCTGCCGCTCGGATCAAGGAGGATGTCGCCCGGGACCGCATGTCTGTCCGCAGCCACCTGCCTGGCTTCCGCGCCCTCGACGAAGCCTTGGTTTCCGGGTGCGGAGGAGATGACCGTTAGCCATTCCACGCCTTCGGCCATTGCCTGCCTTTGCAGCGACTGCATGTTGCCGCTGTCGTAATGCTTGTGCACGAACGGGCAGTCCTTGTTTGACCATTCCAGCACGACGATTTTGCCCTTGAACTGATCAAGAGAGACGCTGGCGCCATTGGCGTCGGCAGCTGTGAACGACGGCGCGGGTTTGCCCACTTCGGGCGCGGTGTCGGCCAGGGCGGGTGAACAAGCAAGCAGAAGCGCCGCAACGGCGAAAACTGGTTTCATACCGTTTACAACAGCAGCAGCCCTCGAGAAGTTCAACCGCCCCCGATCGCCTCCGTCACCTCACCGGAAGTCAGTACCTGCGGCAAGACGACGGGGGGCTTCCCTCCCGGCGGATAGTAGACATAGAGCGGGACTCCGTTGCGCCCGAAGGACGCCAGCAGCGCCGTGATGGCCGGGTCTTGATTGGTCCAGTCGCCCTTGAGCAGGACGATCCCCCTGCGGTGCAGCTCGGCCGTCATGTCCCCGTCCAAGGCTACCTTTTCGTTGAGGATGCAGGTCAGGCACCATGCGGCGGACAAGTCGACGAAAACGGGCTTGTCGCTGCGCTGAAGTTCCTGCAAGCGCGCGTCGCTGTAGCTTTCCCAACCCTGGGGTATGAAGCTGTCCGAGGTTGCGGATTGCTGCGGCACCGTCGTCACCAGAGGCGAAGCCAGCCCGGCGAGGGCGGCCGCCGTGCCCAGGACGGACAACACAAGGAAAATGCTGCGGCTTTTTTCGACCCGCCCGGCCTCGGCCAGGCACCAAAGAGCAAAGGCCAGCAGCACCGCCCCGCCGAGCCCTACCAGCACGCCGCCGGGGCCCGCCTGCAGCGACAGGACCCAGAGCAGCCAAACAGCCGACCCGTACAGCGGAAAGGCGAGGAACTGCTTCAGGCGGTCCATCCACGCTCCGGGACGGGGCAGAAGGGCGACAAGGCGCGGCCACGAGGCGAGCAGGACGTAGGGCAGGGCAAGACCGACGCCGAGCGCTTCGATGATCGCCACGGCCATCGGCCAGGGCTGAGTGACGGCAAAGCCGACGGCGGTGCTCATGAAGGGCGCCGAACACGGCGTCGCGACCAGCGCCGCGAGCGCGCCGGTGAAGAACGAACCGGCGAAACCGCGGCGCGCTGCAAGCCGCGACCCGAAATTGACGAAACGGTCACTGACGGTGAAGAGGCCGGACAGGCTGAGGCCCATCACGAACAGCATCCAGGCAAGGCAGAGCACGAAGATGGGTGATTGTAGCTGGAAGCCCCAGCCTACCGCGTGGCCGGCCGACCGCAGCCCAAGCAGAAGGGCGGCGATAAGGGCAAACGCGACCAGGATGCCCGCCGCATAGGCGACTCCGCTATCGCTGTACCGGGCCTTGTCCGCCCCTTGCGCCTGCGCATGCCGGGCAAGTGCCAGGACCTTGAGGGAGAGCACCGGAAAAACGCAAGGCATGAGGTTGAGGATCATGCCGCCGAGTAACGCCAAGCCGATCGCGGCAAGCAGGCCGAGCCGCGACGTACCCGCCTGCGCGGGAAGCGGCGCTACGCTGCCCGTCGCGGCAATCGCGTAGGAGCTGACCTCGACCGGCGAGTCGGCAAATTCCAGAACGCCGTCCACCATGTCCAGGCTTCCGTGCAGCGGCGTAGGCCCACGCTCGAGCTTCAGGGTAAAGCCGTCTTCGCCGCGCGTCAGGACCTGACGCGCGGAATTGTCCAGCAGCCTGGGATTGACCGGGAAAAAGAATGCAGAACCCGGCGCTTCCGTGTGCAGCCTGAGGGTGATCACCTTCCCGTCGAGCGAAAACTCGCTTTTGAACGGGGCTGGTTTGGGCAGGTGCTCTCTTGCTTCTTGAAAAAACGCGGTGTTCGCCGGCGCCGCTGCTTGTCCCGGGCTCGCGATCGGCAGGGCAAGGTCAAGGTCGGCGCTCTCGGGTATGCAGGACTCCTGACATACAAGCCAGCTGAAGCCGAGATGGACCGCGGCCGTGCTGCCCGGGGTGGAGGCCTGCGGGATCTTCACCTCCGTCAGGAGCACCACGTGGCCTGCATAACCGTAGTTGACCAACGGCCCGGAAGGCAGGCGTTCAGGCGTGGGCCAGAGGATCGGTCCCGCCGTCCAGCCTGCGGGCAGGCCCCAGGTTGCGATTGAGGGATAGCCGCTGTCGCCCGGATTGCGCCAGTAGGTATGCCATTCAGGGATGATGTCTTGGGTGATCGCCAGCGTCACGGTTTCGCCAGGGCGGGCGACGCTTCTGTCGGCCAGGAGCTCGACCTTGACGTGCTCCGTCCCCCCGCTCGAGGCCGCGTAGGCGGGCATGCAGGAGAATGCCGTCAGAACGAGAAAGGCGCAGAGGTGCCGCATAACACTCATATGTCGCTCGTCACGGTTAACGGCAATTAAAGCCGGATGCGTCAACGCGACAAGAGGGGCTGCTAGCCCAAGATCAGCTCCGCCCACTCGGCTTCGGTAAGCACGGGGATCCCCAGTTGGCGCGCCTTGGCCAGCTTGGATCCCGCTTCGCTGCCCGCGACCACGTAGTCGGTCTTCGCGCTGACCGACCCGGCGACCTTGGCTCCCAGCGACTCGGCACGCGCCTTTGCCTCGGGACGGGTCATTGTTTCCAGCGTGCCGGTGAACACGACCGTCTTGCCGCCGACCTGGCTGTTCTTCAGCGGCCCCGCCGGAGCGTCGAGCACCGAAACCTCTGCAAGCAGGTCGTCCAGCACCGCCTGATTGTTCGGCTCGGCGAAGAAGTCGAGCAGGTCGCCGGCGACCGAGGCGCCGATCTGCTCGATCGCGACCAGGTCGCGGTAAGCCTCGCAGGTCCGGTCCTGCGCTTCGGCCATGGCGGCGCGAAGATCGGCGAGGGAACGGTAGCTCTGCGCGAGCAGCCTCGCCGTCGCCTGCCCGACCTGCCTGATCCCCAGCCCGTACACGAACCGGTCGAGCGGAATTTCCCGACGCGCCTCGATGGCGGCGAACAGGTTATCGACCGATCTGGCGCCCCAGCCTTCCCATTCGGCCAGCTTGTGCTCCGTATCGGCTTCGCGCGCCGCCAGACGGTAGATGTCGCCGGGCCTGCGCACCAGGCCGTGCGCGTGGAAGTCGCGGATCGTCCGTTCCCCTAGCCCTTCGATGTCCACCGCGTCGCGGCTGACAAAATGGAGCAGGCGCAGGGCCGCCTGCGCGTTGCAGATGAGGCCGCCCGTACAGCGCCGCGCGACTTCGCCCTCCTCGCGCGCCGCAAGGCTGCCGCAAACCGGGCAACGGTCGGGAAAGACGAACGGTTCGGCTCCTGCGGGCCGTTCGGAGAGCACCACGGCGACGATTTGCGGGATCACGTCGCCGGCGCGCTGGACGATCACGGTGTCGCCGACCCGCGTGTCCTTGCGTGCCAGCTCATCCTCGTTGTGCAGCGTGGCGCGGCTGACAACCACGCCGCCGACGGTGATCGGCTCCAGATCGGCGACCGGCGTCAGCGTTCCCATGCGGCCGACCTGGATCAGGATGCCGTTCAGCACCGTGCGCGCCTGCTGCGCCGGAAACTTGTGCGCGATCGCCCAGCGCGGCGCGCGGCTGACGAAGCCGAGCCGCTCCTGCAGGTCTAGCCGGTCGACCTTGTAGACCACGCCGTCGATGTCGTAGGCAAGGTGCGGGCGATCCTCCTGGGTTTGCCGGTAGTAATCTTCCAGCTCCGCAACGTTGCGACACAGGCGAACGGGGTTGTCGAGCACGAAGCCCAGCGCCTGCAGCCGCTCGCGCAGATTGCCCTGCGTGTGCCCCAGCGGCTCGGAAACTTCTCCCACCGCGTAGGCGAAGAAAGCGATGGGGCGCTGCGCTGTTACCTGGGGATCAAGCATGCGCAACGAGCCCGCGGCGGCATTGCGCGGGTTGGCCAGCAGTACCTCACCCCCGGCGGCGCGGCGCTCGTTCAGCGCCTGGAACTGGCGACGTTCCATGTAAACTTCGCCGCGCACCTCGATCACGTCCGGGAACGGCGCTTGCAGCGCTTGCGGAATGCTGGGCACCATGCGTGCATTGGCAGTCACGTTTTCGCCTGTCAGGCCGTCGCCGCGCGTCGCCGCCAGCACCAGCCGCCCGTGCTCGTAGCGCAGCGAGCACGACAGCCCATCGATCTTGGGTTCGGCGATGAAGGCGAGCTCCGCTTCCTCTTTTATGCCCAGGAAGCGGCGGATGCGCCCCGCGAAATCGGCCACGTCGCCGGGCGTGAAGGCGTTGTTCAGCGACAGCAGGGGAACGGTGTGCGTCACCTTCGAAAACGCGCCCTGGGGCACAGCGCCGACGCGGGTCGACGGGCTGTCGGGCCGCATGAGGTGCGGGAAGCGCCGCTCCAGCTCCTCGTTGCGGCGGAACAGCGCGTCATAGGCCGCGTCGCTGATCTCAGGCGCGTCGTGGTTGTGATAAAGGTCGGAGTGACGCGCGATCTCGCCTGCCAAAGCCTCAAGCTCGACGGCGGCTTCGTCCTCGGACAGCTGTTCGGGGGGGAGTTCGCGGATCATGTCACCCATTGCTACCGAGGAGGAATTTGCGACGCCGTTCGCCGACCACCAGCCCGTTATCCTTTCCGAAAGCCATCAATTTATCTTGACGGTCTCGATAGCAATCTGCGGCTTTTATGGAATTTGCGCCGAGACGAGCCTGGATATAGGCTTTGGAACGCTCAAGGGTTTGCGATTTGAAGCGAACGATTGCTTCGGACGTGATGAACAGCTCTTCGTTCACGCCGCCTCCAGCAGCCGCTTCGCGGCTGCTCTCGCTTCGTCGCTGATCGTCGCACCCGACAGCATGCGGGCGATTTCCTCCAGCCGCTCGGCCGGGGCCAGCGGCACGATGTCGGTGAACACCGCCTGACCCCTGGTCCGCTTCTCCACCCGCCATTGCCGGTCGGCGCGGGCGGCGACCTGGGGGCTGTGCGTCACCACCAGTACCTGAACCTGTTCGCCGAGGCGCTTGAGCCGTTCGCCCACGGCATCCGCCGTAGCTCCGCCGATGCCGCTATCGACCTCGTCAAACACCATGACCGGCGTGGCCGAGACGCCGGCAAGCACCACTTTGAGCGCCAGCATGAAGCGCGATAGCTCGCCGCCCGATGCGATTTTCCCCAACGGCCCCGGCTCCGCGCCCGGGTTGGTCGCGACAAGGAAAGTCACGCGCTCCGCCCCGTCCGGACCCCAGCCTGTTTCGGGCAGACGCTCGATCCGGGTCTCGAACCGGGCTTTCTCCAGCTTGAGCGGCGCCAGCTCGCCGACAATCGCCTTATCCAGGCGTTTTGCCGCCTTCTCGCGTTCTGCCGCCAGCACCGAGGCCGCTTTCTCGTAGGCAGCCCTTGCATCCTCCTGGATGCGGGCCAGACGGGCAAGGCTGGTGCCGCCACCGTCGATGGCGCCCAGGCGGGAGCGGAACTCGTCCCGCAGGGCCGCCAGGCCGGAAAGCTCGACCCCATGCCGCCGCGCAGCGCCGCGCAGCGCGAACAGCCGGTCGTCGACCGCTTCCAGCGACAGTCCGCCACCTTCGTCCTCGTCGCCCAGCGCGCGCAGGATGGCGGAGGCTTCCTGGACCTCCAGCGCGGCGCGTTCGAGCGCCTGCAACGCATCGACAAGCTGCCCGCCTGCCTGGCCGGCGATGCGGTCCAGCTGACGGCGCGCGGCGTTCAGCGCGGTTTCCACCCCGCGTGGGCCGGACAATTCGCTTGTCGCCGCGTTCAGCCCTTCGACGACGCGGCCATGGTTGGCGAGGCGCTGCCGTTTTCCCTCGAGCTCGACTTCTTCGCCGGGTTTGGGGTCCAGCTCATCGAGCTGGCCAAGAGCCTCGCGCAAAAACGCTTCCTCCTCTCCCGAGCGGCGGCGCAGCGCATCCGCGTCTTCGCAGTGGCGACATGCGTCCTGCCACCTTTCCCACGCCGACCTGACCGCTCTTGCCGGTCCTTCCAGGCGTCCGAACGCGTCCAGCGTCGCGCGATGCGTTTCGCGGTCAAGCAGCGATCCTGTCTCGAACTGGCCATGCGTCTCGACCAGCAGCTCGGCTACCGATTTCATCAACGACAAGCTGCAGGGCTGGTCGTTGATGAAGGCGCGACTACGGCCATCGGCGGTCAGCGTGCGGCGCAGGATCAGCGCGTCGTCGGCCTCGAAGCCCTGCTCCTCGAGGTGCAGCAGCGCTAGATGGCCGGGCGCGATGTCGAAACTGGCGGAAACAGTCGCCTGCGCGGCGCCGCGCCGCACCAGCCCGGAATCGGCGCGGCCGCCGAGCGCCAGGCCCAGCGCGTCGAGAAGGATGGACTTGCCCGCCCCTGTTTCCCCGGTCAGCGCGTTGAGGCCCGGCGAAAGCGCGAGGTCCAGCTTCTCGATCAGCACGACGTCGCGGATAGAAAGGCCGGTCAGCATGGGAAGCTCAACACTTACGGCCGCAGGTCAGCCGTCGCGCCCCGGGCATGGCGTCAGAAAACCCAGTCGAACCAGCCCGGCTTGTCCGGGTCCACCTTCTCCGGCGCGCGATAGTTCTTGTCGGCGGCCAGACGGTAGGCATCCTTGTACCAGCTGCTGGCCGGGTAGTTGTAGCCCAGCACGGAAGCCGTTCGCCGCGCCTCGCCATCGAGCCCCAGCGCCTTGTAGCATTCCACGAGCCTGAGCAGCGCCTCGGGCGTTTCAGCGGTGGTCTGATAATTCTCCGCCACATCGCGGAAACGTCCGATCGCGGCGATGTACTGCGCATGCTGTTCGTAGAACCGTCCGACCACCATGTCCTTGCCGGCCAGGCGATCGCGGCACAGGTCGATCCGGC
This sequence comes from Alphaproteobacteria bacterium, assembly GCA_965199265.1. Taxonomy (GTDB): domain Bacteria; phylum Pseudomonadota; class Alphaproteobacteria; order CALMVH01; family CALMVH01; genus CBDAQV01. The sequence goes on along the minus strand of CBDAQV010000008.1, from coordinate 163,175 downwards.
GCTGGGCATCCTTGGCGTACACGGTATCGGGGAAGCGGCGGACCACTTCCTGGAACCCGGACAAGGCCGTGATCGTGTCTGTCTGGTCGCGGCGCACATCGTTGATCTGCTCGAAATAGCACAGCGCTTTCAGGTAATAGGCATAGGCGATATCCTTATGCCCCGGATGCAGCTGGATGAAGCGGTCGAGGTCGGCGATCGCGTCGTCGTAGTGCAAGCCCTGGTACTGCGTGAAGGCGGCCATGAGGTCCGCCTGGGTTGCCCAGTTCGAGTAGGGATGCTGGCGTTCAACCTCCTCGAACAGATCGGCGGCGCGCTTGTAGTCTTCCTTCAGCAACTCGTCGTAGGCATCGTTGTACAGATTGCCGACCGGCTGGTCCGCCTGCTTCGGCTTGTCGTCCCCATCGCCCGCGCAGGCGGACAGGACCATGGCGCAAATAACAAGAAGCGGCGAAAGCAATGCTGAGGCGGAGCGAGGCATCGCGCAGGCTTAGCCCACAGTTCGCGAAGCGGCAATAAAAAACCGGCTCCAGAGAGCCGGTTCTATAGGTGCGGGCTTGGTTGCCCTCGCCGCGTCCGCCGTTTCTTTTTGGCGGTGTCTGGAGCAGGACTAGACACATAAAAACCGCATTCGAACAGAGGCAATTCGTTGCAGTAACTGGATTAGTCACATTTGTGTCTTTTAAGCTACAGTTTACCTCGGCTTACGGCGCGCCAGCCTATGTCCCTGCGGACGAAGCCTCCCCGCCAATCTAGAGCATCAACCGCCTGGTAGGCACGGCGCTGCGCTTCGGGCAGGTCGGGTGCGGTGGCTGTGATCGAGAAGACCCGGCCGCCGCGATTGACCAGGCGCCCCGCTTCGTCCACGGCCGTGCCCGCGTGCAGGACCGTCACACCCGGGATGGCGGTGGCGGCATCCAGGCTGCCGATCGGGATGCCGGTTTCGAACGCTCCCGGATATCCCTTGCTGGCGACCACCACGGTGACGGCGGCGGCATCGGTCAGCGGCGCGGTCAAGCCGCCGAAATTTCCGCCGGCGGCCGCCATCATCGTTGGCACGATATCGCCGCCGAGGCGCGCCATCAGGACCTGGCATTCCGGATCGCCGAAACGGGCGTTGTACTCGATAAGGTAAGGTTTGCCTTCAACCAGGATCAGCCCGGCATAGAGCACACCTTGAAACGGCGTTCCCGCTGCCTTCATCGCGGCGATCGTAGGATTGATGAAGTCGCGCATGACGGCGGCTTCCAGCTGCGGCGTCACGAGCGGCACGGGGGAGTAGGCCCCCATGCCGCCGGTGTTCGGCCCCTGATCGCCATCGTAGGCTGCCTTGTGATCCTGCGCCCAGCCCAGCGGAAGGCTGCGCGTGCCGTCGGACAGCACGAAGAAGCTGACTTCCTCGCCGTCCAGGAACCGCTCGATCACGATGCGCGCGCCGGCCGGGCCGAAGCGATCCCCGGTCAGCGCCTCGTCGATGGCTAAGTCAGCTTCCTCGGCAGAGCGCGCGATCGTGACGCCCTTGCCGGCCGCCAGCCCGTCCGCCTTGATCACGATGGGCAGCCCCTCGGTCCGGACGTGAGCTTTCGCCAGGTCGGCTTGGGCGAAGACCTCCGCGGCCGCAGTCGGGATATTGCAGCGCCGGCACAAATCCTTGGTGAAGGCCTTCGACCACTCCAGCTCGGCAGCGGCGCGGGTCGGTCCGAAGGTGAGGATGCCCTTGCCTGTCAACGCGTCGACCAGCCCCAGCGCCAGCGGTGCATCCGGGCCGACGATCACGAAATCAATCTCGGCCACGTCGGCGAACTCGACCAGTTTGGGCACATTGTCTGCCGCGAACGGAACCAGTTCGGCGATATCGGCCATTCCGGGGTTACCGGGGGCGACGTACAGCTTGCGGCACAGCGGCGAACGGGCGACCGCAATGGCGAGTGCGTGCTCGCGCGCGCCCGAGCCGACGATCAGTATTTGCATGGCGCCCGTTCTTCTGGCATTCGGAAAGCGTCGTTAGTAACGGGTGCCTTGGGGCGAAACAACCCATTTAGCCGGATTTCCGACCATGCGCGCCAACAAAGAAGCCACGCTGTTCTTCCTGCCCGTTCCGTGGTGGTCGCTGCCCCTGATTCTGCTGATCCTGCTCGAAGGAACCAGCTTCGCCGCGGAAGGCTTCCAGGTCGGCGGCAATACGCTGCACGATTACGACACCGTCACCCGGCTGGCCTACTTGCGCGATGTGATGGCCCGGCATGCGTGGAACCATGGGCTCTTCGAGCGGATCAACGCGCCGTACGGCATGCGCCTGCACTGGACCTTGCCCTTCAACCTGATCCTGCTCGGCATCGTCAAGGCCTTCGCCCTGTTCAATCCCGCGACGGCGCTGCAGTACGCCGGTTACTGGACCGGTCCCTTGTTCCGGGTAATCATCGCGCCTGCCGCTTATTGGGCGGGGCGGCAGATCCTGTCCCCTGTCGCCTCGGCGTTCGCGTCGGGAATGATCCTGTTCTCCCCTTATCTTTTCGACTACGCGCATCGCGGGACAGCGAACCATCACGTCCTCCTGGTGCTGGACTCCATCCTGCTGGCAGGTCTTGCGCTGCGTACGGCGCGGCGGCCCGAAGCGGGCGGCCTGCTGCCGCTTGCCCTGGGGGCAATGGCGGGGTTCTGCCTGTGGACCACCTTCGAACTCGTGATCCTGGTAGCGCCGCTGTTCCTGATCCTTTTCGTGGTCTGGATCGTCGAGGGCGAACTGCGCTACCGGCAGGTGCTGCTTGCCTCGGCCGGATTCTCGCTGATGCTCAGCGTAGCGCTTCTGGCCGACGCTCCGCACGGGCGGCGTAGGGGCCGTGGTGTTCGACCACGTTTCCGCCCCGTTCCAGAGCCTTGCGGCACTGCCGATGATCATCGCCATCGGAGCAGCGTTCCTGCGCCCCGCCAGCGCGCGCCTGCGCTTCCGCTACTTCGCGGTTTGCGGCGGCGGGGTATCGATGGCGTGGCTATCGAGCTACACGACAGCCATCGGCGGCGTCCAGGGCGCGATGGACCCGTATGTCGCGCGGGAGTGGCTGAACCAGATCCAGGAAGTACAGCCGATCCATTACTGGCGCGCAATCGCCGCCCTGCTCGGGCCGGGGTTAATCACGATTGTCATGATCTTCAATTGGAGTAACAGGCTCTACCGCGACGCGGCGCTGATCGGCATCGGTTTTCTTTACGTCGTCGCGCAGCTGCATTTCCGTTTCGCTGGCTACCTTGCCATCGCCTCGGCCTATTACCTCGGCTATGTCTTCGACTGCGTCCGCTTGCAGAACGGCGAGTTCCCGGCTCATTTTTCACGCTATCCGCGCCGTGCCGCGGGCGCGCTGGTCGGCCTGTTCTTTGCCCTTCAGGTCGGCATGGCGGTCTTTCACATGCCTTTGCTGGACGAGCCGGAAAAGCCCGGGGATGATCCTCCCGACGTGGTCACCTGCGATGCTTACGGCGTTCGCGATCTTCTGAACAACCCGAAATTCCTGGGAACGGACAAGCCACACCCCCTGGTGATCAACGAGGTGAACGCGGCGGCGGCGCTGGTGTACTGGACCTACGATTACACGCTGGCGGGCAACTATCATCGGAGACAGCCAGGGCATTCGGGACGATTACGATTTCTTTCGCGGATATGGGCGATGACAGGGCGCGTGAAATCGCGCGCAAGCGTGATGCGGATTACGTCCTGTTGTGCGGCAACGGCAACGATACCACGTACTCGTTCGTATCGGCGGAAAAGGCAAGGAAAGCGCTTGCCGAGCCGGGTGACGAGTTCGACCCGCAGGAAACGCTCTACACCCGCCTGACCGATCAGCAGCCGCCGGGCTGGCTGAAGCTCAAGCCGTGGCCCGACGATGTCGATACGGACCTGCTGCTCTACGAGGTGGACAAGAGCAAGCTTGCCTCCGTTCCATCAAGATGACGGACCTGTTCGAAGCGGCGGCTGCAGCGGTTACGGCTGCGGCCGCCAAGACCGGCAACCTGCAGCCCTATACGGTCGGCGAACTCAGCCAGGCGCTGAAGCGCACGGTGGAAAGTGCCTTCGGGCTGGTGCGGGTGCGCGGCGAGATCGCGCAGCCGAAGCTGGCGGGCACTGGCCACCTTTACCTGTCGCTCAAGGACGCGGATGCGGTTCTGGATGCGGTGTGCTGGCGCGGGACCGTAGGCCGTCTCGGGCTCAGGCCCGAGCACGGCATGGATGTGATCTGTACCGGCCGCCTCACCACCTACGCCCGCAACTCGCGCTATCAGCTGGTGATCGAGACCATGGAGCTGGCGGGGGAAGGCGCGCTGCTCAAGCTTCTAGAAGACCGCAAGCGCCGCTTGGCAGCGGAGGGGTTGTTCGATGCCTTGCGCAAGAAGGCGCTGCCGCATATCCCCGAAAGCATCGGCATCGTCACCTCGCAATCCGGCGCGGTGATACACGACATCCTGCACCGGCTGGCCGACCGCTTTCCCCGCCATGTCATGGTGTGGCCGGTTGCGGTGCAGGGGCCGGGCTCCGCCGAGCAGGTCGCCGCCGCCATCGAGGGCTTCAACCGGTTGGAAGAAGCGGGAGACCTGCCGCGCCCCGCAGTGCTGATCGTCGCGCGCGGGGGCGGGAGCCTGGAAGACCTGATGCCGTTCAACGAGGAGGTCGTGGTCCGCGCCGTTGCCGCCAGCCGCATTCCTGTCATCTCGGCCGTCGGCCACGAGACTGATACCACGCTGTGCGACTTTGCCGCCGACCTGCGCGCGCCCACACCGACCGCCGCCGCCGAGTTCGCCGTTCCGGTCCGGGCCGAACTGGTCCAGCGGCTCGCCGGACTGGACCGCCGCCTGGCGCACGGAATTTTCCAGGCGCGCGAGGGACGGCGCGTGTACCTGGCGACCCTGACGCGCGCGCTTTCCGATCCGCGGCGGCTCGTGGAGGGCTCGTCGCAAACCTTGGATGACCGTGCCGAGCGGCTGTCGCAGGTCGTTGCGGCCCATGTACGGGCGCAAAGGCTGCATCTCGACCGCTCGGCGGCTTCCCTGAAGCACCCGCAGGCGCAATTGGCGGCGGCGGGGCACAGGCTGGAAGTGCTGGCAGCAGGGCTGAAACGCGGTGGGCTCGACCGCATTGCCGCGGGACGGTACCGTGTGGCGCACGTGGAGGTATCCCATCCCCGCGCACGGCTTTCCGCCGCGGCGCAGGCGCTGCGACACCAGACACAGCGCGCCGCGCGCGCCACCGGCACGGCGCGGCAGCATGCCGAGGTCGGTTACCGCGCGCTCGGCCCGGCGCCTGTCGGCCGAGTCTCTTCTCCGCCGCGCCGAGGACCAGGATTTGCGGCTGGGCGCGCTCGCCCGGCATCTGGAGAGCCTGTCCTACCAGCGGGTCCTGGAGCGCGGTTTCGTCGTGGTGCGCGGCGCGGACGGCCATGCAATCACGGCTGCAGCAGCGCTGAAACCCGGCCAGGATGTCGCCTTGCAGTTCGCCGACGGTACGCAGGATGCTCAGATACGGTGAGTTTGCACCATCCCGAGGGTCAGCGCGGGACCGGACCTGCAGGAGCGGTTTGCGGGCGTTCCAATGGAAGGTTCCAGGCGCGGGGCGTTCCGGTCGGGAGCGAACGGTCGCGCAAATCGGGGATCAAACTTTTCCCTCATCGAATGAAAATTCGTGGATTTGCCCCGTCAAGCGGTGCTGGAGGTTTTCGGTCGACATGACGATGTGCGCATCGCCCGGCTTCAGGCTTTCAACCGTACCCGAGTACGCAATGCAGTAGCCGCGGGTCGCGCCCGTGATCGTTACCGGTTGCGGCGCAATGTGACCGGAAGTGATTTTCGACGCGGCGCGGTTCAGCTGCGCCAGAACGGGCGGGCTGGTGACCGTCACCAGGAAAACCTCATCGCCGCTGCTGGTGATGAACTCCTGTGGGGTGACCGGGTCGCTTGTCGGCGTTTTCGTCGCGATGTCGTAGAGCAGGGGACGCGACAGTTTGACCGTTGTATCCGGCACGATCCTGGACTGAACCAAGCCCAGGATGGCCCCGCTGCGACTGGTGCCGGGACCGCCCGATACGCCGCCGTCCACCCCTGCGGGCCTGTCTATGTGGCCCTGCACGAAGCCCGACGAATCCTGGGCGCCCAGCGGCAGCCCGGGAATTCCGCGGTAAGCCTTGGGATCCTCGATCAGGTACATGTCGAGCACGGCCTCGTCGTTCCGGTAGCTGCGCGATATGTCGTGCGTTCCGACCGCGACCGCCTGCGCGCTGCCGAGGCTTCGACCATCCGAACCGATCACCAGAACGCTGGCTGCTTCCGGCACGTCCGGGTCGTTGCGGTTTTCCCTGATGTTGAGTATGTGCGCCGCGGTCAGGATGCGATTGAACCCGCTCGCCGACAAGGCGCTGTCGGCGACGATGACGCCCGAACCCTGCTTCAGCGGCACACCCTCGCTGGAAAGCGAAACGAGCAGAACGGTCGAGCGCGCGATCCTGTCGGCGTCACGGCCCCCGATCTGGTCATCGAAACAGGTCGACTTGACGGGTGCGTAAGAAGTCGGCTGCTGCTTTGCAAGGTTAGCGAGATTGCCGACCTGTCCCGGCGCCACGGATGTCGAAAGTATCGCGCTTCCCAAACCGAGGGCGATGAGAAACCTGTTAGCGACCCGCTCCTTGGACACCCTGCTTGCCCCTGTTTAACGAATAAGTTACCTTATCACAGTTTCCCAAGGTGCAAACAGAATTTATTGTAATCAGCCAGGCTACGCGGTCACGGACTCGGCAGTTTGCGGGCAAGGGTTATCGCGATTTCGAAACTTGGCCGCACCCAGGCCACATCTTTCGGTTTTTCCATGGCGGAGAGGGCCATGGCGGCCTGGCGTGCTTTCGTTCTCACCGTCTCGTTGCGCGTCTGTCTGGCGGCAAGATTGGCATAATCCCGGCCAAAGCAGTAATCCTCCGGAAGGAAACGGCTGACGTTTTCCGTAATCAGAACCGCCGCCTGTTCGCGATGCAAGCTTGCTTCAGGCGTTTCGGACACGACGGCGTCCAGCGCGTAGAACGTATCGTGGAGCGTCCCGGGCCGCTTGACGGTTTCAGGCGCGATACCCAGCGTGACAGTCGCGGCGTTCGTGCGGAACGCCTCGGATGTCGAGAACAGGCAAATGTTGCGCAGGTCTTTCAACGACCGCGAGAGCTGGCCATCATCCTGATCCGAGAAGCTTCGAGCCGACAACGCTCAAACTGCCCGCATCGCCGAGGTACATCGCCCTTGCCGCTTCGTCGGCCATTTTGGACAAATGATTACCCGTCTCGATCAGCAGGCTTTTCGCGCGGGTTTCAGTCATCATCCATCTCGTAATTCGGCCTGGACGGGCCTTGTTTTAGGTTTGGGCTGCACGCGAGGTATATACGTTTCGGTATTGTGCAGGCAACCGCATGTTTTCAAACGACGGATTGTGAACAAAACAACCGGCATAGCGTTATCGACATCATGTTCAAAGAAGGCGACAAGGTCAGGCGCACCAGCTCCCGTAACGCGGTCGATATCGACTTCGAAGGGCCAACGCGCCAGCATGGGAAGAAAGTTGGCACCGTCATCCGGGTCTACGAGGATCTGGGCGAGGATGTGTGCGACCTGGAGTACGCGGACGGTACGACCGAGGGGAACGTGCCGCTCGGCGAACTCGAGCCTGCCAAGGTCAACGTCGAAGATTGATTCAGCGAGGCAGGCGTCATCCGCTGCCTTGGCTCATGAGGGCCTCGCCAGCAGAGCCCGTTGGCACGGTTGTTTGGCTTCGCTATTGTGCTTGGCGGTTTGACGGCGGGGCGGGATGAGCGACGAAATAGAAATGCCGAACGAGGTTCTGGAGCGCCACGAGCATGCCGAGCACACGGCCCATCCCGGCGAGCATGGGGTCGAGCACGGTGGCAAAGTGCATACTGGCCGCGTCACTTTGCTTATCCTGACTCTCGCGATGATCGCGGCGATCGCGGGCAAGGTTTCCGCCGAAACCGAGATCAGGTACCTGACCGCCAGAAATTGAACTGAGCGACACCTGGGCGCAATACCAGGGAAAGGCCGATCGCCAGGCCATTGCGGAAGGTTTCGCCAAGATGGCATCTGTCCTGCCGAACAGCGCGGACCCGGCGACCCAGGCCGTGATTGAAAATTTCAAATCGACGGCCGAGCGCCTTGACTTGGATGACAAGGGCGAGGGCAAGCAGCAGCTTGCGGCCAAGGCCGTGGGACTGCAGGCAACGCGCGACCTGCTCGCACAACGCATGGAAGGCTTTTCCGTCGCCGTTGTCCTGCTGGCGATCTCGATCGGGCTGGGTTCGGCATCCATGCTGACCCGGTCGCGCAGCTCCAGCATCATTCTCGCTTCCGTCGCCGGCGTCGCCGGCGTGGGAGCGGCGCTTTACGGCCTGCTTGTCGGCCTTGGCGTTGCCTGAAGGTTCTGCGCGTCCCGCAACGGACCTTGCCTGGAACGCCGAGCAGCTGGCGGTAATCGGCCAGCCTGCCCAGGCGCGGGTCATCGTCGATGCCGGACCCGGCAGCGGCAAGACGGCAACCGCCGCAGGCCGTATCGTTTCCCTGCTCGAGAAAGGCCTTGCGCCCGAACGGCTGTGGGCGATCAGCTTCTCGCGCGCGGCGGTATCGGAAATGCGCGAGCGGCTGCTGCGCCTTGGCGGCGCGCTGAGTTCGCTGCCGCGCGTCACGACCCTCGACTCACTCGCCTGGCACCTGCGCGCCGGGGATGCCGACGGCGAAGTGCGCGAGGGCTACGACCATGCAATTGCCGAGACGCTGGATTTGCTGCGCGCCCAAGACCGCGAGATCCTCGGACGGCTGCGCTTTATCCGTCATTTCGTGGTTGACGAGGCGCAGGACCTTGTCGCCGTGCGTGCGGCGCTGACCGCCGCGACGATCGACGCGCTTGCCCCGCGCTGCGGCGTAACCATCCTGACCGACGAGGCGCAGGCGATCTACGGCTTTGCCGGCGGCGGCTTCGCCGGCTCCTTCGCCGCCGACACGCTGGCTGGACATCTTATGGAGCGCGAAGACGGGTCCTTCCGGCTGCAATCGGTCTGACGAAGGTGCACCGCACTGGCGACCGCCGACTATTGCGCCTGTTCGCCGCCAGCCGCCGATACGCCATCGATCCCGTCCGCCTGCCGGGACGCAAGCTGGCACAGGTCCGCCGCAGCGTCCGCTGGCATGCCCATTCCCGGCGCGCCGGCCCGCCCGACGCGCAGACGCTGATCCTATACCGTAGCCGCGCGGAAGTGCTGGAAGCCGCGCGGGTCCGGGCGGGGAAAAATTTGCCCTACCGCCTCAGGCTTTCCGGCCTGCCCCAGCTCCTGCAGCCCTGGGTGGGTGTTGTGCTTCATGACTATGAGGGTAAAATTCTGCCGCGTTGGCAGTTCGAGGATCTATGGGCGGAGCGCGTCGGAACGCCGGAATGCGACAACGCCTGGGATGCGTTGGGCCGGGCCGGCGGCCAGGCTAAAGGGCAAGCCGTAGACATCGCCAGGCTTTTCGGCCGAATGCAGGCGGGCGAGCCGCCCCCGGAGCTCTGCCTGTTCGATCCGGGCGATCCGGGCGGGCCGGTAATCGGCACGATCCATGCCTCCAAGGGCCGCGAGGCGGCGCGCGTGCAGCTGATGCTGCCGGGTCCGCGCACCGGCAACGACGATCCCGACGCCGAGGCGCGCGTGCTGTTCGTCGGCGCGACCCGGGCGCGCGAACGCCTTGAAGTCGGGCGTGGCCTGCGCCTGTCGGCGCGGCGGCTGGCAAACGGACGCGTTTACCTGCCGGAAAGCGCGCGTTCCGCCTGGATCGAGATCGGGCGCGCCGGGGATTTCGCCTGGAGCCAAGAAAACGGGTCCACTTCGCCAGCAAAGGCGGGAGAAAAGTTTTCGCTTTCGCTGTCTCATGACAGGGTTGAGCTGGCGTGCGGCCAAACGGTTTTCGGCAACGGCCTTCCCGTTCTCTTGTCCGATCTGGGTGAAATCCGGACGCGGCTTGCAGGAAGCGCCGACCATCGGCGTTGGGCCGCGCGCGAAACGACCCTGCCATGCCTCGGGGATGGCGCGGTCATGGCAGGGAAAACGGCAGAAGCGTCTTCTGCTGATTCCCTTCGCGGTCGGCTTGGCGAAGGTGGAATTTACGTTCGTTGAAACTATTTCGCGGAACATACAAACGGCTCCTTCCTTCGACAAGACTAGATGACCATGAAAAAACTACGCCCCGCGGCCATCCTTGTACCTTTGTTCCTGGGGTGGGTCCCGTTGGCGATCGCCCAGCTCGCGCCTGCGCCGCTTGCAGGCCCAGCAGCCCAGGCGCCGTCGCCCGTCCCTGCCCCCGCGCCTGGAAGCACGGCGTCCCTGGTCAAGGATTTTGTCGACCAGGCCGCCGAAAAGCAGGTTGCCGGCAAGGACGTCGACCAGCAGACATTGAAAGGCTTCTACGATGCGCGTGCGTGGCAGCCGGTATGGATCGGCGGCGACGGCCAACCGACTGCGGGCGCCGTTGCGGCGCTGGCGCTTCTGAACGATGCGGCGGCCGAGGGGCTCAACCCTGAGTCCTACCATGTCGGCGCGCTGCAAGGCCTCGCCAAGCCGCAAAGTCCCGCCGACCAGGCGAACTTCGAACTGCTGCTGAGCGATGGCGCCTCGTCATACCTGCATGACGAGGCGGTGGGACGCATTCCGGTCGGCCCCGACCGCGACGAGACGTTCAGCGCCAGTTTCGACAAGGTCGCGCAGCTGAACACCGCTGCGACGCTCGGCCCGGACGACTTGAAGAAGCTGGTGGAAGGGTTACGGCCGGCGCAGCCCGACTACATCATGCTGCGCCAGACCCTTGCGGGCCTGCGCGATCAGCAGCAGAAGGGTCAGGGCTGGCAGCCGATTCCCGACGGCCCTTGGCTGAAGCCGGGGATGAGCAACGAAGTGGTTCCTGCCTTGCGCGTCCGCCTCGGCCTGCAGCCAGTGACCGGCAAGGATGCGACCAAGTACGATGATCAGATCGCCGGCGCGGTCAGGGCCTTCCAGGAAACCCGCGCCATCAAGGACGACGGCACGCTGGGCCACGATACCCGCGCGGCCCTGAACATGCCTTTGGAGGCGCGAATCGCGCAGGTGATCGCGACGCTGGAGCGCTGGCGCTGGATGCCGCACAACCTGGGCCCGCGCTACGTGATGGATAACGTGGACGGCTTCTGGACGCGCTACTTCGATGAGGGAAAAGTACAGTTCCAGCTGCCGATCATCGTCGGCCGGGAGGAGCGTGAAACGCCGTTGCTGATCGCCAGCATCGACGAGGTGGTTGTCAACCCGAGCTGGACGGTTCCGCCGACGATCATCAGGAAGGACGTGCTTCCCGGCTTGCGCCGCGACCCGGACTACTTGGCCAGCAAGCACCTCAAACTGTACCGCCGCACCGATAGCGGGCTGGAGGAAATCAGCGCATCGGGTTATCACGGCGGCTCGGAGTACATCCTGCGCCAGCCGCCGGGCGACGAAAACCCGCTCGGCCGCTACAAGCTTCAGTTCCAGAACAAGTACTCGATCTACATGCACGATACGGACGAGAAGCAGAAATTCTCGGCGGCGCTGCGCACGTTCTCCTCGGGTTGCATCCGCGTCCAGAACGTCCGGCAGCTGGTCGAGACTCTCCTGGCCGGGCAGGTGACGCCGCAGCAGATCGACGAGTTCGTCGCGACGGACAAAACCAAGACCATCCGCCTTGATCGCCCCCTTCCTCTCTACATCAACTACTTCAGCGTCTGGACCGACCTGCAAGGGCATATCCTGTTCGGACCCGACCTTTACCAGAAGGACATCGCCTTGGCGGCCGAGGTACAGCAGGCCGATCGCTCCTAACCGGCAAGGCACGGGCTGCCCGCGAAGTCAAGGAGCGCGCCGTTCCCCCTTCTAATGCGCTGATTTTGTGCTAGGACAGCGCAAAGTTGTCACCTGAAGGTACCCATGGCCCCGTACACTCCCCTTCGCAGCCTGCCCGCGATCGCAGGCTACGGGCCGAACGATACGCTGGTCGTCTTCGGCGAAGTGTTCGATCGCGGTTACGCGAACGGCGTCATCAAGGCCGCCGCGGCGTGCGGGATGGGGATCGTCTACGGCACGGCGGGCCGTCGCGACAAGGACGGCACGCTACGCCCGCTGACGGAGCAGGAGCTAACGGACAAGGGCCAAAGCCCGCTGGTCAACGTACCCTTGGAAGCCGGCTTCGACCTTGAGAAATTGAGCGACGGCAAGTCGGTTGCCAGCGAAATGGATTCGGTCGAGCTGGGCAGCTGGACCTCGTGGACGATCGACCCCGCCCTGATCGCGGAGGCACACAGCCGCGGCGAGGCCCGATTTATCGCGCACGTGCGCAAATGGGCGGCCGAGTTACAACCCCTGCTGGGGAAAGGACACGTCGTGTTCCTGCACACCATGGCGGGGGGCATCCCACGCGCCCGTGCGCTTTTGGCCTTGACCAACAAAATTTTCAAGGGCGTCGACGAGCGCTACGTCTCGTCCGAGACGTTCTGGAACAGCGACCTCGGCCGCGTGTGCGACAAGTCGTTCGAAGCGGTAACGGCAAACACTTTTCAGCACCTGATCGACGAGACGAAGGCAGTTCGTGAGAGCCGGACGGCGCAAGGCAAGCACGTGGCGTACCTTGCTTTCGGTTATCACGGCACGGAATGCCTGGTCGGCGGCGAAGCGCGCTGGCAATCCTACGCGCCCTACTTACAGGGCTTTGCCAAGCGCCGACTGGAGGAGATCGCCGAAGCGGCCTTCGACTCGGGCGTGCAGGCATCGGTCTTCAACTCGCCCGAGGTAGCGACTAACTCCTCACAGGTGTTCCTCGGGGTTGAAATGGGGCTCTACACGCTGTTCGGACGCTTGCGGGCTGAAGGGGTGGATGTTGCGGCGCTTGAAAAAGCCTGTCATGAGCGGCTGAAGGACGGCGTGACGGTCGGCGACATCGAAAGCCGGGCGCAGCACTATTTCGAGAGCGACGCTATCGCCCACCTGTTCGACGTTTCCAACTGGCCGCAGCACAATAGTCCCGAACAGATGAAGACGATGTGCACCACCGCCAGCGAAATCATCGACATGCACCGCGACAAGAAAGAACTGGTGGGTCAGCTTCTGAGCGAAGTAGTCATCAATGCTTGCGGCAGTATTATGCTAGACAAAAGTGTGAATCTAGAAAAGCCTGTCTGGTGGATTGGTCACGATGCGGTGGCCAGATCTGCCGCCTGATTGCGAACAAGGCAAGAGGCTGCCTGAAAACGGCCCTGCCTTTATGAAATCCTTTCTTGCTTTCTTAACCGTAACGTTGATAGAAAGCTGGCACGGCTGGGGCGAGACGGATAACAATTCCGCAAGAAGACCTCACCAGATGCCGACAGTTCAGGGATCTAGGGAGAGTGGATGTCCATCAAGGAAACCGATGGTTGCACTGGCGGCCTCAGCGGCAGGATAGCCAGTCGCCGGACTTTGCTTCGCACGGTGGCGAGCGCGGCTGTCGCAGGGGCCATGTTCAATCCGAACCGGATCATGGCGGCTATCAATGTCAACCCGGGACGGGAGCTTTCGTTCCTCAACCTGCATACCGGCGAGCGGCTGAAAGCGGAATATTGGTACAATGGGCAGTATAACCGTGACGCGTTGCAATCGATCAATCACGTGCTGCGCGACTGGCGCACCGATGCCGTCCACACCATCGACCCCGCGCTGCTCGACCTCATCCATGTCCTGCACGACAAGGTGCGGTCGTCCGAGCCGTTCCATGTGATCTGCGGCTATCGCTCGCCCGAGACCAATGCCATGCTGCACGAGCGTTCAGGCGCGGTGGCCAAGCACAGCATGCACATCGAAGGCAAGGCGATCGACATCCGGCTGCCCGGCCTCGGCCTGAAGTACCTGCAACAGGCGGCGTTGTCGCTCAAGGCAGGGGGCGTCGGCTATTATCCTTCCGACGATTTCGTGCACGTCGACACTGGCCCCCTGCGCAAATGGTGAGCTGCTATCACCGACGTCAGGCTGCGCCCGCGACCTCGTAGCGGCACTTGCCGCGCGTCTTGGCGCGGTAGAGCGCCATATCGGCTTCACGCAGGAACTCGTCCGGGCTGGTCAACTGGGTGGCGCTGGTCGCGATCCCAATGCTGATTCCGATCGGCACGGTTACCTTGCCGGTTCCGAAGGAGCGCGGCATCGCCGACAGGATTCGTTGAGCCATGGTTTCCGCGTCCAGCGGGGCATCGATCTCTTCGAACAGGATTACAAACTCGTCGCCCCCGAAACGCGCGACCGTGTCGCCGCCGCGCGTGCAGGCGCGCAGCAGGTCGGCGACCTGGACCAGCAGCTTGTCGCCGGCATCGTGGCCCAGAAGGTCGTTCACCTGCTTGAAACCATCAAGGTCGAGGTAGAACACCGCAAACGAGGCTCCCTTGCGCCGCGCGGCGATCTTGAGCCGGCGCATGAGCTGTTCGCGGAACACTGGACGGTTCACAAGGCCGGTCAGCGAGTCGTGAGTCGCACGGTAAAGCAGCTCCTGCTCCACAGCCTTCGCCTTCTGGTCGCTGTGGAACAGCTTGCGCGCGGCGACCAGGGTCAGCCCCGACAGCATGACTATGTTCAGCAGGGTCGATAGCGCCAGACCAAACTCGGCATCGAAAAGCCGCGCGTGCATGCCGACGATCCGCAACCAGCCGAGGCCGATCGGGACCAGCACCGCCATCGGCAGCAGGAACCTCGCCATCTCCCCGGCGGGACCGTTGTTCGAAACGTAGCGCACAATCCCGCGCTGCGGAAAAAGCGACAGAACGGCTATGGAAAGGCTCATCAAGGTAAGTGCCGTGTTCATCGGCACGGGTGCGAAAACGGCGATGCCGGTCAGCGATATGCTGTGGTAAAGATAGCCTGTCAGTACGAACAGGGCGATTAAAATCGGCAACGTCGCCATCAGCTGCATCAAGGCGATCGCCCGTGGAGAAGGCCCGAACCCGCTGCCGGCGACCTGCCGCGGACGCAGCACGAGCAGCAATGGGAACCCGAGCAGCAAAATGCCGAGCGCCGTATTGGGCGCAGGCCTGATCTGCGCGCCCGGCTGCGCTTCCAGCTCGCTCGTGAACATCCAGCTATCCGTTCCGTAGGATGCGTTGGTCAGCAGGTTCCACAGCTTGATTGAAGCTCCGGCCACGACGATCAACAGCATCATGCGGCAAAGGCGCGTTACGGTCTGTGAGTTCGGCGCAAACTGGATGAGCAGTATCGGCACGCCGAGCAGGACGAAGCCGAGCGCCGTGGACGGGTCCATGGCCCCGCCGTGCCGGATGAAGGAGGAGGTCAGGCCATTGTCGTGAATTCCCCAGCCGAGCAGGACAAGTCCTGCCAGAAGCGTCGGTCCGGCTGAGAACAGAAGGCGCATGCCGCTTGTATAAAGCACAATCTAACGAAATACTAACACTTTCTTTACGTATTGCCTTTGTCGCCCCTCTTTCGGTCTGTGCTTCCGCTTACACCGGCTTGGGATTTCGCTCGGCGAAACCGTGCTGGTGCCAGTTGGGATAGATCGGGGTCACGGCGCTGGCTTCGTCCAGCTTCGCCACTTGCTGCGCCGTCAAGTTCCAGCCTACCGCGCCAAGGTTCTGCCGCAGCTGCTCCTCGTTGCGCGCGCCGATGATGACGTTGGCGACGCTCGGCCGCTGCAGCAGCCAGTTGAGCGCGATCTGTGGGACCGTCCTGCCGGTTTCCATGGCCACTTCGTCCAGCGCATCGACAACCTTGTAAAGGTACTCGTCGGGAACCGGCGGCCCCATGTCGGCCGTCTTGTGCAGGCGGCTGCCGTCGGGCAACGGGCTGCCGCGGCGAATCCTGCCGGTTAGGCGCCCCCAGCCGAGCGGGCTCCACACCACCGCGCCGACCTTCTGGTCGATTCCCAGCGGCATGAGGTCCCATTCGTAGTCGCGCCCGATCAGGGAGTAGTACGTCTGGTTGGCGACGTAGCGGGATACGCCCAGCCTTTCCGATGCCGCAAGCGACTTCATCAAGTGCCAGCCGGAAAAGTTCGAGCAGCCTATGTACCTGATCTTGCCCGCGGTCACGAGGTCATCGAGCGCGCGCAGCGTTTCCTCCACCGGGGTCAGCGCGTCGAAGCCGTGCATCTGGTAGAGGTCGATGTAGTCGGTGCCGAGCCGCTTCAGGCTGCCCTCGCACTGCCGAATGAGGTGGAAGCGCGACGAGCCGACATCGTTCGGCCCGGCGCCAAAACGGAACGTCGCCTTGGTCGAGATCAGGACCTCACCACGGCGGCCTTTGATCGCCTCACCCAGGATTTCCTCCGCGGCGCCTTTCGAATAGATGTCGGCAGTGTCGAACATGGTCAGCCCCGCCTCGAGGCAGATGTCGACCAGCCGCGTCGCCTCGGCGACATCGCTCGAGCCCCACGCCGCGAAGAACTCGCCCTTGCCGCCGAACGTTCCCGTGCCGAAGCTGAGCACCGGAACCTTCAAACCCGAGCCCCCGAGCTGCCTGTATTCCATGCCGATCTCCTGTTCCGCGAGTTATCCCGTGCAGCGGAATTAGGTCTTGCGCGGCCAAGGAAAAGGGATCGGACAGATGGGCGCGCGGTCGCCGCGCGGTTTCAATACTCCACGCGCACGAAGTAAAGCCCATGCGGCGGGGCGGTCGGACCGCCCGCCGCCCTGTTCCTGGCCTCCAGCGCGTCGAGAAGCCGTTTAGGGCTCCACTTGCCGTCGCCCACCAGCTTGGCCGTGCCGACAATGTTGCGGACCTGGTGATGCAGGAAGGACGGGGCGACGACCGTGATGTGGATTTCTTCGCCCTGGCGCCGCACGTCGATCGATTCTATGCTCCGGACCGGCGATTTCGCCTGGCATTGCGCGGCGCGGAAAGTGGAGAAATCGTGCTTGCCGACCAGGCATTGGACGGCACGGTGCATCGCCTCTGCGTCCAGCTCGCGCGACACGTGCCACGCCCGGCCGGCTTCGAGCGCCTCGGGCGCGCGGCGGTTGAGGATGCGATACAGATAGTGCCGCCGCCGCGCGTTCAGGCGCGCGTCGAAGCCGGGCGGCGCTTCGGCCGCGCCCAGGACCGAAACCAGCGCTGGCCTCAAATGGGCGTTCAGCGCGTCGCGCACCGTATCGGCGGTCGTCGTCTTTTCCAGATCGAAATGCGCCACCTGCCCCCGCGCGTGCACCCCGGCATCCGTGCGCCCGGCGCCGGTGACGCGCACGGCCTCGCCGCTGAAGCGCGCGATCGCCTCTTCGAGCGCCTGCTGCACCGACGGCCCATTCTCCTGCCGCTGCCAGCCGACGAAGCCGCCGCCATGGTATTCGAGCGTAATCTTCCAGCGCATCAGGCGATGTTGTCACCGGGACCGGCGTCGAAGCCTCGCAGGAACGCCGCGCCGTCCCGCCACGCCTTGCCGGGGCGTTGTACCTTCAGCAGGCGCAGCGCGCCCCTTCCGCAGGCGACGGTGAACCGGTCGTCGAGGATCTGCCCCGCCGCGCCCTGCCCCTCGGCCACGCAGGCCGCGCCCAGCTTGATCGCCTCGCCGCGCCAGGTGAACCACGTCCCCGGCCAAGGCAACAAAGCGCGTACCTGCAAATCGAGCTCGGCGGCGGGACGGGCGAAGTCGATCCTGCCATCTTCCCTCGTCAGTTTCTCGGCATAGGTGACGCCCTCCTCGGACTGCGTCTGCGGGAGCATCGTTCCCGAGACGAAGCCTTCGAGCGCCGGCAGGATCAGGCGCGCACCCATTTCCGAGAGCTGGTCGTGCAACATCGCGGCGGTGGTCTTGGCTGTGATCGGCACGGCGTCGCGCAGCAGCATCGGCCCGGTATCGAGCCCCGCCTCCATGCCCATGATGGTGATGCCCGTCTCGGCGTCGCCCGCCAGCATCGCGCGCTGGATCGGCGCCGCGCCGCGCCAGCGCGGCAGCAGCGAGCCGTGGATGTTGAGGCAGCCATGGCGCGGCGCGGCAAGGATCGCTTTCGGCAGGATCAGCCCATAAGCGGCGACAACCCCGCAATCGAGGTCCAGCGCGGCGAACGCGTCCTTTTCCTCCTGCGGTTTCAGCGAAGGCGGGTGCCGCACCTCGATCCCGTGCGCCACGGCGAACTCGTGTACGGGCGATGCCTGCACCCTGTTGCCCCGCCCCGCCGGCCGCGGCGGCTGGGTATAGACAGCCACCACCCGGTGCGGCGACGCGACCAGCGCCGCCAGCGCCGGAACGGCAAACGCCGGCGTGCCCATGAAAGCAAGGCGGAGCAAGGGACTGGTCATTGTGCCGAAGCATCCATCAGGCAGTCGCAGTTTTCCAGATTGCCGGAAAACGGCGACGGCAGTTCAAAGTCGCTTATCCGCGTCCGGTCCCAATGCGTCTTGAAGGCGCGGTGGACTGTATCGACGGATAAAGCGGAGCTAGCGGCGACCCGAGCCGAGTGCGCGGCATCGTCCGCATCCATGATCCCGATCACGAACAGTCCGCCCTCGTCCCTGCCGCTGAACCACATTTCGCGCCGCACGCCTTCCTGGCGCAGGGATTGTTCGACCTCGCCCGCATGAGCGTTCAAGTACCCCGCCCAGGCGCTCACTTCGGCTTCGTTGCAGGTCAGGTAGATTTTCTTTGCCTTCACTCGAACTCGCCCAGCTTCTTCGCCTTGGCCATGCGGCGCAGGATCATGCCGCGCTTGACGGCGGAGATGTGGTCGGTGAACAGGATGCCGTTCAGGTGGTCGATCTCGTGCTGCAGGCAGGTGGCGAGCAGGCCGTCCGCCTCGATCACACGGTCGCGTCCGGTCTCGTCCGTGTACCTGACCCGGACCCGGTCGGGGCGGGTCACGTCGGCGTAGGAATCGGGAAGCGACAGGCAGCCCTCGTTGTAGACACGCAAATCGGTCGAGGCCCACAGGATCTCGGGGTTGACGACGCGCAGGGACTGCGGCGGCTCGTCCTTCTCGGCAAGGTCGATGACGGTGATGCGCTTGCCCACGCCGACCTGCGGCGCGGCGAGGCCGATGCCGGGCGCGTCGTACATCGTCTCCAGCATGTCGTCCATCAAGCGGCGAACGGTGTCGTCGACGACGGCTACCGGCTCGGCCTTCGCCTTCAGCCGCGGATCAGGGGCAATGAGGATCGGAAGTATCGCCACCGCCTCAGGCCTCGCCCGCCTCGATCACCATCTCCGCCGCCGAAAAATAGCGTAGCGGCTCCTCGATCGAGGCGAGCTGCGCCAACTCCACGGTCGCCGCCACGTCGTGCTGTTCCTTCAGCTTGCGCGCCGTCGGCAGGATACGGGTCTCGAGCTGGCCGATGCTTGTGTTATAGGCCTTCACGGCCTTCATCAGGTGGCTTCCCAGATTGTCGTAGGTGCCGGCAAGGCCGCCGATGCGCTCGTAGAGCTGCGCGCCAAGCTTGGCGATCTCGGCCGCGTTCTCCGCCAGGCGCTCCTGCCGCCAGCCATAGACGATGGTGCGCAGCAGCGCGAACAGCGTCATCGGCGTCGCGAGCACCACGTTGTCGCGCATCCCCGCCTCAATCAGGCCGAGATCGTTCTGCAACGCGCTGGCGCATGCGCCTTCGGACGGCATGAACATGACGACGAACTCGGGCGAGTGGTCGAACAGCTTCCAGTATTCCTTGGCCGCCAGTTTCTTCATCTGGTCGCGGACGTTGGCCGAATGGGTTTTCAGGCACGCGGCCCTGGCGGGATCGTCGGCGGCCTCCATGGCCAGCAAATAGGCTTCCATCGGCGTCTTGGCGTCGACGACGATCGACTTGCCGCCCGCCAGCCGGATGACGATGTCGGGCTTGCCGCGCCGGTCGTCGTCCGCCGCGCTGACCTGCCGCTCGTAATGCACGCCCGCCTGCATGCCCGCCATCTCCAGCAGGCGCTCCAGCTGCATCTCCCCCCACGAGCCGCGCCCCATCGGCGTGCGCAGCGCCTGCACCAGCTTGCCGGTCTCGCCGCGCAGGTCGTTGTGGGTCTGGTGCAGGATCGCGAAATGCTGCTTCAGCTCGCCATAGGCGCCGGCGCGTTCCTTCTCCACCTCGGCGAGGCGCGTGTTGAGCGCCTCCAGCGTTTTTCCGACCGGGGCGACGGTGTTCTCGATCGACTGGCCGCGCCGGTCGAGGTCGCCCTTGGCCGCTTCCTGAAGCTTGCCGAGGTGCTGCTCCGCCAACTGGATGAATGCCGCGTTGTTGGCGGTCAGCGCATCCGCCGACACCGAGCGGAACGCATCGCGCGCCCGGCTGGCGAACAGCAGGAACGGAACGCCGGCAAGAACGGCCCCAAGCCCGAGGCCGACGCCCAGTGAAAGCGGATCGAGAGTCATGGCAGATCATTTCGCCTGTTGGGCGGGAAAAGCAACACAGCCGCGATGCATTGTGTATCGTGTACCGCTTGCAAAAGAATTTGTGTAAAGTGAAACGGCATTTTTTAGATACAAGCAATTTTATGGCTATTAGACCGTACACAAATCAGGATGCCGCTGGGAGTTCGCTGGTAAAGAGGGTGGTGCCTTCGGCGATATCAACAAGTTCGTGAAGAGCGTAGATCGAGGGTCGCCGTCCCATGCCCTGGCTGACGGTTGTGATAAGACCGTGTCTGTCCAACGTTCGGAGCACTCCAGAAGCAGTCACTTTGGTGGGTATGCCTGAAAGCCGGTGAAAATCAGGACCGTTGCATATCGGACGCCTGAAAAACACGTCCAGCGCCGCCTGAGAGAATTGTGAGCGGGTAACCTTCGCGAAGTCGCTTTTCAGCCGCTGATACAAATCATGCATCTTCTTAGCCTTGTCGTTATTGCGATCGGCCTGCAGGTGAATGGCGCCAAGAAAAAACTCTATCCAGCCCTGCCAGTTGCCAGCCTCGGTTATGCCGAGCAAACCATCTCGATACTCGCTATCATGCTCATCCAGGTATTCGCTAATATAAAAAAACCGGCCTTTGGAGCGCGCGTTTTCGATAAAGAAAAAGGGGGATCAGCATCCTTCCGATGCGTCCGTTACCATCGTTGAAGGGGTGTATGATCTCGAATTGAGCGTGCATAATGGCAAGCTGCACCAGTGGGTCGATGTAATCCTGTTCCATGAATTCCTGCCAGTCCCGCAATGCATCATGCATGGTCAGCGGATCCGGCGGGACAAACCGCGCCTGATCGACCGGCGTATTTTTAACGCCTATGTGGTTTTGCGTGGTCCTGAATTGACCTGGAGTTTTGTCGCTTCCCCGAACGTCCTTCATCAGCAGGGCATGTAGTTCCCGAACCAGCTGCAATGTGATTGGTCGATCCAGAACGTACTGCTCTCCAGTCAGCAAGGCTTCTCGATAATTGATGATTTCATTGATATCTCCGGTCTTTTTCTCATTGAAGCTCTGGCCAGCTTCCAAGCTCAAGACTTCCGTCAACGAGGCTATCGTACCTTCGATCTTGGAAGACAATATGGCTTCCAGTTCGGTTATCGGCGAAAGCAACACCGCAGGATTGACGAAGCCGTTCAGCGTTCCATCGTACCGTCCAATCGCCATGCTGGCCTTGCTGCTTGCGGGAGCCAATCTTTGCCAGTCAAGACCTTGGGGAGGAAGGCTTTCAGGTCGGAACGGGAGCTTGATCATGCCGCGATAGTCTACAAGGAGGCAACTTCGTTCAAGCTCCTACGCCGCAAACTGCGCGATCTCCGCCCGCAGCGCCTCGATGCCTTCATGACCGTGGCTGGAGGTCGTGAACACATCCGGATAGGCGGCCGTGTGTTTTTTCAGCGCCAGCGTCGTCGCCGCGACCACCGTTTCGCGCTCGTCCGGCTTGATCTTGTCGGTCTTGGTCAGGACGACGCGGTACGAGACCGCCGCCTTGTCGAGCAGCTTCATGATCTCCTCGTCCAGTTCCTTGAGGCCGTGGCGGCTGTCGATCAGCAGGCACACGGCGCGCAGGGCGACGCGGCCTTTCAGGTAGTCGCGGATCAGCCGGCCCCAGTTCTGCTGCCGCTTCTTCGATACCTCCGCATGGCCGTAGCCTGGCAGGTCGACCAGCGTCAGGCGGCCGCCGAGGTTGAAGAAATTGATCTGCTGCGTGCGTCCCGGCGTATGCGACACGCGCGCCAGGGTCTTGCGCCCGGTCAGCGCGTTGACGAGGCTAGACTTGCCGACGTTCGAGCGGCCGGCAAAGGCGATTTCGGGCAGGCCAGGCGGCGGCAGCTGGTCATGGCTTTCCGCGCCCCAGGCAAAGTCGCAGCCACCGGCGAACAGCAGGCGACCGTGCTCAAGGGTTTCCTGCTCCTCGGGCGTCACAACTCCTTCGCCGCCTGGTCGGGCGTCGTCGGCAGGGCAACCTGCGGCTCCTTCCTGTAGCGCGACTTGTAGAACCAGCGGATGAAGCGCTGCTGGCCCATCGAGATGCTATTGCTGAGGATGTAGTACAGCACCAGGCCTACCGGCAGGTGGGCCATCATGAAGGTGAAGATCACGGGGTAGATCATCATGATGCGCTGCTGCACGGGGTCGGCGGCCTTGGGCCCGTTCATCTGCAGCCCCAGCAACGTTCCGCCGAGCAGCAGCGGCAACAGCCCGACATGCGGCGGCAGGTGCATCGCGAACAGGTCGATGTTCCAGTCGCTCGGCAAAAGCCCGAACAGGGTGAAGATATTGGTCGGGTCCTCGACCGACAGGTCGTGGATGTAGCCGAAGAACGGCTGCTGCCGCATCTCGATGGTGGTCGACAGCACCTTGAACAGCGAGAAGAAGATCGGAATCTGCAGGAACATGGGCAGGCATCCGGAAATGGGGTTCACCTTCTCCTTCTGGTACAGCTCCATGACCTCGGCCTGCATCGCTTCCTTGTTGGTTGAGCCGTACTTCAGCTTGATGGCGTTCATCTTGGGCGCAAGGTCGCTCATCCTGTTCATTTCGCGAAACGTCTTCCACGCCAGCGGGAAGATCAGGATGCGCATGACGACGGTGAAACACAGGATGCCGAGGCCGAAATTGCCGATCGTCTTGGCAAGGAAATCGATGCAGTAGAAGAACGGCTTGGTCAGGAACCAGAGCGGTATGCCCACCATCTTGCCCCAGTCGACCGCCATTTCGAAACCGGGAATGCCGAGGTCGTCGCGGTACTTCGTGAGCAGGTGCACCTGCTTGGCGCCCGCGAACAGATGGCTGGTCTCGCTGAGCGCCGCGCCGGGGGCCAAGGTCTTGCCGACGGCCCGGTAATCGGTCTCGAACAGGTCATTGTCGCCTGACAAGCTGTGCCGGAACTGCGTCGTCACCGTTTCCGACTGGTCAGGGATCGCCGCGACAAGCCAGTACTTGTCGTTAAAACCCAGCCATCCCCCGGTCGAGACCTGCGACGAATCGGCCTTGTCCAGCTTGCCGTCCTTCAGCTTGCCGTAGGAAAAATCGACCAGCTTGCCATCCAGCAGCGCGCTCGCGCCCTCGAAGCCGGAGCGCATGGTCGCTTCCGGCTGCCCCTGGCGGACAAGCGAAGTGTACGGGTAAAGCGTCACTGCTTCCCCGGAGTTGTTCTTCACCGTTTGCGCGACGGAAAACATGTAGTTCTCGTCCAGCGACAGCGTGCGCCCGAACACAAGGCCATGGCCGTTGTCCCAGGACATCGTCAGCGGATGCCGGGGGGTCAGCGGGCCATCCCCGCTCGTCACGGTCCATCGGGTTTCCGGATCGGGCACGGCTGTGCCCGGCTCCTGCGCCACCCAGCTGAACGTCGCGTAATAAGGTGACTCGCTCCCCGTGGGGCTCAGCAGGTCGACATGCGAAGAGTGGTCGAGCGTGGTGTAGTAGTCCGCCAGCGTCAGGTCATCCAGCTTGATCCCGGTGGTCGGGATCGAGCCGTACAAACGCGAGTTCCTGATCGCGACGCGCGCCGGGCCGGCCAGCACCTCCGCACGCGGGCGCACAGCGGCCGCCTCCGGCAAGGCGGAAACCTGCGCATCGGGAGCATCGGCGTTCGAGCCTTCAACCTGCCGGTCCGCGCCGCCCTTCTCTCCCTTTTCGGCCGCGGCCAGCCGCATCGCTTCCTCGTGCGGTTTCTCATAGAAATGCTCGAACCCGGCCATGATGAGGGCGGAGAGCACGATCGAGACTACAAGGCTTCTATTTTGCGAATTCATTATGTGGAACAGCTATCCTATAGGCCGAAAGGCACGGTATAACCAAACGCGGCGCGCGCGCAAAGCCATGGATTGCAGTGCGACCGCAACGCGCGAATATGAGATAGACGGCGAGTTGGAGCAAAACATGGCGGCTGGGACAAAGATTCGCCGATTGTGCTCAGGTCACGTTGCCTGTACGGAACGGCGCTTGCGCCTAGCCTAGCGTTTGCGCCCGCCGACGCGGCGCTTGATGGGGGCGAGCTGCTGCCCGTGGCGGGCAGTAACCGGGAAGGAGATGGTGATGCTGGTCCCGCGGCCCAGCGTGCTTTGCAGGTTGACCGAACCGCCGTGCATTTCGGCGACCGACTTGACCAGCGACAGGCCAAGGCCGGTGCCGTGGTGCTTCACGCGGCGGCGATGGACTTCGCCGCCCTGCTCGAACGGCTTGAAGATACGCTCCTGGTCCTCGGCCGCGATGCCGATGCCGGTGTCCGACACGGTGACAGAGGGCCGCCCATCGTTGACCCAGGCCTTGACGGTGATAGATCCCGTCTCGGTGAACTTGACCGCGTTCGACAGCAGGTTCTGCAGCAGGATCTGCACGCCGCGCAGGTCGACCAGCAGGATCGGGAAGTCGGTGGACACCTGCTTGACCAGTTCCAGCCCGCGCCGGCCCGCCAAGGGCTCGATGAGGCGCAGGGCGTTGTCGATCTCGTCGACGACGTTCACCGGTTCCAGTTCGAGCGTGAACTTGTCCGCTTCGATCTTGGAGAAGTCGAGGATGTCGCCGATCAGCTCGAGCAGGTGAACTCCGCACGAGCGAATATCCTCCGAATACTCAAGGTACTTGCGCGACCCGAGCGGACCGAACATTTGCTGGTTGATCATGTCGGAAAAGCCGATGATCGCGTTCAGCGGCGTGCGCAACTCGTGGCTCATGTTGGCAAGGAAGCGCGACTTTGCCACGTTGGCGGCCTCGGCGTCTTCCTTGGCGAGGCGCAGCGCCTCTTCCTGCAGCTTCTGCTCGGCGCGGTTGGTGATGGTGCCGACCGCGCGGACAGGATTGCCCTGATCGTCGCGTATGACGCGGCCCTTGCCTTCCACCCACAGGTACGTCCCGTCCGCCTGCCGCAGCCGGTGCTGGAAAGCGTAGAACGGGCTGCGCTGGTTGACGTGCTGGGTGTAGGCCTCGGTGACCGAGTCAAAATCGTCGGGATGGGTCAGTTCGTACCAGACTTCGATGGGGGTGATGGTTTCGTTGGTCTCATATCCCAGGATTCCCCACCAGGTGGGGGAGACCCACAGGTCGCCCGTCTCTATGTTCCAGTCCCAAATGCCGTCGTTGACGCCGTAGATCGCAAGGTCGAAGCGCTCGCGGATCTGCTCCAGACGCTGCTCGGCCCGGTAGCGCCGCGTGGACGAGCGGACCATCGCGAACGTCGTCGATCCGCCAAGGACCAGCAGGAAAGCCTGGATCATGACGAACGAGTAGTACATGTTGTGCGTCAGGGCGTTGATGCTGTCCGCAGAGCGCGCGACGAGCACCAGCACCGGATCGGACGGCAAACGCTCGGCTGTGGCCAGCCAGACGTTTTCGGAACGGCCCGGCAGTTGCCCGACCGTCTCGCCCATGCTGCCCATACGGCTGACGAACGGAGCGACGTCGATTTTTTCCGGCGTGTCGCCCAGCGCCTGCACGGGGCCAAGCGCAAGGACCGTGCCGTTCTCGCGCACGATGGCGGCGATCTGATCATGACTCTGGGTCAGCGACGAAACGTACTGCCGAAAGTACTCGGCCGACAGGTTGACGACGATCACCCCGGCAAAGCCGCCATTCTGGCCGGACAAGCGCCACGCAACGGGAATGGCGTAATCGCGCCCTTTCTCCACCGGCACGGGGTCGGAAATCAGGAAGTCGGACGTGCCGTGTTCGCGCAGGTAGGTGAAGTAGGCGGCGTTGCCAAGGAATCGGGAGCCGTTGTAGTTCTCCTCCAGCGTCACGTTGCCGTCGCCGTCGAGCACGGTCAGGCTGAGCAGTTGCGGAAAGCGGTCGTGTTCGAAGGCGATCATCCGGTCGATATCGTGACGGGCCGAGGGGGACGGCACAGCCTTGCCGCCCAATAGCCCGCGCACGGAGGCGGCAAGCAGATGCGCGGCGTCGAACGTCGCCTCCGTATCCCCCAGCAACGCCGCCTCGCTGCCGCGCAGTTCGGCTTCGGACTGGTGATGGACGGAGTTCACGCCGAACGACATTTCGTGCAGCATGCCCCAAAGGGCAAAAAGCAGCACCACCACGAACACGCAAGCGGCCAGGTGTATGGTCACCGGTACGTGGCCGAGCCGTGCATCCAGCTTGCGTTGCAGCCGCGCCGGCAGTCCGTGGACAAACTGTGCCATCAACTCACGAAACCTTAGGGTTGCACCATGATCGGCGCTCGATTCGCGAGGGGAAGAATACGAGGTTGCGCTCTAACAGAAACCTAAGATCTGGACACAACCGCGTGCCGCCGGCCGGTCTTCAGGAGGCGGCGGAAAATCCATTGCGGCTCAGCAGCGCACCTTGCCGCTCCGCGAGGGCATCGACATTGAAGTCGGCGATCAGTTCGTTGAAGATGCGATGCCAGTTCAGTTCCGATTTCAGGCGAATGAACACCGAGCCGAGGCCGAGCGCGGCGCGGTCCATGAAGACGAACTCGCGCGGCACCTGGACGCCGCCGAGCCGGCGCAGCTCGCCATGCACCTTCTCCGCGGTTTCGCGGCCGTAAATACCCTTGTCGGGCTCGCCGATGATCCGCGTCCGGTCGTCGAGCAGGGGTTCGTACAGGAACGAGGCCCAGATGTTGAGGACCTCGAGCAGTTCCTTGGTCAGGTTGGTGAAACCCCAGGTCTCGTAGGCCTCCTTTGCCATGTCGAGGTCACCGCTTTCCAGCGCATGGTAAAGACCGATGACCCCGCCGACGAAGCGTGGCGGAAATACGCGGATGCAGCCGAAATCGAGCAGGTTGATGCCGTCGTTCGCAGTCACAGCATAGTTTCCGGGATGCGGATCGCCGTGGATGACGCCGTAGCGGTAGAACGGCACGTACCAGGCGCGAAACATCGTTTCCGACAGCCGGTTGCGCTGCTCCAGCGGCGCGTCGGCGAAGCCCAGCAGGGGGCTGCCGTCCAGCCAAGTCATCGTCAGCAGGCGCTTCGTCGTGAGCTCGTCGACCGGCTCGGGGATGCAAATCTGCGACTCGTCCTTCAGCATGTCGCGGTAGAGGCACATGGCGCCGGCTTCGCGCAGGTAGTCCAGCTCCTCGCGCAGGCGGTCGGCCAATTCGCGGTGCACTTCGCCGGTTGTCACCGCCTTGTCATAAGACTCGAACAGTCCCATGACGAGCCTCAACTGCTTCAGGTCGGCTTCCACGGCGGAGCCCATGTCCGGGTACTGCAGCTTGCAGGCGACGCGCCGCCCACCCGGCATCACGGCCCTGTGCACCTGCCCCAGCGAGGCGGCGGCAGAAGATTCGTGTTCGAAGGACTCGAAGCGCGATTCCCAATCGGGGCCGAGTTCCGATGCCATGCGCCGCTTGACGAACATCCAGCCCATGGGAGGCGCATCCGCTTGGAGCGCCGCTAGTTCGCGCGTGTACTCCTCCGGCAGGGCTCCGGGAATGGTCGAAAGGATCTGCGCCACCTTCATGAGAGGGCCCTTCAGCCCGCCCAGCGCCTGGCGCAGCTGGCGCGCGTGGGCCTCGCGCTCGATCGGCCTGCCAAGCAGCCTTTCCCCGGCAAGGCGGGCCGCCAGCCCGCCCATTGCCGTCGTGACCCGCGCATAGCGGTTGACGCGCTGGCCGAGCGAGTTGCTTTCGTCGTCGTTTCCCATGCTCGCTACATGGGCCGCCGGAGCGGGAAATCCAGCTTCAGGCGATCAGGCTGAGAAGCGAGCTGCTGGAAGAACTGGAGGAGGAGGACGAAGAGCCGGAGCTGAACGCGCTTAGTATCTGCAAGGCCGGCGAGTTGGCGGCGTTGCTGCTGGCCGACGTGGTGGCGTCATACATGCTGAGATAGCGGGCCGTAAGCGAGGCGACGTAGCTGCTGGACGCCGACCCGCCCTTGGCAAGTTCATTGAGGTTCAGCCCGTTGTCGATGATCGATTCCTGCCGGCTGAGCTGCTCGTAGGCGATCTGCGCCGGCTGGTCGAGGACCGTTTCCGCGACATTGTCGAGAACCGAGTCGCCCAGGATGACGTCCGCCTTGAGGGACGAGGTGGCGGTGACGCCGACCGATTGCTCGTCCGAGCCGACCGTCCGCTGGAAGTAAAGCGCTTCGCGTACCGCGGAGTTGCTGCTGCCCACGGCGACCTCGAACTCGTTCTGCACGTACTGATTCACCAGGTCCTGGTTGGTCTGGTCGAACGTATATGCCGTTCCGCTGAGAAAGCTTGCTACCGCGCTGCCGGAGTTAGCAGTCGGACTCAAGTAACCGCTGCTGTCCTTGGATAAATCCTTTGAGTTCGCGAAGGTCGAGACCTCCAGCGATCCTATGCTGGTCGCCGCGGCTTTGCCCTTTTCCAGGGCGTATACGTCCCCGGTCGAAGTCACGGTGATCGCCGTCGTGTCCGACGGGAAAATGATTGAGGGCTGGAGGGTGCTGCCGTCCGGCAAGGCAAGCTCGCCTTGGGAATTTAGCGTGAAGTAGGCCGATTGCGTGTACGCGGTGGTGCCATCCGGCTTCTGGACCTGCAGGTACTCGGCATCGCGGATGCCGATGCCGACCCCGATGGCGGGCGCTGTGCTGCCCGTACTGGTCAGTGAGCTTTTCGTCGATGAGGTGAGGGTAAGCCCCTCGACCACCGTGGCATTCTTGGGATCGGACAACCCCAGCGCCTGCACTTTGCCAAGCCCGTCACTGTAGAAGTCCAGCGCCGTGGCCAGCTGCTTGAAACGCGGATCGGTCAGCTGGTTGACCAGCGATTTGGACGAGTTCGGGTCCTGGGTCAGCACATCTTTGATCAGGCCCTGGTAGTTGTCCTCCGAATCCAGCCCGAAAGCGGACAGCACAAAATCGACCAGGCGCGGATTGTTGACGAACTGGGTAACCGAGGTGACCTTGGTGACGTTGGCTTCGTAGTAGCTGATATCGCTCTGAGCGGACGGCGTTTTCTCGAAGTTAGTAACCGCCTGGTTGAGCGTCTTGTTCAGGATCTGATAGCCCTGTGTCGCGGACAGGCCGGACAGGTAGGAAAGCTCCTGGGAACCAAGGATATTGGTGGAAGTCATCACGCAGGCTTTCGTTGCACGAGCTTGCAGCATAACCTTTCCTGCTTAATGCACTGTTAGCCAGGATACTCGCTTAAACAAAACAGTACGTCGTTCCGGTCCGCACGGAATGACACGATCTCCCGACTTCGGGTAGTGAACCGGTCTAGCTCCTTCCCTCATCTACGACGAAGCAACTTCAGCCGTCCTTCTCCAGCTGGTCGATAAAGCCTTCGATCACGCCGAGGCCTTTCTGCCAGAAAGCGGGGTCCGAGGCGTCCAGGCCGAAGGGCGCGAGCAGTTCCTTGTGGCGCTTGACTCCGCCGGCGGAAAGCATTTCCAGGTAACGTTCCTGGAACCCGTCCGCCGCCTGCGCGTAAACTGCGTAGAGCGCGTTCACCAGGCAGTCGCCGAACGCGTAGGCGTAGACGTAGAACGGCGAATGGATGAAATGCGGGATGTAGGACCAGAACGGGCGGTAGGCGTCGTCCAGCCTGATCGCGGGACCCAGGCTCTCGCCCTGCACCTCCATCCACAGGTCGCCGATTTCGTCCGCCGTCAGTTCGGCCTCGCCCCGCCGCTTGTGCAGTCTCAGCTCGAAATCGTAGAACGCGACCTGGCGCACCACGGTGTTCAGCATCGACTCCACCTTGGAGGCCAGCATGACGCGGCGGCGGCCTGCGTCGTCCTCGCGCCTGAGCAGCGCCTGAAAGGTCAGCATCTCGCCGAAGACGCTGGCGGTTTCGGCCAGCGTCAGCGGCGTCTCCGCCATGAAATGGCCCTGCTTGCCGGCCAGCACCTGATGCACGCCATGCCCCAGCTCGTGCGCCAGAGTCATGACGTCGCGCGTCTTGCCGTGATAGTTCAGCAGCAGGTACGGATGCACGCTGGGCACGGTAGAGGCCGCGAACGCGCCGGGATTTTTGCCGGGACGCGGCCCTACGTCGATCCACGGATTGTCGAAGAAGCGCTTACCGACCTCGGCCAGGCGTGGCGAAAAATCGTTGTACGCATCGTGGACGATGCCTTTGGCGTCGTCCCATGCGATCAGCCGCTCGTCGGTGTCCGGCAGCGGCGCGTTGCGGTCCCACCAATCGATCTGAGCGGCGCCCATCCACTTCGCCTTCAGCGCGTAGTAGCGGTGCGACAGGCGCGGGCAGGACGCCCGCACGGCCGAGACCAGCGCGTCTACCACCTCGTCCTCGACCTGATTGGAGATGTTGCGCGCGCTGCCGACGGTGGGAAAGTGCCGCCATTTGTCCTCGATCTGCTTTTCCTTGGCCAGGGTGTTGGTGATCAGCGCAAAGGTCGGCAGCGTTTCGCCGAACACCTTGGACAACGCCATCGCCGCCGCCTTGCGCCTTGCCCCGTCCGGGTCGCTGAGCAGGTTCAGGACCTCCCCGCT
This sequence comes from Alphaproteobacteria bacterium, assembly GCA_965199265.1. Taxonomy (GTDB): domain Bacteria; phylum Pseudomonadota; class Alphaproteobacteria; order CALMVH01; family CALMVH01; genus CBDAQV01. The sequence goes on along the minus strand of CBDAQV010000008.1, from coordinate 132,381 downwards.
GGAAAGGCTCTGGCCATCGACGTCGAAGCGCAGCCCGGCTATGGTCTGGTCGAACAGGCGCACCCAGGCCGAGCGTCCGACCACGTTGAGCTCCAGCAGCGTCTCCTCGATCGCGTCGCTCAGCTGGTGCGGCCGAAGCGTCCTCAGGTCGCGCAGCCAGGGCCGGTAACGCGCCAGCTCCGGTACGCGCAGCTTCTCCTCCAGCTCTGAATCCTCGATCCGGTTGATCTCGAGGCGCACAAACAGCAGGTGCGTCGAAATCGACGTCGCGCGCTCCATCGTCGCCTGGTAGAACTTGCCGATCTCGGGATCGGAGATGTTGCCGGCGTGCAGGAGCCCGGCGAACGAGGCTATGCGCGACACCGTCTCGTCGATCGCCTCGTACCGGCGGATCAGCCCCGCCAGCGCCTCGCCATCCAGCCCGGCCACCCTGCCCTTGAACTCGGCTTCCAGCGCTCCCGCCTCGCACGCCGCCTGTTCGCTGTCGCGGGCAAGCTCCGGAGAGTGCATGCCGGGATAGAGATCGTCCAGGTTCCAACGCGGAAGTTCCACCTCGATCGTCCCGGCTCCGGACACGTCACTGCTCATCCCTTGCTCCTTGCAAACGCTCGGTATAGGCAAAGCATAGAAACAAAGCCGACGGAGACAAGTGTGGCGAAATCACCCGGCAAGGGCCAGCAATACCTCGCGATCGCAGGCGGACTCGCGCTTTTCTTCGTCGCCTGGCGGTTTCCGGTGCCGATGGTGGTTGCGAAACCGGCGACACTGCTCAGCGCCGTCGCGGTGTTGCTGGGAACGCTGATCGGAGGCAAGCAGGGCGCGTTGATCGCCTCGCTCTATGTCGCCGCGGTCATCCTGACTTTGCCGCAGGCCCTGTGGGGCGGCCATGCCGGCGAACCGTTCCTGACCGGTCCGCTCAACGGTCTCAACCTTGGGCTGATCGCCGCGGCGGCCGTTGCGGGCGCGATCGCTCCAGGTGCGCATGCGGGCGCGCCCAAGCTGTTCCTCGCCATGCTGGCAGGGCATCTCGCCTACCTTGCCTGCGGCTTTGCCTGGGCGCTGCGGTTCGAGCCGTGGCAGGGGGCGCTGGCCGTCGCGGTTTACCCGTTCCTGATCGCCTCTGGCGTAAAGACGATCGGCAGTTTCCTGGTCGCCCTCATCGCGTCCAAATTCATCAAGTAGCGCTCAGACCACCATTCCGAGCGCACGCATGTAGACATCGAGCAGTTCTTCCTGCTCCTGCCGGTCATTGGCTTCCATTTTACGCAGGCGGATCACCTGCCGCATGATCTTGACGTCGAAACCGGTGCCCTTGGCCTCGGCGAACACGTCCTTGATGTCGTCGGCGATGCCCTTCTTCTCTTCCTCGAGCCGCTCGATGCGCTCGATGAACGATTTGAGGCGTTCGGCGGTAACGTCGACGGACGAGGCTGCCTTCATGGCAACGACCTGCTGCATGATCGGGGAACTCCGGAAAACTTCGTGATCGATTCCAGACTATTCAGCCGCGCGCCCGAGCGCAACGGTTGAGTCGAGGAAGACGGCTAACGGTAGCGAAGCCGCCCGGCGTACCCGGCGACAGTCTCGATGAGGCGCGAAGGGTCGGCGAACTTCTTCATCCGGCCCATGCGCCTGCCCCAGACCATCACGTCGTCGATGCGCCGGTCGAGAAACGTCCAGGTCACCTCGTTGTCGGCAGAACCGTCGCCCAGCCAGCACAGCGTGGTCGAGGCGATCACTCCCGACAGAAGCGCGCGCTTGCTGTAATGGTTGAAATCGGTCGACGTGTCGCCGGCCAGCCGCCATATGCGATCCGCGGTGCGCCAGAGCAGTCTCGGCGCCAGGTCCGGCCCATGCAGCGCCAGCCAACCCGCCTCGCGGCGCACCGCCTCGCGGTAGGGGGCGAGCGCCTCGAGGCGCGATTTCACCAGCAATCCGATCACGTCGCGAATGCGGAACGCGTCCAGCTCCACCCCGTCCAGGGCGCGCTCCATCTGCCGATCCGCCCAACCGGCAAAGTGATCGATCGCTCCGGCCATGCCGCGCGGAAAAAGGCGCCGCGCGTCCAGCCCTCCGGGATCGGCGACGTCCAGCGCCTTTTCGGTCCAGCCGTGAAATGGCACCTGCTCCACAAGCCGCAGCAGGAATCCGTCGCGCTCGTCTTGAGTAGCCTCGTTCGCGCCGCTCAAAATTGGTCCTCTTCGAACCGGTTCATATGCTCGGGGTAGGTCAGCAGGCTGAGGCTTTTCATCCTATCAAGGTAGAGCACGCCGTCCAGATGATCCAGTTCGTGCTGGAAGATTCGCGCGGCGTAGCCGTCGGCTTCCTCGGTCAGCCTTGTCCCTTCCGGGGTGAAGCCGCTCCAGCGTATGCGCCGCGTCCGCGGCACGATGCCCCGCAGTTCGGGGATCGACAGGCAACCCTCCCAGCCCGGCTCGGTCAAGTCGTCCAGCACCTCCATTACAGGGTTCACCAGGCGTACGATCCAATCGAGCTCGCCCGACTCGCCTCGGGCGCGAAACACCATCAGACGCAGCGGCAGGTGGACCTGCGGCGCAGCAAGGCCGACGCCCGGGGCGTCGAGCATGGTCTCGACCATATCGTCCGCGAGCCGGCGGATGTCTGGCGCTTCCGGGTCGGCGACCTCCTCTGCCACCTGACGCAAAACCGGATGCCCCATGCGGGCGATCTTCAGCAAAGCCATCGTGATCGGGACTCCTTAGGGTCACGCCGCGCGCAACGTTTTTGATTCGAAACGCTTTACGTAATCCGAAAACGCGTGTTATTGAAGGGAACTACCACTGATCTGAGGCAGGCGTGCGGTAAGATGCCGTTTTTGCCCGCTATTCGCTAAGGGAGAACGGTCATAGTTAACGTGCTCGTGCGCGACAACAACGTCGATCAGGCGTTGCGCGCCTTGAAGAAAAAAATGCAGCGCGAGGGTATCTTTCGCGAAATGAAGCTTCGCCGCAACTTCGAGAAGCCGTCCGAGCGCAAGGCGCGCGAGAAGGCCGAGGCGGTCCGCCGCTCGCGCAAGATGGCGCGCAAGAAGCAGGAACGCGACGGGTTCTAACAACCATCCTGGGCGAGTGGCCCGGTTGCCGATCGGATCGCTCAAACAGTTGCGCTATCGTCAAGTACGCCTCGGCCAAGCCGCACGTTCGCGACCTCGGCGACACCTTAGGTACGGTTCAGCGATGCCGCCGCGAGTTGGCGGCCCGCATCGCCGCAGCATAACGCCCTTGCCCCGCAGCCGGGCCACCGGCCCCTGTCGCGGCTCGGCGCAAGGCGTTCCTACTGTTGAAAGTAACGTGAGATGTTGGTCACCAGCACGAACAGCGGCAAGGCTATGATGGCGGCGAACCAGCCGAGGTCGTGAAGCGGGTTGGCATCCTCGTGCTTGCTGAGGCACGCCTCGGCAAGCAGCCCGGCAAGAAAGCCGCCGATATGCGACACCCAGGCGACCGGCAGGCCGTGCATTCCGACGATGCCGGTCACGCAGGTGATCAGTATGATCGCGCAAATCATCGAGAACAGACGGCGGCGGCTCATCTTCTGCCGCCGCGCCAGGGACATCAAGGCAACGGCGAACAGCCCGCTGATCCCGGCCGACGCGCCGACGATGATCTCGTGCCCTGTCGGGTTGACCGCGAACTGGGTAAACGCACCGATGACGCCGCATAGCAGGAAAAGCCACACCATGTATCGCGCCCCCGACAGCCGCTCTACCTGCGAGCCGAAAGCGGCGAGGCTGAGCACGTTGACCAGCAAGTGCGTCCAGTTGGCGTGCAGGAACATGTAGGTGACCGGCGTGGCCACGATTTCGAACCCGGGACCGCCCCATTTGCCGTTGAGCAGCAGCCAGTAGCGGTAAGGGTAGTAGCCGAGGGCCGCCTCCATCTTGGTGTCCAGCCGCTCGGGCATCAAGTACTGCCCAAGGTTGATGATGGCAAGGACCAGGATCAGCGACTTGACCCCTGGCGGCAGATTGAACATCGGCGGGTAATCGTCGTCGTGGCGGCGCCGCGGCGGCAGCCGACGCCTGACGCGCGTTGGCTGGTAGTCATCGTTCATGCCGACGTACCTAGCCCGGAAACCCGCCCGGGTCGAGAGCCCACACATCGACGCGCCCAAAAACGGGGCTTGCGCGGCTATAAAACAGTTCCGGTGCAGCAAACTTTGCGGTATAGTCGCCCTGCGCCGCCACCTTCGGGTATCGGCGCCTGCGCCAGCCGATCCAGTTGGCCGGAGCCTCCGAACGCCGAAGTAGCTCAGGGGTAGAGCAACTGATTCGTAATCAGTAGGTCCGCGGTTCAATTCCGCGCTTCGGCACCATTTTTTTCAATGAGTTAGAGATGTTCCCGCCCGGTTCGGGACTTGATTGAAGTTCCTTTGGGTAACGTCCAGGGTAACAAGTGCGTCCCGCTAGGCTTTGCACGAATGCGCGTTACGATGCTTCCTCGCCACGCCACCGGCGCATCCAAAGGAGGACGAAATGACGATGGAAACCGACAACTCACCCCAGCGGATTGATCGACTTCTCCGCCGAAAGGAGGTTGAATCGATTACGGGTCTAGCCAGATCGACCCTGTACGAGGTCATGAAAACTGGAGCATTCCCTGCACCGGTGAAGCTCAGCGCCCGCACGGTCGCCTGGCGCGAATCGGAAGTTGCCGAATGGGTACGATCGAGACCGAAAATAACATACGGGTAATGTTTCTATAAGCGTAGTTAGTTATCAGCTTTCTAACTCGCCGCCTTGAAGAAGTACATCCGGCGGCTGCCTCAAGTCTCATCGGAGCTAAGCTCGTACGCCTTCAACTGCTCTCCCCCTTCTCACAAGTGAGGTTGTCTAAGATAGCGCCGCCCCCTGCTCGTGCTTCCTGCTTCGATGAATAGTGCTTTAGCCAGCTTTTTGTCACCGGTCAGCCGCCAGAACACAGAAGCGTTTAGAGACAGGTCCACAAATCGGCGGACCACGGTTTGGCGGAGTCGAGCGCACTTATCCCAGTCGAACCAGCTGCCCAAATCGAGGCGCGATGAGAAAAGACGCTCTACGTCAAAGGGTAACCTATTTTCCTGCAATGCTCGGTAGACTTTTGTATACGTGAACTGGAAAAGTTCGGCTTGCGATTTTGAACGATTGCCTAAAGCGCGGGACATCAAGAACGCCGCAAGGTAGTCCGAGTCCTGCAATGTAAGTTGCCCTGTTGCAGCTCGGACTGCGGTAAGCCAGGGGTCCACGCCGAAATCATTGGGTATCTGATCAGGCTCGGTAGCCTGGGCCAGAGCGACAAGAGTTGATAACCGCTTTATACTCTGACTCGCGAGTACACCCGCCGTCTGATTAGAATTCTTTCCAAGTGCACGAAGCCAGCCAGCCAGCGTAGGTTTATCGACCGTAGACAGTTCGAGTGCCTCCGCGAGTTTGCTAGGATCTGCCCTCTTTATAAGTAGCGGAGCCGGCTTTACCCGACCCGCCTCGAGGAGCGCTGGTAAGACTGCTGCCGCCTCGACATCGTCAACATTGTGCAGCAGTTCCTCATCAATTGCCTCTATACGCCAGAGTGCGGCGGTTCGCAGCAGATCTGTACGCTTTCCCGCAATCTCTGGCGCGAGTTGCGGGTTTTCCCTCAATCCTTCGACCAATTCGTCAACACTCATTTTTGTAAGTGAACGCAAGACCACTCGGCCGAACGGACTATCCTCGGACATTAGTTTAACAAAGCGAGACGGCAACCTCTCCCACAAAGCTCTGCCAAGCTTCAAGGAAGTATCGGATTTCTCGCTGGTGACTAAGTCCTCATCTAAGGTGTCGATTACGAAATGCAGGACAACGTCATCCACTTGGTTTATAACCGCGACTGCTTCGCGGGCAACTAGAGCCCGCAATGATCGTGCTTGACGTCTTCCGTCACTATCAAGATCACGAAAAGCTACGACAGCGGCAGAGAAGTCTGGATAGTCGCCGCCGAAGATCGAGGAGTAGAGCCGGCATAAGGGCACCATTGCTCGCCGGCCGCCATCTACGTCTCCGCCAGTCCTTCTTAGGAACTCACGGAACTCACTTTTGGGAAAGCGCTGTAGGTCGGTGAGTGCTGGTTCCAGATCTCGACTGAATTCGATTTGCTCGGGCGTTACCGCATTTGAAAATTTGGAGCGAACCTGCAGATTTGTCACAGTCGTGAATTGTAAATCAAATGACCTTCCCGTGCCTGACCGGTCTCCGCCTGCTAAAGTGCAGAACTCAAACGTGCGCCGGAGACGGGGCCATTGCTGCATCCAAATTGCAATTGTGAGGCGTTCGTCATCATCAGAGTTATCTGCCTGCACCAGAACCATTTGGTCCGGCGCCGCATATATAGCGTTGAGTATCTGCCGGCTGCGCAGGCTTGAATGATTTTGTGAGAGGCTTGGACGCACTCCAGTCATATCAAAGGTGAAGGGAGAGGAATACGCGGATCGCAAGCTAGGCTGCGCTGGTCGCTGGAAGAGAGAGAGCAGTTCATCGCCTGATGAAATCGATGCTAGATCGGCGCTGTCTATGATCAGTGAATGTGTCCATACGCAGCCAGGTCGCGGCATCTCGGGAGCTAACCAGGTGCGCCCCAGCACGTATTTAGCAACGCCTTCCAGAAAGTAGCCAGTTAAATAACCTCCCGGGCTCGGCTTCAGCCCTGGTCCTGACAAATCACTCATGACCAGCATTGTGCGCGCTTCAGCGCTGGGCAATGCTAGCGAACCAGATATGAGCCGATGGCCGTCGCTGTAACCATGCAACGTCTGATGGACGACTGCCGCAGACATCAATGGACCAGCCAATGGATTGGCAGTGTAACGTCCGTGCTGACCTGATCACCATCTACCATCTTGATTCGGTCCGACGGTCGGTCGAGTTCAAGAAGCGATTCAGTTTCGGATCGTGGCTTTGCCTTTTCTGGATCATCATAGTCACCGCCCTGGGCACTAAGTCCCCATACCCGCCAATCCCATGGATCACGGCCGGTTTGGAGATATTGGTCCAGAAGCGGCAACTTGGCAGCAAGGAACTCTGATGGAGTAAGCTCCTCGTGTTCAGCCTTATCCCAGATCGAAATTAGGACGGCTAATCGACGCGGCCCAATATCGAGAGGCTCCGTCATGAGAAACTGTAATAATTCAACGACCTGAACCTGCGTCGGTGCGAGATCCGGGCTCCATTCCACAACCGGCGCTTCGCTTTTTGGAATACCCGCTCCCCGTTCAACAGCGGCGCGCTCAACTATCCAAGCTGGAAATTTAATTTTGTCACCGTTTATGAGGAGGACCAGAGCTGGTGCAGTCAGCGTTTCAGCCATCAACTCATCTAACTCTCGCTTTTCCCACATACGGGTAAATTCTTCACCTGGCACATCCGGAAACGACAGTTCAACCAGGTGGCCCTCAGAATCCTTCAGCCGCATGCTAACAGTTTTCATTCCGCTCGTCTCAGTTCGAGGCGGCACCTCACCAGCTCGCCACCGCTTAGCCAGAGCGTTCAAATGTTCATAATTGCCATCACTTAGACGGTCATAGGTAAGGCGAGTAGAGCAGCCGGGCTCGTTAACTACGTGCCACATTGCAGCGAGTAGGGTTGTCTTACCAGACCCGGGTAGTCCCAGGATCGAAACACGTGAAATTTTAGCTCTCATTGTCTCTGTTTCGTGTCAGGCTCAAGAAGGTCAATGAAGCGAGGAAAGAGCATCTTGTCCGCTGAGGGAGCGGGATCAGGCCTCCGAGGGCAAAGCCAGTACGCGAGCAGTTCAGCCACGCCCTCGCCGCGTGCAACCCTATCAGTTGACTCCGGTGAAGCTGCAATTATGAATCGTTCGATTTCCGCCCGCTCTGTACAGTGGCCCTCCTGGATTTCCCAAACGATTTTGTCGAAATCCGAGTTCGCTCGGTCAGCGTGAGCAGATTCCAGGACAATATCATTTTTTGTTAGCACAACCGCAATGCGTTGATCCCCGCGAATCGCGCCTGCCTCCCTCATTGCAGACACGAGCTGCGGAAGCGCAGCCCTTACCTCGTGACGTTTGCGGGAGTCGATGAGGTGTTCGCCGTTGACAAGCACCGTGATTGTGTCTGCGCGGAAAAGTTCAAAGTATCCTTTCGCCTGGGAGATATTGTCGGCGACGGTGAGATAGTCCTCACCTGATCGATCGGCCAGAAATAAAGATATTATATCGGATTCCTTTGGCCGCCCGATGTCCAGGTGCAGGAAAGTGGCGTCCGCTCCCCTAATGGTTCGCTCCGTATGGGGCTTTGCACGACGCGAAGGGGCGCGAGCATCGTGGCAAACTTTCTCAAACCCGACCATTGTAGAAGAGCCTGCAAAGCTATAGTCGATGACCAAACGCTCTTGAAGCAAATCAAAAATACTAGCGATAAGGCTAGTCTTACCTGAGAAATGAGGTCCAATAATTCCTATCGTACGAGAAATCCTGCTACGCTGATGAAGAGAAGCTTGCTGGCGGTTCTCAGCCAAACCTGTATAGAGCTCAATGACTGGAGGTCTGATTGGGGAAGCAGGAGGCGATACATCTATCTCTTGAATATCTTGAACGTTGACTTTTGTGAAGTGAGGGCATTCTTCAAATGTATATCCCTCAACGCATTTGCTATCCACTGCCATTCGGCAGTCCGCGTTCGTGCAAGTCGCGGCTTTGTTGTCCACCATATCAGTCGTTCACAAGAAGAAAAAGGTGTTCCCGATAAAACTGCTCTCCAAGGCTGATCGCCGGGACCATCATATCGGCTGGCAAACTCGTAAGCGCAGCCCAGCTGGCTTGCCAAGCGTCCGCCGAGTCCATTTCAACACGCTTCTCAATCGCAAAGTGGACTGGGGTAGTTATTGGAGAAATCTTTCCCTGCAAAGAGAACTCCTTCGCCCATTCCAGACTCACCGCGTTAACAGCATCCTGAAGATAGACGGGATTGAGTTCCACGCGAGCACGAGAAAGCATCGCATAAATAGATGCCGGCCCAGGCGAGATTGTCGTCATACGCCCTAGCTCCTTACCTAAGACCAACGGTCGCATAGAGATTTCTATGTCAGCGAAGGGTTGGCCAAGCTCTGTAGAGTTGCCCGCGTTAAGCCACCACAGCATCTGCAGCTCCTCATCTGCGAGCGCGATACGACGTGTTAACTTTTCGAGCACGCCGCTTATACCATTCGCGAAACCGGTGAAAGTGGTATTCACGTCGTGGCTTAATCTCTCAATCTCCTGCTTGAAATAGGGTTGGCTCGGGTTGGGCGCGCCCTGCTCGGCAACCGTAAATTCCAATTTCGGTGCGGCTAATCCAAGCGACTTGAGATCTAAGCGGGTGTGGTTTTGAAAGGACAAGTTTCTCAATGCTCGCTTAGCAAAGCCCACAATGTCCATAGGCAAGTCCGTTTTACGAAGCTGGCCAAACGAAGCAGTGCTTACAGCGAGCGCCGCGTCAGGGTTAGACTCGAAAAGACGAGTCAGAGTTGCGGCCGCCAGAATCTGCGTCTCCCGCGCGGATCTGGACGCATCCAGAGTAGAGTCTTTGGTAAAATGATCGATTACCTTCGCGTGCGCGTCTTTGAGCGAATCGTCTTTATACCCTAAGGGCGGGACTTTTATCGCATAAGCAAGTCGTACCAGAATCTCAATCGTTAAATGATCCGCCGTTGAGCCAACTTCTACGACGGCCCTCCATCGTGCGTCACGAATTGGCCCTGACTCCATGAACGCATCAGCATACCAAGCGGCAAAAGTAGCATCCATCTCAGGGATCTTCGGCGCCATCGTCAGTTCTCCAAGGTCGTCACAAGGGTTGCTATCTCGCTTAGCATGTCGCGTTCTCCGGCCCTTATTAACGCTCGTCCATAGCGCTCTGGCTCGGGCAGTCTCATCTCGCCTTCTTCTAAGAGACCAAGTTTTTGAACGATTTCACGCCGTTTACTGCTCGTTAGGCACCAGAAACGGTGAAGTAAGTCACGATTGTTCTCTTCACCCATTGCGGCCTCCGCGTCATCATTGACAGCGCTGTCCAGCTCAATACGAGGAGGAACCGTCTGATCAGACTCTTCTGGTGCAGTCTCTCTTACAAACTCTGGAATAGGAACCGTCACCGGAACTCGGATTGTAGATCTAAAAACCTTCTCCCCAGATGAGGTCAGAATCGGTACAAACAACTCTGGACTTTTCTGTAACTGACGCTGATGCAGTTCTACCTTTATGTGACGTTCATCTCCCTCGCCTGCAACATCGAGATTGATCAGGTTGTACCCTGGCTCATAGGGCGTTTCGCTTCTCGACGGATTCACTGCACCCGCACCGATACGGACAAAATTGGCTTCCAGTATCGCGCGCTGTTTATGTTTATGTCCAAACAGATGAAATGCTGCTCGCGCCGTCAGGGCGTCGTCAACAGCTTCGCCGTCCTCAAGCCAATCGATTGGATGATGAACCAGGACCAGATTTGCGGTATTTGGAATGGGATTTAGCACGGTCTGTAAGGGACTTAGGTAGAGGTCGCGGGGTACATCGTCAGCGCCGTTCTGACCAGATAACAGTGTCGATGTCAGGCCATAGACTCTTAAAGTCACTCCACCATTCAGTTCAATATCCTGGCGCCAAAACGGCTTATCAGGCCAAATCTGACACCCTAACGGAGCTGCAAAGTTATTATATGCAGCATGCGGCTTAAATAGAGTCTGGCCGCTTTCCTTATCATATATTTGTCGGCGAAACTTGTCTTCACGTTGAGACTTGGCCGTTGATGCTATAGCATGCTGCACATTCTGTATCGGCTCACTGTCCCTGATCATCTTCCTGTCAACATCGTGATTACCTGGGACGACGAAAATCCGCGACTTCTGGCACCCAGAAATTGCTTCTAGCTGGCGAATCCACTGGCGCGCCGTGTCGTATTCCTCTTTTGCGGCTTTAAACGCGATATCCCCTCCGATTAGGATTGCTCCCACAGGACCAAGAGTAGAAATCTGTTCGCGTAGATCACGCATCATGCGTGTACGGATGGGCAAGTCGGGATCGGTGTCCGGACTTAGACATTCCGGCGACTTAAAGTGAATGTCGGATATGTGGAGAATGAGCATCGATGCTTTTCCAAATCGCGGCCAATGCGGGTACCTCAACCGTACCGAGACCATATCTCAAGTCGGGAATACGTCAATGTTGCTTACGAGGTCGGGACCTGGAGCCTAGCGAGCGCCGGCTGGAATAAGGCAGTCTGGGATTGCTAAGACGACAACGTGGCGAGCCTGGAAATGCCGCCACTGTGTTCAATATCTGGACGAAAGCAGATCCAGATCCGCTGCCTTTGCGGAACGCCGGTACCTACTGCCCAGCAATGGATTTTACGAATAACTGAAACTCGAAGGGCCGGACGGAAAGACGCCCCGGAAAATCCATTTCCTGTTCCGTCGCGAAGACCGCCAGCCATCCGCCATGGGCGGCGTTTGGAGCTTATGGCGCAACCTGGCGGGCTGCACCGAATTGACCGTCGAGCCTTCGCCCCTAGTCGCGGAAATCTATGCTCGCACGCCGCTGATCATCAGCCAGGACGACAGGGGCACGTATCTCGGAGGAACGGCCGCTGACGCGCGCAAACTGGTACGACCGAACCTCATGGAAGGCTTTGAACGGGCTGCCCTCTCGGCGAAGGTCAACTCCGTGAAAAATGACAGACCGAAGGTTCTGGAGCACGCTGATCCGGCTACGCTGGAACCGGCCCAGCGGTCTCTTTTGGCTCAGGATAAGCCTGCACCCCACGCCGGGTTCAGATAATCCGGAGCTCTTTTTCTGGCGAGCACGTCATGAAGTAGTGGAAACTTGCGAGGCGTGACCGGTTGGCCATACCGGCTGGCAAGGTTCTCGGCTACGCCGGCAATGCCCGCATTGCTCCTTTTTGTCCACTTCTGAACGGTCGTATTCAGGGCCACAATATCCCTGTCTGGTAAATCCCTGGAGGGAGATGCACGAACAGCTTTCAAAAGCCGTTCGACCGGTCCACCGCGCTCGGGAGGTTCAGGAAGGAAATCCAGAACCAATACGTCCAGCACAGCGCTAATTTCCTCGTTCAGAGGCGTTAGCGGCGTAGGTCTTACCCTAGGCGGATTGGGGATGATCGGAAGCGAACTAGGTTGGTTAACGGGTCGAGTATGGTCTGCAAAGGTCGTGTTCGGCTTCAGGTGCGGCAAGTGCAGTAAATCAAGCAGCGCCTCAGCACAATGCCTGCCTGCAAAGGCCGTACCGCTGTCATTGGGATCGCGCTGGTTCTGATACTCCAAAAGATAGAAATATGTCCCGACATGCCGCCCAGAGCAACTTTCGATCGGAGCTGCCTTCGGCGCGTGGAGATGGTGGAGCGGAGTGACGTTGAAATCCCGTGCGATCCGTTCCCTATGGCCTTGGCCGTAGCAGCTTCCTAACGCCATTGTCCCGCCCTGAAATACAAATATTCCTGCATAACTCGTATGACAAAGCACCGTACCGGTTCAAGTGCCGAATGCCTGTCAGTTCGGAAACCGCGCCGGAGGTTCTTGCAACCGGATTGACCCTCGATCATCTGGCGAGCATTGTCGTCGCAGGGCAGAGAGACCTGTCCCGGGGTGTGATGACCTCGCGTAAAGCGGTTTGGCGTTGCCGACACGAACGCCGCCTTCCATGGTTGGGAGGCGGCAGCGGGTATGCGAAAGCATGCCTGGATGTACAGGCCTAGCGGCTAAAGGCTGCCGCAGTCGTCTTTGCGCGATTCATCAACTCCCGGCCACCAGGGAATTTGCTCTGGTGGATGCTTTACGGGAGTAATTATCGTGCAGGCACAATCTTATCGAGACGCTCAGTCGCGGTCGGACCAGATCGCTCCCGATCGCTTCTACAGCACCGTCCATTTCAGCGGCCCGATGGAGGTGAGCGATATCCAAGTCCGCTTTGGCGAGCAGGCCATCCTAGCGGGCTTGGCAGATACCGAGTTCGCGCGGCAGATATCAGATCACCTCAATGATGTGCTCCGTCTTGCGCAGGACGACCCTTTGTCGGTTCTCGAACGTCCGGCCGACCTTCGTCGTTACCGGACGGCTATGCTATGGCTCTGTGGTGTGCTCAGCCATCTGCCTCCCCTGCTCGGGTTCTGTGTTTTCACTTCCGAAGGCATGTTGATAGGCCAAACCAAGCCGCACCTTCTGCAGCCCTTACTGGAGCTGCTGGGTTTCGGTATCCCAATTGCCGGGTGTCTGCCAACGTTCCTCTACTACGGACGTTGTAAGGTTCTAACAGCACCGGGTTCGGGCCTTCGCCGGCAGAGAAAAGAGTTCTGTGACATCCTGTTCGCGTGCGGTCTTGCCGTGGCGGTGCAGGCGGTACTATTTACGGCTCTGCATGGCATCGTTGCGCTCGGCGGCTGATTGCATGAGCCAAGCTGATAGGCGCAAGACCATGGCACACCGTGCTCAACAACCCGAGCAGGACCGTCATAGCGGACCAATGCGGATGGACATTGGTCTTTGGGAGATAGCTTGATCTACGGCCCCGTCCAGCGCCGCCTGATTGGCTATGCGGCCAAGACCCGGCCGGCCGATTTTCAAGCATCGGCTCAGGAGGCTGCAGTTCTCAGCCTCGCCGTCGAGATCCGCCTCCGACGCAAACGGATCATGCGATCAGCCATGCTGACCTGGCTCGCTATTGCCGCACGGGAGCCGTACGCGCGTGTACCAGGATCGCGCGCGGCCATCGGCGGCTGGGTTGTGACGGATCAGTTCTGGGGATCACCATATCCTACGCCGGAGGAGTGCAGGGTGGTTGCTGCGGGAATATGACGCGCGCGCGTAGGACACATTTAAAACTCCGAAACCTGCGGTTTTCACATGGGTCCGTTGACCTCCGCATCCGTCTGTACCTCTGGTAAGGACAAACCTGGCCAGGTGAAATGCAGCACAGTGCCGCTTTGGGTGAGCAAGCGCGTAAGCGAAAATAGCTCCTGATTAATCTCGCACGCTGCGTCAAATTCATGGGTAAGCGGTTGCACTGTGCGTGGTTTGATTCTTTGGCTTGCTGTGATCGCAGCGCCGACCGATGCCGCACAGTGCCATGCAGAGATCGCTGACAGTTCCGGTTACGACCTCGGCAAGATCCAGGTGATCGCCAGCACTTTTATGGTGCGGCCCTTGGAAGCCCACTCAAAACTACGCAGGATTTGAGAGGCACGGCTTGCAGGGGAAAGGTCGTCCTATAAGGCGGGGGTGGGGGGTGGTGGTCCTTCATCTGCACCAGATCGAAAACGAAGCAGGGGGAGGGGTGCTCGAAGCAACTGAACGCGATCAGCACCGGAGAGCTCGCGTCGCGTTGCAGGCGTGCTGGTGAAGGAAGAGCGACGGCACAAGACAGGGATGAAGAGACGAAGGTAAGACGAGCAGCGGAAGGCGGCACAGGAGGAAACCCCACCCATCACGGAAGCCGACGGCCAGAGCGGACCGGACCCCACACCCATATGTGGAACAAATCAGAGCTAAATGATTGAGCTTGAAGGGTTCATGCTATGCGGCCGTGCGCGCGCTTGTCTCGATATCACGGTATAAGCATGCTCCATCGCTTCGCGCAGCTCGTCCTCGTAGGAGTGCTCGACGATGAAGCTGTCATGAACCGGCAGGCTCACGATGCCTTGCCTGATCAGGCGCAACATCGTCATCAAGGCCATCTCGGAGTCGAGCCGCTGCAAGCGGACGCCTACACCGCTATGGAAGTACGCCGCAACCTGCTTGTGACGAACCTTCATTGCTTCGACTAGGTCGGCGGCTTGTGCCCAAGCTATGACGCTCGGCATGTCAGGGGCGTCGCCTTGGATCGCCTTCGCCACTGCTCCAGTCGCGTCGTGCCAGGAGCGTGCATTGACCAAAACATTGAACGCGACCTTCCCGATCCCTCGAGGCCAACCATTCAAGGTGTAGGCATCCCCGACCAGCGCTGCCCCTGCCATCGCGTAGAGCAGCCTCGGGTGAAGCTGAGAATAATCGAGCTCAACTGTGTCCGATCCGCCTATTACGATGGTCGCTCGCATGAACTTCGGTACGCTTTGCCACCAGACCCGGTAAAAGCGGCCGCCGTAGGCGAAAGTCCCGTTGCAGAAGATCCGATGCAGTTTCTCCTGCGTGAGGCTGACGACGTTGCTGCTTCCGTCACGGTTTGGAACCAGCAACGTTGGGCCTATTTGGACTATCTGCGGGTGTCCAATGCTGATCGACGTTCCCCCGATGGCTTCGTTACAGTTTGCCACCTCAAAACGCATGCGTCTGGTCTCGGCAGTGTCCCGGTAGCCGATTAGGCGCCGGTCATCATCTCGCAGGAGGATGACCTCGCCGATCTCGTAAACGAACTCAGGATCGAACCGTTTCTTGACGGTCTCAGATGTCAGCCTGAACCGTGACTGCCAGGTGGTATTCGGTCCAGACGGCGCCAGGTCGTGATGGAGAATGCCCAGCATGGTAAGCCTGTCCACGGCCCTAAGCACGTAGGTACGCGTATAAACTTGGCCGTAATAGCGGATCATTCCCGTGTAATGTGGGGCTCGACGGGAGTAGCAAGTGTAGCCAAGCGGATCCTCTATCCAGCGCTTGCAGGCCGCCGCTAGTATGGCGCTCTCCGCCTGCCGATCATGGTGGCATGCAGGTTCCCTGATCCCTAGATGACTGTGCAGGCACACGTTCCGCACCTGCCATCGCAATGTCAGGAACTCATCGCCTCGGGCGCTGAAAGAGGGATTGTCAGGGTTGAACTCTTCATCAATATCAAACATCCGATGTTTCCTTCGGACGCAGGACAAGCGTTTCCTAACTGCGCCGAAGACGCAGCTATTCGTCACGGCCGAAAGGCCGTTTGAAGCAGGTTTGTCCGCGATCCGGTTTCTTAGGTTGGGGACGTGACCGAAGGGCAGGTCAGCTCGTCGCCAATTTTACCGTTCGGACTTTTTCTGCTCGACCCAGTCCTGAACTTCCTGCAGTGACCAGCCCACCCGGTTAGATCCAAGGTGAACGCGTTTCGGGAACTGCCCGGCGCGTTCGAGCCGCGATAGATGCATGGCGCTGTACGGCACCATAGCCCTTACGGCTTTGATGGTTATGATCCGGTCCGTGGACTCGTTTGCGTGCGAACTCATGTTGTCTCCAGTGACGTGGTGAGCGTTTCTGGAGTGCTATCTGTCCCAAACAGGGAGTGTCAGGCAAAGGTCTGGTTACCTGACAGCTCCTCCCTCGCTGCTTCCATTGCGAGCTTGTAAAAAGTGATCAGGAGCTCGGATTGGACCTGATCTGGTTTTGCCTGCTGCTCGCGAAACGCTGCCTGGAGCCGCTCGGCCGAGTGCTCATTACCCAGCTGATCGACTTCATGAACAAACAGCGGATCCTTCTTCCAAGCGGCAATCGTTTGATGCGAAACCCCAGCCAGCTTGGCTACCTCGCGCAGCGATGCTTCAGGGTCAGCTGCTATGGCCAACATAGCTAACGTTTTCCTGTTTAGAGGCTCATGGTCAGCATGTCGCTCTGGGTCACCTAGGATTGGAACTCTGCGCGACATGCCTAGCTGCTCGACAACAAGTTCAAGCAGCAGCGGCAGCGAGCCCACCGGATGTGCTCGTGCTGCGATCAACATCCTAATTAGGCATTCATTGATGTCACTTGGTCGCATGATTTCGCCATTGGAAACAGCCGTAGTCTTTCCTTGGCCTTCCAACTTTGCTGACGTCATCAACTCCCGCTTGAGCAGGACACAAACCTGCTGAACTGCACTTGGACTGCCATCTTTTACCGCCCGTAGATAGACGTTCACCGGAACGTCATACTCATCAAGCAGCTTGTGAACAGACTTATATGGGATGTCCTTGCTGGTTGAGCTCACGCCGTGACCTCAATTACATGCTCCGCCCAGCGGTCCAGCGCGTCCCGTTTCTGGTCGTCGTAGCCCCAACGATTATACACACCGGCGACCCCGGCCAGCTGACCGGACTGGTGGTTCAGCACTTTCTCGACTACCCACGGCTCGACCTTAAGCCGCGCCATACCGGATGCCGCCGTGCGGCGCAGGTCGTGGTTGCGCCACGCCGGCATGGGCTGGACATCTTTGTCCAACGTGGCCGCCGCTTCGGCCTGTTTCAGCCGGGCTTTCTGGATCTCCTTGTCGAGGCGAATGCGCGCTTTGCTAAACCCCGACACCGCCGAGGTCTGGTTCGTCGAGAACACGTACAGCCCGGTGCCCCTCGGCACAGAAGCGAGCAGGTCCAACGCCAATCCAGACAGCGGGACCTGGTGCAAGCGATCCGACTTCGTTTGCTCGCGCGGTAGGGTCCAGATGGCTTTGTCCAGATCGACCTCTGACCAGCGCATTTGTGCCACTTCGTTTAGCCGCTGGCCGGTCACTATCAGTAGCTGGAACAACGGCCCGAACGGCTGCCCGATCTTGCTGCAGGCGGCCCAGACCTCCTTCAGCTCGGCATCGCTCAAGACCCGATCGCGCGACACCTCGTTGCCCGGCGCCTTGACGCTGGCCACGGGCGACGCATCCACCTTTCCCTTTTCAACGCACCAGTTCCAGAACTTCCGGATTGTTGCTAGGACGCGGTTGGCCATGTACGGCGCATCCGCTGCGATCTCGTCCAGCAGTTGGATGACCTCCGCACAAGTGATGCTGGGCAGCAGGCGATCGCCCCAGGCGGGCACGATGTGGCGATCGAACACCCGGCGCGTTTCCGGCCAGCTGCGGTTCTTCTTCTTCGCGTATAGCTCGATGAAGTCGTCTATGGCCCGGCTGACCGTCGGGGTCTCGGCAAGGCGCTTCAGGGCGTCTTTATGATGCTCCGCCGGGTCAACGCCCCGCCCGACCATTAGAAGGGCTTCCCGCGCCTTCTCGCGGGCATCTGAAAGGCTTATGGCTGGGTAAGTGCCAATCGCCATACGACGCTGCTTCATCGCGCCAGAGGGCTGCTGGACCCGGAACATGACCTGCCAGGATTTCGCCCCCGTCTCGGTCACGCGTAGGCCGAACGTTCCCGGCAAGCTCGTGTCGGCGCTGAACGCGGAGTCCCACAACTCAATCCGCTTGCCCGGAATGGGCCGGATGGCGTCGATGCGCCGGGCGGTAAGTTTCTCTGCCATTGACCTGTTCCAGGGTAACGCTCAGGGTAACAAGAAAGCACGCTATCGGGTGTAGCCCGATGTGATCGCATGTTACGGTTGGCAGCGTGGAAGTCAACGTTTCTGCGGGATTTTGAGCCAGAAATGTTATCCGGCGTTATCGCTTGAAACAGTGTAGCTGTTAATTCGTAATCAGTAGGTCCGCGGTTCAATTCCGCGCTTCGCACCATTTCCTGTTCCAGACACTTCCGAAGAGTTCCATTGCACCCAGGGTTCATAAGGGTTTTTGCTCTGCTGCGTTCCATCCACGTCCGATCAATTCCGTTGCAAGCCGGGGCATTCTGCGGGGCATTGAGACAATTGGCAAAGTGGATGCCCCCAAATGCCCCTTACAGACAAAGAAATCCGAGCCGCCAAGCCGCAGGACAAGCCATATAGGCTCTTCGATGGTGGTGGCCTTTATCTCGAGATCTCGACCTCTGGCGGGAAGCTATGGCGACTGAAATACCGCTATGGCGATAAGGAAAAGCGCCTCTCCTTCGGCATGTACCCGGACGTGCCCCTCGCCGGGCGCAAGGACGCGAAAACCGGCCGGTGGATCGATGGCGCCCGCGACAGGCGCGAAGCCGCCAGGCAGTTGCTGGCGTCGGGCGTTGATCCAGGAGCTGAGAAGAAAGCGATCAAGGCCACAAAGGACAACCAGGCCGCCAATAGCTTCGAGGTCGTCGCCCGGGAGTGGCTCGAGCGCTTCGGCCCCCAGCTGAAGCAGAGCAGCGCGGATAGGAAGCTCACGCTACTGGAGCGCGACGTATTTCCCTGGATCGGAAAAAAGCCCATCGTAGAGGTCACGGCCCCGGACATCCTGGGCGTCCTCCGCCGCATAGAAAAACGCGGGGCGGCCGAAACGGCAGCGCGGGCGCGAATGTATTGCGCACCATTCTTTTCAATGAGTTGGCAGATATTGACGGCTCCCGATGATCGCCGTAGCTGCCACATAGCAACCAACGAAGGAGCTTGTGTGTGGCCAATTACGATCGCCTGCGTGGCGACTTCCTGAACCTCGCCGGCATCCTCCAGGATTTTAACCGCAGGCTGGAAAAGCTGGAGACGACGGTGCAGAAGTTAGCGCAACCGGCGCCAGTGATCCATGAGCCGGTGCTGCCGATGGGTGCAATGAGCGTGCAAACCTTCTGCAAGGCCACGAGCATGGCTCGATCAACATCCTATGCCTATGCGCAGGCGGGCAAGATCGATGTCCGCAAGTTTGGTCATCGCAATTACATACTGAACAGTGAACTTGAACGCTGGTTGCGCGATTTGAAACCTCGCCAATCCTTTTAAGTAGGTACCACATCTGAAACTCAGGATATTCAGTCGAACAGGGTTTTCTGCGTTTGCGGCATCTGCACAGGTTCCGCCAACTCCGGGCCATCCATTCTCACCGAACAGGTGGAGGTTGCGCCAAAACCGCGCACGGCCTGCGCAAGCCGAAGGACAACGTGCGCAATCGCCGCCTGACCGAGGCGGAGTACCGGATTTTGGGCGAGATGCTGCGTGCAGCCGCGAATGACGAGAAATACGCCACGACCATCGAGATCATCCGCCAGATCACGATGACTGGATGCCGCCGCAGCGAGGTGATCGGCCTGACATGGTCGGAAGTGGATACCGAAGGCAGTTGCCTGCGGCTGGCCGACAGCAAGGAGGGAGCCTCGGTCCGCCCCGTCGGCCTTCCCGTGGTCGAGTTCCTCGAAGCCCGCCGGAAACGCGGCCGGGAAGGGCGCAAGCCGGAGAGCGTTTTCGACTTCGTTCAGGGCATCACCGCTGTCGCCCGGCACAAAACCCATCAGGACGCGCGGCTCGACATGGAGGCGCGCGCGAAGAAGCTGCTCGACCGGGCGACCTGATTTCGGGAGGCCGGAGATGCGGAACGGCGTGGATCCAACGCACCCAAACGGTGGCCCTCGGCTGATTGGTAGTCAAAGGTCAGCTAATTGGGAGTCATCGGCCCCTTCCGCCATTTCGGACCGTCACTTTGGCGGCGTGCCCTCAAGCTCGCGGGGGGAGGGGGGGGGGGTTCGCGCTTGTAAGTCCATCTGCCTCGGCTTGTATTTCGAACGATAAAGTCTCATGGTATCGCAAAATAACATAATATCATTTATTGGAGCCTTGAAAGTACAATGTCTGCGCGCAACTCTCTTCTGGCGGCGCCGCCCTATCAGGTCGACCACGCCCTGAAGACGCTGGGCGCCAATCTGCGCACGGCGCGGCTGCGCCGGAACCTGTCGATCGAAGATGTCGCGGCGAAGATCGGCGTCGGCCGGCACGTCGTCGCCGCTGCCGAGAAGGGCAAACCGTCGACCGGCATCGCCATTTACGCCGGACTGCTCTGGGCATACGGCCTGTCCGGGCAACTGGCAGAGATTGCCGCGCCCGAGAGCGATGAGGAAGGACGCCTCCTGGCCAGGGGGCGCGATCGCCTTCATGCCCGGACTCCCAAGGCGCTCGACAATGACTTCTAGGCCGGCGATTTCTAGGCCGGCTGGCGCGGCGGAGTGCTTCGTCTACATGACCCTGCCCGGAGAGACGCAAGCCGTCACTGCCGGCCGCTTCGCGCTGACCACCAGCCGGCAAGGCATGACGACGGGGCGGTTCGTCTACGGGCGAAGCTATCTGGCCCGTCCGAACGCGGTCGAGATCGACCCCGTAGAGCTCAGGCTCGGCTCCCGGGTGTACGAGACCGTCCTCATGAAAGGCATGTTCGGCGCCCTGCGGGACGCGGGACCGGATTATTGGGGGCGCCGGATTATCGAGAAGCACGCCGGGCTGTCCGAACCCGGCGAACTCGACTATCTTCTCCACTCGCCCGACGATCGTGCCGGCGCGTTGGGCTTCGGTCTCGGCCAGACACCGCCGGCGCCCATGCGCCGGTTCAACCGGACGATCGATCTGGGTCGCCTCCAGGCGCTTGCCGATGCCCTGATCGACGACGATCCGCGCGCGTTCGACGCGGATGCCGCTACGCTGGCGCGGGCGGAGGAACTGCTCCTCGTCGGCACCTCCATGGGGGGCGCCCGGCCGAAGGCCGTGGTCGAGGACGAGGCCGGTCTCTGGCTCGCCAAGTTCAACCGCCCCGACGACAAGTGGAACATGGCGCGCGTCGAGCACGCCATGCTGACGCTCGGCCGCGCCTGCGGCCTTGAAACCGCGCAGAGCCGCATCGCCACGATCGGCGATCGCGAAGTGCTCCTCGTCAAGCGCTTCGACCGCGAGACGGCGCAGGGCGGCTATCTCCGCGCCCGCATGGTGAGCGCGCTGACCCTGCTGCGCGCCGACAACAGTCCGCAGGCCCGCGAACGCTGGTCCTATGTTCTTCTGGCCGAGGAACTGCGCCGGGTTAGCGCGGAGCCCCGGCGCGACGCGGCCGAGCTGTTCCGGCGCATGAGCTTCAACGCCCTGATCTCCAACATCGACGACCATCCGCGCAATCACGCCATCATCGCGTGGGAGGGCAAGTGGCGGCTATCGCCCGCCTACGACCTGACGCCTTCCTCCCCGGTCGGCGTCGAACGCCGCGACCTCGCCATGGCCTGCGGCGATCTCGGCCGCTACGCGAACGCGGGCAACCTGCTGAGCCAGCCCGCACGCTTCCTGCTCGCCGCCGACGAGGCGGCCCGGATCCTTGACGGGATGGAGGCGACAGTGCGATCGGACTGGTACGAGATCGCGAGGCGATGCGGGGTGAGCGAGGCCGACTGCGCCCGGATCGCGAGCGCCTTCCTCTATCCGGGCTTCAGAACTTGATCTGGTCAGGCCGAAGGCATTGTAGCCTACGGCAGCGCGGAACGGTTCTCACCCTACGCTTATGTTCGCGGGGATGAACCAAGAGGGTTTGGCCGATTAGCTAACTTGCCTGGAATGCAGGCACGCTCTTCTCAAAGCCGAAGTCCGGTCTAATATGCCGCATGAAAAGATTGCCGCGTGCGTCGAAACCTGCCGTCGTTTGCTGCATGGTTCTCATGTGCGGGAGCGCTGCGAATGCCGAGGGCGCAAAAGGGCGGGACCGTTCGCCTCCGAACCCCTTCCCGTTCAAGAACGGCGGTTCTCCCGAGGCCTTCCTGCGTGACCTCTACGATCGCTACAATATCGGCCTGGATGCGGTACCGGAGGTTCAGGGCCGCGATGCCGCGGCGCTCCTGGACCCGGAGCTGCTGGCCCTTTCGGACAAGGAACGGAAGCTGGCCGACCACGAAGTGGGAGCTTTCGACGCGGACCCGATTTGTGACTGCCAGGACTGGGACAAGGTCGTCGTCGAGAAGGTCACTCTGTCGGACAAGGCAAAGGACAGCGTGAGCGCGACGATAACGGTCAAGCTGGCGCCACCTATCCAGAGTCCACTTTCCGCTACCAGCTTGTCCGCATCGATGGCTTGAGTCACGTCGGATCGGCGGTTGAAATCAGACGCCGACCTTACCGTTCGATAACAGCCAGTGGCTTCGAAAGAAGCAGAAACTGCTCCTCAACGGTTTTTCCAACACACCAAGATACCGGGGATCTCGGCAGGCTTCTGGAACAGGCCTGTGAAGACACGCGATTTACGCGTGGTTCGTAATCACCAAGCCTGAGGTTCAGTTTTGCGATCAATCCAGGCGGTGTAAAGGGTCAAGAAAGCAGAGTGCCGCGACGGATTTAGGCTCTTCGTCGTTCTTCGGAATCCAGCGGTTCCTCGGCAACGCTCCGCTAATGGCGCACGTGCCAGCGTTGCCGTTGCCACCACTGCCGGCGCAGCGGCCTGCCGTCGAAGCGGGGTGATTCAGGGCACCATGCCATGTAGCTGGCGACCCCCGCGCCCAGGAGTGCCAGTAGGCCAGCGGCGACAGAGACGCGGTTCATGTCCAACCACATGAACAGGCTCGACGTCTTCGCCTCCTCGGAGAAGCGTCCTCGCGTCCGCGCCTTTTCCGGCAGGGACTCGAACAGGTTGTTGCGGGTGTCGCCATCTGTCGCGGCATCCATTTCCTGGCCGCCATAGGCGCTGCGCGCGAGTACGTGGTCGAGAAACCCCGGAAAGAGCTTGTTGGCAACGATCGCCTTGACGCTGGGCCAGCCCAAGTGCATTTCGCGGCGACCGTGCCGCGAGGCATAGACGACCGCGCGGCCGATAACCTCCGGCTCGAAGATCGGCGGCAGCGGTTTCAGCTTGTACGGCATCCTGTCGAGCGACCAGTCGAACTGCGGCGTGTTGACGGCGGGCAACTGCAGCATCGTCAGCCTGATCCTGCTCCTGTCATGGATCAGTTCGCTGCGCAGGCTGTCGGTGAAGCCTCGAATGGCGGATTTGGCGCCGCAGTAAGCCGATTGCAGCGGAATGGAGCGGTACGCCAGCGCCGAGCCGATCTGGATGATTGAACCCTTGTCGCGCCGGCGCATGCGCGACAGCGCCGACATCGTGCCATGCACCGTTCCGAGGTACGTGACCTCCGTCACGCGTCTAAATTCCTCCGCGGTGACGTCCTGCAGTGGGGCGAAAACGGTTGCCATCGCGTTGTTGACCCAGACATCGATCGGCCCGAGTTCATTTTCGATCCGCCCGGCGGCCGCCTCCACTGCGGCCGCGTCCGCGACGTCGGTCGCAATGTCCAGCACCGCCGATGCGCCCAGCGCTTCCAGTTCGCCGCGGACAACGGAAAGCGATCCCGGATCGCGCGCCAGAATGGCGACTTTCGCGCCGCCGCGGGCAAACTCCCGGGCGATCGCCCGTCCGATGCCGGCCGAGGCGCCGGTGATCACGACCACGTCGTTCATTGATTGCCCCTGTCCAAATTGTTCGGAATGGAAACTTCAGCGGGCCGCGCGCGTTCCACTCGCATCCCTCGATGACCAGATTCGCCCGTTAAATTATGGCGATGATCAGTCAGGCAGGGAGCTACTCGTCGTTCCCGATGCGATCCGGAAGTCCCGCCTCGCGGCCACGCCGGTCCCGCTACCGGCCGTGCCGGTCTTCCTCTGCCTCCGCCGCCACGCTCGTTCGCGAATAAACTTGCGCCACATTAATTTTGTGTTAATATGTGGACAGTCCCAAGGTTCGCAAACAGGAAAAGGCGATGCTCACTCGCAAGGCGGCGCTTGTCGCACACCATGAAAAGGCACGCGATCGCAAGCTGCGTCTCGGCGGCCAGCTGCTGGCGCAGCCAAACGAGCGACAGCGCGCGATGGGCAGGCTGCTCATGAACCAGGCCCGGGAAAAAGACCGCCAGATCGAGAAGCTTCGCGGTCGCGCCTGATTTCCCGCAACGTCGTGCCCGCACGTCATTTTCTACAAACCGTCCGCGATCGTCCGGTTGTGCGGAGCCGGCGCGCCGTTCGCGGCATTCGACTCTCCTCCCAGGAAACGCTCCCGGCTCTTGGTGAATTTCTCGACCCCCTTGGGAGTCGGGTAAATGCCGCAGAAGCAGCCTTGGCAGTACTGGGTGGAGTCGCCGGGCAGAGCTTTCAGAAGCTGCTCGAAACTCAGGAAGCGCAGGCTGTCCACGCCCATGTCGCGGGCGATCTCCGCTTCCACTGCCGGAACATGCTGTCCCAGGACGGCGCGATCCTGGATGGCTTGGGGCAGCCTTTTGGTCGCGGCCCAGTAGGCCAGTTCGTCGACCGACGGCACGGCGATGCCGTAATAGCACGTTCCCCGGAACGGCGGCGCGCAGATGAGCCATTCCACGCGCTCCGCGCCGGCATCGCGCAGCATCGCGGTGATGGTGTTGGCCGTGTCGCGCCGGATCAGAGTGTCGTCGACCATCATGATGACCTTGCCGGCCACCGCCTCGGTCAGGACGGCGAACTTCCTTTGCAGGATTTCCAGGCGACGATCCTGGCTGGCGTTTATGAAGGCGCGCGTCGTCTCGCGCCGCTCGATCCCCATTTCGTAAGGCAGGTCGAGGGCGCTGGAAATGCCCAGCGCGAACGGGATGGCCGTGTTGGGCACGGGCATGATCCGAATCTTTGACCTTTCGTAGGCTGACAGGCCGCTTACCCGTTCACGCATCGTCTCGGCCATCAGCAGGCCGATGTCGCGCCGGATGCGGTAATGCGACAGGCCCTTGTACTGGCTGTTGGCCCGGCCGAAATACAGCAGCTCTAGGATGCAGAACTTGACCTTCGCCTTGCCGACCTTGGAAATGCTCCAGCTGTCGCGCTCGCGATTGTAGCAGAAGATTTCCCCGGCATTGATCGTCCGGTGCTGGCCCGCGAACCCGGCGAACGCCTCGGTTTCCGACCCCGCCAGGATGACGCCGTCATCGGTTTCCAGCAGTTCGAGCGGCCGGATGCCGTTGCTGTGGCGGTAAAGGACGGCGTTGCCGGCGCCGTCGAGAAGAACCAGGCTGCACGCCCCGTCGAGGGCGGCGTCCACCCTCGAGAATATAGCGACGTAATCCGGCTCCCTGCCCGACGTTGCAAGTTCCAGCGCCGTCCGAGTGATCAGCTGCAGCAGCACCTCGGTGTCCGTCATGCCGCGCATGACATAGCCAGCGGCTTCGAGCTCGTCCCTCAGCTCGTCGGCATTGGCGATGTGGCCGTTGAACGCAATTACCTTGCTGTCCGCAAACTCTCCCCGGCCGGCCCTGCCGTTCTGCATCGGCTGCGAATTGTCCGGATCGGGCGGCCCATGGGTGGCGTACCGGTTATGGCCGATAATCGGGTTACGCTCGAAATCGGAGAACATCGCGGCCTGGTCGGCATCGGACAGCTTGGAGATCTCGTTGACCGATTGCGCGGAGCGGAGGATGCGGAACTCCTCGCTTTGTCCCGAACCCATTGCGGCGAGGCCGAAGCCCTCCTGCCCCCGGTTGCTTTGGGCCTTCAGGCCGCTCAAGACATAGGGCAGCACGCTGGATGAAGCCTCGGTCGAGTCCGGCCTGCGATAGGCGAGGAATATGGCGCACTCGTGCTTCAGGTCCCGAGCGTCTTCATCGTCCGAGTGAACATGGTTGCAAGACATCATGGCAGCTGAAGAGACCTGTGCTTGTTGATCGCGAGCGAACGGGAAAAGACCGTGAAAATGTCGCTGAAGCCCCGCAACGCCTTGGGTAATTTCCAGTGTAGGTATACGAGCGTCCTTGGGATGGCAATCGGATATCCAACTCCGGCACAGCCGGTTTCGCGCCGGTTGGCAGCGGAAGCGCAAGCTTTGAAGCAGGCCGATCCTACGTCCTCAGGTACCGAGGCGAAAGGTGCAACTGTAACGCTTTGCTGGACCGTCAAAGAGTAACGGCGCACATCAAATAATCCGATTTGGCCGTTGCTAACGGGCCTGACAAAGGTCCGCAGGACCGAGAAACTTGCTTTTGCAACGGTTTGCAAGGTAGTTGACGGCATGTCCACCCCGCCCCGAACACGCGCAATCGCGCTTTTGCGCGCACCTTTGCACGGAATGCAGCATGACGGGCTTGATCCCCGCTTCGTCAGGCGCCGGGCAATCTCCCGCTATGCCTTGGCGGCGATATACCTGACAGCAGGCATCTTCCATCTTTCGACGCCCGACACGTTCATGATGATCATGCCGGGCTGGGTGCCGTATCCGAGGCAGGTGATTTTTGCCACAGGCGCCTGCGAACTGGCCGGGGCGACGGGCCTCATGATCCCGCGCTGGCGGCGCGCGGCGGGCATCGGGCTTGCCCTTTACGCTGTCTGCGTCTACCCGGCCAACATCAAGCACGCGGTAGACGGCCTTCCGCCCGGGCATACGCAGCTCGGCTGGTGGTACCACGCCGTACGCCTGCCCTTGCAGCCGGTGATCGTCTGGTGGGGATTGTTTGCCGGAGAAGTGACGCTCTGGCCGTTTCTCCGCTCCGCCCTGCGGGCAAAAGCCCGGACTCCGTAACGCGTTCCTACCCAGCGGGCGCTTCCGGCCATATGGCCATCGCGGTATGCACCACCTCGCGCAACTGTTCGCGGCCGGCGCCGCTTGAGGCCTGGACCGCCATCCCGTGCGTGACCGTCGAGAAGTAACGGGCAAGACGTTCCGGCTCAAAGCCGGATGGCAGGTCGCCTTCGATCCTCGCGCGTTCCAGCCGGTCGCGGACCATGATCTCGCCGCTGGACCGCCGCAAGGCGAGCTCGCGCCGGATCGCCTCGCTTTCCTCACCGCAGGCAAGTGCGCCATGCACCATCAAGCATCCTGCCGGGCTACCGGGTTCGGTCTGGGCGTCGGCGTAGGCTAGCAGCAAGGATTCCATCGCCCTTCGGGCGCTAGGCTGCTGCAAGGCGGCGGCGACCTGGCAGGAACGGCTGGTGACGTAGCGGTCGATTGCCTTCCGGAACAGGTCTTCCTTGTTGCCGTAAGCGGCATACAAGCTGGGACGGGTGATGCCCATTGCCTCGGTCAGATCGGACATGGACGCGCTTTCATACCCTTTGCGCCAGAACACTTCGAGCGCTCGCTCGAGCGCCTGTTCCGTGCAGAATTCGCGGGGCCGACCAACGCTCACGTTACTTCTCCCTAGGCTCTCCAGTATAGCGCGTTCGACGTCGTCGGTCGAGGATTTGCGCTACCTGGCCCTCTGTTCACGCTGGACAATGCGGGCCGTCCGGCCGATCCCGCGACGGCTGCTTCCGATCGGGACGCACCCAGGGTGCCACCCTGACCGCATAGAGCGCGGCGAGCCATTGCATGGCGTCAGACGTGATCCCCAGCTGGGTGGCCAGTTCTTGTTTCACAGCGGCAGACGCGGCGAACCACACTGACGCGGGCAGGCCGGACCTGTCGCGGCGCTGCGACGCATCGTGTCGCAGCGTATTCCCTACGGCTTCCAGAACGGAAGCGAGGATCCCTGTCGTTCTTTCGGGGAGTTTGCAAACCATCCGGCAATCCTTGCGTCAGGACGGGAGGGCAGGATGGTCCTGCCTTCCGTCTTTTCGATCAAACCTGACCGAACCCGCCGTCGACGAACAGATCTGCGCCCGTCATGTAGCTGCTGTCGTCGGAGGCGAGGAACAGCACCGCTTTGGCGATCTCGTCAGGACGTCCGATCCTCTTCAAGGTGGTGAGCTGTCCCATCTGGTCCGCCATTTCATCCATCTGTTGAGTGGACAGGCCGAAGCTGCTGTTGAACCCTTCGGTCCGGATCGGACCCGGGCTGATCACGTTGACGCGGATCGCACGCTTCGCAAGTTCGATGCTCCAAGTGCGGGCGAACGAGCGCACCGCCGCCTTGCTCGCGCTGTACACGCCCATGTTCTCGATCCCTTTTTGTGAAGCGACCGAGCCGTTGAGGATGATGGATGCACCGTCGTTGAGCAGTGGCAGTGCCTTCTGCACGGTCAGCAAGAGCCCTTTTACGTTGATGCCGAAAATACTGTCGAAATGTTCTTCGGTTGCTTCATGGAGCGACGACATGTTGTAGATACCGGCGTTGGCGAACAGGATGTCCAGCCGACCTCCAGCCTCGCCCACCTTTGCGTACAACCGGTCGAGGTCGGACGCCTTGCCGACGTCGCCCTGAACAGCGGTCGCGTGGGAGCCTAGTTTCTTCGCCGCGGCATCCAGTTCGCCTTGTCGGCGACCCGTGATGAACACGCGCGCGCCTGCCTCGGCCAGATGCTGCGCTGTAGCGAAACCTATGCCGTTGGATCCCCCTGTGACAACCGCGACCTTACCTTCAAATCTCGACATTCTCGTCTCCCTTGTCTGGGTACGTATTGTACCGTTCAGTACGTATGAGGTGCTGACGAGAACTGTCAAGCAATTTTATACCGCTCGGTCTTTTTCCGGCGAAGAAAAGGCGGCTTGCTTCAGCGCAGCCGCCTTGTCCAACCCGCGCGGTGAAGGCTCAAAGAGCGGCCTCACCCTCCTTTTCGGCTTCCAGCACGAACAGCAGCAGCGACCGCCCGGTCACGCCGTACTCCGCGCCAAGGTCGAACCGGGGCCTGCTGGCGATCACTCCCTCATCGAGGTTGGTATCGACCAGCAGTTTCCAGAACTTGCCGTACGGCGATTTCGGCAACTGGAAGTTCACGATGTCGAAGTGAGAATTTACGATCAGAAGCAGCGTTGCATCGCCACCCTTCTTCCTGATACCCGTAGGCTGGGCTCGGCCGTCGAGAACCAGGCCCATGCACTTCGCGCCACTGTCGTTCCACTGATCAATGGACATCTCGTCGCCAGCCGGCGAGTACCAACTGGCGTCCTTGACGCCGACCTCTTCATTGTAAGTGCCGAGAATGAAGCGCTGCCGGCGCAAGATCGCGTAGTTCTGCCGCAGGGCGATGATCTTGCGGACGAACTTGATTAGGTCCTGGCCATCGTCGTCGATATCCCAGTTCACCCAGTTCAGATCATTGTCCTGACAGTAGGTGTTGTTGTTGCCTTCCTGGGTGCGGCCGAACTCGTCGCCCGCCAGCATCATGGGCGTGCCCTGAGACAGGAACAGCGTCGCGAGCAGATTGCGCTTCTGACGCTCTCGCAGCTTCTTCACCTCGGCATCGTCCGTCGGGCCTTCGACGCCGCAGTTCCAGCTATAGTTGCTGCTGCTGCCGTCGTTCCCGCTCTCGCCGTTGGCATCGTTGTGCTTCTCGTTATAGCTGACGGCATCGTTGAGGGTGAAGCCGTCATGAGCGGTTAGGAAATTGACGCTCGCCCAAGGGTTGCGCCCGCGGTGATTGAACGAGTCACCTGATGCCAGCAGGCGGGGCGCCAGCTTGGCAAGGCCGCCTTCCTCGCCTTTCCAGAACGCACGGACCGTATCGCGGAACTTGTCGTTCCACTCCGCCCAGCCTGGAGGAAAGCCGCCGACCTGGTAACCGCCCGGCCCGCAATCCCAAGGTTCGGCGATCAGCTTGGTCTGCGACAGGACGGGATCCTGCAAACAGGCGTCGAGGAAGCCGCACCCTTCGTCGAAGCCGTAGGGCTCGCGGCCAAGGATGGTGGCAAGGTCGAAGCGAAACCCGTCGACCTGCATCTCCGTCGCCCAGTAGCGGAGCGAGTCGGTCACCAGCTGCACAACGCGCGGGTAGGACAGATTGAAGGTATTACCCGTCCCAGTGTCGTTGATGTAGTACCGCTTGTTCTCGGCAAGACGGTAGTAGGTGGCATTGTCGATGCCCTTGAACGACAGGGTCGGGCCCAGCTCGTTACCCTCGGCCGTGTGGTTGTACACCACGTCCAGGATGACCTCCAGCCCTGCATCGTGCAGCCGGCCGACCATCTCCTTGAACTCCTCGATCTTGTGCGTACCCGAGTAATGGGGCGCGGGGGCGAAGAACCCCATCGTATTATAGCCCCAGTAATTGTGCAGGTTCTTTTCCTGCAGGTACTGGTCATCGAAGAACGCATGCACCGGCAGCAACTCGACGCTCGTGACGCCAAGCTTCCGGATGTAATCGACGACATCCTTGTGGCCCATCCCGGCGTACTTGCCGCGCGCTTCCGGCGGCACGCCCGGATGCTTCACGGTGAACCCCTTCAGGTGGGTTTCGTAGAAGATCGTCCGATCCCACGGTACCAGAGGCTTGCCCTTGTGCGCGGTCCAATCGTACTTGCCGTCGATCACGCGCGATTTGGGCATGAAACCGGCGCTGTCGAGCGTCGAGAAGGAAAGGTCCTTGTCGGCCGACGTTATGTCGTAACCGAAAACGGCGGCATCCCATTTGATCTCACCCTGTATTGCTTTGGCGTAAGGGTCGAGCAGCAGCTTGTTCGGGTTGAACCGGTGACCCGCCTCCGGCTCGTACGGCCCGTACACGCGGTAACCGTACACGGTGCCGGGACCGATGTCGGGCACATAGCCATGCCAGATCTCGTTGGTATACTGCGGCAGCTCGATACGTTCCAGCTCGGCCTTGCCCTCCGCGTCGAAAAGGCAAAGCTCGACTTTTTTGGCGGAGGACGAGAACAGGGAGAAGTTTATCCCCTTGCCGTCCCAAGTCGCGCCCAAGGGGAACGGAGTTCCTTCCTTCACCCGGCTCTGGGCGGCAACGTTCGGGGATGCGATGGATGCATCGGGCATCGATTGGCTTTCTGGTTTGTACCGAGGTTTTGGTCTCTAGAGAACCTGAGCGCGCAAGGTTCGTTCCCGCGCAGGAAGGAGGCGTCCTGGTTCGTTAGAAGCAGGTCGGATACCTTGCCGCAGGAGAGGGATTGTATGTACTGTGGATAGAATGGCCGATATCGACGAACAAAGACAGCGGCGTGAGGGGCCGGGGCAGGAGGATGCCCCCACGGGTCAAGCCACGTTGACAGTCGCGATCGGCGTCGCGATGAGCGTTGCCGCCTTGTACCTGGCGCGCGACGTTCTTGTTCCCCTCACTTTGTCGGCGCTGCTCAGTTTCGCCCTCTCCCCGGCGATGCTTTGGCTAAGACGACGCGGCGTGCCGCGCGTGCCGTCGGTGATCGTGGTTGTGACGCTAGCCTTCTTCAGCATATTCAGCGTCGGCCGTCTGGTGGTGCTTCAGGTCTCGGCCTTGGCGGACAACCTGCCGGAGTACCAGCACAACCTTGAGCAAAAGATTCATTCCGTGCAGGGCGCGGCAGGCGATTCCGGCGTGCTCAGCCGCGCCGCGGACATGTTGCGTAACCTCAACCAGCAGCTCGATGGCGGCGCGCCGCCGCCGGGAACGCCGGTCGGCCTTGTGCCCGGCAGGCCGGGCAAGCCGTCAGCCAAGATCGGCCTGGAAGCCGAGCCGAGCCGGCCCATTCCAGTCCAGATCGAGCAATCCGCACCCGGCCCCATGCAACTGGTGCAGAGCGTCATCGGGCCGTTGCTGGAGCCGCTGGCGACGACCGGCCTGATCGTGGTATTCGTGATCTCTTTCCTGGTGCAGCGCGAAAACCTGCGCGACCGCTTCATCCGCCTCGTCGGTTCACGCGACCTGCACCGCACCACGGAGGCGCTCAACGAGGCAGGAAGCCGCGTCAGCCGCTACCTGCTGCTGCAGCTGACGGTGAACGTCATTTACTCCGTCCCGATATTTCTCGGCTTGCGCGCGGTTGGCGTGCCTAACGCCATCCTGTGGGCGCTTCTGGTCATCCTGATGCGCTTCGTCCCCTACGTAGGAATTATCATCGCCGCGCTGTTTCCGCTGGCCCTTTCGCTGGCGGTAGATCCCGGCTGGAACATGGTGCTGTGGACCGGAGCGCTGTTCATCTCGCTGGAACTGGTGTTCGGCAACGTGGTCGAGCCGTGGCTCTACGGCATGAATACCGGCTTGTCGCCGGTCGCGATCATCGTGGCCGCGACGTTCTGGACCTGGTTATGGGGACCGATCGGGTTGCTGCTCTCGACCCCGCTCACCGTATGCCTGGTGGTCCTTGGCCGGCATGCGCCTCCCTTGCGCTTCCTGCACGTGCTTCTGGGCAACGATGCCCCGTTGGCTCCGTCCGAGACGTTCTACCAGCGCCTGCTGGCGGACGACCCGGCGGAGGCGGCGGAGACCTGCGAAGCCTTGCTGAAAGACCGCCCGCTCGGCCGCATATACGACGAGGTGGTCATCCCGGCGCTGGCGCTGGCGCAGGACGACAGCAATCGCGGCGTCCTCAGCCGAAAACTGCGCGGGCGTATCCGCGAAGGCATTGCGGAAGTGATCGAGACTTTCGCCGCGTTGGACACCCCGGTCGAAGGCGCGCCTGCGGACAACCTTGCCGCACCGGAAGCCGGCGCCCCTGTGCTTTGCGTCGTCGGGCGCAACGACCTCGACGAAGCCGCGACGGGTCTTCTGGTCCAACTATTGAACAAACGCCAGATCGGGGCGCGGCTTGTTTCAGCCGAATCCGTGGTTGCGGAGGAGGGGAACAGGGATGTCGTGGACGTGAGGGGCGCTGCCAGCACCAAGGTGATCTGCCTTTCCTACATGAGCAACTCTCCAGTGAAGGCACGGTTGCTCATCCGCAAGCTGCGCCGCAAGCATCTCCAGGATACCAAGGTGCTGGTCGGTTTCTGGGGCACTCCGCCGCTGGCCGAACCCGCTGCCCGGGAACGGCTTGCAACCGTGGGGGCCGACTTCGTCGTGACCTCGCTGCAGAACGCCGCAGACGAGATCGAAGCGTCCATCCGCCCGCAGGACATGGCGCTATCCGACCTCGCCCAGGCTGCGGCGGATGCGCTGCAACGCCTTTTCTAGGCCAGACCCTGCCTGACGGTCATCACCCGGCGGATCGCCTCGATCAGCTGCGGCAGGTCGACCGGCTTTGCAAGATGGGCATCCATTCCCGCCGCCAGGCAACGGTCGACGTCTTCCTGCATCGCGTTCGCAGTCAAGCCGATGATTGGCAACTGTTCTCCTGGAAGGCTGCGGATCGCGCGGGTTGCGGTCAGGCCGTCCATGATCGGCATCTGAACGTCCATGAGGATGAGGTCGAACTCGCCATCGTCGCGCACCGCTTGCAACGCAGAGGCCCCTTCCGCCACGGTGACTACCTGATGGCCGAGCGCCTGCAGCAACTCGGTGAATAGAAGCTGGTTCACGGGTGAGTCTTCGGCCAGCAGTATGCGGACCTGGCGCAGCGGCAGGTCGACGCTTTCGCTGGGTAACTGATTTCCCTCGCTAGTGGACAGAAGGCGCAGGGCAAACCAGAACGTCGCGCCGTTCCCGAACGTGCTTTCGACACCGATCGTGCCTCCCATCGCCTCGACCAGGTCTTTCGAGATCGAAAGGCCGAGGCCCGTGCCGCCAAATTGCCGCGTGATCGAAGCATCGCCCTGTGCAAAGCGCCGGAAGAGCTTGTCGAGCCGGTCTGCCGGGATACCGGGTCCTGTGTCGGATACGGCAAATTTCAGCGCCATGACGTCGCCGGCCGTTCCGATCAGCTCGACATCGACGGTAACTTCCCCTTGCGGGGTAAACTTCAGGGCGTTGCCGATCAGGTTCAGCAGGATTTGCTTCAGCCGCGCCGGATCGCCCGTCACGGTGTCGGGCACGGCGATCCCGACCGTGCTGTTGAGGGTAAGGTTGCGGCGCCGGGCCTCGTGCTCCATGACCGAAAGGCAGGACCGCACCATGGATCGCAGGTTGAAAGGAATTGTTTCCAGCTGCAGCTGGCCGGCTTCGATTTTGGAATGATCGAGAATATCGCTGATCAGCGTCAGCAAATGGTGGCCGGCTTCACGTTGCAGCTTGAGGTACCGCCGCGTTTCCACCGAGCGGGTCCGCATCAGCAGCAGGTCGCAAAAACCGATGATGCTGGTCAGCGGCGTCCGCAGCTCGTGACTCATGCTCGACAAAAAGTCGCTTTTGGCGCGACTTGCGGCTTCGGCAGCTTGCCGCGCGGCCAGGAGGCGGGCTTCGTTTTCCTTCTGGACCGTGACATCCAGCACGACACCGAAAAGCGACTTTATGTCGCCGGAGGGTTCCAGCTCGCAAAACCCGCGCGAAAGCACATGCCGGATTTCGCCGTCGGGCCGGACGACGCGAAGGACCTGCTCATAATCGCGGTGAAAGGCGATGGCCAGCTCCACCGCATCGGAAACCGCCTTGCGATCGTCGGGGTGATAGCAGTCGATCGCGTTGGAAACCGTAGGGGTGAAGCTGCGTGGATCGTACCCGAAGATACGGTACACGCCCTCCGACCAGCTCAGGCGTTCGTTCGCGATATCCACCCGCCAGTATCCGGCATTGGCGATCTGCTCACCCAAGAGCAGGTTGCGGTTGCTCGTCTGCGCTTCGGCTTCGCTGTCCCTCAGTTCGGCTTCCCTCTTTTTCAGCCGGCCGGCCATCTGAGCGAAAGCGTCCAGCATCTCGCCGATCTCCGGCATAGCCGACCTGAGGGCCGGCACCGAATCGAACTGGCCCTCGCCGACCAGCCGCGCCGCCCGCGTCAAGTTACGCGCCGGGCTGAACACCAGAACTTCGGCGGCCATGAGCCCGATCAGGGTCGCGCCGAAGCCGATGCCGAGTACCACGAGCAGGCTCTGCTCAAGCCGTTGATGCACGCGGTCCAGAATCGGCCCCTCAAGCAGCCCCACCGCGATATAGGACGCTCCCTCCGCAAACGGTTTGAACGAGATGATCCGCTGTATGTTGTCGATTCCCGCACCGTCGTAGGTTCCGGTGTGCTGGGCAAGGATCTGCTGGAACAGGGGATGGGATGCCATGTTCTGGCCGAGAAACCGCTCGGAGTTAGGGTACCTGGCGATCACGGTTCCGCCGGAGTCAAAGATAGTGATCGAGACATCCTGCTCGATGCGCTCGCGCTCGATCAGGCTGCTGAACTCCTTCAAGTCGATGCCCATTCCAACAACCTGCGCAACCGATCCCGTCGCGTCGAGGACCGGGCTCATCATTCCGATCACGGGCTTGTGGCTGCTGCGGCCCACGCGAAAATCACTGACCGCAAGCTGTTTGGTCGCAATGGCTTTCTGGAAATGCGGCTCGTTCCCGAAAGGGAGTTTCAGCAGTGCGGCAGGCGTCCCGCACAGGACGCGCCCGCCTGGATCGAGCAGGCCCATGCCCGTTATCCAGCTGTAACGCTGCCGTATTCCAGCAAAATAATCGATGCAGGCATCGCCCGATAAACCGTGAGCCGCCGCCGCGGCGGCAAAATCCAGAGCGGTCTTGGCCTGCACCAGAATGTCGTTGTACCGTTCGTCGGCGGTCCCGAGCATCAGTTCCGCCTTGGCATGACCGTCGGCAATGCCCTGCGCCGCTTCCTTGTCGGCGCTGCGTACCTCCATGATCACGATCGGGATCGCGGCAAACAGGCACAGCGCCAGCCCGCGCATGCGGAACCCGACTGCCGCTCTGCGGCCTGACCGCTGATTAACGGCTCGAATACCCTTGTATGACATACGGGTAAAACTAAAGACAAACCTGTAAAGGAGCCCTGAACGGCCGGTAAGACTTGCCTAGAAACCGTGAATGGTAAGCGAGCCGTCGCACGTGCTGGAAAGCCCGCCCGAGCTCTTGAGGCAGGAAACATCGTCGGCCTGGGTCGAGGGCGATGTTTCGTTCAGGGTGCTGATCAGCCCTTGCAGGACGAACTGGCCGTTGCTGGCGATCGTCGGCAGGCTGATCGTTTGCACCGAATTGGGCAAGGATATCTGGTTAGTGACCACTTGGCTAAGGATAAAGGCCGCCGCGGGCGCATTGTTCGAGGACGTGACAGTGACCGAACCCGGCACGTAAGTGACAAGGTAGTTGGGGTCGTTGAGCCCATAAGCGGTCAGCGTATACGAACCGGCCTGAGAGTTGGACTGGTCCGTCGCAAGGTACGACAGGTTTCCCAACCCGGCGGGAGTATCCCCGTTGACCAGGCCGGCATACGTGGCGCTGAACGCCGGGTCTGGCGTGTTCGGACCGCGCGTCACGTTGTTGGCGGTGACAGTCAGGAGCGCGGGGATGACGGTCATCATCCCGTTCTGGTAAGTGATTGCATAGTTCGCGGCGCTTCCGTTTCCTACGTTGATCGCGTAGCTGCCGACGTTCGATCCCGTCGTTGCCGCCGTGCCGAGCGTCAGTCCAGAAACCACCGCCGAACTGTCGTTGTTCACCAGCCCCGCATACGTCGCCGCCAGAGCAGCGTTGGCCGAACCGTAGGCCCGGCTGGCGCTGTTCGCGGTGATCACCAGCGGCGCCGGCGTCACAGTCATGGTCCCGCTCTGGTAGGTGATCGCGTAGTTCGGGTCGTTCCCATTCGCCGCGGTGATCGCGTAGTTGCCGACGTTCGATCCCGTCGTTGCCGCCGTGCCGAGCGTCAGTCCAGAAACCGCCGCCGAGCTGTCGTTATTCACCAGCCCCGTGTACGTCGCCGCCAGAGTGGGGTTGGCCGAACCGTAAACCCGGCTGGCGCTGTTCGCGGTAATCACCAGAGGCGCCGGCGTGACCGTCAGCGTTCCCGCCTCGTAGACGATGCTGTAGTCGGTCGCCATCGCACCCGAGGCGGTGATCGCGTAGCCCCCTACGTTCGAAGCGTGCGTCGCCGCCGTCGTGTAAGTGATGCCGCTGACCGAGTCGCCCGGCTGCAGGCCGTAATAGGTAACGGCAAAGGCTGGGTTGACCGAGCCATACACCCGGGTCGCATCGTCGACCGCGACTGTGAGGTATGCCTTGGCGATGCTGAGCGTGCCGGTCTGATAGGTGATCGCATAGTTTGCCGCGCTTCCGCCTGAGGCGGTTATGGTCCAGCTCGTGCCCACGCTGGCATTGGCGGGATCGTTGGCGGTGACGCCCAGCCCCGTGACAACGCTGCTGCCCTGCCCCAGAACCAGCCCGCTGAACGTTGCCGAAAACACTGGATCGGCTTGGCCATACAGACGGCTTGCATCGCTGGCGGTGATCGTCAGCGCCGCCGGGGTCACCGAGTAGGCCCCCGTGCCGTCGACCACGTTGTAGTTGCTCGCCGCACCGCCGGTCGCCGTCACGCCGTAGCTGCCGACGTTCGAGGCCGTGGTCACCGGCGTCGCGTAGCCGATCCCGGTCACCACGCCCGTGCCGTTGCCGTTCACCAGGCCGGTGTAGGCGTAGCTGACCGCGGCGTTGCCACCGCCGTACACCTGCGTGCCCGTTGGCGTCACCGTCACCGTCGCCGGGGTCACGCTGTAGCTGCCCGTGCCGTCCACGACGGTGTAGTTCGAGGCTGTGCCGCCCGTCGCCGTCACGCCGTAGCTGCCGACGTTCGAGGCCGTCGTCACCGGCGTGCTGTAGCCGATGCCGCTCACCACGCCCGTGCCGTTGCCGTTCACCAGGCCTGTGTAAGCGTAGCTGACCCCGGCGTTGCCGCCGCCGTACACCTGGCTGCCGGTCGGCGTCACCGTCACCGTCGCCGGGGTCACGCTGTACGCGCCCGTGCCGTCCACCACGTTGTAGTTCGAGGCCGTCCCGCCGGTCACGGTGACCCCGTAGCTGCCGACGTTGCTGGCCGTGGTCACCGGCGTGCTGTAGCCGATACCCGTCACAACGCCCGTGCCGTTGCCGTTCACCAGGCCGGTGTAGGCGTAGCTGACCGCCGCGTTGCCGCCGCCGTACACCTGCGTGCCCGTCGGGGTTACCGTCACCGTCGCGGGGGTTACAGTGTAGACCCCTACGCCATTGACGACGTCGTAGTTGCTCGCAGTGCCGCCTGTCGCAGCGATCGCATACGTACCCGCGACCGGGCTGCTGGCCGAAGCGTTTGTGAAGTAAGTGACACCCGTCACCACGCCCGTGCCGTTGCCGTTCACCAGGCCGGTGTAGGCGTAGGAGACACCGACGCCACTGCCGCCGTACACCTGCGTGCCCGTCGGGGTCACCGTCACCGTCGCCGGGGTCACGCTGTACGCGCCCGTGCCGTCCACGACGGTGTAGTTGCTCGCCGCGCCGCCCGTCGCCGTCACGCCGTAGCTGCCGACGTTGCTCGCCGTGGTCACCGGCGTGCTGTAGCCGATGCCCGTCACCACGCCCGTGCCGTTGCCGTTCACCAGGCCGATGTAGCCATAGCTCACGGCCGCGTTGCCGCCGCCGTACACCTGCGTGCCCGTCGGGGTCACCGTTACGGTCGCCGGGGTCACGCTGTAGCTGCCCGTGCCGTCCACGACGGTGTAGTTCGAAGCCGCGCCGCCTGTCGCCGTCACGCCGTAGCTGCCGACGTTCGAGGCCGTGGTCACCGGCGTGCTGTAGCCGATGCCCGTCACCACGCCCGTGCCGTTGCCGTTCACCAGGCCGACATAGGCATAGGAGACACCGACGTTGCTGCCGCCGTACACCTGCGTGCCCGTCGGGGTCACCGTCACTGTCGCCGGCGTTACGCTGTAGCTGCCCGTGCCGTCGACCACGGTGTAGTTCGAGGCCGTCCCGCCGGTCGCCGTCACGCCGTAGCTGCCGACGTTGCTGGCCGTAGTCACCGGCGTCGCGTAGCCGATGCCCGTCACCACGCCCGTGCCGTCGCTGTTTACAAGGCCGGTGTAGGCGTAGCTGACCG
The DNA here is from genome assembly GCA_965199265.1 of Alphaproteobacteria bacterium. Lineage (GTDB taxonomy): Bacteria > Pseudomonadota > Alphaproteobacteria > CALMVH01 > CALMVH01 > CBDAQV01. The sequence continues at coordinate 93,373 of CBDAQV010000008.1, read as the reverse complement.
CGGCGTTGCTGCCGCCGTACACCTGGCTGCCCGTCGGCGTCACCGTCACTGTCGCCGGGGTCACGCTGTAGCTGCCCGTGCCGTCGACCACGGTGTAGTTCGAGGCCGTCCCGCCGGTCGCGGTCACGCCGTAGCTGCCGACGTTGCTGGCCGTGGTCACCGGCGTCGCGTAGCCGATCCCGGTCACCACGCCCGTGCCGTTGCCGTTCACCAGGCCGGTGTAGGCGTAGCTGACCGCGGCGTTGCCGCCCCCGTACATCTGGCTGCCGGTCGGCGTCACCGTCACCGTCGCGGGGGTCACGCTGTAGCTGCCCGTGCCGTCGACCACGTTGTAGTTCGAGGCCGTCCCGCCGGTCGCCGTCACGCCGTAGCTGCCGACGTTGCTGGCCGTCGTCACCGGCGTCGCGTAGCCGATCCCGGTCACGGCAGCGGTTCCGTCCCCGTTCACCAGGCCGGTGTAGGCGTAGCTGACCGCGGCGTTGCTGCCGCCGTACACCTGCGTGCCCGTCGGGGTCACCGTCACCGTTGCCGGGGTCACGCTGTACGCGCCTGTCCCGTCCACCACGTTGTAGTTCGAAGCCGTCCCGCCGGTCGCGGTCACGCCGTAGCTGCCGACGTTGCTGGCCGTGGTCACCGGCGTCGCGTAGCCGATCCCGGTCACCACGCCCGTGCCGTTGCCGTTCACCAGGCCGGTGTAAGCGTAGCTGACCCCGGCGTTGCCACCGCCGTACACCTGCGTGCCCGTCGGGGTCACCGTTACGGTCGCCGGGGTCACGCTGTAGCTGCCGGTGCCGTCGACCACATTGTAGTTGCTCGCCGCACCGCCGGTCGCCGTCACGCCGTAGCTGCCGACGTTGCTGGCCGTGGTCACCGGCGTCGCATAGCCGATCCCGCTCACCACGCCCGTGCCGTTGCCGTTCACCAGGCCTGTGTAGGCGTAGCTGACCCCGGCGTTGCTGCCGCCGTACACCTGCGTGCCCGTCGGGGTCACCGTCACCGTTGCCGGGGTCACGCTGTACGCGCCTGTCCCGTCCACCACGTTGTAGTTCGAAGCCGCGCCGCCGGTCGCCGTCACGCCGTAGCTGCCGACGTTGCTCGCCGTGGTCACCGGCGTGCTGTAGCCGATGCCGGTCACAACGCCCGTGCCGTTGCCGTTCACCAGGCCTGTGTAGGCGTAGGAGACACCGACGCCACTGCCGCCGTACACCTGCGTGCCCGTCGGGGTCACCGTCACCGTCGCCGGGGTCACGCTGTACGCGCCCGTGCCGTCCACCACGTTGTAGTTCGAGGCCGCACCGCCCGTCGCCGTCACGCCGTAGCTGCCGACGTTCGAGGCCGTCGTCACCGGCGTCGCGTAGCCGATGCCCGTCACCACGCCCGTGCCGTTGCCGTTCACCAGGCCGGTGTAAGCGTAGCTGACCCCGGCGTTGCCGCCGCCGTACACCTGGCTGCCGGTCGGCGTCACCGTCACCGTCGCGGGGGTCACGCTGTACGCGCCTGTCCCGTCGACCACGGTGTAGTTCGAAGCCGCGCCGCCGGTCGCGGTCACGCCGTAGCTGCCGACGTTCGAGGCCGTCGTCACCGGCGTTGCGTAGCCGATGCCCGTCACCACGCCCGTGCCGTCGCTGTTTACAAGGCCGGTGTAGGCGTAGGAGACACCGACGCCACTGCCGCCGTACACCTGGCTGCCCGTCGGCGTCACCGTCACTGTCGCCGGCGTTACGCTGTAGCTGCCCGTGCCGTCGACCACGGTGTAGTTCGAGGCCGTCCCGCCGGTCGCCGTCACGCCGTAGCTGCCGACGTTCGAAGCCGTGGTCACCGGCGTGCTGTAGCCGATGCCGGTCACCACGCCCGTGCCGTCGCCGTTCACCAGGCCTGTGTAACCGTAGCTCACGGCCACATTGCCGCCGCCGTACACCTGCGTGCCCGTCGGCGTCACCGTCACCGTCGCCGGGGTCACGCTGTAGCTGCCCGTGCCGTCCACGACGGTGTAGTTCGAGGCCGTCCCGCCGGTCGCGGTCACGCCGTAGCTGCCGACGTTGCTGGCCGTGGTCACCGGCGTCGCGTAGCCGATGCCCGTCACCACGCCCGTGCCGTCGCCGTTCACCAGGCCTGTGTAACCGTAGCTCACGGCCACATTGCCGCCGCCGTACACCTGCGTGCCCGTCGGGGTCACCGTCACCGTCGCCGGGGTCACGCTGTAGCTGCCCGTGCCGTCCACCACGGTGTAGTTCGAGGCCGTCCCGCCGGTCGCCGTCACCCCGTAGCTGCCGACGTTCGAGGCCGTCGTCACCGGCGTGCTGTAGCCGATGCCCGTCACCACGCCCGTGCCGTTGCCGTTCACCAGGCCGGTGTAGGCGTAGCTGACCGCGGCGTTGCTGCCCCCGTACACCTGCGTGCCCGTCGGGGTCACCGTCACCGTCGCGGGGGTCACGCTGTAGCTGCCTGTCCCGTCGACCACGGTGTAGTTCGAGGCCGTCCCGCCGGTCGCCGTCACGCCGTAGCTGCCGACGTTGCTGGCCGTGGTCACCGGCGTGCTGTAGCCGATCCCGGTCACGGCAGCAGTTCCGTCCCCGTTCACCAGGCCGATGTAGCCATAGCTCACGGCCGCGTTGCCGTCCCCATACACCTGCGTGCCCGTCGGCGTCACCGTCACCGTCGCCGGCGTCACGCTGTACGCGCCTGTCCCGTCCACCACGGTGTAATTGCTCGCCGCACCGCCGGTCGCCGTCACGCCGTAGCTGCCGACGTTCGAGGCCGTGGTCACCGGCGTGCTGTAGCCGATGCCCGTCACCACGCCCGTGCCGTTGCCGTTCACCAGGCCGATGTAGCCATAGCTCACGGCCGCGTTGCCGCCGCCGTACACCTGCGTGCCCGTCGGGGTCACCGTTACGGTCGCCGGGGTCACGCTGTAGCTGCCCGTGCCGTCCACGACGGTGTAGTTCGAGGCCGTCCCGCCGGTCGCCGTCACGCCGTAGCTGCCGACGTTGCTGGCCGTAGTCACCGGCGTCGCGTAGCCGATGCCCGTCACCACGCCCGTGCCGTTGCCGTTCACCAGGCCGACATAGGCATAGGAGACACCGACGTTGCTGCCGCCGTACACCTGCGTGCCCGTCGGGGTCACCGTCACTGTCGCCGGCGTTACGCTGTAGCTGCCCGTGCCGTCGACCACGGTGTAGTTCGAGGCCGTCCCGCCGGTCGCCGTCACCCCGTAGCTGCCGACGTTCGAGGCCGTCGTCACCGGCGTGCTGTAGCCGATGCCCGTCACCACGCCCGTGCCGTTGCCGTTCACCAGGCCGGTGTAGGCGTAGGAGACACCGACGCCACTGCCGCCGTACACCTGCGTGCCCGTCGGGGTCACCGTCACCGTCGCGGGGGTCACGCTGTACGCGCCCGTGCCGTCCACCACGGTGTAGTTCGAGGCCGTCCCGCCGGTCGCCGTCACGCCGTAGCTGCCGACGTTCGAGGCCGTCGTCACCGGCGTGCTGTAGCCGATGCCCGTCACCACGCCCGTGCCGTTGCCGTTCACCAGGCCTGTGTAGGCGTAGCTGACCCCGGCGTTGCCGCCGCCGTACACCTGGCTGCCCGTCGGGGTCACCGTCACCGTCGCCGGGGTCACGCTGTAGCTGCCGGTGCCGTCGACCACGGTGTAGTTCGAGGCCGTCCCGCCGGTCGCCGTCACGCCGTAGCTGCCGACGTTCGAGGCCGTGGTCACCGGCGTGCTGTAGCCGATGCCCGTCACCACGCCCGTGCCGTTGCCGTTCACCAGGCCTGTGTAGGCGTAGCTGACCGCGGCGTTGCCGCCCCCGTACACCTGCGTGCCCGTCGGGGTCACCGTTACCGTCGCCGGCGTCACGCTGTAGCTGCCTGTCCCGTCGACCACGGTGTAGTTCGAGGCCGTCCCGCCGGTCGCCGTCACGCCGTAGCTGCCGACGTTGCTGGCCGTCGTCACCGGCGTCGCGTAGCCGATCCCGCTCACCACGCCCGTGCCGTTGCCGTTCACCAGGCCGATGTAGGCGTAGCTGACCGCGGCGTTGCCGCCGCCGTACACCTGCGTGCCCGTCGGGGTCACCGTCACGGTTGCCGGGGTCACGCTGTAGCTGCCCGTGCCGTCCACGACGGTGTAGTTCGAGGCTGTGCCGCCGGTCGCGGTCACGCCGTAGCTGCCGACGTTCGAAGCCGTGGTCACCGGCGTGCTGTAGCCGATCCCGGTCACGGCAGCAGTTCCGTCCCCGTTCACCAGGCCGATGTAACCGTAGGAGACACCGATGTTGCTGCCGCCGTACACCTGGCTGCCCGTCGGCGTCACCGTCACCGTCGCCGGCGTCACGCTGTACGCGCCTGTCCCGTCCACCACGGTGTAATTGCTCGCCGCACCGCCGGTCGCCGTCACGCCGTAGCTGCCGACGTTCGAGGCCGTGGTCACCGGCGTGCTGTAGCCGATGCCCGTCACCACGCCCGTGCCGTTGCCGTTCACCAGGCCGATGTAGCCATAGCTCACGGCCGCGTTGCCGCCGCCGTACACCTGCGTGCCCGTCGGGGTCACCGTTACGGTCGCCGGGGTCACGCTGTAGCTGCCCGTGCCGTCCACGACGGTGTAGTTCGAGGCCGTCCCGCCGGTCGCCGTCACGCCGTAGCTGCCGACGTTGCTGGCCGTAGTCACCGGCGTCGCGTAGCCGATGCCCGTCACCACGCCCGTGCCGTTGCCGTTCACCAGGCCGACATAGGCATAGGAGACACCGACGTTGCTGCCGCCGTACACCTGCGTGCCCGTCGGGGTCACCGTCACTGTCGCCGGCGTTACGCTGTAGCTGCCCGTGCCGTCGACCACGGTGTAGTTCGAGGCCGTCCCGCCGGTCGCCGTCACCCCGTAGCTGCCGACGTTCGAGGCCGTCGTCACCGGCGTGCTGTAGCCGATGCCCGTCACCACGCCCGTGCCGTCGCCGTTCACCAGGCCGGTGTAAGCGTAGCTGACCCCGGCGTTGCCGCCGCCGTACACCTGGCTGCCGGTCGGCGTCACCGTCACCGTCGCGGGGGTCACGCTGTACGCGCCTGTCCCGTCGACCACGGTGTAGTTCGAAGCCGCGCCGCCGGTCGCGGTCACGCCGTAGCTGCCGACGTTCGAGGCCGTCGTCACCGGCGTTGCGTAGCCGATGCCCGTCACCACGCCCGTGCCGTTGCCGTTCACCAGGCCGACATAGGCATAGGAGACACCGACGTTGCTGCCGCCGTACACCTGCGTGCCCGTCGGGGTCACCGTCACTGTCGCCGGCGTTACGCTGTAGCTGCCCGTGCCGTCGACCACGGTGTAGTTCGAGGCCGTCCCGCCGGTCGCCGTCACGCCGTAGCTGCCGACGTTGCTGGCCGTCGTCACCGGCGTGCTGTAGCCGATCCCGGTCACGGCAGCAGTTCCGTCCCCGTTCACCAGGCCGATGTAGCCATAGCTCACGGCCGCGTTGCCGCCCCCATACACCTGCGTGCCCGTCGGCGTCACCGTCACCGTCGCCGGGGTCACGCTGTAGCTGCCGGTGCCGTCGACCACGGTGTAGTTCGAGGCCGTCCCGCCGGTCGCCGTCACGCCATAGCTGCCGACGTTCGAGGCCGTCGTCACCGGCGTCGCGTAGCCGATCCCGCTCACCACGCCCGTGCCGTTGCCGTTCACCAGGCCTGTGTAGGCGTAGCTGACCGCGGCGTTGCTGCCCCCGTACACCTGCGTGCCCGTCGGGGTCACCGTTACCGTCGCCGGGGTCACGCTGTACGCGCCTGTCCCGTCGACCACGGTGTAGTTCGAGGCCGTCCCGCCGGTCGCCGTCACGCCGTAGCTGCCGACGTTCGAGGCCGTCGTCACCGGCGTGCTGTAGCCGATGCCCGTCACCACGCCCGTGCCGTTGCCGTTCACCAGGCCGGTGTAGGCGTAGCTGACCGCGGCGTTGCCGCCCCCATACACCTGCGTGCCCGTCGGCGTCACCGTCACGGTTGCCGGGGTCACGCTGTACGCGCCTGTCCCGTCGACCACGGTGTAGTTCGAGGCCGTCCCGCCGGTCGCCGTCACGCCGTAGCTGCCGACGTTGCTGGCCGTGGTCACCGGCGTGCTGTAGCCGATGCCGGTCACGGCAGCGGTTCCGTCCCCGTTCACCAGGCCGATGTAACCGTAGGAGACACCGATGTTGCTGCCGCCGTACACCTGGCTGCCCGTCGGCGTCACCGTCACGGTGGCCTTGTTCACGGTATAGTTCGCGCCGACATAGTCGATCGCGTAATCCAGCGTGGCATAAGGCGAGACCAGCGCCACCGAACCCTGGCCTATGGCGTAGCTGCCCGCGCTCGTGCCCTCGGCGCTGTACACGCTGCCCGAGAGGATGGCGCCATACGTGTCGCCGCTCTCCAGCGTTCCCGACGCCGTGTAGGACAGCGCTCCGCCCGCCGTGCCGTAGGTCGTGGTGACCGGAGCCGCCGTTACCGTGATCACCTGCTGCCCCGGCGTGCCGGCGCAGCCCGCCGTTTCGTCGCAGCCAATCTGGCTGGCCCCGTGCACGTATGTGCTGCCGAAGCCCGCCGTGACTGCGCCTGTTCCGCTGTCCCCCGCGACCACGCCGCCCGTCGCGTTCAACCCCGCCAGCCCGCCGACAGCGAAACTGCCGGTGCCCACGGACACCGAGCCCGTGGAAGTGCCGGCGGTCAGGGTGCCCGCGTTGTAGCCGACGATCCCGCCGACCGCCGTGCTGGACGGCGAGCCAACGACGCTGTTGGAAACCGATACGCCGGCCACCAGCCCCGCGTTATAGCCGGCCAAGCCGCCAACAGCCGAGCTACCCGATACCGCTTCCAGCGCCGTACCGCCGCTGATCGTGCCGCCGAGATCGTTGTAACCCACAAGGCCGCCGACCGCCGTGCCGCCTGGCGTGGACAGCGCAACGCCGCCCAGCACCGTGCCGCCGCTGATCGTCGAGGTCACCGACGTGCCGGTGCCGTAGCCGCTGTAGCCGACCAGACCGCCCACGTCGTTGCCGCCGCTTCCGACGGAGATAGCGCCAGATACCGTGCCGCCTCCAACCGTGCCACCAGTTTCGTAGCCAACCAACCCACCGACATAAATAGACCCCGCGCCTGCGGTGATCTGACCGCTGACCGTGCCCGCGGTTATCAATCCCCCTACGTTATACCCGACCAGGCCACCCAGATTCTGCACTGCCGCGCCCGAAGTCGTTGTGGTTCCCGCAAGGATCGTACCTGCAAAAGTGCTGCCGCTGATATTGCCGCTCGATTCATACCCCGCTATGCCGCCGACGTTGACGGTGGCGCTGACTGCTGAGATCACGTCGCTCGCCGTGCCACCGAGAACGGTTCCGATATCGTTCCAGCCTACAAGCCCGCCGACGTTGTGACTGTTACTGCCTACGGTTATCGCACCGGAAGCGATTCCGGCGGTGAGTGTTCCGTAGAGGAGCTGCCCGACGAGACCACCGATCTGGCTGGTACCATAGGTTGCGCTCGCGATCGAAATCGCCCCGGAGAAGGAAACGCCGCTGACATTCCCGCTTGCAACTCCGGCGATGCCGCCGATGTAGGCGCCGCCGCCTGCCATCACCGTGTTGGCGGCGCTCACACCCGCCAAGGTGACGTTGGTCTTGCCGACCACCCCGCCCACCGAGGTATCGTAGGAACTGGAAACGACTCCGCCGGTGACCGAGATGTTGGTCGCCGTGCCGCCGTTGTATCCCGCCACGCCGCCTATGTACTGATCGGTGCTGCCGGTTTCAGTTACATTGCCCGAGGACGTAATGCCGGACAGAAGCCCTGAGCTGTACCCTACGACGCCGCCAAGATAGGCGGTGGGGTTGTAAGATCCGATCCCGGTTACCTGCAGTCCCGTTATGGTAACTCCGCTGATCGTCCCGCTGCTGCTGCCGGCGACCCCGCCTACGTAGGAAGTGCCGGTAACGGCATTGCCCACCCACGAAACACCTGTGATCACGCCGGCATTGAAGCCGACGAACCCGCCGACGGTGGCGGTGGCGCTGACCGCCTCGGCCGCTGTTCCGCCACTGATCGTGCTGGCGAGGTCGTTATAGCCCACCAGGCCGCCGACGCCGGTCCCGCCGGGGGTGGACAGCGTCGCCCCCAGCACCGTACCGCCGGTGACCTTGGAGGTGACCGACATGCCAGCCCCGTAGCCGCTGTAGCCGACAAGCCCCCCGACCTGCTGGCTGTTGCTGCCCGCCGAAATCGCGCCGGACACGGCGCCGCCGCTGATCGTATTCCCATCGTTGTAGCCCACCAGGCCACCGATCGCCGTTCCGGCGCTTGTCACCAGGAGGGTACCGCTGAAGTTTCCTGAGGCCACCGCGCCGCCAGCGCTCACTTCGCCGATCAAGCCTCCCACGGCGGTGCTGCCGCTGCCGGCTGAAACCACGCCGGATACCGATCCGCCGGTCACGTTGCCGTGGTCCCACCCGATCAGGCCGCCCGTGGCGTTGCTGCCTGCCGCGGCGATCACCGTACCGGCAAACGTACCGGCCGACAGCGTGCTGGAGTAATTCTCGTACCCGACCACTCCGCCCGTGAAGGCGACCGAACCCAGCACGCTACCGGTGACCGAAGCCGTCAGGACGCTTCCCGCGTTTGCCCCCACCAACCCGCCGGTGGACGTGGCTCCCGAAGCGGTGCCGGTAAAGTTGCTGCTTGAGATTACGCCGGTGTTGGTTCCCGCAATGCCGCCGGTATTCGACACTCCGGTGACGTTGTTGCTTCCGGTCACGCCGGTAATGGTTCCTGCGTTGTAGCCGACGAGGCCGCCAACGTTCTTCTGTGAGCTCACTCCCTCGCTCGCCGTGCCGCCGCTGATCGTGCTGGCGAGATCGTTGTAGCCGACCAGCCCGCCGACATAGTTACCGCCGGGAGTGGAGAGCACCGCCGTGGCCAGCACCGTGCCGCTGATTGTCGAGGTCACCGACGTGCCGGTGCCATAGCCGCTGTACCCGACCAGGCCGCCCACGTCGGTACTGTTGCTGCCGGCTGAGACGGCGCCTGAAACGATATTGCCCAACCCGACTGTGCCGGTATTGTAACCGACAAGGCCGCCGACGAAACTGCTGGCGACCCCGGTGGTTGCCGACAATCCTGCCTGCAGGTTTCCCGAAAACAGGCTCGAGGAAACGCTGTTGCGGTTCCAGCCGATCAGGCCGCCGATATCCGAACTACCGCTTCCCGCGATCACGGAGCCGGACGCGGTGCTTGCCACCACGGTGCCCACGTTAGCGCCCAGCAGCCCGCCGATATACGTCACTCCGGCACCGACCGATACGGTATTGTTGGCCGACGATGCCGAGATCAAGCCGTAATTATTGCCGACCAGGCCGCCTACCTGGAATCCGGCGGACGAGGCATCCAGGACCGTTCCCGAACTTACGACATCCGCGGCTATCGTGCCGTTGTTACCTCCTACCAGCCCGCCTACTGAGAAGCTGCCGCTCACATTGTTTGTCGCGGTGACTCCCGTTACCACGCCATAGTTTGTACCCGCGTCCCCGCCGATATTCGTTATGCCCGACACCGCTTCCAGCGCCGTGCCGCCGCCGATCGTGCTTCCAAGGTCGTTGTACCCGACCAAGCCGCCCACGCCGGTGCTGCCGGAGGTGGAGAGCACGGCCGTGGCCAGCACCGTGCCGCCGCTGATCGTCGAGGTCACCGACGTGCCGGTGCCGTAGCCGCTGTACCCGACCAGGCCGCCAACCTCCTGGCTGCCGCTACCGGCTGAGACGGCGCCCGATACAGTGCCGCCGCTGACGGTGCCGCCGTTGTCGTAACCGACCAGGCCGCCGATTGCCGTGCTGACGTTGCCCGCGCTGATCGTGCCGCTGAACGTGCCGCCGGATACCACACGGGCCGGATACAGAAATCCAATGAGGCCGCCAACGTCGGTACTACCGCTTCCTACGGTGATGCTTTCGGAAGCATTGGACGCCGTCACGGTTCCTCCGGCGTACCCAACAAGCCCCCCTACATTGTTGCTTGCGCTTGCGCCTATTACTGTGCCCGAGGCGGTGTCGCCAGAGATCGTGCCCGAATTGTAGCCGGCCACTCCGCCAAGGTCGTAGGACCCGCTTACGGTGCTCGAAGCTGTCGAGTTGAGGATCGAACCTGTGTTCGCGCCAGCCAGACCACCGCCGATGCGATACGCGACGTTTACGCTATTGCCCGCCGATACGCCCGTAATGACGCCCGCATTGGCGCCGACGAACCCGCCCACCGTCGCGTTCGCGCTGACCACTTCCAGCGCCGTGCCGCCGCTGATCGTGCTGCCCGCGTCGTTGTAGCCGACCAGACCGCCGACATTGGTGCCGCCGGGAGCGGACAACGTGCCGCCAGCCAGCATCATGCTGCCGGTGATCAGGCTGCCAGCGCCGGTCGCGTAGCCGACCAGGCCGCCGACATCCTGGCTGTTCGTGCCGGCCGAGATCGCACCGGACACCGCGTCGTTGCTGATCGTTCCCTGGTTGTAGCCGACCAGCCCGCCGACATAGCTGCCGCCGCTGGCGGAGGAAACCGCCTCGCCGCTGACCGTCACGTTTCGGATGGTGCCCGAGTTGTTGCCGAACAGGCCGACATAGCTCGAACCGGTGACGGTCGCGCCGGAGATGGAGTAGTTGGCGCCAAGGCCGCCGTTGCCGTCGAACAGGCCGGAGAAAGCGGTGGCGCTGCCGCCTATTCCGGCAAAGCTGCCGACCCCGGCGATGTTGGTACCCAGCGCGTAGGTGCCGGACAGGTTGTTGCGGACGTTGCCGAGGTCGGCGACGCTGTTGACCAGCATGTACGCGGTGCCGCCCGCAGGGCCCGCGCCGGCCGTAATGTTGACGAACGAGCCGGGGGTGCCGTAGCCGCCCGCGGGGTCGTAGTACACGCTGACCGACCCGGCCGCGGAAAGCGTTCCGCCCGAGGTCGTAACCGTTCCGGCATCGTCCGTGCCTGCGTCGTCGGCGCGCAGCACGACGTTGCCGCCCGCGCTGAGCGCGCCGGCGAGGGCGATGCTGCTGGTATCAGCGACCGTGACGTTACCCGTGGTCGTCAGCGCCGAAACCGAGGCCGACGTTCCATCCCAGACATCCACCGACCCGGTGTTTCCGCTCAGCGTCGTTACTGAATTAGCGGGATTGGTGAAATTGTATGCCTCACCGGTACCCTGCAGGTTGAGGGTTCCCGCCGTAATGGCGACTGACTGCGTGACAACTCCGGTGCTGCTCAGCGTCCAGGTTCCTGGAACGACCACGGCGCTGTTAACCGAGATGTTGAGCGCGCCGGCCTGCATGACGTAGTTGGTACCGGAGCCGAACGTCGCCGTGCCGCCGCTGACGGTGTAAAGGATGTCCGGGTTGCTCAACCCGCCGAGAGCGGTCGTCAGCGCCGACGTGGTCAGCGCCGCGCCGTCACTGGTCTCGGTCACCGCGCCGCTGGCGATGTTTACGGCCGCCTCGTTGCCTCCGGCGCTGATGCGCAGCCCGTTGCCGAGCATGTTGCCGAGATACGCAAGTATGTCGCTGCCGTTCGCGTAGCTGCCGGCGGGCAGGAGAACGTCGTAGTAGCCGTTCGCCCCTACCGCGCCACGCCCGTTTGTGACGGTCCCGCCAACGATGACGCCGACCTTGTCGCCTGCCACGCCTGCGCCGGTCGCCGTTCCGGAAATAACCTGCGGCGGCGTGGCGTACTGGGACAGCAGGTAGGGGTAGGAAGCGCCGGTGACGATACCCCAGCTTGCCGTTGAAAATCCGGTCGGCAAACCCGCCTGCAGCTGGCTGGTCGTCTGCCCGGTTCCCGCGGCGCTGGTGGTCAGGCCGGAGGTGCTGGTGTCCCAGTACACGGAGTTATACGTGCCCGAGGAGTTCTGGCCGATCGCGCCGCCCACGCTGACGTTGCCCATGCCGCCGATGTAGCCCGTGCTGTAGGCCTGGTTGATCGTGGTGGCGTTGTAACCCGCGACGCCGCCGACGGCCGTGCTGGCGGACGCGAACACCGCGCCGGTATTATAGGAGAGCTGCAGCAAGCCGCTGTTGTCGGAGCCGACCAGGCCGCCCACGTTCGAGCTGCCCGACCCCGCGGTGACGTTGCCGCCGACCACCAGCCCGGAAATTGTCGCCGCGGACGTGTTCAAGCCGATGCCGCCGCCGATGCCGCTGCCTCCGGCAACGCTCACGGCTCCCGCCTGGACACCGGACGTTACTGTGGAGCTGTTCGCGACAAGGCCGATGTAGCCGCCGATGTTGCTGGCGGCCGATCCCGCCGACAGAGTGGCAAGCACTCCGACGGTTCCGTTCAGGACGGTGCCGGTGTTGACGACCCCGGCCAGCCCACCGATGTCGGTCGAGCCGGAACCGACGATCACGGTTCCGCTGAAGGTCACGCCGGACGCGTACCCTCCATCGTTCGCGCCCATGAAACCGCCCGAGTAAGCGGCGTTGGCGCCGAGGGTGATGGAACCCGAGGCGCTGTCATTGACCACCGTGCCGCCGGAATTGTTGGCGCCGATGAACACGCCCGCGTGCTGCACGCCCGCGCCGCCGCTGACCGAGGCGGTCTGGGACACGCCGCTGATCGTGCCGCTGTTGATGCCCGCGAACCCGCCGACATAGTTCGAAACGCCGGCCACGGAAACAAGGCCGGAGGCTGTCCCGCCCTGCAGTACTCCGCCGTTGCTGCCGACGAAGCCGCCGACGTTGGTGGCCGCCGCGGCTACGACTGTTCCCGCGTAGGTGCCGCCGACAACCGTGCCGGTATTGTTGTTGCCGATCAGGCCGCCGACGTTGTTCGAGCCACTGACGTTGACCTGTACCGTCGAGTAGCCGCCGATCAAGGTGCCTGCGTACAAATCCCCGATCAGGCCTCCGACAGCGCCATATCCCGCGCCCGCAACCAACGTCCCCGCGGCGGTTCCGCCGGTGACGGTTCCGTTGTTTGTGCTCTGCCCGATGTACGCGCCTATGTTTCCGCCGCTGGTGCCGGCCGCCGCGGTGAGATAGGCGGTGGAAAGGACCGTTCCGCCCGACACGAAGCCGGTGTTCACGCCGAGCAGGCCGCCGACGCCCGTTACGTTTGCGCCGGCTGTCAGGCTTCCGCCCCAGAGGTTGCCGAGTACAGAACCGCCGGAACTGTTGTAACCGACTACGCCGCCGATGTTGCTCGATGCGGTGCCGACCGTCACGTTGCCGGTCGACGTGTTGCCGATGACCGTGCCGCCGTTGTACCCCGCGATCCCGCCCGCATCCGTTGCATCGCCCGCAACGATCACGTTTCCCGTGAACGTGCTGCCCGACACCACGCCGCCGTCCACGCCGCCGACGATCCCGCTGTCGCTGGTGCTCGCCGTGACCGACAGGGTTCCGGAAAAGGTATCGCCGACAACCTTGCTGCCGGTCTCGGTCGCGCCGACCACGCCGCCGATATTGTAGTGGTTCGCCGCGCTGTTCGTCACCGTTCCAGAAACCGCGTCGCCGGACACCGTACCGTAATTGATGCCAACCAGGCCGCCGGCATCGGTGGCGTAGGTGCCGACAGAAAGGTATTCGTTCACCAGGGTGACGTTGCGGATCGTGCCGGTGTTGTCGCCGAAGAAGCCGAAATCGGTGACGCTCGCCCCGCCGGTGATGGTCGCGCCGCTGATCGAGTAGGTGCTGCCGATCCCGCCGTTGCCGTCGAACACGCCGCTGAATGCCGTGGCGCCGCCGTTGTTGGCGATCCCGGCGAAGGTCGTGCCGCTGGCGAAGGTTATATTGTTACCGAGCGCGTATGTGCCGGAGAGGTTGGTGGCGACGTTGTTCAGGTCGCTCGTGCTGTTGACCAGCATGTAGGCGGTCTTGCCGCCGCCCGCGGTGATACCGCTGAAGGTGGTGGGCGACGCGTAGCTGGCCGGGTCGTAGTACAGGGAAACAGCGCCGCCTGTCGAAATCGTGGCGCTGTTGACGATCGTTCCGCTACCAGCGCCGCCCAGCCCGCTTGCGTCCAGCCCGGTATTGTCGGCGCGCAGCACGACGTTGCCCGCGCCGGTATCGGTGATGTTGGCGTTGACCAGAATCGAGTTGTACGCGGAGAGCGTGAGGCTGTTCGCGCTCGACCAGCTGATCGCGCTGTTCACGCTGATGTTGCCGCCCGTGCCCGATACCGCACTGCCGTAGCCGCTGGTGGAAGACATGCCGCTGGTCGCCGCCGTGGTCTGCACCGTCACATTGCTGGTGGCGAGGGCCGTGGAGATGGCGCTTGCGCCCGTGGCGTTGATCGACAAGTCGAATGGATCGAGCAGCCAGTTGCCGGTTGCCCCATGCGCCGCGCTGGTGTCGATCAGCGCCGGGTCGGCGATCAGCGCGTGCCCAGACGTCTCGATCGTGCCGCCGTTCCCAGCCTGGGCGCCGCCCTTGGCGCTGGCGCTGCCGTAGAAACCCGTCGCCCCGTCCGACCAGACCGTGATGCCGCCGCCGTTGCCGGCAAGAAGCGCGTCCGCCACCAGCACGCTGGAGGCGTCCACCGTCACGGATTGCGCGTGACGCAGGGTCCCGCTGCCCAAGCTGCCGCCGCCTACCTTGATCGTGCCGCCGCCGCTCGCGCCCGAGGCGTCCAGCATCGCGCCTGTCAGCGCCACATCGTGTCCCGTGATCGCGATTGTACCACCGGTGCTGCCGTTGGCCTTCAGCGTGCCGCTGACCGCGACGTCACCGTTGTCCCCGCCATCGAGGACGATCGTCCCGCCCGCCTCGTGCACCTGCGTCGCCTCGACGATCCCGCCCATGTTGATCGCGTTGCCGACGATTCCCTTGGCCGTGTTCGCCGTCACCTCGATCGTGCCTGCCTGCAGCGCCCCCGTGTTCGACACGCTGCCGTTCACCTGATCGGTCACGTCGAAGCTGACAAGCCGGTCGCCGTAAAGGTCGAGCGTCCATTTGTCTCCGCTCGACAGCGCGATGTGCCCCAGTTTTGCCCGGATCACGCCCGAGTTGGCGACGCTCGGCGCAACCAGAGCCACAAGCCCGCCGTCGCGCGCCGTAATAGTGCCCGCGTTGTTGACGGAGGCGTTCGCATTGCCCGCCTGGTCGAACACCAGCCGGCCCTGCATCGCGTTCTGCGTCGTGATCCCGGCGGTCGAGGCGACCAACCCGCCGACGTTCACCTGGGCACTCTTACTGAACAACACCCCGTTCGGGTTGACCAGCACCACCTGCCCGTTCGCCTGCAGATGCCCTGCGATCTGCGACGGGTCCGCCCCCGTCACGCGATTGAACGCGATCGAATCCGCGCCCGGCTGGATGAACCTGGTCGTCTCGCCGGTGCCGATCGAGAACGAGCGCCAGTCGATCACCGCACGCGACGAACTCTGGTCCACATCGAGTTGCGAAGGCGAAACCTGCACGATGGTCGCCGATCCGCCGACGACCCGACCATCCTGCGGCAGCGCCCGCGCCTCACCGATCGGTGAGGCGGCGCCGAGCACGACAAACCCGGCGGCGAGCCCCAATCTGGCTCCCAGCCGCGTGAGCGCCGTGCTGCTCAGCAGGTATCGATCAACGTGCCAATGCAAGGAAGCAAACTCCCGGATACATTCTGTATCGCGTAGTTTGGCATACCATGGTAAAGGCCGCTTTAAGTCGCGCCCGGTCTAACCGGTTATTTTCGTATGCCCGCCGAAACAGGTTACCGGCGGATCGCGGCTGCTTACAGCGCCAACCCCGCCGAGCCTCATGGGTAAATCCATGGAGCCGCGCCAGCCCACTTGGGCCAGACGCTCGGAAACTAACGCTTATAGGGTTGACGTTTGGTGGAGGGGACAGGATTTGAACCTGTGTACTCGTTAGAGGGCAGATTTACAGTCTGCTGCCATTAACCGCTCGGCCACCCCTCCATCCTGACGCGGCGGACTATGCAAACTCGCACTCTCTGCGTCAATCGCGGCGTGGCCCGATTTGAAAATTTCCGCTTGGCGAACCTGCCGCTATTTTCTGCTAGGATGCGCGATGCGCAAAAAACCACCACGACCGCCCTCCGAAAAAAACAGGCCTTCCCGGCCGCGCCTGGACGGTGAGGACCGCAGGGAGGACCGCAGGCCAGCCACGCTGCCCACACGCCAGCCCGTACGCCGGCCCGAGCGCGCGAATGCACCGGGGGTGGTTTATCCCGGCGCCGCCCGGGAAGTCCGGCTGCTCTACGGCGCGCACGCGGTCGCCGCGGCGTGGATCAACCCGGAAAGGATCTGCCGTCGGCTGCTGGTGACCGAAGGCGGGCTGAAATCGATCGAGGCCGTGCTGCGCAATGCCGGGACCTTGGGGCTGGACCGGCCGCGGCCGGTCATGGCCGAGCGGCCGGAACTGGACCGGATCACGGCTGGCGGCGTCCATCAGGGTGTCGTGCTTGAGGTCGAACCGCTTGAGGAACCGGCGCTGGACGACGTGATTGCCGCCTGCGACGGCCGACCGGCGACTCTGATCGCGCTCGATCAGGTCACAGATCCGCACAACATCGGGGCTGTTCTGCGCTCGGCATCTGCTTTCGGCGCGGCTGCGGTGATCACCACGCGCCATAACGCCCCGGACATTACCGCGCTGCTGGCGAAAACCGCATCGGGAGCCGTGGAAACAACGGCCTACGTGCGTGTGCCCAACCTGGTGCGGGCTCTGGAAACCCTGATGGATGCCGGGTTCGTGAGCATCGCCCTCGACGAGTCGGGGGAAAAACACCTGGCGGCCCTGGGCCCGTTCAGCCGGACGGTACTGGTGATGGGCGCGGAAGGAGAAGGGCTTCGTCGCCTCACCCGGGAGGCCGTGCAGTTCACGGCAAGGCTGCCAACCGGGGGTCCGGTCGGCAGCCTCAACGTTTCCAACGCCGCCGCGGTCGCCCTCTACGAGCTTGCGCGTGGCGTTTAACGGCTACTTGTCCTTTGCCGCCTCGCTCGAAAGGTCCTGGCCGGCGTTGGATACGTCATGGCCAAAACCCTGCGTCGTGTTGCAGGCGGTCAGGGCAAAGCCCGACAACAAGGCAAGGGTCAAGGCAAACGCGAGTTGCTTTTTCATCGTTCGTGGCTCCATGGAATAGTTTCCACGGAAAAACCCTGAAAAGAAAAAACGGTTCCATCTTCAAGGCAGGACGGAAGAGGATTGGCGTCAGGCGGCTTCCTGAACGATCAAGCCGTACTCACCCTCGACACGCAGCTTTACCGCATCCAGGAAATCTGGGTCATCATGTTCGACCATACGGTTCAGGCTTTCGAACCGCCCGGTTGCATCGGGGCCAATCATCGATACCGTCATCACGCGACGGTTGAGCTTCTCGGCCATATCGGCAAGATAGGGTTGAAGCTCGGCGTCCATCGATTCCGCGCGAACGCGACCGTCGCTGGAAATGCGCAGGCGCCCCACATGATGCTGCCGGGCGCTGCTGGTCGCCGGGGTGTGCAGATCAAATGAAAACGGCAGAACCGTCGAGAATACCTTGCTTGCCATGACCATGCACCCGCCGAAATGAATTCAAGAATCGGTGCGGGCATACAACACAATTCTAGGCGAGTCAAGATCAGCCATTGAAAATGCCGCAATACGGCCCCATGATACGCGGACGCCGACCAGCTGAATTTCAGAAGGCTACTTCTGTCCGTCCGGTACGCCGATCTGGTGATTGTTGATCGCGTCGATCAGCGCCTGCACATTGCCGCCGTTACGATCGATCACCGAGGCGAACTCCGACTTTTCGGTCATGCTCATTGATACGCCCTCGACCGCCACGTCGACCACCTTGAGGCCGTCGCCTTCCTTGCGGACGCGCCAGTTGACGTTGATCGGCGGAGCGCCGTTGTTCTGCAGGATCTGGCTCGACACCGACGTGTCGTTACCGTTCGTGACTTCCTTGCCGATCTTGAAGCTGCCGCCGGAATAGTCGCGAAAGCGTGTTGCATAAGCATCGACAATCATGTTTTCGAATGCCTGCTGATAGGCGCTGCGCTGTTGCTCGCTTGCCGCATTGTAGTAGCGCCCCAATACGAAACGGCCAATCGCTTTCAGATCGAACGATTGCCTGAGCAGCGTGCGGAAGCGCCCTTGCGTCTCGTCATCGCTCAGCCGCTTGCCGTTGATGCTGTTGAGGGCTTGTTCGGCAAGCTGCTGGATGAACTGTCCGGGTGCGTCCTGCGCCGCGCCGGGCTCGACAGCGACCGTCGCGGGAGCGGCCTGTGCGCGCGCGGCAACCGGCAGAAGCGCCAGCGGCAGGGCAAGCAGGGAGGCGAAAAGCCGGTTCGTACGCATCGGGAGGTTTCCTTTGCCGCTATGCTTGTTTGACATTATACGGATCATTTCGTGGTTCCCGTCGCCGGATCGGTGTAATCCGGAATGTCCGCTGTTCCGCCGGCGCCCGCCGCTCCGGGCTGCTGCCGGTCGGACGCTTCGAGTTGCTGCAGGTAGATGCTGCGGACCGCGGCGTACTCGTCCACCGAACTGTGGCGCAGATCGTCGATCTGCTCTATGTAGCGCGAGCGCGTGTCGACCAGCCCGATCGCCCCTTCGCCCACGGAGGCGGCGAACGGAATGAAATAGTCGATTGGATCGCCGGCGGCGTCGGCGGCGTAACCGATCGCCTCGCGCGGCGTGGAAGGGCCGATCAGGGGCAGAACGAGGTAAGGACCATGCCCGACGCCGTAATAGGCCAGCGTGTGCCCGAACCCGTTGGTCTGGGCGTCGAGTCCGGCGTGCTTGCCGACATCGACGAAGCCGACGATGCCCATGGTCGAGTTGAGCAGGATACGGCCAAGGCTGGTTCCCGCGCCTTCGAAGTCGCCCTGCAACAGTTCGTTAGCGAAGATGTATGGAGTGTTCAGGTTCTGAAGGAAATTGTGCACTCCCTGGCGCGCGGGGTCCGGCACGTAGTCGCGATAGGCGACGGCAACCGGCCGGAACACGGCGACATCGGCTTTGGTATTCAGGTCGTAGATGTCGCGGTTTGTTTCCTCGTACGGGTCGTACGGCTTACCGTCGGCGTCCTCGATCTTTTCCGCGCAGGCAGACAGAAGGCTCGTCGCCATCAGCCCGGTGAGGGCGATCCTGAAAAGTTTCTTCATTGTTCTTTCTGTCCTGTCGCCCGTCGAAACCCTTAAACGCAGTATAACAGTCAAATTGTGCGCGGGCCGATATGGAAAATAGAGTCTCGGCATTTTTGCCGACAGTGTGGCTTAAACATCATCGCGCCGCTGTCGTTCCCGCTTACGACGGCTTAAAACCCGAAAGCTTTGCAGGACGCATCCGGTCCAGCCCCTCGGCAGAGGGTTGCGGCAGCAAACGAAGATCCTGCACGACCAGGAGGTGCAGATGGATGTCGGGGCCGCCATCCCCGGCCGTTGCCCTGGCGTTGCGCAGAACAGGATGTCCTTCATACTCCCTCGGCAGGACGATCGCGGAGATTCCCGCACCGAGAAAGCGGCGCAGCTGCACCAGCGGCTCGGGCCGCGACAGGTAAAGAGTGGAGCCTGCGGCCGAGATGCCCGACAGCGCCGTGGTTTCCAGCACGTCGGGAATGGCGCGTTCCCCCGGTACCGGCGACCAACAGCCCAGGGCGCGCACCATCTTGTCGAACGTGCCGCCCCCCTTGCTGGGGCGATGGGCGAGGACTTCGCCCGCGCCCCCCGGCAGCCAGCGTTCGGCGTGGCGCGCCAGAAGCAGGAAGCGGCTGTCCCAATCGCCGCTGCCGGACGGAACGGGATCGTGCCGGTACTTGACCGTGCCGTTGGCGTAGCCCGGAAGCGAGGGATCGAGCTTGCGGATTTCGACGCCGCCGCGCTCAAGAAGCCCGAGGCCGCTGTTCCAAAAACTGTCGTGATGGGTCGCCGACGTCACTTCGGCATCGACCATCACCACGGTGGCGACCTCCCGGTCGAGGATCTCGCGGGCGCAGTTGACGCAAGGGATGGCGTCGGCGTGCAGGGTGCAGCCCGCCGCTGCCCGGGGGCCGGCGATCAGCTCCAGGTTGCGCAGCGCGTTGCGCTCGGCGCACATCGTCGCGTCACGCTTCATCGGATGGCTGTTGAGGCCGGGATCGCTATCGTCGGCCCGCCGCGGCAGGCCGTTGTAGCCCAGTGACCGGAACTCGCCCATGGGCCCTGTGATCACGGAAACGTGCTTGGTCCCGATGTGTTTCGACCAGCCCTGCAGCTCCTGGACCATAAGGTCCATCCAGCGCCGGTCGGCAACGGCCCGGTCTTCGTACAGCAGGTTGAGGGGCGCGTTCATGCTTCCGTGTCATCCATGTCGTTATCATATAGGCAGGCCATGAAGGCTTTCTAAGCGGCCCGGCCCCGAGGACAACCGGCTCGCGCGATTCCCGTAGCCGCGCGGGCAGGCAATCCCATATAAAAGCCTATGATGTCCGATCTCGCCAAGACGCCCGACGCACCCGCCGACATACCCTATCTTTCCTCGCTGAATCCGGCGCAGCGCGCGGCGGTGGAGGCGGTGGACGGGCCGGTGCTGGTGCTGGCGGGCGCGGGAACCGGCAAGACGCGCGTGCTGACCTCGCGCCTGGTGCACATCTTGGCGACCAGGCGCGCTTTTCCGAGCCAGATCATGGCCGTCACCTTCACCAACAAGGCTGCCAAGGAGATGCAGAACCGTGTCGCCGCGATGATCGGCGGCGACGTCCAGGGATGGTGGCTGGGGACGTTCCACTCCCTTGCCGCGCGGCTGCTGCGCCGCCATGCCGAGCTGGTGGGCCTGAAACCCAATTTCACCATCCTCGACACCGACGACCAGATCCGGGTGCTGAAGCAGTTGCTGCAGGCAGAAGGCGTGGACGACAAGAAGTGGCCGGCGCGTATGGTGCTGGCCGTGATCGACCGCTGGAAGGACAAGGCGGTGCCGCCCGACCGCCTTCGGGCCGAGGATGCCGGCGACCTGGCGGGCGGCAAGGCCGTCGCCCTGTACGCCGCCTACCAGCAACGCCTGCGCGAGCTGAACGCCTGCGATTTCGGCGACCTGCTGCTGCACATGATCACCATCTTCAAGGACGGCGGCAACGGCGTGCTGGAGATGTACCACCGCCGCTTCCGCTACTTGCTGGTCGACGAGTACCAGGACACCAACGTCGCGCAGTACCAATGGCTGCATCTGCTGGCGCAAGGGGCCCGCAACATCTGCTGCGTCGGCGACGACGACCAGTCGATCTACGGCTGGCGCGGCGCTGAGATCGGCAACATCCTGCGCTTCGAGAAGGACTTTCCGGGCGCCACCGTGGTCAGGCTGGAGCAGAACTATCGCTCGACCTCGCACATCCTGGCGGCGGCGGCAGGCGTGATCGCCAACAACCAGGGCCGCCTCGGCAAGACGCTGTGGACGGAGGCGGAGGGCGGCGAGCGCGTCAAGGTGCGCGCGCTGTGGGACGGGCCGGAGGAAGCGCGCTGGGTCGGCGACGAAATCGAGGCGCTGCAGCGCGTGCGCGTTCCGTTGAACCAGATCGCCGTGCTGGTGCGCGCCGGGCACCAGACCCGCGCCTTCGAGGAGCGCTTCATCTCGCTGGGCCTGCCCTACCGCGTGATCGGCGGCGCGCGTTTCTACGAGCGGCTGGAAATCCGCGACGCCCTGGCCTATTTCCGCGCCGTGGTCCAGCCGAGCGACGACCTGGCGTTCGAGCGCATCGTCAACACGCCCAAGCGCGGCCTCGGCGACACGACCATCGCCACGCTGCACCAAGCGGCGCGGGCGATGCGGGTGCCGATCATGGAGGCGGTGCTGCGCCTGCTGGAAACCGACGAGCTGAAGCCGAAGATGCGCTCTGCGCTGCGTCAACTGATGCTGGATATCGAGCGCTGGCGGGTCGGTCTGCAGAGCGCCAGCCATGTCGAAATGGCGCGCGTGATCCTGGACGAATCCGGCTACACCGCGATGTGGCAGGCGGACAAGACGCCCGAAGCAGCGGGACGGCTGGAAAACCTCAAGGAACTGACCGGGGCCATGGGCGATTTCCCGACCATGGAGGCATTCCTCGAACACGTCAGCCTGGTCATGGAGATGCAGGACAACGCCGAGGGCGAGATGGTCAGCCTGATGACGCTGCACGGCGCGAAGGGGCTGGAGTTCGACATCGTCTTTCTGCCCGGCTGGGAGGAAGGCGTGTTTCCCAACCAGCGCGCGATGGATGAGAGCGGGGTCGCCGGGCTGGAGGAGGAACGGCGGCTGGCCTATGTCGGCATCACAAGAGCTCGGCAGCGCGCCTTCATCAGCCACGCCGCCAACCGGCAGATCTTCGGCAGCTGGGTCGCCTCGGTGCCGTCGCGCTTCGTAAACGAGCTGCCACCCGATGCGGTGGAAAGCGAAGGCGAAGCGGGCCTGGCCGGCATCACCCCGGCGATCGCGGCGCAGCAGTTCAGCCAGCAATGGGGGCAGATGGTCAAGCGCATCCCGGCCGCCCGGCCGGTCCACTCCGACCCCTCTCCCTTCACTGCCGCGCCGCGCGCCCGGCCGCAAAAGCCGTTCGCCGCGGGAGCGCGGGTATTTCATCAGAAATTCGGCTACGGCACGGTTGAGTACGTCGACAACGACAAGCTGGAGATCGAGTTCGACCAGGTGGGCATGAAGAAGGTGATGGACAGCTTCGTCACGCCGGCGGAGAAGGCGGGCTAAGCCCCTCCCCTTGCCCCACGGGAGAGGGAACGGCCATTCCGCAGGAATAGAAGGGGTAAGGGTGTTCAATTGCCGGGAAACAATACCCTCGCCGGTCGGCCTTACGGGCGCGGACCTCTCGTTCAGGAGAGGCGAAGCGCGATTACCCTGACGACCGATATGGACAGCGTTTTGATTTGCACCGACAAGGAAGCATGAGCCACGGCCTCCTCGACCGCCACTCCGCTGCGCTGACCGTTGCCACCGGTTCGGTGCCGTCCTTTCTCGACGCGCTGGAACCTTTTTCGGAGTCGGTCAACGCGTTCGAAGTTACGCCCGACGGCGGCGCATGGACCGTTACCGCGGTTTTGGCGCGGGACGCAGATCGCGGCGGGCTGGCGGGCGCCATCGCGCTTGCTGCGGCGGCGGCGGGCGTTGCCGAACCCGAGGTGACGATCCAGCAGCTGCACGATGTCGACTGGCTGCGGCAACTACAACAGGACTTCCCGCCGTTCCGCATCGGTCGCTTCTACCTGCACGGCTCGCACCACGCGCCACGCCCGGGAGACGGGCCGCTGCGACTGCTGGTCAATGCCGGGACCGCTTTCGGCTCGGGCGAGCACCCAACGACGCAAGGCTGCCTGCTCGGCATGCAGGCCTTGGCCAGGCACGAGCGGATCACCTCCGTGCTCGACATGGGATGCGGTTCCGGCATCCTGTCGCTCGCCGCCGCGAAGCTGTGGCGGGCGCGGGTCACGGCGGTCGATATCGACCCCGAAGCGGCCCGCGTCACAAGCCATAATGCCCGGTTGAACGAAGTCGCCGCACTGGTCCGCGCCGGTTCCGGCAACGGCTACAAGGCGCCGATCCTGTCACACCGCCCGGCTTTCGACCTGATCGTCTCCAATATCGTCGCCCGCCCGCTGCGGCGCATGGCGCCCGAGCTTGCCCACAGCCTGAGGCCGGGGGGAACGGCGATCCTGTCCGGCCTGCTGCAACGGCAGGAAGCCGGCGTGCTGGCCGCGCATCGTGCGCAGGGGCTGAGGCTAGTCGCGCGGCACCCGATCGGCGAGTGGCGGACGCTGGTCCTGCGCAAATGAGCGCCGCGGCACAACGGTGAGCGACCGCGCCTTTTTTCTCTCAGGTTTCGCGATCCTCGCGCTGGCGTTGGGACTTCGCCTGTACGCCGCCGCCGACGAGCTGTGGCTGGATGAGATCTGGACCGAAACACTGGTTTCCACCGTCCGCAGCCCGGACCAGATCTTCTGGAAGATTTCCCACAGCAACAACCATTACCTGAACTCGCTGTGGCTGTACGTGGTGGGTATCGATTCGTCACCGCTGCTGCGGCGCGCGCCTTCCGTCGCGTTCGGGGTGGGCACGGTGACACTGGCCGGACTGTGGACCCGAGTGCGCGGCAGGCATGCCACGCTGGCGGCGATGCTGCTGTTCGCGACGCCGCTGGTCCTCGTGCAGTACGACTCCGAGGCGCGCGGCTATGCCGGGCTGGCCTTCTTCACCGTGGCTACCGTGGTGCTGTGCGAACGGGCGATGCAGGGACGGCCTCACCGTATCGCGATGGCGTTGGCGGGAGTCCTTGGCATCCTCAGCCAGTTGATGATGGTGCAGACGGTTTTCCTGATGGCGAGCTGGGCATTCTGGGTCGGGCTCCGCCGCTCGGACGGCATCAACGGCGCGGCCCGCTTTGCGGTGCGAACCTTGTGGCCTTTGCTGCTCGGTTCCGGGCTGCTGACGGCTGGGTTGCTGGTCATCTGGCATTTTCACCCTTTCGATCTCGGGCCGACCCGCATTGCCCCGATCACTGTCTACGAAGCTTACGCGGCTCTGGCGTCGGGCACGGGGACGCTGCCGATCTCCATCGCCGGAGGGATCGCAGGCGTGCTGGCGTTTGCCACGATCGGGATCGTCTACACGCATGCCGGACAACCGGAGCCGGACAAGCACACGACCCGCCGGACGCGCTTACCCCTTTACCTGCTGGCGCTGCTTGGCCTGCCGCTGCTGGCGCAGGCGGCGCTGCCTTTCCACCCATCGCGGCTCTATCCGCGCTATTTCCTGCCCAGCATCATGATCTACCTGCTGTTCCTCGCCGATCTGTGCGGAGAGGCCATCCAGCAGCGCGGACGCGCTCGCCAAGCCGGGCTCGTTCTGCTGGCGGCGCTGACGATCAGCAACGGCCTGTTCGACAAGGTGCTGCTGAGCGTCGGCCGCGGCCACTACGCCGAGGCGATCGGCTTCATGGCGTCGTCCGGCCCTGTCCGCTACGGCGACCGTTCGCCCGGGCTCAACGTCCAGGTCGTCGACCACTACGCGCGGCGGGAAGGGGTCAGCGTGACGCTGGTGCCGGACTCGGACCTGCCGGCGTGGTGCAATGCGCCGCCGGACTGGTACCTGGCGCACGACAGGAGCCGCACAGCGCCTGGATTTATCCTCGCCGGCCCGGAAGGCTGTTCGAAAATCTTCCAGTTGGACCGGCAATACCCCTCATCCGGCTTTTCCGGCATGACGTGGTGGATATATCATCGCACCAACTGAAAGGGAGAGCATGCAGCAGAGGCTAGAGCGGTTCCGCGACACGATCAGCGCCGCCGGGCTGGACGGGTTCATCGTTCCGCACGGCGACGAGTATGGTAACGAGTACCTGCCCCCTTCCGCCGAACGGCTGTCCTTCCTGACGGGTTTCACAGGCTCGGCGGGGACGGCCATCATCTTGCCGCAGCGCGCGGTGCTGTTCCGGGACGGGCGCTACATCCTGCAAGCGCAAAAACAGGTCGACCCGGAGCTGTTCGAGTTCGCGCATCTGATCGAGGAACCGCCGGAAGCCTGGCTGGCGCGCAACCTGCCCGCGGGGACGCGGCTTGGCTATGACCCCTGGCTGCATACGGCGCAACAAATCGACAAATTGGACGGCGCAGTGCTCAAAGCGGGCGGTATCCTGATTGCCGTTGCAGAGAACCCTGTGGATGCGATCTGGACGGGCCGGCCACAGCCGCCGCAGGAACAGATTTCTGCCTATCCGGTCGAGTTCGCCGGAGAAACCCAGGGGTCAAAGCGCGCGCGCATCGTCGAAACCTTGAAGGTGGATGGGTTGGACGCGGTTGTGATGACCGATCCTGCCTCGATCGCCTGGCTGCTGAACGTTCGCGGCAACGATGTTCCTTGTGCGCCGCTGCCGCTCAGCTTTGCGATCCTGCATGCCGATGGGATCATGGAATGGTTCGTCGATCCGGCGAAGACGAAGGGTCTTTCCTTGCCGGACGTACGGAGCCGCGCGCAGGTGGAGTTCCTTTCCGCGCTGCAGGCCTTGCGCGATAAACGCGTGCTGGTCGACCCCGCAGGCGTCCCGGTTGCCGTGCGCGACGTTCTCAAGAACGCAGGCGCCGAAATCCGGGCGGGCACCAACCCCTGCGTCCTGCCCAAGGCATGCAAGAACGAAAGCGAACTGTCCGGCAGCCGCGCCGCGCATCTGCGCGACGCTGTGGCGCTGGTCAAATTCCTGTCATGGTTCGAAGTACAGGACAAGACGACGCTTTCCGAGATAAACGTTTCTGCCAGGCTGGAGGATTTCCGCGCCGAGTCGAACCTTTATCGCGGACCCAGCTTCGATACCATTTCCGGTTCCGGCCCGAACGGGGCCGTCGTCCATTACCGCGCGGACGAAGCCAGCAACCGGATGCTGGACCCCAGCAGCCTGCTGCTGCTCGACAGCGGCGCGCAGTACGAGGACGGCACCACCGACATCACCCGTACCCTGCCACTGGGCACGCCGACGCCGGAAATGCGTGAAATGTTCACCCGCGTGCTGAAAGGGCATATCGCCATTGCCGCCATCCGCTTCCCACCCGGCACCAGCGGGGTACAGCTGGATGTGCTGGCACGGCAGTTCCTGTGGTCGTCAGGCCTCAATTACGACCACGGCACGGGCCATGGAGTCGGCAGCTACCTGTCCGTGCACGAAGGTCCGCAGCGCATCGCGCCCAAGGCCGAGCCGGTTGAGCTAAGGCCGGGCATGATCGTCTCGAACGAGCCGGGATACTACCAGCCGGGAGAGTACGGGATCCGGATCGAGAACCTGGTCGCGGTGCGGCAAGGGGACGACGGGTTCCTGGAGTTCGAGACCCTCAGCCACGTTCCCATCGACACGCGGCTGGTCGTCGCCGACATGCTGAGCCGGCCTGAGCGCACCTGGCTGAACCAGTACCACGCACGGACGCGCGAGTTGCTGCGGCCCTTGCTGGCGGAAACGGAGGCCCGCTGGCTGGACAGGGTCTGCGCGCCGGTCTGATCAGGGTTGAAGGTTGACCGCCAGTCAACAACCAGCCTTACGGCATTTTAACCAAATCCGTGACACCCTCATATGGTGAAACGAGATTGATCCTGAGAGGACACGCAGCAAGGAGGCAGGCATGGCGAACCTATCGGTCCAGTTGGACTCTTACCGATTGACGACGGCGGAAATCCTTTACCACATGCCCGATCATCCCGACCTGCTGCAAAGCTTCGTTTGGCAGGATTACGACCTCGCCCCCCGATTTCCCGTGCTGCACAAGTTTCTCGACTTCTGGAGCCATGAGATCGAGGGAAAGCTGCATTCCGTGCATCTCGCGAGTTGCGGCATCATCAGCGCCGCCGAGATCAAGGCGCGCGACGGTGAATTCCTGTTGCACTGAGAGGAGCTTCGTCTGAGCAACATCCAAATTGTCATCCAGACGAAAGCGGAATCTCGAGACAGGCTAATACTGTTTTACTTGGAAGCGTCGGTAATGTTACCGCGGTAGTCTAGCGCCACAGTGACCTTCTGGTTATCCTTTATCGCCGTACCGCGCCAGATCGACTGGTCGTCCTTGGCAAGCCCCGAAATCTGAGTGTAACCAGCGCGTTGCAGACGGCGGGTGGCCTCGGCTTCCGTAAAGCTGTTTGCTCCCTTCAGCGGCAGACGCGTTTCGGTCGTGTCTGCGTTGCGGGTCGTCGGCGGCAGGTTCACGCCCGGAGTGGTATCGGCGTTGCCCGGCTCGAGCGTCCCGTAGTCGGTGTTGCGCCGATTGCTGGGGGCCGACCCGTCACTTGGGAGTGCCTGCTGGTCCTTGGTCGCCGGGTTGGGCTGATACTGCGCGCCGCTGCCGCTCATGCTACCCATGCTGTCGCCGGGCCCGGTCTGCGCGGCTCCGCTGTTCTGCGCCGCGCTGCCTTGGCCCGCAGCGCTGGGATCCTGTGCAAACGCCGCTGTCGAGGCGGTAAGTCCCAACGTCAGCACGCCAGCCATAAAAGTGGTTTTTTTCACGTTGCACTCCGTTCTACTGCAAGAGTTTGGTTGAGATTACAGGGAGCGACGCGTGGTGGACGGCGTTACTTCGTCGTCGCCATCGTCATCCGCCAGTGTCGGCGAACGTATGCCGTAGCGATCGCGTTCCGCGGCGATGTCAGATGGCTGGTAAGGGGATGCCGTCGGATCGAACTGCTGGTTCCAGCCACTCTGCTGCCATGTGGAACCGCGGCTCTCGACATCGACCGGGCTATGCCGCTCCAGGATGTCGGTGACCGGGGCCGCCTGGCTTTCGTGCAGCTTAACCGATACCAGCGTACCGCCACGGCGAACACCCTCGGCGTAGGTATGCGCATCGTCCTCGGGCACGCCGAGGTCGGCAAGGCCGCCGACAATGCCTCCGGTCGCGGCGCCTGCGCCTGCGCCTGTCAGAGTCGCAATGATCGGGCCCGCCGCGACGATCGGTCCCACGCCGGGGATCGCGAACGCGCCAAGGCCGACGAGCAGCCCGGCAAGCCCGCCGAGCACCGTGCCGATGGTCGCGCCCGTGCCGGCTGCGTCATGTTCGTGGCGCGCGGTGTTGCGGTCGCGCGAAAGCTCGCTTTCGTACTCGCGGCTGGCGTCGTTGGCGATAAGGTTGATCGAGTCGCGCGCAACGCCCGCCGATACCAGCTCGTCCACGGCGGCGCGCGCATCGGATATATGATCGTAGAGAGCAATCAATGTTTTGCTTTGCATGTCGAATCCCCGGCTCTCGATTGAAGCGATCCGCTTTTACGATCGCCTTACGGACCCTTAACATTGCCGGCCATGGATTCGTTCCCGCAAGCCTTCTCCGCTCCTTGCCGGGAAGGCCTGATTGCCGCGCGCGGCATGATGGCGCGATCACGGTTCCGGCGAGGCTGCTGTTGTTCCTGATCGCGATCCGCCCAGGGGAGTTGCCTGCGCAATCCGCTGCAAAAGGAACAACACCGGCAGCATGGCCGCCGCGCCGATCAGGAAGGGCGCCTTCACGCCGGCGAGTGCGAACCCGGCACTCGACAGGACCGGTCCGGCTATACGGGCAAGGCTTCCGGCCGATTGCGATACTCCCATCACCAAGCCGTTGCCTGTGTCGGTCGCTTGCTTGGAAACCAGACTGTTGAGGACCGGTTGGGACAGGCCGTAGCCGATCGCCACGAGCGTCGTGGCGGCCAGGAGAAAAGCAATTTCAGGCGAGAACGGAATGGCGGCGAGCCCGGCGGTCAGCAGAAGGGCCCCGGCGACAAGCAGCCGCTTTTCGCCGAAGCGGCGCACCAGCCTACCAATGCCGCCGCCCTGGATTCCCGCCATGATGAGCCCGATAAAAGTAAAAGCGAACGCAACCTGCCGCGGCCCCCACCCGAACGTCGCGTTGATCCAGACGGTGAAACTGGTTTCCATCACCGCCATCGCGGTGGTGGTCAGGAACAGCGCGAGGACCAGCCGCCTCAACTCGGGGTTGGCAAGCGCCGTCCCAAGCACGGCAATGCGTCCGCGGCGCGGATTGTTTTTCAGTTCGCCGCGCGCTTGGCGAGGCAGGCTTTCGTCCAGGAACACTGCGACGCCAAGGAACGCCAATCCGGAAAGCCCTGCCGAGACGAACGACGGAACCGCAAAATCCCGGGGCGACGGATGGTTGCCGGCGAACGCGCCGCCGATGACCGGGCCGAAGATGAAGCCAAGGCCGAACGCCGCGCCGATCAGTCCCATGCCCCTGGCGCGGTTTTCCGGCTTAGTCACGTCGGCGACGTACGCCATCGCGGTCGAGATGTTCCCCGCCATGATGCCGGAAAACAGCCGCGCCGCGAACAGGACGGGCAGCGATTGCGCAAAGCCCAGCGTCACATAGCCGGCGACAGCCCCGGCCAGGGTAATGAGCAGGACCGGCTTGCGCCCATACCGGTCGCTGAGCCGGCCCCACACCGGGGAGAACAGGAACTGCCCCACCGAGTACAGCGCGAACAGAAGACTGACCCCCGCGGGCGATGCTCCGTAGATCTTGGCGTAGTAGGGCAGCAACGGCATCATCGTCCCGAATCCGACGAGGTCGACGAACACGATCAGGAAAAGGGGAAGCATGGCGGCAGTTTATTGACCTTGCCGGGACAAAGCGCAACCTGTAGCGCAGACGGCATGAAACTTCCCTTGCGCGCAGTGCTTGAGCGGCGGTTCCTTGCGATCCTGCTGCTGGGATTTTCCAGCGGCCTGCCGCTGCTCCTGGTTGGCGGCACGCTGAAATACTGGCTGGGCGACGCGCATGTCGGCCTGAGGGCGATCGGCTGGTTTTCCCTGGTCGCCCTGCCCTACTCGCTCAAACCCTTGTGGGCGCCGATCCTCGACCACGTTCCCCTGCCTTTCCCCCGCCGGTTGGGGCGGCGGCGCAGCTGGGGAATGGCGATCCAGTTCTGCCTTGCCGCCGCCCTGCTCTGCCTCGCCGGCACGAGCCCCGACACCGACCTGCGCAGGACGGCGGCGCTGGCGGTGACCGTGGCGTTCCTGTCGGCCAGCCAGGACGTGGTAATCAACGCTCTGACCATCGAGATGCTGGACCCGGCGGAGTACGCCTTCGGCGGCATGCTGTCGGGCGTCGGGTACCGCCTTGCCATGCTGGCCGCCTCCGCCGGCGCGCTGCATATCGCGCAGGTCGCTGATTGGCGCACGTCGTACATCGTTATGGCGGCGCTGGGCGGGATCGGGAGCGTCGGGCTTTTCCTTGCCCACGAACCCGCCCGCGCCGCCCCGCGCTTGCAGAGCCTGCGCCTGTGGTGGCGCGCGGCCGTCCTCGAGCCGCTGGCCGACTTTGCCACCCGCGCGCGCTGGCCGTTGATCCTGGGCTTCTTCGTCCTGTACAAACTCGGTCCGGTGCTGGCGTTGAGCCTGACCGGCCCGTTCTACCGCGAGCTGGGGTTCAGCAAGGACGAAGTCGCCGGAGTGACAAAGGTGTTCGGCCTTGCCGCGACCCTTGCCGGTGGCTTCGCGGGCGTCTGGGTCATCCGGCGCTTCGGCCTGTGGCGGTGCCTGTGGTGGGGCGGCCTCGCCCAGCTTGGCGCTCTCTACCTGTTCGCGCTGCTGGCGCATTCCGGCCGGAGCATTCCGTTGCTGATGCTGGCCGTGCTGGGGGAGAACGCCACAGCCGCGATCGCATCGACCGCTTTTGGAACCTATCTCGCCACGTTGTGCAACAAACGCTTCACCGCCACGCAGTTCGCGCTGCTGACGGCGCTGACCGCGCTCAGCGGCGATACGCTGAGCGCCTACATGGGCGCGGCCGCCGAGCACCTCGGCTGGTTCGGGTTCTTCCTGGCGACCCCGCTCGCCTCCGTTCCGGGGTTCTGGCTGCTCTGGCGTTTGAAGCAGGCGATCAGGAACGTCCAGCCGGCTTGATCACGGCAACGGCGCCGGGCCGTCGGACTGTGTCCGCAGCCATGCGATCACGTCGGCGCGGTCCTGAACTCTCCTCAAACCGGCAAAGCCCATCTTCGTGCCCGGCATGTACTGCTGCGGTTTGTACAGGAACTGGTTCAGCGCTTCGTAATCCCAGTTGCCCCGAGAGGAGCTCAACGCGTCGGAATAGCGGTAACCGCCCTTGCGCGCGCGGGGCGCGCCGACCACGTTCCAGAGATTGGGGCCAACCCTGCTCGCTCCGTCCTTGTTGAAGCTGTGGCAGGAAGTGCAGACCGCTGCCAGCCGTTCGCCATGCGCGATGTCGGCGCTGGCGAGAAACGGAGACACTGCATCGACCGTTTCAGCCTTGGCTCGGCCCGGCAGCGCTGCCGGGCCGGTGTCGGCCATCCCAGCGTTCTTTGTGGCACCCGGCGGTCCGAAAACGATGTCGCCGAGCATGTGCGCTCCCAGAGCGATGCCTCCCGCCGCCAGCAGGGCCGCCAAACGCCTGAACCACTTCGAACCGCTCATGCTGCGTCCACGCCAATCATAACCACAGCCACGAGCGTTTTCCTACCGGATCAGGGCGGCGATGGCGAGACGGTTTGCGGGCCAGGAGGAACAGCATGGCCCAGATGCGGAGACTTTCAACGTTCGTAGATATCGCGCGCGGTCCGCCTGAGGCGGCTTGTTCGCCCTTCCCCGAACGCCTCGAAAAGCGATTTGGCGCATAGGCCGACCGTCGTGGCGGCGATTGCGGCCTTGCTGAGGGAAATCTCCGCGCCGGTCAGGACGTTGTTCGCCGCCAGCGCCGCTCCGCCCGCCGACAAGCCCAGAACTCCTAGTGCGGGCTTCGCGCCCTTGATCCCGGAAGCGGCCTGGAAGCCGCCCGCAAGGTCGGCGACCGCCATTGCCGTCCCATGCAGCCCGATTCTTTTGAGAAAACGCGATACCGGCGGCGCCTCTTCAGGGAGCGCCTGCTTGTCCGCTGCGTCCAGAAGCGCCCCCACGGTTCGCATCGCGCTGAGCCGGCCCCGGAACGTGGGGGCGCTCAGAGTTTCGACCCCGGCCCTCAGACCTTGCATCATCCCGAACTCCGAAACACCCGCCTCGTAGACAGGCTGCACCGCGCGATGCTCGCTCAAACCCATGGCTATTTCCAGCGCCAGATCGCGAAGCTCGGAAGGTTGGTCCTGCAGATTGCTTTTGATAACCGATGGGACGTAGTTCCGGATGAGATTGGACAGTACCCACCTGGCTTCCACAGGCTCAAAGTCTTCCTTGGATTCAGCGCTCATCATACTTGCTCGTGCTCGGCTTCGTTAACTGCTTGTTAGCAAGTTTATCTACGCTTTGCAACGCAATTGCCTCTCCGATCGCAACCGTCTTGACGCCGGGCGGACTTGCAGTAAAGCGAAAGCATGACACAATCCGCCGCCATGGGCATCGTGGCATTCCAGGGCATAGCCGGCGCGTACTCCGACTTGGCGGCGCGCGCGGTGTTTCCCGGCTGGCGCACCCTCGCCTGCGCTGCGTTCGAGGACGTGTTCGAGCAGGTGGTCGCCGGCGCGGCGGAGTTCGGCATCCTGCCGGTCGAGAACTCCATCGCCGGGCGTGTCGCCGACCTGCACCACCTTCTCCCCGAAAGCGGGCTCTACATCGTGGCCGAGCATTTCGAGCGGGTGCGCCATTGCCTGCTGGCGCTTGCCGGGGTGAAGCCGAACGAGCTACGGACGGCGCTCAGCCATCCGCAGGCGCTGGCGCAATGTCGCGGGCGTTTGCGTCGGATGGAGCTGTCGCCCGAACCCTTCGCAAACACCGCCATGGCCGCCGCCGAAGTGGCGCGGCGCGGAGACCGGTCGCTGGCGGCGATTTCGTCCAGCCTGGCCGCCGAGCTGCACGGGCTGACAGTCCTGGCGCACGACCTTGCCGACGAGGATCGCAACACCACCCGCTTCCTGGTGATGGCGCGCGAGCCGCGCGAGCCGCCGCCGGACGCGGCGTGCATGACCACCGTCGTGTTCCGCGTCCGCAACGTGCCTGCCGCGCTGTACAAGGCGATGGGCGGGTTCGCCACCAACGGCGTGAACATCACCAAGCTGGAAAGCTATCAGCGTCAGGGCGATTTCTTCGTGTCGCAATTCTATTGCGACGTCGAGGGCCGGCCGGGCGATCGCGGCCTTGCGCTGGCGCTGGAGGAGCTCGCGTTCTTCGCGCCGCATATCCGCATCCTGGGCACGTACCCGGCGCATGCCTACCGCAGCGAAAACGCCGCCCGGCCTGCATGATCCGGCTGTTCGTCGGCATCGAGCTGCCCGAACCGGTCAGGCAGCAGCTGCACCTGATGTCCAGCGGCTTCGACGAGGCGCGCTGGACGGCGCGCGGCAACTACCATCTGACGCTGGTCTTCATCGGCGAGGTCGACGAGCCGGTCGCCGACGACATCGACACGGCGCTGGCGGCTATCCGCGACCACCCTTTCTCCCTGAAGCTTTCGGGCGTCGGGCAGTTCGATCGCGGCGGCCATACGGCCATCCTCTGGGCAGGGATCGAAGCCAACCCCGCCCTCGATCACCTGCACGGCAAGGTGAAGACCGCGCTGTGGCAGCTGCGCGTGCCGTTCGAGAACCGTAAGTTCGCGCCGCACGTTACCCTGGCGCGGGTTCGCCCCGCGGCGCGGCAGGACAAGGTTTTCCGCTACCTCGCCGATCACGGCCTGTTCGCGACCGAACCGTTTCCCGTGCACAAATTTTGTCTGTTTGAGAGTTTAAGAAGCAACGATGGGCCGATTTACAGGCCTGTGCGCGACTATTATTTGTCTTGACGGAATTTTTATTCCGGACAAAGTATCGATTGTGTTAGAAACATGACACAACAAGGAGAACGTAATGATCGCGGATAAATTCCTGCTGGAAGTCCTGAAGGAAAGCGGCGGGTTTGCCCTGGAAGTCGGCAAGGATGCCGCCGTGGGCCTTGCCAGCGAGTTCGTGCGCCGGGAATTCCACAAGCATCCCCTGCACGGGTTGCACCTGCACCACGACCCCAAGCCGGAAACGCCGGACGAGGGCGGGCTGACGCAGCTGCACCTCGTTTCCCCACGCCCTGCGGCTTCGACAACCGGGAGTTCGACGCCGAAAGCAGCTTAGGAAGAACAATCTGCCCGGCGCTGCGTTAACCCTCTGGTAATGCCGCGGCGCACGTGCTACATCACACTCGGAATTCAACCATAACGAATGGAGGTGATCCTATGGCTCTTTCACTTGCTGGAACAGCAACGACCCTTGAAGGCGCTGCAGGGCCGGTTGTCGGTCTGATCGAAACCGGTTTTGGCGTTGGTGTTTTGGCGTTCGCTGCCGAAGCTCCAAAGCTTTTCAAAAAGGGTGTCGAAGCTATATTCGGCGACGCTTTCGAGCCGGTAGCTCCGGTGCAAAAGGCTGCTCCTGCCTTTAAGATGTAACTGCTGTTTCAGCTTTCTATTGACGGCGGTTCCGTTTATTCGGAACCGCCGTTTTCATTTGTGGGCTACTACAGCGCCTCGCCCCTTACCAGCCGCGGCGGGTTTCCGGCGAGTCCCATCGCCGTCAGCATGAACGAGCGTTTCAGCGCTGGTAGCTTTTCGACGATTCCGAGCCCTAAGCCGCGCAGGAGCCGGACCGGAGCGAGCTCGTTCGAGAACAAGCGGTTGAGAACGTCGGTCGCGGCGATCAGGCGCAGCGCGTCGGCGCGGCGTCGGCGCTCGTACCCGCGCAGCAAGCCGGGGTTGCCGATGTCCAGGCCGAGACGCGCGGCGTCGATCGTCAGCTCGGCCAGCAGCGCGACGTCGCGCAGGCCGAGATTCAGCCCCTGCCCGGCGATGGGATGGATGCTGTGCGCGGCGTCGGCGGCCAGCGCCAGCCGCGGCGCGGCGTAGCGGTCCGCCTCCTGGACACCGAGCTTGTAGGAAAAGCGCCGGCCGCTGAGCGCAACCTCGCCGTAATATGCCCCGAACAGCGGCTGCAGCAGGCCATTGAACCCGGCTTCATCAGCCTCGATCAGCGTTTCGGCCTCGTCGGGCCTGACGGTCCACACCACGCTGCTGCGGTGCCGCCCCGCGCCGTCATCGACCATCGGCAGCACCGCGAACGGCCCCGCGGGATGAAAATGTTCCAGCGCCACCTGCGCATGCGGCAGTTCGTGACTGACGACGAACACCAGCGCCGTTTGCCCGTAGCCCGCCTTGCGCAGTCCGATGCCCGCCAGCTTCCGGAGTGTCGAGCCCTTGCCGTCAGCGCCCACGACCAGCGGCGCGCGAAGCACGCGTCCATCCTCCAGCGTCACGCGCGCCCGCGCCGCGCCCGGCTCGTGCGCCACCACCGTGGCCGGGCTGAACTGTGTCACGCCGGCGAGTGACTCCAGCCGCGCGGCAAGCGCCCGGCGGATCAGCGAGTTGTCGACGATCCAGCCGAAGGCCCGGCCCTCCACCGCCGCCGTGTCAAAGCCGAGGAAGAACGGCGATGCGCCGTCCGCGATGCGGATCCGCTCGATCGGCGAAGCCTGCGCGGCAAGGTCGCCCCACACGCCTGCCGCTTCCAGGATCCGGCGCGACCCGAACGAGATCGCGGTGGTGCGCCCGTCGAAGCCGGGATCGAGCCGCGCCGTAGGTGGCTCGCGGTCGATTGCCGCAACGCTCAGCCCCGCCCCTCCCAGCAGGCAGGCCAGCGTCCCGCCCGCGATCCCGCCGCCCACGACGACCACGTCCGCGTTCACTTCACCATTTCCTTGGCTGGACCTATCCGGTATATGCGCCATGAGTGAACTCTCGCCTGCTTGGGAGCCGACAATGAAACTAGTTATCGCCATCATCAAGCCGTTCAAGCTCGACGACGTGCGAGACGCGCTGGCGGCGATCGGCGTTCAGGGCCTGACCGTCAGCGAGGTCAAGGGCTATGGACGGCAGAAGGGCCAGACAGAGATCTATCGCGGCGCGGAGTACGAAGCCAGCTTCGTGCCCAAGACCAAGCTGGAAATAGTCGTCGGCGACGAGCTGGCCGAGCGCGTTGTCGACGTGCTGCAATCGACGGCGAGCACCGGCAAGATCGGCGACGGCAAGATCTTCGTCCTGGACGTCGCCCGCGCGGTGCGCATCCGCACCGGCGAAACGGACGCCGCGGCGATCTAAGCGGGCTTGTCCAAAGCCTCAGGCTGGAGGCTTCAGGCCGCGTTCTGGAGCACAACCAGCTCGCGAGACAGCCGTTCGGCAAGCTGCGCGGCGACGGGCTCGCGCATTAAGTGGTAATGATCGGAATCGATGTAGATTTCGGTGAAAGCGCCCGTGAAGAGGCCGCGCCATCCCAGCATCCCGTCGAAGTTGAAGAAATGGTGGACCGCCGAGCGCCTCGCGCAATGGACGAATACGGTCGAGCCGCCAAAAGGCTGGAACCGGTAGTCCTTCTCGGCCTGAAGCAGGCTGCGCGCGACCTGCTTGTCGTTGCGCGGCACCCAGAAGGGAACCTGTTTCGCACCGACGACCCGCGGATGCCTTAGCCAGATATGGCGCGACTGCACGATCTGTTTCGCGACGGCCCGGACGTTCGAACGCCTCACCGCTTCCCGGCCGTGCCGATATGCCCACGCCGCCATGTCACGCAGCGGGGGAAGGCGGCGGCTGTTGATGGAATCGAGCAGGATCAGCAGAACCGCTTCACCCTCCGCTTCCAGAGCGCGGGCCAGGTCGAAGGCGGGTATGCCCCCGGACGAGTAGCCGCTGATGCGGTAGGGTCCGCGCGGCTGGATCTTGCGGATTTCGCGAATGTAAGCGCGCGTCAGGACTTCAACCGAAGGAGCCGCGATGATCGCATCTTCCAGCGGGCCGGGAGACAGGCCGTAGACGGGCACCTCCGGCGCAAGGTCGCGCGCAAGGCTTACATAGCTGAGCGGGCGGCCGAAAATGTCCGGAAGGCAGAACAGGGGAAGCTGTTCGCCCTCGGGCTGGAGAACCGTCAGGTGGTTGGAGTCACCCGGCGCACGACGGTCCAGCATGGCCGCCAGCAGCTTCGGCGTCGAACCGTGGAAAAGCGCACCCGGAGGAATCGGCTGCCCGAGCAGGACTTCGAGGCGCAGAATGA
The DNA here is from genome assembly GCA_965199265.1 of Alphaproteobacteria bacterium. Lineage (GTDB taxonomy): Bacteria > Pseudomonadota > Alphaproteobacteria > CALMVH01 > CALMVH01 > CBDAQV01. The sequence continues at coordinate 55,976 of CBDAQV010000008.1, read as the reverse complement.
CTCCGACCGCCAGGAGCGAGTCACCGCCCAGCTCGAAAAAATTATCGTTCTCTCCCACCGGCCCGCTGCCGAGCACCTGCTGGAAGGTACTGGCGATGATCTCCTCGACAGGCGGCAGGTAGACGTCCGGAGCGGCGCCCACCTCCTGCTTTTGTCCGGGCTCGGGCAGCGCATTGCGATCGACCTTTCCGGTCGCTGTCAGCGGAAACGCGGGAACAACGACCAGCAGCGAGGGAAGCATGTGCTCCGGCAGCCATGTCCCGAGATAGCGGCGGACATCGCTGAGCTTCAGCGCCGCGTCGCTTTCGGTATAGGCGACCAGCCGCGCCTCGCCGTACTGGTCATTGCGGATCATGACCGCCGCCTTGCGAACCTCCGGCAGGCGCAGCAGCGCGGCCTCTATCTCGCCGGGCTCGATCCGGAAGCCATGCAGCTTGAGCTGACCGTCGATGCGGCCGAGGAACTCGAGTTCACCGGTTGCCGAGCGGCGGACCTGGTCGCCGGTGCGGTACATCCGGCCGCCGGCCGTACCGAACGGGTCGGACACGAAACGCTCTGCCGTCAACGCAGGATTGTTGAGGTACCCGCGCGCGAGCGTCGGGCCTGCGATGTACAGCTCGCCCTCGGCACCGTCGGGAACAGGACGGCGATTGCTGTCGAGAACGTGGATCAGCGCTCCGGCTATCGGCGTGCCGATCGGCAGCGTTTGCAAGGGCCCGCGCGGCAGGAGCGCAACCGTCGCGCAGGTCGTCGCCTCGGTCGGCCCGTAATGGTTGTAGATGCGATCGACCCGGCAGCTGTTGTAGATATCCTGCACCAGGCGCGGCTTGAAAGTCTCCCCGCCGATGTTGACCACGCGTACGCTGTCGGGGATCGACCGGGCGCGCGCCAACTCGGCGAAGGCAGAGGGAACGCCGTTCAGCAGGGTGGGCTGCTCGTCCGGCGCGAACGGCTCGAGCAGGTTTTCCTTCAGGATCACTGCCCCGCCATTGCAAAGCGGGCCGAACAGTTCGAGGATGGAAGGGTCGAAGCAGATCGAGGTCGTCGCGGCCACGCGCGCAAGCTCGCCCGCGCCGAAGGACGATCCGGCCCAGGCGATCAGGCCCGCCGCGCTGTGGTTCAGCATTACGCCCTTGGGCTTTCCCGTCGATCCCGACGTGTAAATCACGTAGGCAAGGTCCGCCGGGGTGCCGGCCGCATCGGGAGCGAGGTTTGGCTGGGCCCCGATGGCGACGGTTTCCGCCTCAAGGTCGAGCACGCGCCCGCGGTACGATAGGCCGGCCGCGAACGCGTTTTGCGCGATGAGTAAGGGAGCAGCGCTGTCTTCCAGCATGAACTCAAGGCGTTCGCGCGGGTAGCTGCGATCGAGGGGAACGTAGGCCGCCCCCGCCTTCAGCACGGCAAGGATCGCCACGACCATCTCCGGCGAGCGGTCGAGGCAGATGCCGACCAGCGTTTCAGCGCCGAGCTTCAGGGTGCCGATGTGATGCGCCAGGCGGTTGGCGGCGGCGTCGAGATCGCGGTAGCTAAGCTTGCGGCCGCGATGGAGCAACGCCAGCGAATCCGGCGTCCTGCCCGCCTGGCGCGCGAACAGCGTTTCGAGCCGTATGCCGGCGCCCGCGACGAAGTCTTCGCTTACGTCAGGTCTCGCTTGCGCCTGTGGACTCATGCGATCAGGCGATCATTCACGCCAAGGCGCACGGCGGAGGGTTCGGAAGCCCTTGCCTCGTTTGCCCGTCGCGCCTGCAGAGCGGAAATCCTGTCCATCCCGGTCTGCCCGAACAGGCGGGTGTAGCCGGCTATGTAGGCCGGGTCGCCCAGCATGAACGGCGCGTCCTGCAGCGTCATGTGGCGGATGGCAAGGCTGAGGACCGGTGTCTGCATCGGCCTGAACAACGAGTTGTGCAGGCCGGGCGCGGGGCAGGTCGGGTAGAACTCGCCGATCATCAGCCCCTGCTCGATGTAGGCAGGCTTGAGCGTCTTCTGCACGTGCTCGATCAGCTCCGCCCCCGCCGCAGGCGGCAGGTCGGGAAACACGACCACGATGGCCCGGTAGATTTCATCCGCGCCGGCGCCGGCCGAATCCTCTTGCGCAAGGAACACAGACCGCAACCGGTCCATCGCGCCCAGCAGGAAGGTTGCGTCGGGCTGGTCGAGCGATGAAGCGGTCAGCAATGCCATGTCGCGCTTGAGGCTGCCGGCCATGAAGGGGCAGACCGCTCCCGCGCGACCCAGATCGGGATGCGCCGCCGTGAGGAAATGGACGACATACCGTGCAAACACATCGAGGCTTGAAATCGCGCCGGGGTGATAGTAGCCAGCTCCGGCGGCCTGATCGCGCGCAAAGATTTTCGAAGGCGTGAGAAGCGGGCCGAAAGACAGGAATGGCATGGACAGAACCCGCCAATGCGTCAGGTCATTCTGATCCGTCATGCTCGCCTTTCCGGAACGCCCATTGTTCGCGAGGGATTGCCGCCGTAACAGTTCTGGTACCAGCTGAAGAAGGCTCTTAACGGACGTTCCGAGTCCCGCCGACATCAGGACCAAACGATCCCTGCCGTCGCTTCCGCAAATTTATCCCGTAAAACCCTGCACAACTGGGCAAGGAGAATGCGGCCAACTCACCAATTTTGCAAGAACTTTAACAAGATATTGACAGCCTCCCTCGCGGACTCGTTTCCGTTCGCGCCGTCACGCAGACAGGCGCGGTTTCACCCCGGAACGAGGAGTCGGCTTGGGAGCCGGGCCGGGCTTGACCTCGTCGGCCTGTGCGGGCGCGGCATCGTCACCAGGCGCAGGCAGTGCGTGCAGCTCCTCCGGTGCGGGCAGCGCGTCAGCCTTCTTACCCGCCATCGCCTGAAGGGCGTCCACCCCCTTGGTCGCGAAACGGTTCGCCGTCTTCACGATCAGGTTCGACATCGGGTCGGTCAGAATCTCCGCGACCAAGCCTGCGGCGATGGCGTTGGCTCCCGCCTGGCCCGGATGCACTGCCTGCAACACAAGACCGACACCCAGGACGACCCCGGCCTTGATCCCCACGGCGGTGACCTTCTCGTCCACCTTGGTCATGAATTCACTGGAAGGAATTTTCAGGACGCCCGCCAGGCCCCTGGCCAACGCGTGACCGAGCCTCTGAGTAGGCCGCAGCTCGGTAGCCGAAGCCGGTTCGGTCGGTACCATCGCCGTACCGGCGGCCTTGGTTTCCTGAGTCTGCCGGACGACTTCCGCAGCGATCGCCTTGATGGTCGCCTCGTCCAGCATGGTCGGTAGTTTCGCCGCTGCGGGCTGGGCGCCTTGGGCCGCCTCCGAAGCGGGTTCTTGCGCAGGGGACGGCATGACCAGCAGCTTGCCCAAGGGCCTCTCCGGTGTCACGATTTTCGAAGTTCCATCATTGTCGACCATCATCAGTCTCCGCGTTTTGTAAGTTTATACCACGCGAAACAACCGGTTTCCATAAGGATTTCATGCTACGACGGCCCTAACGGCGCAAACTCGATTTCCAGCATGACGTACGCTCAGGGCGCCTGGAGGTCCGGGAAATAGGGTTCCCCGCCGCATTTGTCGTGAATGCCCGCCCTCAAGGTCGCCGTCCACCTCGTCCGCCCCGCGTCATCCCCGGGCTCGGGGCTGGCCTGCGCAAACAGCGTGCGGGCGGACTCGGCGCATTGCAGGTAGCGATGCTCGAGCGACAGGTAGGTTTCGCCCCAGATCTGGCCGCCGGCCACGGAAACCGTTCCGAAACATGCCTGGCTGTTGTCGCCGGCGATCAGCACAGTGCCACGGTCCCGTCCCTGGCTCTGTATGGAGCGGTAGGTGGCCCGGCCGCCGTCCGCCGTTGCCGCGTCGCGTGAGAAACGGGGGAAGCCGCGCTCCAGTTCCGCCGCGGTTGCGCAACCGAATGCCGGCGCCGTCACGAAGCGCGCGATCCCCCAAGCGGCCGGCGGGCCGGCATACGTGCCGGCGCACGGCTTGGGACGTGTCACGACGTAGGCGAATTGCGGGTCCTCGCGTTCTGATCCAGCAATGCCGCTGCCGATGTCCAGCAACGCATCGTGCGGCCGTTCCACCGACCAGCGACGCCAGAAATCCTTCGAAGGGGTGTAGACCTCGACGTCGGTTTCGCGCTTTCCGCCGGCGCATTCCGGATCGGGATCCTCGCCTTCGGTTTGTTTTCCGGTGAACTGGGTTTTCAGCACGGCGGCGACCCGGGCCGGGTCGGTCATGTCCGTGCGGGTCAGATCGTATAGCGCCAACAGGAAGTCCCGGTCCTGCTGCGCCGCCGCCGGGCGGGTCTGATGCCCGGGCGTGGCACCCGAGAACAGGTAGATGACGTTGATGAATATAATCAGCCCGATGCCCGCGATGCCGACGTAGAGCTTGGACCGCGGATTGCGAAAATCGATCACCTGCGACTCACCTCCGGAAATGCCACGCGCATCATAACGCCGATCCCTTAACCAGAATACTCAAGGCGATTGATCGCGACAGCACTTACCCGCCCAGCACCTCGGCCATCGTGCGGCCCAGCGCGGCGGGGGAGTCGGCAACGCGGATGCCGGCGGCGCGCATCGCCTCGATCTTGTAATCGGCGGTGTCGTTGCCACCCGAGATCACCGCGCCGGCATGGCCCATGCGGCGCCCGGCGGGCGCGGTGCGGCCGGCGATGAAGCCGACCACCGGCTTCTTGCGGCTTTCGCCTTGCAGGAACTCAGCCCCGCGCACTTCGCCGTCGCCGCCGATCTCGCCGATCATGATGATGCCCTGGGTTTCATCGTCGCCCAGGAACATCTCCAGCGCCTCGACGAAGCTGGTCCCGGCAACCGGGTCGCCGCCGATGCCGATGCAGGTGCTCTGTCCAAGTCCCGCCGCCGTCGTCTGCGCCACGGCCTCGTAGGTCAGCGTGCCCGAGCGCGAGACGATGCCGATCCGGCCGCGCTGGTGGATGTGGCCCGGCATGATGCCGATCTTGCACTCGCCCGGCGTGATGACGCCCGGGCAGTTGGGCCCGATCAGCCGCGTCTTCGATCCCGCCAGCGCGCGCTTGACCTTGACCATGTCGAGCACCGGAATGCCCTCGGTGATGCACACGACCAGCGGCACTTCCGCCGCGACCGCCTCGAGGATCGCGTCGGCCGCGAAGGCCGCGGGGACGTAGATGACCGAGGCGTTGGCGCCGGTGCGCTCCACCGCCTCGCCGACCGTGTCGAACACCGGCAGGTCGAGGTGGGTCGAGCCGCCCTTGCCCGGCGTCACGCCGCCGACCATCCTCGTGCCGTAGGCGATCGCCTGTTCGGAGTGGAAGGTGCCCTGCGCGCCGGTAAAGCCCTGGCAAATGACTTTTGTGTCGCGGTTGACGAGAACGGACATTACTGAACCTCCTTCACGGCGCGGACGATCTTTTCCGCCGCGTCCGCCAGATCGTCGGCGGAGATGATGGCGAGTCCCGACTCGCCGAGTATCTTCTTGCCGAGGTCGACGTTGGTGCCTTCGAGGCGCACCACCAGCGGCACGTGCAGGCTGACTTCCTTCGCCGCCGCGATCACGCCTTCCGCGATCACGTCGCAGCGCATGATGCCGCCGAAGATGTTGACCAGGATGCCTTCGACGTTGGGGTCGGACAGGATCAGCTTGAACGCCGTCGTTACCCGCTCGCGCGTCGCGCCGCCGCCGACGTCGAGGAAGTTCGCCGGCTCGCCGCCATACAGCTTGATGATGTCCATGGTCGCCATGGCAAGGCCCGCGCCATTGACCATGCAGCCGATGTTGCCCGCCAGCTTGACGTAGTTCAGCGAATGACGTCCCGCTTCCAGTTCGATCGGGTCCTCCTCCGACTCGTCGCGCAGTTCCTCGATGTCCTTGTGGCGGAACAGCGCGTTGTCGTCGAAGTTCATCTTGGCGTCCAGCGCCAGCACGTCGCCGCCGCCGGTCACCACCAGCGGGTTGATCTCGACGGTCGAGGCATCCAGTTCGATGAAAGCCTTGTACATCGCGGCCAGGAACTTCGAGGCGGCGGAGACCTGTGCCGGCTCGAGCCCCAGCCGGGACGCGACCAGCCGGGCGTGGAACGGCTGGAAGCCGGTCACCGGGTCGATCGCCACCTTCAGGATTTTCTCAGGCGCGCTGTGCGCCACTTCCTCGATCTCCATCCCGCCCTCGGTCGAGGCCATCAGGGTCACGCGGCTGGTGGCGCGGTCGAGCAGCAGGCCGACGTAAAGCTCGCGCGCGATGTCGCAGCCTTCCTCGACATAGAGGCGCTTGACCTCGCGCCCCTCCGGGCCGGTCTGGTGCGTGACCAGCACCTTGCCCAGCAGCCGGTCGGCCTGGGCGCGCACGTCCTCGACCGATTTCACCACCTTGACCCCGCCCGCCTTGCCGCGCCCGCCGGCATGGATCTGCGCCTTGACCACCCAGACCGGGCCGCCCAGCGTTCCCACCACCTCCGCCGCCTCGTCCGCGGTATAGGCGACGCCACCCTTCGGTACGGCGACCCCGTATTTCCTGAGCAGCGCCTTGGCCTGGTATTCGTGAATGTTCATGGGTGATGGCCTTGCATACTCAATTCGGTTTGAACCCTAAATTACGAGGACGGGTCGGAGCAATACCCATCCGCACACAATGCCTTTTTTAGTTGACTCCAGCTATGCAAGGATGAAACATTCAATTTCCAAATTTTAGAGGTTGATATGAGTTCCGAACACGTAACAGGTATCGAGGATTTAAGAAAGGCAGTCGTATTCGGTTCGAATCTGCGCAGCAGTAACGGCTCTACGACACGGTGTTGCGCGAGCGGAACCTGCGAAAACTCGCCTCCCACGAAGCGGAATTTGGCTTTCAAGTCGAAACTACCGTCTATGGACCTTTAGTCGTCGAGTGCGAAAAAGTGCCTTGTCCTTATATCGTCTAGATCGGGCTCTAGGCTTAACACCAGAATGGTTGTCTGATCAATTTCCCAAGCTTTCACAAACCTGCAGAAAGTCTTTATACACTTACCTTGCTGAAGAGGCCGATCGCTTTCTTTTACCATACTATGCACAAATTGTTGCTGAATTTAAAATTAGTGAAAATACAAACAGTTATAAAAAAATCTTTTCCAGCCCCGCGGAGCTAGCTTCTTACACAAACCGCTCTGCGTTCTTTGATTTAATACAAAAACTTTGCTTACGATCAAATTTAATTGTTTCTTCTGTGAAAGAACAGCTTTGCTTTTTAGAAACAGAGTGTGGCGTAAATCACCCTTTAGATATACACTTAGGCATATCAGACTTCCATAATGGATCACGGTCAGCCATGACTGTCCGCGATCGGAATAACAAGTTCTTAGTTTTAAAACCACGAAATAGTTGGCAAGAACAGTTTTTATTTAGGTTTATTTCTTGTCTAAAAACAGATGAGGACTTTAAACCACGTGTTCCTAAAGTTATTGCTTCAAGCTCAAAACTATCCTGTCTTGAATATATTCGACATATCCACTCTCGCTCTCTCAATGAAATTAAAAAGTTTTATATTTCAACAGGTATTCTCTTGGCAGTTCTAGATTCTATTTGTTTTACTGATGGACATTTTGAGAACTTTATTGCATGCCGGAGTAGACTTGTTCCCGTCGACCTCGAAACCATCCTTACCACGTCGTCAAACTCTAACTTAACTCCTGATTTTCTTTCTAATACAGGCATTCTTGGTCGCTATCAACCGTTAGGCGCTTTAAATAACATGAGAAAAGAGCATTTATATCCAGTAAAACCATTTTCTATAAATGACGGCACTAACCATTTACAAGTAGGCTATCGCTCCATAAAAGAAAGCGAACTTGCTAGAAACTTGCCTATCCCACATAGCGACTTAACCCATTTAAGAGTTTACTTACCCTGTCTTAAGCTTGGATATGAAATAGGCCATACAGCAATATTGAAAAACTCCAAAGAGCTACACGATTTAGTATTACAAAACTCAGACTTTTATGTGAGAAGAATTTTACAGCCGACGCTTTATTATTCTTGGCTTATCATAGCCTCTTATCATCCCGTATTGAGCAAAACAGGCCCGCTCGACTTTCTTAAAAGAGAAGTAAATACATTATCCAACTCAGTAAAACAAAAAGAAATAAGTTCTCTTCAGACTTTCGACATACCTACTTTTTACGGAAGCATTACAAATTCTCATCTGTACGATAGTTTTGGAGAAATTATTCAAAAAGATTTTTTTATTGAGTCTGCACAAGATTGTTTTAAACGTAAAATATCGAGAATGTCTCACCCGAACTTTTGTAAACATCGATTGAAGCAGATAGAACGAGGGTTTCTACCGACTATTAAGTAGATTGGGCTGGGAGCGAAAAAGGTATTAGTTTAGTCTGCTTTCTAAGCCCACATTTTAAAAAGAAAGCTTCACTTTCCTCAAACGAGGTCGTGTAAACTGCAGTATGTTTGCAGTCATCCAACATTTGACGAACTAAAGCACTTCCAATCCCATTTCTTTGGTACTCAGGCATAACAATAACATACATAATGTGCGACTCAGAGACTTTATCACTAAAACCGCTTAGCAAGCCAACTAACTTTTCGCCTTCATAAGCTGTAAGAATGATCCCACCAGTCTTTAAAGCATCGTTCCAAGCCTCAATATTATAGTCTTCGGGCTTCCCCCAACCAACTGATCCAAACAATCCTACAATGTCCTGACCTGAAGGCCGGCGCTCTGAGCTCAGATGGAAGTCGATCATGCATCCCGCATAAACTACGTTTTTTGGTAAGTCAAGTACTGAAGATATTAATCCAGAACTAAGATATTCAAGGACTCTGCCGAGAAAAGTATGCGGAGTTTAGCCCTTCAGCAGCTTGCCCGCGACTTCGACCAGCTCGCGCACCGCAGCCACCGATTTGTCGAAACCGGCCTGCTCTTGCGCCGACAGATCGATCTCGACGATGCGCTCCACACCACTCGCGCCGATCACCACCGGTACGCCGACATAGACGCCGCTCAGGCCGTATTCGCCGTTCAGCTCCGCCGCGCAGGGCAGGACGCGGCGCTTGTCCTTCAGGTAGCTCTCGGCCATCGCAATCGCGGAAGCGGCGGGGGCGTAGAAGGCCGATCCGGTCTTGAGCAGCTCGACCACCTCCGCCCCGCCGCCCCGGGTGCGCTTGACGATGGCGTCCAGCTTGTCCTGCGTCAGCCAGCCTTTCGCGACCAGGTCGGGCAGCGGGATGCCGGCAACCGTCGAATAACGCGTCAGCGGCACCATGGTGTCGCCATGCCCGCCGAGCACGAAAGCGGTCACATCCTCGACCGAGACGTTCATCGCCTCGGCCAGGAAATAGCGGAAGCGGGCGCTGTCCAGCACGCCGGCCATGCCGACGACCTTGCGCGCGGGCAGCCCGGAGACCTCCTTCATGACCCAGACCATCACGTCCAGCGGATTGGTGATGACGATCACGAACGCGTCCGGCGCATGCGCCTTGATCGCCTCGCCGACCGTTCTCACGATGCCGGTGTTGATGCCGATCAGGTCGTCGCGGCTCATGCCGGGCCTCCGCGGCACGCCCGCGGTCACGATCACCACATCGGCACCGGCAAGCGCGGCGTAATCGTTCGATCCTGTCAGCTTCGCGTCGAAATCCTCAACCGGCGCGGTTTCGGCGAGGTCGAGCGCCTTGCCCTGCGGCACGCCCTCGACCACGTCGATCAGCACGATGTCGCCCAGTTCCTTGAGGCCCGCCAGCAGCGCCAGCGTCCCGCCGATCTGGCCCGCCCCGACGAGGGCTATTTTACGACGTGACATGCTGATTCCTCTGGTAATTTGTCGCTAGATAGGCCGGGAAATAGTCCTGCGCAAGTCGCGTCGCCGCTGAGAGGGCTCGAGTTACTTACTGTCGTCTCGTGCAGGGCACGCAATCTATACTCTCGGTGAGGCGTCGTGGTCACTATGGATTCCGTGCTGCGCACGGAATGACATGTTCCTTCTAGGCGGCCACTTTACCCAGCAGCTCCAGATTCTGCTTCGCCACCGGGGACTTCGGGTCGAGGTTCAGCGCTTCCTGGTAGAACAGGCGAGCCCGGTCGAGGTCGCCCTGGCGCTGCGTCGCGATCCCGGCGGCGACCCAAAGCTCGGGGATGTGCGGCTGCGCGGGAATGGCGGCCTTCAGCAGATCCAGCGCGTCGTCGATCCGGCCAAGGCTGACCAGAAGCTCGGGCAGGACCAGCAGCGCCGGCAGGTAGCGGTCGTTGATCATCAGGATCTCGGCCAGCATCTGCGCCGCCTTGACGTTGTCCTTCATCCGGTAGCAGACCTCTGATATGCGCAGGAGCAGTTCGATCTCCCTGGGCTGGCGCTTGTAAGCCTCCTGGTACGCCTTCATCGTCGAAAGAAGGTCGCCCAGCGCCAGGTAGGCGTTGCCCAGCTTGAAATGCGCTTCGTACATTTCCGGCTTGAGCGCCGCCGCCTGCTGGTAGGCGTTTGCCGCATCCAGAAAAAGACGCGCCTGCGACTTGTCGTCTCCGCGCTTGATGCAGGCGACGTAGTCGGCGAGCGACGCGGGAAGCGAGACGCTCGGGGCGGTGATGGTTTCGCTCATGGGTCAGATCCTCTGCTTCTTGGCGCCGGCACTCTGCCCTTGCGCTCGATTGACGGACTGCGAAGTGGCGACGGCATGGTTCCACATGTCGAAGTAAGCGTCCTCCATGCTGCGCGCGAAACCCTTGCCGTCCATGAGGGGCGAGGAGGCAAGGGTCCGGCGCAAACGGGATCGGTAAGCTTCCATGCGCGGCAGGTCGGCGGCCAGGGCGACGGCGATATCGACGTACTCGACCGGCGAGCGGCCCACCAGTTCGGGCAGGCCTACGCCGGACAGGATGGAGTGTCCGACCCGGCCCGCATGGACCTTGCCTTCGAGCGCGATCATGGGAACGCCCATCCACAGCGACTCGAAGGTCGTCGTGGTGCCGTTGTAAGGGAAAGGGTCGAGGGCAAGGTCGATGTCGCTGTAGGTCATCAGGTGATCCGACTTGTTCGGAAACGCCTGGAAACACTCGATGCGCCCGGGATCGATGCCGTTCTTCTCGAACTTGGCCCGGAACGCGCCCAGCGTCGTCTTGTCCGACATGTTCGAGGTCTTCAGCACCATGTGCGAGCCTGATACCCGCTTCATGATCCTGGACCAGACGGCGACCACCTCGTCCGTGATCTTGTTTGAGTTGTTGAAACAGCCGAACGTCACGTATCCCTTGGCGAGGGCCGGCAGTTTCCCGACCTCCGGCGTAAACTCAGGCGGCTGGTAGCAAAGGAAGTTCGGCAGGCGATACAGCGTCTCGCGGAAGTACCTGTCGGTCATGCCGACCGGATCGGCCGCCGCGTCCGTGAAGCGGTAGTCCATCGTCGGCAGGCCGGTCGTGTTCGGGTAACCCAGCCAGTTCACCTGGATCGGCGCCGGTTTCTGCGCGAAGATTTCCAGCCGGGCACCCGAGGTGTGGCCGGACAGGTCGACCAGAACGTCGATCCCGTCGCGCCGGATCATCGCGGCGGCGTCGGTATCGGTGACATGGTGGATTTCGCGCCAGTGACGGGCCATGCGCCGGAAGGAAAGGTTTACCTCGTCCGCCGCGACCTCCGTCATGTAGCAGTATACCTCGACCCGTTCGGGATCGTGATTGGCCATTAAAGGCGCGAGGAAGAACGAACACGAATGATTTTTGTAGTCGCCCGAAACGTACCCGATTTTCAGTCTGGTTTTCGGCGCGGCGGGGCGCGGCGACAGGCCCGCCTTGCCTTGCCAAGCGGCGACAACCGCGTCGCCCCAGCGGAAATGGGCGTCGGAGACGATTTCGGGCGCGACATCGGCGTAGTTGATGCTCATCAGCTGCATCTGGAACTGCGCGCCGTCGGTGGGGCCGATATGGGCACGCGCGCGCTCGTACAGTTTCAGCGCCGCCTTCATGTTGCCCTGGCGCAGGCGATTGTTGCCCATCAAGTTCAGCAGCGGAGCGGAATCGGGACTGTGCCTGAGGCCGCGTTTCACGATGCGCTCTTCTTCCTCGTGGAGGCGCAAGCGTCCGGCGATCAATGCCAGGCTGGTCGCCGCTTCCACTCGTTTGGGCTCGAGCAGGAACGCTTTCTTTCCCGCTTTGTAGGCGTCGACGTTGTTGCCCTGATTGGTCAGGATGTTGGACAGGTTGTACCAGCCGGCGAAGTTCTTCGGCGCGAGCTTGATCGACCGGCGCAGGTGCTTGAGCGCCTCCGCCTCGCGTTTGAGGTTCATCAGCGCCGCGCCAAGGACCACGAGGTACTCGGGGCTCTCGTGCGTTTGGACGCGCTCCTCCAGCAGGTCGACGATGCCCTTCCAGTCCTTTGTATCGGTCAGCCAGGTCAGGTGCGTTTCGAAGACAGTCACGCTGTCGGGATAGAGTTCGCGGATAAGGCCGTACGACTTGATATGGTCCGGGCTTGAATCCGTGATCCGGATCAACAGGTTTGACAGCTTCCTGAGCTGTTCGGCGTCGGGATCGGAGGCGCGGGCAGCGGCGAGGTGCTTGCGCGCCGCTTCCGTTTCCCCGCGCGCGGCAAGCAGCAGGCCGAGGCCCCGCCCGGCGCCCGGCTGCTCGGGATCGACCTCGATGACTTTGGCGTAGCATACCTCGGCGCCGGCGAAATCCTTGCGCATGAACAAGAGGTTGCCAAGAAGGCAAAGCGCCTGGGGATTGATCTCCGCCGCGCCGGCGATCTCGCGCAGCGCGTCTTCCACCACCCGCCCCTTGTCGCCGGCTTTGGCGGCTGCGGGAATGCCGATCAGCGCGATGTCGCTGAGCAGGCCGCGCCAGATGCCGAGCGACTGCACGCGGCGCAGAAGCGCGGCAAACCGGTCCAGGTGCTTGTCGCAGGCGAGCAGGGTCGAAAGGTTGACCAGGGCCTGCGTCAGCAAGGGATCGTACTCGAGCGCCTGCTCGAAGGCATGGATGGCCGCGTCCGTGTCGTGCGCCGATGAGGCGGCGTTGCCGAGGTTGAACCAGACGGTGGCGTTAGTGGGGTCGAGGGCGGCGGCGGCGGCGAACGCCTTCTGCGCCTTGGCGAAATGCTTCAGCCCGTAGAGCGCGTTGCCGTGGCCGACGTGGAAGTCGGCCCGCCGCGACCCGGCGGCGGCTTGCCCGAGAAGAAACTCCGCCTTGCGCGGGCGCCCAAGGCCAAGCCAGGCCATGCCGGCGAAATGCATGAGCGCGGGAGCCGGCGAAGCCTCGCCTTGCAGAGCTTTCTGATAAAGCGCAACAGCGTCCTTCAGCCTGCCTTCGCGGTGAAGGGCAATGGCCGTTTCGACAAGAGGACTGGCGGCGCTGGTCACGAGGCCGTTCCCCAGACACCGCGCCTCATTGCCCGGCCGGCCGTCGCTGCGCACTTGATTGTTCCCGAGCCTCTTGCGACAAGCGTGCTGTTCGAACCCACGCCGGAATGACAGCCATGCCCTTGAAGATCGACCTCAAACCCGGCGAGAAGTTCGTGATCAACGGCGCCGTCATGTCCGTCGGCCGGGACGGCCGGTCTCTGCTGCTCCAGAACGAAGCGGTCCTGCTGCGCGAAAAGGACATCATGCAGGAGGAAGAGGCCAATACCCCTGCGCGGCGCATCTACTTCGTGATCATGCTCATGTACATCGATCCCGCAAACCTCCCGGCCTACCTCGACCGGTACCATGGCCTGGCGGACGATTTCGCCAAGGCCGCGGCCCTGCCCCAGGTTCACGAGACTCTTTCCGTCATTGCTGCGGATATCGCTTCGGGAAGTTATTACCATGCGCTTCGCCAATGCAGGAAATTGTTCGAGATCGAGGAAGGGCTCCTGAAAACGCCGGAGTAAGATTACCTCCGGCATTCTCGGCCCGGCTTCTTTTCGGAAAACCTCAGGCAGGCATCAGCCCTTTCATGATGTTGCGGTTGATGTCGATCAGCGCGTCGAAGGTCGAGCGCTCGTAAAGGACATTGACCGTTTCCTTGTCGACGAAGAACGAAAGGCTGATCAGCTTGGCCTTGAGGTCTTCCGGCAGCTTGTTGTCCTCGCCAACGAGGTCGAGGCGGAAGGCGGCCCACATCTGGCGGTTCCACTTCAAGGCGTCGGCGCGGCGCTGGACGTTCCTGACATCGTCGCTTGCCCCGAGGAGTTCGGCGGTGACCTGCCCCAGCAGGCGGTACTCGACGGAACGGGCGTCTTCGGTGACGTTCTGGGTCTGCTTGTAGGCGGCGTAAGCGTGCATGGTCTTGATCCTCTGGCTTCAGTTTCAAGTCGGAGACTATCCCCGACTTTCCGATTTTTGGGTTTACGAACTCTGAACGGCTTCCGATTCCTTTCCTGCCTCAGCTGGTCTGGATCTGCAGGAGGGTGGAAAGCATCTGGTCGGCGGTGCTGATCACCTTGGAGTTGGCCGAATAGGCCTGCTGGTCGATGATCATGTTCGAGAACTCGGTCGCGATATCCGTGTTCGACTCCTCCAGCGCCGAAGGAACGATCACGCCGGCCCCGCCCGTGTTGGCCTGGCGCAGGTAGTAGGTGCCGGACCCCGTGGTCTGCTGGTACACGTCGCCAGTCGATTCCTGCAGCGAGTTCTCGCTGTTGAACGTGGCGAGCGGGACCTGGTAGATCGCCTTGACCTGGCCGTTGCTGTAGTCGGCCGATACCAGGCCCGCGGAATTGATCGATATCCCGGTCTTGGTGCCGTAAGCGATGCCGTCGGATGTCGTCGAGTTGACCGTCGATTCCGAGGCGTACTGGGTCAGGGAGGAGATATCGAGCTTCACGGTCTGCACCGGGCTGGAGCCGTCGCCGAAATTCATCTGTGGCAGGTTGACCGTGGCGGGGTTGGCGCTGCTCACCACGCCGCTGCCGTAGCTGTAGACCGTGGTCGTCGTGGTCGAACCCGTGGCGCTGCCCGACCCATCGTCGTTGACCTGGGTAACGGTCAGCTGGTTGCCGGAAATCGATGACGAGAACGTGTCGCTGGCCGTGCCGCTCGACTGTCCCGCCGTGACGGCCGGGGTTCCCGCGCTTACCGGGCCCTCGGCCTGGATGCCGCCCTGGGGATTGAACAGCACGCCGATCGAGTACGGGTAGTTCGAACCGGCGCCGGTCACCTGCGCCGTCCACGCATCGGAATAGTTCTTCGTCATGTTGAGGTTGAGGGTCTGCGTCGTGCCCAGGCTGTCGACCACCGACAACTGCGTTGTATAGGTCGGCGTGGCAGGATCGGCGGCCGGAGCACCGCTGGCCGTCGCGTAGACGGTGTCGCTGGCTTCGGTCGAGTCCACGTTGGCCGACAGGCTTATCTGCGACGTCTGCTGCAGGATGGAGGAAGACACGTTGACGTTGATCGGCGTCAGCGACGAGATGCTGCCGGCGGAGTCGGGAAGGTTGCCGTTCGAGTCCAGCTTCCATCCCATCAGGTAGTAGCCCGCGGTGTTCACCAGGTTGCCGGCGCTGTCCGTCGTGAAATCGCCTGCCCGGGTGTAGTAGGGCGAGTTCGTGCTTGCTTCGTTGGGATTGGCGGTCACGACGAACATGCCGTCGCCCGATACCGCGAGGTCCGTGTTCGAGGTCGTCTGCTCGATGGTGCCCTGCGTGGTGACGTTCTGCTCCGTCGCGGCGCGGACGCCGCCTGGATCGTATTCGTTGGACAGGTCGGCCTGCGTGACCAGGTCGGAAAACGCCGCGCTATCGCTCTTGTAGCCCGTGGTGTTGGCGTTCGCGATGTTGTTCGAGATGATGCCCATCGCCTGGCTCTGGGCGGCGAGACCGGACACGCCGGTGAAGAGTGCTCCAAAAAGACCCATGATACGTCTCCTTAAATCTGAATAGGGCGTGGATTAGTTGCTGGCCGTGGCGCTGCTGGCTGCGCCGCCGACGCTGTCCACTTCCGAAAGCGGTATCGAGTTGCCTCCGACGGTGAGGTACGTCGATCCGCCGCTTGCGGTGACCGATGTGACCGTCCCGGGCACGACCGTCGTCGTGTCGATCTGGTTGCCGCCTGAGTCGTCGGCGCTGACCGAAAGCATGTAGGTTCCGGCCGGCAGGTCGTTGCCCGAACTGTCCTGGCCGTTCCAGGTAAAGGCGTTGTTGCCCGCGCTGGTGGCGCCGTTCTGGCTGTAGACGACTGCTCCGCTGGAGTTGGTGATCGTGACGGTGGAGCTTGCGGCGGCGCTGGCCAGCGTGTAGCCGAGCGGCACGCTGTCCGAACCGTCGAAGGTGAAAGTGTCGCCCGTACCCGCGACCGACCGGCCGATGTAGTTCGTCGCCTGCGTCGTCATGCTGGTTTCCTGGTTGGTCAGCATCGTGTCGAGCGTGCTGTTCGTGTCGATCTGCTGCTCGACCTGGCTGAACTCGACCAGCTGGTTGGTGAACTGGCTGGAATCCTGAGGGTCCAGCGGGTCCTGGTTCTGAAGCTGCGTCGTCAGCAACTTAAGGAACGTCTGGTAGTTCTGGTTCAGCGCCTGTTGCGAGCTTGCCGCCGAATAGCCGTTGGAGCTGGTGCTGGCTGTCGTCGCTGCGGGTGTGGTTGTCATTTTCCTGGTCTCCTAGACGAGCACGTCGACCCGGCCGGCTGCGCCGCTGGAAACGGCGTACTGGAACGTTGTCGCGCTGAGTTGCTGGATTTCCGCATCGGCGGACGATCCGGCGTGGCTGCTGGATGCGCTTCCGTTCTGGGCGCTTTGCTGTGACTGACGGCCCTCGTTCGAGCCGCCGCTGTCGCTGAGGTTGAAGCTGAGCGAACTTGAATCGGCGCTGAGGCCGGCGCTCTGGAGCGCCTGGGTCAGCGTCTGGTGGTCGTTCCTGAGCAGCGACAGGGTCTCGGGCCGGTCGGCGGTGATGCTGGCCTGGACCGATCCGTCCTTCGCGATGTCGAGCTTCACCTGGACCCTGCCGAGTTCGACCGGATCGAGCGAGATCGTCATCGAGCGCTCGCCGTTCGAGGCGGCGCGCTGCATGACGATCGATACCTGGTCTGCCGGGGTCTGGCTCATGACGTAAGTCGTTGCAAGAGTCGTGCCAGTTGCGTGCGAGCCCGGCACGCCGGCTGTGCCGCCATGGAGAAGGGTCAGTCCGGCAAGCCCGCTGTCGCCCGCCGCGCCGGTTGCACCGGCGGCGGACACGCCGTTCCCCACGTCATCGCCGGCTGACGCGATCCTGTCGGCCTTGCCGGGTGCGGTTTGCGGTTGCAACGCCAGAAGGCTGGCAAGGTCCGGCGACCGGGCCGGGTCGCCGGCTGCGGGCTGCGGGGCTGCGGCAGCCGGATCCGCCTGCGGATCGGCGACGGTCTGCGTCGCCTGTCCCTGCCCCGCGCCCGATCCTGTGTCGGCGGAACCGCCGATGCCGAACGAGGGCAGCTTGTCCGGGGAGGACGACGGATCGGTCGCGTCGCCGTTGCTGCCGGCCTTGGGCTCGAAACCGGTGGAGAAAATCCCGTTTCCGGCGGATTGTGGGGAAAGCGTCTGGAAAGCGCCAACGCCGGAAACGGAAGAGGAGCCGGCACGCGTGGTGCCGGAGGAAACCTTGTCGATCGGTTCCGCCAGGGGAACCGATGCCTGCGGCAGCTGGCCCTGCGGCAGCTGACCTTGCGAAAGCAACGCCGCGATCGTCGCGCTTTCCTGCGCGCTGCCTTGCGTCGAAGCATCCGACGCGGGAACCGCTGGGGCATCGCTCGCCTTGGCTGTCCTGGGTGAGGATGGGGCGTTTGCTGTCGCGCCCACCATGACAGGGGTGCTTGCGCTGGCAGGCAGCGACTGAACCAAAGCCGGAGCGGCGCTTTCGGAAGTATCGGCTTCCGCCGACGCCACAGCCGGCTGCGCGGCGGGAGCGGGTTCGTTTCGTGAATTCGCTGAAATCCCGTTCTGCGCCAAGGCAACTGGCGCAGCATCCGAGGAAGCAGGAACCGACTGTGCCGCTTGCGGAGATTGACCGGAAAAGGAAAGCGGAGACGGGATGGAGGGGATGGTTGCGCCGGCCGCAACGATCCCGGCAGCTCCCGCTTTATTCGTCGAGGCTGTCGTCAAGGCGGAGTCGACGCCCGCAAATACCGGAGCCGGCGTCGCGGTGAGCCCGGTTGCGCTCGCCTGGGCGGCAATGGCGGGAAGAACGGAGTTTTCGGCGGCAACCGCCGCTGTCGCGACGGCAGGCGCTTGCGGCGGAGAGGTCGCAGCCATCGTGGGAGCAGCGGCAGGGGTGGCAGTCGTGGCGGAAGCGGGAGTTGAGCCGTCGTCCTCCGCCGGCAGGTGACCGATGCCATCCGGATCGTTCGCGGCAAGGTCCTGACCGGACGTGCCATCCGTAACCTGCGCCTGCGATCCTGCCGCTTGGTCCTGCCCCGCGGCTTGCGGGTCCGCGTAGCAGGTCTGATCCGGCGTCTTGCCCGCGTTCTGGATCATGCCATCCAGCATGGCGAGAAAGCCGGTGTTCCCGGACGCGGCCTGAGCACCGGAAACCGCTGGAGATCCTGCGGTCTTGTCGGGACTCGAAACGCTTATCATGCTGGATACTGCCTTCACTGACTGCTCCGTTCGTTGGCTTGAAGCGTTGCAAGTTGCGTGCCAGTGAGGCGCCGAGTTCTAAAGGATCCGGTTGAACGTGACGGAAACCGCCGCGCCGGCGGAACTGGTGGCGTTGGCCGATGCCCCGGCGTACGGGCCATGCCTGTAGAACCCCCCGTAAGTCTGTTCGCGGCGGGTCCCCTGCGCCTGGCGGATGGCGTCCACGATCAGCGTCACGACGTGCTGGGTGGCGTCGTGCGCAACCTTCAGGGCGGAAACGTTTTCCGCCTGCCGAGCGCTGAAACCGGTCCACGCGTCGCGCAGCCGCTTCTTGATCTGCGGATCGAGGCCGGCAAGCTCGTCCCGCCGGTCGGCCAGCATGCGCATCTGGCGCTGGTAGTGCAGGGCAAGAAATTCCTTGCGCTCGGCAAGCTTGGCGATCGCCGTGGTGTTGGCGGTGCGGATGGCGGCGTTTTCCAGGTCGAGAAGGTCGGAGAACTCGGAAAGGGTGACCAGCATTTCCGCGACGCGTTCGATTGTCTGCATCAGTGTTTCCCTTCCTGGATCTTGAGGAGCGTGCCGGCGATCTGGTGAACCATGCCGAGCGAGTCGTTCTGGGCCATCTGCTTGCCGTACTGGTCGAGCATCATGGTGCGGAACATCTCCTCGCCATGGCCACCGCCGAAGGTTGGATCGACTTCGAGGCCCTCGAACATCGGGCTTAGCATCTCGGTGGCGAAGACCGCCTCGAAATCCTGCGCCGACTTCATGATCTGGGCCGGGTTCTTGCCCTTCGCGCCGAGCGAGGCCGTCGTGCCGGCAAGTACCGCCGACTGCGCCTGCGCGGCGGAGGCCGAAGTGTCCATGGCGGCGAGCATCAGATCACCTCGATTTCGGCCTGCAGCGCGCCGGCTGCCTTGATGGCCTGGAGGATGGAGATGATGTCGCGCGGGCCGACGCCGAGCGCGTTCAGGCTTTCCACCAGCTGGTGAAGGGTGACGCCCTCCGGCAGCACGGCCATCTTGCGTCCCGATTGCTCGTCCACCGAAACGCTGGTTCGCGGCACGACGGTGGTCTCGCCCGTCTCGCTGAACGGCGAGGGCTGGGATACCTGCGGGGTTTCGGTGACGCGCACCGTGAGGTTGCCCTGGGCAATGGCGACGGTGCTGATCCGCACCTTGTCCCCCATGACGATGACGCCGGAGGCTTCGTTGATGACGACCTTGGCGACCTCGTCCGGCGTGATCGGCAGCTGCTCGATATCGGTGATAAGGCCGACCACGTCCGAGTAGCCGGGCGGCACGGTCACGGCCACGTTCTCCGAGTCGGTCGCCTGCGCCGTGCCGGCGCCGATCTTGCCGTTGATTGCCTGGGCGATGCGCCGGGCGGTGGTGAAGTCGGGATTGCGCAGCGACAGGCGGACCGTCTTCAGCTGCTGCAGCGAGAACTGGAGCTCGCGCTCGACGATCGCGCCGGACGAGATACGGCCGGAGGTCGGCACGTTCTTGGTGACGTTGGTGGCGTCGCCGGCGGCGGCGAAAGCTCCCGTGGCGACCGGCCCCTGGCTGACGGCGTAAACCTCGCTGTCCGCGCCGAGCAGCGGCGTGACCAGCAGGGTGCCTCCCAGAAGGCTCTTCGCGTCGCCGAGCGAGGAGACCGAGACATCGACCCGCGACCCCTGCGTTGCGAAAGCCGGCAGGGTGGCGGTCACCATCACCGCGGCGACGTTCTTGTTTTCCATGTCCTGGCCGCGGACGTTGACGCCCAGGCGCTCGAGCATGCCGGTCAGGCTCTGCTGGGTAAACGGCGAGGTCCGCATCGAATCGCCCGTGCCGTTGAGGCCGACGACGAGGCCGTACCCGACCAGCATGTTGTCGCGCACCCCTTCGACATCGACGATGTCCTTGATGCGGCTGGAAGCGTCGGCGGGGCTGGGCGTTCCGCCGGCGATCAGCGCGGCGCAGGCCAGCACGGCGACGAGAAATTTGAAGTTCGACTTTTTCATGCCGGAACCTATGCGAAAAGCGTGCCAGTTCGCTCCTGCCCGGGCATGCCGGCGGACCTCTTGCGCCACCCTTTACAAGTCGCGCCGCAAAGCAAACTGTCAGGAAAGCGTAATGAAATCGATCATGAGCCGGTCCGGGGAGGGAAAAGGCAGTGCGCTGCGCAAGCTGGCGGGACGGTGCAGCCTTGCCCTTGCGGTCGGGCTGGTGGTCGTCAAGATGGGCGCGTGGGCCAAGACCGACTCGGTCGCCCTGCTGACGTCGGCCCTCGACGCTCTGGTCGATACCGCGGCCGCGGTCGTGACGCTGCTGGCCGTCACCTACGCCGCCCGTCCCGCCGACAGGGAACATCGTTTCGGCCACGGGAAGGGCGAGGCCGTAGCCGGTTTTTACGGAAGCGACGTTCCTGGCGGGCGCTGCCCTGGCGCTCGGCTTCCAATCGGTCCAGCGCCTTCTGTATCCCCAGCCGCTCGCCAACCTGGGCGTTGGTTTATGGGTCATTTCCGGCAGCCTCGTTGCGGCGCTGTGCCTCGTGGCGCTGCAAAGCTTCGTCCTGAAGCGAACGGCCTCGACAGCCATAAAGGCGGATCGAGCGCATTACCTGTCAGACGTCGCCGTAAACGCGGCTGTGCTGCTGTCCCTCGGCCTGACCGCCGCGACCGGCTGGGAGCAGGCCGACCCGGCATCCGCGCTGCTGATCTCCGCCGTCATGCTGCTGACGGCGCGCGGGGTCGCGCTGCAATCGCTCGACCAGCTGCTCGACCGCGAGCTGGCCGAAGCCGACCGTGCCGGGATACGCGAGGCACTGCTGAGCACGGCGGGAGTGGACGGCGTCCATGACTTGAGGACCCGTTTTTCAGGTGATCGCACGTTTCTCGAATACCACCTCGAAGTGAGCGGCGCGATCACCGTCGCCGAAGGCCACAGGATATGCGATCTGGCGGAGGGTCGGCTGAAGGCTTTACTGCCGGGAAAGGTGGAGGTGTTAACTCATATCGAGCCGCGTGGCTTGCAGGATGAACGCCTGGACGACCGGATCTTGTCCGCTGGCGATGGTCCAGCGTGACAGGCGCTTCGGAAAATTCTTTGTCTCCGCCCCGTTCGGTGGTCTAATGCGCTTGTGCGCGAGGAACAAACATGAAGGTCGAAGGCCCAGGCAGGATCAACACCGCCGCGCCGACCAAGGTCAGCGGGGGCGGAACCAAGGGAGCGGATTTTTCGCGCCTCGTGGAAAGCCAGTCCGGCCCGGCGCCGGCCAGCGCCGCCCAGAGCGCAGCGCCGCTTAGTTCTGTCGGCGCCCTGCTCGGCCTGCAGGAGGTGGACGACGTCACCGACCGCCGCAGCCGCGCAAGGAGTCGCGCCAGCAACCTGCTCGACCAGCTCGACCATATTCGGAACTGCCTGCTGATGGGGGAGATGCCGCCGCATCAGCTGACGAGCTTACGCGACCGCATAGCGCGCGAAAAGATCGACGTGGACGACCCGGCGCTGAAGGACCTGCTGGCCGAGATCGAGCTCAGGGCCGAAGTGGAGCTTGCCAAGCTGGAGCAGGCGGCGGGCGGCGGGGCTTGATCAGCAATCCCTTATGTCTCCCGTGCGCAGCACGGGAGACATGGCAACGGTGCCACTGTAACGAAAGCATGAACTCCGGCCGTGCCGGCCGGAGTGACAAATTCCGTTTTTCCTCCAGCTGTTGCTGCCGTCGAATAAACTGGATTTCGCACGCGCCGCACGCAATATAATGCCATTACGGCTCGCCCCTCCGCCGAGCCTGTTTTGCTGGAGTGTCGCGCCATGGGATCGATGAGCCTGTTTCACTGGATGATCGTCCTGTTGGTCGTGATCGTCCTGTTTGGCGGCGCGGGCCGCATCCCGCGGCTGGCAGAAGACCTTGCTAAAGGGCTCAAAGCATTCCGTCACGGCATGAAGGAAGAAGACAAGCCGGAAGAGAAAGTGCTGCCGGAAGACAAGACCCGCCTTTGATCCGACTTTGGTGAAACCGCTTCTTCGCGTCCTGTCCGGCGACGCCTCCGGCCCGATGCCGGTATGGCTGATGCGCCAGGCAGGGCGTTACCTGCCCGAGTACCGTGCGCTGCGCGCCGAGGCGGGCGGGTTCCTGGACCTGTGCCTGACGCCCGAGCGCGCGGTCGAGATCACGCTTCAGCCTGTCCGCCGTTTCGGCATGGACGCCGCGATCCTGTTCTCCGACATTCTGATCGTGCCCTACGCGCTGGGACAGAGGCTCGATTACCGCGAGGGCGAAGGCCCGGTGCTGGATCCGGTGCGCAGCGCCGACGACCTTGCTCGACTTTCGCTGGACAAGGTTCGGGAACGGATCTCTCCGGTCCTCGACACGGTCGCCGGCGTGCGCGCGTCTCAGCCGGGTGAATGCACCCTGATCGGCTTTGCCGGCGGCGTCTGGACCGTGGCCGCCTATATGGTCGACGGCAAAGGCGGTGCCGGGAACTTTCCCCAAGCCATGAAGATGGCCGAAGAAGCTCCCGAACTGTTCGGGTGCCTTACCGCAACGGTCCAAGCCGCGACCGTCGATTACCTCTCCGCGCAGGCGGACGCCGGCGCGGAGTGCTTGCAGATTTTCGACAGCTGGGCGGGGCTTCTGGACCCCAAACAGTTTCGCAGATATGTGATCGAGCCGACCGCCGCCATCGTTGCGGCGGTGAAGGCGCGCTACGCGGAGATTCGCATCATCGGCTTTCCCCGCCTGGCCGGGTCCAATTACGCCGCCTATGCCGAGGAGACCGGAGTCGATGCAGTCGGACTCGACACCACGGTGCCGCTGCCTTTCGCGCGCGCTCTGAAATTGCCGACCCAAGGCAATCTCGACCCGGAGCTTCTGCTGCAAGGTGGCACACCCTTGCGCAAGGGTGTGCGAGCCATCGTAGACGGCCTGCGGGGAAAGCCGCACGTCTTCAACCTCGGCCATGGTGTGTCGCAGCACACCAATCCCGACCACGTGGCGCAATTGGTGCAAGCGGTAAGGGTCGCATGAAGACCGCGATCGTCCTCTTCAACCTTGGCGGTCCCGACACGATGGACGCCGTCCGGCCGTTCCTGGTCAACCTGTTCAAGGATCGGCGGATCATCGGCCTGCCGAACCCCTTTCGCTTCGCCCTTGCGCAGCTAATCGGGCGCAAACGGACGAAGACTGCGCGTGAGATCTACAAGCTGCTGGGCGGCGGCTCGCCGCTGCTCGCCAACACGCAGGCGCAAGCCGCCGCGCTCGAAGCCGCCTTGGGCGATGGCAGCAAGGTGTTCATCGCCATGCGCTACTGGCACCCGATGGCGCGCGAGACGGCCAAGGCCGTCGCCGCGTGGAAACCGGAGCGCATCGTCCTGCTGCCGCTCTACCCGCAGTATTCGACCACCACTACCGCCTCTTCCGCCGCGCAGTGGCTGGGCGAGATCAGGCGTGCAGGCTGCCAGGCCCCGACGACCACCCTGTGCTGTTACCCGACCGATCCGGGCTTCATCGAAACCAAGGCGCGGCTGACCGCGGCGGCCATCGACGAAGCGGCCCGGTCGGGCCAGCCACGCGTGCTGTTCTCCGCGCACGGGTTACCGGAAAAGATCATCGCCGCGGGCGATCCGTACCAGTGGCAGTGCGAGCAGACCGCCAAGGCCATCGCCGCGGCCATGAACCGGCCGAACATTGAGTGGCTGAACAGCTATCAGAGCCGCGTCGGGCCGCTGAAATGGATCGGCCCTGCGACCGACGACGAGATCCGCCGCGCCGGGGCCGAGCAGCGCCCGCTGGTCGTCGTGCCGATCGCCTTCGTTTCCGAACATTCCGAAACGCTGGTCGAGCTCGACATCGAGTACGGGCACGTGGCGAAGGAGGCTGGCGTCCCCGCTTATCACCGCGTCGAAACCGCAAGCGTGGATGCCGCCTTCATCTCCGGGCTGGCCAGGCTGGTACGACAGGCCGCCGCGCATCCGGGTAGATGCCTGTCGCAAAACGGTAGCCGCCTCTGCCCCGACGGGT
The DNA here is from genome assembly GCA_965199265.1 of Alphaproteobacteria bacterium. Lineage (GTDB taxonomy): Bacteria > Pseudomonadota > Alphaproteobacteria > CALMVH01 > CALMVH01 > CBDAQV01. Next base: position 31,481 of record CBDAQV010000008.1, on the reverse strand, counting down.
ACAGGAACTGCGCTTATTCGGAGTTCGCCAAGTGACACTTCTCTGGATTCAGGCCTTCCATGTCATTGCCGTCATCGCGTGGATGTCGGGGATGCTGTACCTGCCGCGCTTGTTCGTGTACCACACTCAAACCGTTCCCGGCTCGCCCGAGTCCGAACGTTTCAAGGTAATGGAACGCCGCCTGCTGCGCGCCATCATGAATCCGGCGATGATCGCCGTGTGGAGCCTCGGCATCGCCATGGTCGCCCTCAATCCCGACTACCTGCACCAGGGATGGCTGCACGCCAAGCTGGGGCTTGTCGTGCTGATGACCGGCCTGCATGGCGTCCTCTCGAAAGCGCGGCGCGCTTTCGCGAACGACGCCAACCGGCATTCGGCAAAGTACTACCGTGTCCTGAACGAAGTGCCGACCGTCCTGCTGATCGGCATCGTCATCCTGGTCGTGGTCAAGCCGTTCTGAGCTCGCTAAGCTCCCGCCCGGGAAGGGGAAGGGTGCGATGAGGTTCCTGGCGTTTCTGTTTTTTCTGGCCGGACTTTGCGCCTGCTCCGTACCCTCGGCCGACGAGGCCGGTCCGCCACCGGCGGACTACAAGGCGGTGATCAAGCAGGAGATAAGGGGCAATGTCCCTGGCGCCCTGCTCCTGCACAATGTCGAAATCACCGAGCCGCAGCCCGGGCGGGCGCAGTTCGTTCCCGGCTGGCGCGTCTGCGTTCGCGCACGCTTCATGGCGCAGAACCGCAGCTACTTCTTCGCCGACGGTCAGTTGCAAAAAATCGATGTCAATGATCCTCTGTGCGCCGGTTACACCTATGCCGCATGGCCTGAAATGGACGCGCCCGCGCCAAAGCCCGCCGCCGGTCCGGTCTGGACATACCGGACGGCGAGCGACGATCTGCGGCAGCGGCACAGGCCCGTCGCCGAACTGGTAAGCAGGAACAGCTTCGACCTGAAGTTCCCGTACGAAGGCGGCACGCACGGGATGATCCGGGTAACCAGGATCGAAACCGGGCTTTCGGTCGGGTTGCTGCTCGACCGCGGGCAGATCGAGTGCGGCAAGACGGGCTGCAGGCTGTCGCTGCGCTTCGACGACGATCCGGTCGAGACAGTCGATTTCATTCGCGACATCCCGACAGACAGATCGATCGTGGACGCCTTGAACGGTGACCGTTTCTACAACAGGCTGAAATCGAGCAACTCGCTGATCTTCGAGCTGGACATTCCCGGCAACGGCCGGCGGCAGGTCGAATTTGATACCGGCGGGCTGGATTTATCCAAACTCGATTGATTCCGCTGACCGCTACAGTAGCCCGTAGTTAACACTTCATGAGTTTGATCTTCGCTGGAGGGAACCGCCGCAGCGAGCCAAACGTCTGTTATGAACAATGAGAGAGTTAAACCATGCTGATGCATAACGTCGCTTCCAGGAGATCCCAGCTCGGCTCGCCCTAAAGTCAGCACGGGGCTTGGTGAAATTAGTCCTTGACAGCCATTTTAGCTGCCCATAGCTTGTCGAGCGTCGCCCTTGCCGCGATATCCCAAAAACACACGCTGATCCGTCGACCAACAGAGTCCCGAACAACCGCAGCGTTTCTCCCCAAGAGATCATTTCCCTCGCATGAACCTTTCCGAACTGAAGTCGAAGTCACCCTCAGAGCTGGTGGCGTTCGCCGAAGAGCTGCAGATCGAAAACGCCAGCACGCTGCGCAAGCAGGACGTGATGTTCGCCATCCTGAAGCAGCTGGCCGACGCCGACGTCGCCATCTACGGCGCGGGCGTGCTGGAAATCCTGTCCGACGGCTTCGGCTACCTGCGCTCGCCCGAGGAGAACTACCTTCCCGGCCCGGACGACATTTACATCAGCCCCAACCAGGTGCGCCGCTTCGGCCTGCGCACCGGCGACACGGTCGAGGGAGAAATTCGCGGCCCCAAGGACGGCGAACGCTACTTCGCGCTGCTCAAGGTCAACCAGATCAATTTCGAGGACCCGGACAAGGTCCGCCACCGCATCTATTTCGACAACCTGACGCCGCTGTATCCGGAAAAGAAGATCACGCTTGAGATGAACGATCCGACCAAGAAGGATCAAACGCTGCGCGTCATCGACCTGGTCGCGCCGCTGGGCAAGGGACAGCGCGCGCTGATCATCGCCCCGCCCAAGACCGGCAAGACGGTGATGCTGCAGAACATCGCGCACGCCATCGCCGCGAACCACCCCGAAATCTACCTGATCGTGCTGCTGATCGACGAACGCCCGGAAGAAGTGACCGACATGGCGCGCTCGGTGCGCGGCGAGGTCGTTTCCTCCACCTTCGACGAGCCGGCGGTGCGCCACGTCCAGGTCGCCGAAATGGTGATCGAGAAGGCCAAGCGCCTGGTCGAGCACAAGCGCGACGTCGTCATCCTGCTGGACAGCATCACGCGCCTTGCGCGCGCCTACAACACCGTCGTGCCGTCGTCCGGCAAGGTGCTGACCGGCGGCGTGGACGCCAATGCCCTGCAACGCCCCAAGCGCTTCTTCGGCGCGGCGCGCAACATCGAGCAGGGCGGCAGCCTGACCATCATCGCGACGGGCCTGATCGACACCGGCAGCCGCATGGACGAGGTGATCTTCGAGGAGTTCAAAGGCACCGGCAACTCGGAAATCGTGCTGGACCGCAAGATCGCCGACAAGCGCACCTTCCCCGCCATCGACATCGCCAAGTCCGGCACCCGCAAGGAAGAGCTGCTGGTCGACCGCGGCACCCTGGCCAAGATGTGGGTCCTGCGCCGCATCCTGAACCCCATGGGCACCGCCGACGCGGTCGATTTCCTGGTCGACAAAATGAAGCACACCAAGAACAACGCCGACTTCTTCCAGAGCATGAACCAGTAGGATGAGAAATTGGCGGGAATGACTTTCTGATCGAGGGCCAATACCAATCCATGAGCTAGGGGGCATGATTACGTGCTGTTGCCGAGGTTACTCAGGCGATATAATCGCAAGCCAAACATCGTAGTTTACTATCTCAGTCAGATTGAAAACGGCCAGGCGAAGGCTACTCCAATCGGTATCATGCCGCGTCTTCCTTATGATTTTGAGGTTCGTATTAAAAAGACGCACAGGCCTAAGGGCATTGCCTTCCTTGATGATAAGTTAAATGGGCTAAGTGTGATTCTAGCGTGGAACCACGGAATTATAGACGCAATTTGCTGCCTTTCTGAGGCTGAGGCCCGAACCATCCCCTGGTTTACTGAATTTAAAGATGGTCATCTTGATCCAGTTCTCACTCATTTTCCACGGTAGACATGACTAAGAAGCGTCATGTCTCTGGTCGAGCGCGACGGCAAGGTCCGTTCTTTCCACGTTGCCGCCGTCACCGGCAAGACGCTGAAGCTGATCTTAGAGGCGCAGATGCACTCCGCGACTTACGTCATGACCGACGAGAGCGCGGTGTATCCCTCTGCCCTCAAAGGCTTCTCGGGCCATGGCACAGTAAACCACGGTATCAACGAGTACGTACGTGGCGGCTTTTGGCACACGAACACCGTTGAGAGCTACTTCAGCGTCCTGGAGCGCGGCATCAATGGCGTGTACCACCATGTCAGCGAGCAGCACCTCAAGCGTTATCTATCCGAGTTCGACTTTCGCTATAACGAGCGGGAACGTCAGTGATTTCGAGCGCACCGAAACCATGCTGACAGGTGTACGTGGCAAACGCCTTACCTATCGCGGAACTGGTCTCGCGGCTTGAAGGTTGACGGACTCTCAACACTTTGTCATATAAAAGAGTAGGTGGACCCGGAGGGAGTCGAACCCTAGGGAGTAGCAGTGGATAGTGATACCCTAGCACCGGCTAAAGCCGGGCCCACAATGTTGGAGCTGCTAGGCGAGAGAAGCCCTAAAGCTTCCCCCGCCTAGCCACCCGCTCCACCTACATAGGCCCCCAGACCGTCCAACCGGCTGGGGGTTTGTTGTTTAAGGTCTGGCATGTTATGTAGGCTCATGCGCCAGACCGTCAGATTAATCGAGGTAACTGGGGCCGATGTGCCAGCCCAAACCTTCCTTGTGAGCCTCCTTGCGATTGTTAGCCCGCTGTAAGGCAGTTCGAACAGCCCGCTCCTTCATATGAGACAAGCCTTCCACGATCTGTCCGCTAGTGCGCCCAGGATTCTCTCGAATGTATTCCACGACCGCGCTAGCGGACTCACCACGAGGGGCGCGTTGCCTTTTGACCTTTACCGGCGCATCGTGCACCGGTGTAGCAAGCTTGACCAAGAAGTCTCGCATTTCCGCTTGGGCCGCAGCATAGCCTTTGGCGTAACTCTCCGCTTCGATCTTTTCAATCATCGCGGCAAAATTGGCAAGAGCGTTTTCCATGCAGCGGATTGTATCATGATACTCGACAAGCGCAACGGGATTGAATCAGATAAGAGCAAAGATGACGCGAATGACGTCAGAAGCGTCGAAACAGCGTCAAAAAATCAAGGGAGCCGATTTATCGACACTGCGCGCGAACTCGGCGTGGACGAGGACGAAGCCACGTTTGAGGAAAAGCTGGCACGACTCGGTAAGCACAAGCCGAAGAAGAATGACATGCCGAGCGAAACGGACAGCACCTACACGGTTCAAAGGGAAGGTCGGCAGAGGATTCCAGGTTATCGTAACCCACAGTGGATATGGGCCGGCCAAGAAAATCTGTGGCTTTAAAAACGAGACAGAGGCCGAGCAATGGATCAAGGATCAGAAAAAGAACTCGTGACGCTAAAACCAAAGGTCCGATGGGCTCGAGGGTTTTTGCGTATCTGGGCTGTTCTAACGGCCCTCTGGCTTCCCGTAATAGGGTGGATCACCTACAAAGATTGGCGCGGGAGTTTTGCGGGTAGACCGCCGCCGCCAACGGGATTTGTAGTGGACCCATTTTTCCCTTGGAGGGATATCTGGTTGGGTTTGGGTGTTCCCCTTGCCGCCCTGATAATGGGCATCGCGATCCGATGGGTTCTCAAAGGGTTCAAATCAACCTAGAGTGCTTGGGTTTGTGAAGTATACAATTCCCAAAAATTCTGAGCGTCGCCAATCCGACAGAGCCGAATAAAGTTTCTTGACCAAGAGAGGCTGTTGAGAGTGCAATTGTTCCTGTCACTCCGGCCGATAAGTCGGAATGCACCCTTGAACCACCGTGATTACGCTGTTCAGAGATGAACCGTGTTTCTCACGGTTTTACGACCACTGCGCGTTATGTCCCAAGGGCGGCGAGTAATCCGGAACCCCGCCCCTTCGCGTTTCGTTCGATCCGTGGTATGAGCAATCAGTCGCTACCGGGGGCACGGCACGCATGAACCTGATCGTCGTCTCCAACCGGGTGTCCTCGCTGACCGACAAATCGGCGGCGGCGGGCGGGCTGGCGGCGGCGCTCTATCAAGGGATGCGGCAGAGCGGCGGGACCTGGTTCGGCTGGAGCGGGAAGCTGGTCGAGGGCGAAGCGGGGGAGGCGACCGTCACCCTGGCGGGCAGCGCGAAGCTGGCGACCATCGATTACCCAGAGGCAGACTTCAAGGGGTTCTACAACGGGATGGCGAACGGCACGCTGTGGCCGGTGATGCACAACCGCGTCGACCTCATGGTCTACGATCCCGACTACCTCGTCAAATACGAGCGTATCAACCGGCTGGTCGCGACCCGCATCGCCCGGCTGGTAACCGACGACGCCTTCTTCTGGGTGCACGACTACCACTTCCTGATGGTCGGCTCGTTCCTGAAGCAGGACGGGATCAGGCGACCGATAGGCTTTTTCCTGCATACGCCGTTCGGGTCGGTCTCTTGCGTCGAGTGCGTGCCGGGGCATGCTCATGTCTTCGGCCATCTGCTGGCCTACGACCTGATCGGCTTCCAGACGCAGGACGACCTGAGCCGTTTCGCGCGCTACGCGCAGCGCGACCTGGACGCCGAGCAGCTCGAACCCGGCGTGCTGAAATCGCTGAACGGGATCACCCATCTCGGCGTCTTCCCGGTCGGCATCGACGTGGACGAGTACGCGTTGATGGCCCGCAACGCCGAGACCGACACGCAGGTCGTCAAGCTGAAGGCCGCGATCGGCGAGGGCAAGGTCATGACCGGGGTCGACCGGCTGGACTACAGCAAGGGACTGCCGCACCGCTTCCGCGCTTTCGAAAAACTGCTGGGCGACCACCCGCACTGGCGCGAGGCGGTCAGCCTGCTGCAGATCGCGCCGCTGACCCGCTCGGACGTGACCGCCTACCAGGACCTGCAGGAGGAACTGGCGGGCCTGACCGGGCGCATCAACGGCAGATACGGCACGCCGTCGTGGCAGCCGATCCGCTATACGAACGAAAGCTATACCCCGGCGGTGCTGGCCGGCTTCTACCGCTTGTCGGACGTCTGCGCCGTAACCCCCTTGCGCGACGGCATGAACCTGGTCGCCAAGGAGTTCGTCGCCAGCCAGGACGAGCACGATCCCGGCGTGCTGGTGCTGTCGCAGTTTGCCGGCGCGATGCACGAGTTGGGCACGGGAACGTCCGACGGGGCGCTGATCGTCAACCCCTACGACACCGACCAGATGGCGAGCGCCCTGGAGATGGCGCTTTCCATGAGCGTCGCGGAACGAAAGGAGCGTTGGCGGGCTATGATGAAAGTGCTACGCGTCAACGACGTGAGCGCCTGGTTCAACGGCTTCGTGACCGCGCTGGAAGCGCCGGGCCAGAAACGGAAAACCTGGTTCAAACGCGCCAAACATTAACTGCGAAACACCGCATGAACGATTCTCCCACGCGGAAGGACACGGCCTCGGCCACCTCCATCCGGATCTACAACCTGTTCCCGCTGCTGGCGGAGAACCTGCCCAAGGCGGCGGAGCAGTTTCCGCGGATCGCCGCCATGGGGTTCGACTGGGTGTACCTCAATCCGGTGCACAGGACCGGCGGCTCGCGCAGCCTGTACGCCGTGGCGAGCTATGACGAGATCGACCCGCGCTTTGCGGTGAGCGAGGATGGGATCCCCCAGGATTTGTCGCTCGACGCCAACCTGCCCGCGCTGACCGGGCCCGCCGGCAAGGCGGGGCTCGGCATCATGATGGACCTCGTCATCAACCACACGGCCGACGCGCACCCGTTCACGCAGGAAAAGCCGCACTGGTACGCGCGCGAAGCCGACGGCCGGATCAGGCATCCCTCCGCCATCGATCCCGGCGGCGGCCAGGGCCAGGTCTGGGGCGATCTCGCCGAACTGGACTTTCATGGGGCCGCGCGCGACCAGATCACCGCCTACTTCACCGGCTACATCAAGCGGCTCATCAAGCTGGGGATCCTCGGCTTTCGCTGCGACGCGGCGTACAAGGTGCCGGCTGACGTCTGGCGCGCGCTGATCAAGGCCGCGCGCGATGTGTCGCCGCACGTCGTCTTCGCCGCCGAGACGCTGGGGTGCCGCCTGGACGAAATAGAGGCACTGCGCGGCGTCGGCTTCGACTATTTGTTCAACAGCTCGAAATGGTGGGACCTCAAGGCGCCGTGGGCGGTCGTCCAGTACAACCAGTTCCGCGACGTCGCGCCGTCCATCTCCTTCCCCGAAAGCCACGACACGCCCCGGCTCGCGGCGGAGATGGAATACCTGCCCGTTCCCCTGCGCGCGCGCTACGCGCGCCTGCGCTACGCGCTGGCGACATGCTTTTCCAGCGGCGTCATGCTGCCGGCGGGCTACGAGTTCGGCTTCCGCAAGCCGCTGAGCGTCACCGACAGCTCGCCCGCCGACTGGGGCGAGATCGACAGCAAGGATTACGACATCAGCCACGAGATCGCGGCGCTCAACGCGATGAAAGCGGCCAGCCCGGCGCTGATCGTCGAGGGCGAGATGGAGTATCGCCCCTTGCGCGGCGGCGCGATGTCGTTCGCCCGATTCGACGGCGAGAAGAACAGCGCCGTGCTGTTCGTCGCCAACCCCGATGCGAACGGCACCGTCGTGGTCGAGCGCGAAACGGTGTGCGAGTGGCTGCACTGCGCCGCGGACGAATTGCTGGACATCACGCCGGGCCGCGAGGGCGAACCCGAACAGGGCCGCATCCAGCTGGACTCCTTCGCCTACCGCGTGTTCGAGACGGCAGCCGCCGCGGACAAGCGCACCTACGAGACTCCGGAAAGCACGCCGTCCGAACCCGCGCGCGACTGGTCTGCTGAATCGCGTATTTCGATCGAGAACGTCTTTCCCGAGATCGACGGGGGTCGTTTTCCCGTCAAGCGCATCGTCGGCGACCGCGTCACCGTCATGGCCGACCTCCTCTGCGACGGGCACGAGGTGCTGGGCGCGGAGATCGTCTGGCGTCAAGGCCGGCATAGCGGCCGCGCGAAGCTGCGCCCGTACGACAACGACCGGTGGAGCGGGGATTTCTTCGTTACGCGCATAGGCCGCCTGCACTTCACCGTCGAAGCCTGGGTGGACGCCTTTGAGTCGTGGCGGCGCGACACGCAGCGCAAGTTCGACGCCGCCCAGCCGATCCCCCTGGAACTGGGCGAAGGCCGCGAGTTGCTGGTCGCCGCCGCGCGCGAGGCGAACACGGTCGGTCGCGCCGCGCTGGAGGCGATTGTCAGGGCGCTCGATGCCGGCAAGAACGATGCCGGGAAATGGGCCGTCGCCGCCTCGCCGGAGACGCGGCGTTACATGGCGGCCTGGGGGCAACGCGACTATGTCAGCCGCAAACCCGGCGAGGGGGAAATCATCGTTGACCGCGAGCGCGCGGTCAACGGGGCGTGGTACGAGATTTTCCCGCGCAGCATGGGTACGGACCCGACCCGCAGCGCGACCTTCGACGAATGCGCGGCACGCCTGCCCTATATCAAGGATCTGGGGTTCGACGTCGTCTACCTGACCCCGATCCATCCGATCGGGGTCCAGTTCCGCAAGGGAAAGAACAATAGCCTGAACGCCGGCCCCGGCGAACCCGGCAGCCCGTACGCGATCGGCGGGCCGATGGGCGACGGCACCATGGGCGGGCACGACAAGGTGCATCCGGAACTCGGCACGCTGGAGGATTTCCGCCGCTTCGTGCGCGCGACCCACGATCACGGCATGGAAGTGGCGCTGGACTTCGCCATCCAGTGCTCGATGGACCATCCCTGGATCGTGGAGCATCCCGACTGGTTCTTCTGGCGCGCCGACGGCACGATCAAGTACGCGGAAAACCCGCCGAAGAAGTACCAGGACATCGTCAACGTCAACTTCTTCGGCCCGCACTGGCGCGAGCTGTGGGAGGCGCTGCGTGACATTTTCCTGTTCTGGATCGACGCCGGGGTAGACATCTTCCGCGTCGACAACCCGCACACCAAGCCGCTGCCGTTCTGGGAATGGTGCATCCGCGAGGTGCAGGCGAAGCACCCGCAGGTCATCTTCCTGTCCGAAGCGTTCACCCGGCCGAAGATGATGGCCGAGCTTGCCAAATGTGGCTTCACCCAGTCGTACACCTACTTCACCTGGCGCAACAGCAAGGCGGAGTTGACCGAATACCTGACCGAGCTGACGACGAGCGAGCTGCGCGAGTACTACCGCGCCAATTTCTTCGTCACCACGCCGGATATCCTGCCCGCCTTCCTGCAATCGGGCAAGCCGTCCGCGTTCAAGCTGCGCGTGGCGCTGGCGGCGCTGCTGTCCTCGACCTACGGCGTCTACAGCGGCTTCGAGCTTTGTGAATCCGCCGCCATTCCCGGCAAGGAGGAGTACCTCGATTCCGAGAAGTACGAGTTCAAGGTCAGGGACTGGGACCGCCCCGGCAACATCAAGGATTACATCCGACGCCTCAACGGCATCCGGCGCGACTGGCCGCAACTGCAGACCTCGCTGGGCTTGCGTTTCCACCCTGTCGAGGATGGCCGCGTCCTGTTCTTCTCCCGCGAACGTCCCGGCGTCGACGGCCTGGTTTTCGCCGCCATCATGCTCGATCCTGACGGATATTCGGAGTTCGATATCGATTTGCCGTTCGCCGAAGCCGGGTTCACGCCGGCCAATACGCTGACGATCAGCGAACCGCTACACGACCGCGTCTACGCTTCGGAGCGGGGACGCGTGCATGTGAACCTGAACCCGGACAGCCCGGCGCAGGTGTTTGGCGTTCGATAGGCATCATGCCGTTTCCCGATTGGGACAGATCGAAAGACGAGTACCTGGACTTGGCGGCAGCGATGAGGCGATAGCTTTGAACACAAAGGCTCCGTCATTCCGTGCGCAAGCACGGACTCCACCACCCAAGTGTCACCGCACCGATGGTACGGATTCCGGCCCCCGGCCGAAATGGTCCAGTATTTCTCGCTACGTCCCGATCCGCCCAGGAAATAGCCATTTGCCAAGAATACTCATTGTCAGGTCGGGTGCGCGCCCGGTATCCCTCTGAGGGATCGATAATGCGATCCAGTGGTTGAGATGGTTCGCCCCGGTGGGCGTTGCCGATGACGCATCGAACAGGGCATACGAATATGGCAGTTGCAGCCAAGGGCAGTGAGACGGGTCAGACCACGACGGGCTACGGCGCGCTCGACTGGTACAAGGATGCGATCATCTACCAGACGCACATCAAGGCGTTCTTCGATTCGGACAATGACGGCATCGGCGACTTCGAGGGGCTGACCGCGAAGCTGGACTACATCAAGGACCTCGGCGTTTCTGCGATCTGGCTGCTGCCGTTCTATCCCTCGCCGCTGCGCGACGACGGGTACGATATTTCCGACTACACCAACGTCAACCCGTCCTACGGGACGATGGACGACTTCAAGAAATTCGTCGGCGAGGCGCACGAACGCGGCCTGAAGGTCATCACCGAGCTGGTCATCAACCATACTTCGGACCAGCACCCGTGGTTCCAGCGCGCGCGCACGTCGCCCAAGGGGTCCGAGGAGCGCAACTGGTACGTCTGGAGCGACGACGACAAGCTGTATTCGGGCACGCGCATCATCTTCACCGATACTGAAAAGTCGAACTGGACGTGGGACCCGGTTGCCGAGCAGTATTTCTGGCACCGCTTCTTCTCGCACCAGCCGGACCTAAACTTCGACCATCCGCCGGTGATGCAGGCGGTGATCGACGCGATGTATTTCTGGCTGAAAACCGGCGTGGACGGGCTGCGCCTCGACGCCATTCCGTACCTCGTCGAGCGCGACGGCACTTCCAACGAGAACATCCCCGAGACGCATCACGTCATCAAGGAACTGCGCAAGGCGCTCGACGCGAAGTTCCCGGATCGCTTCTTCCTCGCCGAAGCGAACATGTGGCCCGAGGACGTCATCCAGTATTTCGGCGATGACGACGAGTGCCACATGGCGTTCCACTTCCCGCTGATGCCGCGCATGTATATGGCGGTGGCGCGCGAGGACCGGCACCCGATCACCGACATCATGCGCCAGACGCCCGAGATCTCGCCACAGAACCAGTGGGCGATCTTCCTGCGCAACCACGACGAGCTGACGCTGGAGATGGTGACCGACAAGGAGCGCGACTACCTTTGGGAAACCTACGCCGCCGACAAGCGGATGCGCATCAACGTCGGCATCCGCCGCCGCCTCGCGCCGCTGATGGAAAACGACCGGCGCAAGATCGAGCTGATGAACAGCCTGCTGCTGTCGATGCCGGGCACGCCGATCATGTATTACGGCGACGAGCTGGGCATGGGCGACAACATCTATCTCGGCGACCGCGACGGCGTGCGTACGCCGATGCAATGGTCGCCCGACCGCAACGGCGGCTACTCGCGCTCGGACCCGGCCCGCCTGTACCTGCCGGCCATCATGGACCCGGTGTACGGCTACCAGACGGTGAACGTCGAGGCGCAGAGCCGAAACACCTCGTCGTTGCTCAGCTGGATGAAGCGCATCATTGCGGTTCGCCAGAGCCGCCAGGCGTTCGGCCGTGGCCGCATCGAGTTCCTCTATCCGATGAACCGGCAGGTCCTCGCGTATTTGCGCATCCATGAGGACGAGGTGATCCTGTGCGTCGTCAACCTGTCGCGCGCCGCGCAGGCGGTCGAGCTTGACCTGTCACCGTACAAGGGAACGGCTCCGCTGGAGCTGATCGGCCGCTCGCGCTTTCCGCTGATCGGCGACCTGACCTACCTTCTGACTTTGTCACCATACGGTTTCTACTGGTTCCAGCTCGAGGCGCAGGGATCGCGGACCGACATGCCGCAGCCGCCGCCCGAACCGGTGCTGGTTCCCGACTACATCACGCTGGTGGTGACCACCGGACCGGAATCGGTGATCAATGGCCGCAACAAGCTGTTCCTCGACCGCAATATCCTGCCGCAGTTCCTGCCAACGCAGCGCTGGTTCCCCGGCAAGGACACCAGGCTGCACGAGGTGGATACCGCCTTCCTCGGCATGCTGGGCGGCACGGCGTATCATCGCCACCTCCTATCGCTGGTCACATCCCGGCACGAAGGGCAGGAGCATGTCTTCTTCCTGCCGATGGGCGTGGAATGGTCTTCCTTCCAGGAGTTGCCGCAATCCCTTCAGCCGCGTGCCTTCGCCAAGGCCCGGCGCGGGCCGCAGGAGGGTATCGTGGTGGACGCCGTCGGGCAAGCCGAGTTCTCGGCCCACTTCATCGAGGCGATCGTTGCCGGGGAAAGCCTCAGCGGCCCTGCCGGTACGATCAGGTTCACTCACACGGCCAGGATGCCGGCAGGCGGCATGCCGGCAGACGCTCACCCCAGCCCGAGTTCCGGCGAACAGAGCAACAGCTCGGTCCTCATCCGCAACTTTGCCGTTCTCAAATTCTATCGGCACCTCACCAACGGTATCCAGCCCGAGGTCGAGATCGGTTTGTTCCTGACCGAGCAGCCACGCAAGCTGACGGTTCCGCCCGTCCTTGGCTATGCCGAGGTCGAGTTCGCCAACGGACAGAGCGCCGCGATCGCCATCCTGCACGCCTTCGTGGACAACCAGGGCGACGGCTGGGCCTTCACGCTGGCCTATCTCAACCGCCTCGTCGACCATTACGTCGTGCTGGATCAGGCGCAGGTCGATGAAGAACCGCCGTCCCACGGCGACTTCCTCGAGTTCGCCCGCACGCTGGGCATGCGCACCGCCGAAGTGCACCTGGCGCTGGGCGGCGAAACCACGAACGAGGCGTTCAGCCCCGAACCCATCGCCGAGGCGGACATCGAGGAGTGGGTTTCACAGGCGCGCGAACAGGCGCACGAAGTGCTGGGCCGCCTGAAGGCCCGGGCGGGAGAAAGCAAGCTGATCGCGACCGTGCTTGCCGGCGAACAGGCGATGGAAGATGCGATCGGGTCGCTGTTCGACGGGCTCGCCCCGTCGGGCTCCAAGACCCGCGTGCATGGCGACTACCACCTTGGCCAGATCCTCGTCGCCGAAAGCGACGTGGTGATCGTCGATTTCGAGGGTGAGCCGAAGCTGACCGTCGCGGAACGCCGTCGCAAGCGCTCGCCGCTCATCGACGTCGCGGGCATGATCCGCTCGTTCGACTACGCGGCGTGGACGGCGCTGGAACGGGTGATGACCGATTACTCGGCCAGGCGCCCGATGCTGGAAAAGCTGCTGTTCGGCTGGCGCGATCAGGCGGTGGCAGCGTTCGAGGAAGGGTACTGGACGACGGTGCACGGCGATCCCGCCGGTGCTCCGTCCCCGTTCGAATCGGCGCTGGTCAAGCTGTTCACGATCCGCAAGGCCTTCTACGAAGTCGATTATGAGATTCATAACCGCCCGAAATGGATCGATATCCCGCTTTCAGGCATTGCACACCTGTTGTCTACCGAAGGGTAATGTCGATGAAAGCCGCCAAGCTCGCTAAAACCACTGCCGCGCACGAGCCGGAACAGCCGGCGACGGAGCAAAGCCGGCAGTTCATCGTGAGCGACCTCGACCTGCACCTGCTGGGCGAGGGCAAGCACAACCGGCTGTACGACAAGCTGGGCGCCCACCCGATGACAGTGGATGGCGAAGCGGGCGTGGGTTTCGCCGTCTGGGCGCCCAATGCGCAGGAAGTCAGCGTCGTCGGCGACTTCAACGGCTGGGACGAGACGCGGCACCGCATGTACCTGCACCGCGGCGCCGGCGTATGGGAACTGTTCATCCCCGGCCTTGGCGAGGGCACGCTGTACAAGTACCGCATTCGCGGCGCCGAGGGTCATATCCTGCCCGACAAGAACGACCCGTTCGGCTTCCATTTCGAAATGCGGCCCAAGACCGCTTCGATCGTCGCCGACCTGGAGAAGTTCCAGTGGAACGACGGACAGTGGATGGAGACACGTGGCGACCGCCAGAAGCGCGACGCGCCGATGTCGATCTACGAGGTCCATCTCGGCTCATGGCGGCGCCACTACGACGGCAACGCGACATACAGCTATGCCGACATGGTGCGCGAGCTGGTTCCGTACGTCGCCGACATGGGGTTCACCCATGTCGAGTTCCTGCCGATGACCGAATACCCGTTCGACGGGTCGTGGGGCTACCAGCCGATCGGCCTGTTCGCGCCGACCAGCCGTTTCGGTTCGCCCGACGAGTTCCGCCAGCTGGTGGACGCGTTTCACCAGCGCGGCGTCGGCGTGATCCTCGACTTCGTGTGCGGCCACTTCCCCGTCGACGGGCACGGGCTGGCGATGTTCGACGGCACTCACCTGTACGACCATGCCGACTGGCGGCAGGGTTTCCACATGGACTGGAACACGGCCGTCTTCAATTACGGCCGCAACGAGGTCTCGAACTACCTGATCGCCTCGGCGCTGTTCTGGGCGGACAAGTATCATCTGGACGGGCTGCGCGTCGACGCGGTGGCGTCGATGCTCTACCTCGACTACAGCCGCAAGCACGACGAGTGGATCCCCAACCAGTACGGCGGGCGCGAGAACCTGGAGGCGATCGCCTTCCTGCGCCACATGAACGAGGTGTTCTACCAGGAATTTCCGAGCGGCGTCACCATCGCCGAGGAATCGACGGCCTGGCCCATGGTCTCGCGCCCGACCTACCTCGGCGGGCTGGGCTTCGGCTACAAGTGGAACATGGGGTGGATGCACGACACGCTCGACTACATCAACCACGACCCGGTCTACCGTTCCTACCAGCACAACCATTTGACCTTCGGCCTGATCTACCAGTTCAACGAGAACTTCGTCCTGCCGATCAGCCATGACGAGGTCGTGCACGGCAAGGGCTCGCTGCTGGCCCGCATGCCCGGCGACCAGTGGCAGCGCTTCGCCAATTTGCGGGCGTACCTCGGCTTCATGTGGGGCCATCCCGGCAAGAAGCTGCTGTTCATGGGCTGCGAGTTCGGCCAGCGCGAGGAGTGGAACTTCAACATCGGCCTCGATTGGGGCGCGCTGCAGGACCCGTTCCATGCCGGCGTGTTGAAGCTGGTCGCGGACCTGAACGGCACGATGCGCCGCGAACCGGCGCTGCACGAGATCGAGCACGACGTGGAAGGTTTCGAGTGGCTGGACGCGAACGACAGCTCCAACAGCGTGCTGACCTTCCTGCGTCACAGCCACGATCGCCGCGAAACCGTCATGGTCGTGTGCAATTTCACCCCGGTGGTGCGTCACGACTATCGCGTCGGCGTGCCGTTCCAAGCCAGGTTCACCGAAATCATGAACACCGACTCCACTGCCTATAACGGCAGCAATGTAGGTAATTTCGGGGACCGGTGGACCGAGGAGGTCGAGGCGCAGGGCAAGCCGTATTCGGTGCAGCTGGCTCTGCCGCCGCTTTCGACCTCGTTCTTCAAGGCCGAGCGGTTCTAGCGCCTAAATGCCGAAAAGCTCACGCATCCAGACGGGGTCGCCCTATCCTCTGGGCGCCACCTGGGATGGGCGCGGGGCGAACTTCGCCCTGTTCTCGGCGCATGCGGAAAAAGTGGAGCTGTGCCTGTTCGACGCGACTGGTCAGCGCGAGCTGGAACGTATCGAGCTGCCCGAGTACAGCAACTCGGTCTGGCACGGCTACCTGCGCGATGCCCGGCCGGGCCTGCTGTACGGCTACCGCGTCTACGGGCCTTACGATCCGGGCAACGGCCATCGGTTCAATCCGCACAAGCTGCTGATCGACCCCTATGCCAAGCTGCTGGACGGCAAGTTCGCGTGGAGCGACGCGCATTTTGCCTACCGTATCGGTAGCCCGCGCGAGGACCTTTCGTTCGACCGCCGCGATTCGGCGCGCGGCATGCCCAAATCGGTGCTGATCGACACCGCTTTCAGTTGGGGCGGCGAGAGGCGGCCGGATAACCGCCGCTCGGACAGCATCATCTACGAGATGCATGTGCGCGGGCTGCAGATGCATAACGAGCGCATTCCCGTTTCGGTGCGAGGCACCTTTGCCGGACTGGGCTCGCGCCCGATCGTCGACCACCTGGTGCGCCTCGGCGTCACCGCGGTCGAGCTGCTGCCGATCCACGCCTTCGTCGACGACCGGCCTTTGTTGCAGCGCGGGCTGAACAATTACTGGGGCTATAATTCCATCGCGTTCTTCGCGCCTGACCAGCGCTACCTGATGAGCGGGCTGGTGGAGGAGTTCAAGACCTTCGTCGCGACGATGCACGATGCCGGGATCGAAGTGCTTCTCGACGTGGTCTACAACCACACTGCCGAAGGCAACCACATGGGGCCGACATTGTCGTTCAAGGGGATCGATAACGCCTCGTACTACGCGCTGCGGCCCGACAACGCGCGCTACTACGAGGACTACACCGGCTGCGGCAATTCCCTGAACGCCGCGAACCCGCGCGTGATGCAGATGATTCTGGACTCGCTGCGCTACTGGGTCAGCGAGATGCATGTCGACGGCTTCCGCTTCGACCTTGCCCCCACGCTGGCGCGGCTGCCGACCGGCTATGACAGGAACTCGCCCTTCCTCCAGGCTGTCGGGCAGGATCCGGTGCTGCAGGGCGCGCGGCTGATCGCCGAGCCCTGGGACATCGGCCTTGGCGGCTATCAGGTCGGCAACTTCCCGCCCGGCTGGTCGGAATGGAACGACCGTTACCGCGACATCGTCCGGCGCTTCTGGAAGGGCGATCCCGGCACGGTCGGGGAGCTTGCCTCGCGCCTGACCGGGTCGAGCGACATCTTCCACCGCAGTGGCCGCCGGCCGCTCGCCTCCATCAATTTCATCACCGCGCATGACGGTTTCACGCTGAATGATCTCGTCACCTTCAACGACAAGCATAACGAGGCGAACGGCGAGAACAACCAGGACGGCATCAACAACAACAATTCCTGGAACTGCGGCGTGGAGGGCTGGACGGACGATCCCGCGATCAACGCGTTGCGCCAGCGCCAGAAGCGAAACATGATGGCAACGCTGTTCCTGTCGCACGGCGTTCCCATGCTGCTGGCAGGCGACGAGATGGAAAACGGGCAGTGCGGCAACAACAACACCTATTGCCAGGACAACCCGACCGGCTGGACCGACTGGCCGGACGAGTACCGGCACGAGGATCCGCCCGAAGGATCGCTGCTGGATTTCACCCAGTACCTCATCGCCCTGCGCAAGCGCTTTCCCGGCCTGCGCCGCCGCCGTTTCGCCACCGGAACCGTCGCAGGGGAAAGCGGGTTCAAGGACGTGACCTGGCTTAGCGTTTCGGGAAAGGAAATGACCTCGGAGAACTGGACCAGTCCGGAAACGCGCTGCTTCGGCGCCCTGCTGAACGCCGATGTCCCGAACGCCTCGGAGCTGCTGCTCATTCTGATGAACAACGATCACCAGGACACGCAGTTTCGCTCACCGCGCGAACTGTTCGCCGGTGAATGGCACTGCCTGGTCGACACGGCCAGCGGAAGCGGGTGCGGAGGCTGGATCCAGTCGGAATCGATCATCGTCAAAGGCAGGTCGCTGATCCTGCTGCACGGCAAACAGAGCGCGACCCTGCAATGAGACACCATTACGAACTTCCCTTCGGGGCGACGCTCGATCCTGACGGCGGCTGTCACTTCGGCATCTGGGCGCCCGGCAAGCAGTCTGGCTTCCTCAAGCTTCTGCGGCCGCAGGGAGACCTGAAGCTGGCGATGGAGCGCAGCGAAGATGGCTGGTTCAGGCTGACGACCCGCGAGGCGACCGCGGGGTCGCTGTACTTCTACAACTTCGGCGACGAGGCCGACTACCCGGACCCTGCGTCTCGCTGTCAGCCGGAAGGCATTCACGGCCCGAGCCAAGTCGTGGATGCCAACCGGTACGTCTGGCACGACGCAGGGTGGCGCGGAAGGCCGTGGAACGAAACCATTGCGTACGAGATCCACACCGGCACGTTCACCGAGCATGGCGATTACGGCGGCATCGAGCGCCAGATGGATTACCTGCACAAGCTGGGCATCACCGCCATCGAGCTGATGCCGCTGGTGCAGGGGCCGGGCACGCGCTCGTGGGGCTACGACGGCGCTTACCTTTACGCGCCCGAAACGTCCTATGGCTCGCCCGACGATCTGAAGCGCTTGATCGACACCGCGCACCAGCGCGGCATCCAGGTGTTCCTCGACGTCGTCTACAATCACTTCGGGCCCGAGGGAAATTACCTCAGCGCCTATGCGCCGCCGTTTTTCACCGACAAGCACAAGACGCCGTGGGGCGCGGCGATCAATTTCGACCAGGAGGGCAGCGCGGCGGTGCGCGAGTTCTACTGGCACAACGCGATGTACTGGCTGGAGGAGTACCGCTTCGACGGCCTGCGCTGCGACGCCGTCCACGCCATCGTCGACGACAGCCCGACGCACATCTTCGAGGAGATCGCCATTCGCGTCGACGCGCTGGCGCGGCGGCAGGATCGCCACATCCACATCATCGCCGAGAACGAGAACAACGTCGCCCGGCTGCTGGAGCGCGACGAGTTCAAGCGCCCCAAGCGCTTCACCGCGCAGTGGAACGACGACTTCCACCATTGCATGCACGTGATCCTGACGGGGGAAAAGGACGCATACTACGTCGATTACGCCGACAAGCCGCACGAGCGACTTGCCCGCTGCCTGACGGAGGGGTTTGCCTACCAGGGCGAAGCTTCCGCCTTTCGCGAGGGCAAGGCGCGCGGCGAAAGCTCGGAACGGATCCCGCTCTGCGCCTTCATAGACTTCCTGCAGAACCATGACCAGGCGGGCAACCGCCCGTTCGGCGAACGCCTGATCGAACTGACCAGCGACGCGGCGATGCGCGCCGGCGTGGCGGTGCTGCTGCTCAACCCCTCGCCGCCGATGATCTTCATGGGCGAGGAATGGGGATCGCGGCAGCCCTTCCCGTATTTCTGCGATTTCGGCCCGGAACTGTCGGTCGCCGTGCGCGAGGGCCGGATCAAGGATTTCGCAGTGGGCGACAAGTTCCAGGACCCGAAAATGCTGGAACAGATTCCGGATCCGACCGCGCCATCCACCCTCGATTCGGCCGTTCTCGACTGGAGCGTGATCGAGGTCGAGCCGCACCGGACGTGGCATGCGTACTACCGGCTCCTTCTCGCGATCCGGCAGATCGAGATCGTGCCGCTGATCGACCAGCTATCCGTGCCGCACGGCGCGTCAGAGGTGAAGGGCGAGGTGATCCGCATCCGCTGGAAGATCAAGGATCACGGCGTCCTGACCCTGCAGGCCAACCTTTGCGGCCAGACCCGGCCGCCGATCGCCAAGCATGTCGACTCTTCACGAGTTATCTTCACGACACATCCGGGTCACCTGCATTACGACATGCCGCCTTGGTGCGTGATCGTGTCTATGGAGGAAGACAAGGGATGATACACATATCGCCTTGACATCAAACAGATTGGAGTTTTAAAAGATTTAATCTAAACGAGAGAATACGATGAAATCCCAAAAAGCCGTTCTAGAACTGGACTTCTCACATCAAGCATTCGAAGACGCCAACAAACTTGTTTCGGCTTTGGGACTAGGAAATAAGTCCAGCTTGATACATCAGGCTGTGATTACAATGAAGTTTCTTCGTGAACAAGTCGACGCTGGAAAAAATATAGTTTTGCTCTCGGTCAAGAATGATAAAATTAAAGATACTGGCGCTTTCTTTCTGAACTATCGTGATAAAAAGTCCAGAAATGCACCGGAGATGGGTTCAGACAAGCCAGTTCATAGGGTACCGATGCCTATAGATCATAAGGATTTGAATTTAATAGAACAGCTTTCTGAACTGGGTGGCTTTCAAAATAAGTCGGCGTTTATCACGCGTGGGCTACAAATCATGAACTTTTTTGAAAAGCAGAAACGTTCAGGATATGAGCCTTGCGTCGAACACAGGGATGGATCGGTAAGTATTATAGATTTCGCTTATCTCCGAAATGTAGAGCCGTACAAGAAACCTGGAATATTGAATACCCTCAGGGACACTTTGAATTTTTCAGGCGCAAAACCAGCAGACATTCGCCCGGATTAGCGCAAGGTCGGTCTTGTCTTGGCTTTGTGGACGAGCAATTATAAAAGTATATTTAAGAATGCAGTTGCCGTCGCCTTTTTGCGCCCTCAATTATCGTCATTCCGACCGAATGGCCGGAATCCATCTCTGAACCAGCAGTGCTGAACGCTCTTTCAGAGGATGGATACCGTGCTTTCGCCCGGCATGACGAGGAATGGGTATTCTAAACAGCCTCTAAGTAACAAAGTAATTCTACGTTTCCCAGCTGGTAAATTCACGGTCCACGGTCAAATTTCTCCCTGGAACGCCTCACCCGTCTGCGCCTTTCCACCGCATGCCTTGCGTCCCCTCTGTCCTGGCCTATAAAGCCTTATGACCGAACTCCGCGAAGAAGCCCGCCGGCTGGGCCTTGCCGAATCCTATGCCGACGCGTTCGGTAGCGTTACGCACGTCTCTGACGAGACGCTGGCCCTGCTGACGGCCAAGCTGCGCGTGCCCGATGCCGGATCCCCACTGGTCGCGCCGTGCCTCATTTTCGACGAGGGCGAGGAAATCAGGATTCCGCTTTCCGCCGCCGCCGGCGTGTTCTGGCAGATGGACCGCGAGGACGGTCAGTTCCAGAGCGGCGAACTGAGAGAAGGCCAAAGCGAAATCCTGCTTTCGGCGCACCTGCCGCTCGGCTACCACCACCTGACGGTCAAGCTCGGCGAAATCAGCTGCGAATCGCGGATCATCGTCGCCCCGCTGCGCGCCTACCTGCCGGGCGAGGCAGGGGCGCTGCCTCGCGTCTGGGGCATCTCGACCCAGCTCTATGCCTTGCGCTCGGGTTCCAACTGGGGCATCGGCGATTTCACCGACCTTGCCAACCTCGCGCTCGGGGCCGGCCGGATGGGCGCAGGGGTCATCGGCGTCAACCCGTTGCACGCGATCTTTCCCGACGATCCCGAGCGCGCCAGTCCGTACTCGCCGTCCAGCCGCCAATACCTGAACTGGCTGTACCTCGACGTGCAGGCGATCCTGGAATACCGCAACTCGGAAGCGGCGCAGGCGCTGGTGGAGAGCCACGAGTTCCAGCACGAACTGGCGCGACTGCGCTCGGTGCCGCTGGTGGACTACTCCGGCGTCGCGACCGCCAAGCGGCGGGTGATCGACGTGATTTACCCTGAGTTCCGCGAAAAACATCTGGGCAAGGGCGATACCCGCGACCGCGCCTTCACCGCCTTCCGCACCAGCCAGGGCGCGCCGCTGCGCCGGTTCGCGCTGTTCCACGCGATGCGCGAGCAGCTGGGCGCGACAGACTGGTCGCAGCGCGACTGGCGCAACTGGCCCGCCGAGCTGCGGCATCCCGACAATCCCGAGGTTGCGGCCTGGGCCGAGGCCAACGTCGAGCGCATCGAATTCTACGAGTACCTGCAGTTCCAGCTGTCCGAGCAGCTGGGCCGCGTGCGCGAGGCGGTGGTCCGGTCGGGCATGCGCGTCGGCGTCTACGGCGACCTTGCCATCGGCGTCGACATATCGGGCGCGGAGGGCTGGAGCAGCCAGGACATCATCGCCCCAGGCCTGTCGATCGGCGCGCCGCCCGACCCTCTGGCCCCGCACGGGCAGAACTGGGGCCTGCCGGTGTTCAACCCGGTGGCTTTGAAAAACCTCGCCTACGAGCCGTTCATTCGCGTGCTGCGCGGCGCGATGCAGGCCTTCGGCGCCGTGCGCATTGATCATGTGCTGGGGCTGTACCGCCTGTACTGCATTCCCGACGAGAACCCGCAGCACGGCGCGTATCTGCGATATCCGTTCGAGGATCTGGTGCGGCTGGTGGCCTTGGAAAGCCAGCGCAACAAGTGTATCGTCATCGGCGAGGATCTCGGCACCCTGCCGGACGGCATGCGCGACCGGCTCATCAGCCACGGCATCCTGTCCTACCGCGTGCTGTGGTTCGAGCAGCACCCAGAGGCCTACATGGCGCCGGAGGAGTACCCGGCGCAGGCGCTGGTCACCATCTCGACCCACGACCTGCCGACCATGGCGGGGTTCTGGACCGGCGGCGATATCGGCATCCGCCGCTCGCTCAACCTCATGAACGACGCGCAGACGGCGGAGCTGCGCGCCGAGCGCGAAGGCTCCAAGGCCAAGCTGGCGGGAGCGCTGGCGCGCGCCGGGTTGCTCAAGGACGAGACCCTGCCCTTCACCCTGCCCGACGCGGAAATCCAGCGCTTCGTCGCCCGCACCCCCTCCATGCTCCTGATGGTGCAGGTCGAGGATATCCTGCGCGAGATCGACCAGGCGAACATGCCGGGCACGGTGGACGAGCATCCGAACTGGCGGCGCAAGGTCAAGCTGGATATCCCGGCGCTGCTGGCCGACAAGAACATGCGCCAGCTGGCGACGATTGCGGCCGAGGAAGGCCGCGCCGACCGGAAGATCGTGCTGCCGCCGCGCAACACGGTCGATCCCGACCTCGCCATCCCCGCCTCCACCTACCGCCTGCAGTTTTCCAAGGATTTCACGCTGCAGGATGCGGTGCGGATCATCCCGTACCTGGCGGAGCTGGGCATCAGCCACGTCTACGCGTCTTCGTACCTGGCGGCGCGCAGCGGCTCGACGCACGGCTACGACATTGTCGACCACAACACGATCAACCCCGAGATCGGCACGGAGGCGGACCTCAGGCAGTACCTCAATACGCTGAACGCGTGGCGCATGGGGCAGATTCTCGACTTCGTACCCAACCACATGGGCGTCAACCGCTCGGACAACGAGTGGTGGATGGACGTGCTCGAATGGGGGCAGGAATCGCCCTTCGCCAAATTCTTCGACATCGACTGGCAGGTGGCAGACCCTTCGCTGCGCGGCAAGGTGATGCTGCCGGTGCTGGGCGAGCCGTTCGGCACGACGGTGATGAGCGGCGCGGTCAAGCTGACCTATGAACAGAAACTGGGCAGCTTCAGCCTGTGGTACGGCGAGCACCGCTTCCCCGTCAACCCGTCGGACTACGCCGCGATCATCCGCCGCTCGGGCAACGAGGAGCTGGCGAAGTTCGCCGAATCCTTCGACGCGCTGACGAAACCCGGCACGAAGCGGACGACGCGGCGCAGTCAGGCGGCGTCGCTGAAGTCGGACCTGTCGCAGGCGGTCCTGGCGCAGCCGGAACTAGCGGAGCAACTTCAGGCCGCCGCCGACAGCTTCACCGGCAAGCCGGGCGACAAGGCGTCGTGGGCCGACTACATCAGGCTGCTGGAGCGACAGAATTACCGCCTCGCCTCGTGGAGGCTGGCGGCGGACGAGATCAACTACCGCCGCTTCTTCGATATCAACGACCTCGCCGGCGTCCGGGTCGAGGAAGCCGAGCTGTTCGAGCTGATGCACCGCCTGCTGGCGCGGCTGGTGGCGGAGGGTGCGCTGCACGGCGTGCGCATCGACCACATCGATGGGCTGTACGACCCGCAGAACTACCTGATCCGGCTCTACCAATACCTCGGCCGCTTCGGCGCGCCCGCCAATCCGAAGGCCAAGGGCCGGGACCGCTTCTACATCCTGGTCGAGAAGATCCTCGCGGTGGACGAGGAGTTGCGGCCCGCCTGGCCCGTCGCCGGCGAGACAGGGTACGAGTTCATCGCCACCTTGACCGCGCTGTTCGTCGACTCTCGAAACGAAACGGTCTTCACCGACACCTACGCCCGGTTCACGGGCGTGACGCAGAGCTTCGACGAGCTTCTGACGGAGGCCAAGCACCAGGTCATCCGCGACATGCTGCCCGCCGACCTGGGGCGCGCGGCGCGGCGGCTGAAGCACATCGCCGACCGCGACTGGAACAGCCGCGACTTCAGCCTCGCACGCCTGCGCCTCGCGCTGTACGAGGTGGTGCGCGGTTTTCACGTCTACCGCACCTACGTCACCGCGGCGCAGACCGGCGCGGACGACCGCGCCCGGATCGGGCAGGCGGTGGCGTGGGCCAAGGAACGCTGGCCGGGTCCCGACGTCGAAATCCTGATTTTCGTCGAGCAGGCGCTGACCGGCGACCTCTGCCGCGACGAGCAATCGACCTACAAGCGCGCCGACGTCTACGCCTTCATCCAGGCGTTCCAGCAGTACACCGGCCCCGCGATGGCCAAGTCGCTGGAGGACACGACCTTCTACCGCTACTACCGCCTGTCCTCGCTGAACGAGGTCGGCAACGATCCGCGCCGCTTCGGCCTCGGCGTCGCAGAGTTCCATGCGATGAACGCGCGCCGGCTGAAGACCCTGCCGCACACCATGTTGGGCTCGTCGACGCACGACACCAAGCGCGGCGAGGACACGCGCGCGCGCATCAACGTGCTGTCCGAACTGGGCGCGGAGTGGCCGAAAATCGTGGACTCGTTGCACAAGGTGTCGCAGCCGTTGCGGGCCGGGGCCGGACCGACGGCGAACGACGCGTACTTCATCTACCAGACGCTGCTCGGCATGTGGCCCGACGAGGAGTCCGGCTGGGAAAAGCTGAAGGAGCGGATGACGCAGTACGTCACCAAGGCGATGCGCGAGGCCAAGCAGCACACGAGCTGGACCAGCCCGAACGAAGCCTACGAGGCGGCGACGCTGGGCTTCGTCACCGCCCTGATCGACAGCCGGGAGTTCCTGGCGGCCGCCGCGCCCACGGCGGAGAAACTGGTCAAGTTCGGCTACCTGAACGGCCTGTCGGCGACGCTGCTGAAGCTGACCGTGCCCGGCGTGCCCGACCTGTACCAAGGGTCGGACCTATGGAACTTCAGCCTCGCCGACCCGGACAACCGCCTGCCCGTCGACTATGAGGCGCGCGCCCGAATCATCCGCGAAGCGCCCTCTCTGCACGACATACTGAAGAACGCCGCCGGTCCCGCCGACCTGACGGACGGTGCGATCAAGCTGCGCCTCGTTCAGATCGTGCTGAACCTGCGCCGCGGCGCGCTGGAGTTCTTCGAGCAGGCAGGCTACGTGCCCGTCGAGGTGACCGGCGCGGGCTCTGCCAGCGTGGTCGCCTTCACGCGGGTGCAGGGTGACAAATCGCTGTTCGTCGCCGTCGGCCGCTTGCTGCTGGGGATGGAAGCGCCGAATACGCCCGGCGACCGCTATGCCTTCGACTGGAAGGACACCAGTCTTGCGATCCCCGAGGGCGAGTGGCGCGACGTGCTGAACGGCGGGCGCAGGAGCGGGGGTGCGGTGCTGGCCGGAGAGCTGTTCGGCACTGTGCCGATTGCCGTCTGGCGGCAGGGGCTTTGAACTGGCGGAAACGTTTCATCCCCACGCCGCGGCGATCCGCGAAGCGATGATCCTGGCGAAAACCGCGCGGCAACACGGCGAGACGATGGAGGAAGCGCTGGTGCGCGAACTCGGCGCGCGCGGGCTTGAGATCGCGCCGGTGAGGTCTGGTTTGGCAATTGACCGTCATCCCGAACTTGTTTCGCGACCCATGGACCCGCCGGCTAGGTCGGCAGTCAGAAAGACTGTATCGGTAAAACGGCAAATGCCCAAAAATGGGTCCTGATCCACGCCGCTTCGCGGTTATCAGGATGACAAATTACTCCGCAGTATAGCACTATTCCTTTTCCCTGACGGGAGAAGGAATAGGAGGATGAGAGTGCTGCTGGCCCGGTGAACAGCACCCTCTCCCGCCCAACTACGCCGATCGACTTCTCCCGTTCAGGGAGAGGTGAAAGTAATTCTCACCCGTGCGCTTTTCCCGCTGGTCGTCCAGTCCCTGATCGAACACTTCGCGCGCCTGCTGGATGGCTTTCTGGTTTTCGCCCGCCCATTGCGACAACGAAGTGACAGATGGCAGCAGCGTCCGCCCGAGCTCGGTCAGGTCGTAGTCGACGCGCGGCGGCACGGTCGGGGTGACCGTGCGGCTGACCAGCCCGTCGCGTTCGAGCTGGCGCAGCGTCAGAGTCAGCATGCGCTGCGAGATCCCTTCGACCAGACGTTTCAATTGGCTGAAACGCAGCGCGCCCTGGCTCAACTGCATCACGATCATCAGGCTCCATTTGTCGCCGATGCGGTCGAGGATGTCGCGCACCGGGCACTCGGACGCGCGCAGCGGGATGTGACCTGGTATCATGAAGGTGCCTTCTTGCCTGCTGCCGGGAAATGGACATTATCGAAGCCGGTCACAAAACGGAACCTCGGATCTTTCCGGAACCGGTTTCGCAACTCAAGGGAAAACCATGAACCTGAAATCGCTTACCGTGCTCGGCCTCGCCGCCGCGCTCGCTTCCGCCCCGGTCCTGGCGCAAACCGGCCCGACCAAGGACCCGGCGCAGGTCAAGCCCGGCGCCTACACGGTGGAGCCGTCCCATACCAAGGTGCTGTTCGGCGTGTCGCATTTCGGCTTCACCACCTATTACGGCTTCTTCAACGAGACCAGCGGCACGCTTGATTTCCAGCCGGCGCAGCCTGCTAGAAGCGCCTTGGACCTCACGATCCAGACCGCGAGCGTCGCGACTGGAAATGCCAAGCTGGACGGCGAGCTTAAGGGCGCGGACTGGCTGGATGCGGACAAGTATCCAACCATCGAGTTCAAGTCGACGGCGATCAGGACGACCGGCGCAAGCACGGGCGACGTGACCGGCAGCCTGACCCTGCACGGCGTGACCAAGCCGGTCACCCTGCACGTCACCTTCAACGGCGGCGGCGTCAACCCGATCGACAAGAAGTACACGGTCGGCTTCGACGCGACCGGCACGCTCAAGCGCTCCGATTTCGGGGTGACGCAGTACGAGGGCGGCATCGGCGACGACGTGACGCTGACCCTCAGCGGCGCGTTCGAGCACGGCTGAGCGGCATGACCGGCGATGGCCGCGCGCGGCCCCTCGACCGCTACTCGGCCGTCGCCATCGTCCTGCACTGGCTGATCGCGCTGGCCATCGTCGCCCTTCTGGGCATGGGCCTCGTCATGACCGGCATGAAGCCGGGCATGGATCAGTTCCGCCTGTTCCAGTTGCACAAGTCGCTCGGCATCACCGTGCTGGCGCTCAGCATATTGCGCCTTGCGTGGCGGCTGGCGCATCGCCCGCCGCCGCTACCGGACGGCATGCCGCGCGTCGAGGCCTTTGCCGCGCGCGCGACGCATTGGGGGTTCTATTTCCTGATGCTCGGCATGCCGCTGACCGGCTGGGCCATCGTCTCCACCTCGCCGATGAACCTGCCGACCGTGCTGTTCGGCATCGTGCCGCTGCCGCATCTGCCGGTGTTGCGCACGCTGCCAAACAAGAAAGAAGCCTCCGAACTGTTCGCCACAGTTCACAGCGCCGGGGCGTGGGCGATGATCGCGCTGCTGGCGCTGCACGTCGCCGCCGCGCTGTTCCACCACTTCGTCCGCCGCGACGAGGTGCTGCACCACATGCTGCCCTTCATTCGCAATCCCCGACACGCAAAGGCCCGGACATGAAACGATCGATCGCACTCGCCGCCGTCTTCCTGATCGCCAGCGGCAGCGTTCACGCCGCGAACTGGACCGTCGACAAGGGCAAGAGCACGCTCGGCTTCACCGGCAGCCAGACCGGCACGCCGTTCAGCGGCACGTTCAGGACCTTCGACGCCGCCATCGACTTCGACCCCGCGAACCCGGCGGCGGGCCATGCCACCGTCACCATCGACATCGCCAGCGCGACCACGGGCGACAAGCAGCGCGACGAGGCGATCCCGCAACCCGAATGGTTCGACGCCGCCAAATTCCCGCAGGCAAAGTTCGAGGCGACCGGCTTCAAGTCGCTGGGCGGCGACAAGTACGAAGCTACCGGCACGCTGTCGCTGCGCGACATGAAAAAACCCGTGACCCTGCCTTTCACATTGACCATTACCGGCAACACCGCCGTCGCCGACGGCAAGCTGCCGCTGGTGCGAACCGACTACGGCGTCGGCCAGGGCGACTGGAGCAGCGGCCAATGGGTGGCGCTGCAGGTGGATGTTACCGTGCATCTGGTGGCGACGAAGGGGTAAGCAACCTGGCGAACGGTCTGCCGGCCCTGTCGCGGGTCAGCCTCGGCCCGCCTTCCTTCGCCAGCTCGTAGGCTCGTGTACGGTGCCGCCGCGATCGCCTGGGACGTGGTGGGCGAGGATAGCAGCCACCGCGCCAGCGCTTGACCCCTGACGTTCCGGTCAGGAACACGCCGGAGCGCCTGACTGGACTTGGAGAAACTACCAGACCGGCCCTTGTTTGCATGGCGGCCGCATGAGAGTTGTAAGGAACACCAACGACACGGGATGAGAAATCATGACATCTCGCCTCTGCTCCCGGATGATCGCCGCCCTGCTCGTCATTGCAGTAACGCAAACAGCGGTTCGCGCGGCGAACGCGCCGCCCAACACGGTCAGCTTCCGGATCGAGGACAGCCTGTTCGCGCCGCAGGTTGACGAGGAGATCGCCGTCAGCATCAATCACCGGCCCGTCGGAGTGCTGAAGATCGGCGCGAACAAGCAGACGGACAGCTTGGCCGTTACGGTACCTGCGGCGGAAACCTATCACTACGATTTGTGCGGGCATCTGAACACGGACGACCTCAGCGGCAAGGTCACCCTGCACAGGATCGACAATGGTGGCGACTTCTCCGCCGTGGACGGGCATACGCTGGTCGGCGTCAACAGCGATTCGGCGCTTTTCTACCTTGTGGACCAAACGCCCGGCCAGCCTGCCTTGCCGCCGCGGTCGATCACCACCGGGCGCAGCTGCGTCAACACGGTCGCGATGCGCTAGGATGGATGAGTTGTGTGATAGCATCGCAGCCCAAGGTAAACAGAGGGCAAGGGCGGCATGAAGCGCGACATGGAACTGGCTCTGCAAATCCTGCGAGCTGTTCAAGCCACTCCGTCCGGCGCACCGGTCAGTTTTTCCAAACTGATCGAGGAAAAAGGCGCGGCCGAGATAGAGGAGCATATCCGCATCCTGATCGACGCCGGCCTGCTCGCCTTCGGCCCGCGCAGCGCCCACCTGACCTTCGCGATCCTGGACAGGGGCTACTGGCTCACCTGGGCCGGTCACCATTACCTGGAGAACGCGTCTTGATGGTGGAGCCGAGGAGAGTCGAACTCCTGACCTCTGCAGTGCGATTGCAGCGCTCTACCAACTGAGCTACGGCCCCACGCCGCGCGGACTATGCGGTTCGTTGCCGCGCGCTGTCAAGGCCCGCTTGCCACGGCGCCGGCGCGACTCTACTATGCGGTCAACAACGTCGTCGGAGTTCCATGCACGCGTTTTTCACTGTCGTCGACCTGGCGCTTCAGCTTTACATGTGGTGCCTGATCATCATGGCGATGATGAGTTGGCTGCTGGCCTTCAATGTCCTCAACCGCGGCAACCCCACCGTCTACCGCGCCTTCGAATTCTTCGAACGCATTACCGAGCCGGTTCTGGTCCCCCTGCGCCGCATCATCCCGCCGATCGGCGGGATCGACGTTTCGCCGGTGCTGCTGATCCTGGCGATCACCTTCCTGCGCACGTTCATCTGGGACCACTACCTGATCCCCTACGCCACCGTCGCCTATCCCGTTCGATGAGCGCCCGGATCCTCGACGGCCAGGCGATCGCCGCGCGCATCCGCGCCGAGCTGGCTAAGGCCATCTCGTACTCCGGCGCGCCCCGCCCGCCGGGGCTGGCGGTGGTGCTGGTGGGCGACGACCCGGCCAGCCACGTCTACGTCCGCAACAAGCTGAAGGCCTCGGCCGAGGTCGGTGTGAAAAGTTTCGAGCACAGGCTGCCGGCGACCACGCCGGAAGCCGAACTGCTGGAGCTGGTGCACAGGCTGAACGCTGACGGCACAGTGGACGGAATTCTGGTGCAGATGCCCCTGCCCAAGCACATCGACGAGCGCAAGATCATCGAGGCGGTCGACCCCGCCAAGGACGTCGACGGGTTCCACCCCGTCAATGCCGGCCGCACCGTCGGCGGCCTGGCGGGCTTCGTCCCGTGCACGCCGCTCGGTTGCATGAAGCTGATCAAGCACGCCCGCCACGACCTGACCGGGCTGAAAGCGCTGGTGATCGGGCGTTCGATCACCGTCGGAAAGCCTGTCGCGACGCTGCTGCTGGATGAGAACTGCACCGTCACTGTCGCGCATTCGCGGACCCAGGACCTTGCAGGGGAATGCGCCCGCGCCGACATATTGGTCGCCGCCGTGGGCCGGCCCGAGCTGGTGAAAGGCGGGTGGGTCAAGCCCGGCGCGATCGTGATCGACGTCGGCATCAACCGCCTGCCCGACGGGCGGCTGTGCGGCGACGTGGAGTTCGAGGCGGCCGCGGAGCGCGCGGGGTTCATCACGCCGGTGCCCAAGGGCGTCGGACCGATGACCATCGCCTACCTGCTGGCGAACACCTGGCGCAGTTTCCGCATGCGGACCGGCATGCACCACGACGACCCGCTGGCGGCTCTCTGAGCAGCGTCTTGAGCGGCGGGGCCAAGACACCCGCCACGATCCTCGTCTATACCGGGCTCGACCTCGTCGGCGACGGGCTTATGAAGTTGCCGTTCCTGCGCGCGCTGCGCCACGCCTATCCAGGCGCGCGGATCACTTGGCTGGCCGGCAAGGGGCGAACCGTTTACTCCGGCATGCTGAAAGGCTTGATCACCGGCCTGATCGACGAGGTGATCGAGGATGCCGGCATCGGTTCCGCCTGGCGCGAGCTCCTGCGTCCCCCCTTGCCCGAACGGCGTTTCGACCTCGTCATCGACACGCAGCGCCGGGTCAAGACGACCCTTATCCTGCGCCGCATCGCGCACGGCGCATTTGTCTCGGGCGCGGCGGATTACCGCCTGTCCGATCGCAGGCCGCCCGGCGCCTACGCTAAGAAACGGCGCATGGCCGAGGCGCTGCTGGACCTTGTCGCCGCCGCAAGCGGCAAGCCGGCCAGCCTTGACGTCGCGCTGCGGCTGGACCCCGCCTTCGAGCGCGAGGCGGCCACGGCGCTGCCGGAGGGCCCGCGCTACGCCGGGTTCGCGCCCGGCGCGGGAGGGGTTCACAAGCGCTGGCCGCTGAAACGGTTCGTCGAAACAGCGAGGCTTTTGTGCGAGCAAGGCTACGCTCCCGTCTTCCTGCTGGGGCCGGACGAGGCGGAGTGGGAGGCGGACATCCGCCGCGCGCTGCCGCACGCGATCCTGCCGCTGGGCCGGACGTCCGGGATGACCCGGTCGCCCCTCTACACGATCGCAGTAGCGCGACGACTTGCGCTGGGC
>CBDAQV010000007.1:0-29870 GCA_965199265.1 Alphaproteobacteria bacterium | reverse complement strand
GCGGCGATAGGCCGGTGCCGACACGGTGATAGGGACGGCGCGCAGAGCATGATCTGGGTTTAACCCCATCCAAGCCGCTGCCTTATGCCGGCAAGCTAACGCGCCGTTACCGCCGCGACCTGGTTCTCCGACTTGACGTACTTTACCTTCGCGATGTCGCCGCCGTAGTTGATGAAGTACTTCAGCAGCGCCTGCGCTTCCTGGCCTTCCCAATCGGCGGTTCCGACCAGGCGGCCGATCTCGTTGCCGTCGCGGCCGATGATCACGGTCACCGGGATGCGGCTGGCGCCGAGAAAACGGCCGATGCTGTTCGACTTGTCGAAGAACGGGGTCATCGACTTCACGCCCATGCGGGCAAGGAACGGGCTTGCCTGATGCGCGCCGCCCCGGTCGATCGACACGGGAACGACCACGAAGTCCTGGCTGCCAAGCGTTGCCTGGAGATGATCGAGCGCCGGCATCTCCATGACGCATGGGCCGCACCAGGTCGCCCAGACGTTGACGAGCACGATCTTGCCGCGAAACTGACTTAGAAACGCCGGATTGTCGGATAAGTCCGTAAGGGACACTTGATCGAGGGATTGCGGGGCGTCGGCAAAGGTGAAGCGGCTCATCTCGCCTGTCAGCGGAGGCGGATCGGCCTGCGCGCTTCCAATGTTGAAGCCGAAGAGCAAGGACCCCAGAAAACACGCGATGAATGCGTAGCGCATGCCTCAACTCCGGTTTGGAAGAAAGGCCGGCTCGACCGGCTTCTTCGTGCCACGCTTCCCTGATCGCCATGCTACGCGGCGAATGAATAATAAAACGTGACGGCCGGCAGAATACTCCCTACAATCCGCAAACATTATCGCGCAGCAAGACTCATGCCAGCCTATGCTTAGCAAACTCTTTATCCTGACCTTCGTCTCGCTGTTCCTTCTGTGCGCTTGCGGCCGCAAGCCCGAGGGTCTGCGGCCGCCCGACGACGCGACGGCCGACGCCTACCCGCAGGTCTATCCCAAGCCCCTGCCCGGCGAACATCCGGCGGTTGCGCCGGAAACGGACCTAGTCAGCAAATACAAGGCGCGGCCAGAGCAGGCATTGCAGTAGCTTTGTACGGCGCTGCGTTATATATGTCTGACACGCCCTTTCTCTTGCCGGCAGGACCATGTCTCGTCCCCTGATTGGACTTCGGTTCAAATCCGCGCTCGCCCGCCTCGTCCTTCTCGCCGAGTACGCGGCGCGCATGCTGTGGGCACCGCTTTCGATTGTCTCGGGGTTTGTTTTCCTCGCAGCGCTCGACATCCTGCCGTCTCTGCCGCCTTGGGTGCATGCCGGTACCGTGGCAGCCTTTGCGATCGCGTTCGCAGCCTGCCTGCGCCGGGGCCTGCGGACGAACCGGGTACCGAGCCGTATCCAGATGTGGCGCCGGATGGAACAGGAAAGCGCGGCTCGGCATCGCCCGTTCGATACGTTGGCCGACCGGCCGGCCGGTCGAAACGGTACCGCGGTCGCGTTGTGGGAGATACACCGCGACAGCGCCCAGATGGCGATGCGCAGCCTACGCGTCGGCTGGCCGCGGGCTTCGCTGACCGCGCATGACAGCCGTGCGTGGCGCGCTCTTGCCGCGCTGGCGTTGGTGGTCGGGGTCGTTGTCGGCTCGGGCGATCTGTGGGATCGCCTGGATGCCGCGCTGTCGCCCGGGGTGCTGGGGGCCATGCCGGCACGCAGCATCGGCTACCAGGCTTGGATCACGCCGCCCAACTACACGGGCCTGCCGCCCGTCATCCTTTCCGCCGCAGCGGAGCATTCGGGCGATGTCCTCGAGGTACCCGCCGGAAGCCTCGTCGAAGCGCATGTCACCGGCGGCTCCGCCCGGCCGCACCTCGTGATCGACGGCAAGCGGACGAAGTTCCAGGCTGCCGACGCGCACGAGTTCCAGGTTTCCACGCCGCTGACCGGCGGGACAGCGGTGACGATCACCAAGGGCTGGCGCACGCTCGGTTCGTGGCCGGTCAGCGTCTCCGACGTCCCGGCGCCCGTGATCGCATGGGTGCACCCACCCGCTACCGGCGACCACGAGCAAATCAAGCTCGAGTACACTGCCGCGGACATCTACGGGCTTGCTTCTCTCAACGCGCGGATCGCGCTGGCCGACGAGGTCCGTGGGACGATGCTGCCCAGGGGTTCGGCGCTCGACAGGCCGGAGGCGGCGTATTTCGACGTCAAGCTGTCCGACGTGTCCGGCCATCCCAAGTCGGTGAAATCCACGACGCCGGAAGATTGGAGCGCCAATCCCTGGGCAGGCTTTCCCGTCATGGTTACGCTTACGGCGACCGGTGTTTCCGGACAGACTTCCAGCACCAAGCCGATGCCGCTTGTCCTGCCTGAGCGCAAGTTCAACGATCCCGTGGCGCGCGCGATCATCGCCGAGCGCAAGAAGCTGACGCTCGATCCCGCGGCCGAACGCATCATTGCGGCGACCAGCCTTGCCGAACTCGCGGCGCATCACGAGCTGTTTCACGACGACATCGCCGTCTACCTTGCATTGCGCGCCGCTGCCAGCCGCCTGTGGACGGATGAGGACCTTGCCTCGATGCGTGACGTTTCCGGCATACTGTGGAAGGTTGCGGTCCTGCTGGAGGATGGAAGCAACGCCGAAGCCGCGAAGAGCGTCGCGGATGCTGAGAAAGCATTGCGCTCAGCCCTCGACAACAATGCGCCGCAAAGCGAAATCGACCGGCTGACCAAGGCGTTGAAGCAGGCAATGAACGAGTACATGGATAAGTTGGCGAAGGACATGCAGGACAAGCTGGCGCACGGCCAACCCGTTCCGACGGTTCCGCCCGGGATGGCGGGGCAGATGCTCAGCCGCAAGAGCCTGGACGACCTTGTCG
Organism: Alphaproteobacteria bacterium; assembly: GCA_965199265.1. Taxonomy (GTDB): domain Bacteria; phylum Pseudomonadota; class Alphaproteobacteria; order CALMVH01; family CALMVH01; genus CBDAQV01. Next base: position 26,994 of record CBDAQV010000007.1, on the reverse strand, counting down.
ACCGCATGAACAATTTGTCGCAGGGCGGAAACCGCGACGCCGCCAAGGATCTGCTCAGCCAGCTGGAGCAGACGATGCGCAACCTGCGCATGGCGGAAAAAGCGGGGCCGAACAGCAAATCCATGCAGGCGTGGAGCGCCATGCAGCAGCTGCGCGGCCTTGCCGACAAGCAGCAGCACCTGATGGACAAGACCTTCCGCCGCTCGCAGGGCAAGGGAACGCAGGGCGACGAGATGCAGTCGCTGGAGCGCGACCAGTCCGATCCCACGGCGCGCCAGCATGGCCAGGCCGGCGACACCGGTGTCGGGGAGCAGCAGACGCTCAAGGAAACGTTGCACGGCCTGCAGCAGCAGCTGGAAGGCTTGGGCGCGAAAATGCCACGCGAAATGCAGGAGTCGGAAAGCGCAATGGGCGCGGCGAAAGGCAAGCTGGGCCGCCAGGACTTCGCCGGGGCTCTACCCTCGCAGCAGGAAGCGCTCGACAAGCTTCGCCAAGGCCTGCAATCGCTTTCCGACCAAATGGGCAAAGGGGTTTCGGGCTTGGCGCTGGGCAGCGATCAGCACGGCGGCGAGCCGGGTGGGCATCAGCAGGAAGGCAAGAACGACGATCCGTTCGGCCGTTCGGACGACACGCTGGGCAACGCGTCCGACGACGGCCGCGTGCATGTGCCCGACGAAGGCGAACAGCAGCGCTCGCGCGAAATCCTGCAGGAGCTGCGCAAGCGCGACGGCGAGCGCTTCCGCCCGCCGGAAGAGCGCGGCTACCTCGACCGGCTACTCAAGGATTACTGAGCCGCGTGAGCGGCGCTGGCGTAATTTATCGTCATCGCGATAGCCGCAAAGCGGCGTGGATCGGGATCCCGTTTTCAGGTTTTCTTTGCTGTGCGAGGGATAGTCTCGCCAAGTCAACCCCGAGGAGCTGGCTGGTCCATTGGTCCTGGAACAAGTTCAGGATGACGAACAGTTCAATTAACCCATCGATGCTGATTACGCCGGCTCGGACGTTTCCAGCGAGCGCGCCACGGATTGGCAGATCTCGTCCAGAGTGAACGGCTTGCCCAACACATCATGGATGAGCACATCGAGGTTGTAGGCGCGCTGTCGTTCGGCCGCATAGCCGGTAATCATCAGGATGCGAGTATCGGGGTAGTCCTCCGTCACTTTCAGCGCCAGGGAGATTCCGTCCATATGCGGCATCACGATATCGGTGATCATCAGGTCGTAGGCAGCTTCTGAAAGCGCGTTCAGCGCGGCAAGGCCGTCGGTGACGCCCTTCACCTCGTACCCGGCATGCGTCAGGCCGCGGACCAGGAACTCGCGGACGGACGCCTCGTCCTCGGCGATCAGGATCCGCTGCCCTTTCGGAGCGCGCGACGGGATCGCCTGGATTCCCGAACCGACTCCCTTCTTCACGCTCATGCCCGCACCTTATTTAGTCTCGGCGTTATCTTCCGGCGCAAACGTCAACAAAACCTTTCCAGGCCCCGCGCCGGCAGCCTTGAAGGACGCTTTGACCTCGACACTTCCGTGCGGCGGGAGCTTCGAAACAGATGAAACAAACGTCCAGCTTTGTCCGGTCTCCGCATCGGGGATCAGCGAAGCTACGAGTGTCGGCACGTCGCGGCTGATCGGCAATGTATTCGCTACCATTGCTTGCACCGTCAAGCCCTTTCCTTTCGAATCGGTATCGAGCACCGCATGGACCTCGCGCAATTCCAGTCCTTCGCCTGAACGGGGACCACTGAGACCTGCAACGCGGTACAGCCGTTCGCTTGCCGGCCAAAGCTTTGTCAGCGGTTCCCTCGCCAATGCCGCTCCCGCCACGAGCAGCAGGACCGACGCGGCCAACAGCGCGAGGGTCGGCAGCTTCGAGGCATGAGCTTCTTTGGAGTCGAGCCGCAACTGCGGCACCGCCGCGATTGCGGCAGGCGCAGGCGGCTCGTCCCGCTCCGGCGTTTCGAAAGCCACGTCCTCAAGCGGCGGCTCCGGATCGGGCGCGATAAACTCCTGGTCACGCTCAACCGGCGCACCGGGCCTGTCCGGCACGGCGTCGAACCCTGATGGGGTAACCTCCTCCGTCTCGTCGATGATCACCGGGGGGGCGCCTTCGGCATGCCACTGACGGCCGCAGCTATTGCAGCGCACGACGCGGCCGCGCGGCTTGATCGCTTCTTCCCTTACCGCGTATTTGGTTCCACAGTCGGGACATTCGATAATCATGCCGGCATCCGCTCCAACCCTACCCGTGCCCACGAACCTCAGAGTACCGTTTGTCAGGTCGCGAAGAAAAGGGGTGATGTCAACCCCGCGCGACCCTACAACATTCCGTCGCATGGCGCGCGGCTTTCGTGCCCTGCGCTACGCGGTGACGATCATGCTGGCTGCGTACCTGTGCGGCTTCGGCTATTTCCTAGAAGCGCTAAACCCTGCCTCGCTCGATGCCGCGACGCATACCGATGCCGTGATCGTCCTAACCGGCGGCAACGGACGCGTCGCTGCCGGGATTTCGGCTCTGCAAGCGGGGCTTGCCGGGCAATTATTCATCTCCGGGGTGCATCCCACGACCGAAATCGCCGAGCTGGCGCGCGTTAACGGGCAATCGTCGCCGCTCTTTGCCTGCTGCGTCCAGATCGGCCACAAGGCGGCCGACACGATCGGCAACGCGGCGGAGAGCGCGGCGTGGATGCGCCAGCATGGGTACGGTTCGCTGCGGCTTGTAACCTCGGATTATCATCTGCCCCGCGCGCTGCTGGAGTTTCGCATGGCCTTGCCGGATGCAACCGTTGTTCCCAACCCCGTGCGTTCGCGCAGCCGCGTTCGGCTGTTGCCTCTGCTTCTTGCGGAGTACAGCAAGTACCTGATCACGCTGGGGCGTTACGAGGTGAGTTCGGCGCTGGGCACCACCGGATGAAGGCGGGAATCACGGCGCGTGGGCTGGCCTTCACGCTTCTGTTCATCGCCTGGACAATTACCGAGTGCCTGCATTTCACCTGGATGCTGTTCGTGCCGCGCCCGAAATTCCTGAAGTACCTGATCCAGTACGAGCGCGGGCTGGACTGGCTGGAACGACGAGTCCTTGGCCTGCACTACCGCATAGAGGGTATCCTGCCGGCCGGGCCGGCGCTGATCGCGATGAAGCACCAGTCGACGTGGGAGACCATGAAGCTGCATCTGCTTTTTCACGATCCCGCCATCGTGCTGAAGAAGGAACTGCTCGACCTGCCGCTATGGGGCCGGTACGTAACTCTGCTCGACCTTATCCCGATCGATCGCGCGGCGGGATCGGAAGCCATGAGGCGGATGATCGAGGTCGCGCAACGCGCCAAGGGAAACGGCCGCGCGATCGTCATCTTCCCGCAGGGCACGCGCGTGCCGCCCGGCGAGTCGAGGCCGTACAAGGGCGGGGTCATCCGGCTCTACACCGCGACGGGGCTGCCAATTATCCCCGTGGCGCTCGACTCCGGCCTGTTCTGGCCGAAGAAGCCGTTCCGCCAGCGCGGCGGCACGATCACGCTGAAAGTGCTGGAACCGATTCAGCCTGGGCTCGACCCGAAGGACGCGCTCAAGCTGCTGGAGGAGCGAATGGAAGCGGCAAGCAACCAGTTGTTGGAGAGGGCAATGCCATGAAAAAAACGGCACCGATCTGCCTTGCCGTGTTCGTGACGCTGTACTCCGCAACCTGGTTCGTGCTGGCCGGGATGGCGGAGAGGAGGATCCTTGCCCAGTTGGCAGCGGAAAAGGAACATGGTGTCGAGATCAGCATGGCTCGTCACGAGCGCAGCGGCTTTCCGTTCGGCTTTGCCGCGTCATTTACGGGACTCAAAGCCGTCGGCCAGAACGGAGCCACCTTCACCGCGCCGTCGCTGAAGGTGGAAAGCCGCTTTTTCCATTGGTCGCACGTGACGCTGACCGCGCCATCGGGCGCGGCGGTCACACTGCCGCTCGGAAAGCGGCGGCAGGCCATCAGCGCATCGATCGTCACTGCCGCCGGCACCGCCGATTTCGACCTGACGGCTGTCAGGCAATCAGACCTGACGTTGAACGCCGTTACCGTCGCGGGACTTGTTACTGGAGAAGGGCCGTTAAGCGCGGCGCGGATAAACCTGCATGTCGACCAGCCGGCAAGCCCGCCCAGCGATCACACGCAGCCGGGCGCTCATGTAACCCTGGACGTGGACGAGGTCCTGCTGCCCCCGCCGCCCCTGCCCGCGCTTGGTAACTCAATCAAGGGCGTGACGCTGGAGGCGACCGTGATGGGTAAAGTTCCCGTGCTGAGCGAAGCCTCGCTGAGCGCGTGGCGCGATGATGGCGGCACCGTTGAAGTGAAGGAGTTATCGCTCGATTGGGGACCACTCGGCCTTGGTCTCGGCGGCACGTTGAGCCTTGACGACGGCCTTCAGCCTAGCGGCGCATTCAGCGCGCGCATGACAGGATATGCCGAAACCCTTCAGGCGCTCGCCCAAACCGGAGCGGTGAGCGGCGGCACGGCACGAACGGCGACCATGGGCCTTGGCATGATCGCCAGACCCAACGAGGCGGGTGTGTCCACGCTGTCCGTGCCGCTGACCATCCAGAACAGGGCCGTGTACCTCTCGCCGCTGAAAGTCGCGACGCTGCCTGAGATCAGGCTGTATTGATGGAGCATGTCTTATCCATTGTCATCCTCGGGCTTGACCGGAGGATTTTCCGCAGACCGTTCTCCTTGAAGGAGGTCCTGCGCTTTCAGGGAGGATCTCCTGATTCGAATTGAATGGAATCCGCTCTACGCCTGCCGCGCGTCGATGACCCCGCGCCGGATTGTGCGGGCCTGGCTGAACGTCTTCTCGAGCGTTTCCCCATCGCCGCGCCGGATCGCCTTCTGCAGGTTGGTCAAGTCCTCGGTGAAGCGCTGCAGCATTTCCAGCACCGCCTCGCGGTTGTTCAGGAACACGTCGCGCCACATGACCGGGTCGGAGGCGGCGATGCGCGTGAAGTCGCGGAAACCGCCCGCGGAGAACTTGATGACCTCCGCCTGCGTATCGTCCTGCAGTTCCGTCGCGGTGTGCACCACGGTGTAGGCGATGAGATGCGGCAGGTGCGAGGTGATCGCCAGCACGCGGTCGTGATGCGCCGCGTCCATGCGCTCGACCTGCATGCCGCACCCTTTCCACATCGTCTCCACCTTGGCGATCGCCGCTTCGTCGCAGCCGGCGGCAGGGGTCAGGACGCACCAACGGTCGCGAAAGATCGAACCCGATCCGGCGCGCGGCCCTGATTTTTCTCCGCCGGCGATGGGATGGCCGGGCACGAAGCGTACGCCGTCCGGCAGCACGGGAACCAGGGCTTGGATAACGTTACCCTTGACCGAGCCGACATCGCTGACGATCGCGCCGGCCTTCAGAAACGGGGCGATGGTCCGGCCGATCTCGCGGTACGCACCTACGGGCGTGCACAGCACGACCAGATCAGCCCCTTGCACTGCTTCGCCCAGATCCGTGGCGGTGCGCGCCGCCAAACCCAGATCGCGCACTTCGCCGCAAACTTCGGCGCTGACGTCGCCGCAGGTGATCTCGCCCGCCAGCCCGTTTTCAGACAAGGCGCGCGCCAGCGACGAGCCGATCAGCCCGAAGCCGATGATCGCGACGCGATCGAAAAGCGGCTGGCTCATTCGGCCGGGTTTTCGCGTTGGAACTGACGGATGCCGTCGATCACCGCGTCGACGTCGTCCTGCTGCCCAACGGTGATGCGCAGGCAGTCCGCAAGGCCGTAGCCGCCCATCTGCCGTACCAGGACGCCGCGGCTCTTGAGGAAAATCCTGATCTCCTCCGCATTGTGCGGCGGGAAGGAGACCAGCAGGAAGTTGCCGAGGCTGGGGTAGGCCTTGTAGCCGAGTTCCGTCATGCCCGCGGCGAGCACCGGCAGCATGCGTTCGTTCAACGCGCGCGAGCGCTCGACGAAGTCCTGGTCGGCGACCGCGGCGACCCCGGCGGCCAAGGCTGGAACGCTGATATTGAACGGATCGCGCACGCGGTTGAGGACGTCGGCCAGATGCGGCGGGCAGTATGCCCAGCCGAGGCGCAGGCCGGCGAGGCCATAGATCTTGGAAAAGGTCCGCACCATGACGACGTTCTCGAATTCTTCCACCAGCTCGGCCCCTGCGGTGTAATCGTCGCGCTTCACGTACTCGGCATAGGCGGAGTCGAGCACGAGGAATACATCGGGCGGAATACGCGCGTGCAGCGCGCGAAGCTCGACCGTGTTGAGGAAACTGCCGGTCGGGTTATTGGGGTTGGCCAGCATGACCAGCTTCGTTTTCGGGGTGATCGCCTTGACCAGCGCGTCGGGGCTCGCGCGCAGGTTGATCTCCGGCGCGGCGACCGGAACGGCTCCGGCGGCCCGGCTGTGGATCGCGTACATCAGGAAGCCATGCCGGCTGTACACGACCTCGTCCCCCGGATCGGCGTAGGCGCGCACCAGCATGCCCAGCAGCTCGTCCGAGCCCGCGCCGCAAACGATGCGCTCGGGATCAAGGCCATACTGCGCTCCGATCGCCTCGCGAGTCGCGAGCACCGCGCCATCGGGATAACGGTGGATTTCGCCCGCCAGGGACTTGTACGCCGCCATCGCATGCGGCGAAGGGCCGAACGGGTTCTCGTTCGCGGCAAGGCGGTGTATGCGCGTCCCCGGCGCCCGGGCTTCACCCCCGACATAGGGCCTGATCTCGCGAATCGAGGGGCGCGGCTGCGGGTGGGTCATCAGCGTGGTCCGTTCAGCGTGTAGGGCGCAGGAAAAGCACCGAGAAGGGTAAACCCGGCAAGCCGGGGATCGTCAGCTGCGATAAACTCGTGGACCTCGAACAGGGCATGCCCCTGCGCCTGCGCGACCGGAACCGCTGGATCGAAAGGAACGGCTTGGCCTTGCGGGCCGACGATCCAGCTCCGGTCCTTGCCGCTGGGCTCGAACGGAGCGCGGCCGACCGCGACGGCGCGGACGCCTGCATCCCCGCTCAGGAACGGCAGCGCGGCGAAGACCACGGGGCGGTCGGGCATGGTGGCAAGCCGGATCCACCAGTCTTGGCCTTCGGGCCATGGCAATACCGCAAGCACCTTGCCGGCCGCCGCGTAACTCAGCAACCTGTCCACGTCATTTTCGATCACGAGCTCGGCCAGCACGCCATACTGGTCGCGCGCCAGCCGCTCGGTCCCGCTCGGCGCCGCGACTTTGAGGCCGCCCTGCAGGAAGGTGAAGGCATCGATCATCTCCTGCCAGATCTGCGCCAGCGCGCGCGGCGGAAACGGTCCGTGGTGCCGCGCCAGCAATCCGCGCAAAATCTGCGCCTCGCGCGCCGGGCGCATGGCTGGCAGGCCGGGCGGCTTGGCGGCGCGCACCTGTCCGACCAGCTCGGCCCGGCGCAGGATCGCGTCGTGAATTTCACCGTCGATGCGGTCGATCTCGGCCCGCAGCTCGCTCAGCGAGGCGCCCGGAGAAGGTTGAGAATCGGACATATCCCGCTATAACCCATTCGCTTGAGAGGTCAAAGGCGATGACGGCTGGATTTTCCTATTCTTCCCCGCACGGACCGGACGACAGAGGTGACGGATTCCCCGGCAAGCGCATGCTGCTGGCCGGGGGCGCGCCCGTGGCGCTGGACAGCGGTGCCCGTTTCGGCCCGATCACGCTGGCCTACGAAACGTTCGGGCAGCTGAACGCCGACAGGTCGAACGCCATCCTGATCTGCCACGCCCTGACCGGCGACCAGTTCGTCATCGGCAGAAACCCGATCACAGGGCGTCCCGGCTGGTGGCCGACGATGGTCGGGCCGGGCAAGCCGGTCGACACCGACAAGTATTGCGTGATCTGCCCGAACCTGCTGGGCGGGTGCATGGGCAGCACAGGCCCGCAGGAGATCGATCCGAACACCGGCGCCTCGTACGGGCTCAACTTCCCGGTGATCACGGTCGGCGACATCGTGCGCGCGCAGAAGCTGCTGATCGACCAGCTGGGGATCGGCAAGCTGTTCGCCATCGTCGGCCCGTCCATCGGCGGCATGCAGGCGCTGCAATGGGCGGCGACCTACCCGGCCCATGTCGGCGCGGTGCTGCTGATCGCGACTTCCCCACGCAAATCGGCGCAGAACATCGCCCTGCACGAAGTCGGCCGTCAGGCCATCCTGAACGACCCGGAATGGCACGGGGGACAGTACGCGGCCAGGGGGACCAACCCGGCGGTCGGGCTGTCGGTCGCCCGGATGTCGGCGCACATCACCTACCTGTCGAAGAACGCGATGGACCAGAAGTTCGGGCGCAACCTGCAGGACCGCAGCGCCCCCGCCTACGGCTTCGACGCCGAGTTCCAGGTCGAAAGCTACCTGCGCCACCAGGGCAGCGCTTTCGTCGAGCGCTTCGACGCCAATTCGTACCTCTACATCACGCGATCGACCGACTACTTCGACCTCGCGGCGCAGTTCGACGGCGATCTGTCGCGCGCCTTTGCCCAGTCGAAGTCGCGCTTCCTGGTGATCGCCTTCTCCAGCGACTGGCTGTTCCCGCCCGAGGATTCGCGCGAGATGGTGGTCGCTCTCAACATGGCCGGGGCGGAGGTCAGCTTCGCCGAGATCGAGACCGACAAGGGGCACGACGCCTTCCTGCTCGACGAGCCCGAGTTCTACGACATCGCCGCGCGCTTCCTCGAAGGCTGCGCCGCCCCCTCGCCCACCCCGGTCGTGCGGCCCGACCTGAAGCTGATCGCCGACCTGATCGAGCCGGGCAGCCGCGTGCTGGACGTCGGTTCGGGCGACGGCGCGTTGCTGGCGTATCTGGCGGGCGCGCGCGGCGTCAGCGGCAAGGGGTTGGAGATCAGCCGCGCCGGCGTCCGCGACTCGGTCGCGCGCGGCCTGTCCGTCATCCACGGCAACGCCAACCGCGACCTGCGCTATTTCCAGCCGGGCTCCTTCGACTACGCCGTGCTGAGCCGGACGCTGCAATCGGTGCAGGACCCGCGCCACGTGCTGGAGCAACTGATCCGCATTGGCCGCAAAGCCATTGTTTCCTTTGGCAATTTTGGCTACTGGCGCACGCGACGCGCGATCCTGCTGAAGGGCCGTAACCCGATTTACGGCACCGGCGAGACGTGGTGGCAGTCGGACGTGATCCACCCGTTCACGATCAGTGACTTCCTGGACCTCGCCGCGTCGCTGAGCATCCGCGTCGAGCGCGCGGTGATGCTGGACGGCAGCGGCCGGACCACCTCATCCGGCGCAGTCCCCCGCCACGCCAACCTGACGGCGGAGGAAGCGGTGTTCCTGGTTTCGGCGCATTAGGAATGAATACTGTTGATTGTCATCCCGAACTCGTTTCGGGACCTGTCCGTCCGCGTTTGCGGAACCATGGGTCCTGACATTGGTCAGGATGACGACAGAGACAACTACTCCAGCGTCAGCGCCGCTTCCGTCCCCGGCCTCTGCGCCGGGTCGGGGGACAGGCAGGCCGACAGGAAGCGGGTGACCGCGTCGTCCGGGCCGGCGAAGGCGCCGATGCGGCCTTCAGCTATGACCTTCATCATCTCCTCCCAGCCCAGCCCCTCGCCGCCATTCGGGTAAAGCGGCAGCAAATGCTGGTCGAAGGCAAAGGCCAGGGAGGCGGCGAGGGAATAGATGTCACCTTCGATCGAGCGTGTCCCTTGCCCGTGCTTCAGGATGTCGCGCGCGATCTCGGGCGGGGTGAAGTGGACGAGGCCGGCGCGGTAGCGCGGCGCGTCGCGGTCGCCCAGCCGCGCGGCGCAGCCGAAATCGATCAGCTGGATCGGATCGCCGACGTCGCAGACGCGAAGGTGTTCGGGCTGGATGTCGCCATGCACGGTACGCGCGCGGTGCAGCGCATGCAGCGCGATGAACGAGCCCTGTACCAGCGCCTTGAATTTACGTTCCCGCGCGCCCGGCGGATAGGCCACCAGGTAGTACGTGACCGACAGCCCGTTCAGCCACGGCGTCAGGATGTAGGCGCCCCCAGGGCACTCGCCCGAACTCTCGACGTCCGGCCAGGGTCCGGGCGGCAGCGTGCGCGCGACAAGCGCTTCCTGCCGGATCGATTCGGCGGGGCTCGGCATGTGCGGATCGACAGTGTTGTTGCCGCCGACCTTCAGCGCGAACTCGCCCTCCCCGTCACGCACGTGGAGGATGACCGCGCCGTGACGGTTCTTGACCAAATCCTCGACGGTCAGCGAAAGCTCCCCCGCGACGCCGTGGGCGACGGCTTCGAGTTTATCCATGAAGGTACTTTGCAATGACAGGGATTAACGGTTCGTCTGCGGGCGGCATGGGATAACCGCGTAACCGCTCCGCCTCGACCCAGGCCAGAATCTGCCCTTCCCGGGCCTCGGGCGTGCCGGTCCACTCATGGCAGACGTACAAGGGCATCAGCAAGTGTCTGTCGCCGTAGCCATGGCTGGCGAAGGTCAGAGGCGTCATGCCGGCCGCCGCGACTTCGATCCCGAGTTCCTCGCGCAGTTCGCGCGCCAACGCCGACTCCGGCGTTTCTCCCGGCTCCATCTTGCCGCCGGGAAACTCCCATAGTCCGGCAAAGGTTTTGCCGGGAGGGCGTTGCGCCAGAAGCACCCGCTTACGCGCGTCGATCAGCACTGCGGCGACGACAAGCAAGAGTTTCATATCCTATTGTCATCCCCGCGAAGGCGGGAATCCATGTGTCCACGAACTGCTTCTACGGTGCATCGGGTCGATGGCTTCCCGCCTTCGCGCGGATGACAATAGGAGACAAGAACTGTCACTTCTCACACCACGCCTACCTGCCCCATTTCCAGGAACTTGTTGCGGCGGTCGCGCAGAAGGGTCGGGCCGTCCGCGCCGCGCAGGGAGGTCAGCGCGTGCTCGATCCGGTGGCCGACGGCGGCGATGATCTCGGCGGCCGCGCGGTGCGCGCCGCCGACCGGTTCGGGGATGATCTCGTCGATTACCTTGAACTCCTTTAGGTCCTGCGCGGTCAGCCGCAAGGCCGCGGCGGCGTCCGCCGCGTGCGTTGCGCTGCGCCACAGGATCGAGGCGCAGCCTTCCGGGGAAATCACCGAGTAGATCGCGTGCTCGAGCATCAGGATGCGGTCGGCGGTGGCGATGGCGATGGCCCCGCCGGAACCCCCTTCGCCGATCACCACCGTCACGATCGGCACCGGCAGGGCCAAGCTGCGTTCGATCGACCGGGCGATGGCTTCGGCCTGACCGCGTTCCTCCGCCCCGACGCCGGGATAAGCGCCCGCCGTGTCGATGAAGGTGATCAGCGGCAGGTTGAAGCGTTGCGCCAGATCCATGACGCGCTGCGCCTTGCGGTACCCCTCGGGCTTGACCGCGCCGAAATTGTGCTTGATGCGGGTTTCGGTGTCGTGCCCCTTCTCCTGCCCCAGGATCGCGCAGGACCGGCCGCGGAAACGCCCGATCCCGGCAATCATCCCGGCGTCCTCAGCGAACAGTCGGTCGCCCGCCAGCGGCGTGAACCCGTCGATCAGCGCCGATACGTAGTTCAGCGTATGCGGGCGCTCGGGATGGCGCGCCACCTTCACCTTCTGCGCCGGGGTCAGCTTGGCGTAGGTGGTCTTGATCAGGCGGTCGAGCTTGCCCTGCAGCTTCCCGATCTCGTCCACGATGTCAGCGCTGTTGAGTTTGCGAAGGTCGGCGATCCGGGCTTCAAGCTCGTTGATCGGCTTTTCGAAGTCGAGCGGGTTCATGGGTCCGTCAGGTTATGAAGGGCTTAGCGATACACGATGTCGCGCGCCTTGCCAAATGGGCGATCAGCTCTTGCGTCCCTTCGAAAGCGGATGGTGATCGACAACGGTGCGAACCAGCCGTTCGCTGAGGACATGCGTATAGATTTGCGTGGTCGAGATGTCAGCGTGGCCCAGCATCTTCTGCACCGAGCGCAAATCCGCGCCGTGCGCCAGCAGGTGCGTCGCGAAAGCGTGGCGCAGGACATGCGGGCTGACCAGCGCCGGATCGAGCCCGCGCGCCAGCGCCCGCGCTTTCAGCAGTTGCGCAAAGCGTTGCCGGGTCAGGTACCCCTCGGCGCTGGATGAGGGAAAGACGAAGGGAGAAGCCACGCCTTTAGGCAGATAATCCGCCCGAGCGGGCAGGTAACTTTGCAAAGTTTGCCATGCCTGCGGCGAGAGCGGCACAAGCCGTTCCTTGTTGCCCTTGCCGCGCACGATGACGTAGCGCCCGTCGCGGTCGAGGCCGGAGAGCTTGAGGCCTACAAGTTCCGATACGCGCAGGCCGGTAGCGTAAAGCAGCTCCAGCAGCGCGGTTAGGCGAAGCGCGTCTGCGCCTGTGTCGCCGGCCGGATCAAGCAGCCGTTCCACCTCACCTTCAGACAGGAGCTTGGGCAGCCGCGCGCCCTGTTTTGGCGGATCGATTCCCGCCGTGGGGTCGTCCTGCCTGCGGCCTTCCGAAACGAGGAACCGGTAGAACTGCCGGAACGCGGAGAGGCGACGCGCCACGGAGCGTGCGGCGAACTCGCCTTCCAGGCCTGCGAAATAATTGCGCAGATCGTCGGTCGATGCCTGGCTAAGTCCCAAGCCCGAACGTGCGAGGAATGCCGCGAGATCGTCGAGATCGCGCCGGTAGCTGTCCAGCGTATTGGCCGCGGCGGCGCGCTCGGCGGCCATCATGTCGAGGAAAGCGTCGAAGTCACCGTCCAGCACCATGCTGGCTGGCTTGCGCTTGCGCCCGCGTGTGGCCATCCAGAGTGCCGGAGCTATTCTTTCACAGACAGGTCGGTCACAGGCGCCAGGCCTTCCAGCGCGATGGCTTTCGCCTGGTTCAGCATGCCTGCATGCCAAAGCGCGGCGACGGCGTGGTTGAGGTTCATCGGATGCGCGTGTCCCGGCCCGTCCTTCAGGCTGAGCGCCACCAGCAGGATCACCTCGCCGCGAGACCGATCGCGCACCGCGTTGGCAAGCGCCGCGTTGACCGCCAGCGATCCCATGATCGAGCTTTCGTCGTCGGGCTTGCCGATCGCCTCCGCCCACAGCGCGTCGGGCACGTCTCCGCCCAGCGCGGCCACTGCGGCAAGCACGCGCTCGACGCGCCTGGCCCCGTTCTCCTTGTCGGCGGCAATCGCCTGCCGAGCCCATTGTTCGAGCTTGTGCCCCGAGCCCATGTCGTCATAGGCGATATAGGCCAGCGGCCAGATACGCTGCGCTTCGGCGCCGTTGCCCTGAAGGGCAATATCGTACCAGCGCTTCGCCGCCGGCAGGTCGCCCTCCAACAGGAACCCGCGCGCCGCGGCGGGGGCCAGCGCGGTGCGGTCGCCGCCCATCGTCTGCATGCGCAGGAACTCGACGCGGGCCAGGAAGGGCACGTCGACGGTTTCGGAATCCGTCGTCAGCATCCGGCGCAGCAGCTGCTTCTTCTGCGCGTCGTCCTTCGTCTGCTCGGCCTGTTGCACGAAAGCGGCCTCGCGATGCGAGGCCTCGGCCATCGAGGTTGTCGGGTCGTCACGGGCGATGGTAAGGCCGGCGGGGGGCGCCTGCTGCGCGCCTGGAGTGCGCAGCAGCGCCAGCGTGTCGTTGATCCCGAATCCGCCCTGTACAGCGGCGGCATAAGCGGCTTCGACCCGTGTGGACCCCGGAAAGCTGTCGGTCCGGGCGATCCCGGCCATGGCGACCACGTCGTCGTTGCGCAGCACGGCGGGCGGCAACGGCGCGTGCGCAAGGCGCAGCAGCGCCTCGTCCAGCGCGGTGGGCTCGCTATCCGGAACGGAAGCTTGCCTGCCCTGGAGCGCCGCGCTTGCCAGCGCCTCGAAACTAGGATCTGCGTTATCGTCGCGAACCGAGGCAAGGCCCCGCTGCGCAAGCTCCTTCTGCCCGTCGGAAACCTCGCACACCACCAGCGCGCGTTTCCAGTACGTGTCGCCGAACTGCGCTTCGTAGCTGCGGACGTCGAGGCAGGCGTTTTCGGTCTGGCCGGCATAAAATTGGCCGTTTACAACTTTTTCGGCAAGGGCCGCAACAGCTCCGCCGGCAGGGACAGTGCGCAACAGCGCGCCGGCGTCGCCGGCATCGCCGATCGCCAGCAGAGCGGAAATGCGAGCCTGCAGAAAATCGGCGTCGGACAGCCCGCGCGGTGCGGAGGCGGCAGTCAGAAGGGCGCGCCGCAGCAATTCGTGCGTCATCGGCGAAAGTACGGTTTCCGGCAGTAACGAAAGGTATTTCTGCACTTGCCGTCCGTCGGCCGCAGCCCACAAATCGCTACCGAACCCGCCACCGGAAGGTTTCAGCGTTCCAAGGCCGCCGGAGGCGAGGTCCGCGGCCTGGGGCTGTGGTACTTCGGCCGGCATCGTCGTCTCGGTCGCGGTATCCCGGCCGCCGTCCGCCTGCGCAGACGCAGCAACCCTCCCCAAAAGCAGCAGAAGCGCGGCGAGCAACAAGGTAGCGTGCTTGTTCATGATATGCCTCACTTCGGCATCTTGTCGTCGGGAACCGGCTTTTCGATCTTCTGCGCCGGAGCCGGGATGTTCCAGCTGGCGAGGAACACGCCGCCGCCGCCGATCGCCACAGCCAGCAGGGAAAGGACGATGAACAGGAACTTCCTCATCGGGCTGTATCCCAAAAACCTGCTGTTGGAACGGCGTCGGACATGTAGAGTGGGGCATGGCCGCTTCGCGTTCAAAACGCAATGGGAATTTTGTTTCCGCTTCCAGAACGCAGCACCCCCCTCTGCAGCTGATGCGGACACTGGTGTTTGTCGGGCTGATGGGCGCGGGCAAGACCACCGTAGGCCGCCGGATTGCCTCTCGCCTCGGCGTGCCGTTTTTCGACAGCGACACCGAGGTGGAGATCGCCGCCGGCATGAGCGTTTCGGACATTTTTTTCCGGCATGGCGAAGCGGCGTTTCGCGATGCCGAGCGCAAGGTAATCCAGCGGCTGCTGAACGGCCCGCGCTGCATCGTCGCAACCGGCGGCGGCGCCTACATGCAGCCGCAGACGCGCCAGACGATCCGCAACCATGCCGTGTCGGTATGGCTGCGCGCCGAACTGCCGGTACTGCACGCGCGCACCAGCCGCTCCCGGCACAGGCCCCTGCTGGCGAACGGCAATGCGGAGGCTGTCCTGACGGACCTGATCGACAAGCGTTACCCGGTCTATGCCGAAGCCGACCTGACGATCGATACCGGCGCGCAGTCACTCGAGTCCACGGTCGGCACGGCGCTTGCAAAGCTTCTGGAGAACGGGATTGTCGAACCAGCGCCCTGATCTCCTTGCGCCTTTGACGGTCGAGCTCGGGACACGCCGGTACGACATACTAATCGGCGCCGGCCTGCTGGCCGAGGCGGGCGGCGCGATCCGTGACCGGCTTGGGGCTCGGGCCCTTTGCCTTGTCGCCGACGAGGCAGCGGCGGCGCATCACCTTGCGCCGTTGCAGGCATCGTTGGCGGAGGCGGGGTTGCCTGTGAAGGCAACGGTTCTGGTGCCGCCGGGCGAGGCATCCAAATCATTCGCCGGTTACGGCGCTGTCTGCGAACAGGTGCTTGCGGCGCGGCCCGACCGCTCGACGGTGCTGCTTGCGCTCGGCGGCGGGATGGCCGGAGACTTGGCGGGCTTTGCTGCGGCAACGCTGCTGCGCGGAGTCGACTTCGTGCAGGCGCCGACGACCCTGCTTTCCCAGGTCGACAGCAGCGTTGGCGGCAAGACGGGAATCAATGCCCGCGCGGGCAAGAACCTGGTCGGCGCGTTCCACCAGCCGCGGCTGGTCATCGCCGATACGGCTACGCTTCGCACCCTGCCCCGGCGCGAGCTGCTCGGCGGGTACGCCGAGATCGCCAAGCACGCCCTGATCGTCGACAGGCCTTTCTTCGAAGAATTGGAGCGGATCGCCCCGGCGGCCCTGGGGATCGACGCCATCGCCGACGAGGCGGCGCGCGTTGCGATGATCCACCGCTCCTGCGAGATAAAGGCCGGCATCGTTGCGCGTGACGAGCACGAGCGTGGCGATCGCGCCCTGCTCAATTTCGGGCATACGTTCGGGCACGGGCTGGAGCTGCTGACCGGCTACGGCGCCGGTCCGACGCATGGCGAGGCGGTTGCCATCGGCTGCGCGCTGGCCACTCGCCTGTCAGTGGAGCTGCGGCTTTGCCCGCCGGCCGATCTTGCGCGGACGGTGGCCCATTTGTCGGCGGTTGGCCTGCCGACAACCATCGATCCGGCCTGGCGCATCGACGCGAACACACTCGTCGCTGCGATGCGCGGCGATAAAAAGAATGCGGATGGCCGGATCCGCCTTGTGCTGACGAGAGGCATAGGAAAGGCGTTTCGTTCAAACGGAGTGGACGAAGAATTACTCGCCTCGTTCCTGTCGCGGCGGCAGCCGGAAGTTACGTGAGGAGAGCGGCTCAGGCGAATGGCTCCGTCAAATCTAAAAACTGCCCAAAATTTTTCTCGAATCGTTCCTAATTTATCGTCCGGCCCGACTCTTAAACTCAAAATTAACGGTAAGCGCCCTTTCCTTGCACGCTGTTGCAGGCAGGGAGCCTACCTTGGATGCTGAACAAATGATGCCTGCAAAAGGCGCGGATCAGGCCGGATGACTGAAATCATCATTGTCGACGATCGAGTCACGAACCGGAACATCCTTCACCGCTTGAGCGCCCTGCTTGAACCGGACGCCGCCATCCACAGCTTCGGCGATCCCGCCTCGGCGATCGAAAGGCTCCACGCCTCGCCCGCCGACCTCATCATCACAGACTTCAAGATGCCGGGAATGAACGGCGCCGAGTTCATTCATTACTGCCGGACCAACATCCCCAACTTCGACGCGCCGATCATCGTCGTCACCGCGTACGAGGACCGCGAGTTCCGTTACGAGGCACTGGAAGCGGGCGCGACCGAGTTCCTGATGAGCCCGATCGATCACCGCGAGTTCGTGACCCGGGTGCGGAACGTTCTTGCACTTCACCGTCAGGGCCGCGAAGTAAGGCTGCGGATCAGCCGGCTGGCCTCGGAACTGGACATGACGTCCGCCCAGCATGCCGCGACGATCGAGCTGAACGAGGAACGGCTGCGCAGCGTCGTCGACAGCAATCCCAACTTCATCTTCACCACCTCGAGCGACGGCACGCTGACCCTGGCCAACATGGCCTTTGCGGGGGCGTGCGGCAAATCGCCTTCCGACATGGTGAACCGCCCGCTGCGCCATGTCATCGCCGATAACTTCTTCGCCGAACGCATGCTGATCGGCGATGACGAGGTCCGGCACAGCCGCTCCGCCACGCGCAGCGAGACCAAGTTCCAGCCGGCGCACGGATCGGACATGTACATGCATGTCAGCAAGACGGTGATCGTCGGGCCCGAAACGGACGGGGCGGAAGTCCTGACGGTGCTGACCGACATCACCCAGCGGCGCGCGGCCGAGGAAATGCTGTCAGCCGCCAAACGCGCCGCGGAGGCGGCCAATGCCGCCAAGAGCGACTTCCTGGCCAACATGAGCCACGAGCTGCGTACGCCGCTGAACGCGGTCATCGGCTTTGCCGAGCTCATGAAGAAAGACATCGCGATGGATGCCGCGGGACGGCAGCGATACTGCGACTACATCATCTCCGGCGGCCGCCACCTTCTGGCGATCATCTCGGATGTCCTAGACATGGCGCAGATCGAAGCGGGAACCATGACGCTTCGCCCCGAAACGGTCGATATGCGCGAAGTCATCGCCGAGGCCGCGCGCCTCGTTTCCGACACGGCCGCGGCACACGGCACGCGCGTCGTCCAGGATGTCTGCCCCGATCTCGTATCCGTCGTCGCCGATCAGGCCAAGCTGCGCCAGGTGTTCGTGAACATCCTCGACAACGCCCTCAAGTTCTCGCCCCCCGGCGGCTCCGTGTCGATCGGCGCGGCAATCGTCATCGAAGGCCATTGCGTGATCCGGGTCAGCGACGAGGGATGCGGGATGAGCGCTCAGGATATCGAAGTCGCCTACGCGCGCTTCGGCCGCGTGGGCACGCCCTCGCTCAGCCATCCGGGAACGGGGCTCGGGCTTCCGCTCTCGGTCGAACTCGTGCGGTTGCACGGCGGCGATCTGGAAATCGAAAGCCACCCCGGCCTAGGTACCACGATCACCATCATGCTGCCTGCCGAGCGCGTCCTGCGCCACGGTAGCCTGGACGAGACGTCCTGCGCCCATGGCTAGGGTAAAGTGAGATGCTGCGGCGCATAATCCAGCGTCTGCGCGGGCGCTCGGACAGCGAACATGTCCAGGCGACGATCCGCATCGTCATCACCGGTCTCGTCGCCCTATACTTGAACAGCGGCCTTGGCGGCGACAGCGCCACGATACTGTACGGGAACCGGATCGCGACCGGCTACTTCCTCGTCTCCCCCCTCTTCCTGCTCTGGATCGTCTGGAAGCCGCAGGTTTCGATCGCCCGCCGCTACCTTGCCATGTTCCTGGAGCTGGGTTTCCTTTCAGCGTGCATGGGTTTCGAGGGTGAACGCGGAGCGCCGCTGATCCCCGTCTATGTCTGGGTGTCCCTCGGCAACGGTTTCCGTTTCGGCGTGCGGCCGATGTTCTGGTCGACGCTCGCCTCGGCGGTGGGTTTCAGCCTGCTGGTCGCCTTTTGTCCGTTCTGGCACGGCATGCTGCCGGTCGCAGCGGGCATCGGCATATCCATCGTCGCGATTCCGGCCTACGCCGCCTTCCTGATCGTTCAATTGCACGCGGCCAAGAGCGCGGCCGAGCAGGCGAGCCACTCGAAAAGCCGGTTTCTCGCCACTGCCAGCCACGAGCTGCGCACGCCCCTCCACGCCATAATCGGCCTTAGCGAACTTTTGCAGCAGACGACCCTGAGCTGGGAGCAAAGCGAAATGGTGCAAACCGTGCGCAGTTCGGGCCGCGCCTTGCTGAGCCTGGTGGAGGATGTGCTCGACCTTTCCAGCATCCAGGCCGGCCGCACCGTCAGCCGTCCGGAGCCCTTTGCCGTATATACCTGCCTTGCCGAAACCGTTGCGATTGCCCGCCCGCAGGCTGCCGGCAAGGATCTGGACCTCGCCATCCGTGTCGATCCGGCCGTACCGCAAACAGTGGTCGGCGATTGGCCGCATCTGCGCCAGATCCTGCTCAACCTGATCGTGAACGCGATCAAATTCACCCAAACCGGACAGGTGACGCTAGAAGTCCACGTCGTGGCGCACTCGGCGGCCGAAGTAAGCCTGTCCTTCGAGGTTTCGGACACTGGGATCGGGATTTCGGAACATGAGTTGGAGCACATCTTCGACACGTTCGCACAGGCTAACACGTCTTCGACGCGGCGCTATGGCGGCGTGGGTCTGGGTCTGTCCATTGTCCGCCAGCTCGCCGACCTGTTGCGTGGCGAGGTTTCCGTCACGAGCACACCAGGAAGCGGATCGCTCTTCCGGTTGGAGATCCCGTTCGCCCGCCCTGAGTCCGCACTGGACTCAACGGCCGAGCTCCTTGCGCCGGCGGTGGTCGAGGTCCATTCGACACGCCCTGGCCTGGTCGAAACGGTGCGCCGCGCCTGCATGGACGTCGAGGTGAACCTTGCCGGCCAGAGCGGTGCATGTGCGCCGGGTGCGGTCACCGTCGCCCTGATTGACACGGCAGGCCTGGGCCGCGAAGAGGTCGAAGCCCTGGTGCGGGAAGTTTCGGAGAAGCTGCGCGGCCGGGCGGCATCCATCATAGCGCTCGGCCTGTGCGATGCCGATATCGCCCGCAAGCTTCCGGCGGTGGTCAGCTGTCTTCCTCACGCGCTCGATCCGGCTTCGCTGCGCGCTTGCATAAGGATCGGACGCTCGCTTGCGACGCATCGCGAACTTCTGCATGCCCGCCCAGGCGAAACAAGCCTCACCGCCGTCGCGCCGTTCGCGCCTGACGAACTGGCGCTTGGTAACGGGCAACGCGTGCTGGTGGTCGAGGACAGTCCGGTGAACCGCATGGTGACCAAGAAGATCCTGCGTTCGGCGGGGTACGAGGTGATCCTTGCGGAAACCGCGGACGCCGGCATGGAACGCCTCGCCGAGGAGGACTTCCACCTCATACTTCTCGACCTCAACCTGCCCGTAACCAGCGGCATAGAAGTCATCAAGATGTATCATCTGATGCGGGGCGGACAGGACAAGGCACCGATCGTGATCTTTTCCGCAGACGTCACGCCGCAAGCGCGCCAGGACTGCGCCGAGCTAGGCGTCGCGCTGTTCCTGCCAAAGCCCAGCGAACCGTCCTATATGCTTCAGAAACTTTCGGAACTTCTGCCCCGCCCCGCTCCGGCGCCGCAGGCCGCGCCCGAGGAGAGAAAGCGCAGCGCCGATCCGGTCGTCGATATCGCCAGCCATCCCCGCTACAAGGCGACGCCCGAGCTCGGCATCGTTGATCGCCACGCGCTGCAAAACCTCGCCAGCCTCGATCCCGACCTGTCGTTTCTCGGCGAGCTTGTCGCCGCGTTCGAGGCCGATACAGCCGAGGTCCTGGATTTGATGGACACCTGCGTTCGCGAAGGGAACCTCGGTCTGTTCTGGGACCAGGTACACGCGGTGCGCTCGAGCGCCGCCAACATTGGCGCCCGCCAGATTCTGACGGCGTGCAGCGAAATCAACGCCGAGAAGAAGCTCAGCTTCCACACGCGCGGGTTCGAGTACGCAGCGCGGCTACGCTACGAATTCAACCGCTTCGGCAAGACGATGGACCGCTTCCTGGCAACACAGGCCAAGGGGCGGTGACTATAGCCCTGCTGACGAAAACCGGTTTGTTCCGGTTGCTTCAGTGCAGCATGCATCAAAATCGAACGGCTTACGCCGTCAGCTGGCGCACGAGTTCCTCGCCCTGCGCATCCGCCGTCAGCGCGTGTACGGGCTGACCGGAGTTTCTGAGGCCGAGCCGGCGATCCTGCGCCTTGCTGACGAGCTGCATCTTGCGCAGATCGGCAGGCTTGAGCGCCAAGGCGGCATCCACCCAGATTTCGACGATGCCCTTCAATTCCTCGTACGAGACAGGCCGGGCGATCCGGCGCGCGCGCATGATGGAGTCGCGGGACGTGTGAAGCCGCTCGTAGCGCTCGATATATTCGTGAAGCGCGAGTTCCCCCTCGCCGTCCTCAGCCACCACCTCGACCAGCCCCATGGCTTGCATTTCCTCGGCGCTGTAGAGCTTGCCTGAGAAGATCATCTTTTCTGCGCGAACCATGTCCAGCTTGCGCGCCAGCAGCGTATAGGCGCCCATGCCGGGGAACAGGTTGAAGAGAACTTCCGGCAGGCCGAACTTCGCGCTTTTCTCGGCCACGATCACGTCGTTAGCCAACGCCGCCTCGAACCCGCCGCCAAGGCAGTCGCCCTGGACAAGGGCAATCGAGTGTACGGGAACGCCAGGGCCGTTGGCGTAGCCGTGGACGACGTTGATGCATTCGAGCGCGTACAGCATCAGCGCCGCGCGGTCCCGCCTCTCGATCTTGTCTGCGAAGTAGGGCAGATCGCCGCCGAGCAGGAACACGCCGGGCAGGCTCGACGACAGAACCATGTATTTCAAAGGCGCCAGTTCTGCGCGCTCGTCTTCAGCCCAGCCCTGACGCGCCGCCGAGAACACCTGCAGGGTTTCGCTCAAAAGCTGAAAGGAAGCGCTCGCGCGATCGCGGTGCTGCATGCGCGACCAAAGGATGTTGTCCTCGACCGACACCTTCAACTCGTTCAGGCCGCAAAGACTGTTCACCCAGGAGCGATCGTGAGAACTGCCAAGCTCGGACCTGCCGGCACGAGCGTGAGCGGAAAAGCGAGCTACGTTGGTCATCGGGCCCTCGGTCCTAAGTTTCTCTTAACAGAACCCATATAGAGTTTGTTCAACTCTGTATACATTAAATTAAGTTAAGGCACGAACCTGGAATTTACTTTTATTTCATAAACATTACAGATTGAGGCGCATACTTGCTTGTTCGGCATCTGCATGTTTTTTAAGCGCCACGGACGATTTTCTCGCCTATGCTGCGGGTTGCCGCACGCGATCGCATGGGGACCGGCATTGAGCCCGTTGTGAAACACCGTGCGTCCGCAGTACGGAGTGCAGCATGGAAATCGAGACAGAACGCAAGGCAAAGGCGCAGGCACACGGCGTGACAGCGCCGGGCCGCATCGAAGTGGTGGATCCGTTCGACGGCTACGCCCTGATCGACAGCGGCGGCGGACGGAAGCTGGAGCGGTTCGGCGAGGTGACCGTCGAGCGCCCGGAGTTGCAGGCGATCTGGCAGCCGGCCCTCGGCCGCGACGCATGGGCTCGTGCCGACGGCGTGTTCGCCGGCAACGAGGAAGCCGATCAGGGCCGCTGGAAGCTGAAAGAAGGCACGGCGCCGGAATGGACCATGGAAGTGCTGGGGGTTACGGCGCTATGCCGATTTAGCGCCTTTCGCCACCTTGGCGCCTTTCCCGAGCAATTGGGGCATTGGAGCTGGATGTCGGATCGCCTGGCATTGATGAAAAACAGCGAACAAACGCCGCGGCTGCTGAACCTGTTCGGTTACACCGGCATCGCCTCGCTGATCGCCGCACGCGCCGGAGCCGAGGTGACGCATGTCGACGCCTCGAAAAAAGCGGTCGAGTGGGCGCGGGGGAACCAGGAACGGTCTGGCCTTCGCCAGGCGCCGATCCGCTGGATCGTGGAAGATGCACGCAAGTTCGTGGCGCGCGAGACCCGTCGCGGGCGTACCTACCATGGCATCCTGCTCGATCCGCCCAAGTTCGGCCGTGGGCCGGAAGGCGAAGTCTGGAACGTGTTCGAGCACCTGCCGGAACTGCTGGCGGCCTGCCGTTCGCTGCTCGCATCTAATCCGAACTTTACCATCCTGACCTCCTACGCCATTCGCGCGTCGTTCCTTTCGCTGGACGTCCTCATGCGCGATCTGTTTGCGGGCCACCGTGGCAGCATAGTCAGCGGCGAGCTTGCCCTTCGCGAGGAGAGTCGAGGCCGTTTGCTTTCGACCTCCCTTTATTCACGGTGGGAGGGAGCATGAGCTCAAGCGCCGACGTGCGGCTGATCACCAGCCTCCAGAACCCGGTTGTGAAATTCGTGCGCTCTCTGGAACTGCGCAAGGCGCGCAAGGATAGCGGCCTGTTCGCCGCCGAAGGCTTGAAAATCATTGCCACCGCGCGCGAACTGGGCTGGCGGCCGGAAACGCTGCTGTTCAACGGCTCCGAAGCGCGCACGCCTTTCTTTCGCGGCGTGCTGGACTGGGCGCGCGGGGCGGGGGCCGACTGTTTGGAAACCTCCGCGGACGTGTTGGGAAAATTGTCTACCAGGGACAACCCACAGAACGCGATCGCCGTCTTTCGCCAGCGCTGGGCCGAAAATTTCAGGATTGCTGAACGTGGCCTGGGATTGTGGATCGCGCTCGAACAGATTCGCGACCCCGGCAACCTTGGCACGATCGTCCGCACGGCCGATGCGGCAGGGGCCGCCGGTATCGTCCTTGTCGGCGATTGCTGCGACCCTTACGCCCGCGAGGCCGTGCGCGCCAGCATGGGGTCGATCTTCAGCATGCATCTCGCACGGGTGGGGTCGGAAGAGTTCCTGGCCGGACTTGCCGGCTCTGCGGCGCGCGCCGCAGAGATCGTCGGCACTCACCTTTCCGCGACGCTCGACTATCGCCGCCCTTACACCGGCGATACGCTGCTCGTCATGGGAAGCGAGGGGCCGGGACTTGGCGAGCGCATGGCCGGAGCCTGCACGCACCTCGTCAAGATACCCATGACGGGAAGCGCTGACTCGCTCAACCTGTCCGTCGCGACGGGCCTGATGCTGTACGAAATCCAGCGCAAAAGTTTTCCGAGTTTGTAAAACGCTTGACATCCGGAAGGGCCGGGGAATAATCAACAAATGTCTGCCTGTCGTGCACTGCGTCGACCGCGACGATAAACTTCCGCTTCCGCAACCAGTGAAGTTCCGGCTGTTGGACCGGGTGAAGTTTGCCGATAGATGGATACATTCTTCATGAACGACGATCCTTGCGCATCCGCAGCCTATGCCTTGAAGGCCTTGTCCGAGGAGGATCTTCCTGCGATCCTCGGTCTGCAGCACAACGTGACGGCCGATCTGAAGGCCCGCGGCTGCGAGCATTTCACCATACCAAAGACGCAGGCTCAGTTCGCCCAGTTCATGCAGAAGCCGCATCTGGCGGTCGGCGCCTTTGTCGCCGGAACGAACGAACTGGCCGGCATGGCGCTGGTCGGGTTCAGTGGCGTCAATACCGAGCAGAGGCTGCGAAGGGGCCGTGTACAGACCGTCCTCGTCCACACCGCGCACCAGAGCCAGGGCCTTATGGGCAAGCTGCTGGGCAAGGTCGAGGAGGAGGCGCGGCACGATACGGTGCGGACATTGCTGGAATGCAACGTCGCGGATGGAAACATCGGCTCGGAATCAGGTTTCAGGAAGTCGGGTTACGGCTTCGTCGGCCGCGGGAGCCGGGATTTCGACGGTACGCCGCTGGTCCAGCTGGAAAAGATCTTGCCCGCCCGCCATCCCGCGCAGGTTGCGGTTATGGAACGGTCGTGTGCGATCGGCCCGGCCCGGCCGCATTCGGCCGCGCTTATGGTTTCAGGCCTTTAGGGGTTCTATCTCTCGTTCCAGCTCGGCGCCGTTGATGCCCTTGGCGAGATCCTCGGTGATCTCGGCGATGCGCAGCACGTTGGTGGCCCCCGGCTGGCCGAACGGGACCCCGGCGGTAATGACGATGTGGTCGCCCAACCGCGCGAACCCTTCGCGGTAGGAGAAACGGACCGCCTTGCCGACCATTTCGGAAAAGTTGGTGATGTCCTTTGTCTGGCAGCTGTGAACGCCCCAGATGATCGACGTGCGGCGGGCGATTTCCTTTGTCGGCGTCAGGCACAGGATCGGCGCCTCGGGACGCTCGCGCGCCGCGCGCAGCGTTGTCGTGCCGCGGCTAGTGTAGGTCACGATGGCTTTTGCCTTGACCGTGTATGCAATCTGGCGCGCCGCAGCGCTGATCGCATCCGAAATCGTGTTTTCCGGCGAGACCTGATTGGCTTCCATCAGCGTGCGATGATGCGAGTCGCCTTCCACCTTGGCGATGATCCGGCTCATGATCGTGACCGCTTCCAACGGGTAGTCTCCGGCAGCGGTCTCCGCAGACAGCATGACGGCATCCGCGCCGTCGTAGACCGCGGCGGCGACGTCGGAAGCCTCGGCTCGCGTCGGGGTCGGCGCCTTGATCATGCTTTCCAGCATCTGCGTCGCGACGACTACCGGTTTGCCGGCGCGGCGCGACGCGCGGATGATGCGCCGTTGCAGCAGGGGAACGTCCTCCGGCGGCATTTCCACACCCAGATCGCCGCGCGCCACCATTATGGCGTCGGAAGCTTCGACGATCGCATCGAGGTGATCGATCGCCGATGGTTTCTCCAGCTTGGACAGGATCCCTGCCCTGCCGCCAATGATTCCGCGGGCCTCGGTCACGTCTTCCGGCCGCTGCACAAAGGAAAGCGCGACCCAGTCGACGCCGATCTGAAGGCCGAAATCCAGGTCGCGGCGATCTTTCTCGGTCAGGGCCGCGATGGGCAGGACCGCGTTCGGCACGTTCACGCCCTTGCGGTTCGAAAGCACGCCGCCGACCAGCGCCTGAACCTCGGCGAAGTCGCCGCCATGCCGTTCGACGATCAGCCGGACCTTGCCGTCGTCGACCAGCAGCTCGGTGCCGACCATCATCGCCTGGAAAATCTCGGGGTGCGGCAGGCAGACACGCTTCAGGTCGCCGGCGGCGGGGTCGAGGTCGAGGCGCATGCGCATGCCGGTCGCAAGCGTGACGGGCCCGTCTGCAAACGTGCCAAGCCGAAGCTTGGGGCCCTGCAGATCCTGCATGATGGTGATTGGCCGGTCGAACTTTTCTTCCGTCCTGCGAATGATGTCGAAGCGCTGTTTCTGCTCTTCGTGGGTCCCGTGGCTGAAGTTCAAGCGGAAGACGTCCACCCCCGCCTGGAACAGCGCTTCAATCATTTCGGCGCTGGAACTGGCGGGACCGAGTGTGGCGACGATTTTCGCCCGGCGCTGACGACGTATCAATGTGGCCTCTGGAGAACTTCAGGCAGTTGCCGTTGGCTTAATGCAAAAAATCAGGTCGCGCCAGAGGTCTCGCGGTTGTCCGGTCATGACACCAGGCTGGCGCCGATGTTGACGCTGAGCGCCAGCACGACCGTGTTGAAGAAGAAGGCGATGAAACCGTGCATGAGCGTCAGGCGGCGCATCGGCGCCCGGGTAACGGCGATATCCGAAACCTGGCAGGTCATGCCCACCACGAAGGAGAAGTAAAGGAAGTCCGAGAAGACCGGTTCCTCGTCGCCGGGAAAGTTCAATCCCCTGCGAGGCGTGTACCCTGGCTGGTCGGGCTGCGCATCGCCGTAAAAGGAGTGGGCGTAATGCACGGCGAAAAGCATGTGCATGATGGACCAGGAGATCAGCACGGTGGCCGCACCCAGGCCGAGGTGCAGCCTTGCATCGAAAGGGGGCAGGCCTTTGGTGCCAGACAGTAGGCTGCCGATCGCGATCAGCGAAACGAACGCGGCAAGCGACATGATGATGTGGATGATCCAGCGGCTCTGGTCCTCGCGTGCGATCACCTTTTTCAGGAAGTCGGCGGAGTTGTGGCGTAACAGCGTGAACAGGATGACCTCCATGTAAAAGGAGGCGCCCACGTCCCAGGCCAGCACCCAGCGCAGGACGGGGGATATCCGAGCGGGACTCAGCAAGCCGGTCACGAGCCCCGCAACGAGGGCGATCAAGAGACGGCTGGGGGCGTGGCTGGCCAGGTGCAGAGAAAAGAAGGAAACTGATTTCATTTTTCCGGAACTTTGTTTGCGTTTGGCGGTTGTAAAAGCCGACAGGTTTTGACATCCCTCATCCCCTGTCAGGTCCTACAGGCTTTTAGCCTATCCTCAGCTTTCCCGAGCCATGCTCAGGAAAGCTTTTTTTTGGCCTTGCGATCAGGATAACGCTACGGTTCGTCCCAGGAACATAGGCGTTTTT